>CAVOJM010000001.1:0-128750 GCA_963696245.1 uncultured Actinomycetota bacterium
ACTACACCTCCGACGGCCAGATCGCGGCGCTCGAGAAGCAGAACGAGCTGTTCACCAAGGACCACCCCGATGAAGTTCGACGTGGTGCAGATCCCCTTCGAGCAGCTGCCGCAGCGGCTGCTCGCGACGGCCACGACCCACGACGGACCGGACATCATCCTCGACAACGTCGTCGTTGACTTCCCGGCGCTCGCCGGCTCCGGCGTTCTGGCCGACCTGACCGACCAGTGGAACGACTACGCCGACAAGGACCAGTTCGCCGTCTCCGCGGTGTGGAGCCTCGACGACAAGGTCTACAACGTTATGTCGTACACGAACCTGCTCGGCCTCTACTACAACCAGGACATCCTCGACGACTCGCGATCGAGCCGCCGACCACGGTGCAGGAGTTCCAGACCGCCCTGGAGGCCGTGGCCAAGGACGGCACGTACACCCCACTGGCGATGTCCGGGGCGCCCACGGTCGAGGGCGCGTGGATGTTCATGCCGCTGCTGCTCGGCGAGGGCGTCGACTACTGCAATCTCGACGAGGCCTCGTTGGAGGAAGGCCTCACGCGGCTGCAGCACTGGTCGGAGGACGGCATCGTGCCCCGTGAGACGGCCGGCTGGGACCAGGCCGACGCCTGGTCCTCGTTCGCCAAGGGTCAGACCGCCTTCGGTGTCAACGGCAACTGGAACCTTGGTGCCGTGCCCGACCTCCCGTTCAAGGCTCGGCACCACTGATTCCCCGCTGGTAGCGACGGCAGCTGGGTGTTCCCCGGCGGCGAGGCGTTGGGCGTCGGCGCCTTCACCAAGGATGCCGACCTGTCGTGGGATTACATCGAAGAGGCCTGGCTCTCCCCGGAGGCCGGCCTGACCAACTTCGAGGACTCTGGCCAGATCCCCACCCGCGCCGACGTCGCCGACGATCCCGCCGTCGCGGAGAACCCCTTGGTCCAGCCGTTCGTCGACGCCGCAGCCGAGACCGCTGCGTGGCCGCTGAACGAGCAGACCGCGGCGATGCAGACCGCAATGGGACAGGCGAGCAGCTCGGTGATCTCCCGCGAGAAGGACGCGGCCGAGGCGGCTGCGAGCGGTCTGGCCGGCGTCCAGGAGGCGCAGGAGAAGGGCGGCGGGGGCTGCGAGTGACTGCCCCCACCGAGCCCGTCGAGCGCACCGGCTCGGCGCCGGTGGAGGAGCCGTCCGCACCGGCCACCTCCACCGGCGCCGTCCGGCGCCGGCTCGCACGCCTGCAGCTCGTCCCCTACCTGATGCCTGCCGCCGTCCTGTGCGCGGTGCTCGGCGTATGGCCGATCGTGCAGATGGTGCGGATGGCCTTCAGCGACGTCGGACCCGCCACCCTGATCGGCGACTGGGAGTACATCGGCCTGGACAACTTCCGTGAGGTCACCGGCGACGGCGCCTTCTGGCTGGCCGCGAAGGCGACGCTGATATTCACCGGGGTGCTGCTCGCGGTCGACCTAGTGATCGGCTTCCTGGCGGCCAATCTCCTAGCTAGCCGCGGCCGGCTGGCCGGTGCCGTGCTCTCGCTGATGGTGTTCGTGTGGGCTCTGCCGCCACTGGTCAGTGGCAGCGTGTGGAAGTTCCTGCTCGCCGGTGACGGCGCGGTGAACGCCGCGCTCGGTCTGGTGGGCGTGGGGCCGGTCGACTGGCTCAGCAGTCCCGACCTCGCGCTGTGGTCGGTGAGCCTGGTGGCCGCGTGGGCCAGCCTGCCGTTCGCGATCCTCGTCATCCGTGGCGGTCTGCTGGCCATCCCGCAGGACGTGCTCGAGGCGGCGGCCCTCGACGGGGCCGGGCCGGTACGACGCGCACGCCACATCCTCGTGCCGCTGCTGCGGCCCACTCTGGCGGTCCTCACGATCCTGGTGATCCTCTACGGCTTCGCGGCAAGCTTCGACTTCGTGTACGTGATGACCTCCGCGGGCCCGGCACGTCACCACCACACTGCCGTTCCTGGCCTACCAAGAGGCGTTCCGCACCTACTCCTTCGGCATCGGCGCCTCGGTCGCCACGATGCTGATGTGGGTCGTCGCGCTGCTCGCGGTGCCCTACGCCTGGGGCGTGCGACGGGAGGAGAGCCGGTGAGTCCTACCGCCAGCAGCGCCCGGGGCCACTCGGGGTCGCCTGCATGCTGCTGCTCGGCGCCGTCTACCTCGTGCCGCTGCTGTGGATCGTGCTCACGGCGCTCGTAAGTCCGACCGCGAGGTCACAGCAGGGCACGAACGAGCCGTCTTCACGCCCACGCTGTCGACCCTTCGGGACATCCTGGACGTCGCCAGCAGCTCGGTCCTCACCTCGTTCAAGGTGGCGGCCGCCGTCACGGTGCTCGTGCTCGCAGTGGCCGCGCCGGCCGCCTACGCGCTAGGCCGGCGGATGGGCCCTGGCTGGGCCCGGATCTGCGCGGTGGTGCTGGCGGTCTTCCTCGTGCTGCAGATGGTGCCGCAGCCGATGGCCGTGATTCCGCTCTACGGCGTGCTCGCCGAGTGGCGGCTCGTGGGGGACATCTGGGGCCTGGTGCTCGCCGACGTCGCACTGCTCGCGCCGTTCGCGGTGCTGCTGATGCGCCCGTTCGTCCTGGGCATCCCCGACGCGCTGTACGAGGCCGCGCACGTCGACGGCGCCTCCGGGCTGCGCACCTTCCGCAGCATTGCTCTGCCGCTGCTCACCAATGGGATCGCGACCGTGGGGGCCATCGTCTTCATCATCACGTGGGGCGAGTTCATCTACGCCACCACGCTCCTCACAGACCCCCGCAACTGCCCGTCAGCGGCCTGCTGGCCCAGCAGACCTCGCTGTACTCGGTGAGCTGGAATCGGCTGATGGGCCTGGCGCTGCTCACGTCGCTGCCACTGCTCCTCGTGTTCCTCGTCGCCAAGCGCCGCCTCGTCGAGGGGCTGTCCGTCGGCGCCGTGAAGTGACCCCGTGACCGTCCGCACCGCCCCACTCCAGGAAAGCTGATGCACCGCCTGACCGTCCTCTACGGCCGCCCCGCCGACCCCGAGACGTTCGACCGCTACTACGTGGAGACACACCTCCCGCTTGCGGAGGCGATGCAGGGCCTCACCGGGTGGAACCTCACCTGGACCAGCCAGCAGGACGGCGACCTCGAGGTCGACGTCCACCTCGTCGTCGACCTGTACGCCGAGGACCGCGCCGCCATGGACGCCGTCCTCGCCTCGCCGGAGGGCCGGGCCGCTGCCGACGACGTGCCCAACTTCGCCACCGGGGCGTCACCTTCCTGCACGGTACTGAGCGCACGGTAGGGCAGGTGGTCGGCCGTGACGGTGACGACCGCACGACACGCACGGTCGATGTCGCCGTTGTCGGGCTCGGCTTCGGCGAGGACTTCCTCCCGGTCTACCTCGCCCACCCCGGCGTCGGTCGGGTGGCGGTGGTGGATCCCGACGAGATGCGGCGCGAGTCGGTTGCCGACCGCTACGGCATCGCGGACCGGTTCGCCGACCTCGACGCCGTTCTCGTCACGGACGAGTGGGACGCCGTGCACGGTGCCGAGCCCGGTCGCCCACCACGCGCCGCAAGCCCTCGCCGTGCTGCGGTCGGGCCGACACTGCGCCTGCGCGGTGCCCATGGCCACCGAGCTTGACGACCTACGCGCGATTGTTGAGGCAGAACGGGAGGCCGGGAAGCGCTACATGATGATGGAGACCTCGGTGTACGGCCGTGAGTTCCTCACCGTCGCTGACCTCTACCTCAGCGGCCGCCTCGGCGGGCTCGACTGGCTACCGCGGCTTCCACCTGCAGAACCTCGATGGCTACCCGAGTTACTGGCGCGGGTTCCCGCCGATGAAGTACGCGACCCACGCGATCGCGCCTCTGCTGGCGCTCGCCGACACCACGGTGGAACAGGTGGTGTCGTTCGGCACCGGGCGGCTCACGCCGGAGCGGCGGGGCGACGACGACGACCCGTACCCCTCGCAGGTCGGTCTGTTCACGCTGGCCGGCAGCGACGTCGTCGGTGAGGTGGCGCTGTCGTTCTTCCAGCTGGCCCGGTCCTACATCGAGGGCTTTGACGTCTACGGCGACGCCGGGAGCGTCGAGTGGCCGAGAGTGGACGGCGAGCCGCTGCGCATCCACGAGCTGCTCGATCTCGACCCCGCGCTGCCCGACCGCGGGCTGCGCGGCCGGCGCTCCACCGTCACCGACCTGCACCCGCCCGATTACCGCGGCGACCTGCCGGAGCAACTCGTGCCGTACCTCCGCGACTTCGCGGTGCCCACCGGCCACGGCGGCACCGTGGTGCGGGCGGCCGAGCACGGAGGTTCGCACCCGCACCTGGTGCACGAGTTCGTCAGCAGCATCCTCGCGGACCGCCCGGCGCGCGTCGACGCCGCGCGGGCCGCTGCCTGGACCGCCCCGGGCATCTGCGCCCACGACTCCTCGCTGCGCGGCGGCGCACCGGTCGAGGTGCCCGACTTCGCCCGCGCCCCCGAGACCCCCCGAACGAGAGGACCCCAGTGATGCTGACCCGCGACGAGGTGCTCGCCCGCCTCCGGTCCGAGGTGGCCGCCGGCCGCCCGATCGTCGGCACCGGTGCCGGCACCGGAATCTCCGCGAAGTTCGCCGAGCGTGGCGGCGCCGACCTGATCCTGATCTACAACTCGGGTCGCTTCCGGATGGCCGGCCATGGTTCCAACGCCGGCTTGATCGCCATCGGCGACGCCAACGCGATCGTCACCGAGATGGGCGAGCGTGAGGTGCTGCCGGTGGTGCAGGACTGCCCGGTGATCGCCGGCGTGAACGGCACCGACCCGACCCGGGTGATGCCGCGGTTCCTCGAGTCGCTGCAGCGGGTCGGCTTCTCCGGCGTCATCAACTTCCCGAGCCACGGCATCATCGACGGCCGCTGGCGCGAGAGCCTCGAGGCCACCGGATTCGGCTACGACCGCGAGATCGTGATGATCGGCCAGGCCGCCGACCTCGGCCTCTTCACGATGGCCTACGTCTTCACAGCCGAGGAGGCGCGGCAGATGACCGAGGCCGGCGCCGACGTCGTGGTGGCGCACATGGGCCTCACCGTCGGCGGCTCGATCGGCGCGAGCAGCCAGTTCGCCCGCTCGCTCGACGAGTGCGTGGACGTGATCGAGCAGATCGCCGAGGCTTCGCGCACGGTGCGAGACGACGTCATCGTGCTCAGCCACGGTGGTCCGCTTGCCGGGCCGGACGACGTCGCGCACGTGCTGCTGCACACCAGCAGCGTCGGTTTCGTCGGAGCCTCCAGCATCGAGCGGCTCCCCGTCGAGGAGCCGATCCGCCGGGTGGTGTCCGAGTTCAAGAGCCTCCCCCTCGGCGAGCGCGGCGCCCGCCCATGAGCCGCCCTTCCGTCGTGCTCGTCGGTGCCTTCGACACCAAGGCCGAGCCGCTGGACCACCTGCACGCGCTGCTGGTTGGCCACGGCTGCACCGTGCACCGGGTCGACTTCGGCACCGACAGCCGACGCACCGACGTTGAGACGACGGCGACGGCGCTGGCCCAGCGGGCCGGCGTCGACCTTGATCGGGCGCACGACACCGGGAGGGCTGCCACCATCGAAGCCATGGCCGCGGCAGCGGCCGGCGTGGTGGCCGACCTGCACCGCCGCGGCCGCCTCGACGCCCTCGTGCTGGCGGGCGGTTCCGGCGCGGGGACGGTGTTCGCCACCGTCGCGCCGGTGCTGCCGTTCGGTGTGCCCAAGGTGCTGGTGTCGACCATCGCCGCCGGCGACACCCGCCCCTACCTGCAGGGCCTCGACGCCCTGTTCTTCCACCCGGTGGTCGACGTCGAGGGGCGCAACGCCGTGCTCGACTCGGTGCTGGCCCGGGCCGCGGCCGCCACCGCGGCGCTCGCCCGCGAGAGTTCGTCTCACGTCTCCGCCCCGGCCCGCGGCGGCGTGGCGGTGTCGATGTTCGGCATCACCACGCCGTGCGTCACGGCGGTGCGGCACCGCCTCGAGGCCGGCGGCGACCGGGTCCTCGCCTTCCACGCCAACGGCACCGGCGGTTCCTCGCTCGAACGACTGGTGCGCGACGGCATGGTCGAGGCCGTCGTCGATGTCACCACCACTGAGCTCGCCGACCTCGTGGCCGGCGGCGCGCTGTCGGCGGGCGAGGACCGCCTCACCGCCGCCGCCCAGCTCGGCGTGCCACAGGTGGTGGTGCCCGGTGCCCTCGACACCGTGAACTTCGGCCCGCTCGGCTCCGTGCCAGAGCGGCTACGCAACCGGCTCTTCCACCGCCACAATCCGTACGTCACGCTGATGCGCGCCGATGTCGACGAGTCCCGGCGGCTCGGCGTGCTATTGGCGCAGCGGGTGAACGCCGCGCCCGCCACCTCCACCGTGGTGCTGCCGCTCGGCGGCGTGTCCGAGCTCGACCGGCCCGGCCAGCCGTTCTGGGACCCGGCGGCCGATCAAGCGCTGCGAGACAGCCTGCGCGATGCCGTCGACGACACCGTGCGGATCGTCGAGTCGCCGTGCCACGTCAACGACGCCGAATTCGCCCACCTGCTGGTGATCGAGCTCGGCAGGCTGCGGGCGACGTCATGACCCGCCGCGACGTAGTCGTGGTCGGCGCTGGCACGGCCGGCCTGGCCGCCGCGCGCTACCTGCGCTCAGAGGGTTTTGCGGTCACCGTGCTCGAGGCGCACGACGACCTCGGCGGCCAGTGGAACCGCGACAATCCGCGCAGCGGCGTCTGGCCGCAGATGCGCACCAACACCGCCGCGTTCCTGACCCGGCTCTCCGACGTGCCATATCCCACCGGCACCGCGGTGTTCCCGCGCAACGACGAGGTGCTGGCCATGCTGCGCCGGTACGCCGACCGCCACGACCTCCACCGCTCGCTGCGGCTTGGCGCCGCCGTCGAGCACGTCGGCCGGTCGACGGACGGCACCGGCTACACCGTCCAGTGGGTGGAGCGCGGCGAGCAGCGGGAGGCGACAGCGGCCCGCGTCGTGGTCGCCTCAGGGCGCTACCACCACCCCGAGCAGGCGCCGGTACCCGGCCTCGACCGGTTCGCCGGCCGGGTCTCCCACGCCTTCCACTACGGCGGGCCCGACGCCTTCCGCGGCCGCCGGGTGCTGGTGTGCGGGGGCAGCATCTCGGCACTCGAGGTGGCCTGCGATCTCGCGCTCGGCGGCGCGCGCGAGGTGCACCTCGCCCAGCGGCGGCAGCGCTACGTGATGCCTAAGATGTTCACCGGAACCCCGGTGGAGTCCTACGTGTTCACCCGAGCTCTGGCCGAGGCTCTGACCACCACCCCGCCCGAGCAGCTGCGCGTCGCCACGGCCGCGCGGGTGGCCAATCTGGCCGGCAACCCCCGCGACTACGGCGCCCCCGCGCCCGCCGACGACCTCGACGTGGCTGGGGTGACCGGCAGCCCGCACTATCTCAACCTCGTGGCCGAGGACCGGATCTCGGTGCACCCCTGGCCCACCGACGTCGCCGGCAACCGTGTGACGCTCGGCGACGGCCCGTCGGTCGAGGTCGACGAGGTCGTGGTGGCCACCGGGTTCGATCTGCACCTGCCGTTCCTCGCCGCCGACCTGGCGCGCGACGTCGGCCTGCACCGCAAGGGCCTCGAGCTTGCCGAGTTCACCTTCCACCCCGACGCCCCGGGTCTCGCGTTCGCCGGCCTCTGGGCGCAGCTCGGGCCCTACGCGGTGCCGCTCGAGCAGCAGGCGCGGTGGATCGCCTATACCTGGAGCGGGCGCATCCCGGAGGTGCCCGATCTGTGGGAGCGGGTGGCCGCGAGCCGCGTGGAGAGCCACCACGTCGGCTACCGCGAGCAGCACGAGATGGCGCTTCGATTCGCCCGGCTGGCCGGCGTAGACCCAGTGGCGGTGGACGACGCGCTGCTGGCCGCCGTGCTGCCGCGCGCAGCGATGAGCCCCGACACGTTCCGGCTCGTCGGACCCGACGCCGACCCGGGCGCGGCCAAGCGCCTGGTCGCCGACTTCCGGCGATTCGGGTCACCCGAGGCTCGCCGCGAAGTGGCCGACCTGGTGGGTGGCGCATGACCCCCGTCCACCCGCGCGAGCTCCGGGCGTTGCTGGACGGTGACGCCGAGCTGGCCGTCCTCGACGTCCGCTCGCCGCTCGCTCGAAGTCGCGGCCACCTCGCGCTCAGCACCGGCGTGCCGTTCCACGAGCTCGAGCAGCGCGTCCCCGCCCTCGTGCCGCTTCGCAACACCCCCGTGGTGCTCGCCTCGGAGCCCGAGCTGGACCTGCGCGCCGCTGCGGCACTCCGCCGGATCGGCTACAGCGACGTAGCCGTGCTCGACGGCGGCCCGGCCGGTTGGGTGGCCGCAGGTGGGCGGCTCTACCCGGGCACGGGCGTACGCAGCAAGACGCTCGGCGAGTGGGTGGAACGACGCTACGGCACGCCATCGGTCGACGCCGCCACGCTGGCCCGGTGGCAGGAGGACGGCGACGTCGTGGTGCTCGACGGGCGCCCCCACGCGGAGTACCTTCACCACCACCTGCCCGGAGCCCTCGACACCGGCGGCGGGGCTGAGGTGGTATTCCGCGGCCTCAACGCCGCGGGCACCTGTCCTCGGATCGTGGTCAACTGCGCGGGCCGCACCCGCGGCATCATCGGCGCCCAGACCCTCCGCGACACCGGGGTGGCCGCCGAGGTCTTCACACTGCACCACGGAACGCCGGCGTGGACAACAGCGGGTCTGCCGGTCGATCACGGCCCGCACTCCGGCCGTCGTGCCCGCCGAGGTGCCGGAGGCACTGCGGGCGTGGGCGACCCGCACCCTCGACGAAGCAGGCGTCACCCTGCTCGACGACGCAGCGCTCGCGATCTGGACGGCCGACGCCGGCCGCACCACCCACGTCGTCGATGTACGCCACCCCGACGACGTCGCCACGAGCCCCGTGCTCGGTGGCCGGTCCGTGCAGGGCGGCCAGCTCGTGCAGGCGTGCGACGACCACCTCGCCGTCCGCCGCGCCCGCGTGGTCCTGGTCGACTCCGTCGACCTAGTCCGCGCTGCCGCCACCGTGCTGTGGCTGCGTCACCTCCACGACGGACCGCTGGCAGTGGTGGCCCACCGGCTCGGGCTCGCGGTACCGGCCGCCCACGTCCCGGTGTCTCCGGACGTCCCCGAGGTCGGCGCCTCCACGCTCGGCCATGAGTTGCGCGGCGACGACCCTCCGCTCGTGCTCGACCTGCGCAGCTCGGCCGCCTACTTCGCCGGCCACGTGCCGGGCTCGATACTGGCGCGGCGCGAGGACCTGCCGGCCGCCCTCGACGGCACGGCGCGGGTCGTCCTCGTCGGCGGCCGCGGCGTGCTGCCCGAGGCACGTGACCTCCAGGCGCCGGCTGACCGCGACCACGACCCGCGCTGGACGGCGCGTGACCTGGCTGAGGCCGGCGTGCCCGTGCGCGTGCTCGTCGGCGACCTCGCCGCCGTCGGCCCCGGCCCCAATGCGGCTGCCCCTCGGGTGCTCCGCGGCGTAGTCGACCACGTCGGCCCGCCCGCGCCCGGCCCGGCCCGCGATGCCTGGTACCGCGACTACTTCGCCTGGGAGCACGCCCTGCTCGCCGACACCGCCGGAGACCCCGACCTCTACCCCGACCTCCAAGAGGAGCCCACACGATGACGACGACCACCGCCACCCCGACCACCTCCACCACCGACCGGCTCGGCTGGCGGGAGGTCTTCGCCGACCTCGCCGCCGGGGAGAGGGAGCGCGAGATCACCGGCCGCGCGCCGCTGGGCGAGGTCCAAGCGATGGCCGACCGCGGGTACGGCCGGCTGCGGCTGCCGGTCGACCTCGGCGGCGACGCTGTCAGCATCGTCGAGCTCGTTGACCTCACCGTCGACCTCGCCGCCGCCGACAGCAACGTGGCCCACGTTTGGCGCAATCACTTCCTCTTCACTGACGCGGTGCGGGCGCGACCCGACCTCTACGGCCGCTGGCTGCCCGACCTCGCCACCGGCCGGCTGTTCGGCCTCGGCTTCGGCGAGACCGGGATGACGCGGGCCGGGGCCACCGACTTCAACACCACGGTCCGACGACGACCCGGCGGCGGCTGGGTGCTCGACGGCCGGAAGTTCTACAGCACGGGCAACCTCTACGCCGACCTCATCGTGGTGGAAGCGCTCACCGACGACGGCGAGGTGGCCAACGCCGTCGTGCGGGTCGACCTGCCCGGCGTCGAGCGGGTCGAGGACTGGGACGGCATCGGTCAGCGCTTCACCGCGTCGGGCACCACGGTGTTCACAGACGTCGAGCTCGAGGAGGACGACGTCATCCCGCCCGACCGGCTGCCGAGCAACCAGCGGCGCAAGCCGCCTCTCGCCCAGCTCTCACCCGTCGGCCGTCGTGGCCGGCCTGGCCGGTGCGGCTGTCCGCGAGGCCATCGACCTCGCGCTGGGTCGCTCGCGCAACTTCTTCCACGGGCTGCACGAGGAGGTGCGGCACGACTCGCTGGTGCAGGCCACGATCGGCCGGCTGAGCGCCGATGCCTTCGCGGCCCGGGCCACCGTGCTCGCCGCGGCGGCCACCCTCGATGCCGCCCTCGCCTCCGACCACGTCGCGGTGATGGAGGCCGCCTCCCTCGATGCCGCCCGCGCCAAGATCGTCGTCGACGAGCTCGCCACCCGCGCCACCGCCGGCCTTCTCGACGCCGGCAGCGCCTCGGCGGTGCGAGCTCCGCTCGCCCTCGACCGGTTCTGGCGCAACGCCCGAACGGTGATCGCCCACAACCCATCGTCCTACAAGATGCGGATCCTCGGCGAGAATCTGCTCAACGGCACGCCGCCGCCGGCCGGAGCGTTCTTCTGATGGCCGCCGAGGAACGGTCACAGCTGCGCCTGATTGTCAACATGCAGCCGTCAGGCGTGCACCAGGGAGCGTGGATGGCGCCTGGCGCGAATCGGCGCGCCTTCATCGACCTCGAAAACTACCGCGACATCGCCCGCCTCGCCGAGCGAGGCCTCATGGACGCGGTGTTCCTCGCCGACTTCGCGGCGCTGCAGCCGGAGTCGAGCCGTCAGCCGCGGTGGACGCTCGACCCGATGGTCATACTGTCGGCCCTGGCTAGCGTCACCGACCACGTCGGGCTGGTGTGCAGCCTCAGCACCACCCTCAACGAGCCCTACCACGTGGCCCGGCTGGTGGCCTCGCTCGACCACGTCAGCCGCGGCCGCGCAGGCTGGAACGTCGTCACAAGCTTCGACCCTAACTCCGCGCGCAACTACGGGATGCAGGACCTGCCTGCCAAGGCCGACCGGTACCGCCGCGCCGGCGAGTTCGTCGACGTGGTCCGCGCCCTGTGGGGCGGCTGGGAGCCCGACGCGCTGGCGCTCGACCCCGCCACCCGCACCTTTGTCGACACCAGCAAGGTGCGCGCCGCCGACCACTTGGGCGAGTTCTTCTCGGTGGCCGGTCCGCTGCAAGTTCCCACGCCGCCCCAGGGGCAGCCGGTGCTGTTCCAGGCGGGCGGGCTCTGAAGCCGGACGCGACCTCGCCGCGCGCGAGGCCGACGCAGTGTTCGCCGCCCAGCTGACGCCGGAGTCGGCGCGCCGCTACCGGGACGACCTGCGTCAGCGGGCTGTCGACCTGGGCCGCGACGTCGACGACGTCCGGCTCTTTCCCGGCGTGCTCGTGGTGGTGGGCGAGACCCGCGACGCGGCCCTAGCCAAGCGGGCGGCGCTCGACGACCTCGTGGGCGGCGAGCCCGCCCGGCTGCGCACCCTCGAGCACTTCCTCGGTCTGGAGGCCGGCACCCTGCGCCCCGACGAACCGCTGCCCGAGTCAGCCCGCGGTCCGGAGGGGGCCAACACCGTGGAGGGCTTTCGACAGGCCGTCCTCAGCTTCTTCGAAGTCCCGGGCCGCACCGTCGGCGATTTCCTGCGGGAGGGATCGGTGGGGCACCGGACGCTGCTCGGCAGTCCCACCGAGGTGGCCGACGATCTCGAGGAGTGGTTCGAGACCGGCGCCGCCGACGGGTTCGTGCTCATGTTCGACGCGCTGCCGGCCGGGCTGCGGGACTTCGTCGACCTCGTCGTGCCCGAGCTGCAGCGGCGCGGGATCTTCCGCCGCGCCTACGACAACGACCCGCGGCTGCGCTCACGGTTGGGTCTCGCCTCTGCACACACGCCACGGCCGGTCGCGTCGGGATGACCTTCGCGACCAACCAGGACCTCGACCCGGTGCGGCTGCGGGAGGCCTTCGGCGCGTTCCCCAGCGGCGTCGTCGCCGTCGCGGCCGAGGTGGACGGCCAGCCGGTGGGTCTGGCCGCCAGCTCGTTCACCTCGGTGAGCCTCGACCCGCCACTGGTGTCGGTGAGCATCGCCCGCACCTCACAGACCTGGCTGCTGCTCCGCACGGCGTCCCGCCTCGGGGTCACGGTGCTCGCCGACCACCACGCCGCCGTGTGCCGGGCGCTCGCCGGCCCGGTCGAGCACCGATTCTCAGCCCTCGCCTGGTCGGCCAGTCCCGAGGGCGCCGTCACAGTCGACGACGGGCTGGCCCGCTTCGACTGCACCATCCACCGCGAAGTCGAAGCGGGTGACCACGTGCTCGTCCTGCTGCGGTTGCACGCCGTCGAGCACCCGGCAGACTCCGACCACCCGCTCGTGTTCCACCGCAGCCGTTTCCGAGGCATCCGCAACATCTGAGCACGTCTGGCGAGGCGGGCTCGATCAGGTGTCGCACCCGCAGAGAGTCGCAGAACCGACGTGGGGTCACGCGGGCCATCTGCCACTGAACGAGATCTGTTCAGGCGCCAGACCCCCACCAATCGGCGGGGGTCTCGTGCATTTACTTGTTCAGCCCGATGGCCCGTGCCGTGCCTCGGTCCGACACCGGTGACGACGCGCTGCGCGAGCCGATCGCCGACGTGCGCGCCCAAGCCATTCCGTAGGGAGGGCGCCGGGGCGCAGTATGGATGGGTGAAGCAACCCATTGAGCTCTCGCGGGCTCGCTGTCTCGAGCTGTTGTCGGGCTCCGAGGTCGGCCGGGTGGCGTTGTGTACCGACACCGGCCCCCTGGTCTGGCCGGTGAACTACTCGATGGTCGAGGACGCCATTGTGTTCCGCACCAGTCCCTACAGCCTGTTGGGCACGATGGCATGGAACAGCCGTCTGGCGTTCGAGGTGGACCGCATCGACCTCGACCTCGAGGCGGGGTGGAGCGTGTTGGCCACGGGTACCGGTGAGATGGTCGAGGACCCGGACGAGCTGGGGCTGATCCGGACGTTTCGGGACCCGCACCCCTGGGCGGGCGGGGCGACCCGGCTGTTGTACGTGCGGCTGCGCTGGGTCGGGCTCACGGGTCGTGAACTCGGTTGACCAGGCGCACTGACGGTCTGCTGGTGCGACGGCCGTAGGGGGGTTGAACCGTTTGCGGATTCTTGTGCTCGGCGCTGGTGTGATCGGCAGCGTGTACGCGGGCAAGTTGATGGAAGCCGGGCACGACGTGGTCATCCTTGCCCGCGGCTCCCGTCTGCTTGACCTGCAGACGCACGGGCTGATCTTGGAGGATGCGGAATCCGGGGTCCGTTCCGTGTTGCCGGTGCCCGCGGCCAGCGAGCCCGAGGCAGACGATCACTTTGACCTGGTGCTCGTCTCGGTCCGCGCCGAGCAGCTCATGAGCACCGTGCCGGTCCTGACTGGCATGACCGACGGTTCACACGTGCTGTTCTTCGGCAACACCGCGAACCGCCAAGCGGAGCTGGCGGCCACCCTGGGTGAGCGCGCGCTGTTCGGCTTCCCCGCGGCCGGAGGCACCCGGGTCGGCCCGACCGTCACGTACGTGCTGATCAGTCAGCAGAAGACGATGCTCGGCGAACCGGACGGGACGGCCAGCCCCAGGGTTCGACACCTCCAGGGTGTTCTCAACGAGGCCGGGTTCCCCACCGTCATCAGCGCCAACATCGAGGACTGGCTCATGGCGCACGCCGCGTTCGTCGTGCCGATCGCGTTCGCCCTCTACCGGGTCGGGGTCACCCCGGCCAGACTCGCCGCCGACCCGGTCAGCATGCGCCTGATGGTCCTCGCCACCCGCCAGGCATTCTCCGCGCTACGCGCTACCGGCAACGACGAGATCCCCACCAACTTGCGCATCCTCTACCGACTCCCGACCAGGGTCGTCACCAGCTACTGGCGCCGTGTGCTCAACAGTCCCCGAGGAGAGCTGTGGTTCGGGGCACACAGCAGGGCCGCCCCCGAGGAGATGCGCGCGCTGGCCGACCAGCTCCAGGAGACCCTGCTCCACGCCGGGCGCCCCACTCCCGACCTCACGCTGTTGCTGGATACCCGACCCTGACCGGAAGAGCGCCCGTTGGTGTTCCTGGATTCCAGGCGCCCGCAAGATCTCCCGTCGAGCACACCGCTGCTGGTCACTGCTGGAGCGACGCCGCCCAGGCCGACGGGCTGCACCCGTACTGCCGTCGGAACCACCGCGACAGCCCGCTCGGGGCGGCGAAGCCGAGGACCAGCGCGGCCTCGGTCAGCGGGCGGCCCTCGGTGATCAGTCGCTCCACGGTCGAGCAGCGGACGTCGGTGACGAGGGCGGACAGCGACGTGTCCTCGGAGGCGAGGCGGCGGTGCAGGGTGCGGCGGGTGATGGCGAGCCGGGCGGCCACCTCCTCTGCGGAGCAGCGGCCGCGCGGCAACAGCAGCTCGACCAGCTCGCGCACCCGGTCGGTGAGGCCCGCGTCCCGCGGTGTGCCCAGCGAGCTCAGGTACTGCTGCGCGAACGTGCGCAACTGGGGGTCGCGCGCCGCCATGCGAGTGTCGAGCTCGTCTCGAGGGATGACGACCGCGGCCCGGTCGCTGTCGAAGAACAGCCGCTCACCGATGACGCGCCGGTGGGCCTCGGTGTCGACCGGGGCAGGGTGGGGGAGCTCGATCCGGAGCGGTTGCCACGCGGCGCCGAGGAACTCGCGCAGGATGCCGAGCAGCGCACCGATCGCCAGCTCGAGCGCCTGTCGGGCGCCCGCGTCGTCAGGGATCTGGAGCCCGACCCGGATGACCGCGTTCTCGCCGTGCTCGGTGACCGAGAGCCGGGTGACGTCGTTGTAGAGGTGCTCGTAGCGCATCAGCAGCTCGAGCACTCCGCGCAGGTCGGGCTCCTCGCGCAGCGCCAGGCTGAGCGGCCCGAGCGTCGCGATCGTACGGCGCTCCGCCATCTGCAGGCCGATGTCCTCGCGCCCGCTGCGCGCGGCCGTGTCCTCGAGCAGCGCCACCACCGCACCCGCCGGGATGCGTTGCTCGGGGTGCTCCTCGGGAGCCGGCTCCAGCCCGTGCGCGCGCAACATCGCGGTGGGATCGAGGCCGACGTCGCGCGCGACGCTCGGGTAGTGGCCGATCGTCGCGTAGCGGACATGAGCGTGGTGTCGAGGCGGTTGCATGATGTCCCGAAAGGATAAGTCAAGTGTCTCTATAGGGAAAGCAGGGTTAGGCCGCGCGTCCCTACCGTCGAGGTCGTGAACCCGACCCCGGAAGGACTGCCTGTGCGACGCTCGCTGCACCTGAACGCGTTTCTGCTCGATGCCGGCCACCACGAGGCTGCGTGGCGGCATCCCGACAGCGAGCCGGAGCGCATCTACGACGTGGACTGGTTCCGAGGCATCGCCCAGCGCGCCGAGGCGGCCAAGCTCGACGCGGTGTTCCTCGCCGACATCCCGGCGCGCGTCTCGGAGACGCCGTACTGCACCGCGCACGCCCTCGAGCCGCTCACCCTGCTCTCGGCGATCGCCGGGGCGACCAGCAGGATCGGGCTGATCGCGACGGCGTCGACCAGCTTCACCGAGCCCTACAACCTGGCGCGGCTCTTCTCCTCGCTCGACCACATCTCCGGCGGGCGAGCCGGCTGGAACATCGTCACGACGTGGAGCAACCTCGCGGCGCGGAACTTCGGGCTCGACTCGGTGCCGTCGACCGAGGAGCGGTACGCCCGCGCCGAGGAGTTCGTCGACGTCGTGACCCGGCTGTGGGACAGCTGGGAGGACGGCGCGCTGCTCGCCGACAAGGCCAGCGGTCGTTTCTACGACAGCGAGCGGGTGCACGCCCTCGACCACGACGGGCGCTACTACCGGGTCAAGGGCCCGGCCACCGGACCGCGGTCGCCCCAGGGGCGGCCCGTCTACGTGCAGGCGGGCTCGTCCAACGACGGCCGGGCGTTCGCCGCCCGGCATGCGGAGGCGATCTTCACTGCGCACCAGACGCTCGGGGATGCCCAGGCCTTCTACGGCGACGTCAAGGCCCGCGTGGCGGGCTACGGCCGGAACCCGGACGAAGTGCTGGTGCTGCCTGGAATCAGCCCCTTCGTCGCGGACACCGAGGCCGAGGCTCGCGACTTGTCCGACACCTACGACCGGCTGACGGTCCCGGCGTACGGCCTCGCCCAGATCGAGTCGTTCGCGGGGGTATCGCTCGGCCACCTCGACCTCGACGAGCGGGTGCCTGCCGACGCCTTCGGCGATGCCGGACACGTGCTCGACAACCAGCGCAGCCGGCGCCAGGTCGTCGCCAACCTGGTCGAGCGGGAGCGGCCGACGGTGCGACAGCTGCTCCACAAGCTCGCCGGCGGACGCGGACACCAGGTCGTCGCAGGCACCCCGACCCAGGTCGCCGACCTGATCCAGGAGTGGTTCGAGAGCGGCGCAGCCGACGGCTTCAACGTGATGCCGCCTGCCTACCCGGGACTCTTCGACACCTTCCTCGACCGGGTCGTGCCGATCCTCCAGGACCGCGGCATCTTCCGCTCCGAGTACACCGGGACGACGCTGCGCGACCACTACGGCCTGTCTCGGCCCGAGAGCCAGTACGCCGGCGGCGACCAGCTCGCCGCCGCCATCTGATCGCCGTCGGAGAGGAGGAGCAACATGACAACCGCAACCGTGGTCAGGTTCCACGAGACCGGCGGTCCGGAGGTCCTCCGGGTCGAGTCCGCCGAGGTCGGCGACCCGGGTCCGGGTCAGGTCCGGCTCCGGCACCAGGCGGTCGGTCTCAACTTCGCTGACACCTACTTCCGCAGTGGTCTCTACCCGTCGCCTCTGCCCGCGGGGATCGGAGTCGAGGGCGCAGGCGTCGTCGAGGCCGTCGGACCCGGGGTCACCGACCTCGACGAGGGCGACCGGGTGACCTACACCGGCAGCCCCCTCGGCGCCTACAGCACCGAGCGGCTGGTGCCCGTCGCCTGCCTGATCAAGCTCCCGGAGGGGATCGACGCCGAGCTCGCCGCCGCCTCGACGATGCGGGGGCTGACCGCGGCGTACCTGCTTCGTCGCATCGCTCCCGGGCTGACGTCCGGCGACGCCGTGCTGCTCCACGCCGCTGCCGGCGGCGTCGGCCAGATCGTCAGTCAGTGGGCCCGACTCCTCGGCCTGACCGTCATCGGCACGGTGTCCAGCGAGGCGAAGGCGGAGGTGGCCCGGGCGCAGGGATGTGACCACACGATCGTCTACCCACGTGAGGACGTCGCCTCCCGGGTCCGAGAGCTCACCGACGGGGCCGGCGTGCCCGTCGTCTACGACAGCATCGGCGCCACGACGTACGCCGGCTCGTTGGCATCGCTGCGCCGCCGCGGCCTGCTGGTGTGCTTCGGCACCGCCTCCGGGCCGGTGCCGCCCATCGACGCGATGCAGCTCGCCGTGGCGGGCTCGGTCTTCGTGACCCGGCCTGCCCTCGCCGACTACATCGCCGACCCGGTCGAACGCTCCGCGCTCGCCGCGGAGCTCTACGACCACCTGCTCGCCGGGCGGATCCGCGTGGACGTCAACCAGCGCTATGAGCTCGACGACGCCGTCCAGGCCCACCGCGACCTCGAGAGCGGCCGCACCACCGGCAGCTCCGTCTTCACGATCTGAACCGAGAGGAACGAAACCATGACCCTCACCAGCGACCGAACCACCCATCTGCTTCGAGCCCGCCGGCTGTCTCCCGCACTCGGCGCGGAGGTCGACGTCGACCTCGCCGAGGTGGTGCACGACGACGCGCTCTTCACCGACCTACGGGCCCTCCTGCTCGAGCACAAGGTGCTGTTCTTCCGCGACCAGGGCTTCACCCGCGCGCAGCACGTGGCGCTGGCTGCCAGGTTCGGCGCCCTGGAGGACCACCCCGTCGCGGGCAGCGACCCCGACCACCCCGGGCTGGTGCGCATCCGCAAGGAGGCCGGTGACCCGATCAACGACTACGAGAACGCCTACCACTGCGACGCCACCTGGCGCGACGCACCGCCCATGGGCGCCGTGCTTCGCTGCGTCGAGACGCCGGAGGCCGGCGGCGACACGATCTGGGTCAACATGGCGCTCGCCTACGAGCGGCTGCCCGACACCGTGCAGCAGCAGATCGACGGGCTGGTCGCCAGCCACAGCATCCAGGCGAGCTTCGGAGCCCGGATGCCCCAGGAGAAGCGGCTCGGCCTGAAGGCGGCGTTCCCGGACGCCGAGCACCCGGTCGTCCGCACCCATCCCGAGACCGGGGAGAAGGTGCTCTTCGTCAACGCCTTCGCCACCCACTTCGTCAACTTCCACACGCCCGAGCGGGTCCGCTTCGGCTACGACTACGCGCCGGGAGCGGGCGAGCTGCTGGCCTACCTCCTGCGCCAGGCGAGCGTGCCGGAGTACCAGGTGCGTTGGCGCTGGGAGCGCAACAGCGTGGCGATCTGGGACAACCGCAGCACCCAGCACTACGCGGTGCAGGACTACTGGCCCGCGCCGCGTGCGATGGAGCGCGCCTCGATCGTCGGCGACGTCCCGTTCTGACGCGCCCGACCACGACATCTCGGAAGGCAACGATGACCCAGTCGACCCCCACCCGCACGCCGGAGGCCCTCGCGGCCCCACCGGCACCCACGGCCCGCTCCGCGCGGCTGTTCCCGTGGATCGTCTTCACGCTGAGCTTCGCCCTGCTGCTGTCGGACTACATGGTCCGGCAGGTCCTGGCCGCGGTCTTCCCGCTCCTCAAGGACGAGTGGGGCCTGACCGACACCCAGCTCGGCAGCCTGACGAGCGTCGTCGCCCTCACCGTCGGACTGCTCGCGGTACCGCTCTCGATCCTGGGCGACCGGTACGGCCGGGCCCGGGCGGTCGTCGTGATGGCGGTGGTGTGGTGCGCAGCCACGCTGGGCTCCGCCCTGGCGGCGGACTTCGGACAGCTGCTCGCGACCCGGGTGCTGCTCGGCGTCGGTGAGGCCGCGTACGGCAGCGTCGGGCTCGCCATCGTGCTCGCGCTCTTCCCGGCGCACCGTCGCGCGTCGCTGACGGGCGCCTTCATGGCCGGTGGACTCTTCGGCGCCGTGCTCGGCGTCGCGCTCGGTGGGACGTTGGCCCCGCACTTCGGATGGCGCGGCTCGTTCGTCGTCATGGCCGTGATCGGTCTGGTGCTGGCCGGGCTCTACCGCGCCTTCATCGACGACCGGAAGCTCGCCGCCCACCGGTACCCGTCCGAGGACGTCGTCGTGACGGACCACGGACTCGGTCGGGTCCCCGTCGTGGACGAGCCTGGTCGCCACGCCCGCGGTCGTCCTCGCGTACGTCGCCAGTGGGCTCCAGCTCTTCGTCGCCGGGTCGCTCTACTCCTGGCTGCCCTCGTTCTTCAACCGCAGCTACGACCTCTCGACGGCACGGGCCGCACAGGTCGGGGCGGTGTTCATCGTGGTGATGGGAGTCGGGCTGATCACCTGCGGCGCGGTCACCGACCGGTACGCCCGGCCCCACCCGGCTCGGGCCTGGTCGACGGCTCTGGTGTTCTCGGCGCTCACCCTGGTCCTGCTCGGCCTCGCCTTCCTCCAGGATCCCGGTCCGGTGCAGCTGCTGCTGCTCGCGCTCGGCGGTTTCTTCTGCGCCGGCACCGCCGGGCCGGCCGGCGTCATCGTCTCGAGCCTGACGCCGGAACGCCTTCGCGCCACTGCCTTCGGCGTCCTGACCCTCGCCAACAACCTGCTCGGTCTCGCTGCAGGTCCGCTGGTGACCGGGATCCTGGCGGACAGGTTCGGACTCGCCGACGCGATGAAGATGGTGCCGCTGGTCTCGATCGCGGTCATCGTCCTCCTGGTGGCCGGGAGGCGGGCGCACCGTCGCGTCGAGAGGCTCCTCTGACGCGGAGGTCTACTCGGTCACCTTCAGGTCGGTGAAGCTGCCCGCCGTGGCGACGGGGAGGCTCAGCACACCCGGGTGGCTGCTGGACGTGCCGACCGTGACGGAGACACCGGGGTTCGGCAGTGAGTAGGCGCTGTCGCTGCCCGCGATCACGAGTCGGATGCTGTGCCCGGCCGGGAACCGGTAGGCGATGCCCGGCAGCTTGACCGTCACGTCCTGTCCCGGCGTCCGAGGTCGGGAAGCGGGCCGCCGAGACCAGACGATCGGGCAGGGTGACGCTTCCGTCGGGAGCCACGTCCTCGATGCGGAAGAAGAGACCCAGCGTCCCCGCCGGGCCGGCCGTCAGGTCCGCGGACGGTGCCGCGATGTGGACCGTGACTGACGGGACGCCCACGACGTCCAGGTCGTCACTCAGAGGACCTGTGTCGTACGGCGCGTGCCGAGGAGGGTCAGGGCAGTGAGCGCTCCGAGGACGCGACGGGCGTAAGGCATGCGGCTTCTCGCTTCAGGGTCGTGGCAGTCGGGATGACAGATCCCGCCGCGTGAGGCTACTCCTCAGATCAGGTCGCGCACCCGGGCGACGAGGGAGTCCTTGACGGCCTGGGTGACCGCGGCGGAGACCTGGCGGTTCAGCTCGTCCTGGTCGTCGATGTTCGGTCAGCAGGGTGCGGATGTCGAGGTCGTCGATCGAGCGGGTGAGGACGTCGTCGGTCTTCAGTGCCGCGTCGATCACGGAGTCGGGGAGAGCGCGGATGATGGTCTTCACGAAGTCGGGGAGGTCCGCGGACTCGAGCGCCTCGTCGACGAGGTCCGAGGCCGGCGGCAGGGTTCCGTCGGCGGCCATCTGGTCGACCGCATCCAGCAGCCCCTGGTGGAGGGCCTCGACCTGGGCGTCCGTCGGGTTGCCGGTCTGGGCGAGCTCGAGGGTCAGTGCTTCGCGGCTGACGCCCAGGGTGCACGCGGCGTTGTCGAGACCGATCAGGACGAGGCGTTCGGTCAGGCCGTCGATCCCGTCGGACTGCGAGGTGACGGTGCGGGTGGCGCACGGATCGGCAGGCTGGAGTGGCTCGAACGAGCCGCCGCCGTACGCGACCTGGACGCCGAGCACGCTGCCGACCAGGACCAGGGCGGCGGCCGGCAGGCTGATGGCTCGAAGGCGGCTCACGGGGTCTCCCGGCGGCGCGGCACGACCACGGTGAGCAGGGCGAGGAGGGCGAGACCGGCGCCGACCAGGAACGAGTCGCGGAAGGCGAAGGTGGCCGCCCGCTCGAGCTGGTCGTCGAGGTCCTGCTCGAGCTGTGCCGCAGCGGGGCGGGCGTCGGGCGCGAAGTCGGTCGACGCGAAGGCGTGGTGCAGGTCGGGCACCTGGCCCTGCTGGTCCGTCAGCTCGCCACCGAGTGACTGTGCGAGGGCGACCTTGTCCTGCGCGGTCAGCGGCGCGTCGAGCACGAGTGAGGTGATCGCCTCCTGCGCAGGCACCTGGGCGTCCTGGAGATCGGCCGTGAAGACCGGCGTCAGGATCGCCAGCCCGACGACCACGCCCAGGTGGCGCGCGCTGATCGTCCAGCTGGCGTGCTCGACGCGGGGGATGCGCAGGTGCATCGCCTGGGTGGTGAGCCGGTCGACGGTCAGGCCGAGCCCGAGACCGATCAGTGCCTGGGGCGCGATCGTCCATGCGAGCTCGGCCGACGGCAGGAGACCGAGAGCGGTCAGCCCGCCCGCGATGAGGAAGCAGCCGACGGCCACCTCCACGTCGTCCGAGGGCTTGAACAAGCGAGCGAGTGGCCGCGCGGCGAGGGCGGCGAGGGGTACGACGGACACGGTGATCGCGGCGGTCGCGGGGGAGTGCTGCCAGCCGTCGACCAGGAGCAGGACCAGCAGGAACAGCGCCGCCGTGAGCGCGGCCGACAGCAGGGCGAGGGTGAGGTTGGCGCGCAGCGCCGGGCGGTGCCGGGCCGCGACGGGAACTGGAGCCGGGCCAGCACGCACCCTGAGCGCCGCCGGCACCGCCAGGACCGCGATCGGCACCTGGACGATGAAGATCGCCTGCCACGAGAACGCCTGGGTGAGCAGGCCGCCCGCGACCGGGCCGGTGGCGGTGCCGATCACACCTGCCGTGATCCAGGTGGCGATCCCGCGGCGCTCGCCGTACACCGCGACCAGGAGCTCGAGGCAGCCGACCAGCGCCAGCGCTCCGCCCACTGCCTGGAGGCATCGGGCACCGATCAGCACCTCGATCGACTGCGCGATGGCACACCACGCGGAGGACGCCGGCGAACACGGCGATGCCGACCGCGCTGACGATCCGGGGGTCAGTCCGGGCGAAGCCCACGGCCGTCGGCACGGCGATCAGCCCCAGCACCAGGTTGAAGGAGATCAGCACCCAGGCGACCTGCGCGACCGTCGTGTCGAGGTTGCGGAGGATGTCGGGCAGCGCGAGCGTGACGATCGCGGAGTCCGCGAGCACCATGGCCACGGTCACCGTCAGGAGCAGAGCCGCCGCACGACGCACGGGGCCATCCTTGCAGGCTCCGTGGGCCTACACGCGGACGAGCACCTCACGCGTCAGGTCGGCGATGCTGGCGTAGCCGTTGAGGCCCATCGTCAGGTCGGCCTCGGCGAGCAGGCAGGAGAGCACGAACTCGATGCCGGCCGTGCCGCCGAGCACCGCGCCGTAGCCGTAGGGGCGGCCGATCCCGACGGCGGTCGCGCCGAGGGCGAGCGCCTTGACGACGTCGGCACCGGAGCGGACGCCGGAGTCGAAGAGCACCGGCATCCCTTCGGCAGCGTCGACGACCGCGGGCAGCAGGTCGAGCGCCGGAGCGGACGCCGCCTGGCGGCCGCCGTGGTTGGAGCAGTAGATGCCGTCGACGCCGGCGTCCTTGGCGCGACGTACGTCGTCGGGGTGGCAGATGCCCTTGAGCAGCAGCGGCAGGTCGGTCAGCTCGCGAAGCCAGGCCAGGTCGTCCCAGGTGAGGCCCGGGTTGCCGAACGTGAAGGCCCACTGGATCGCGGCTGCGCCCGAGGTCCTCCTCCGGAGGTACGGCGAGCTTCGACCGGAAGACCGGGTCGGAGAAGTAGTTGGCGAGGCAGTAGCCGCGCAGCTGCGGGAAGGTCCCGTGCTGCAGGTCGCGGGGACGGTAGCCGAGCGTCCAGGTGTCGAGGGTGACCACGATCCCCTGGAAGCCGGCGGCCTCGGCGCGGCGTACGAAGCTCTCGGCCAGCTCGCGGTCGTTGGGGGTGTAGAGCTGGAAGAAGCCCGGGGTGTCGCCGAGCGCCGCGGCGACGTCCTCCATCGGGTCCTGCATCAGGGTCGAGGCCACCATCGGGATGCCGGACGCGGAGGCGGCTGCCGCCGTCGCGACGTCGCCGTGCTCGTCGTCGGTCATCACGCCGAGCACGCCGATCGGCGCCATGAAGACCGGCGCTGCGTAGGTGTGGCCGAAGAGCTCGATCGACAGGTCGCGCTCGGCGGCGCCGGACAGCATCCGCGGCAGGATGCCCCACCGCTCGAAGGCGGCGACGTTGCCCCGTTGGGTGTGCTCGTCGCCGGCACCGCCGGAGACGTAGTCCCAGAGCCGGTGCTCCATCTTCTTCTGCGCGGCCTTCTCGAGGCCCGCGAAGGTGAGCGGGTACGGCGGGAGGTTGCCGCCGAGGCCTGCGAGGTAGAGACCGAGCTGGAAGTCGGAGTAGTTCGCCATGCCGACATCCAAGCACTCAGGTACTCGCGACTCCGGGGATCCGGTAGCCGTTGATCGAGGGTGCCCAGCCGGCGTACGTCAGGTGCCACTCGCGGGTCAGCTTGCGCACCGAGATCGTCGCCACGACCCCGGCCCCGCCCGCGTCGGAGGAGCGAACCATCCCGTGCCCGACCGAGATGGCCACGTGCCCGTAGCCGTAGCTGCCGCCGACCCAGTAGACGGCAGCGCCCTTCGGCGGGTCCAGGTCGCCAGCGTGGCGGCCGGTGGCGTGCTCCCACGAGTCCGCCGCCGACTGGTAGCGCGACGGGATGTCGGCTTGCTCGCGCGACCAGCCGAGGCACTGCCCGGGGACGTTGTACGCCGAGGCCTCGGCGGCCGCCACGGTCTGTGCGGCGTCGCTGCTCGCGACCGGGCCCTTCGGGGTCGGCTTGCGGGTCAGGGGGGCGGAGCGCGAGACGATCGGCTCCCGGCGGATGGTGGCGGCGGCAGCCGCGGGCTCGATGGCCGCGCCGGCATCCGCGGTGACCGCGGTCACCGGCGCGAGGTGGCGGTAGCCGGCGACGGTCACCAAGGCGGCGATCGCGACGAGCGACAGAGCGGCGATGAGCCACCGGGGCGCGCCAGCGGCGCGGTCGAGCACGGACAGGGACGATGACAATGCGGGCTCCTTCGTTCACGAGCCAGCGGCGCCTGATGGTGGCGGCCCGACAACAACACCCGATCGTGCGGTCCTGGCGGAGGGAGGGCGCGCGGCGGGTCATCACCCACCACAGGCGCTACGGGGTACAACGAGTCGGGTGCGCGCGTTTATCCCCATTCGGAGGTGACCTGACCCATATGAGCGGCGGGTCGACGTGTGGCGTCGATCACGTCGAGGTAAAAACGGTCACCGATGGTCGGAAATCGGTGCGAGAACCTGTGCTCGCGTGGAAGCATCCCGGCCATGCTCTCCCGCTCGCTCGCCGCGACCCTCGGCGCCGTGACCCTGTCCGGCAGCCTCCTCGTGGCCACCGCTCCACCGACCACGGCCACTGCAGCACCGGCGAAGCCGACCCGCACCGACTCCGGCGCACTCAGCGCGATCGTCACGTCTCCCGTGGGCGGCGACTGGTCGGTGCGGTTCGTCGACCGCTCGGGCACCGTCTTGACCTCCGTCAAGCACGACGCGATCGCGCTGAAGACCGCCGACGGCCGGCTGCTCGCCGACCGCGTGCTCTCCGTGGACGGCGACGTCGTCGAGCTCGGCACGACCAAGCGCGCGATCACCGCGAGCGTCCAGGTCGCCCCCGCGGGCGACGGTGTGTACGCCGTGACGGTGACCGGCCACGGTGCCGGGATCACTGCGGTGTCGACCGACTTCCACGCCGGAGCCGACGAGCGCTACCTCGGCCTCGGCGAGCGTTCCGACGCGGTCGACCACCGCGGCCGCGAAGTGGTCAACCGCGTCGTCGACGGGCCCTACACGGCGACGCAGGCCCGGCTCATCAAGAACTTCATCCCCGCCCCCGGCTACAGCGACCGTCGCGACGCGACCTACTTCCCGATCCCGTGGATCCTGTCCACTTCCGGCTACGGCGTCCTGGTCGACAACGACGAGGACAGCTCGTTCGAGCTCGCCACCGCCAAGCACCCGGACGTGAACCGTCTCGTCGTCAAGTCCGACCACCTCGACCTGCGGGTCTTCGGCGGGCCGACGCCGGCCGAGGCTCTGTCCCGGATGACCGCGGCGATCGGTCGCCAGCCGGCCCCGTCGACCCCGGCCGTCTACGGCGCGTGGTTCCAGCCGCACGGCGACGCCACCGCCGGTGTCGCCGACCAGCGAAGCAAGGACGTCGCGATCTCGGTCGCGCAGACCTACATGCACTACCTCCCGTGCGGCGGGCAGGACACCGACCGCGAGCGGGCGATGACCGAGAACCTCCACGGCCAGGGCGTCGCGGTGACGGCGTACTTCAACCCGATGGTCTGCACCAACTACCAGCCCGTCTACGACCAGTTCCTCGCGGCCGACGCACTGACGAAGAACGCCGACGGTTCCACGCTGGTCTTCCGCTACAACACGGCCAGCCACTTCCTGGTCTCGCAGATCGACTTCTCGGCCGCCGCCGGTCGTGACCTCTTCGAGGGGCTCCTGGGTGAGGCCGTCGACGACGGCTACGACGGCTGGATGGAGGACTTCGGCGAGTACATGCCGGACAACGCGCTCTCTGCCGACGGCACGCCCGGGACGCAGATGCACAACCGCTACGTCGAGGAGTACCACGCCGCAGCGCGCGAGTTCGAGGTTCGGACGCCGCGTCCGCTGCTCCGCTACAGCCGGTCCGGCTGGACCGACGCGGTCAAGGAGTCGCCGATCGTCTGGGGCGGCGACCCGACCACCAACTGGGCCTTCGACGGCCTGGCGTCCTCGGTCCGCGAGGGCCTGACCATGGGCACGTCCGGCGTCTCCGTCTGGGGCCCGGACATCGGCGGCTTACATGACGATGTTCACCGACCCCCTGCAGACCCCTGAGCTGCTCAACCGCTGGATCGAGTACGGCGCCTTCACCGGCGTGATGCGACTCCAGTCGGGCGCCATCATCGTCGGCGTCTCGAGCGACCGGCCATCGGTCACCGACCCGGAGGTTGCGCCGATCTGGAAGAAGTACACACGCCTGCGCACGATGCTCTACCCGTACGTCGCGGGCAGCCAGGACGCCTACCAGGCGAGCGGGCTGCCGCTGATGCGCCACCTCGCGCTGATGTACCCCGGTGACAGCACCGCGCTGCGCACCAACGACGAGTACATGTTCGGCAGTGACCTCCTGGTCGCCCCGGTCGTCAGCAAGGGCGCGACCTCGCGGAAGGTCTACCTCCCGAAGGGGCAGTGGATCGAGCTCGCTCGTTCGTGGAAGTTCCAGGACACCGGCAGCTTCAGCCTCCGGCGTACGCACCTCCTCGACGGCGGTCGGACCGTGACGGCGAAGGCGCCGCTCGGCACCATCCCGCTCTTCGTGCGTGCCGGCTCGGTCCTCCCGATGCTGCCGAGGACGGTCAACACGCTCAGCGAGTACGGCTCCGACCTCGGCCGACGCAGCGGGTCGCCGTACCCTCCTGGCGGTGCCGCGGGTCGGCACCTCCACCGGCACCCTCGGGAGCGGCGAGAAGCTGACGTCGGTGGTCGACGACACGACCTGGACGCTCGAGGTCTCGGCCAGCGAGGCGCGTTCGTACGACGTGCGCGCGACGCTCGCCGGGCTCGACGCCGGGTGGACGCCGTGCACCGTCGAGATCGGTGGAGAGTCCGTCCCGTTCGAGTACGACGCCGACCGCGACGTGCTGCGGTTCACGGCCGACCTGGCCACCGACGGTCAGGTGCTGGTCACGGCCTGCGACTGACGGTCACTGAACGACCGTCAACACTCCCGCGACGAGGAAGCCGACCACGGTGAGCAGGCCGACCAGCCTGCCGCCGTGGCGGTAGGACTCGGGGATCATCGAGTCGGCCAGCATCATCAGCACGGCGCCGCCGGCGAAGGCACTCGCGTAGGTGCCGACGTGGCTGAGGTGGTGGGCCATCAGGTAACCCGCCATCGACACCAGGCCGCAGGCGAGCGTCAGCAACCCCCACATGATCGTGATCCGGCGGTTGGGCGTCCCGGCCTCCTGCAGGCTGGTCGTTCCGGCCAGGCCCTGCGGGATGTTGGACACGAAGATGGCCGCGACGAAGGCGACGCTGATCTGACCGCCCAGGGCGAGACCGAGGCCGAGGATGAACGCCTCGGGGACGCCGTCGAGCAGGGCGCCGAGGAACATCGCCATGCCGGAGCCGCCCTCGCCCTTCCCGGTGCCGACGGCGGCCCGGGCCGCACCGCCACGGCTGTCGATGATCCGGTCGCCGACGTAGTAGGTGAGCGCGCCGATCAGCGCGAAAGCGATGATCTCCCATCCGTCGGAGAGGGTTTCCTCGGGGATCAGCTCGTAGGCGACCGCCGCGAGCAGGGTTCCGCCGCCGAAGCCCATCATCAGGCCGATCGCGCGCTCCGACTTGCCGAGCGGCTTGGCGAGCCACTGGCCGATGAAGAGGGCGGCGGACGAGGCCAGTCCCCAGAAGAGCGCGGCGCCCACGGCGCTCAGACCTGTCCGGGGATCGGGAGCTCGCCGGTGTAGAGCGGGGAGTCCTTGCGGGAGAGCAGGTCGCGCCGCTCGTCCGGGGTCAGTGCCTCGACCTGAGCGCGTACGTCGGAGTGGTAGCCGCTGACCTCGGGTGCCTCGTCGACCGGCACGATCGTGTGCACGATCCGGTCGTCGTAGAGGTGCATCATCGTGATCGCCTGGTGGCCGTCGACACCGGAGACGAACCGGTCCAGCGGCGCCGGGTCGCCGGTGTAGCAGGTGGCGGAGGCGACCGAGACCGGGATGCCCGCGAAGGTGGCGTAGGTCGAGTAGTGGAAGTGTCCGCCGATGATGCCGCGGACGTCGGTGCCGGCGATCACCTCGGCCAGCCGGTGCTGGTCGTAGAGCTCGATCACCTCGGCCGCCGGCATCATCGGGATCGGGATCGGCGGGTGGTGCATCGCCAGCAGGGTGCCGTACGGCGCCGGGTCGGCCAGCACGTCGGCCAGCCAGGTCAGCTGCTCGTCGCGGAGCTCGCCGTGGTGGTAGCCCGGCACGCTGGTGTCGAGCGCGACGACGCGCAGCCCGGCGACGTCGTACACCCGGTCCTGGGTCGTCGTCGCTGGCCTCGCCGAAGAGGGCCGTGGAGTACGCCGAACGCTCGTCGTGGTTGCCCATCACCCACACGACCTGGGCGCCCATCGCGGCGGCCGCCGGCTCGACGATCTCGCGGAGCCGGGCGTACGCCTCGGGCTGCGGCCTTGTCGGCGAGGTCGCCGGTGAAGACCAGCACCTGAGGCAGCGGGTCGAGCCGGCGCAGCCGGTCCAGCGCCAGCTCGAGGCCGGCCTCGGTGTCGATCACGCCGTACTGCTTGGCGTTGCCGGCCAGCAGGTGCGGGTCGCTGAGGTGCGCGACCACGTGTCTCGGCGCGGGGTACTGACCGAAGGGCACGACCGCACGCTACCGGGGCGTGAGCCGGAAGACGGGGATGAGCCGGTCCGTGCGCTCCTCGTACTTCGCGAAGTTCGGCCAGGTGCGCAGCATGACCTGCCAGGCCGCGGCCCGCGCCTCGCTCGGAGAGCTCCGTCGCCGTGACCGGCGTGCGTGGTGCGGTCGACGGTGATCTCGGCCCGGCCGGCGGCGCGCAGGTTGCCGACCCACACGGGCATGTCGGGTCCACCGAAGTAGGAGCCGGCGATCAGCCAGGTGTCGCCGTCGGGCACGCACAGCAGCGGCGTGCTGCGCGGGATGCCGCTCTTGCGGCCGACCACGGTCAGCATGAGGTTGGGCAGCCCGGCGATGTCGAGGATCGTGACCCGGCCGCCGGTGAGCCGCTGCAGGTTGCGGTCGATCCACACGACCTGGGGGAGCAGCTTCGGCATCCACGGGATGGCGCCGATCCGGATCGCCAGCGGAGTCAGGAGGCCCATGGCGGAAGGCTAGACCCGCGCGGGCTCCACGACGCCGGCAACCTCGCCGAGCGCGATCCGCCCGCCACCGGTGCCGGGCGCGGTGTAGCGGAGCACCACCTCGTCGCCGTCGTCGAGGAAGGCCGACTGCTCGCCCCAGCCGATCTCGAGGAAGGAGCCGCGCTGCCCGGGCTCGGGGCCGCTGATGGTGCCCGATCCGAAGAGGTCGCCGGTGCGCAGCGAGGCGCCGTTGACGGTCAGGTGGGCGAGCATCTGGGCGGGGGACCAGTACATCGTGCGGTACGCCGGGCGGCTGACGACCTCGCCGTTGAGCACCACCTCGACGTCGATGTCGAGGCCCAACGTGTCGCCAGGACCCAGGTAGGGCAGGGGTTCCGGGTCCTGGCCGGGCAGGTCGACCCAGGCCGCGTCGAGGGCCTCGAGCGGCGTCACCCACTGGGAGATCGAGGTCGCGAACGACTTGCCGAGGAACGGGCCGAGCGGGACGTACTCCCAGGCCTGGATGTCGCGCGCGGACCAGTCGTTGAGGCCGACCACGCCGAAGACGTGGTCGGCGAACGCGTCGTACGGGACCCGGCTCCCCTGCGCTCGGACGGCGTGCCGACGACGAAGCCGAGCTCGGCCTCGATGTCGAGGCGCGCAGCTGGGACCGAACGCCGCGTCGCGCTGCTGGCCGATCGGCCGGATGACCGGCGTGCCCGAGGGCACGACGGTGCCGGCGCGGCCGTGGTAGCCGACCGGGAGGTGCCGCCAGTTGGGCAGCAGCGGCTCCTGGTCGGGCCGGAAGATCCGGCCGACGTTGGAGGCGTGGTCGAGCGAGGCGTAGAAGTCGACGTAGTCGGCGACCTCGACCGGCAGGTGGAGCGTCACCTCGTCGACCGGGACCAGGTGAGGCTCGACCAGGTCGCGCTCGGTCTCGTCCGTCAGCAGGCCGGTGACCCAGCGGCGTACGGACTCGCGGACCTGACGGCCTTCGGCCATCAGTGCGTTGAGCGACGACTCCTGGAAGACGTGGTGCGCGTCGAGCATCTCGGCCGCCGCGACCGGGGACAGGTCGAGCACCTGGTCGCCGATGCCGCACCCCGACGCGCGGGTCCTCGCCGCCGTGGGAGAAGACGCCGTACGGCAGGTTGTCGATGTCGAAGAGCGAGCCCGCGGCACCGTGCGACCCAGGTCGTCATGACGCCACCAGCCCCAGGTCGAGGAGGTCGGCGAGCGGCTGCTCGACGTCGCAGGAGCCGAACGACGTGAACCAGCGGCGCGCGCCGGCCAGGTCGAGCGTCGGCTGCCTCGCCCGCGAGCACGGGGCCGTCGCGCCGCTCGAGGATCTCGACGACCTCGTCGAGCGGGGCGCCGTCGAAGGCCTGCCGGGTGGCGACCAGGACGTTGAGGAAGCCGTGGTGCTCGAAGCCGTCGTCGCCGGTGTGGCGTACGGCGTGGTGCAGCCCGGCCGTGCACTTGAACGGCGTCTCGCGATCGAGCGCCGCGTCGATCCACCGCGCCAGCGCGTGCGCCGCGGGGAAGGCGGAGGCCTCGAGGCCGCCGGTGCGGAACTTCAGCCGCAGCTCGGCCTCGGCGACCACGTCGGCGGCCGCGAGCCAGCTGGCCGTCGACCCGACGTGCGGGGAGCTCGACGTAGACCGGCACGTGGTCGTCGAGCTGACCCTCGGCGATGGCGGCGTCGACGGCGGCAACCACGCGACGGGCGTTGCCGACCAGGTCGTCCGGGTCGCGCAGGGCGATCTCGAGCCCTTCGAGCGCGACGTGCAGCTTGCGAGCCAGTGCGGCAGGACCGGCGATCTGGCCGGCGCCGCCGGTCACCACCACGGACAGCGCGAGGGGCGTCGCCTTGAGTGCCGGGATGTCGGTGTCGCGGACCACGAAGGTGCCGACCAGGTCGGCGTGCGGCTGCGAGCGGCGGGCCTGGTGGTCGGCGGCCGCGGCGTCGAGCGGGGCGTCGCCGGGCGGGAAGATCGCCGCGTCGTCGACCAGGCCGCGCCACGCGTCGGTCAGGGGGCTGGGCATCTGCCCACCCTAGGCCCGACCCACGAGCGCTCAGAAGATCGCGTAGACCTTGCGCACGGTCTCGTGGATGTCCCAGGTGCCGGTCCAGCCGCGCGGGAAGACGGCGACGTCGCCGGCGCCGATCTCGGTCGGCTCGCCACCGTCGGGCGTCACGGTCATCCGGCCGGTGACCAGGTGGATCACCTCGTGGGTCTCCAGCGTCCAGTGCGACGGGCCGGGAGCGCACTCCCAGATGCCGGCCGACGAGTCCCCGTCGACCCAGAGCTCGACGCCGGACGTCGCCATCTCGCGACCGGTCGCCTCCTCGAGCGGGCCCCAGTCCTCGAGGGTCGCGGTGGTCGCTCCAGCCAGGTGGGGGGTCAGCAGATCGGTCATGTCCGCAGGTTATCTGAACTGAACGTTCAGTCAAGCGCGGTTGACGGCTGCGATAGCGTGGATGCAGACGAATAACGGATAACGACGTTCGACTATCGGACGGAGGCGTGATGGCTCACTACCGATGCATCGGCGCGGTGCCGCCCAAGCGGCACACCCAGCACCGCGACCCCGACGGCAGGCTCTACTACGAGGAGCTGATGGGCGAGGAGGGGTTCTCCTCCGACTCCTCGCTGCTCTACCACCGCGGCGTGCCGTCCGCGATCGTCGCCTCCGAGGTCTGGGAGCTGCCCGACCAGACCCGCACGCCCAACCACCCGCTCAAGCCCCGGCACCTCACGCTGCACGACCTCGACACCGGCACCGACCCCGTCAACGACCGGCGGCTGGTGCTCGGCAACAACGACGTCCGGATCTCGTACGTCGTGACGTCGACCGACCCCTCGCCCTACTACCGCAACGCGATCGGCGACGAGTGCGTCTACGTCGAGTCCGGCACCGGCGTGGTCGAGTCGGTCTTCGGGGTGATCGACTACCGCGCCGGCGACTACGTGCTGATCCCGCGGGCGACGACGCATCGTTGGGTCCCGGCCGAGCCGAGCCGGCTCTACGCGATCGAGGCCAACAGCCACATCGCGCCGCCGAAGCGCTACCTGTCGCGCTACGGCCAGCTGCTCGAGCACGCGCCGTACTGCGAGCGCGACCTCTACGGCCCCCACTCGTTGGGCGAGCTCGTCGAGACCCATGCCGGGGGCGAGGACGTCGAGGTGCTCGTCAAGCACCGCACGGCAGCGGGGATCGTCGGCACCGTGATGACCTACGCGACCCATCCCTTCGACGTGGTCGGCTGGGACGGCTGCCTCTACCCCTACACGTTCAACATCGACGACTACATGCCGATCACCGGCAAGGTCCACCAGCCGCCGCCGGTGCACCAGGTCTTCGAGGGTCACAACTTCGTGGTCTGCAACTTCCTGCCGCGCAAGGTCGACTACCACCCGCTGGCGATCCCGGTGCCCTACTACCACTCCAACGTCGACAGCGACGAGGTGATGTTCTACGTCGGCGGCGACTACGAGGCGCGCAAGGGCTCGGGCATCGACCTCGGCTCGATCTCGCTCCACCCGGGCGGCTACGCCCACGGGCCGCAGCCGTCGGCGATCGAGGCGTCGCTGGGCGCGGACTACTTCGACGAGTCAGCCGTCATGGTCGACACCTTCGCCCCGCTCGACCTCGGTGAGGGCGGGCTGGCCGTCGAGGACCAGGCCTACGCCTGGACCTGGGCCAATGACGACACGTGATCCGGGACGTAGGTGACGGTCTCGCGTGGCGGCCGGACGTAGCCCTGGGGCTCAGGGCGGTCGGGCATGGGAATGTCGGGTGCCGGCACGTGTGCATACGGGATGGTGGAGAGCAGGTGGGCCATCATGTCGAGGCGGGCGTGCTTCTTGATGTCACTCTCCACGACGTGCCAGGGGGAGTCGGGAAGGTCGGTGTGCGCCATCATCTCGTCCTTCGCCCGGGAGTAGTCCTCCCAGCGGGTGATCGACTCGAGGTCCATCGGCGACAGCTTCCACTTCCGCATCGGGTCCTTGCGGCGTGACTTGAAGCGCTTCGACTGCTCCTTGTCGCTCACCGAGAACCAGTACTTCCGCAGCAGGATGCCGTCGTCGATCAGCATCTGCTCGAACAGCGGTACCTGCTGGAGGAAGCGTGCGTGCTCCTCGGAGGTGCAGAAGCCCATCACCTTCTCGACCCCGGCCCGGTTGTACCAGGACCGGTCGAACAACACGATCTCGCCGGCGGACGGCAGGTGCTCGACGTACCTCTGGAAGTACCACTGGGTCCGCTCGCGCGCGCTCGGCGACGGCAGCGCGACGATCCGGGCGATCCGAGGGTTGAGGTACTGCGTGATCCGCTTGATGGTGCCGCCCTTGCCGGCGGCGTCCCGTCCCTCGAACACCACGACCACGCGGGCGCCGGTCGCCCTAGCCCACTCTTGCAGCTGCACGAACTCGGATTGGAGCCGGAACAGCTCGGTCTCGTAGGTCTCGTTCGTGATGCGCGTCGATGACATGGCCCGACGGTACCGACGCAGACGACGTCCCCCCGCCCGCAGTTGCGGGCGGGGCGATGTCAGATCAGGGAGTGACCGGCTCGTTGTTGAGCGTCTTGTAGGTGTAGGCCGTGCCGATCAGGATCACCGGGATCGCCGCGATCAGGCCGACACCGCAGAGGCAGAGGCCGACGATGTAGGTGACCACCGACAGCAGGAACCAGACGATCACGTTGGCGGCGTTGGCCTTGGTGAACTCGAAGCTCGCCGTGATCGCGTCGATCGCGCCCATCTCCTCACGGTCCATCAGGAAGTAGAGCGTGTACGACGTGAAGAACGCGACCAGCAGGCCCGGGATGACCAGCAGGATGAATCCGACGAACGTCGCGATCCCGACCAGGAGGGACGCCACGATGACCGGACCCAGCTTGTTGGGAGTCAACAGCGTCTTCGGGTCCAGCTCCTTGCCCTCGGTGATGTCGAGCGCGCCGCGGACGATGCCGGCGCCGATGATCATCGAGATGATCCAGCTGGCCAGGCTGAAGAGCCACTGCACGGCGTTCTGCAGCGTGAAGATTCCCGAGCAGTCGTTCCCGACGAGCTGGCCCTGGCTGTTGAAGTGGACGTCCGGGTCGCATGCGACCGCGCGGCCGATGCCGTAGCCGATCGCCTGGATCACGAGCAGCGCCACGACCAGCACGATGATCGCCAGCAGGATCTGGCCCAGGTTCGCGGTGAACTTGCTCCAGCCGTAGGACCAGGCGGTGCTGGCGCTGTAGCCGCCGCTGCCACCCGGCGGAGCAGGGGGCGGGGGCGGCGGCGCCTGGCCGTAGCCACCCGTCGGGGGCTCACTCGGAGGAGGCGGGGTGAAGGGAGGCTCGTTCGTCGACATCCGGTGCTCCTGGGCTAGGTCCGCTGGAAGGCAGTTCGCAACCTAGTGGCACGTGGCCGGTGCTGGACAGGGGCGAAACGGGCTATTCACACAGGGTGCATCCTGGGGTTGGCGGGGCAGGATGGGGCCATGAGCCGCAAGCCACCGACCAGAGACATCGACGAGAACGACCTCGAGGTGGACCGACCCAAGCACGCGGCCGCTGGGCCGACGGCGGTCGCGGTGTCGATGAAGCGCGCCATCGAGCAGATGGGCGTCCGGCGTACGGCGCAGACCCTGCTCAGGCTCAACCAGGCCGAGGGCTTCGACTGTCCGGGCTGCGCCTGGCCGGACCCCGACCCGTCTCACCGGCACACCGCGGAGTTCTGCGAGAACGGTGCGAAGGCGGTCACCGAGGAGGCGACCCTGCGCCGGGTCGAGCGCGCCTTCTTCGCCGAGCACTCCATCGACGAGCTGCGCGACAAGACCGACTACTGGCTGGGCCAGCAGGGCCGGATCACCGAGCCGATGGTGCTGCGGGCCGGCTCGACCCACTACCAGCCGATCGGCTGGGACCAGGCTTTCGAGCTGATGGGCGGGCTGCTCAACGGGCTCGCGTCGCCCGATGAGGCCGTCTTCTACACCTCCGGCAAGGTCTCCAACGAGGCGGCGTTCGCCTACCAGCTCTTCGCTCGCGCCTACGGGACGAACAACCTGCCCGGACTGCTCGAACATGTGCCACGAGTCGAGCGGGGTCGGCCTCTCCGAGTCGATCGGCATCGGCAAGGGCTCGGTGAGCCTCGAGGACATCCACGACGCGAAGCTGATCGTGATCGCGGGCCAGAACCCCGGCACCAACCACCCGCGGATGCTCAACGCCCTCGAGATCGCGAAGGGGAACGGCGCGAAGATCATCTCGGTCAACCCGCTGCGCGAGGCCGGGCTGGTCCGTTTCAAGAACCCCCAGACCGTGCGCGGTGTCGTCGGTCACGGCACCGGCGTCGCCGACCTGCACCTGCCGGTTCGCATCAACGGCGACCTGGCGCTGTTCCAGGCGATCGGGTCGCTGCTCCTCGAGTGGGACGCCCTCGACCACGACTTCATCGCGACGCACACCCAGGGCTTCGAGGAGTGGGCGGCGCAGGCACGCGAGCTCGACTGGGACGCCGTACGGCGCGCGACCGGGCTCGACCGCGCCGAGATCGTGGCTGCGGCCCGGATGTTCCAGGAGTCCGACGCGACCGTCGTCTGCTGGGCGATGGGGATCACCCAGCACCGCAACGCCGTCGCGACGATCAAGGAGATCGTCAACGTCGTCCTGCTGCAGGGCAACATCGGCAAGCCCGGCGCCGGCCTCTGCCCGGTGCGTGGTCACTCCAACGTCCAGGGCGACCGGACGATGGGGATCTGGGAGCAAGTGCCCGATCACTTCCTCGACTCGCTGCAGCAGGAGTTCGGCTTCGACCCGCCTCGCGCGCACGGCTACGACACGGTGAAGGCGATCGAGGCGCTGCGCGACGGCAAGGCCAAGATCTTCGTCGGGATGGGCGGCAACTTCGTCTCGGCCGCCCCCGACACCGAGGTCACCGAGCAGGCGATGCGCAACGCCGACCTGACGGTCCAGGTCTCGACCAAGCTCAACCGCTCCCACGTCGTCACCGGGCGCGAGGCGCTGATCCTCCCGCCGTTGGTGCGCAGCGAGCGCGATCTCACCGGCGGCCGACTGCAGCGGGTCACGGTCGAGGACTCGATGTCCGCCGTCCACGCATCGCACGGACCGCTCAAGGCGGCCTCGCCCCACCTGAGGTCCGAGGTCGACATCGTCTGCTCGCTCGCGATCGCGACGCTCGGCGACCGGCACGGCATCCCGTGGGAGGAGTTCCGCTCCGACTACACCGAGATCCGGCACCGCATCGCGCGCGTGGTGCCGGGCTGTGCGGCGTACGACGAGAAGGTCAGCCGCCCGGGCGGCTTCGTGCTGCCGCACCCGCCGCGTGACTCCCGGACGTTCACGACCCCCGCGGGCAAGGCGATGTTCACGACCAGCCCGACCGACGTGCTGCACGTCCCCGAGGGGCGGCTGCTGCTGCAGACGCTGCGCTCGCACGACCAGTTCAACACCACGATCTACGGCCTCGACGACCGCTACCGCGGCATCAAGGGCGGGCGACGCGTGGTCTTCGTCCACCCCGACGACATCGTGGCGATGGGGCTCGAGGACGGCTCGATGGTCGACCTGGTCAGCGAGTGGTCCGACGGTTCGGAGCGGCGCGCGCCGCAGTTCCGGGTGGTGCCCTACGACCAGCCACGCGGCTGTGCGGCGGCGTACTACCCGGAGACGAATCCCCTGATCCCACTGGGATCCACGGCGATCGGCAGCAACTGCCCGACGTCGAAGTCCGTCATCGTGCGGCTCGAGCCGCCGGGCGGCGAGCAGGGTCTCAGCGAGGCCAGCGACACTGGATCGGTGTCTGCGGGCGACAACAAGCGGCACGTCGAGCCCGAGCACCTCTCATGAGCAACCTCGAGGACAAGCCGGTCGAGGTCGACTGCGTCGCCACCCCGGCGACCGGCGTCGAGATCATGACGCCCCGCGACGTCCCGCTCGGCGGGCCACGCGCGATGCGGGTCCGCCGTACGTTGCCGCAGCGGGAGCGCTCGCTGATCGGCGCCTGGTGCTTCGTCGACCACTACGGGCCCGACGAGGTCGCCGACACCGGCGGGATGGTCGTCCCTCCGCACCCCCACACGGGGCTCCAGACCGTGAGCTGGCTCTTCACCGGCGAGGTCGAGCACCGCGACAGTGCCGGCCACCACGCGATGGTGCGACCGGGCGAGGTCAACCTGATGACGGCGGGTCGCGGCATCAGCCACTCCGAGGTCTCACCGCCGTCGACGACCACGCTGCACGGCGCCCAGCTGTGGGTGGCGCTGCCGGACTCCGATCGCCGGACCGACCCCGGATTCGCCCACCACGCACCGGAGCCGGTGACCGGCGCGGGCTTCGAGGCGCGGGTCTTCCTGGGTTCGTTGCTGGGCGACACCTCGCCGGTGCCGACGTACACCCCGCTCCTGGGTGCCGAGCTGCTGCTCGACGCCGGGACGACGCTGACCCTCGACGTCGACGCGTCCTTCGAGCACGGCGTCCTCGTCGACGCAGGTGTGCTGTCGGTGCGGACCTCTTCGGTGGTCGAGCCGTCGAGACCAAGCCGTCCGACCTCGCCTACGTCCCGCCGGGCTCGTCGACGATCACGCTGACGGCGTACGACGAACCGGTCCGGCTGCTGCTCCTCGGCGGCCCGCCGTTCGGCGAGGCGATCGTCATGTGGTGGAACCTCGTGGCGCGCACCCACGAGGAGGTCGTCGAGTGGCGCTCCGCGTGGCAGGACCAGATCGTCGACGGCACCCTGGTCGACGGCTGGTACGGCGTCCCCGTCGGTGACGAGCGCCCACCCATCCCGGCCCCGCCACTGCCCAACGCCCGCTTGAGGGAACGACGCTGATGGGACCACTGACGGGTGAGGACGACGTCCAGCGGTGCCCGTGGGCGGGCGGCCCGGGCGTGATGCGCGACTACCACGACACGGAGTGGGGCAACCGCGTCCACGGCGAGGCGGCCTACCTCGAGCGGCTGACGCTGGAGGCGTTCCAGTCCGGGCTGTCGTGGTCGACGATCCTCAACAAGCGCCCGGCGTTCCGCGAGGTCTTCCATGACTTCGACGCCGAGGCGATCGCGGCCTTCACGCCCGCCGACGCCGACCGCCTGATGCACGAGGCGCGGATCGTTCGCAACCGGATGAAGATCGAGGCGGCCATCACCAACGCGCGCGCGACCGTCGCGATCCGCGAGCAGGAGGGCCTGGAGGCCTACGTCCTGTCGTTCGCCCCCGACGACCCGCCGGCCTGGGCGGACACGACCGAGATGGCGACCACGTCACCCGAGTCGATAGCGCTGTCGAAGGGCCTGAAGAAGCGCGGGTTCGCGTTCGTCGGGCCGACGACGATGTATGCCCTGATGGAGGCGATCGGCGTCTTCGACCCCCATCTCGTCGGCTGCCACCGCCGCGGGGACGGCTGACCCTAGAGTCAGCCCATGACGGATCAGGGGTTGCGGTCGCACCCCGCCCGCTGGGTCCTGCACCGCGTCGAGCGGACCGCCTGGTTCACGACGCGCGTGACGTGGCGGACTCCGGACGGTGGCGCCGCGCGCTGGGCGTCCCGGCTGGCCCGACGCCGCGGCCGGGTCGAGCTGCTCGACGCAGCCGGTCAGCCGGCCGGCTACGTCGAGGCGACAGTCGACACAGCCCGTCGGCTCGGCCGCGCCAACCTCGTGGCCGCGACCGCGTTCACGATCGGCGGCACCCTCTTCGCCGTCGGTGCGCTGATGGCCCAGCTGGACCTCGGCACCCTGTGGGACGTCGACATGGTCTACCTGGTCGGCGGGGTCTTCTTCAGCCTCGGCGGCTACGTGTCCGTCCTGCAGGCGACCAACACCCCGGTCGACATCGACGAGCACGGGGCGCTGTCCTCGGCCCGCTGGCGCTGGTTCGGCATCGAGCCACGCAACATCGGGTGGCTCAGTGCGGCGGTGCTCTTCGCCGGGACCCTGTTCTTCGCGGTCAGCCTGGTGTCGGCGTTCGCGGAGGACCTCACTCCGCGCCAGACGAACGGGTGGATCTGGGTCCCCGACATCGTCGGCTGCGTCTGCTTCCTGGTCTCGGGACACCTCGCCCTCGTGGAGATCGGCCACGGGCGGATCTGGCGGGTCGTCAACGACCTGGGTTGGTGGATCGTCGGGATCAACCAGGTGGGGTCGATCCTCTTCTTCCTGGCCGGGCTCGCCGCCTTCACCCGACCGGCCACCTCCACGGCCGTCGACGTCGGCCTGGTCAACTGGGGGACGTTCGCCGGTGCGGTGTGCTTCGCCGTGGGCGGGGTGCTGCAGCTGTTCGAGCGGCCTCAACCGCAAACCCCCCATATGGGGTGAGGACGCCGCGGTCCGCGGAGGGCTTGACTCCGAAGATGACCACTAGCGCCTCTGACGACCGAGAGACCGCGCTCTTCGGCAACCGGTTCCTCACCGAGTCCGCCCCGTCGACACGCATTTCCCCGCCGAGCGGCATGGTGCCCGTCGAGGCCATGCGCCTGCTCGGTGAGGACCTCGCGATGGAGGGCGACCCGCAGCGCAACCTCGCGACCTTCGTCACCACCTGGATGGAGCCGGAGGCGCAGCGGATCATCGCGGAGAACCTGCACCGCAACTTCATCGACCACGCGGAGTACCCCATCTCCGCCGAGATCGAGCAGCGCTGCGTACGGATGCTCGCCGACCTCTTCAACGCACCCGGCGAGACGACCGGCTGTCGCACCCAGGGCTCGTCCGAGGCGATCATGCTCGGCGCCCTCTCCCTGAAGTGGAAGTGGAAGGAGCGCCGGGAGGCGGCCGGCCTGTCCACCGTGAAGCCGAACCTGGTCTTCGGTGGCGACGTGCACGTCGTGTGGGAGAAGTTCTGCCGCTACTTCGACGTCGAGCCGCGGATCGTGCCGCTGGCCGAGGGCAAGTACACGATCGGCCCGGACGACGTGCGGCCCCACCTGGACGAGAACACCATCGGCGTCGTCGGGGTGCTCGGCACCACCTTCACCGGCCACATGGACGACATCCGGGGGATGAACGACCTCCTGGTCGGCATGAAGAACGAGGGGGGCCTCGACATCCCGATCCACGTCGACGGCGCCAGCGGCGGCTTCGTGTGGCCCTTCCTCTACCCGGACTCCGCGTGGGACTTCCGGCTCGAGCAGGTCCGCTCGATCAACGTCTCCGGCCACAAGTACGGGCTGGTCTACCCGGGCATCGGCTGGCTGATCTTCAGGGAGAAGAGCGACCTCGCCGAGGACCTGGTCTTCTACGAGAACTACCTCGGCAAGACCGACGCGACCTTCACGCTGAACTTCTCGACCGGTGCCTCGATGGTGCTCGCGCAGTACTACATGTTCGTGCGGCTCGGCCGCGAGGGCTACACCTACGTGATGCGCCAGATGCAGGAGAACGCCAAGGCGCTCGCCGACAACCTGCACGCGAGCGGGCGCTTCGAGGTGATCGGGGACGACGAGGAGCAGCTGCCGCTGGTGGCCTTCCGGCTCAAGGGCGACCACGCGTCGTACGACGAGTCCGACGTCGCCTGGCAGCTCTCCGCCGAGCGCGGCTGGATGGTGCCGGCGTACACACTTCCTCCCGACGCCCAGGACGTGAAGATCCTGCGGGCCCTCGTCAAGGAGACGATGAGCCGGGCGCAGATCGACCGCCTGACCCAGGACATCGAGGACGCCTGCGCGACGCTCGACAAGCAAGGGGGCGGCCCACGCGATCGAGCGCGAACAGGTCAAGCAGGGCTCCGGCTACTAGGGCCTAGCGGAGCGCGGCGGCCTCGGCGGCGAGCGCGGCGACGCGGTCCCAGTCGCCGGTCGCGAGCGCGTCGGCGGGGGTGAGCCAGGAGCCGCCGACGCAGCCGACGTTCGGGAGTGCGAGGTACGTCGGCGCCGAGGCGAGCGGTGATCCCGCCGGTCGGGCAGAAGCGGGCCGCGGGCACGGGCGCGGCGACCGACTTCAGGTACGGCGCGCCGCCGGCCGCCTCGGCCGGGAAGAACTTCATCTCGGTGCAGCCGGCCTCGAGCACGGCGAGCACCTCGGAGACCGTCGCCGTCCCGGGCAGGAACGGCAGGCCGGTGTCCTGCATCGCGTGCAGCAGCTGCCGGGTGGTGCCGGGGGAGACCAGGAACTGCGCGCCGGCGTCCAGGCCTGCTTGGCCTGGGACGGCGTCACGATCGTGCCGGCGCCGACCAGGATCTCGGGCACCTCGTCGGCGATCGCGCGGATCGCGTCGAGCGCCACCGGCGTGCGCAGGGTCAGCTCGATCGCGGGCAGGCCGCCGGCGACCAGCGCGCGGGCGACCTGGACGCCGGTCTCGACGGTGTCGACGACGACGACCGGCATCACCGGGACGACGTCGAGGATCGACCTAGGCAGGCTGGACAACGCGGACCTCCTGACCCGGTGCGACGACGCCCGGGAAGACGCTGGCGCCGGTGTCGGCGGATCCGACGGTGGCGCGGAAGGCCGCGAACAGCTCGCGACCGGTGCCGGCCCACTCCGGACCCTGGGGTGCGCGCCCGGTGATCGGGCGGCGGGCGAAGGACTCGTGCTCGACGTGGAGGTCGAGCCGGCCGCCGTCGGCGTCGACGGTGACCAGGTCGCCGTCCTGGATCCGCGAGAGCGGACCGCCGAGCGCGGCCTCCGGGGTCACGTGGATGGCGGCCGGCACCTTGCCGGACGCGCCGGACATCCGGCCGTCGGTGACGATCGCGACCTTCTGGCCGCGGTCCTGCAGCACGCCGAGCGCGGGGGTCAGCTTGTGCAGCTCGGGCATCCCGTTGGCGGCCGGGCCCTGGTAGCGGATCACGGCCACGAAGTCGCGGCCGTCGAGCGCGCCCTCGGCGAAGGCGGCGAGGAAGTCGTGCTGGTCGTCGAAGACGATGGCCGGCGCGGACACCACCCGGTGCTCGGGCTTCACGGCCGAGGTCTTGATGACGGCGCGGCCCAGCGGGCCGGTCAGCATCCGCAGCCCGCCGTCGGCGGAGAACGGGTCGTCTGCCGGGCGCAGCACCTCGAGGTCGAGGGAGGCCTTCGGGCCCTCCTCCCACGTCAGGTCGTCGCCGCGGAGCACCGGCTCCTGCGTGTAGCGCCACAGGCCGTCGCCGACCACGGTCCGCACGTCCTCGTGGAGCAGCCCGGACTCGAGCAGCGTGTGCACCAGGAAGGCGATGCCGCCGGCGGCGTGGAAGTGGTTCACGTCCGCCTCGCCGTTCGGGTAGATCCGGCTGATCAGCGGTACGACGGCCGACAGGTCGGACAGGTCGTCCCACGTCAGCTCGATGCCGGCCGCTCGGGCGATCGCGACCAGGTGCATCGTGTGGTTGGTCGAGCCGCCGCTGGCCAGCAGCGCCACGCAGGCGTTGACGATCGCCTTCTCGTCGACGATCTCGCCGATCGGGGCGCCGTCCTCCTCGAGCGTGAGCTCGGTGACCCGACGGCCGGCGGCACGCGTGAGCGCCTCGCGCAGCGGCGTGCCGGGGTTGACGAAGGACGACCCGGGCAGGTGCAGCCCGAGCACCTCCATCAGCAGCTGGTTGGAGTTGGCGGTGCCGTAGAACGTGCAGGTGCCGGCCGAGTGGTACGACGCCGCCTCGGCCTCGAGCAGCTCCTCGCGACCGACCTTGCCCTCGGCGTACAGCTGGCGGACGCGCGCCTTCTCGGAGTTCGGCAGGCCCGAGGCCATCGGCCCGGCGGGCACGAAGACGGTCGGCAGGTGGCCGAAGGAGAGGGCGCCGATCAGCAGGCCGGGCATGATCTTGTCGCAGACGCCGAGCATCAGCGCGCCGTCGAACATGTCGTGGGAGAGCGCGATCGCCGTCGACATCGCGATCACGTCGCGGCTGTAGAGCGAGAGCTGCATGCCGTCGCGACCCTGGGTGATGCCGTCGCACATGGCGGGCACGCCACCGGCGAACTGCGCGATGCCGCCGGCGCGGATCACGGCCTTCTTCAGCAGCTCGGGGTAGTCGCGGTAGGGCTGGTGGGCCGAGAGCATGTCGTTGTAGCTCGACACGATGGCGATGTTGGGCTTGACGGTGCCGCGCAGCGCGGCCTTGTCGGCGGGCTCGGAGGCCGCGAAGCCGTGGGCGAGGTTGGCGCAGGCGAGGCGGCCGCGAGCGGGTCCGGCCTGGCCGGCCAGGCGGATCCGGCGGAGGTACTCGGCGCGGCTCTCGGTGCTGCGCTCGACGATCCGCTCGGTGACGGCGGCCAGGATCGGGTGGAGGGTGGGATGAAGGGAATGCGTCACTGGTCGGGCTCCTGCCAGGATCGGCCGTCGCGCTCGAGGAGCGTCACGGCAGCGGTCGGACCGGTGGTGCCTGCGGGGTAGCGCTTCGGGCGCTCGGGCGTCGCCGCCCACCGCTGGAGGATCGGCTCGACCCACGTCCACGCGGCCTCGACCTCGTCGCGGCGCATGAACAGGGTCGGGTTGCCCTTGATGACGTCCATCAGCAGCCGCTCGTAGGCGTCCGGGAGACGCTGCTCGAAGGTGGTTGCGTAGCTGAGGTCCAGGGAGACCGGGCGCAGGCGGATCCCACCGGGACCCGGCTCCTTGGCGGTGAGGTGCAGGCGCATGCCCTCGTCGGGCTGGACCTGGATGTGCAGCCGGTTGGGCGTGGTGACGCCCTCGGCTCCCGGGAACATCGGGTGCGGCGGCTTCTTGAAGACCACCACGATCTCCGAGGCCCGTCGGTCCATCCGCTTGCCGGTGCGCAGGTAGAACGGCACGCCGGCCCAGCGCCAGTTCTGCACCTCGGCCTTCAGCGCCACGAAGGTCTCCGTGAAGGAACCGCCGTGGCCCAGGTCGGTGGCGTACGACGGCACGGGCGCGCCGTCGACCAGGCCCTCGACGTAGCGTCCGCGGACGATGTCGCGGTCGACGTCGTCCGCGGTCATCGGCTTGAGCGCCTGGAGGACCTTGAGCTTCTCGTCGCGGACGGTCTCGCGGCCGACGTACGTCGGAGGCTCCATCGCGACGAGGCAGAGCAGCTGCAGCAGGTGGTTCTGCACCATGTCGCGCAGCGCGCCGGCGTTGTCGTAGTAGCCGCCGCGGCCGCCGACGCCGACGGTCTCGGCGACGGTGATCTGCACGTGGTCGACCCAGTGCGAGTTCCACAGCGGCTCGAGGAAGGCGTTGGCGAAGCGGGTGACGAGGAGGTTCTGGACGCTCTCCTTGCCGAGGTAGTGGTCGATCCGGAAGATCTGCGACTCGTCGAAGACCCGGCCGACCGCGTCGTTGACCTCGCGGGCCGAGGCGAGGTCGTGGCCGATCGGCTTCTCGATGACGACCCGGGCGCGCTCGTCGACGACGCCGATCTCGTCGAGCCGCTGGCAGATCGCGCCGAAGAGCTGGGGGGCGACGGCGAGGTAGAAGACGCGTACGGCGTCCTCGGGGTGTGGCCGGTCCTTGAGCAGCGAGTGGAACCGGTCCCAGTCCTCGGGGTTCTCGGCGTCGAGCATCAGGTGGTGCAGCCGGGCGAGGAAGCGGTCGAGCGCGCCGTCGTAGAGGTCGGCGGCGTCGATGAACGTCTCGAGCGCCGTACGCACCTCGTCGCGCCAGCCGGCGTCGTCCAGGTCGGAGCGGGAGACGCCGAGGATCCGGTAGTCGGCGGGCAGCTGGCCCTCGAGGTCGCGGTGGTAGAGCGACGGCAGCAGCTTGCGGAGCGCCAGGTCGCCGGTGCCTCCGAAGACCGTGAAGTCGCACGAATCGGGCATCACGGTGGGGTTGGGGGCGACGTCCATGCGTCCACGGTAGGAAGAGTTAGGACGGATAGCAAGCACAGATAGGTTTTTTCAGGATCAAAGTAGGTGGGTTTATGCTCGCCACGTGACCGAGACCTCCACCCGGACCGCCGGCCCGATCGCTGGCCGCGTGGCGATCCCTCGACTTGAAGTCCGCGAGAGCGCCGCCCCGGCGACCGCCGGCGAGCTGCTCGACCTGGTCCGGACCGGCCGGGCCAGCACCCGCTCCCAGCTGCGCACGCTCACCGGGCTGTCCCGGACCGCGATCACGACGCGGGTCAGCTCGCTGACCTCCGCCGGGCTGCTGCTGCTCGGCGAGGAGCTCGCCTCGACCGGCGGCCGCCCGCCCGGGGCACTGATCTTCAACCAGCACGCCGGGGTGGTGCTCGCCGTGGCGATCGGCCGCTCGCGCAGCCAGCTCGCGGTGCTCGACCTCGACGGCCAGGAGCTGGCCTCGGACTCCCGCGACCACGAGGTCGGTGTCGGTCCCGACGAGCTGATGCCCCAGGTCGCCGACCGGCTGCGCGCCCTGCTCGACGGGATCGAGCCGCCGGTGCTCGGCATCGGTCTGAGCCTGCCGGGCACCCTCGACCCGGTCCGCGGGCTCAGCATCGGCTCGCCGGTGATGTCCGGCTGGGACGGCGTCGCGCTGGCGCCGTACCTCGAGAGCGTCGCGCACGCCCCGCTCTTCGTCGGGAACGACGCCGACGTGCTCGCCCGGGCCGAGCTGCTCGCCGGCACCGGCGAGACCGACGACGTCCTCGTGGTGAAGGCGTCGACCGGCCTGGGCCTCGGGATCATCGCCGATGGTCGAGTCCTGAGCGGTCACCTCGGCGCCGCCGGCGAGATCGGGCACACCAAGGTCGACGCGGCCGAGGGGATGCCCTGCCGCTGCGGCGCGACCGGCTGCCTCGAGACGCTCGCCGGCGGCTGGGCGCTGGTGGCCCGGGCCCGTGAGGCCGGCCACGAGGTCGGGCACGTGCGCGACCTGGTCGCGCTGGCGCTGCAGGGCGACGCGGTCGCCCGCGGCCTGCTGCGCGACAGCGGCCGGGACCTCGGTGAGGTGCTGGCCATCGCGATCAACCTGCTCAACCCCGGCACCGTCGTGATCGGCGGCGACATGGCCGCGGCCTTCGACTTCCACGTCGCGGGCGTGCGCGAGAGCGTCTACGCGCGGGCCGCTCCGCTGGCGACCCGCGACCTGCAGTTCGTGGCCGCGACCCACGGCGACCGCGCCGGGCTCGTCGGCTGTGCGGCGCTGGCGCTCGACCACGTCCTCAGCCCGGCGGCCGTCGACGCGAGGTTGGCCGCCGCCGGCTGACGCGACCCAGGCTCAGCCGACGTCGTGCGACAGCGAGTCGACGACGACGGCGATCGCGAGGATCAGGGCCGGGTCGGTCCCGGCCTTCACCTCGATGCCGTAGGTGTCGGCGACGCGGAACCACTTCTTCGAGACCTCGGCGACCTTGTCGCCGCCCCGGCTGATCTCGTACTCGTGGTCGACGATGTTGCCCTGCACGTCGAGCCCGTCGCCGCCGGGCACCTCGACCTTGTAGCGGTCGCGCAGCGGCGAGATCATCGCCTTCTTCACGCTCGCGACGGTGGTGCCGTCGGCGTCCTCGATGTCCATCGTGTCGCGGATCCGCAGCTTGCGCTCCTGGATCTTCAGCAGCTCGCGCCCTGACGGGTCCTCGATCACCAGCGTCTCGCGGATCCGGAGCGCCTTCCCGTTGACCTTGAAGGTGCGTTGTCCGTCGCCGTTCTCGATCCAGTAGTCGTCGCCGATCGAGAAGAGCTTCTCCCGCATCTGGTAGGTCGAGCTCCCGCCCCCGCCCCGTCGGTCGTCTCGTCGGTCGTCTCGTCGGTCTTCACGTCGATCCCTCAGTCCCATACTGGTCAATCTCCTCGGGCGGGCGCGGGCCGCCATCACCCGATCCGGGTGAGCGCGGCTAGGGTCCGGTCGTGGACGCGAACACCTGGCTCTGGATCGGCGCGAGCTTCTTGGCGGCGATCTTCCTCGGCACCGGACTGCTCAAGCTGACGACCCCGCGCGAGCGGCTGATCGAGGCCGGCCTCGGTTGGGCGAACGACTTCAGCCAGCAGACGATCCGGCTGCTCGGCCTGGCCGAGGTGCTCGGCGCGGTCGGGCTCGTGCTGCCCCCGCTGCTCGGGGTCGCCCCGATCCTCACGCCGGTCGCCGCCAGCTGCCTCGCGGCGTTGATGGTCGGCGCGACCGCGGTCCACGTACGTCGCGGCGAGCTCCTCCCGGACGCCCTCCGCACCCTCGCCCTGATCGTGCTGAGCGTCCTGATCGCGGTCTACCGGTTCGGCCCGCAGGCCTTCTGACGGGTGCGGGTCTAGCGTGTCCTCGTGACCCGAGTACACGCCTTCGGAGACGACGCGCTCGGCGACCTGGACGCGGTCGGTCTGGTCGAGGCCATCCAGGACGGCGAGGTGGCGATCCCCGAGGTGGTCGACGCCGCGATCGCCCGCACCGAGCGTCTCCAGCCCGACCTCAACGCCGTCTCGTACGTCGCCTTCGACCGGGCCCGTGCCGATGCGCGCGACCCTCGCGGCGGCTTCTTCGCCGGCGTCCCGACCTTCCTGAAGGACAACGTGGACGTCGCCGGGATGCCGACCCAGCAGGGCTGCGACGCCTACCGCGCCAAGCCGCCGGAGCAGGACGGCGACTTCGCCCGGATGTACCTCGCGACCGGGCTGGTCCCGCTCGGCAAGACCCAGCTCTCCGAGTTCGGCTTCAGCCCGTCCGCCGAGCACCCCCGTCTCGGGCCGGTCCGCTCGCCCTGGGACACCGAGCACACCGCCGGTGCGTCGTCGGCCGGTACGGCGGCGCTGGTCGCCGCGGGCGCCGTACCTCTCGCGCACGGCAACGACGGCGGCGGATCCATCCGGATCCCGGCGTCGGTCAACGGGCTGGTCGGGCTCAAGCCGACCCGCGACCGCCTCGCGCAGGACAAGGTCAACCGGCAGATGCCGATCCGGATCGTCTCCGACGGTGTGCTGACCCGCTCGGTCCGCGACACCGCGGCGTTCCTCCGCGAGGCCGAGCAGGTCTACCGGGCGCTCCCGCTGCCGCCGATCGGTGACGTCTCCCGGCCGGGGCGCAAGCGCCTCCGCGTCGCGGTCCACACCCGCGGCATCGGCCGAGACCCGAGCCCCGAGGTCGTCGAGCTCACCCTCAAGACCGCCCAGCTCCTCGAGGAGCTCGGCCACCAGGTCGAGGAGGTCGCGCACCCCGCGTCGGACGCGACGGCCGACGACTTCCTGCTCTACTGGTCGATGCTCGCGATGATGATCGTGCGCACCGGCCGCATGCAGGCAGGCTCGGGCTGGGACAGCAGCCGGCTCGACAACCTCACCCTCGGCCTCGACCGGCACTGCCGCCGCCGGCTGCACCGCTTGCCGGGCGCGATCCGTCGGCTGCAGCGGACGACCCGCATCTCGGCGGAGTTCCACGCGACGTACGACGTCGCCCTGTCGCCCACGCTGGCGCACGCGACCCCGCTGGTCGGACGACTCGACCCGACCAACGACTTCGACACCGTCATGGAGCGGATCCTGGAGTGGGTGGTCTTCACGCCCTGGCAGAACGCGACCGGCGATCCGGCCATCTCGCTGCCGCTTGCGACCACGTCGGAGGGTATGCCGCTGGGCATGCAGTTCGCCGCCGGAGCAGGCCGGGAGAGCACCCTGCTCGAGCTCGCGTACGAGCTCGAGGAGGCCCGTCCGTGGGGTCGGCTCGGGGCCTGAGATCGGGCCTCGAAACGGCCCCGCAAACGGGGGCGTAGGGCCGATTTCTCGTTCCCCGGAACCTCTGTGTACAGTTCTCCGTCGTTGCCCCTTTAGCTCAGTCGGCAGAGCGTCTCCATGGTAAGGAGAAGGTCTACGGTTCGATTCCGTAAAGGGGCTCTGGGCCGAATTGCGTGATCCCGATACCCTGGAATCGCACAGTCGTGGCCCGTGGCGGGGTAGCTCAGGTGGTTAGAGCACACGGCTCATAATCGTGGTGTCGCGGGTTCGAGTCCCGCCCCCGCTACTCACAACGACCAGCGACACCCGTACCGACTAAAGGACTTCCCGTGGCAAGCAAGAGCTCCGACGTTCGCCCCAAGATCACGCTCGCGTGCACTGAGTGCAAGGAGCGCAACTACATCACCAAGAAGAACCGGCGCAACGACCCCGACCGGCTCGAGATGATGAAGTTCTGCCCGCGTGACCGCAAGCACACGATGCACCGCGAGACCCGCTGAGCACGGCTGCCACACAGTCTTCTCGTTGACCCGCCCGAATCATTCGGGCGGGTCAACGTCTATTTTGGCTCCATGCCAGTCGACTCGACCCTGATCGGGCGCGCGTTCGCGCCGACCGAGCCCTACGAGGTGTCGGTCGACAAGGTGCGTGCCTTCGTCTCCGCCACGGGAGGGGAGTACGCCGGGGGGCCGGCTCCCGCGACGTTCCCGATCGTGCTCGCCTTCGACGCGATGAACGCGTTCCTCGCCGCCGAGTCGATCGACCTGTTCCGGATCATCCACGGCGAGCAGAAGTTCGCCTACGAGCGTCCCGTGGTGCCGGGCGACGTCCTCACCGCCACGCTGACCGTCGCGACACTGCGCCAGATCGCCGGCAACGACATCATCGGCACCACCAGCGAGATCACCGACTCGTCCGGCGCGCTGGTCTGCTCGACCAGCGCCACCCTCGTCCACCGGGGCGAGGCATGATTCTCGAGTCGCGCACCTTCACGATCACCCGCGCCGACCTGGTGGCGTACGCCGAGGCCGCCGGCGACCCGAACCCGATCCACCAGGACGAGGCGGTCGCGCGCAGCGTCGGGCTGCCAGGCGTGATCGCCCACGGCATGCTCACGATGGCGCTCGCCGCACGCGCGGTCGAGGGCTGGTTCCCGGGCGCCGAGGTGGTCAGCTTCGGCTGCAAGTTCACCAACCCGGTCGTCGTACCCGCCGACGGTGGCGTCGAGATCGAGGTGGCCGGCGAGGTCAAGGACACCGCCGACGGCCTCACCACCGTTGCGCTGACCGTCACCTGCGACGGCCAGAAGGTGCTCGGCATGCCCAAGGCGGTCGTGCGTGCCCCCGCCGATGACTGAGCTGCTCGCCGACCACACCACGCTCCGGCTCGGTGGCCCCGCCGCCCGCTGGGTGCGCGCCACGACCGAGGCCGAGCTGATCGACGCCGTGACGGAGGCCGACGCCGCCGGCGAACCCCTCCTCGTGCTCGGCGGCGGCAGCAACCTGGTGGTCGCGGACGAGGGCTTCCCCGGCGACGGTCGTCGAGGTGGCCACCAGCGGGATCAGCAGCGACGTGCCGGACGACGACCCGACCTGCGGCGGCGCGATGGTCACGGTCGCCGCAGGCGAGACCTGGGACGACCTCGTCGCCCGTCGCCGTGGAGCGCGGCTGGGTGGGTGTCGAGGCGCTCTCCGGCATCCCCGGCTCGGTCGGTGCCACCCCGATCCAGAACGTCGGCGCGTACGGCCAGGAGGTCAGCCAGACCATCGCCAGCGTGCGGGTCTGGGACCGGCGGCTGCGCGGTGTCCGCACCTTCGCCAACGCCGACTGCGGCTTCGGCTACCGCACGTCGCGCTTCAAGGCCGACCCGCTGCGCCACGTCGTGCTGTCGGTGACCTTCCAGCTCCGCCAGGGCGACCTCGGCGCGCCGGTGGAGTACGCCGAGCTGGCGCGCACCCTGGGCGTCGAGCTCGGCCAGCGCGCCCCCCTGGTCGACGTACGCCGTGCCGTGCTCGACCTGCGCCGCGGCAAGGGCATGGTGCTCGACCCCGACGACCACGACACGTGGAGCGCCGGGTCCTTCTTCACCAACCCGGTCGTCCTGGACGCCGCACCCGAGGGGGCGCCGTCCTGGTCGCAGCCCGACGGGCGGGTCAAGACCAGCGCCGCGTGGCTGATCGAGCACGCCGGCTTCGCCAAGGGCTACGGCACCGACCGGGTCGCGCTGTCCGGCAAGCACACCCTCGCGCTGACCAACCGGGGCGGCGCCACGACCGCCGACCTGCTCCGGCTCGCCCTCGAGGTGCGCGACGGGGTCGAGCTGGCCTATGGCATCCGGCTCGTCAACGAGCCCGTGCTGGTGGGCTGCTCCCTCTAGGAGTTGGTGTCGCTCGTGAAGGTCGGGTCGCTCGCGATCGCGATCACGATGATCGCCACGACCGTCAGCACGCCGAGGATCAGGAAGACCGTGCCGATGATGCCGGTGATCCGGCCGGCGTTCGCCAGGTCGCGTCCGCTGTAGGTGCCGGGCGGTGCCTGGTCGATCTCCTTCACCGCGCGTCCGCCGATGCCCCACGCGAACGGTGACAGCACGAGCGTGATCCCGCCGCACAGGGCGATGCCGGCCAGGCCGATGATGCCGAGCACCAGGGCGGTGGTCGCCGACGGATGCTTCGGTGCCTGCTGCTGGTAGTAGCCGTAGGGCGAGGGGTACTGCTGCGGCGCACCGTACGGCGGCTGGAACTGCTGCCCCATCTGCTGGTCGAAGCCCTGCTGCGGATAGCCCTGCTGCGGGTAGCCCTGCGGGGGATACGGCTGCTGGTACGGCTGCTGCTGCGGCTGGCCGTAGGGGTTCTGCTGGTACGGCGGCTGCGGCGGCGGCGCGCCGTACGGGTCCTGCTGCTCGGGTCCGGGGGCGGCGGGATCGTTCGGAGCTCATGGGGCGATCATGACAGCCATCGGTCGATGTCACCGAGGATCTCGGTCTTGGTCGAGTCGGGCGCCCGCGAAGCGCGCACCGACATCCGCGCCAGCTCGGCGAGCTGGGCGTCGGTCAGGTCGTGTGCCGCGCGCATCGTGGCGTACTGCCCGGCCAGCTGCGACCCGAAGAGCAGCGGGTCGTCGGCGCCCAGGGCGACCGTGGCGCCGGCGGCCATCAGGGTCGGCAGCGGCACCGACGTGAGGTCGGAGTAGACGCCCAGCGCGACGTTGGAGACGGGGCACACCTCGAGCGCGACCCCGGCCTCGACGATCCGGTCGAGCAGCGCCGGGTCCTCCGCCGCGCGGACGCCGTGGCCGAGCCGGTCGGCGTGCAGCGAGTCGAGGCAGACCTGGATGTGCTCGGGGCCGCGGAGCTCGCCGCCGTGCGGCACCAGGGTGAGTCCGGCCCGCTCGGCGATCTGGAAGGCGCCGGCGAAGTCGTCGGTGCGGCCGCGCCGCTCGTCGTTGGACAGCCCGAAGCCGACCACCCCGCGACCGGCGTACTGCCCGGCCAGCCGGGCCAGGGTGCGGGCGTCGAGCGGGTGCCGGGTGCGGTTGGCGGCGATCACCACGGCCATCCCGAGACCGGTCGTCTCCGACGCGTCGCGGACGGCGTCGAGGACGAGGTCGGTGAAGGCGGTGATCCCGCCGAAGCGCGCGCCGTAGCCGCTCGGGTCGACCTGGATCTCCAGCCACCGACCGCCGTCGCGCACGTCGTCCTCGGCGGCCTCCCGCACCAGCCGGCGTACGTCGTCCTCGGTGCGCAGCACCGACCGCGCGACGTCGTAGAGCCGCTGGAACCGGAACCAGCCCTTCTCGTCGGCCGCCGACAGCAGTGGCGGCCAGTCCTCGACGAGCTGGTCGGGCAGCACGATGCCGTCGCGCTCCGCGAGCTCGAGCAGCGTGGCGTGCCGCATCGACCCCGTGAAGTGGAGGTGCAGGTGGGCCTTCGGCAGCTCGAGGAGCTCACGCATGGGTCACGCGAGCAGCTTCTCCGCGGCCGCGAGCTGGACGCACGTCGCGACCGCCTCCATCGCGCCGGTCACCTCGCCGAGCACGGGGAAGGACGGCGCGAGCCGGATGTTCCCGTCGTCCGGGTCGTTGCGGTAGGGGTACGCCGACCCGGCGGGCGTCAGTGCGACGCCAGCCGCCTTGGCCAGCTCGATGACCCGACTCGCGGTGCCGGGCAGCACGTCGAGGCTGACGAAGTAGCCACCGCGCGGGTGGGTCCAGGTCGCGATCCCGAGTCCGCCGAGCCGCTCGGTGAGGATGCGCTCCACCTCGTCGAACTTCGGTGCGAGCAGCTCGCGGTGCTTGGCCATGTGGTCGCGCACGCCCTGCGGGGTTCCGAAGAACTCGAGGTGGCGCAGGTGGTTGACCTTGTCGGGACCGATCGAGCCGAGACCGAGGTTGTCGTGGAACCAGGTCACCGTCTCCTTGGAGCCGCCGACGAACGCGACGCCGGCTCCGGCGTAGGTGATCTTGGAGGTCGACGCGAAGATCACCGGACGGTGCGGGTGGCCCGAGACGGCGGCCAGCGACAGGATGTCGGCGGTCTTGGTCTCGTCGCGCGTGAGGTGGTGCAGCGCGTAGGCGTTGTCCCAGAAGATCTTGAAGTCGGGGGCGGCGGTCGGCATCGACGCCAGCCGCTCGGCCACCTCCTGGGTGGTGACCTGGCCGGTCGGGTTGGCGTAGGTCGGGACCAGCCACATGCCCTTGAACGACGGGTCGTCGGCGACCAGTGCGACGACCGCGTCGACGTCCGGGCCCTCGTCGGTCATCGGCACGGGCACCATCTCGATGCCGAACCACTCCAGCAGCGTGAAGTGCCGGTCGTAGCCGGGCACCGGGCAGACGAAGCGGACCTTCTCCTCCTGGCCCCACGGGCGCTCGGAGTCGACGCCACCCTTGAGCCACAGGTAGGACAGCACGTCCTTCATCAGGGTCAGGCTCGAGGTGCCCTGGGCCGACAGCTGGCCGACCTCGACGCCGAGCAGCTCGGCGAACATCTCCCGCAGGGCCGTGACGCCGGCCAGACCGCCGTAGTTGCGGGTGTCCACGCCGTCGGGCGTCGTGGTGGTCGTGGGGAGCTGGAGCAGCCCGTCGGCGAGGTCGAGCTGCTCGGCCGACGGCTTGCCGCGGGTCAGATCGAGCTTGAGGCCGGAGGCCACGAGGGCGTCGTACGCCGTCTGCTGGGTCGCCCGGAAGGTCTCCAGGTCGGCGCGGGACAGGTCGGCCAAGAGGACTGTTGGGGGCAGTTGCTGGCTCACGACTCCATCGTGTCAGACCTGATTGGTGCTGCGCGCAGTGGCACCGTAGACTCCCGTTTGGTGGATTCCCACAGGCTCAGCCATGCCCTCGCGGCGTCTCTGTGCCGGTGTGCATCCCGCCTCGCAGAAGTCTGCGAAGGGCACTAGCTCAACTGGCAGAGCATCGGTCTCCAAAACCGAAGGTTGGGGGTTCAAGTCCCTCGTGCCCTGCAAGGACGTACCAGGTCGAACCGAAGGTCGAACGAGGAAAGGTGAAGGACGTGCCGGACAGCAAGGCAGTCCAGGGATCGCGCGGAGGGTCTGCTCACAAGCGGACGAGCATCCCCACGTTCTACCGCCAGGTCGTGGCCGAGCTCCGCAAGGTGGTCTACCCGACCCAGGAGCAGCTGGTCACCTACTTCATCGTGGTGATGGTCTTCGTGATCTTCATGATGACGCTGGTCTCGCTCCTCGATCTGGGCTTCGGCAAGCTCGTCTTCGCGGTCTTCGCCGGCTAGTCCGCCCTGATCCGGCCCCCCGGCCGGATGACCAGAGCAGCACCCGAATGTGATGGAGCAGTGCGTGTCTGAGCAGGAGCACGACTCGGTGACCGAGGTCGACCCGACCCTCGAGGACCAGTACGGCGAGCCCAACGACGGCCCCGAGGTCGAGGACGACCCGCGCCTCGACGCCGAGGGCACCGACGAGGTCAGCGACGAGGCCCTGGGCCTCGACGACCACGTGGCAGCCGACGGCGCGACCAGCGCCGACCTGTCCGACGCCGAGGGCGACGAGGGTCCCTCCGGCGAGGAGGACGAGCTCGACGAGAACGACCCGCTCGAGGTCTTCCGCCGTGAGCTGTGGGCGAAGCCCGGCGACTGGTTCGTCGTGCACACCTACTCCGGCATGGAGAACCGGGTGAAGTCCAACCTGGAGAACCGCATCATCTCCCTCAACATGGAGGACTACATCCACGAGATCGTGGTCCCCACCGAGGAGGTCGCGGAGATCAAGAACGGCCAGCGCAAGATGGTCCGCCGGACCGTCCTGCCCGGCTACGTGCTGGTCCGCATGGACCTCACCGACGAGTCCTGGTCCGCCGTGCGCCACACCCCGTCCGTCACCGGCTTCGTCGGTCACAGCCACCAGCCGGTGCCGCTGTCGATGTCCGAGGTCGAGAGCATGCTCGCCCCGGCCGTCGTGGCTCGCGCCGAGGCCGAGGCGATCGCCTCCGGCTCCCCGGCCGCCGCGTCGAGCGCCGCCGCGAAGAAGCCGGTCGAGGTGGCCGACTTCGACGTCTCCGACTCCGTCATGGTCGTCGACGGCCCGTTCGCGACGCTCCACGCCACGATCACCGAGATCAACGCCGAGTCCCAGCGGGTCAAGGCGCTCGTCGAGATCTTCGGCCGCGAGACCCCGGTCGAGCTCAGCTTCAGCCAGATTCAGAAGGTCTGATCCGCACAACCTGGATTTCATCCTCCGCCGCACGGTGGAGCACAATGGACAGGTTGCCCAGCAACACGCACTAGGTGGCAGAGCGAGTACGACGTACTCCTCGTCATGACCACGAGACAGAAAGAGAACCAAGCACATGCCTCCCAAGAAGAAGATCGCCGCACTGGTCAAGGTGCAGCTCCAGGCCGGTGCCGCGACGCCGGCACCGCCGGTCGGTACCGCTCTCGGTCCGCACGGCGTGAACATCATGGAGTTCTGCAAGGCGTACAACGCCCAGACCGAGTCCATGCGCGGCAACGTCATCCCCGTCGAGATCACGATCTACGAGGACCGTTCGTTCTCGTTCATCACCAAGACCCCGCCGGCCGCCGAGCTGATCAAGAAGGCCGCCGGCCTGAAGTCCGGTTCGGGCACCCCGCACTCGGTCAAGGTCGGCAAGCTGACCAAGGACCAGGTGCGCGAGATCGCCACGACGAAGCTCCCCGACCTCAACGCGAACGACATCGACGCCGCGATGAAGATCGTCGAGGGCACCGCCCGCTCCATGGGCGTCACCACCGACTGATCCAGCCAACACCCCGTGGCAGGGCCGCGCTGGCCCACTGAAGACCACATCTTTCGTAGAAACGAGAACACCATGCAGCGCAGCAAGACCTACCGCGCGGCGGCAGACACGTTCGACAAGGACGAGCTCTACGCCCCGCTGGCCGCGATCAAGATCGCGAAGACCTCCAGCAAGAAGAAGTTCGACGAGACCGTGGACGTCGTCATGCGTCTCGGCGTCGACCCCCGCAAGGCGGACCAGATGGTGCGCGGCACCGTCAACCTGCCCCACGGCACCGGCAAGACCGCCCGCGTCCTCGTGTTCGCTGTCGGTGACAAGGCGCAGGCCGCCCTGGACGCCGGTGCCGACGAGGTCGGTGGCGACGAGCTCGTCGACAAGGTGGCCGGTGGCTACCTCGACTTCGACGCCGTCGTCGCGACGCCGGACATGATGGGCAAGGTCGGTCGTCTCGGCCGCGTGCTCGGTCCCCGTGGCCTCATGCCGAACCCGAAGACCGGCACCGTCACCCCGGACCCGGCCAAGGCCGTGACCGACATCAAGGGCGGCAAGATCGAGTTCCGCGTCGACCGCCACGCCAACCTGCACTTCATCATCGGCAAGGCGTCCTTCTCCGAGACGCAGCTCGCGGAGAACTACGCCTCGGCGCTCGAGGAGGTGCTGCGGCTCAAGCCGGCCAGCTCCAAGGGCCGCTACATCAAGAAGGTCACCGTCTCGACGACCATGGGCCCCGGTGTCCAGGTCGACCCCAACCGCACCAAGAACGTCGCGGCCGAGGACGAGAACGCCCCCGCCTGACCAAGCGTGCATGACGACCCGCTCGAGACTCTCGGGCGGGTCGTCGTCATTTCGGGCGCTCTCGAGCGGGTCGTCGTCATTTCGGGCGCTCTCGATTTGGCTCCCTGGCGACCGGCACCGTACTGTTCTCCACGAAACCAAAGACCGCCGGTTGTCGTCCTGCGCACGCAGGACGACCGAAGGCCCGTAGAGATGCGGACGACCTGCGCAGGTGTCAGAGCAAGTTTCCAACGCCCTGAGCCTGTGCTCGGGGCGTTCGTCTTTCCCCGGGACTCCGATCGGTGGTCACCACCGGAAGGAGACCCATGGCGCGGGAAGACAGGCAGGCCGCCGTCGCGGAGATCGTTGACTCGTTCAACGACGCCGACGGTGCCGTGCTGACCGACTACCGCGGTCTCACCGTGAAGCAGCTGCAGGACCTGCGGCGCTCCCTCGGTGCGAACGCCAACTACGCCGTGGTCAAGAACACGCTGGCCAAGATCGCCGCCAATGAGGTGGGCATCAGTGGCTTCGACGACCTGCTGACCGGTCCGACCGCCATCGCCTTCATCAACGGCGACGTGGTCGAGGCGGCCAAGGGTCTGCGTGACTTTGCCAAGGCAAACCCCGCCCTGATCATCAAGGGCGGCGTCCTGGACGGCAACATCCTGGACGCGAAGGAGGTCGCCAAGCTGGCCGACCTCGAGTCGCGCGAGGTGCTCATGGGCAAGCTGGCCGGCGCGATGCTCGCGTCGCTCAGCCAGGCCGTCTACCTGCTCAACGCTCCTCTTGCCCAGGCCGCCCGTCTCGCGGGTGCGCTGCAGGCGAAGGCCGAGCAGGACCCCTCGATCCTCGCAGGTGGTGCCGGTACGCCGGTCGCCGCCGAGGAGGCTCCGGCCGAGGCTGCTCCGGCAGCCGAGACCGAGGCCCCCGCAGACGAGGCTCCCGCGGCTGAGGAGGCTCCCACCGAGGAGACCCCCGCTGCCGAGGCCGAGACCTCCGATGAGGGCGAAGCCACCGAAGCCTGAGCGACAGCTCGGACCGACGTAACCAACCACCTGAAACCCGGCTCCGGCGCGTGAGCGCCAGGGCCACCGAATGGAAGGAACCGCCACCATGGCGAAGCTCACCACCGACGAGCTGCTCGACGCGTTCAAGGAGATGACCCTCATTGAGCTGAGCGAGTTCGTGAAGCAGTTCGAGGACACCTTCGGCGTCACCGCTGCGGCCCCCGTTGCCGTTGCTGCTGCCCCCGCCGCCGGCGGCGGCGCCGCTGCTGGCGACGACGCTGCTGACCAGGACGAGTTCGACGTCGTCCTGGAGTCGGCCGGCGACAAGAAGATCAACGTCATCAAGGAGGTGCGCGCTCTCACCTCCCTCGGTCTCAAGGAGGCCAAGGACCTGGTGGAGGCCGCCCCGAAGGCGATCCTCGAGAAGGTCGACAAGGCTGCTGCCGACAAGGCGAAGGAAGCCCTCGAGGGCGCCGGCGCCACCGTCACCGTCAAGTGACGCTCTGACACCACGCAGTTCCTCACGAGGGGCGGCCACCCGAAAGGGTGGTCGCCCCTCGTGTCATTTGCGGCCGTCCCGGCTCGGTCCGGGTCACAGTTCGGCTCATCGGTCCAGACGTGTCCCTCCGGAGGTGTAGCGCCGCAACGACAGGGAAGGAAACCCGCGCGTAACTTCCGCGGCCGCCCAGCGTTGGTACCGGCAGTGGGAGACGGGGAGTGGTGTCAGGGCGCGCCCGATCGGGAGCGGGTGCGCGCAACGACGAGGAGGGACGAGAGCGCTCATGGGTGTGGAGATCAAGGTCGACAACCTCAGCAAGTCGTTCGGCAAGCAGCTGATCTGGGGTGGCGTCTCGTTGTCGATCCCCGCGGGCGAGGTCTCGGTGATGCTCGGCCCGTCCGGCACCGGCAAGTCGGTCTTCCTCAAGGCCCTGATCGGTCTCCTCAAGCCCGACGAGGGCTCGATCCTCATCGAGGGCACCGACATCGCGAGCTGCTCCGAGAAGGACCTCTACGAGATCCGCAAGCTCTTCGGCGTCCTGTTCCAAGACGGCGCCATGTTCGGCTCGATGACCCTCTACGACAACGTCGCGTTCCCGCTGCGCGAGCACACCAAGAAGTCCGAGTCCGAGGTCCGCGACGTCGTGATGGAGAAGATGGACCTGGTCGGTCTCCTCGGCGCGGAGGACAAGCTCCCCGGTGAGATCTCGGGTGGCATGCGCAAGCGCGCGGGTCTGGCCCGGGCCCTGGTCCTCGACCCCGAGATCCTGCTCATCGACGAGCCCGACTCCGGCCTCGACCCGGTGCGCACGTCGTTCATCAACCAGCTCTTCATCGACCTCAACGCGCAGATCGACGCGACCTTCCTGATCGTCACCCACGACATCAACACGGCTCGCACCGTGCCCGACAACATCGGCCTGCTCTACCACAAGCACCTGGCGATGTTCGGGCCGCGCGAGATGCTGCTGAGCTCCGAGGAGCCGGTCGTGCGCCAGTTCCTCAACGCCCAGACCGTCGGCCCGATCGGCATGTCCGAGGAGAAGGACGCCGACGAGCTCGAGGCGGAGAAGGGCATCGACATGCCGCCGTTGCCGCCGATCCCGCTGCAGCTCGAGCCCTCCAACGGCATCCCGCGGCGCAGCCAGCGCGAGCCCGGTGCGTGGTGCCGTGACAACGGCGTGACCCCGCCTCCCGGTTCCTTCGAGGCGAACATGTCCATGGTCACCGGCAGTTGATCGGACTCTGACCACATGTCATCTCTGACCGCGAGCCGTGTCCTCGCGCCCGTCGGCATCGCAGGCAAGCTCTTCGCCTTCGGTCTCGACGTCGGTCGCGGGTTGTTCCGGCGCCCGTTCCAGATGCGCGAGTTCATCCAGCAGGCATGGTTCATCGCGTCCGTGACGATCATCCCGACCGCGCTGGTCGCGATCCCCTTCGGTGCTGTCATCGCTCTCCAGGTCGGTGGCCTGGTCAAGCAGTTCGGCGCCCAGTCCTTCACGGGCTCCGCTGCGGTGCTCGCGGTGGTGCGCGAGGCGGGGCCGATCGCCACCTCGCTGCTCATCGCCGGTGCCGGCGGGTCCGCGATCGCGGCCGACCTCGGGGCTCGCAAGATCCGCGAGGAGCTCGACGCGATGATGGTGCTCGGGATCGACCCGATCCAGCGCCTCGTCGTCCCACGCGTCCTGGCCTGCATGCTCGTCGCGGTCTTCCTCAACGGCCTCGTGAGCGTCGTCGGCGTCGCCGGCGGCTACATCTTCAACGTGGTGCTCCAAGACGGCACGCCAGGCGCCTACATAGCGAGCTTCACCGCACTCGCCCAGCTACCGGATCTCTGGCAAGGCATGGCCAAGGCGGTGGTCTTCGGTCTCATCGCCGCGGTCGTCGCCTGCTACAAGGGCATGAACGCCGCCGGTGGGCCCAAGGGCGTGGGGGATGCCGTCAACGAGTCGGTCGTCATCACCTTCATGCTGCTGTTCGTCGTCAACTTCGTGATGAGCGCGATCTACATCCAGCTCGTCCCACCAAAGACCGGTTAGCGACGTGGCGAGCATCAGGGCCGTCTACGGACGGCCCCTCAGGACACTCGACAGCCTCGGTGAAGAGCTCGCGTTCTTCATCAGGGCCCTTGCGTGGACCCCGCGCACGATCCGTCGCTACAAGAAGGAGATCCTCCGGATCCTGGCCGAGGTCACCCTCGGTTCCGGAGCGCTCGCCGTCATCGGCGGCACCGTCGGCGTCATCACGGCGATGTGCTTCTTCACCGGCACCGAGGTCGGGCTGCAGGGCTACGCCGCGCTCAACCAGCTCGGCACCGCCGCGTTCTCCGGGTTCGTCTCCGCCTACTTCAACACCCGCGAGATCGCCCCGCTGGTCGCGGCGATCGCGCTGGCGGCGACCGTCGGGTGCGGGTTCACCGCCCAGCTCGGTGCGATGCGGATCTCCGAGGAGATCGACGCGCTCGAGGTGATGGCGATCCCGTCGCTGCCGTTCCTGGTGACCACCCGGATCATCGGCGGGCTGATCGCGATCATCCCGCTCTACGTCGTCGGGCTGCTCTCGTCGTACTTCGCGACCCGGCTCACCGTGACCAAGTTCTTCGGCCAGAGCACCGGCACCTACGACCACTACTTCAACCAGTTCCTGCCGCCCGGCGACGTGCTGTGGTCCTTCGGCAAGGTGCTCGTCTTCGCCGTCGTCGTGATCCTGATCCACTGCTACCACGGCTACACCGCGTCCGGCGGTCCCGCAGGCGTCGGCGTCGCGGTCGGCCGCGCCATCCGCACGAGCATCGTCGCCATCAACGTGATCGACCTGTTCTTGTCGATGGCGATCTGGGGCACGAGCACGACCGTCCGGCTGGCGGGTTAGTCCGTGCGGGTGTTGGCGTGGCACAAGGTCCTCGGGGTGGTGTTCCTCTGCCTGCTCCTCGGGGCGGTCTACCTCACGTACGCGATCTTCTCCAAGAAGTTCACGGACTACGACGAGGTGAAGCTCGAGACGTCGACGATCGGGCTGCAGCTCCCGAGCCGCGCCGACGTGAAGATCCGTGGCGTGATCGTCGGTGAGGTCCTCGGCTTCGACGCGACCTCTGACGGAGCCGAGGTCACCCTCGGCATCTACCCCAGCCAGATCGACACCATCCCGGCCAACGTCACCGGCTCGATCGTCCCCAAGACCCTCTTCGGTGAGAAGTACGTCGCGCTCGTCGTGCCCGACGACGCCGTCGACGACCACATCGAGGCCGGCGCGACGATCGAGAAGACGCAGGTCTCCGTGGAGGTCGAGAAGGTCCTGTCCGACCTCTACCCCCTGCTGCGCACCGTCCAGCCCGCCGCGCTCAACCAGACCCTCAACGCCCTGTCGACCGCGCTCGAGGGCCGTGGCGACCAGCTCGGCGACAACATCGAGACCGTCGACAGCTACCTCAAGCGGATCAACCCGCAGATCCCGCAGCTGGTCGACGACCTGAGGCTCACTGCGAAGGTCTCCGACAACTACGCCGACGTGATGCCTCAGATCGCCGACATCATCGACAACACCGTCACCACGACCGGCACGCTCGAGGACCGCGAGGTGAAGCTGCACGCGCTGTTCCAGGACGTCGCGGCCTTCTCCGACACGGCCAAGTCCTTCCTCGACGAGAACGGCGACAACCTGATCCGGCTGGGTGACGTGAGCGAGCAGCAGCTGGCCGTCTTCGCGAAGTACGCCCCGGAGTTCTCCTGCCTGACCCGCGGCATCGTCAACGCCGGCAAGCTCCAGGCCGAGGCCTTCCGCGGCTTCACCCTCCACATCGTGCTCGAGACGCTGCCGAACCAGCCCCGCGCCTACACACCCAACGACGCGCCCCACTTCGGCGAGGACCGCGGACCTGCTTGCCTCCACCTGCCCAACCCGCCGTGGACCTCCGACAACCCGGTCCGCCACCAGCCGAACTTCGACGACGGGGTCGACGAGCCCACCGGCAAGGGCACCTCGCGGGTCGCGCCGAACCAGTACTTCCGCGCCGGCCTGGCCGGGAGCCCGGGCGAGACCAAGCTGCTCCGGTCGGTGCTCGGTCCGCTGTTGGGTGTCAGCGACGCCGACGTACCCGACCTCGGTCTCCTCCTCATGGGCCCGATGGCCCGCGGAGCGGAGGTGTCGCTGCGATGAAGCTCCTCGACAAGCGCACCTCCGTCGACCTGGTCAAGCTGGTCATCTTCATCGTGGTCACCACGCTGGCGACCTCGGTGCTCGTGATCACGATCGGCAACATCTCGTTCTCGCCCAAGACCGACTACAAGGCCGAGTTCGTCGACGCGACCGGCGTCGTGAAGGGCGACGACGTCCGGATCGCGGGCGTCAAGGTCGGCAGTGTCAAGGACATCCAGGTCGTCGACCGCACCCATGCCCTGGTCACCTTCAGCGTCGAGGACGCCACGACGCTCAGCAAGGCGACGCACGCCGCGATCCGCTACCGCAACCTGGTCGGGCAGCGCTACATCTCCCTGACCAACGAGATCGGTGACTCCTCCCAGCTCGAGGCAGGCGACACGATCCCGGTCAGCCAGACCTCGCCGGCCCTCGACCTGACGGTGCTGTTCAACGGTTTCAAGCCGCTCTTCCAGGCGCTGTCCCCGGCCGACATCAACAAGCTGTCCTACGAGGTCATCCAGGTCTTCCAGGGCGAGGGCGGCACGCTCGAGGGCCTGCTCGCCCACACGGCGTCGGTGACCCAGACCCTCGCCAGCCACGACCAGATCATCGGCGAGCTGATCGACAACCTCAACGAGGTGCTCGACCACATCGGTGACCGCGACGAGCAGCTCAGCCAGCTGATCACCACGTTCCGCACCTTCGTCGGCGGCCTGAAGGACGACCGGGAGGCGATCCTCGGCTCGCTCGACAACATCTCCGAGCTGTCCGTGCAGACCGCCGACCTGGTCTCCGGCATCCGCGAGCCCTTCGTCGGCGACATCCACCAGCTGCGCCGGCTCGCCGGCAACCTCGACGACGGCAAGGCCGAGATCGACCGTGCGCTGCAGGTGCTCCCGATCAAGCTGAACAAGGTCGGTCGCACCGCGGCCTACGGCTCCTGGTTCAACTTCTACCTCTGCCACTTCCAGGGACGCATCCGCGTGCCGGGTGGGCAATCGGTGCCGGTGAACTACCCGCTGCCCGGCATGAAGGTCGCCGACAGGTGTGATCTCGGATGAGCAAACCCTTCCGCGAGCGCAACCCCGTCGTCATCGGGGCCGTGAGCCTCGCCGTCATCGCCCTGCTGATCCTGACCGCGTTCCGCGCGCAGGACCTGCCGCTGATCGGTGGTGGCGACACCTACTACGCCGCGTTCTCCGAGTCGGGCGGCCTCAAGGCCAACGACGAGGTCCGGATCGCCGGCGTGCGGGTCGGCAAGGTCGAGAGCGTCGCGCTCGACGGTGACCACGTCAAGGTCACCTTCAAGGTCAGCACCGACTCCTCGTTCGGCACCGACACCCACGCGGCGATCAAGGTGAAGACGCTGCTCGGTGCCATGTACCTCTCGCTCGAGCCGGCCGGCGACGGACAGCTCGCGAAGGGCGCCGAGATCCCGGTCGACCACACCACCTCGCCGTACGACGTCGTCGACGCGTTCTCCGGCCTGGCCGAGACCTCGGAGCGGATCGACACCGACCAGCTCGCGAAGTCGCTGACGACGCTGGCCGACCTGACCCGCAACACCCCCGAGGAGTTCCGCAGTGCCCTCACCGGTGTCTCGGCCCTGTCCTCGAACATCGCGGCCCGCGACGACCAGATCAACTCGCTGCTCAAGAACCTCGACCGCGTCTCGACCGTGCTCGACGACCGCGACCAGGACATCGTCGGGCTGATGAAGGACTCCGACGTGCTCTTCCGCGCGCTGGTCGCCCGTCGCGACGCCGTCCACAACCTGCTGGTCTCCACGAGCCGGCTGTCCCAGGAGCTGACGAGCCTGATCGAGCAGAGCCGGGACGACCTGAAGCCAGCTCTGAGCCACCTCCAGAACGTCGTGGCCGTCCTCAACAAGAACGAGGACAACCTCGACAACAGCCTGCGGCTGATGGCGCCGTTCTACCGGGTCTTCGCCAGCACCCTCGGCAACGGCCCGTGGTTCGACACCTACATCCAGAACCTGCCGCCGGCTCCGCAGGTGGGTGGCTGACATGGGCACGGTGAAGCGGTTCGTCATCCCCGGTGTGATCGTGCTGGCGCTGGTGGTGGGTGCGTTCGCGATGTTCCGCGGCCCGGACACCAAGACCCTGACCGCCCACTTCCCGCGGACGATCTCGATCTACGAGGGCAGCGACGTCCGGGTCCTCGGCGTGCCGGTCGGCACCGTCGACACGGTGACGCCGTCCGGCACCGACGTGGTCGTGACCATGTCCTACGACGCCGACGTGAAGATCCCTGCCGACGCCAAGGCCGCGATCGTCGCGCCGTCCATCGTGGGTGACCGGTTCATCCAGCTCACGCCCGTCTACGACGGCGGCGCGGTCATGGCCGACGGCGTCACCCTCGATGAGGACCGCACCGCGGTGCCGCTCGAGCTGGACCAGATCTACAGCAGCATCGACGACCTGACCGTCGCGCTCGGCCCGACCGGTGCCAACAAGGACGGTGCGCTCTCCGACCTGCTGGAGTCGACGGCGGCCAACTTCGGCGGCCAGGGCGCCAAGTTCCACCAGACGATCCTGGACTTCAGCAAGCTCAGCCAGACCCTCGACGACAACAAGGAGGAGCTCTTCGGCTCCGCCCGCAAGCTCGAGGGGTTCATCAGCACCCTCGCCCGGAACGACTCGACCGTACGCCGCTTCAACACCTCGCTCGGCGACGTGTCGTCGATGCTGTCCGGCGAGCGCCAGGAGCTCTCCGCGTCGCTGCACAACCTCGCGACCGCGCTCGGCCAGGTGTCGTCGTTCGTGAAGGAGAACCGCGACGCGCTCGGTCGCAACATCTCCGGCCTCAACCGGGTGTCCCAGGTGCTCGTGAAGCGCCGCGGCGAGCTCAACCAGATCCTCGACACCGCCCCGCTGGCGCTCAACAACCTGGCGCTCACCTACAACCCCGAGGCCGGCACGCTCGACACCAACGCCAACATCGGCGAGCTGGTCAACCAGGTGCAGTCCGACCCGTCGACGCTGCTCTGCGGCTTCCTCAGCCAGGCCGACAAGTCGGGTGCGCTGTGCGACCTCGTCAAGCAGGCGCTGCCGCGCCCCGCGACCCTCGGCAAGGGCGGCCGCGACACCGGAACTCGCCGACCCCTTCGACCCGACCCTGGCCGGCTTCGTGGAGGGCGACCGATGAAGCGCCTCAACGCCCCGCACCTCACGACACTGCGTGCCCTGGTGGCCGTCCTGGTCGGACTGGTCCTGCTGACCGGTTGCGACTTCGACGTCTACAAGCTGCCCCTGCCCGGTGGCACCGATGTCGGCAGCGACCCGATCACCGTCAAGGCGGAGTTCCGCGACGTGCTCGACCTGGTGCCGAAGTCGTCGGTCAAGGTCAACGACGTCAGCGTCGGCCAGGTCACCGACGTGAGCCTCGACGGCGACCACGCCGTCGTGACGATGCAGCTGCCCCACGACACCGACCTGCCGGCCAACGCGACCGCCGAGATCCGCCAGACCAGCCTGCTCGGCGAGAAGTTCGTCGCGCTCTCGCCGCCGCCGGACGTGGCGCCCACGGGCCAGCTCGCCGACGGTGCCGTGATCTCGCTCGACCAGACCGGCCGCAACCCTGAGGTCGAGGAGGTGCTCGGTGCGCTGAGCCTGCTGCTCAACGGCGGCGGGGTCGCCCAGCTCAAGACGATCGCCACCGAGGTCAACAAGGCCCTCGGTGGCCGTGAGGACGCGACCCGTTCCGCGCTCGAGCAGATCAAGATCTTCATGACCCAGCTCGACGACAACAAGGCCGACATCGTCGACGCCATCGACTCGGTCAACCGGTTGGCGAAGTCGGTCCGCGACCAGCAGGGCTCGATCGATGCCGCCCTCGAGGAGCTGCCCGAGCGCGCTCACCTCGCTCGACAAGCAGCGCGGGGACCTGGTGAAGATGCTGCAGTCGCTCGACCAGCTCAGCGGGGTCGGCGTACGCGTGATCAAGGCGTCGAAGGACGCGACGATCGAGTCGCTGCGCCAGCTCAACCCGGTGCTCACCGAGCTCGCCAACTCCGGCGACGCGCTGGTGAAGTCGTTCAACGTCTTCCTGACCTACCCCTTCGTCGACGAGGTCGTCGGCCGCGATCCGCAGGTCGCGCGCAACCTCCACATGGGCGACTACACCAACCTCTCCATCGAGCTCGACGTCGATGCGTCCGGCGGCATCACCGGAGTTCCGACCGCGCTGCCGACCGTGCTCCCGAGCGACCTCGACCCGACGGTGATCCTCGACCGGCTCACCAGGTGCCTGCGCAGCGGCGACCTGACCAGCAAGCCGTGCCGCAAGCTGCTCAGCACCGTCCAGGGTCTGACCCAGCTCCAGGAGGCCTGCCTCAAGCCGAAGAACCGCGACACCGCGCTCTGCCAGGCGCTCGGGCAGCTCCCCGGTCTGCCGGGTGGCGGCGGTGGCGGTGGCCTGCCGACCTTGCTGCCCTCGATCCCGGGTCTGCCCGGCCTCAACCGACCGGGTTCGCTGCCGACCTACACGACGAGGGGACCGACGTTGCGCCAGCTCACCCGAGCGTTCGACCCCGCCCTCGTCAAGCTCCTCGTCCCGGGGATGGTGACTCGATGATCACGCGCCGCACCCGACTCCAGCTGCTCGTCTTCGTGGCGATCACCCTGCTCGGCGTCACCTACGTGGGCGCCCGCTACGCCCGCCTCGACCGGGTCTTCTTCGACGACCACTACACGGTGGTCGCGCACTTCCAGGCGTCCGGCGGCATCTTCGCCGGCGGCGAGGTCAACTACCGCGGGGTCGAGGTCGGCAGGGTCGGCAAGCTCGTGCTCACCGACGACGGCGTCGACGTCTACCTCGACATCGACAACTCCCACGACGACATCCCCGCCGACTCGCTGGCCGTGGTCGGCAACCGCTCCGCGGTCGGTGAGCAGTACGTCGAGCTCGAGCCGCAGGTCGAGACCGCGCCGTACCTCGGCGAGGACTCCGAGATCGCGATGGCCGACACCCGCACGCCGATCGCCACCGAGAAGTTCCTCGCGGACCTCTCCAACACCGTCGAGTCCGTCGACAAGCAGGCCCTGAGCACGACGGTCGGCGAGCTGGGCACGGCGTTCGCCGGCACCGGCGAGGACCTGCAGCGGATCATCGACACCGGCAACTCGTTCCTCCACGAGGCCGATGCCAACTTCGACACCACCACGGCCCTGATCAAGGACAGCAACACCGTCTTGAAGACCCAGGTCGCATCGGAGAGCTCGATCCGCACCTTCGCCAGCCAGCTCAGCCTCTTCAGCGACTCGCTCGCGGGGTCCGACGACGCCCTGCGTCAGGTGATCGACGACGGTTCCGCGACCGCCAACCAGCTGCGCACGTTCCTCGAGGACAACCGGGTCGACCTCGGCGAGCTGATCAACAACCTGGTGACCACCGGCCAGGTGATCGTCGACCACCTGCCCGGCGTCCGGCAGATCCTGGTGATCTACCCGTACGTCGTCGAGGGCGGCTTCTCGGTCGTCTCCAAGTCGCCCGACACGGGTCTCTACGACGCCCACTTCGGCCTGATCCTGACCACGACGCCGGTGTGCCACCACGGCTACGAGAGCACCGACACCCGCCCGCCGCAGGACGGCAGCAACCGACCGATGAACACCAGGGCCGGTTGCACCGAGCCGCCCACCATGAGCAACGCCCGCGGCCCGCAGAACCTGCCCCGCACCGGCGCCGCCTACCGCGCGCCCGTCGCCTCCTACGACCCCGGCACCGGGCGTCTCCACTGGGGCCCGCGGGTTCCCGCGAGCGAGGCGCAACCCGGCAGCCTGGCCCCATCGACCTTCGGAGAGGACTCCTGGAAGTGGCTATTTCTCCAGCCGTTGACCAAGATCCACCAGTGACCACCAGCGCCGAGACCGAATCCGTCCCGCCGCCGCCCACGACGCCCGACGCGCCGTCGTCGGGTGCGCCGAACGGGCGGTTCCGAGTGGTGCTGCTCGTCCTGCTCGTGCTCGCGCTGCTCGTCTCGGGCGGGGTGCTCGTCTGGCTGCTCGCCGACCGACGCGGCGATGCCGACGGTGTCCAGTCCGATCGCGAGGCCGCGATGTCGCAGGTCGAGCAGTTCGTCCTCCGCCTCAACACCTACGGACCCGACCAGCTCGACGACCAGGGTCACCTGCCGGAGTACGAGAAGCAGGTCACCGCGGTCATCACTCCCAAGTTCGCCGCCGACTTCGAGAAGTCCGGTCTTCCGATCGCCGAGCAGACCGTCGCCAAGGCCGGTCTCGGTCGGACCGCCAAGATCTTCGGTGTGGGTGTCGACTCGATCGACGCCGACTCCGCCACGGCGATCGTCGCCGCCGGTCTCAACGGCAGCTCTCCCGATCCCAAGCACCCGGACGACACGAGCAAGCGCATCCCGCTGGCCCCCGCCGTGCTCCGCTGGTCGGTCGCACTGGTCAAGGTCGACGGGAAGTGGCTGATCGACGACTACACCCCGGTCACCGGCGAGGACGCCCAGTGAGCGCCCCGACGCCGAGCTGGTACGACGTCCTGGACGTCGCGCCCACCGCCTCCGACGCCGAGATCCGGACCGCGTGGCGCACCGCCATCGCCGACCTCGACCCGACCGACCGCCGCTTCGCCGTGCTCAACCAGGCTGCCGGGGTGCTGCTCGACCCGGCCGCGCGCGCGGCGTACGACGCCGAGCTCGCGCCCACCGCCAGCGCTGCGCCCGCCCCGGATCCGCAGGTCGTCACGACCACCGCAGCTCCCGCCGGTCGCCGGCTGGTGCCCGGCTGGCTGCTCATCGGGCTGGGCGTGCTCACGCTGGTCGTGGCCGGTGCCGCGGCCGCCGTCGGCGCGACGATGCCCTCCGACCGGTCGGTCGAGGACGGCACCGACGCCGCCCGGGCGGCCGCCGAGCGGGCCGTCGTCCCGATCCTGTCCTACGACGCCACCCACCTCGACGAGTCGAAGGCGGCGGCCGAGCCCTACCTCACCAGCGACTACCGCACGGAGTACGACAAGCTCTTCGACGGGATCATCGCCCAGAACGCCCCGGCGACCGGAACCGTGGTGAAGGCCGACCTGGTGCGTTCGAGCGTCGTCCGCTCCGGGGACGACCGGGTCCAGGTGTTCATGCTGGTCAACCAGGCTCGGACCAACAAGAAGTCCCCCACCCCCGAGGTCTACAAGAACTGGGTCACGGTGACGATGGAGAAGGTCGACGGCGACTGGTTGGTCGCCGAGATGGAGACCTGACCGGCGAGCGTCCTTGACCTGACGGGGTCCGGCGTTCATGATCGTCGCCAACACCGCCCCGGGTTCGTCAGGCGGGGGTTTGTGAGGTGCGCCCGCGTGGGGTAGCCTGATCCTTTGCGTCTGCCCTCAAATGCTGTTCAGCCTGCCCGGTGGCTGATTTTGTGGTGGGTTTGACGCCGCTCTCACAGCTTGTCGTCGAAGGACACCTCTTGGCCGCGCGCCCTACCTCTGGTAACCCCCGCCGCATCTCTTTCGCAAAGATCCCTGAAACTCTCGAGATTCCGCAGCTTCTCTCGCTGCAGACCGACAGCTTCGACTGGTTGGTCGGCAACGACGCCTGGCAGGCCGTCGTGGAGCGTCGTATCGAGGCAGGCGAGGACGTCTCGCGGAAGTCCGGTCTGACCGAGATCTTCGAGGAGATCTCGCCGATCGAGGACTTCTCGGAGACGATGTCGCTCTCGTTCGAGAACCCGGTCTTCTACGACCCGAAGTACACCGTGGACGAGTGCAAGGAGAAGGACTTCACCTACTCCGCTCCGCTCTACGTCTCGGCGGAGTTCACCAACAACGACACCGGTGAGATCAAGGGCCAGACGGTCTTCATGGGCGATTTCCCGCTCATGACGCCCAAGGGCACCTTCGTCATCAACGGCACCGAGCGCGTGGTCGTCTCGCAGCTCGTCCGGTCGCCCGGTGTCTACTTCGAGCGCAGCGCCGACAAGACGTCCGACAAGGACATCTACACGGCCAAGCTCATCCCTTCGCGCGGTGCGTGGCTCGAGTTCGAGATCGACAAGCGCGACATGGTCGGCGTCCGTCTCGACCGCAAGCGCAAGCAGAACGTCACGGTGCTGCTCAAGGCCCTCGGCTGGACCAACGAGCAGATCCGCGAGGAGTTCGGCCAGTACGAGTCGATGATGCTCACCCTGGAGAAGGACCACACCGAGACCCAGGACGACGCGCTGCTCGACATCTACCGCAAGCTGCGTCCGGGCGAGCCGCCCACGCGTGAGGCCGCGCAGACGCTGCTGAACAACTACTACTTCAACCCGAAGCGCTACGACCTCGCGAAGGTCGGCCGCTACAAGGTCAACAAGAAGCTGGGTCTCACCGAGGCGTTCGACCAGCAGACGCTGACCACCGACGACGTCGTCGCCGCCATCCGCTACATCGTGGCGCTGCACGACGGCCAGGAGCAGCTCGAGTCGCCCCAGGGCACGCTCGACATCACCCCGGACGACATCGACCACTTCGGCAACCGCCGGATGCGCACGGTCGGCGAGCTGATCCAGAACCAGCTCCGCACGGGCCTGGCCCGCATGGAGCGTGTGGTCCGCGAGCGGATGACGACCCAGGACGTCGAGGCGATCACGCCGCAGTCGCTGATCAACATCCGCCCCGTCGTGGCGGCGCTGAAGGAGTTCTTCGGCACCTCGCAGCTGTCGCAGTTCATGGACCAGACCAACCCGATCGCGGGTCTGACGCACAAGCGTCGCCTCTCCGCGCTCGGCCCGGGTGGTCTCTCCCGTGACCGCGCCGGCATGGAGGTCCGTGACGTCCACCCGTCGCACTACGGCCGCATGTGCCCGATCGAGACCCCGGAAGGCCCGAACATCGGCCTGATCGGCTCGCTCGCGTCCTACGGTCGGATCAACCCGTTCGGGTTCGTCGAGACGCCCTACCGCAAGGTCGAGAAGGGTCGGGTCACCGACAAGATCGACTACCTGACCGCCGACGACGAGGACAAGTTCGTCATCGCGCAGGCCAACGCGGTGATCGACGAGAAGGGCCGCTTCACCGAGGAGCGCGTCCTGGTCCGCCAGCGTGACGGTGAGGTCTCCGAGATCCTCGCCGACGAGGTCGACTACATGGACGTCTCGCCGCGCCAGATGGTGTCGGTCGCGACCGCCCTGATCCCGTTCCTCGAGCACGACGACGCCAACCGCGCGCTCATGGGTGCCAACATGCAGCGCCAGGCCGTGCCGCTCATCCGCAGCGACTCGCCCCTGGTCGGCACCGGCATCGAGTACCGCGCCGCGGTCGACGCCGGCGACGTGGTCGTCGCGACGGACGCCGGTGTGGTCAAGTCCGTGTCCGCCGACCTCATCGAGACGATGAACGACGACGGCACGTACACGACGTACAAGCTGGCGAAGTTCAAGCGGTCCAACCAGGGCACCTGCATCAACCAGCGTCCGCTGGTCAGTGAGGGCGCCCGGGTCGAGGTCGGTTCGCCGATCGCCGACGGTCCGTGCACCGACGACGCCGAGATGGCGCTGGGCACCAACCTCCTCGTGGCCTTCATGCCGTGGCAGGGCCACAACTACGAGGACGCCATCATCCTGAGCCAGCGTCTGGTCCAGGAGGACGTCCTCACCTCGATCCACATCGAGGAGCACGAGGTCGACGCCCGCGACACCAAGCTCGGTCCGGAGGAGATCACGCGGGACATCCCGAACGTCTCCGAGGAGATGCTCGCCGACCTCGACGAGCGCGGCATCATCCGGATCGGCGCCGAGGTGCAGACCGGTGACGTGCTGGTCGGCAAGGTCACGCCCAAGGGCGAGACCGAGCTGACCCCGGAGGAGCGGCTGCTCCGCGCGATCTTCGGTGAGAAGGCGCGCGAGGTCCGCGACACCTCGATGAAGGTGCCGCACGGTGAGTCCGGCACGGTCATCGGCGTCCGCGTCTTCGACCGCGAGGACGGCGACGAGCTGCCCCCGGGCGTCAACCAGCTGGTCCGCGTCTACGTCGCCCAGAAGCGCAAGATCTCCGTCGGCGACAAGCTCGCCGGTCGCCACGGCAACAAGGGCGTCATCGCGAAGATCCTGCCGATCGAGGACATGCCGTTCATGGAGGACGGCACCCCGGTCGACGTCGTGCTCAACCCGCTCGGTGTGCCGCGACGGATGAACATCGGTCAGATCCTCGAGCTCCACCTCGGTTGGCTCGCCAACCAGGGCTGGGACCTCAACCTGCACGAGGACAAGGCCGACGCCGACTGGAAGCAGCGCCTGATCAAGATCCACGCGGACAAGGCCGAGCCGAACACGCGCGTTGCGACGCCCGTGTTCGACGGCGCCCGTGAGGACGAGATCACCGGCCTGCTCGGTGCGACGCAACCCCAACCGCGACGGCGTGCGGATGATCGACGCGACCGGCAAGGCGAGCCTCTTCGACGGCCGCTCCGGCGAGCCGTTCCCCGAGCCCGTCTCCGTCGGCTACATGTACATCCTCAAGCTGCACCACCTCGTGGACGACAAGATCCACGCGCGCAGCACCGGCCCCTACTCGATGATCACGCAGCAGCCCCTGGGCGGTAAGGCCCAGTTCGGCGGCCAGCGGTTCGGCGAGATGGAGGTCTGGGCGATGGAGGCGTACGGCGCCGCCTACGCCCTGCAGGAGCTGCTCACGATCAAGTCCGACGACGTGCCTGGTCGCGTCAAGGTCTACGAGGCGATCGTGAAGGGCGAGAACATCCCCGACTCGGGCATCCCGGAGTCGTTCAAGGTTCTCGTCAAGGAGATGCAGTCGCTCTGCCTGAACGTCGAGGTGCTCAGCCAGGACGGTTCGCAGATCGAGCTCCGCGACGCGGAAGAGGACGTCTTCCGGGCCGCCGAAGAGCTCGGCATCGACCTGTCTCGTCGCGAGCCCAGCAGCGTCGAAGAAGTCTGAGTCATCCGGTCGGCGCGCGCCCCAGGTGCGCGCCGGCCGGCCCTCAGTCCACAGCCTTGATCCACAAGTACTAACGAAGGACAACAGCCACCGTGCTTGATGTGAACTTCTTCGACCAGCTCAAGATCGGCCTGGCCACCGCGGACGACATCCGCACGTGGAGCCACGGTGAGGTCAAGAAGCCGGAGACCATCAACTACCGCACGCTCAAGCCCGAGCGTGACGGCCTCTTCTGCGAGAAGATCTTCGGTCCCACCCGGGACTGGGAGTGCTACTGCGGCAAGTACAAGCGAGTCCGCTTCAAGGGCATCATCTGCGAGCGCTGCGGCGTCGAGGTGACCCGGTCCAAGGTGCGCCGTGAGCGCATGGGCCACATCGAGCTGGCCGCGCCGGTCACCCACATCTGGTACTTCAAGGGTGTCCCCAGCCGCCTCGGCTACCTGCTCGACCTCGCCCCGAAGGACCTCGAGAAGGTCATCTACTTCGCGGCGTACATGATCACCGCCGTCGACGAGGACGCCCGTCACCGCGACCTGTCCTCCCTCGAGGGCAAGGTCGGCCTGGAGCGCGAGCGTCTCGAGAAGCGCCGTGACGGTGCCATCGACGACCGCGCCAAGAAGTTCGAGGAGGACCTCGCGGCCCTCGAGGCCGAGGGTGCCAAGGCCGACCAGCGCCGCAAGGTCAAGGACGGCGCCGAGCGCGAGATGAAGCAGATCCGCGACCGCGCCCAGCGCGAGATCGACCGCCTCGACGAGGTGTGGAACACCTTCAAGTCCCTCAAGGTCCAGGACCTGATGGGCGACGAGATGCTCTACCGCGAGATGAAGAACTGGTTCGGCAAGTACTTCGAGGGCTACATGGGCGCCACGGCGATCCAGAAGCGCCTGGAGTCGTTCGACGTCGAGGCCGAGGTCGAGTCGCTGCGCGACACGATCCTCAACGGCAAGGGCCAGCGCAAGGTGCGCGCGCTCAAGCGGCTCAAGGTCGTCGACGCGTTCCGCAAGACCGGCAACAAGCCGCAGGGCATGGTGCTGGACGCGGTCCCGGTCATCCCGCCGGACCTGCGCCCGATGGTGCAGCTCGACGGTGGCCGCTTCGCGACCTCCGACCTGAACGACCTCTACCGTCGCGTCATCAACCGGAACAACCGCCTCAAGCGGCTGCTCGACCTGGGCGCGCCCGAGATCATCGTCAACAACGAGAAGCGGATGCTCCAGGAGGCCGTCGACTCGCTGTTCGACAACGGTCGCCGTGGTCGTCCCGTCACCGGCCCGGGCAACCGGCCGCTGAAGTCGCTGTCCGACATGCTCAAGGGCAAGCAGGGTCGTTTCCGTCAGAACCTGCTCGGCAAGCGCGTGGACTACTCGGGCCGTTCGGTCATCGTGTCGGGTCCGCAGCTGAAGCTGCACCAGTGCGGTCTGCCCAAGCAGATGGCGCTCGAGCTCTTCAAGCCGTTCGTGATGAAGCGTCTGGTCGACCTGTCGCACGCGCAGAACATCAAGTCCGCCAAGCGGATGGTCGAGCGCGCCACGTCGGGTCAGAACCGCTACGCGATGGTGTGGGACGTCCTCGAAGAGGTCATCGCCGAGCACCCCGTGCTGCTCAACCGTGCGCCCACGCTGCACCGCCTCGGCATCCAGGCCTTCGAGCCCCAGCTGATCGAGGGCAAGGCCATCCAGATCCACCCGCTCGTCTGCTCGGCGTTCAACGCCGACTTCGACGGTGACCAGATGGCCGTGCACCTGCCGCTGTCCGCCGAGGCCCAGGCCGAGGCGCGGATCCTGATGCTGTCGACCAACAACATCTTGAAGCCGTCCGACGGTCGCCCCGTGACCATGCCTACCCAGGACATGATCATCGGCCTGTTCTTCCTCACCACCGACCGGGCCGACCAGCCCGGCGAGGGTCGGGCGTTCACGTCCGTCGGCGAGGCGATCATGGCCTTCGACCAGGGCGAGATCTCGCTGCAGAGCGTGGTCAAGATCCGCTTCACCGACATCGTGCCGCCGCTCGAGCTCGGTGCCGACTGGGAGGCCGGCCAGGCGATCACCCTGGAGACCACCCTCGGTCGCGCGCTGTTCAACGAGACCCTGCCGGCCGACTACCCCTTCGTGAACTACGAGGTGGGCAAGAAGGCCCTCGGCGCGATCGTCAACGACCTCGCCGAGCGCTACACCAAGGTCGAGGTCGCGGCGTCCCTCGACGCCCTGAAGGACACCGGCTTCCGCTGGGCGACCTTCTCGGGTGTCACGGTCTCCATCGACGACGTCACGACGCCGCCGGAGAAGGCCCAGATCCTCTCGGTCTTCGAGGCCCAGGCCGCGAAGGTCCAGACGCAGTTCGAGCGCGGTCTGGTCACCGACGAGGAGCGCCGCCAGGAGCTCATCGAGATCTGGACCCAGGCTGCGGCCGATGTCGGCAAGGCGATGGAGCTGACCTTCGACCGGGCCAACCCGATCTACATGATGGTCGAGTCGGGCGCTTCTGGAAACATGAACCAGATCCGGCAGGTCGCCGCCATGCGTGGTCTCGTGGCCAACCCGAAGGGCGAGATCATCCCGCGCCCGATCAAGTCCAACTTCCGTGAGGGCCTGACCGTCCTCGAGTACTTCATCGCGACGCACGGTGCCCGCAAGGGTCTGGCGGACACCGCACTGCGGACCGCCGACTCGGGCTACCTCACCCGTCGTCTGGTGGACGTGTCGCAGGACGTCATCATCCGTGAGGACGACTGTGGCACCGAGCGCGGTCTGCCCAAGCGGATCGGTGAGCGGCTCGAGGACGGCAGCGTGGTCAAGGCGGAGAACGCCGAGACCGCGGCGTACGCCCGTTCGGCGGCCACCGAGGTCACCCACCCGACGACCGGCGATGTCCTCGCCGTCGCGGGCGAGGACCTGGGCGACGTCAAGATCGGTGAGCTGGTCGCCGCCGGCATCGAGGAGGTCAAGGTCCGCTCCGTGCTGACCTGTGACGCCAAGACCGGCACCTGCGCGAAGTGCTACGGCCGCTCGCTGGCCACCGGCAAGCTCGTCGACATCGGCGAGGCCGTCGGCATCATCGCGGCCCAGTCGATCGGTGAGCCCGGCACGCAGCTGACGATGCGTACCTTCCACACCGGTGGTGTGGCCTCGGCCGACGACATCACGCAGGGTCTGCCCCGCGTGGTCGAGCTCTTCGAGGCCCGTTCGCCCAAGGGTCGTTCGCCGATCGCCGAGGCCGCTGGCCGCGTGGAGATCGACGAGACCGACAAGACCCGGAAGATCCTGATCACGCCGGACGACGGCTCCGAGGTCCAGGAGTACCCCGTCTCGAAGCGGTCGCGTCTGCTGGTCGCGGACGGCGAGCACATCGAGGTCGGCCAGATGCTCACCGTCGGTACCCCCGACCCGCAGGACGTCCTGCGGATCCTCGGTGTCCGTCGGGCGCAGGAGCACCTGGTGGATGAGGTCCAGGCCGTGTACCGCAGCCAGGGCGTGGCGATCCACGACAAGCACATCGAGATCATCGTGCGGCAGATGCTGCGCCGGGTCACGGTGATCGAGTCCGGTGACACCAACCTGCTCCCGTCCGACCTGGTCGACCGGGCTCGGTTCGAGGAGGAGAACCGTCGCGTGGTCTCCGAGGGCTCCAAGCCTGCCTCGGGTCGTCCGGTCCTCATGGGCATCACCAAGGCCTCGCTGGCGACCGAGTCGTGGCTCTCGGCGGCCTCCTTCCAGGAGACCACCCGAGTCCTCACCGACGCGGCGATCCACGGGCGCAGCGACTCGCTGCGTGGCCTGAAGGAGAACGTGATCATCGGCAAGCTGATCCCGGCTGGTACCGGCCTCGAGCGCTACCGCAACATCCGGGTGGAGCCGACCGAGGAGGCCCGCGCCGCGGCGTACTCCGTCACCGGTTACGACTCCTACGACTACGAGTTCGGCAACGGAACCGGTCAGGCCGTCGCTCTCGACGACTTCGACTTTGGGTCCTACCAGAACTGAGCGCGCAAGCGCGCAGTTCTGGTAGTCGAGCCAGATCGAGTAGACGAACGCCCCATCGCGCGCAGCGCGGTGGGGCGTTCGGCGTATCGAGATCCAGTCGCGAACCGTGACAACTCTTGCGATCACAGGAGGAGTCTCAGCAGCATGAGACTGAAGATCGTGGCTGCTCTGGTGGCAGCGGTGGCTGGTTCGTTCCTGGTGGCGCCGCAGGCGCAGGGCCGCGGCGACGCCACAGTGGAGTGCACGAACGCGGAGCTGGTGGCGTCCTACCACGGGGGCGACGCCGCCATGAGCCACGTCTACGGCCGGATCGTGCTGACCAACACGTCCGACCACACCTGCTCGATCCGAGGGTACGGCGGGCTGTCGTACGTCGGTGGCGGGGACGGGACCCAGATCGGGGCCGCCGGCGACGCGCACCACGAGCAACGGTGCGGTCGATCGTGGTCGCCCCGGGGGAGCAGGTGCGCAGCCGGGTGGTCGAGACCTCGTGCGGGTCCGTACGGCCGCGTCGCGTGCCGGCACGCGCACGTGGACGGGTTCCGCGTCTACCTGCCCGACGAGACGCACTCGCAGTTCGTCAAGCACCCGACCGTCGGCTGCCGCAACCGCCACATCCACCTGCTTGCACACCGGGCCTACCGGGCCTGAGAAGATGTGCGGGTGACCATCCCTGCGCAGACCGACGTCCTGGTCGTCGGCGCCGGCCCCGCGGGGTCGGCTGCCGCGGCCTGGGCCGCGCGCGGGGGCGCGGACGTCGTGCTGGCGGACGCTGCGGTCTTCCCGCGCGACAAGACCTGCGGGGACGGACTGACACCGCGGGCGATCGGCGAGCTGCAGCGGCTGGGGCTCGAGGACTGGCTGCGCGCCCACACCGTCAACCGCGGCCTGCGAGCGCACGGGTTCGGACAGACGCTGCTGCTGCCGTGGCCGGGAGGGTCGCTGCCGGACTGGGGTTCGGCGGTGGCGCGGACCGAGCTGGACGACCACCTGCGCACGACCGCGATCAAGGCGGGCGCGGTCGCCATCGACGGAGCACGCGCGGTCGACGTGGTGCGCGACGGTGACCGGGTGTCCGGGGTGGTCTTCAAGACCGCCTCCGGGCCGGTCGAGATCGGCTGCCGCCGGCTGGTCGTGGCCGACGGGGTGCGCTCGCCGTTGGGCAAGCTGCTCGGACGGGAGTGGCACCGCGACACCGTCTACGGCGTGGCCGGGCGCTCCTACATCGCGTCCGAGATGTCCGACGACCCCTGGATCAGCTCGCACCTCGAGCTGCGCGACGAGGCCGGCGCGGTGCTGTCCGGCTACGGCTGGATCTTCCCGCTCGGGACCGGCGAGGTGAACATCGGCGTCGGCACCCTCGCGACTGCGAAGCGCCCGGCGAACGTCGCGATCAAGCCGCTGATGAGCTTCTACGCCGAGCGAGCGGCGCGAGGACTTCCAGCTCAGCGGCGACCTGCGGGCGCCGACCTCGGCGCTGCTGCCGATGGGCGGGGCGGTGTCCAACGTCGCGGGTCCCAACTGGGCGCTGATCGGCGACGCCGCCGCGTGCGTGAACCCGCTCAACGGCGAGGGCATCGACTACGGCTTGGAGACCGGTCGGCTGGTCGCCGAGACCATGACCGAGACCGACGACCTCGCGCAGGTGTGGCCGGCGCTCCTGCGCGACCACTACGGCGAGGCGTTCTCGATCGCACGTCGGCTCGGGGGACTGGTGACCGTCCCCCGACTGCTCCCGGCGCTCGGCCCGGTCGGGATGCGCTCCGACTGGCTGATGACGCTGGCCCTGCGCTGGATGGGCAACCTGGTCGACGACGACGACCGCGACCGGGCTGCGCGGGTGTGGCGCTGGGCCGGTCGCCGCTCGATCTCTCTCGACCACCGCCCGCCGTTCGCCTGATGAGCGGCTTGCCGAAGCGGCAGCGGGTCGCGGCGTACGCCGTGATCCTGCGCGACGGCGAGATCCTGCTCAGCCGACTCTCGGCCCAGGTGACGACGGAGGAGCTGTGGACGCTGCCGGGCGGCGGGCTCGACCACGGCGAGGACCCGCGCGACGCCGTGGTCCGCGAGATCTTCGAGGAGACCGGCCTGGACGCCGAGGTCGGCGAGACGGCCCGCCTCTACTCCGCGCACCTGCCGGCCGTGTGGCGCGAGGGCCGGCGGGTCGATGCCCACGCGCTGCGCATCGTCTACGACGGCTGGGTGCCGCTCGACGCGCCCGCTCCGTCTGTCATGGAGGTCGGCGGCTCGACCATGGAGGCCGCGTGGAAGCCGGTCGCCGATGTCCTCGACGCAACCGTGCCCGTGGTCCCGCTGGTGCTCGAGGCACTGGCCGACCACCGCCCCTACCGACACCAGCGTCTCGGTGCCTACGCGCTGGTCCGGCGCGACGACAGCGTGCTGCTGACCCGGATCTCGGCGCGCGGCTTCCACACCGGCTCCTGGACGCTGCCGGGCGGCGGCGTCGACCACGGCGAACCGCCGCGCTCCGCGGTGGCGCGTGAGCTGCGCGAGGAGTGCGGCATCGAAGGCCGCATCGGCGAGCTGGTCGCGGTGCACGACGACCACTTCAGCGGGACCGCGCCGTCGGGTCGCTACGAGGACTTCCACGCGGTCGGCCTGGTCTTCGAGGTGACGGTCGCCGAGGACGTCGAGCCGTGGCTGGCCGAGTACGGCGGCACGACCGACGCCGTCGGGTGGGTGACGCTCGCGGACATCGAGTCCGGCGTCGTGCCCGTCCTCGACCTCGTCAGGACAGCGGTGCTGCCGCGACCTCACACACGTTGAGCCAGTTCCGCTCGTCGTTGTCGGTGACCATGTAGGACGAAGCTCGGCCCGCAGGGTCTCGTCCGGCAGGGACACCAGGCTGGCGTTCGCGGCCGCTTTCTGCGACGGGTGAGGTAGTGGCGGAGGAAGTCCTTGACCGTGCCGGCCCGCTGCGTCGGGGTGAGGTCGTCGGTGGAGGCGGGGCGGCTCATCGGACGGTCCTGCCGTTGCAGCGAACCCACTCCAGCGGGCCCTCAACGGCGGCCTTCATGGAGTACTTCGGGCAACCGTCGTCGTCGTTGCGGGGGCCGGGGGCGTCCTCGCCTCGAGCGGGCTCGAGCAGGATCGGGTCGTCGCCGAGGACGGTGACCTCGATGCGTCAGATGCCTTCGTAGGTGAACGCGAACCCGGCGCCGTTGGACAGCACCAGGGTGGCGGGTGGGTCAGACGTCGTCGCCGGGCACGATGTGCGAAGCGATGAACAGGCCGACCCGGACGCGTCGCCCTGCGGCTGGTCGTCGGCGTCGGACGACAGGCACACTGCGGCGGGGATGGTGAACGTGGCCTGCTCGCCGGCGGCGAGGCGCTTGCCTGCGAGGGAGTCGCGGATGCGCGTCCTTGGTGGTCAGGAACTGGCCGGTGCCCTCGGGCGACTGGACGTCGACGACCGTTGGTGTCGTCGAACTCGATGGGGCGCGGGTTGTCGTTCGCGATGGTGACGGTGATGTCGTTGCAGACGCCGGGCCACAGGTCGCCGACGACGCTGGCCTCGGCGCGCGGGCTCGAGACGGTGCCGATGTGGCCGTTGGCCCACGGCTCGGAGTGCATCGTGAACGAGGCGAGCGCGAAGCCGCTGACGAGCGAACCACCGACGACGACGGGGATCAGGGTGCGACGGATCGCGGTACGAATGGTCATGATCTTCTTTCGGGTTGGGGTGGTGCGTGGCGGGCGGCCCGTTGTTGGGCCGCCCGCCGGGTCAGTCATCTGCGAGGAACGTGCGCCGCGTCAGGATCCAGACGCCCGAGATGATCAGCGCCACTCCGAGAGCAGCGAGCCACAGGACGTAAGTGCCCAGACCGGTGTGCGGCAGTTAGTTGACGGGGTACTCGGACTCCGTGGCGAGCTTGAACGGGACGGAGCCGAAGAAGTGGACACCCTTGCCGGCGTCGTCGTTGGTCGCGTCGGGGCTCAGGCAGAGCAGGTTGCCGACGAGCAGCGACGCGGTGCCGTGCGCCGGGACCACGAGCGACGCGACGCCCGAGGCGTAGTCGGCGTTGTTGTTGACCACGAGCAGCGGGCTCGTCGCACCGTTGAGCTCGGCGTGGAAAACGTACGCCGCACCGGTGGTGTCGATGACCGCGTCGTGGTCGTTCGGGTTGTTGAAGCCGAGGCGGACGTCGGAGCAGCGGCCGGGGTACAGCTGCTCGATCGACGAGGTGTCGGCGTTCGCGGTCAGCGCCTGAGGGGCGTCGGCGGTGGAGCCGTTGGCGTCGAAGCCTCCGGTGGCGGTGTACGCGGCGAACGCGACACCGGCGACGGCGACGATGGCGACGGCGGAGCCGAGGATTGCTCCGGCGCGCTTCTTGCTCTTGAACATGGTTGCTTCTTCCGGTGGGGTGGTGCGGCCGACGGAACGGTTTTCAGTCGGCACGATGGGTGGGCTTCCGGCGGATGGGCCGCACGGAAGGGTGCGCCGCACGGCGGCGGCGTGGGAGCGGTGCCGTCGTACGACGGCTTCGGTGGACAGCGTGCGGTGGAGACGGTGGTGGTCACCAGGCGCCTGCTCCGAATCCGGTGGCCGAGGCCTGGGGCGTGTTGCCCACGGCGGCCGGGGCGTGGGTGCGGGAGCCACGCCGCAGACGCGCGGTTCGGGCGCGGCGCATTGGCCTGCACCGTCATTGCTTCCCCCTGTTGCCCGGTGTCCCCGGTCCGGGCTTCTCTCCCCGACCAAATCAGCCCCGAGATTCGGGTCACGCTAAACCGGCCCGTTCTTCGGTGTGGCCACAGTGGATCCACAAAGGGGTAACAAGACGTTTCAGGCGGCAAGCGACGATCTCAGGGCTTCGCGGCCCGCGGAGGTAGCGCCGGGCGAGGGCGCCGTACGCCGTCGTTGATCCCGACTCGTTGCGCACCAACGCCACGGGGTCGCTCGGGTGGTCGGCCCAGAAGAGCGAGCCGATGCCGTGGTCGTCGGACCAGGCGAGGTAGTCACCGACGTAACCGCCGGTCGGGTCGTCGGCGCCGAGCTCGCTGGTCAGCACCGGCACCAGGTGGTCGTCGTCGGGCGCGAACTGGAGCCAGTGGGAGAAATAGTTGGAGTCGTCGAGGCCACCGAGCAGGATCGGCTGCTCGGCACCAACGCCACTGCCAGCGCGATCCAACGCACATCACGCAAGGAAGCCCCCCTCTTCACTGGACGGGTGGTACGGCGCTGGAGGTTGGCTATGTTGGCCGAATGAGCGAGACCGTTTTCACGTACGCCGCTCCCGCGCTCAAGTTCGGTGCCGGTGCGTCCGCCGAGGTCGGCTTCGACCTGGCGGGCTACGGCGCTCGTCGGGTCCTGCTCGTGACCGACCCCGGCGTCGCGGCGACCGGGCACCCGTCCCGGATCGCGGAGCAGGTCGCGGCGCGTGGCATCGAGGTCACGACGTACGACGGCGTCCACGTCGAGCCGACCGACGAGTCGATGGCGGCGGCGATCGAGTTCGCCCGCGACGCGGGTCCCTTCGACGCGATCGTCGCGGTCGGCGGCGGGTCGGCCATCGACACCGCCAAGGCGGTCAACCTGCTGACCACCAACCCGGGCGAGCTGCTCGACTACATCAACGCGCCGGTCGGCAAGGCGCAGGCGCCGGCCAACCGGCTGCTCCCGCTCGTCGCGATCCCGACCACCACCGGCACCGGCGCCGAGAGCACCACGATCTGCGTGCTCGACGTCCTCTCGCTCCAGGTGAAGACCGGCATCAGCCACCCCGCGCTGCGGCCCACCCTGGCCGTGGTCGACCCCGATCTCACGATGAGCCAGCCCGCGATGGTCACCGCGTCGGCCGGGCTCGACATCCTCTGCCACGCGCTCGAGAGCTACACCGCGCGGTGGTACGCCGACTTCGACGCGAAGCAGCCCGAGCAACGGGTGCCCTACTGCGGCGCCAACCCGATCGCCGACATGTGGTCCGAGAAGGCGATGACGCTGCTCGCCGGGGCGTTCCGGGCCGCCGTACGAGACGGCTCGGACGGCGTCGCCCGGGAGCAGATGGCGATGGCCGCGACCTTCGCGGGTCTCGGTTTCGGCAACGCCGGCGTGCACATCCCGCACGCCAACGCCTACCCGATCGCGGGGCGGGTGCGGGACTACTCGCCCGAGGGCTATCCCGGCGTGCTCGTCCCGCACGGCATGGCCGTGTCGCTGACCGCCCCCGAGGCGTTCCGCTTCACCTTCGAGGCCGCACCCGAGCGGCACCTGCACGCCGCCCGGCTCCTCGATCCCTCGGCGGGCTCCGGCCCGGACGCCCTGCCCGACGTGCTCACTGCGCTGATGCGCGACGTCGGGATCCCGAACGGCCTCGCCGAGGTGGGCTACGGCGAGAGCGACGTCGACGACCTGGTCGCCGGCTCGCTCAAGCAGCAGCGGCTGCTCGCGACGGCGCCGAGAAGTCCCACGGACGAGGACCTCGCGCGGGTCTTCCGCGGGTCGATGGAACACTGGTGACGTGACAGACACCCACCCCGCGCTGGTCGCAGAGCTGCGCCGCCGGGGCGTGTCCGACGTCGACGACTCGACGCTCACCCGGGCGCTCTACTCCTCCGACGCCTCGCTCTACCGGGTCGTGCCCCAGGTCGTGGTCCGGCCGCGGCACCCCGACGAGCTGCACGCGATCCTCGAGGCGTCGCACGCGACCGGTGCGCCGGTCACGATGCGCGGAGCCGGCACGTCGATCGCGGGCAACGCGGTCGGCACCGGGATCGTGGTCGACACGCTCAAGCACCTCAACCGGGTCGTCTCGATCGACGCCGAGGCCCGGACAGCGGTCGTCCAGCCCGGCGTCGTGCACGCCGACCTGCAGCGCGCGGCGGCGCCGTACGGACTGCGCTTCGGGCCTGACCCGTCGACCCACACCCGCTGCACGATCGGCGGGATGATCGGCAACAACGCCTGCGGGTCACGGGCGCTCGGCTACGGCCGGACCGTCGACAACGTGATGGGCCTCGACGTCGCCTACGGTCCCGGGGCAGGGACGTCGCCGGCCAGCTGGCGGCGCTCGCCGACCAGCACCTCGCGCACATCCGCACCAGCTTCGGCACGCTTCGGCCGGCAGGTCAGCGGCTACTCGATGGAGCACCTGCTGCCGGAGAACGGCCGCAACGTCGATCGCTTCCTCGTGGGTTCCGAGGGCACGCTCGGCGTGGTGCTCGGCGCGACCGTGCGACTGGTCGAGGACGACCCGGACCGGCATCTCGTGGTGCTCGGCTACCCCTCGATGGCAGAGGCGGCCGACGTGGTCCCTGCGCTGCTGGCGGCGGCGCCGAGCATGACGGCATGCGAGGGCCTGGACTCGCGGATCGTCGACCTCGTCCCGGGCGCGCCCGACCTGCCGCGCGGCGCGGGCTGGTTGTTCGTCGAGGTGCCGGCGGCTGAGACCGCTGCGGTGATCGCCGCGGCCGGCGCGCTCGGGCACCGGGTGGTGCCGGACGGACCCGAGGCAGCGGCGTTGTGGCGGATCCGTGAGGACGGTGCCGGCCTCGCGGCCCGGTCGCTGTCGCGCCCGGCGTACTCCGGCTGGGAGGACGCCGCCGTGCCGCCCGAGCGCCTGGGCGCCTGGCTGCGCGACTTCGACGAGCTGCTCAAGGAGCACGACCTCGACGGCGTGCCCTACGGCCACTTCGGCGACGGCTGCGTGCACGTGCGGATCGACTTCGAGTTCGGCGACGGGGGGAAGCGCTTCCGCGACTTCCTCACGCAGTGCGCGCTCAAGCTGCGTGACCACGGTGGGTCGCTGTCCGGCGAGCACGGCGATGGCCGGGCGCGCTCCGAGCTGCTGCCGCTGATGTACGACGCGGAGTCGCTGCGTCTCTTCGCCGCCGCCAAGGCGATCTGCGACCCCGGCAACCTGCTCAACCCCGGCAACATCGTCGACCCGGCACCGCTCGACGCCGACCTGCGCCCGGCCCGGCCGCGGCCGCTGATCCCGCTCGCGGACGCCATCCACCGGTGCACGGGTGTCGGCAAGTGCGTGGCCCCGAAGACCAACGGCGTGATGTGCCCGTCCTACCTCGCGACACGGGACGAGAAGGACTCGACCCGGGGTCGGTCGCGGGTGCTGCAGGAGGCGCTGGACGGCGAGCTGGTGCACGGCTTCGCCGACCCCGCCGTGCACGAGGCGCTCGACCTCTGCCTGGCCTGCAAGGGCTGCGCGTCGGACTGCCCGACCGGCGTGGACATGGCGACCTACAAGGCCGAGGCGCTGCACGCGACGTACTCCGGACCCGGCGCGAAGCGCCGCCCGCGCAGCCACCTGCTGCTCGGCCGGCTGCCGAAGTGGGCGCGGCTCGCGGCGCCGGTGGCACCCGTCGCCAACCGGATGATGAAGCTCGGCCCGGTCGCCCGGCTCGCCAAGGCCACGGCCGGCATCGACCAGCGGCGCTCGATCCCGGCCTTCGCGCCGAAGACGCTGCGTCGTACGACGGGCGTGCCGGAGCTGGTGCCGGACGTCTGGATCTGGGCCGACTCGTTCACCGACCACTTCTTCCCGGTCAACGCGCTGGCCGCGATCGACTTCCTGGCGTCGGTCGGCGTGACCGCGCGGGTGATCGCCGACGACGCGTGCTGCGGCCTGACCTGGGTGACGACCGGTCAGCTGGACGAGGCACGAGCGATCATGGCGCGCACCGTCACGACGCTGAAGCCGTACGTCGCGTCCGGGGTGCCGGTGGTCGGGCTGGAGCCGTCGTGCCTCGCGACGCTGCGCAGCGACCTGCCCGAGATGCTCGGCGAGCACCTCGACGTGCTGACCTTCGCCGAGCTGTTGGAGAAGCTCGACGTGCCGCTGCCCTCGCTCGACGGGGTGGAGGTCGTCGCGCAGCCGCACTGCCACCAGGCCTCGATCCTCGGGTGGGCGGCCGACAAGCGGGTGCTCGAGAAGGCCGGTGCGACCGTCACCCAGGTGGCGGGCTGCTGCGGCCTGGCCGGCAACTTCGGCATGGAGAAGGGCCACTACGAGGTGTCCGTCGCGGTGGCGGAGACGCACCTGCTCCCCGCCGTACGCGCCAACCCCGGAGCGGTCGTGCTCGCCGACGGCATGTCCTGCCGGGTGCAGCTCGACGACCTCGACGCAGACCCCGACGATGCACCTCGCCGAACTCCTCGCCTCTAAAGTGAAGGCGTGAATCCCCGCCACCGCAGACTCGTCATCCCCGTCGCCCTGGTGGGGTTGCTCCTGATCGTGGTGATCGCATCGGTGGTCAACCGATGAGCGAGCCGCTGCTCCGTGCTCTGAACCGGATGCGTGGGCTGATCCTCGACCCCGACGTGCTGGTCAAGGCGGTCGCCTCCGGTCGGCAGAAGGGCGAGGTCGCCGACCTGGCGTCGCGCCGAGATGCGCTACGTCGACCTCAAGGCCGGCCGGCACCTGCAGATCACGTCGTACGACGACACCCAGGCGCACACCGCCAACCACGCGGTCGGTGACGCTGCTCGCGACGCCGTCGACGCGCTGCTCGACGAGCCCTTCGGCAACTGGCACGTCGACACCACCACTCAGACCCACCAGGTGCGGGTGACCAAGAAGCTCGAGGCGGTCGTGCACACCACCGACCGGCGCGACCGAGGTCGAGATCGAGCGCGGCCACGACCGCGACAAGCAGCGGCTGCTGCCCGAGGACGACCCGGTCTTCGTGGCCCTCGGCATCGCGGACGCCGACGGCAAGCTGAAGCCGAGCCGGCAGGCGAAGTACCGGCAGGTCGAGGAGTTCCTGCGGCTGCTCGACTCCTCGATCACCGACGCGCTCGCGAGCGGCAAGCTGCGCAAGCCGACGGCCGAGGAGCCGCTCCGGATCGTCGACCTCGGCTGCGGCAACGCCTACCTGACCTTCGCCGCCCAGCGCTATCTCGTCGGCGTCCGCAAGCTGCCCGTCCAGCTGACCGGGGTGGACGTGAAGGAGCAGTCGCGCGAGCACAACTCGGCGGTCGCCGCCGAGCTCGGGGTGGCTGCGGAGTTCGTGGTCGGGACCATCGGCGGGGTCGAGCTCGACCCGGCACCCGAGGTGGTGCTCGCGCTGCACGCGTGCGACACCGCGACCGACGAGGCGCTCGCCCAGGCGGTCGCCTGGGGCGCCCAGCTCGTGCTCGCCGCGCCGTGCTGCCACCACGACATCGCGGCCCAGCTGCGCAAGTCGCCGACCCCCTCGCCGTACGCCATGGTCACCCGGCACGGCATCCTGCGCGAGCGGCTCGCGGACACGCTGACCGATGCGCTGCGGGCGTCCCTGATGCGGCAGCAGGGCTACCGCGTCGACGTCGTGCAGTTCGTCGAGAGCCAGCACACGCCGCGCAACACGATGCTCCGGGCCGTGCGGACCGGCGGTCCGGTGAAGGGCGGCTCGGTGCGCAAGGAGTACGACGAGCTCGTCGACACCTGGGCGATCAACCCGAAGCTGGCCGAGCTGCTCGGGATCTGATGCTCGACCGCGTGCTGGGCCTCGCGTCGGTCGTGTCCCTCGCGATCGGCACGGTGGTCGGCCCGGCCGCGCCGCGGTCGACCGTCGACTTCACGTTCACCGACCCGGCGATCGTCGAGTCGAGCGGGCTGGTCGCACTGCCCGGCGGGCTGTTCGTCACCGTCAACGACTCCGGCGACTCCGGTCGCGTGTTCGTCGTCGACGGCTCGGGCGACACCGTCGGCGTGACGTCGTGGACGCCCGCGCCGACCGACGTGGAGTCGCTGGCTCCGGCCGGTCCGGGCTCGGTCTGGGTGGGAGACACCGGCGACAACACCGGCTCGCGTTCGTCGGTCTCGGTGTTCCAGGTGCCGGTCGGTCGTGGCGATCAGACCGTCACGCCGACGCCGTACTCGCTGGTCTATCCGGACGGTCCCCAGGACGCCGAGACCCTGCTCGCCGACCCGCGGTCGGGCCGGCTCTTCGTCGTCAGCAAGGGCATCTTCGGCGGAACCGTCTACGCCGCCCCGAAGAAGCTCTCGGCCGAGCACGACAACGTGCTGAGGGCCGTCGCCGACTCGATCGCGATCGCCACCGACGGGTCGTTCTATCCCGACGGCCGCCACTACGTGGTGCGCAACTACACGCAGGCGGAGATCTACACGTTCCCCGGTCACGAGCAGGGTCGACTCGTTCCGGCTGCCCGCCCAGCGGCAGGGCGAGGGCCTCGCGATCGCCCCCGACGGGTCGATGCACGTCAGCACCGAGGGCCAGTTCACCGACGTACGCCGGGTGCGGGCGCCGGTGCCCGCTCTGCTGCCGTCGTGGTTCGCAGGGTTTGTGCGGCCGGTCGCGTGGCTACTGACCCAGGCATGGTGAGGCTGCGCAGGACGTCGCCCGACCAGCCCGGGTGGAGCCGCCGCCGGGCGGGTCGCGGTTTCGTCTACGTCGACGAGTCCGGCCACCGGTTGAGCGACGAGGACGCGCAGCGCGTGCGTGACCTGGTGATCCCGCCAGCATGGACCGACGTGTGGGTCACGCCGTACGCCAACGGGCACCTGCAGGCGGTCGGCACCGACGACGCCGGCCGGCGGCAGTACCTCTACCACCCGGACTGGCGCACCCGCCGGGACGCGGAGAAGTTCGACCGGATGCTGGAGTTCGGCAAGGCACTGACCAAGGCGCGCGAGCTGGTGATCACCGACCTCGGGCGCGAGGGGATGCCGCTCGAGCGGGCCTGCGCGGTCGCCGTACGACTGCTGGACCTGGGCTACTTCCGGATCGGCAACGACGTCTACGCCGACGAGAACGGCTCCTTCGGGCTGACCACCCTCGAGCGGCGGCACGTGCGCCGCCACCAGGCGCGTCTCGTCTTCGCCTTCGTCGGCAAGTCCGGGGTCGAGCACGAGATCGAGATCGACGACGCCGTCGTCATCGAGGCGGTCGACATCATGCGGCGCCGGCGCGGGTCGGACCTGCGGCTGCTGTCCTACAAGGAGGGACGGTCCTGGCGCTCGGTGCTCCCGGCCCTGGTCAACGAGTACGTCCGCGCGTCGACCGGGCTCGAGGCCACCGCCAAGGACTTCCGCACCTGGCACGCGACCGTGCTCGCGGCCGCCGCGCTCGCGGAGACGCCGGAACCGGGGGAGACCAAGGCATCGCGCAAGCGGGCGGTGTCGGGCGCGATGAAGGAGGTCGCCTCCTTCCTCGGCAACACCCCGACGCTCGCGCGCTCGTCGTACGTCGACCCGCGCGTCATCGAGGCCTACGAACAGGGGCGGACGATCGAGCGCACCACCCGCCGTACGTTCGACACCCCCGACGAGCGCCAGGCGGCGCTCGAGCGGGCGACGCTGCGGCTGATCCGGGAGAGCTGAACAGAATTTCGCGGGACGTGTCGATCGCGCGGGGATCCCGTTCGTCTGCTGGGTGAGAGGGTTGGAGGACGACCCCGGAAACGGAGCAGACGATGAAGTACATGCTGATCATGCGATCCACCGACGAGACGTTCGCCGCGGCCGCGGAGGTCGACTTCGAGTCGATCGTCGAGGCGATGGGCAGGTTCAACGACGAGATGATCACCGCCGGCGTGCTGGTGGCGGCCGAGGGCCTCGACGACGCTGCGAACGGCGTCGTGGTCGACTACTCGTCGCAGCCGCCCGTGGTGACCGACGGGCCGTACGGCGAGACCAAGGAGCTGTTCGGAGGCTTCTGGATCGTCGACGTCGCGTCGCAGGAGGAGGCCGTCGAGTGGGCCAAGCGGGCGCCGCTTGCCGGTCCGGGCATGAAGGCCGAGATCCGCCGGGTGCCGAGCATCGACGAGTTCCCGTACGACAACCCGTGGATCCAGAAGGAGCGGGCTTGGCGGGAGGCGACCGGCCAGCTGTGACGGTCCGCCAGGAGGTCGAGGCGGTGTGGCGGATCGAGTCCGCCCACATCGTCGGCACCCTGGCTCGCTACACCGGCGACTTCGCGCTCGCCGAGGACGTCGCGCAGGAGGCGCTCGCCCGGGCGCTGGTGACCTGGCCGCGCGACGGCGTGCCGGCGAACCCGGCCGGGTGGCTGCTCACCACCGCCCGCCGGTGCGCGATCGACGCGTTCCGGCGGCGCTCGGCGTTGGACGAGAGGTACGCCGCCATCGCCCACGGGATCGACGAGGCCGAGGGCGAGGACGTGCTGTGGGACCCGGACCGGATCGAGGACGACGTGCTCGCACTGATGTTCGTCTCCTGCCACCCGGTGCTGTCCCGCGAGGCGCAGGTCGCGCTGACGCTGCGGGTGGTCGGCGGCCTGACGAGCGACGAGATCGCTCGCGGGTTCCTGGTGCCGACCGCCACCGTGCAGGCCCGGATCACCCGGGCCAAGAAGACGCTGGCGGCCGCGGAGGTGCCGTTCGAGGTGCCACCCGCGGCCGAGCGTCGCGAGCGTCTCGGCTCGGTGCTCAGCGTGATCTACCTGATCTTCACCGAGGGTTCGTCCGCGACCACCGGCAGCGAGCTGATCCGCACCGACCTCGCCCGGGAGGCCGTCCGCGAGGCTCGGATGCTGTCCCACCTGATGCCCGACGAGCCGGAGGTCCACGGACTGCTCGCGCTGCTCGAGCTGACGGCGGCGAGGTTCCCCGCGCGCCTGGACGCCGACGGCGCGCCGGTGCTGCTCGAGGACCAGGACCGCCGGCGGTGGGACCGAGCGGCGATCCGGCGCGGTCGCGCCGCGCTCGAGCAGGCCGGTCGGGTCGGGCGCGGTCTCGGGGCGTACGGCGTCCAGGCGGCCATCGCCGAGTGTCACGCGGTCGCGCCGTCGGTGGCCGCGACGGACTGGGGTCGGATCGTGGTGCTCTACGAGGCGCTCGGTCGCCTCGCGCCGTCGCCGATCGTCTCGCTCAACCACGCCGTGGCCGTGTCGATGGAGGACGGACCGGCTGCCGCGCTGTCGATCGTCGACGAGCTGGTCGCGACGGGGGCGCTGCTCCGGCTCCCACCTGCTGCCCACCGTCCGCGGTGAGCTGCTGGTCCGGCTCGGCCGCACCGAGGAGGCGCGGACCGAGCTGGAGTCCGCCGTACGCCTGTGTCCGAGCGAGCCCGAACGCATCGTGCTGCGGCGCAAGCTCGACGCGCTCTGATCGGCGATGATCGACGGATGGAGGTCACGGTCGTCCAGGGAGACATCACCGCCCAGCAGGTCGACGCCGTCGTCAACGCGGCCAACAACGCCATGCGCGGCGGTGGGGGCGTCGACGGAGCGATCCATCGAGCAGGGGGGCCGGCGATCCTGGAGGACTGCATCGCGCGGTTCCCGCACGGACTCGCGACCGGCGACGCGGGCTGGACGACCGCCGGGCTGCTGCCCGCACGGTGGGTGATCCACGTGGTCGGGCCCAACCGGCACGCGGGCGAGACCGACCGGGCGCTGTTGCTGTCGTGCTACTCGCGGGCCTTGTCGGTCGCTGACGAGCTCGGCGCCTCGACCGTCGCCTTCCCGCTGGTCTCCGCCGGCGTCTACGGCTGGCCGAAGGAGGATGCGATCGCGTGCGCGCTCGAGGTCTTCCGGGCCGCGACGACGTCGGTCGCCGAGGCCCGGATCGTCGCCTTCGACGAACCGACGTACGAACTGATTCGCGCGTGGTCTGACGTATCCCACGGGCTGTCGCGCTCCTGTGCTGGTGAGGGACGAACCTCGTCTCGGGAAGGCACGTCATGAAGTACTCAATCGTTGCTGCCGCACTCCTCGCCCTGGTGGCCGTCGCTCCGGCCGCCCACGCGGCGCCCGCCAAGGCTCCTGTCACCGTGACCATCACCGCCGAGGGCACGGACATGTCGGGCGTCGTGAAGAGTCCCCGCGGGGCTCTCTGCGCCGCCGACCGGACCGTCAAGGTCTTCAAGCTGGTCCACGGCGAGCCGCACCTGTTCGCCTCCGACACGACCGACCTGCAGGGCAGCCAGTACGCGTGGTCGACCGGCAACACCGGCACCGCGGGTCGCTTCTTCGCCAAGGTCGCGGCCACGCCCGACTGCAAGGGCGACGTCAGTCCGACGATCCGGGTGCGTCGCTAGGCGGTTGCGCGCGAGACCGAGGGTAACCTCAGGCCGTCATCGTCGATCACGGGGAGACCGTATGTCTGACCTGCACGGAAGCTCGGAGTCCGGCGAGACCGGCCGTGAATGGCTCACCCCGACAGGCGCGGCGATCGCCGGCTTCACGATCGCGGTGCTGAGCCTGCTCACCAACGGGGCCTGGCTGCTGACCGTGCAGGCCTTCATCCAGCGCAACGGCTCGGCTGCGTACGGCGACGTCGTCGTGGCCACGGGCGTCGCCCAGGGCGTGCTGGCGGTCATCGCCCTCGTCCTGGCCAAGCGCGGCCTCGACTCGTCCGAGATCACAGCCCGCAACCTCGGGCGGCGCCGCCAACGTCCTCGCCGTGCTCGGTCTGGTCGTCGCCCTCCTGACCGTCGTGGCGGGCGTGGTCGCCGCCAACTGACAGGCCGGCCGTCCGTCGGTTCAGTCCGACTCGCAGACGTAGAGCTGGAGCGGCGCGCCTGCGGTGAGTGGCGCACGGGACCAGTCTCCGAACCGCTCAACGACCCGGAGCCCGCCGAGCGAGAGCAGCAGCGGCAGCTCCTGGGGGAAGATGCTCCTGATCTCAAGCGGCGCGACAGCGAAGTCGGCCTCGGAATCGGTGGAGAAGTACCACCTCCCGCGCGTCACCTGCGCGGCCGCGTCGTAGGTCTCCGCGACATCGACGTGCACGACGCCACGATCGGGATCCACGAACGACAACGCGTCGCGCCTGCGTCTGACGCCGTCGGCCTGGGCAAGCATGCGCACGCTCGGGTTGAACACGTCGAAGATGAGCCGCGCTCCCGGCGCCAGGTGCCTTCGCACCGACCGGAAGCAGGCCACCAAGTCCTCAGCCTCGAGCAGATGCAGCAATGAGTTGGCGGCGATGAACACGAGGTCGAACGTTCGACCCAGGTCGAAATCGCGCATGTCGCCCTGCACCCACTCCACCTCCACGCCGCGCTCGCCCGCCTTGCGTTCAGCCTCGGCAAGCATGTCCGGCGAGAGCTCCAAGCCCATGCACGGGTGCCCGTCGGCCGCGATCGGGATCAGCTTCTGCCCGGTGCCACACCCGAGCTCCAGGACATGACCCGCCTTGCCGATCGGCCTCGGCCCTGTAGAAGTCGACGGCCTGCTCGCCGCCGGGGAACAACCGGTCGTACAACCTCGCATCCGAGTAGAACTGCTCGCTCATGCGCGTCATCCTCCCCACCCCGTTCAGCTTCGCTGACTCGACAGCATCCCACAGAACGACAGCGAGACCACGCCCGGCGCGACCAATGTCGCATGCCGCGGCCGCTTCCAGGCATGGCTGTGGCCCCGCCGGCGGCGGGGTGTGGGGCGTCAGCCTCTTCGGAGGTGGGTCTGGCCGAGGGGGCTGCGCCACAGGAAGGTCGTCGGGCCGAGGCGTTGGTAGGTCCAGCCGCCGTGGGTCTTGTGGCGGTGGTGTCGTCGGCACAGTGGCGCCAGATTCAGGGAGTCCGTCGGGCCGAGGGGCCAGTCGATGATGTGGTCGAGGTCGCAGGACCTCGATGGTCTGGTGCAGTGGGGGAAGACGCAGGTCGGGTGGGTCTCGATGACCTGCTCGCGCAACCACGGGGTGGGCTTGTAGGCGTCGGTGTGCAGGTGCTCGTTGAGGTCGAGCACCGGCTGGATCTTCACCTTGTTGTCGGAGTCGGTGCACCACTCGCCGAGCTGCTCGACGGTGATCCAGGACCTGGTGTTCTCGACGTACACGAGCCCGTCGGGGACTGGAGACGTCGTGGTGGGCGTAGATCACCAGCTCCTTGCCACCGCCGTCGGTGCCGAGTCGGCCGAGCGCCATCGACCGGCGTACGTCGAGGGACAGGTGCGGGAACTCCTCGAGGAGGTCGTGGGCCTTCGCGCGAGACGGCGGCTTCGAACGCGAGGGCGTCGGCGAGGTCGGTGGTGGCCTCGATGTAGACCTGCCCGTCGATGGTCACGTCACCGAGGCGCACGCGACCTGGCGGTGCTCGGCGGCTTCGGCCCGCTTGGCTTCGGCTTCTTCGGGGTCGTAGAGGTCGCGGGCGTGGTCCACGGCCCGGTCGATCTGCGCGTACGAGCACCGGTGAGCGGTCGGGGCGACGTGCTGGTCGACGAACGCCGGCAGCGTCGGCGGAGAGGATGATGGTGCGGGTCGCGATCTGGCGGGCCTTCCACACCGGCACCTCACCAGCGACCACGCGCTTCCACAGTCGGGGGAGGCGGTAGCGGGTCTCGACGGCGTCGCCGAGGTACCGCTTCCCGGCACCGGTCGACATCCCCAACGCCAGCGCGAGCTCGGCGACGCAGAACTCCGCGACCAACGGCGCACCCTCGCCGGCGATCGCGAGCTCGTCCTCGGTGCCGTCGACCATCGCGGCGTGGAGGATCGACTCGACCGGGTGCATCACCGCCCACTCGACAGCGCCTCTGGAAGCATCCGGATCTCGGCCGCGATCGGCGTCGGCCTTGTCCGCGCGCAGCGCTCGAGCACCCCGGTCGGGGAGTCGGTGGGTGCTGTCGTGGTCATGGTTCAACCCAAGCACTGACCACCGACATCAGACCCCGAAAACCCTGTGGTTGACCGGGATGTGGACACTTTCGAGAAGATATTCTCTGTCGCTCACTGGTCGAGGCCGAAGGTCGGACGCGATCGCAACCAGCGGTGCGTCGCAGCCGTGGACTTGCGAGACGACGCGTACCTCAAGTGCCTTCGGCGCTCAACCCACCGCAAGACATCAGAGCCGGTCGATGACCCAGTCGATGCAGGCGGTGAGGGCCTCGATGTCAGCGGGGTCGACAGCGGGGTACATCGAGATCCGGAGCTGGTTGCGGCCGAGCTTGCGGTAGGGCTCGGTGTCGACGATGCCGTTGGCGCGCAGGGCGACGGCGATCGCGGACGCGTCGATGCCGTCCTCGAAGTCGATGGTCCCGATCACGAGCGAGCGGTGCGCCGGGTCGGTGACGTAGGGGAACGCGTGCGGCGACTTCTCGGCCCAGCCGTAGAGGGTGTCGGAGGACTCGCGTCGTGCGCGCGACCATCGCCGACGAGGCCGCCGCTGGCGTTCATCCAGTCCAGCTGCTCGGCCATCAGGAAGAGCGTGGCGACCGAGGGCGTGTTGTAGGTCTGGTTGAGGGCGGAGTTGGAGATCGCGGTCGGCAGGTCGAAGAACGCCGGGATGTGACGACCGGACGACGCGATCGACGCGGCGCGCTCGAGGGCCGCGGGCGAGAACGCCGCGAGCCAGAGGCCGCCGTCGGAGGCGAAGCACTTCTGCGGCGCGAAGTAGTAGACGTCGGTCTCGCGCAGGTCGACGGGCAGGCCGCCGGCGCCGGAGGTCGCGTCGATCAGGACCAGCGAGTCAGGAGAAGCGCCGGCAGGTCGTACGACGGGAGCCATCACGGCCGTCGACGTCTCGTTCTGTGCCCACGCGTAGACGTCGACGCCGTCCTCGGCGACCGACGACCGGCCGCGAGCCCGGGTCGGACTTGATCACCGACGGGTCGGACAGCCACGGTGCGGCGAGAGCGGCGGAGGCGAACTTCGCCGAGAACTCACCGAAGGACAGGTGCTGGCTCTTCTCCTGGATCAGGCCGTAGGTCGCGATGTCCCAGAACGCCGTCGCGCCGCCGTTGCCGAGCACGATCTCGTAGCCGTCGGGGAGCGAGAACAGCGACGCGAGACCCGACCGCACCCGGCCCACCAGGTCGCGCACCGGCGCCTGGCGGTGGGACGTCCCCATCAGCGACGACCCGGTCGCCGCGAGGGCGTCGAGGTGCGAGGTCTGGATCTTCGACGGTCCGGCACCGAAGCGCCCGTCGGCGGGGAGGAGGTCGCGAGGAATCTGCAGCGCGTCGGTCATGAACACCTTCCGAAGTGGGTAGGTGCCATTCTCGCACCGCCCCATCGCCAGATCCCGAGGAGTCCACGATGGCCACGACACCCGGCTTCGCCCGCCAGACGCAGTACCGCACCACCTTCCGCGTGCTCGGCGTGGTGGTCCTGGTGATCGGCATCGTCACGTTCGTCTACGGCATCGCCTCGGTGTTCGGCAGCGAGGACGTGCCGGGCGGCTTCCAGATCGTGTGCTTCATCGGCGGGCTGCTGATCATCGGCGTGGGGATGATGTTCCTCCAGTGGGGCTTCCTCGGCGCGGCGGCACGCTACGGCGCTGGCGAGACCATGCCGGTGGTGAAGGACTCGGCGACGTACCTTTCTGACGGCGAGGGAATCCTCGGCGTCGGGACGACCGGACCGTTCTGCTCGAAGTGCGGCGTCCGCAACGACGCCGACGCCAAGTTCTGCGACTCGTGCGGGGGCGCGCTAGCCTGATCGCGTGCCCGAGGTCGACATCCGCAGGGTCGGCTACGGCCACCCGGACGCAACACTCCTGATCGCCGAGGTCCAGGCTGAGTACGTCGTCCGCTACGGCGGCCAGGACGAGACTCCGCTCGACCCGCTCATGTTCGAGCCGCCGGACGGCAGCTTCCACGTCGGGTACGTCGACGGCGAACCGGTCGCGACCGGCGCCTGGCGCCGCTCCGACGTCGACGCCCTGGGCAGCTCCCGGGTCGCCGAGGTCAAGCGGATGTACGTCGCCGAGCGCGTGCGGGGACTCGGCCTGGCCCGCGCGATGCTCGCGCACCTCGAGGCGAGCGTGGCGGCGTACGGCGTCGAGGTCGTGGTGCTCGAGACGGGGCTCGCCCAGCCGGAGGCGATCGGCCTCTACGAGTCGAGCGGCTACAAGCCGATCCCGGCGTTCGGCTACTACCGCTACGCCCCGCAGCTCGCGCTGCTACGGCAAGCGCCTGCCGACCACCACGTAGCGCTCGTCGGTGATCGGGCCGCCCCAGTACGCCGGGTCGTCGAGCACGCTCGACCGTCGGCACCAGGCCCGGCATCCGCACGCAGCGCGGAGGTCTCCTCGGCGGTGAGGCCCGCTCCGGTCGACCAGCTGCCCTCGACCAGGACCAGCCGCCCGTCGGGGACGAGCAGGTCGACCCAGCGCGCGAGCGCGTCGGCCGGAGACAGGCAGCGCCCACAGCACGTGACGGCACAGCACGACGTCGTACGTCGCGGCCGGGAGCGGAGGGTCGCGCAGCGTCGCCGACCACGAAGCTGGTGCCCGGGTAGGACCCGACCTTGGCGACCGCGCGGCGCAGCATCTCCGGGGAGAGGTCGACGCCGTCGACGGCGTTGCCCTCCTCGGCGAGCAGCAGCGACAGCGTGCCGGTGCCGCAGCCGAGGTCGGCGATGCGGCCGGCGCGGGCGGCAGGAGCGGAGATCAGCAGGCTGCGCCACGCGTCTCGTACGACGGGGTCGTGCAGCCCGTGGTCCGGCTCGTCGTCGAAGGCCGCCGCTTCGGCGTCCCACAGCTCCTGCTCCCGAGAGGTCACCCCGCGACTCTAGGCTGACGCCGTGCTGCTCCCACCCAAGGTCGCCCACGGCGTCGCCGACGGCTCGGTGACGCTGGCCTTCCGGCGCTGGCGCAAGCAGGACGTCCAGCCCGGCTCGCAGTTCCGCACGGTCTCCGGCGTGGTCCGCGTCGACGAGGTCGCCGTGGTCGACCCGACGACGATCACCGACGCGGACGCCGTCGCCGCAGGCTGGCCGGACGCCGACCGGCTCCGTCGCCAGCTCGACAAGGTCAGTCGAGGGAGAAGGGGAGACCTACCGCGTCCGGCTCGCCTGGGCCGGCCCGGACCCCCGCGTCGCCCTGCGCGACAGCGCCGACCTCACCGACGAGGACGTGGCCGCGATCGACGCCAGGCTCGAGCGGCTCGACCGGGCCAGCAGCCACGGCGCCTGGACGATGGCGACCCTCGACGTGATCCGGCGCCGCCCGCACACCCGCGCGCCCGACCTGGCCGTCGAGATGGGCCGCGAGCGCGACCCGTTCAAGATCGACGTCCGCAAGCTGAAGAACCTCGGGCTGACCCGCAGCTTCGAGGTCGGCTACGAGGTCTCACCCCGCGGCCTCGCCTACCTGGAACGCACCGACCGACGTAGGGTCGTCCGACCATGCGCTCTCGGGTTCGCTGCTCTGCTCTCCCTCCTCGTCGTGGCCGTCGCCCGTCGGTCGCCGCACGCGCAGATCGAGGACTACGCGTCGTACGACGGCCCGCAGAAGTGCCACGCCAAGCCGCGCGCCGGCACGGACTACCTCGGGCACTGGGTCGCGAGGCACTTCGGCGGCGGGTACGTCGGCTACGGCCGGCGTGCGACAAGTCGGACGGCCCCACCTCAGAGCACCAGACCGGGCAGGCCTTCGACTGGTCGCTGGACGCGACCAAGAGGCATGACCGCCAGTACTGCCAAGGACTTCCTCGCACCGGATCTTCGAGAAGGACGCTCGCGGCAACACGGACGCGTGGGCGCGCCGGATGGGGGTCATGTACCTCATCTGGAACGACGAGATGTATCCCGCGTGGAACGAGTTCCGGCCCGAGCCGTACCTCTCGTCGAGCTGCAAGTCGAAGAAGAAGTGTCCGACGACGCTGCGCCACCGCAACCACGTGCACGTCTCGCTGGACATGGACGGCGCGAAGGGCAGGACCAGCTGGTTCGAGGACCGCCTCAAGCCGCGGTCTTCACCGCCTTCTTCGCCCGCTTGTCCTGCAGCTTGCGCTGCTTGGCGACGAACTTGATCGACGACTTCTGCACGAAGCTCGGGAAGAACCGGCCGAGCCGCCACGCGATCCGCGCGGTCCGCGGCGTCACCAGCATCGCCCGGTCCTCGGCGACCGCGGCGAGCACCTCGTCGGCGAACACCTCCGGAGCCAGCGGGTGCCGGACGCCCTGTCCCTTGAGGTAGTAGTCGCGGCCGTGGAACTTGCCGATGTAGCCCTTGTCCAGGATCGGGGTGTCGACCGCCGACGGGCAGACGACGGTGACGCCGACGCCCTTGGCCTGCGCCTCGGACCGCAGCGCGAGCGAGAGCCCGACGACGGCGTGCTTGGTCATGACGTACGACGTGATCAGGCCGGCCGCCATCAGCCCGCCCATCGAGGCGGTGTTGACGATCTGGCCCGACTTCTGCCGGACCATCAGCGGGTACGCCGCCGCGCACGCCGTGCACGACACCGCGGATGTTGACGTCGATGATCGCGTTCCACTGGTCGAGGGTGAGGTCCTCGGTCTCGCCGCCGAAGGTGATGCCGGCGTTGTTGAACATGAAGTCCAGGTGACCCACGGAGTCGACCGACGTCCTGCACGGCGGCCGCGTCGGTGACGTCGAGCGCGACCGCGCGGGCGGTGCCGGGACCGGACGCGGCGAGCACGGTCTGCTGGGCCGCGGCGAGGTCGAGGTCGGCGCAGACGACGTCCGCGCCGGCGGCGACCAGCGCGTGCGCGAGGCAGCGGCCGATGCCGGAGCCCGCCCCGGTGACGATCGCGGAGCGGGCGGCGAAGTGGCCGTCGTACGCGCTCATGCGCCCCACGCCTCCTGCCAGCCGTCGACCTCGGAGGCCGGGCGCGACGCCGGGCCGGTGTAGATCGCGGACGGACGGATCAGCCGCCCGGTGCGCTTCTGCTCGAGGATGTGCGCCGACCAGCCGCCGGTGCGCGCACAGGTGAACATCGAGGTGAACATGTTGGCCGGCACCTCGGCGAAGTCGAGGACGATCGCCGCCCAGAACTCCACGTTGGTCTCCAGCACCCGGTCGGGCCGGCGCTCGCGGAGCTCCTTGAGCGCGGCCTGCTCGAGCGCCTCGGCGACGGCGTAGCGCGGCGCGTTGAGCTCCTTGGCCGTACGACGCAGCACGCGGGCCCGCGGGTCCTCGGCGCGGTAGACGCGGTGGCCGAAGCCCATCAGCCGCTCGCCGGAGTCGAGGAGGCCCTTGACGTAGGCGGTGGCGTCGCCGGACTTCTCGACGTCCTCGATCATCGTGAGCACGCGCGCCGGGGCGCCGCCGTGCAGCGGGCCGCTCATCGCGCCGATCGCGCCGGAGAAGGCCGCAGCGACGTCGGCGCCGGTGGAGGTGATGACGCGGGCGGTGAAGGTGGAGGCGTTCATGCCGTGCTCGGCCGCGCTGCTCCAGTAGGCGTCGATCGCGTGGGCGTGCTTGGGGTCGGCCTCGCCCTTCCAGCGGATCAGGAACTTCTCGGCCAGCGTCGCGCCCTGGTCGACGACCTTCTGCGGGACGACGGCCTGGTTCAGGCCGCGGGCCGACTGGGCGGCGTACGACAGGACCATGACGGCCAGCCGGCCGATGTCCTCGCGGGCCTGCTCGTCGGTGATGTCGTAGGTCTGGCCGAAGCCGAAGGCCGGCGCGAGCATCGCGACCGCGGCCTGCACGTCGACGCGGACGTCGCCGGTGTGCACCGGGAGGTTGTAGGGCTCGGCGGGCGCGAGGCCCGGGGGTGTAGCTGCCGTCGATCAGCAGGCCCCAGACGTTCTCGAACGGGCACCCGGCCGACGATGTCCTCGATGTCGACGCCGCGGTAGCGCAGCGCGGAGCCCTCCTTGTCGGGCTCGGCGATCTCCGTCTCGAAGGCGACGACGCCCTCCAGTCCGTGGTGTACCTCGGTCATCGGGCTCCTATGTCGAAGTGTGACGGGCGTCAAACGCCGCCCCGGCATTGTGCACCCACTCGCCGGACTAGGGTCGAGGGCGTGACCGCGACCTCAGCACGACCTCGACCTCGCGGCCGCTGCGCGAGGACTACGCCCGCGACGGCCTCGACGAGGCCGACCTGGCCCCGGACCCGATCACGATGTTCGACCGCTGGATGCGACGAGGCGCACGCGGCGATCCAGCACGACGCCAACGCGATGGTCGTCAGCACGGTCGGCGCCGGACGGCGCGCCGTCCTCGCGGATGGTGCTGCTCAAGGGCGTCTCGGACGACGGGTTCGTCTTCTTCACCAACACCGGCTCGCGCAAGGGCGGCGAGCTGGCCGCCAACCCGCGCTGCGCGCTGCTCTTCCCGTGGCACCTGCTCGAGCGGCAGGTCCGCGTCGACGGCGTCGCCGACGCCGCTGCCGCGCGCCGACGTCGAGGCCTACTTCTCCAGCCGCCCGCGCGGCTCCCAGCTCGGCGCCGTGGGCCTCCCACCAGTCGCAGGTGGTGTCCGGCCGCGCGGAGCTCGAGGCGGCGTACGCCGACGCGGAGGCGCGCTACGCCGGACGCGACGTCCCGGCCCCCGAGGAGTGGGGCGGCTACGTCGTGCGCCCCGAGGTCGTGGAGTTCTGGCAGGGGCGGACCGTCGCGGCTGCACGACCGGCTGGTCTACCGGCGTACGCGGTCCGGGTGGACCACGGAGCGGCTCGCCCCCTAAATCGAGTTTGTGAGTGAGTGCTCACTCACTTATGCTCTGCCGGGTGTCTCCTCGCGCCCGCCCGATGTCGCCCGACGAACGTCGCGCCGACCTCACCGACGTCACGCTGCGGCTGCTCCGCGTGCACGGCCGCGACGTGACCACGCGGCAGATCGCCGAGGCGGCGGGCATCGCCGAGGGCACGGTCTTCCGGGCGTTCGCCTCCAAGGACGAGCTGCTCGACGCCGCCATCTCGCGGGCCTTCGAGCCCGGTGACCTGGTCGCCCGGATCGAGGAGATCGACCCGTCCCTGCCGCTGCGCGACCGCCTGGTCACGCTGGCCTCGATCATGCAGCAGCGGTTCCGCGCCACCTTCGACCTGATGCAGAAGATGGGGCTGGTCCGACCGCCCGGCCACCTGCACGACTCCGCCGGGGCAGCGGCCTGGCGCACCCGCCTCGAGGGCCTGCTCGGCGGTGTCGTCGGCGACGACGCCGACCAGCTCGCCGTACCCCTCGACCACTTCATCCACGTCTTCCGGCTGCTCACCTTCGCGGGCAGCCACGAACACATCGCCGACGGTCGTCTGCTCACCCCCGACGAGATCGTCGACACCCTCCTGCACGGACTCCAGAGGAAAGACTGATGCTGCTCCGACTCCTGCGCACCCGACTCGCGCCGTACAAGAAGTGGTTGACGGTCGTCGTCGTCTTCCAGTTCCTCGGCGTGCTCGCCGCGCTCTACCTGCCGACGCTGAACGCCGACATCATCGACAACGGCGTCGTGAAGAACGACACCGACTACATCCTGCGCGTCGGCGCGCTGATGCTGCTGATCTCGTTCGGCCAGATCATCTGCTCGGTCATCGCGGTGCGGTTCGGTGCGCGTACGGCGGCCAGCTTCGGCCGCGACGCTGCGCGCCGGGCTCTTCCACCGGGTCGGCACGTTCTCGACCCGCGAGGTCCAGCACTTCGGCGCCCCGTCGCTGATCACCCGCACCACCAACGACGTCCAGCAGGTGCAGATGCTGGTGCTGATGTCCTGCACGATCGCGGTGTCGGCGCCGATCATGATGGTCGGCGGCGTGATCCTGGCGCTGCGCGAGGACCTCGGCCTGGGCTGGATCCTCGCGGTGGTGGTCCCGGCCCTCTTCATCTGCGTGGGCTTCGTGGTCAGCCGGATGGTGCCGAACTTCCGGCTGATGCAGGGCCGCATCGACGAGGTCAACCGGGTGCTGCGCGAGCAGATCACCGGCATCCGGGTGGTGCGCGCCTTCGTCCGCGAGCCGCACGAGACCGAGCGCTTCGGCAAGGCGAACGACGACCTCACCGAGGTCGCCGTCGCGGCCGGTCGCTGGATGGCGACGATGTTCCCGCTGGTGATCCTGGTCGTGAACGTCTCGAGCGTCGCGGTGATCTGGTTCGGCGGCCACCGGGTCGACAGCGGCGCAGATGCAGATCGGTGCGCTGACCGCGTTCCTGTCCTACCTGATGCAGATCCTGATGTCGGTGATGATGGCGACGTTCATGCTGATGATGATCCCGCGCGCCGCCGTCTGCGCGGACCGGATCACCGAGGTGCTCGACACCGAGACCTCCGTCCCCGTCCCGACCGACCCGGTCGCGCCGGTGGCCGAGCTGCGCGGACACCTCGACCTCGAGGACGTCACCTTCGCCTACCCGGGAGCCGAGGCGCCGGTGCTCGCCGACGTGTCGTTCTCGGCGCGACCCGGGCCAGACCGTCGCGGTGATCGGGTCGACCGGTGCCGGCAAGACGACCCTGGTCAACCTGGTGCCGCGGCTCTTCGACGCGACCACCGGTGAGGTCCGCGTCGGTGGCACCGACGTACGACGCGTGCGATCCCGGACCTGCTCTGGGAGCAGATCGGGCTGGTGCCGCAGAAGGCCTACCTCTTCAGCGGCACCGTTCGCAGCAACCTGCAGTACGGCAAGCCGGACGCGACCGATGACGAGATGTGGCACGCGCTCGAGGTCGCCCAGGGTCGCGACTTCGTGGAGTCGCTCCCCGAGGGTCTCGACTCGCCTGTCGTGCAGGGCGGCACGAACTTCTCCGGCGGGCAGCGGCAGCGGCTCGCGATCGCGCGGGCGCTGATCCGCCGGCCGGGGATCTACCTCTTCGACGACTCGTTCTCGGCGCTCGACCTGGCCACCGACGCCCGGCTGCGTGCCGCGCTCAGGCCCGAGACCCGCGACGCCACCGTCGTGATCGTGGCCCAGCGGGTGTCGACGATCCGCGACGCCGACCTGATCCTCGTGCTCGAGGACGGCCGCGTCGTCGGTCGCGGCACCCACCACGAGCTGCTCCAGGACTGCGAGACCTACCAGGAGATCGTCACGTCCCAGCTCACCGCGGAGGAGGCAGCCTGATGAGCCGACGCAAGAAGCAGGAGTTCAAGGCCACCGAGCGGATCGAAGCCCCGCAGGGTGGACCCGGTCGTGGCCCGATGATGGGCGGCATGGTCGGCCAGAAGGCGATGGACTTCGGGCCGTCGATCCGGCGGATGATCGCCCGGATGCGACCGGACCGGACCGCCGCGATCGCGGTCGTCGTCCTCGGCATCTCCAGCGTGATCCTGATGTCGATCGGGCCGCGCATCCTCGGCCACGCCACCGACCTCATCTTCAACGGGTTCATCGGCAAGAAGATCCCGGCCGGCACCCCGGAGTCCGAGCTGCCCGACGTCGTGCAGGGGATGGACGTCGTCCCCGGTCAGGGCGTCGACTTCGACGCCGTCGCGCACGTGCTGCTGATCGTGCTGGCGATCTACGTCGGCTGCGTCGCTCCTCGCCTGGCTCCAGGGCTACATCCTCAACACGGTCGTGCAGAACACCGTGCGCCGGATGCGCGAGGAGGTCGAGGAGAAGATCAACCGGCTGCCGCTCAACTACTTCGACCGCTCGCCGCGCGGCGAGCTCCTCTCGCGCGTCACCAACGACATCGACAACGTCAGCCAGACGCTGCAGCAGACGATGAGCCAGCTGCTCACCTCGGTGATGACGGTGCTCGCCGTGCTCGTGATGATGGTCTGGATCTCGCCGCTGCTGGCGCTGGTCGCCCTCGTCACCGTGCCGCTGTCGATCCTGGTGACGGCGCAGATCATGAAGCGCTCGCAGGGCCAGTTCGTCTCGCAGTGGCGGCGTACGGGCAAGCTCAACGCGCAGGTCGAGGAGGCCTACTCCGGCCACGCGCTGGTCAAGGTGTTCGGCCGGCAGGACGAGGTCGAGCGGGCGTTCGCCGAGGACAACGACGAGCTGTTCAAGGTCAGCTTCCGGCGCCCAGTTCATCAGCGGGCTGATCATGCCGTCGATCATGTTCATCGGGAACCTCAACTACGTGCTGGTCGCCGTGATCGGCGGGCTCCGGGTCGCGAACGGGTCGCTGTCGCTGGGCGACGTGCAGGCGTTCATCCAGTACTCCCGGCAGTTCACCCAGCCGCTGACCACGGTCGCGTCGATGACCAACCTGCTGCAGTCGGGCGTCGCGTCGGCCGAGCGGGTCTTCGAGCTGCTCGACGCCGACGAGGAGTCGGTCGAGCCCGTCGGCTACGAGGCCGTGGCGAGCCGCCGGGGCGAGGTCGCCTTCGAGCACGTGTCCTTCCGCTACGACGAGGACCGGCCGCTCATCACCGACCTCTCCCTGGTCGCGCGCCCGGGGGAGACCGTCGCGATCGTCGGTCCGACCGGCGCCGGCAAGACCACGCTGGTCAACCTGGTGATGCGGTTCTACGAGCTCGACGCCGGCCGGATCACGCTCGACGGCCACGACATCGCGGCGATGCCTCGCTCCGCGCTCCGCGGGCAGATCGGGATGGTGCTGCAGGACACCTGGCTCTTCGAGGGCACCATCCGCGACAACATCGCCTACGGGCGACCGGACGCGACCGAGGCCGAGATCCTCGAGGCCGCGCGAGCGACGTTCGTGGACCGGTTCGTGCACTCGCTGCCCGACGGCTACGACACCGTCATCGACGAGGAGGGCTCCAACCTCTCCGCCGGTGAGCGCCAGCTGGTCACCATCGCGCGAGCGTTCCTGACCGACCCGGCGCTGCTGATCCTCGACGAGGCCACCAGCTCGGTCGACACCCGCACCGAGCTGCTGCTGCAGCACGCCATGGCCGCGCTGCGCACCGACCGGACCAGTCTTCGTGATCGCCCACCGGCTCAGCACGATCCGCGACGCCGACCTGATCCTGGTCATGGAGGACGGCGCGATCGTCGAGCAGGGCAACCACGACGCGCTGCTCGCCGCCGACGGTGCCTACGCGCGGCTCTACAACGCGCAGTTCGCGGCAGCGGTGGCCTGACCGACTCGGTGGTCGAGCTCGTCGAGACCCCCGCAGCCTGCGGGGGCCTGTGGTTGGCCGCCGATAGGCAACTACGGGGTACGGCGCGCTTTCGGTGAGGTTGCTTCCCGGCTTTCCGGCCTTCGCGGTGGTTGAGGTGCGAGCGAAGCGAGCCTCGAAACCACCCTGCCGAAATCAGTCGAAAGGATTTCTCGAAAGTGTCCACATCCCGGTCAACCACAGGGTTTTCGGGGTCTGATGTCGGTGGTCAGTGCTTGGGTTGAACCATGACCACCACGACAGCAACCGACTCCCCGACCGGGGTGCTCGACGCTGTCCGTGAGGCCAGCGCCGAGATCGACCGAGCCTCGAGATCGAGAAGTTCCAGCTCGCTGTCGAGTGGGCGGTGATGCACCCGGTCGAGTCGATCCTCCACGCGGCGATGGTCGACGGCACCGAGGACGAGCTCGCGATCGCCGGGACCCGGTGCGCCGCTGGTCGCGGAGTTCTGCGTCGCCGAGCTCGCGCTGGCGTTGGGCATGTCGACCGGTGCGGGGAAGCGGTACCTCGGCGACGCGGTCGAGACCCGCTACCGACTCCCGCGTCTCTGGAAGCGGGTGGTCGCGGGTGAGGTGCCGGTGTGGAAGGCCCGCAAGATCGCGCCACGCACGATCCTGTCTCTCCCGAGGACGGTGCCGGGTTCGTCGACCAACACGTCGCACCCGTCGCGCACCGGTGCTCGTATCGCGCAGATCGACCGGACCGTGGACCACGCCCGGACCTGTTCGACCCCGAGGAAGCCGAGGCCAAGCGCGCCTGCACGCCGCCGAGCACCGCCAGTGTCGACGATCCGCCTCGGCGACGTGACCATCGACGGGCAGGTGCTACATCGAGGCCACCGCCGACCTCGCCGACGCCCTCGCCCTCGAGACCGCGCTTCAGCGACGGCGCCACGACCTCGCTCGAGGACTTCGGCCGCACCTGTCCCTCGACGTACGCCGTTCCATGGCCGCTCGGCCGACTCGGCACGCGACACCGGCTGCGAGCTGGTGATCTACGCCCACCACGACGTCTCCAGCCCCGACGGGCTCGTGTACATCGAGAACACCGGTCGTGGATCACCGTCGAGCAGCTCGGCGAGTGGTGCGACCGACTCCGCGACCAGGTGAAGATCCACGCCAGTGCTCGACCTCAACGAGCACCTGCACACCGGCCGCCTACAAGCCGCACCCGGCTACGGAGCAGGTCATCGAGAACCACCCGACCTGCGTGTTCCCGCTCTGCGCCAGACCATCGAGGTGGTGCGACCTCGACCACATCGTCGACTGGCCCCTCGGCCCGACGGATCGCCTGAATCTGGCGCCACTGTGCAGGCGACACCACCGCCACAAGACCCACGGCGGCTGGAGCTACGAACGCCTCGGGCCGACGACGTTCCTGTGGCGCAGCCCGCTCGGCCAGACGCACCTCGAAGAGGCTGACGCCCCAGACCCCGCCGCCGGCGGGGCCATCAGCCATGCCTGGACGTGTCCGCACGCCGTCGGCGGTGACCACCTGTCCCGTCATCCGCGACCGCAGGCGTGACGGACCCGCAGATAAAACCATTGAGCTTCGGGACGGACCGACCTACGCTCGTCGTACACGGGAAAGGAGGTGGTCCGAGGAATGATTTCTTCTTGGATGCGTGAGGTGGCTGCCCGCTAGCAGCCCCAGCAACATCGCGGGCAGAGCTGTCCGTGAAGGCTGCTGGTGAATCCATAGCAGTCACCCGACCCGCAGGCGATCCGGTCATCACATCCACCGGAGCGGTCCTCTTCGAGGACCAGCGCCTGCGGGTCGCTGCGTTTCCGGATGCGATCAGGCGGCTTCGGCGTCCTCGGCTGCGTCGCGGTCGGACGAAGCGTTGGTTGCCGTGATCAACGTTCGGGAATAAAGTTGTCCTCGACAACCTTCTTCCTGTCGTGAATCGAGCTTCCGTGTCCCAGGCGTCACCCGTGTCCACCCCCGGTCCCTCCTCGGTCGAGGAGTCCGGGCAGATGACGCACCGTCAGATCCTGGAGGCACTCAGCGGGCTCCTGCTGGCGATGTTCGTCGCGATGCTGTCGAGCACCGTTGTCTCCAACGCGCTGCCCCGCATCGTGAGCGACCTGCACGGCAGCCAGACCGGCTACACCTGGGTCGTGGTCGCGACGATGCTCGCGATGACCGTGAGCACACCCATCTGGGGCAAGCTCGCCGACCTGTTCAGCAAGAAGCTGCTGGTCCAGACGGCGCTGGTGATCTACACGCTCGGCTCCCTGGTGGCGGCGTTCGCCCCCAGCATGGAGGTGCTGATCGGCGCCCGCGTCGTCCAGGGCCTCGGCGTCGGTGGCCTGACCGCGCTGGTGCAGGTCGTCATCGCGACGATGGTGACGCCGCGTGAGCGCGGCCGCTACTCCGGCTACCTCGGCGCGACCTTCGCCCTCGCGACCGTCGGTGGTCCGCTCATCGGTGGCCTGGTCGTCGACTCCGCCCTCGGCTGGCGCGGCTGCTTCTTCATCGGCCTGCCCTTCGCCGTGATCGCCTTCTTCCTGCTCCAGAAGACCTTGCACCTGCCGGTCATCAAGCGCCCGGTGCACATCGACTACCTCGGCGCCACGCTGATCATCGCCGGCATCTCGACCCTGCTGGTCTGGGTCTCCCTCGCCGGCAACAACTTCGCCTGGGCCTCCACCACCACGGTCGTCATGGTCGGCGGCGGACTGCTGATCCTCGCCGCTGCGGTGTACGTCGAGGCCAAGTCCGCGATCGAGCCGATCATCCCCGTCTATCTCTTCAAGGACCGCACCATCTCGCTGGCCACCACGGCCTCCGTGATGATCGGCGTGGCGATGTTCGGTTCCACCGTCTACCTGAGCCAGTACTTCCAGGTCGCCCGCGGGATGAGCCCGACCCACGCAGGCCTGATGTCGATCGCGATGGTCGGTGGCCTGTCGATCTCCAGCGTGGTGACCGGCCGGATCATCAGTGAGACCGGTCTGTGGAAGCGCTACCTGGTCGGCGGCATGGTCATGGTCGTCATCGGCCTGAGCCTGCTCGGCACCATCGACGAGACCACCAGCCTGGTCGCGGTCGGCGGCTTCATGGCGATCCTCGGTGTCGGCCTCGGCGCGACCATGCAGAACCTCGTGCTCGCGGTCCAGAACAACGTCAAGATGTCCGACATGGGCTCCGCCAGTGCCGTTGTCGCGTTCTTCCGCTCGATGGGCGGCTCGATCGGCATCTCCGCGCTGGGTGCGCTCCTGAGCTACCAGGTGGCCGACAAGGTCGCCAGCGGTCTCGCCGCGATCGGCATCGACAGCTCGGGCACCGAGAGTCACTCCGTCCCGGACCTCTCGACCCTGCCCGGCCCGGTGCGCGAGGTCTTCGAGCACGCCTTCGGTCAGGCGTTCGGTGAGATCTTCCTGGTCGCCGTGCCGTTCGCGATCATCGCGCTGGTCTGCGTCCTCTTCATCAAGGAGGTGCCCCTGCGCACCTCCAACCTCGAGGCGGAGGCCGAGGCCTCGCCCGAGGTCGCCGCCGAGCTGCACAGTGCGATCGTCAGGAACTGACGCCATGGTGAGCATGCGTACGACGGGTCGCACGGACCTCCTCCAGGGACTGGAGCAGGAGGTCGGCGTGATGATCCGCCGGATCCGCCGGGTGATCGGCGAGCGCGCCCGCTCCGTGCACCCGGACCTGCAGTCCTCGTCGTACCTCATGCTCTCCTGGCTCGAGCAGCACGGCCCGATGCGCGCCTCGGCGATGGCCGAGTCGTTCGGCATCGACAAGGGCGCGATCAGCCGACAGGTCCAGCACCTGATGGACCTCGGTCTCGTCGACCGGGCGCCCGACCCCGAGGACGGTCGCGCCACGCTCGTCTCGGCCAGCGCGCTCGCGGAGGCGCGTCTCGCCGACGTCCACGGCGACCGCCGCCGCTGGCTCGACGAGAAGCTCGGCGAGTGGTCGAGCGACGACCTCGCCCGGCTGGTCGACCTGCTCGGCCGCTACAACACGGCCCTCGACTCCTAGACCAACCAGACCGCGGTGTCGGCCGGCAGCATGTCGGAGACCGGCCCGCTCGCCAGGCTGATCTCGCCGTCGGGCAGCGCCACCGGGTCGGTGCCGCAGTTGAGCACCACGGTGACCGGTCCACGTCGGAAGGCGAGCACGTCGGCGCCCAGGTCGAGCAGCTCGATCTCGGCGCCCGCGGTGGTCGCGAACGTCCGCCGGGCCGCGAGTGCCGCTCGGTAGAAGCTCAGCGTCGAGTCGGGATCGCCCTCCTCGGCCTCGACCGTCATGCCGCTCCAGTCGTCCGGCTGCGGGATCCACGGCTGGCCGGTGCCCGGTCCGAAGCCGTACGGCGCGGTCGTGCCGCTCCACGGGATCGGGACCCGGCAACCGTCGCGACCGGGCTCACCGGTCCGGAACCAGGACGGGTCCTGCCGGAACTCCGGCTCGACCTCGACCTGCTCCAGTCCGAGCTCCTCGCCCTGATAGAGGTACGCCGACCCCGGGAGCGCGAGCATCGTCATCGTGGCGGCCCTCGCGCGGGCCAGGCCGACTGCGCCGCCGCCGTACCGCGTCGGGTGACGCTCGACGTCGTGGTTGCTCAACACCCACGTCGGGGAGGCGCCCACCGGGCGTACCGCGTCGAGCGTGCCGGTGATGACGTCGGCGAACTCCTTCGCGGACCACGGGGCGAGCAGCCAGGCGAAGTTGAAGGACTGGCTCATCTCGTCGGGGCGGATGTAGCGCGCCATCGACTCGGCCGTCGGGGTCCATGCCTCGGCGACGCTCATCCGGTCGCCGTCGTACTCCGCGAGCACGGCGTGCCAGCGGCGGTAGACGTCGTGCACCTCGGGCTGGTCCCACATCGGCTGGTCGGCGGTGGGGACCTCGACCATCGAGCTCGGCTCGCTCGGAGGCTTGACCACCTCGTCGCGCAGGCTCTCCTCCTTGAAGAGGCCGTGAGCGACGTCGACCCGGAAGCCGTCGACCCCGCGGTCGAGCCAGAAGCGGAGGACGTCGACGAACATGTCGCCGATCTCGGGGTTGCGCCAGTTGAGGTCGGGCTGGGTGGAGTCGAAGAGGTGGAGGTACCACTGGCCGTCCTCGACCTGGGTCCACGCGACACCGCCGAAGACCGACTTCCAGTTGTTGGGCGGCGTGCCCGGCGCGCCCTCGGGGCTGTCGCGGAACATGTAGCGCTCGCGCTCGGGGCTGCCGGGGCCAGCGGCGAGCGCCGCCTGGAACCAGACGTGCTCGTCGGACGTGTGGTTGGGGACCAGGTCGACGATCACCTTGAGGCCCAGGTCGTGCGCCGTCGCGATCATCTCGTCGGCGTCGGCGAGGGTGCCGAACAGCGGGTCGACGTCGCAGTAGTCGGCGACGTCGTAGCCGTGGTCGTGCTGCGGCGAGGTGTAGAACGGCGAGAGCCAGACCGCGTCCACCCCGAGGTCGCGCAGGTGGGGGAGCCGGGACGTGATGCCCGGCAGGTCACCGATGCCGTCGCCGTTCGCGTCGGCGAAGCTGCGGGGGTAGATCTGGTAGGTGACGGCGTCGCGCCACCACGGGGCCGCGGCCTTCATTTGATCGTTCAAACCCATGTTCACATCCTAGACAGCGCCGAACTCGCCGGCGGCGATGGCCACCCACAGGTGCTCGGCGCACCCGACGACGCGCCCGTCGGGGTCGTACAGCGTCGACGTCGTGAACGTCTTGCGGCCCTCCTGGCCGCGGGCCACGCCGACCACGACGTGCGGCTCGCCGACGACCGGCAGCGTGTCGAGCCGGGCGGTCATCCGGGCCAGCACCATCGGCCGCTCCGCGAGGTCGCCGGCCCAGCCGCCGATGCAGTCGAGTGCGGCCCAGGTGGCGGGGAACAGCTCGTCGGTCAGGGACGCGTCGGGGGTCCAGGTCGCGGCGTAGCGGGTCTCGCCGTCGACCTCGACCGGCCCCGGGAAGATCCGCAGCCCGTCGCCCGCCGCGCGCTCGGGTCCACACACGAAGCAGCTCGGGAACGGGTGCGAGCGCAGTCCGGGGAACGACGCCTCCGCGGCCTCGGCGTCCTCGGGGGAGACCGGGTCGACGACGGTGGGCTCGCTGTCCGTCGGCTCGGCCAGTGCGACCGTCTCCCCGTCGACCGACACGGTCGTGACGTCGCCGTCGGTCATGACCAGCATCGAGGTGTCCAGCGGCGGGGGCCGGCGCAGCGACACGCTCACCGTCGGACCGCCCGTGGTCAGCGCCGCCAGGGCGCCGGCCGTCCAGCCGCCGTTGCCCGAGGACGGCGGGCCGCAGAAGCGGCGCGGCACCAGCAGCTCAGTCATCGGAGTCACGCTGGCACGCGACGCGTCTCCGCGCCAGCCCTCACCGGATCTCCTCCCATCGGTCCAGCGCCTCGCGGCGCTCGGCGGCGTGGTCGACGATCGGCCCGGGGTAGCCGAGCGCGAGCCGCTCCTCGGGTGCCGGGTCGTGCGGGTCCGCGGCGGCGGCGAGCTCGGGCACCCAGCGGCGTACGTAGGTGCCCTGCGGGTCGAACTTCCGTCCCTGGCTGGTCGGGTTGAAGACCCGGAAGTACGGCGCGGCGTCGGTGCCGCTCCCCGCCGTCCACTGCCACCCGTGCTGGTTGGACGCGAGGTCACCGTCGACCAGCCAGTGCAGGAAGTGCCGCGCACCGAGCTGCCACTCCAGGTGCAGGTCCTTGACCAGGAAGCTCGCGACGATCATCCGGACCCGGTTGTGCATCCAGCCGGTCGCCCGGAGCTGGCGCATCCCCGCGTCGACGACCGGGAAGCCGGTCCGGCCCTCCTGCCACGCCACGAGCTGGTCGCCCGGCTCGTCGTAGCGCATCCGCGCGAACTCGGGCCGGAGGTAGTCGCGCGCGGTCTCCGGCCGGGCCGCGAGCACGTCGGCGTAGAACTCACGCCAGGCCAGCTCCTTGCGGTAGGTCGCCGCGCCGTCGCTGCGCAGCCGGGCCAGGTCGGCCAGCATCGTGCGGGGGTGGATCTCGCCCCACTTCAGGTGCGGCGACATGAGTGAGGTGCCGGCGACGGCGGGGCGGTCGCGCTCCTCGGCGTACGCCCCGACGTGCTCGAGGAAGTCAGCCCAGCGCCGTCGCGCGGCCGTCTCACCCGCCTCGGGCAGCGTCAGGCCGTCGGGGAGCGGGGCGTCCGGTGGGCCGGTGCTGTCCGCCGAGGTCAGCCACTCGACGTCGCCCGGAGCGTCGACCGGCGCGCGCCATCCGTGCTCCGCCCAGGCGCGGTGGAACGGCGTGAAGACCTTGTAGGGCTCGCCGGCGCCGGTGGTCACGCGGCCCGGGGAGACGGCGTACGGCGAGCCGGTGCGCACCAGCTCGATCCCGTGCTCGGCCAGCGCCTTCTCGACCGCGGCGTCGCGGCGGGCGCCGTACGGCCCGAAGTCGGCCGCGACGTGCACCCGCTCGGCACCGACCTCACGGGCTGCCGCGAGCACGCGGCGCACCGGATCGCCCTCGACGACGGCGAGCGGCAGGTCGAGCGCCCGGAGCGCGGCCGACAGGTAGCTCCGGCGACTCGGCCCGGCCGGACCCCAGAGCGCCGGGTCGACGACGAAGAGCGGGAGGACCGGCCCGTCGGCGACGGCCTGGAGCAGCGCCGGGTTGTCGTGACGTCGCAGGTCACGCCGGAACCACATCACGGAGTTCATCGCGGAGGCCATCGCGGACCAGCCTGCCAGCGCATGGGTCGATAGGACAGAATGTGCAGGTGAGCGATCTGATCGACACCACCGAGATGTACCTCCGGACCATCTATGAGCTGGTCGAGGAGGACATCGTCCCGCTGCGTGCCCGGATCGCCGAACGACTGCACCAGAGCGGACCCACGGTCTCGCAGACCGTCGCCCGGATGGAGCGCGACGGCCTGGTCACCGTCCAGGGCGACCGCCACCTCGAGCTGACCGACGAGGGCATGCGGCTGGCGACCCGGGTGATGCGCAAGCACCGCCTCGCCGAGCGGCTCCTGACCGACGTGATCGGTCTCGAGTGGGAGCTCGTGCACGAGGAGGCGTGCCGCTGGGAGCACGTGATGTCCGAGACCGTCGAACGTCGCCTGCTCAAGCTGCTCGGCCACCCCACGGAGTCGCCGTACGGCAACCCGATCCCGGGCCTCGACGAGCTGGGCGAGAGCGCGGTCGGCGAGGTGTTCATGGAGGGCGTCGAGACGCTGTCCTCCGCGGCCGGCGCCGACGAGGGACGGGTGCTGGTCCGGCGCATCTCCGAGGAGATGCAGAAGGACGAGATCCTGATGAGCGCAATGCGGCGCGTGGGAGCACTGCCGGACAAGACGATCACGGTCGTGGCGACCGAGGCGGGCGTCCTGGTGGGCTCGGGTGGCGAGACGGCTGAGATCGTCCCGGAGGCCGCGGACCACATCTTCGTCAGGCGGCTCTGACCTGCCTGGCGCTCCACGAGATCGTTGACCTGCTCGGCGAGCTCTCCCGCGAGCCCCGCGCCTGCTGATCTCGTTCCTCTGGCTCAGCCCACCAGTGCGCTGAGGAACTCGCTGCACCCGTCCTCGACCTTGTAGGTCGCCAAGGCGTCGCCGCGGGTCACGCCCCGGTTGACGATCACGACCGGGATGTCGTGCTGTGCCGCGCGCCGTACGAAGCGAAGCCCGGACATCACGGTCAGGCTGGAGCCCGCGACGAGCAGCGCTCCTCCTGAGTCGGCGAGCGCCTCGACTGCTGCGTAGCAGCGAGCGACCCGGGGTGCCGGCACGTTCTCCCCGAAGAAGACGACGTCGGGCTTCAAGGTCCCGCCGCAGTCCGGGCAGTCGGGCACCACGAACCCGGCGGTCTCCTCGAGGTCGACGTCACCGTCGGGTCGCACCGCCACGTCGGCGTACCTCTCGGCGAAGCCCGGGTTGAGCTCGCCGAGCCGCTCGTGGAGGCTCGACCGGGTCGAGGTGGTCCGGCAGCCGAGGCACACCACGTCGGCGATCCGGCCGTGCAGGGCGACCAACCGGGGTGTGCCGACCCGCTCGTGGAGCCCGTCGACGTTCTGGGTGATCAGCAGCTCCGGCGCGAGCCGGGCGAGCGCGCGATGTCCGTCGTTCGGGTCCGCCCGTCGCATCCGGCCCCAGCCGATGTGGCTCCGCGCCCAGTAGCGCTGCCGGGCCTCGGGTCCGGACACGAACTCCTGGTAGGTCATCGGCATCCGGGCCGGGGAGTTCGGGCCGCGGTAGTCCGGGATGCCGGAGTCGGTCGAGAGGCCCGCTCCGGTCAGTACGACGAGTGGTCGCTCCGGCGTCGAGCACTCGGTGTCGAGCCTGTCATCCCGGTTGTCGAGCCTGTCGAGACACTCAACGGGCGTACCGGAGCTCGGCGCGGGCCTTGGCCTTGGCGGCCTCCACCTCGCGGTTCTTCGGCGGCGCGGTGGTGACCAGGTCGTCGAGCAGGTGCTCGGTGAGGTGGGCGATCTCGCGCACGGCGCGGTAGAACGCCTCCTCGTTGGCCTGCGACGGCTTCGTCGTCCCGCTCACCTTGCGCACGTACTGCAGCGCGGCGGCGGAGACCTCGTCGTTGGTCGCCGGAGGCTCGAAGTTGTTCAGCGGGCGGATGTTGCGGCACATGCTCCGAGCGTACGTCGAGAACCGACGGGTTTCCCGACCTGTCAGCATGGGCCGCATGCCTGCTGCTCGCGAGCTCGACCTGGTCATCTTCGGCGCCACCGGCTTCACCGGCGAGCTGACCGCCGAGTACCTCGCCCGGCACGCGCCCGCCGGACTTCGCTGGGCGCTGGCCGGGCGCAGCCCCGAGAAGCTCGAGTCGGTGCGCCACCGGCTGGCGGCGATCGACCCCGCCCTCGCCGACCTCCCGCTCCTGCGCGCCGACGTCGGCGACCCCGACTCACTCGCCGACATCGCCGGCCGAGCCCGGGTCGTGATCACCACGGTCGGTCCCTATCTCGCGTACGGCGAGCCGCTGGTCGCCGCCTGCGCCGCGGCCGGCACCGACTACGTCGACCTCACCGGTGAGCCGGAGTTCGTCGACCGGATGTACCTCGCGCACCACGCGACCGCCGAGCGGACCGGTGCGCGGATCGTGCACGCCTGCGGGTTCGACTCGATCCCGCACGACCTCGGGGTGCTCTACACGCTGCAGGAGCTGGCGGCATCAGGGCCGGTGACGGTCCGCGGAGTGGTCCGCGCCTCGGCGATGGCCTCGGGCGGGACCTTCCACTCCGCGATGGGGGCCTTCTCGGGTGCGCGCCGAGCCAGCGCCGTCTACAAGGAACGCCGGCAGGCCGAGCCGCGCCCCGAGGGTCGCCGCTCCCGGGCGGTCGGCGGCAAGCCGCATCGCGACCCGCTGCTCGGCTACTGGCTGCTGCCGCTGCCGACCATCGACCCGGTGGTGGTGGCGCGGAGCGGTGCCGCGCTCGCGTCGTACGGCCCGGACTTCCGCTACTCCCACTTCGCCGGCATGAAGAAGCTGCGCTCCGCCGTCGGCGCGACCGGCCTGGTGGCCGGTGTCTTCGTCACCGCGCAGATCCCGCCGCTGCGCCGGCTGGCGCTCGGCCGGATCAAGCAGGGCGACGGCCCGGACGCGAGCCGTCGCGCCAAGTCGTGGTTCACCGTCGACTTCGTCGCCGAGGGGGAGGGTCGCACTCTCCACACCCGCGTGTCCGGCGGCGACCCCGGCTACGACGAGACCGCGAAGATGCTCGCCGAGTCGGCGCTGTGTCTGGCCTTCGACGACAACCCGACGACGGCCGGACAGGTCACCACCGCCCAGGCGATGGGCGTGAACCTGCTCGCCCGGCTCCAGGCCGCCGGGATCCGGTTCGAGGTCGTCGACTGAGAGTGCCCCAGGCCAGAGTCGAACTGGCGACCTTTCGCTTAGGAGGCGGCTGCTCTATCCACTGAGCTACTGGGGCCGGATCCGGGCGCTCAGTATGCCGCAGCGACCTGCCTCGACAGAGGGGTGGGGGGCAATGCTAAATTCCGCGCCATTTTGGTTGATCAGGAGCCTCACAGGGAAAATGAAGGTTCGGCCCGTACGGTGGCCGAGCCGTTCCACCCCCGATCCCGAGGATGTCGATGTCTGACGCTGCGCCAACGAATGACGCCCCGTCAGACCCGAACGTCCCCAAACGGCGCGGCAAGGTCCGCAAGACGGCACACGATCGGCAAGGTGCTCCTCGCGAGCGTCCTCGTCCTGGCGATCGCGACCGGTCTCTCGGTCGTCTTCCTCTACCGCCACCTCAACGGCAACCTCAACGTCGTCGACGTCACCGGCCAGCTGACCGACCGTCCCGACAAGGTCGAGGTCAGCGGCCCGCAGGAGCCGCTCAACGTCCTGGTGATGGGGTCGGACAACCGCGACTGCGCCGGCTGCAACATCGACAACCTCACCGGTGGCGGTCAGCGCTCCGACACCACGATCCTCCTCCACCTCTCGGCGGACCGCGAGCGTGCCTACGGCATCAGCATCCCGCGCGACCTGATCGTCGACCGTCCCGACTGCAAGGACGAGGACGGCAAGACGATCCCCGGCGCCACCCACGTGATGTGGAACGAGGCGTTCTCGGTCGGCGGTCCGGCCTGCACCATCCAGCAGGTCGAGCAGCTCACCGGCATCCGCCTCGACCACTACGTCGTGGTCGACTTCGAGGGCTTCCGCGGGATGGTCGACGCGATCGGTGGCGTCCAGGTCTGCATCCCCGAGCCGATCGTCGACCCGGCCCACGGCATCAACATCGCGGCCGGCAGCCGCAAGATCAAGGGCTACGAGGCGCTCAACTACGTGCGTGAGCGCTACGTCGTCGGCAACGGCTCGGACGTCGGCCGGATGAAGCGGCAGCAGGCGTTCATCGCCTCGATGGCCCACTCGGTCGTGTCCGCCGGCACCCTGGCCCGCCCCGACCACCTGATCCGCTTCCTCAACGCCGCCACGAAGTCGCTCACCGTCGACAACGGTCTCGGCAACGTGCGTGAAGCTCGCCCAGCTCGGCAGCCAGTTCAAGGGCATCGGGCTGGACAACATCCAGTTCATCACCATCCCGCAGATCCCCGACCCCGAGGACCCCAACCGGCTGGTGTTCAAGCAGCCGCAGGCCGATCAGGTCTGGCAGAAGATCGCGAACGACGAGCCCCTGACCAAGCGCCTCAGCGAGGACGTCATCAGCGCCGGCAACGTCCCGGGCTCGGGCTCCTCGTCCGGGTCGCCGAGCGGGTCCTCGTCCAACGAGGCCGACCAGCAGGCACTGTCCGACGCGGGTCTGTGCACGTGACCAAGCCGTCGTCCGAGTCCGAGCTGGGAGCGCCGCAAGCGGCTCGCCGAGGTCTTCGGCGACACCATGCCCGACACCACCAGCGACGAGCGCGACGAGCAGCCCGCCAAGGACTCAGGCTCGGACCAGTGGTTGCGGGAGCAGGTGCCCCCGCACCACGGCTCCTGAGGGTTCCGTCTAGATCTCCGAGTTGCCCGAGGTCGGCCGGCCCTGCTGGGTGGCCAGCAGGTCGCGGATCTCCTGCAGCAGCTGGACGTCAGCCGGCGTGCCGGGCGCCGGGCTCGGGAAGAACTTCTCCTTGGCCTCGGTGTAGGGCACCACGATGACGAAGTAGACGACCGCGGCCATGATCACGAACGTGATGATCGCCGTGACCCACGCGCCGAACAGCAGGCCGTACGGCGTCCACGCACTGAAGTCCGGCTGGCCGCCGATCTTGCCGATCGAGCCCGAGGATCAGGTCGACGGTCGCGGTGACCACGGCGGCGAACGCGCCGGCCATGATGAACGCGACGGCGAGCTCGACGAGGTTGCCGCGCAGGATGAAGTTCTTGAATCCGCTCATGCTCCGACGTTAGTCGGCGAAGGCGATGGTGATGAAGGTGCGCACCGAGGCGTCCGCGATGCGAGCGACATCGGCCGGGTCCGCGCCGACCACGATCAGCCGCCCGGTCAGCCCGGTCGCCGAAGCCTCCGCGGGCCCGTCCGGGACTGCGAGCACGGGCACGTCGCTCGCGACGGTGCTCGCGCCGCCGCCCTGCGGGTCGGCGGAGACCAGGTCGATCCGGTCGCCGACGGTGAGCAGGTCGACCATGCCCGGGTCGGGGAGCCGGACCGGGACGGCGGTCAGGCCGGGATAGCCGTCGGAGAGCGCCGGCCCGATCAGCCGTACGTCGGTCACGGGCTCGCCGGCACGCAACGGCGAGGCGAGCGTGTGACCGACGGCGTCCGGCTCGGGCGCCGGACGGGACCGAGTCGGGCGCGAACCCCACGGTCCGCAGGTCGCCCGGTCCGAGGACCGTGCCGGACGGCAGGTCGCGGGCAGCGACAGCCACGTCGACCCGGGAGGGCGGCGGTGCAGCGGCCGCCTGGAGACCCGTCGCCACCGCGACGGCGGTCAGCAGCGCGGCGAGCAGCCGGCGCCGGGCGAGGACGGCGCGGCGTACGGGCCGGACGACGGAGGACAGGCGATCACGCGATGAGGGCATGCCTCGACGGTAGGAAAGTCTGCGGGACCGTGATCCGGTCCTCCACAGGCGTCAGTCGGACGAGGAGGACGCCGAAAGTGCTCGAGGAGCTCGCGGCGGCCGCCGGCTTCGACTCGCTCTTCGTGGTCGAGCTGTCCGACTTGGTCTCGGACTTGGTCTCGGTCTTCGTCGACCCGGCCTCGGACGCCGTGGTCGAGGAGCGGCTGTCGGTGCGGTAGAAACCGGAGCCCTTGAAGACGACGCCGACCGCGTTGAAGACCTTGCGCAGCTTGCCCTGGCACTCCGGGCACACCGTGAGGGCGTCGTCGGAGAAGCTCTGGACCTGCTCGAAGCCATGACCGCACTCGGTGCAGGCGTACTGATAGGTGGGCACGGTTCTCCTTATCGGGTCGGGCGGTACAGGTCTGGCACTCAGCCGTGACGAGTGCCAATCCTACGTCACGGCACAATGACGAGCACCATGAGCAGCGCCACGTCCACCCCCGTGACCGACTCGGGGCAGCAGAGCTGGTGGCGCGAGGTTCCTGGGCTGGCCGCGGCTGGCGCGGATCGCGGCGTACGTCGCGGTCGCGCTCGTCCTCCTGCTGATCGCCTGCCTGGTCACGGCCGTGGTCCTGGTGCGTCGGCCGTTCCCGCAGACGACCGGCACCATCGACGTCCCCGGGCTGGTCGGCACGGTCGAGGTGGTGCGCGACGAGCACGGGATCCCGCAGCTCTACGGCGACTCGATGGACGACCTGATGCGCGCCCAGGGCTACGTGCACGCGCAGGACCGGTTCTTCGAGATGGACGTGCGGCGGCACGCGACCGCCGGGCGGCTCGCCGAGATGTTCGGCAAGGACGCCCTGGAGAGCGACGAGTACGTCCGCACGATGGGGTGGCGCCGGGTCGCCGAGCGGGAGCTCGCGCTGGTCTCGCCGGAGACGCGCTCCGCGCTGCAGGCGTACGCCGACGGCGTCAACGCCTACCTCGACACCCACTCGCCGAGCCAGATCGCGGTGGAGTACACCGTCATGAACGCCGGCGGGCACGACTACCGCCCGGAGCACTGGACCCCGGCCGACTCGACGTCGTGGCTGCTCGCGATGGCGTGGGACCTGCGCGGCAACATGACCGAGGAGATCCAGCGGGCGCTGGCGCTGACCGACCACACGCCGGCCGAGGTCGCCGAGCTGTGGCCGTCCTACCCCTATGCGGCTGCACGCCCCGATCGTCGGCCAGGGCGCGGTCGTCGACGGCGTCTTCGAGCAGGACGCGACCGGCCCGGGCACCCGCAACCCGCAGCGTCCGGCGTACACCGCCGACCAGCGGGGCGTGCTCTCCGCGGCTGGGCGACGGGATCGAGGCGATGCCGGCGCTGCTGGGCAAGGGCGACGGCATCGGCAGCAACAGCTGGGTCGTCGACGGCTCGCACACGACGACCGGTGCGCCGATCCTGGCCAACGACCCGCACCTCGGCGTGAGCCTGCCGGGCGTGTGGATGCAGATGGGTCTGCACTGCCGCACGATCTCGCGACGCCTGCCCGCTGGACGTCGCGGGCTTCACGTTCTCGGGCGTGCCGGGCGTGATCATCGGCCACAACGCCGACATCGCCTGGGGCTTCACCAACCTCGGTCCCGACGTCAGCGACCTCTACCTCGAGCGCGTCGACGGCGACCGGTGGCGCTACGACGGGCGCTGGCTGCCGGTCCGCACCCGCAGCGAGACGATCGAGGTCGTACGGCGGGGACGACGTCACCCTCACCGTCCGGTCGACGGAGCACGGACCGCTGCTCTCCGACGTGTCCGACGACCTGCGGGAGGTCGGCGGGGCAGTACGCCGTCGCGCTGCAGTGGACCGCCCTCAAGCCGAGCCGGACCGCCGACGCGATCCTGGCGCTCGACACCGCGACCGACTGGGACTCGTTCCGGGCCGCGGCGTCGTCGTTCGAGGTGCCCGCCCAGAACCTCGTCTACGCCGACCGCGCCGGCCACATCGGCTACCAGGCACCGGGCCGGATCCCGATCCGCAAGTCCGGCAACGACGGCCTGCTGCCGGCCGAGGGCTGGAAGCCGGAGAACGACTGGACCGGCGACTACGTCCCCTTCGACGGACTGCCGAGCGTGCTCGATCCCGACGACGGCTTCGTCGTCACCGCCAACCAGGCCGTCACCGGGACGGACTACCCCTACTTCCTCACCGACGACTGGGACCAGGGCTACCGCTCGCAGCGGATCCGCGACCTGATCGAGGACCGGATCGAGGTCGGGGCAAGCTCTCTGTCGGCGACATGACCGACCTGCAGCTCGACGACGTCAACCCGATGGCGCCGATGCTCGACGCCGTACCTCCTCGACGTCGACCTGCCCCGCGGCTACTACCAGTCGGCCAGCGGCTGCTGCGGACCTGGGACTTCCACCAGGGCGCCGACAGCAGCGCGGCGGCGTACTACAACGTCGTGTGGCGCAACCTGCTCGCGCTGACCTTCGACGACGACCTGCCGAAGTCGGCGTCGCCGGACGGTGGGGATCGCTGGTACGCCGTCGTCACGCAGCTGCTCGAGCGGCCCGACGACCCGTGGTGGGACGACTCCACCACCGACGACCAGGTCGAGACCCGTGACGACATCCTGCGCACGCGCGATGCGCGACGCCCGCGACGAGCTGACCAGCCGGCAGGCGCTCGACCCGACCGAGTGGACGTGGGGCCACCAGCACCAGCTGACCTGCACAACCGCACGCTCGGGCGAGTCCGGCATCGGGCCGGTCGGCGAGGCTCGTCAACCGCGGACGGCTGGCAGGTCGGCGGCGGCAGCGCGATCGTCGACGCGATCGGGTGGGACGCCGTCGAGGGCTACGACGTGACCTGGGTGCCGTCGATGCGCATGGTCGTCTCGTTGGCCGACCTCGACAAGTCGCGCTGGGTCAACCTCACCGGCGCCTCGGGCACGCCTTCGACCGCACTACACCGACCAGACCGAGCTGTGGGCCGCCGGCCGGACGCCGCCTCTGGGCGTTCACCCGACCCGTCGGTCGATGCCGCCGAGGACCGGCTGACGCTCGACGGACGCGTCAGCGGAGGCGGGACCACCCGGACGGGGTGACGCCGTGTGACCGGCCGGTCGTGGGGCTCGGCGGGACCCGGGCCACCCGTCGTCGTAGAGCAGCACGCAGGTGAAGGTGCCGACCGGGACGCGGCCGAGCGCCCGGTCGTAGCAGCCGCCGCCCCGGCCCAGGCGCATCCCGTCGTCGTCGACGGCGAGGCCGGGCACGAGCACGACGTCCGCGGTGGCGATGGCGTCGACCCCGAGCGGTTCACCGGCCGGCTCGAGCAGGCCGCGCGCGCGCCACCAGCTCGGCCGGCACCGCCGTACACCGCCCAGTCCAGGTCGCGGTCCGGGCAGCAGCACCGGGAGGATCACCCGCTTGCCGGCCGCGCCCAGGGCGTCGAGGAGGGGGCCGGTGCCGGGCTCGCCGCACCGAGACGTACGCCGCGACGGTCGCCGCCCGGCGTACCTCGGTCGAGGCGAGCAGGTGCTCGCGCGACTCGCGCGCCGCAGCCCCGACCGTCGGGATCGGCGCCGGTGCGGTCGTCAGCAGCCGGTCGCGCAGCGCGAGCTTGGCAGGTGATGGCGATGGCGCTCACGCTGGGAAGCCTACGATCGGGACCATGGGAAGTGCGGACTGGAGCAGGCACGCGACAAGATGGCGGCCGAGGGGGTCGACGCCGCTCGCCATCGAGGTGTTCACGCACTACTACCGGCTCGTCGAGTCCGGCGAGACCGGGATGATCCCGGAGTCGACGATCGAGCCGGTCGACATGGAGGCGCTCGCCGACGTCGAGGTCGCCGAGGAGGTCGGCGCCGAGGCGTCCGCGACACGGTGGTCATCAAGCTCAACGGCGGCCTCGGCACGTCGATGGGCATGGACCGGGCCAAGTCGCTGCTCGGGTGCGGCCGCGGGCTCACCTTCCTCGACATCATCGCCCGCCAGGTGCTGGGCCTGCGCAAGGAGTACGACGCGCCGCCTGCCGCTGATCTTCATGGACAGCTTCCGCACCACCGAGGACACGCTGGCCGCGCTGGCGCGCTACGACGACCTCCGGTCGACGACCTGCCGCTGGACTTCCTGCAGAACAAGGAGCCCAAGCTCCTCGTCGAGGACCTCACGCCGGCGACGCTGGCCGGACGACCCGAGCCTGGAGTGGTGCCCGCCGGGGCACGGCGACCTCTACACCGCGCTGCGTCGGCACCGGGCTGCTCGACCGGCTGATCGAGGCCGGCTACACGCAGGTGTTCGTGTCGAACTCCGACAACCTCGGTGCGGTCCCGGACCCGCGGTCGCGGGCTGGTTCGCCCCGAGCGGGGCGCCGTTCGCGATCGAGGCCGTCCGCCGTACGCCCTCCGACCGCAAGGGCGGCCACTTCGCCGGCGCCGCAAGGCGACGGTCGGATCGTGCTTCGCGAGATCGGCGCAGACCGCTCCCCGAGGACATGGCCGCGCTGGCGGACTCTCGACCGGCACCAGTACTGCTCGACCAACAACCTGTGGTTCGACCTCGCGGCGATGCGACACAAGCTCGACGACGCGACGGCTGCTCGGCCTCGCGATGATCCGCAACGTCAAGAACGTCGACCCGGCGACCCGTCGACGCCCGAAGGTCATGCAGCTCGAGACCGCGATGGGCGCCGCGGTCGAGGTGTTCGACGGCGCCACCGCGATCGAGGTGGGGCGTGACCGCTTCGTGCCGGTGAAGACGACCAACGACCTGCTGGTGCTGCGCAGCGACTGCTACCGCCTCGACGACGACTACGTGCTCCACCAGGTGCCCGACGAGTCCCGTTCGTCGACCTGGGCTCGCACCTACGGCTCGTCGGCGACTACGAGGAGCGGTTCCCCGACGGCGCCCCGAGCCTGATCGCGGAGGCCGACTCGCTGACGGTGCGCGGCGACTGGACCTTCGGGCGCGACGTCGTGGCGAGGGGTGACGCGATGGTGAGCGCTGAGGGTGCGCCCGGCTATATCGTCCGACGGCACGACGCTCGGGGTTTAGGCTCGCGAAACGCCGGACCCGTAGGCTCGCCCATGAGCAGCCTGGTCAGCGTCGACGAGCATCTCGAGCGGATCCTGACGGCGATCCACCCGCTCGCGCCGTACGACCAGCCCTGATCGAGGCCCTCGGCCTGCCGGTGTGCGAGACGATCGCGCCACGGTCGACCTGCCGCTCTTCGACAACTCCTCGATGGACGGGTATGCCGTCGTCACCTCCGACCTCGAGGTGCTGCGACGGCGACGCCTGTGCGCGCTCCGGTGGTCGGCGAGGCCGCGGCCGGCCAGACGAAGCTGCTCGCGATGTCGTCGGGCACCGCGGTGCGCATCATGACCGGCGCGCCCGTTCCCGAGGGCGCTGACGCCGTCGTCCCGGTCGAGTGGACCGATGGCGGCGTCGCGACGGTGCGGATCGACCGCGCTCCCGATCCGGGTCAGTACATCCGGCGGCGTCGGCGAGGACGTGCGCGCCGGCGACTGTCGTGCTCGAAGACGGCCGGATCATCGGGCCACGCCAGATCGGGCTGCTCGCTTCGGTCGGCCGTGCTCAGGTCTCGGCGCGCCCGCGCCCGCGGGTCGTGGTGATCTCTCCACGGGCGCTGAACTTCGCGAGCCGGGCAGTCAGCTGGGCCACGACTCGATCTACGACTCGAACTCCTACATGCTCGCGGCGGCAGTCCGGTCGGCCGGCGCGATCGCCTACCGCGTCGGCTGGTCGGCGACGACCCGCAGGAGTTCCGCGACACCCTCTCTGACCAGCTGGTCCGCGCCGACATCGTGGTCACCAGCGGGGGCGTCGCGCAGGCGCGTACGAGGTGGTCAAGGACGTGCTCAGCCCGATCGGGACGGTGGAGTTCCGCAACTCGCGATGCAGCCTGGAATGCCGCAGGGGTTCGGTCATGTCGGCGAGGACGCGACCCCGATCTTCGCGCTGCCGGGCAACCCGGTGTCGGCGTACGTCTCGTTCGAGCTGTTCGTGCTCCCGGCGATCGGCGCATGATGGGCAAGACGCCGTACTCCCGCCCTCTCTGAGCCGAGCCCGCCTCACCCACCCGATCGGCTCGCCGGCGGGTCGTCGGCAGCTCGTGCGAGCGGAGTACGCCGTCGACGCGGCGGGCCCGGTCCTCACGCCGGTCGGTGGACACGGTTCCCACCTGATCGGTGATCTGGCATCGTCCAACGCGCTGGTCGTGGTCCCCGAGGACGTCACCTCGGTCGCGGCCGGCGAGCAGGTGACCGGTGCTGAGGCTCGACGAGGAGTTCTGATGGGGGAGTCGCCGCGACTCACGCACGTCGACGAGTCGGGTGCTGCCCGGATGGTCGACGTGTCGGGCAAGGACGTGACCGCGCGCGTCGCCACAGCGTCCGGCCGGGTGTTCGTGTCTCCCGAGGTCGTCGCGCTGCTGCGCGGTGAGGGCGTGCCCAAGGGCGACGCGCTCGCGGTCGCGCGGATCGCGGGGTCGTGGGTGCGAAGCACTCCCACTTGTTGCCTCTGTGCCACCCGATCGCGTCACCGGTGTCGCGGTCGACCTCGAGGTGACCGACGACGGCGTCGAGATCACCGCCACCGTGGCGACCGGACGGCATCGGATGGAGGCGCTGACCGCGGTCTCGGTCGCGGCGCTCACCGTCGTCGACATGGTCAAGGCGGTCGACAAGGGCACCGTGATCACCGACATCCGGGTGAGGCCAAGTCGGGGGCAGCTCCGGCGACTGGCGCCAGCGGTGAGCGCGCGAGAGTGGTCGGCTTACCGTCCAGCTCCTGCACCGAAGCGGGTCCGGTCGACGGCATGAGGTAGCGCCCCCGGCCCGCATCATCTGGACGTTCCTGCGGGATCTCGGCTGTCGTCGTCGACCTGGCCCGACCGGGTGTGCCGGCGTCGATCCGACCGTTGGGGCGAGCTCGTCGTCACGACCTGTGCGGCCGAGGGTGCGGAAGGTCGCCGAGCCACTGTCGTTGATGGACCCAGGTGGCCCGGCGCTGCGCAGTGCCGGCCCAGCCCAATCCTGCCACGACGGAACTCGGTCACGCCAGACGGCTGAGGCCACTCGCACCGTTCCTCGACGGCCGAGGTCCCGGGGATCGCCGAGGCGATCCGAGCGTACGGCGTGGCGCAGGGCGTGCCGTCGGCGGTGCTGTCCCGGGGCCTGGCGGGGGTGATCGGCAGCTGTCTCGTCGTGAACCTGCCCGGCTCGCGCGGGGGAGTGAAGGACGGGCTGGCGGTCCTCCGGCCGATCCTCGTGCACGCTGCCGAACAGATCGTGGGGAGCGACCATTGAGCGGGTGGCCGGTCCGGCTGCGATCGGGGGACATCCTGGTCCGCCCGATCGCCTACTCCGACGCCCGCGCCTGGCGTGAGACCCGGCGCCGCAACGCCTCGTGGCTCGGGCCGTGGGACGCGACGGTGCCGCCCGGCTCCGACGCTCGACCATCGACGTTCCGCTCCCTGGTCTGGCGCCTGCACGGCCAGGCTCGCGCGGGGGCGACGTACCCCTTCGTGGTCGAGGTGGGCGGCCGCTTCGCCGGGCAGATCACGGTCAACAACATCGTCCGCGGATCGGCGCAGTTCGCGTCCGTGGGCTACTGGCTCGATCGTGAGCAAGCCGGTCACGGCGTGATGCCGACCGCGGTCGCGATGGTGATCGACCACTGCTTCACCCGGGCGGGGCTGCATCGCATCGAGGTCGCGATCCGCCCGGAGAACTCCAACTCGCTGCGGGTGGTGGAGAAGCTCGGGCTGCGTGAGGTCGGCTACGCGCCGCGGTTCCTGCACATCGACGGCGCCTGGCGCGACCACCGGATCTACGCGGTGACCGTGGAGGAGTGCCCGGAGGGCCTCCAGGCGCGGCTGCTGCACCCACCTGAACACCACGAGTCACACGAGTGATTTTGCGACACACCTGTGGACATCCGAGGTGGGGTGCGATATCGCTCATAACCTCTGACCTGTGAGAACCGAGCGCACTGATCTTCGTCGCCCTTGCCGTGGCGTGGGCTGCCTACCTGGTGCCTCTGGCGCTCAAGCGCCACGACGAGGCGTCCAACAGCCGCTCGGTGGACCGGTTCTCGCACACGATGCGGGTGCTCGCCCGTGGCCAAGCCGGTCAACCGTCGCAGCGCCCGCCTGATCGTCACACCGGGCCGACCGGCGGCCGAGGCCACGGTCGTCACCAAGCCGACCTCCAAGCCCCAACCGGTTGAGCAGCCCGTCCGGGAGCGGGAAGTCACGCCCGCCGCGCGTCGCGCCGCCAGCAAGCTGGCCATCAAGCGACGGCGCAACGTGCTCGCGCTGATCCTGGTCGTCAACCTCGCCGTCGTCGGTGTCGCCGCCTTCGGCGTCATCGACTGGTGGTACGTCGCGATCCCGGTCGGCCTCCTGGCCGCCTGGCTGGTCGCCTGTCGGGTCATGGTCAAGGGCGAGCGCCGCGCTATCACCTCCCCGACCGTCCGGTTGCCGATGGAGACGTCCCTTGACGACGAGGTCGAGGCGCCCGAGGACCGGGTCGTCGAGCACCAGGTCGTCGAGGTGACGTCGAACTGGAAGCCGACCCGATGGCCGACACGTCGACCGGGATGGCTCCGATCAACCCCGAGCTCTGGGACCCGGTACCCGTCACGCTCCCGACGTACGTCTCCAAGCCGCCCGCCGCGCGCCGTACCGTCCGCACGATCTCCATCGACGACAGCGGAGTGTGGTCGTCGGGTCGCACCGACGCCGATGCCCAGATCGCACGCGAGGCCGACGCCGCCGACAAGGCGGCCCGCAAGGCCCGCGACAGACGACGACCGCGCTGTCGGCTCGTAACGATGGGCCGCCCTCCTAGCCTGGGCTCCGGGGGAGTCGAGCTGGCCTACTCGCGCACCTATCCCGTGGACGTCGCCCGTGCGTTCGACACGATCCTCCCGACGCCACTGCCGGCGCTGTTCTGCTCGGCGGTACGCCGCGCTCCCGGCGATCCGCGAGGTCCGTGACCAGGCCGGTGAGTGGGGCACCGTCGGGCAGACCCGCACCATCGTGCTCGCCGACCGCGGCACCATGCGCGAGACGCTGGTCAGCCTCGAACAGCAGGACTCCTTCGGTTACCAGATCTCCGACATCCGCGGCGCGATGAAGCCGCTCATCTCGCGGCTCGACGGCCTGTGGACCTTCGAGAAGGCCGGCACCGGAGTCCGGATCACCTGGGCGTGGAGCGTGCACCCGGCGTCGTCGGCGACCGGTCTCCTGATGCCCGTGTTCGGCCGGATGTGGCAGGGCTACGCCCGCCAGGCGTTCGAACAGATCGAGCAGGTCCTGGTCGCCTGAACCCGACCCGGAGTCGATTCGGTGCACGCGTGGGGCTGG
>CAVOJM010000002.1:0-115507 GCA_963696245.1 uncultured Actinomycetota bacterium
GCAACCGGCGTTGACGTTGTTGAGCGTCGTGCCGATCGCCTGCAGGAAGAACGTCAGCGTCGCCGCCGAGGCCGGCGGCAGGTAGACGTGGATGGCGCCGGCCTGGCCGCCGACCTCGCTCCAGTCCGGCGTGGTGCACTCGAAGATGTCCTTGAGCTGAGTCGCCGTCAGCGGCGTGGTCGGCGCGTAGGCGTTGCCGATCACGGCGTAGCTGACCGCGTCGCGGCTCTGGGCGTAGAACGTCAGGTTGGCCTCGCCGGCCGCCGTGCCCTTCGCCCGGCTCGAGCGCACCCAGTCGACGCAGAACTGCGTCGGGTCGACCGTGCTCTTCTGGTTGAGCGTGATCGTCGTGATGCCGGCGTTGGCGCCGTTCGGTCGAGCGATCGTGCATCCCGGCTTGGTGGTGATGTTCTCGCCGGCCGCGCCCGTGTCCGGGTTGATCGCGTCGTACGACGCGAGCGTCTGGGCCGGCGCCGGGGTCTGCGCGTTGTACTTGATCGTCAGGTTGTTGGTCAGCTCGGCGAACGCGTCAGCACCGACGGTGCTGTAGATCTGCGCCGCGGTCTTGCCCGGAGGCGGAGTGCCGGGCGACCCGGGGACCGGGTCAGCGGTTGCCACTCCGGCTCCGGCGATCGCCAGCGTCGAGGTGAGGCCGACCACCGCGATGGCGGAGGCGAGGCGTCGGTTCATCCGGTTTCCTTTTCGAGGGGTGCGGGCGGACGGTGTCGAAGCGGTGCTCATCACTTCACCTGCAGGAGGCCGAGGGAGACGCTGGTCGCGCCGAGGACCTTCACGGAGACGGTGTGGGCGCCGTCGCCACCGAGGGCGAACTTCGCGACGAGCGTGCCGGCCTTCTTGGCCTTCGTGTTCACCGTCTTCTTCTTGCCGTCGACGACGACCTGGGCCTTGCCGCTGGTCGGCGAGGTGCTGAAGGTGATCAGGAGCTGGTCGCCCACGAGCGTCGCCGTCGCGGTCGAGCCCTTCTTCTTGCTCGTGAGGCCCTTCTTGCCGGGCGCCTTCGCGAACGAGTACTTCTTCCAGGTGCCGGTCGTGGTGACGCGCTTGTCGGTCCAGGCGTACTTGCCGGCGCTCAGCGCACCGTCGGGGACGCCGTACTGGCCGGTCGGGGCGAGGGCCACGCCACGGAACTCCGTGTTGGCCGGCGCGGTGGCGAGCACGTCGATGTCGGACGGTGTCGAACGTCGTCGCGGCGCCGTTCGAGTCGGTCAGCGCGAGCAGCTGGGTCGGCGTGGTGACCGCGAGGCTCACCTTGCTGCCCTTGACGTCGGCCACCAGGCCGGTCGCGCCGTCGACGTCGACGTAGCCGCTGCTGGTCCAGGTCGAGCCGCTGAAGCGGTACTTGTCGACCGTGCCGCCGCGCTCGGAGGAGTTGGCGACGTACAGCGTGTCGAGACCGGTGCCGGCGTAGCTCGCCGAGGTCAGGTCGAGGAACGCGTAGCCGTAGGTCAGCAGGTTGTCCGGAAGACCCGTGAGGTCCGTCAGGGTCGCGGAGCCGGCAGGCGTGCCGCTGCCGACCGCCGCCAGGCGGTTGGTGAGGATGCCGCTGGCGAAGAGCTGGCCGCCCTGGATGGTCAGCGAGCTGATGTTGCTGTCCGCGGTGCCGGCGGTGGTGCTCACCGTGCCGGAGCCGATCGCGGTGGACAGGACGCCGCCGTTGCCGCCGGCCGCCCAGATCCGCTTGCCGTCGGTGACGGCCGAGCGGACGATCTTCGGGGCGCTCGCACCGGTGAGGACGGTGCTGGTGTCGACGGTGCCGTCGACGTCGACGATGCCGACGACGCGGCCGACCGTGGACGGGTCCGAGCCGGTCAGCGAGATGCCGCCGGGACCGGTGGTGCCGGGGGTGGCCGCGTAGCCGGTCAGGGTGACCAGGCCGCCGTCGGCCGAGTTCGAGATCAGGCCTTCGGAGCGGGACTGGCCCGCCGCGGTCAGCGGCTTGTTGCCGGCCTTCGCGGCGGTCGGCAGTGCCACCGTCGACACCTTGCTGCCGCCGGCGGTGTACTCGTCGAGGTAGACGGGAGCCGCGGCGTTGGTGAGAGCACCGGAGCCGTCACCGACGCGGTAGACGACCAGGTTGCCGCCGGTGAACTTCACCCCCTGGGCCTCGGAGGACATCAGCAGGGGGACGGCGGACGCGGCGAGGGAAACGACCACGAGACCACCGAGGATGCGCAGGGGTTTGCGCATGAGGACCTCACTTCGACTAAGGAGACAGGCGACCGCGGCCGCAATGGGAGTGCTTCACCCGAGTGAAACCAGTAAGTGCACTGGATTGGTCGAAATAATGTGTTTTATATGGGGCCGGGTCAAGCGAAACGCGGAACGCCGCCACGCCTCAGGCGCAGCGGTGTTGGAGAACCATCCCTTCGGGCCATGGCACATGGCCCAGATGGGCTATGTGAGACCCGGGGTCAGAGCGCGGGTACGACGATCCCGTGCGCGGCGAGCAGACCGTGCAGTCGAGCATGGCCCTCGGCCAGCTCCCAGCGCTCCGCGACCAGCCCGACCGAGCGGGCTGCGTCGACGTTCGCCTGCTTGTCGTCGACGAAGAAGACGGTCTCGGCGGGCGCGCCGATCAGCGACACCGCCTTCTCGAAGTAGGCGGGTTCGGGCTTCGCGACGCCGATGTCGCACGAGTAGACGCTGACGTCGAACAGCTCGTCGAAGCCCAGGGTCTCGCGCATGAACCGACCGCGGTGGTGCTCCTGGTTGGTGGCGAGGTGGACGCCGTACCCGGCGGCGCGCAGCGCGTGGACCAGCGCGAGCGACGCCGGGTCGACGACGATCGAGGCCCACATCGCGGCGAACAGGTCGGCCGGGACGACGTCGATGCCGTGGCGTGCGGGCCAGGGTGTCGAACGACGTCGAAGAAGTCGATCTCGCCGCGCAGCGCGGGCTCCTGGAGCTCGCCGACGTCGGCAGGAACTCCGGGGTCACCCGGGCAGTGACGGACCCCGAGGAGTCCTGCCACCGGCCGGGGTGCTGGACGACCTCGTCGGCGTCGAGGAGGACGTGGCGGATCTGGTCCCGGGTCATCCGGCGGAGGTGACTCCGTGCTCCTTGACGAACGCGACGATGCGCTCGGCCAGCTCGGGCCGGCACACGATCAGGTCGGGCAGGTAGACGTCGTCCTGGTTGTACTCCAGCGGCGTCCCGTCGATCCGCGAGGTGAACAGGCCGGCCGCGCGGGCGACGGCCACCGGGGCGGCGGAGTCCCACTCGTACTGGCCGCCGGCGTGCACGTAGGCGTCGGTGATGTCGCGGACGACCGACATCACCTTCACGCCGGCCGAGCCCATCGCCACGAGCTCGGCGTCGATCTCCTCGGCCAGCACGGTGACGAACTCCGGCGGGCGGCTGCGGGAGACCGCGATCCGCGGGCGCGCTGCGCTGCTCGGGGGTACGACGGAGGGCTGGCCGGTGTTGAAGGTCTCGCCGAGCACCGGCTGGGCGACCGCGCCGGCCACCAGGTCGCCGTCCTGCCACAGGGCGACGTGGACGGCCCAGTCGTCGCGCGGGGGCTCGGAGAACTCGCGGGTGCCGTCGAGCGGGTCGACGATCCACACCCGGCTGGCCGCCAGGCGGGCCTTGTCGTCCTTGCCCTCCTCGGAGAGGACGGCGTCGTCGGGCCGGTGCTCGGCGAGCAGACCCATCAGCAGCTCGTGGGCGGCCTGGTCGCCGGCGTCCTTGAGCTCGCGGCCCTCGAGCCCCTCGGCGCGCACCTCGAGCAGGCGCTCCCCCGCGACCGTCGCCAGCCAGGTGGCGAGCACGTGGTCGTCGGTGGCGGCTTCAGCGGGCGGCGTTCCGGGCACGAAGGTCATGGGGTGACCTTATCCAGGCGACCGCTCAGGAGTTGAACCGCTGCTGGGTCCGCTCGAGGCCGTCGGTGACCAAGGTCTCGACGGCGTCGGCGGCGGTGTCGACCTGGAAGGGCAGGACCTTCTTCTCGGTCGACGAGTAGTTGGAGAGCACGAAGTCGGCGACGTCCTGACGCCCCGGCGGGCGGCCGATGCCGACGCGCACCCGGTAGAAGTCACCGGTGCCGAGAGAGGACCGCATCGAACGGAGTCCGTTGTGGCCGTTGTCGCCACCGCCGAGCTTGACCCGCATCGTGTCGAAGGGGATGTCGAGCTCGTCGTGGATCGCGATGATCCGCTCCGGCGGCACCTTGTAGAAGGTCGCCAGCTGCTTGACGGGTCCGCCCGACTCGTTCATGTAGCAACGGGCCTTCATCAGCACGACCCGCGGCCCGGGCGCCCCCGGCGTACCGAGCCGTCCCTCGACGACCTCGGCCCGACCCGACTTGTGGGCCTTGAACGGCGAGCGGAGACGGGTGGCCAGCTCGTCGACGACGAGGTGGCCGATGTTGTGCCGGTGACCGGCATAGGAAGGGCCGGGATTCCCCAGCCCGACCACCAACCACACGGGGGTGGTGGAGTCGGTCATGGAATCCCGGCCCTTTCTGCGAAACAGGTGGCGGAGGGTCACTCCGCGGCAGCGGCCTCGTCGCTCGAAGCGGCCTCGTCCTCGGCGCCGACCTCGTCGACGTCGTTGTCGGACTCGTCGCGCTCGATGCCGGCCTCGGCCTCGGCCTCTTCCAGCTCGGCCTCCAGCGACTCCTGCGACTGCTGCTGCGTCACGTTGACGATCAGCGTCTCGGGGTCGAGCAGCAGGGTGCTGCCGGAGGGGAGCTTGAGGTCGGAGGCGTGGATCTGGGTGCCGGCGACGGCGCCCTCGATGTCGACCTCGATGAACTCGGGGATGTGGGTGGCCTCGGCCTCGAGCTGGATGGTCGAGGTCTCGGTGACGACCAGGGTCTCGCGGGCGGCGTCGCCGTTGAGGTGCACGGGCACCTCGACGGTGACCTTCTCGCCCTTGATCACGGCGACGAAGTCGATGTGCTCGAGGTGGCGCTTGATCGGGTCGATCTGGACCTGCTTGGTCAGGGCCAGCTGGGTCTTGCCGTCGATGTCGAGCTCGAGCAGCGCGTTGGCGCCACCGTGCTTGAGCGCCATCATCGTGTCGTGGCCCGGCAGGGTGACGTGGATGGGGTCGTTCCCGTGGCCGTAGATGACGGCGGGAACCTTGTCCTCGCGGCGGATGCGGCGGGCGGCGCCCTTGCCGAACTCGGTGCGGGTCTCGGCCTTGATCTTCTCGGTGCTCATACGACTGCTCTCCTCAGTGATGCTGACTGTTCAACGTCTCGGGGCCTCGGCACGACGTTCTGCGGATCGTGGGGGGCGCACCCGGAGGCAGCCAGCCCTGTCGATCACGGAGAGTCGGGGACTCTCCCTCGCCGAGGCAACCGCACAAGACTAACGGCGTACGCCGCGACGCGCGAATCGTTGGCGAGCAGGCCCCGCTCGAGCTCAGTGCGTCGCTGTCCTCGAGCGAGCGCAGCACCGCCACCGCGGCGAGCTGGGAGCGGACGTCGAGCTTGCGGAGGACGGCGCGGACCTGCGTGCGCACGGTTGGCTCCGAGAGGCCGTCACGCGCCGCGATCGTGCGGACGACGATGCCGCGACGCAACAGCTCGAGCACGCGGCGTTCGCGCGGAGAAAGGGTCTCGACGCGCTGGCGGAGCTCGGCGTACCCGGCCTGTGCCGCGCGCCATCCCTGGACGTGCTCGTCCAGCGCGTCGGCTGCGCGCCACCGGCTCCCTCGCGAGCGACCCGGATCAGCTCGTCGAGCTCGTCGAGCCCGATGACGCTCGGCCGGACGGCGACGGCGCCGGCCTCTCGGAGGCCGCCCCAGGTGATGTCCGGCCCGTCTCCGGCGAGCACGATCCAGGGCCCGGCCCACTGCTGCATCAACGCTGCCGCCGCGTCCATCCGGGCCGCCGCGTCGACCTCGTAGATCAGCAGGCCGACGTCGGGCGCGGCTCGCTCGAGCTGCCGGCGCACGGGGTCGTCGCGCGGTTCCCGGGGCCAGGAGAGCAACGTCACCGCGAGCTGGGGGCCGGCCAGCGCCGCACCCACCGCCTCGGCGACGAGGGAGAGGTCGGAGGCGATCGCGACCCGAAGCCGGGGCGGCCTCGACGACTGCCGGCCGGATGCGTCCGGACCGCTCTCATGACCCGAGATTGAGCTCGTCATCAGTCGACCACTGTCTCGCCGGCTCGACGCGGTCGCGCGCCGGTCGGTGACGAATGTCCCCTACTTTCGGGATGTCGAGACCCGAGCGGGTGTTTCGAACCGAGTCACCCGCAGACGGCTGCGGTCCTGTGGCATGCTGGCAAGGCGATTCACCTCGGGACCGGCCGGTGACTCCGGGCGGTGCGCGAATCGCGGGGGACGTGGGGCCAGGGGTGCACGCGAGTCGGTCACCCCATGGTTCCTGGGGGTTCGATGCAGCGACGCCGGAAGACGAAGTGGTTCGATCCGAGGAAGTGGCCCGCTGGCCGCTGCCGAGATCTCGAGCGCCTTGCGCACCGGCGCGGGGTGCTGACGATGACGACACCGCGCCGCGCAGCCAGTTCCGCGTGTTCCTCGTCGAGGACCACGCGCTCTTCGCCGAGTCGCTCGAGCTGGCTCTGTCCCTCGAGGGCTACGCCGTGCGACGGATCACGCTGTCGGAGGAAGGCGGGTCGGCGCAGGCCCTCCTCGCCGCCGTCACTCGCGGCGAACCCGCAGGTGGTGCTCCTCGATCTCGACCTCGGCCGGCTCGGCGACGGGGTCCGGCTGATCACGCCGATGGCACGAGCCGGCATCAACGTCGTGGTCGTCACGGCTTCGGCCGAGCGCGTGCGCTGGGGCGAGTGCCTGCACCACGGCGCTCGCACGGTGCTGAGCAAGGCCCAGCCGCTCAACGACATCCTCGCCGTGGTCCGGCGGATCAACCGGGGCCTCCAGGTGCTCGACAAGGACGCGCGCGAGGCCCTGATCGCGCTGTGGCGCGACGGCACGCGCGAGCACCGCGTCCTGCAGGCGCGGCTCGCGCAGCTGACCCCTCGCGAGGAGTCGGTGCTGGGCGAGCTGATGCGCGGCAACACCGTCCGTGACATCGCCGCCGACAGCGTCGTCTCGGAGGCGACCGTTCGCACGCAGGTCAAGTCGATCCTGGCCAAGCTCGAGGTCTCCTCGCAGATCGCCGCGGTCGGGATCGCCAACCAGGCTGGCTGGCAGCCGCCGTCCGATCTGAGACGACGCCGAGTGAGTCGCAGTCTGCAGAACCGTGCCGGATTGCCCCATTTGAGGCATGCCCCGACCGAGCGCTCTCCCTAGGTTTGCGTGCAGGACATCTGAGACGTCGGGAGCGCCGACGGGTCGAAGGGGGACAGCGTGGCTTCGGTGACGCCGCTCGCGACCGGGCACCATCGGTGCCCGCGCGGACGACGACGCCGACGCGCTCAACCTCCTGACGGCCGCCGCCGGAGATAGCGAGGCCCTGCGCCGCGGTCTGCGCCGGCTGCCGCGAGAGCTGCCCAGGCTCCGGATCTGGCTCCCGGCCGTGGACGTCGTCCTCGCCGCTACGGTCCTCGCAGTGCCGGCCGGCGTGGTCGGCCCAGGCTCCCTGGCCCCGTCGACGGCCGTCCTGCTCGGGCTGGGTTGGTGCCTTGCCCTGGCCGTCTGCCGGAGCGTGGTCGATCCGGTCCCACGGGGTTGATCGACCCTCGATCATGCGGGCCGCAGCCCTCACCGGACTGGGTTGCTGGGTCGTCGACGCCCTGCTCGACCCCGCCGTGCCGTCCGCACATCTCCTCGCCGCGACCGTGGTCCTCGCACTCACGACGCTCTGCTGCCCCGGCTGATCGCTGTCGCGCTGATGGGCGCCGGCCAGTCGATCCGGCTCGCCATCGCGGGCGATATCACCGATGTCCAGCAACTGCTCGCCGAGCTGACGCGCGCTTCCTCGACGCGGTTCGAGGCGGCGGCCGTGTGTCTGGATCCGGTCAACCCGGACGAGATCGGTGCTCTAGCCCTCGATGGCCTTCCCGTATGGCTCGGCGTCGACCAGGTCATCGAGGCAGCGGTCGCCAGCAACGCGTCCGCGATCTTGCTGGCCCCTGGACGAGCGCTCGTCCCCCGCCGAGTCACGCCGCCTCACCTGGCGTGCCCAAGCGGCCGGGCTCGAGGTGTACGTCGGCACCGGATTGCTCGACGTCACACCGGCGCGCACGGCCGTCGTCGGCGCCGGAGACCTGGCGGTCCTGCGCCTACGAACGGCCGTCGCGCCCGCCCCTGCGCGCCTGCTGAAGGAGGTCGTCGAGCGGGTGCTCGCCGCCCTCGCCATCGTGGTCCTGCTGCCGCTGCTGGCCGCGATCGTGATCGCGATCCGCCTGGACTCGCCGGGTGGGTCGCTCTTCAGCCAGACGTCGGGTCGGGCGCGGTGGCGCACTGTTCACCATGCACAAGTTCCGCACCATGTGCGTCGACGCCGAGCAGCGGGTCGACGATCTCGCCGACCACAACGAGGCTGCCGGCGTGCTGTTCAAGATCCACACCGACCCGCGAATCACCTCGGTCGGCGCGTTGCTCCGCCGCTACTCGCTCGACGAGCTGCCGCAGCTCTTCGACGTGCTCGCCGGCCGGATGTCGCTGGTGGGTCCGCGACCCGCACTGCCCGACGAGGTCGCGCGCTACGACACTGACCCGCAGCACCGGCTCGTGGTGAAGCCCGGGCTGACCGGTCTGTGGCAGGTCTCCGGACGTTCCGACCTCTCCTGGCAGGACACCGTCCGCCTCGATCTGCACTACGTCGACAACTGGTCGCTCGGTCTCGACGTCCGGATCATGCTGCGCACGGTCAGCGCGGTGCTCAGCCACCGCGGCGCCTACTGAGCGATAGACGCCGGCCCGGGAGCGAGGTGGGCGTCACCGAACGCACCACCACGTTCCCACTCCGCCGTTGACCGTCCTGGTTTGCTTGGCAGGTGAGCCTCACCCTCGACGAAGCCCGCGCTCGAGCCGCGATCCTGTCCGAGATCTCCTACGACGTCGCCCTCGACCTGACCTCGACCGAGTCGGGCAGACGTTCGACTGCCGGACCACGGTGCGCTTCACGTCTTCGGCGCCCGAGACCTTCCTCGAGCTCGACGGGAGCGACCGACCTCGCGGTCACCCTCGACGGCGCGCCCGTCGCTCCGGCGTACGACGGCCGGCGGCTCCACCTGACCGGGCTCGACGGACGCCACGAGGTGGTGGTGGACGCTCGGCTGCCCTACGTCACCGACGGTGACGGCATGCACCGGATGGTCGACCCGGCCGACGGCGAGACCTACGTCGAGCGCCTACCTGGGCATGGACGTCGCCCAGAAGGTCTTCGCGTGCTTCGACCAGAACGACCTGAAGGCACCGATCGCGCTGAGCGTCGTCGCCGATCCGTCGTGGACCGTGCTGGCCAACGGCGTCACCCTCGCGAGCGCCGACGGGCACTGGGAGTTCGCGGCGACCCCGCCGATCCCGCCCGCTCTCGTCGTCGTGGCCGCCGGCCCCTGGGCCTCGGTGCGGTGGGAGCACGCCGGACTGCCCTTCGGCTGGCACGCGCGCGCCTCTCTCGCCGACGAGCTGCACCGCGACGCCGACGAGCTGCGCGAGATCACCGAGCGCTGCTACGACCACTTCGCCGAGATCTTCGACGAGCCCTACCCGTTCGACTCCTACGACCAGGTGTTCGTGCCCGGCCTCAACTGGGGCGCCCAGGAGATGCCCGGGTGCGTCACCTACCGCGACGAGTTCCTCCCGCGCGGCACGGTGCCCGAGCACCTGCGCCTGCTGCGGGCGGCGGTGATCGCCCACGAGATGTCGCACATGTGGTTCGGCGACCTGGTGACGATGACCTGGTGGGAGGACAGCTGGCTGCAGGAGTCCTTCGCCGACTACCTCGGCTACCGGGTCGCCGCCGACGCGGCGGGGTTCCCCGGCGCCCTGCTCGGGCACGAGGCGGCGCGCAAGCCGGGTGCGTACGACGCGGACGAGCGTCGCTCCACCCACCCGGTCGCCCCGGATCCCGAGGACGTGCCGGACGTCGACGCGGCGGCGACGATCTTCGACTCGATCTCCTACGCGAAGGGCAACTCGGTCCTCCGTCAGCTCGTGACCTGGCTCGGCGACGAGGCCTTCCTGCGCGGGGTGAACACCTACCTGACCCGGCACCGCTTCGCGAACGCCACCCTCGCCGACTTCGTCGCTGCGCTCGACGAGGCCTCCGACCGCGACGTCCGGTCCTGGATCGAGGTCTGGCTGCGCACCACCGGCTACGACACGATCCGGGTCGAGCGCGACGGCGACGTCCCGGTCCTGCACCGCGACGGGGTCCGGCCGCACCGGGTCCGCGTCACGGCGTACGACGACACCTGGGCCGAGGTCGGCAGCGAGCTGGTCGACCTGGCCGACGAGCCGGTCGCGCTCCCGGCGTACGCCGGGCTCGTGGTGGTGCCCAACAGCCACGGCGAGACCTTCGCCCGGCTCGCCCTCGACGACCGGTCCTGGGAGGCCGTCACCGAGGGCCTGTGCCGCGTCGACGACGACCTGGTCCGGGCGGTGCTCTGGACGATGCTCTTCGACCGGGTCCAGACCGGGGCGCTCGCGCCGACGGCGTACGTCGAGCTGCTCGGGCAGCACCTGCCCGGCGAGCGCAGCGCGACGCTGGTGACCAGCGGTCCTCGTCCGCACGCTCGGCAACGTCCTCCCGCTGCGGGTCGCCGGCCGACGCAGGTGGCCGGCTACCTCGAGACCGTGGCCGCCGCGACCAGCACCGGCCTGCTGCACGCGACGGCCCCGGAGCTCGCGCTGCCGTTCGCGACCGGGTTCGCCGCGACGTCGACCGACGCCGAGACGCTGCGCGGCTGGCTCGACACCGATCGCCGTCGGCGAGCTGCCGTTGTCCCCGGTGCTGCGGTGGAGCGTGGTGCACGCGGCTCGCCGCGCTCGGTGCCGTCGACGCGTCGTACGTCGAGGCGGAGCGGCTGCGCCGACCCGGGGACCGAGGCCGAGCTCGGCGCGGCCACCGCGCTCGCGGCCCGCCCGACCGCGGAGGCCAAGGAGAGCGCCTGGGCCGTCGTGTCCGACCCCGCCGTCGACAACCGGGGCTTCCTCGCCGTCGATGACCGGCCTGTGGTCAGCCGAGCGGCCCGACCTGGTGGCGCCGTACGTCGATCGCTACCTGCACGAGGCGCCGGCGCTGGGCCGCCCGCGGACAGGCCTTCGCCCAGGTGGTCGGTCGCGCGCATCCCGCGCTGCGGCTCACCGACGCGCAGCTGCGCCACGCTCGACGAGGCCCTCGCCGGCGACCTGCCGACCGTGCTGCGCCGGCAGTGGGAGGACTGGCGGGACGACCTGGGCTATGCGTGACCGTCGAACATCGAGGTGACCGAGCCGTCCTCGAACACCTCACGGATCGCGCGCGCGACCAGCGGGGCGATCGACAGGCAGGTCAGCTTGTCGAACTGCTGGTCGTCGTTCAGTGGCAGCGTGTTGGTCACGACGACCTCATCGGCGGGTGAGTTCTTGAGCCGGTCGACCGCGGGGTCGGAGAGGATCGCGTGGGTCGCGGCGATGATGACGCCGGCCGCGCCGTCGGACATCAGCGCCTCGGCGGCCTTCACGATGGTGCCGCCGGTGTCGATCATGTCGTCGACCAGCACGCACATCCGGCCGGTGACATCACCGACGACGCGGTTGGCGACGGTCTCGTTGGGCCGGTCGATGCGGCGCGACTTGTGGATGAAGGCCAGCGGGGCACCACCCAGGCGGGCCGACCAGCGCTCGGCGACCTTGATCCGGCCGGCGTCCGGCGACACCACGGCGAGCGGCTGGTTGCCGTACTTCTCACGGACGTAGTCGGCGAGGATCGGCAGCGCCATCAGGTGGTCGACCGGGCCGTCGAAGAAGCCCTGGATCTGGTCGGCGTGCAGGTCGACGGTGATCAGCCGGTCGGCGCCTGCAGTCTTGAACAGGTCGGCCATCAGCCGGGCCGAGATCGGCTCGCGGCCGCGGTGCTTCTTGTCCTGGCGGGCGTAGCCGTAGAACGGCATGACCACGGTGATCCGCTTGGCCGACGCGCGCTTGAGGGCGTCGACCATGATCAGGTGCTCCATGATCCACTCGTTGATCGGAGCCGTGTGGCTCTGGATCACGAAGGCGTCGCAGCCGCGGACCGACTCCTCGTAGCGGACGTAGATCTCGGAGTTCGCGAACTCGTACGCCGACTGCGGGACCAGGTCGGTGCCCAGCAGGGTGGCGACCTCCTCGGAGAGCTCTGGGTGAGCCCGTCCGCTGAAGACCATCAGATTCTTTTCGGTGGTCTTCTTGTATCCGGTCACGGTGTGCTGCTCCTCGGTCGCCGGAGTGGGTTCACACGATTCTGCCACGGCCCATTCATCGGTCCGTCGGCCGCCGTTTCCGCGGACAGGACCTCAGGCCGAGTCCACCGTGAACGGCCGCATCACGACCGGGCCATGACCGCCGTACCCGTCGACCGCGGCGACCAGCGCGCAGTTCGGTCCGGTGTCCTCCTCCCAGAGGAAGTACCGGTCGTCGCCCAGATCGGAGTAGTCCCAGAAGGCCGCGTCGGTCGGAGCCTGAGCCGGGCACGCCCCGGCGACCACCTCGATGCCGAGCCGGTCGCCGGAGTCGAGGGTCGCCTCGACCACCCAGCCACCCTGGTCCCCGTCGTACCGGATCTCGCCGACGACCGGCGTCGCGGTCGGCGGCGGGATCACCAGGTGCAGCACCTGCGCGGCACTGGTGCGGACGCCGTTGGAGGCGTAGAAGGCGACGCAGGTGTCGGCGGCGTCCGGGTAGAACGAGGAGCGGCCCGGCGACTCCTCCCGCAACTCCCTCGCGCGGTCATCGGCGAACGCGCCCGGGCAGCTGCCGGGCTCGTCGCCGGCCTGGGCGAGCAGCACGACCCCCGGCGACGGCGTCCATCGCAGCGCGAAGCTCTCGTCGGCGCGACGCCAGGTCGCGGTGACCACGGGTGCATCCGGCACCGGCGCGTAGCGCTCCAGCACCCGGTGGTAGGCCGGGCGTGCGGCGCCGGAACGGTTGACCACCTGGACCTGGTAACAGGCCGGCCCCTTCCCCGCCCGGTCGTCGGTCCACCGCGTGGCCGAGGGACCGACCAGATCCACGCGCGCGGAGTCGGGTTCCCGGCCGCACGAGCTCGCCGGCCACACCGAGATCCGGACCTTGGTCCCCGCCGCTGTCCTTGCGGGTGCCGCCCACGTGATCTGCACCGGCGACCCCGACCCCGCGTCGGCGCCGCCACCGGAGAACTGCACGTCCTCCAGCTGCGCGGGGAGCGGGTAGATCGGACAGTCCGTCGGCGGCCGATGCGCCTTGCCGCCGTAGCGCCGGATGAGGTCGCGCAACAGCGGCGGGTCGATCCACCGACACTGGTAGTAGCCCGGTTTCCCTTCACTGAGCGGGCCGCACTCGCCGAAGTAGTAGACGGGGTACATCAGCGAGCACGTCTGACTCGTGTGCTGGAAGCCGAGGACGTGGCCGAGCTCGTGGGTGAGCAGGAGGCCGACCCACACCCGCTGCTCGTCGTCGCTCTCGTCGACGCTCTTGTAGACGGGTGAGAGGTGCACGAACCCCTTGAAGATCCGGTTGCCCCGCGAGTAGGAGCCGCCCAGGCCGTCGGCACCGTAGGTGTCACCGTAGGAGATCCGCACCTGTGCCGACCTCGGTGAGGCCGCCTTGACGAACCGGACCTTGGCGCCTGCTCCGTTCCAGGCCTCGATCGCCCGGTCGAGACCCCACTGCCACTTGGCCGGGATCGTCTCGTAGTAGGTGATCCGGCCGCGCGGCCAGGTCGGGTTCCGCGGTGCCGCGACCCGCCCGGGCGCGAGCCGGTGCACGACCGCGTCGTCGCCGAGGTCGCCGGTTCGCAGGTCGGGTGCCGCGGTCGTCGACAGGCCCGCCGCCCGCTCCGAGGATGCGGCGCGCACCGGTGCCGCCAGCGATGTGGCTGGGACGGCCGACAGACCGGAGGCCAGGACGATCGCAAGGACGAATCCACGCGCTCTCATCTCGCCATCATCGAGAGCCCGCGCGGCGCTGTCCGGTGAACCAGGCAGATTTTGCCTGGCCACGGCCGCCGACGGCTACGGCTGCGGCGCCACCGCGCCGAGTGCCTCGTCGGCGGCCGCGGCCTGCGGAGTGCCCGCCCGCTTGGCCGCGGCCCAGCCCTCGATGTTGCGCTGCGGTCCCGCGGACACGGCCAGCGCGCCGGGCGGCACGTCCTCGCGGACCACGGTGCCGCCACCGGTCCCGGCGCCGTCGCCGATCTCGACCGGGGCGACGAACGTGTTGTTGGAGCCGGTCTTGGCGTGCTTGCCGACCTTCGTGCGGTGCTTGGCGGTCCCGTCGTAGTTGGCGAAGATCGTGCCGGCCCCGATGTTGGCGCCCTCGCCGATCTCGGCGTCGCCGACGTAGGACAGGTGCGGCACCTTGGCCCCGTCGCCGATCACGGCGTTCTTGGTCTCGACGAAGCCGCCGATCTTGCCGCGAGCGCCGAGGTTCGTGCCGGGGCGGAGGTAGGAGTAGGGACCGACGTTCGCCTCGTCGCCGATCACCGCGAGCTCGCCATGGGTGCGTACGACGCGCGCACCGGCGCCGACCTCGCAGTCCTTGAGCGTGGTGTCCGGGCCGATGACCGCGTCGCTCGCCACGACGGTGGCTCTGAGCAGCTGGGTCCCGGGCAGGATCGTCACGTCGGGCGCGAGCACGACATCGGCGTCGATCCAGGTGGTCGCGGGGTCCATCACGCTGACGCCCTCGCGCATCCAGCCCTCGACGATCCGCCGGTTGAGCTCGGCACCGAGCTTGGCCAGCTGCACCCGGTCGTTGACGCCCTCGGTCTGCATCACGTCGTCGATCGGGTGGGCGCCGACGGTCAGGCCGTCCTCGCGAGCCAGGGCGATCGTGTCGGTGAGGTAGTACTCACCCTTCGAGTTGTCGTTGCCCAGCCGCGGCAGCGCCGCCATCAGGAACTCGGCGTCGAAGGCCAGGATCCCGGAGTTGATCTCGCGGACCTCTCGCTGGGCCCGGGTCGCGTCCTTCTCCTCGACGATCGCCTCGACGTCGCCCTCCTCGTTGCGCAGCACCCGCCCGTAGCCGAACGGGTCGGCGACGATCCCGCTGAGGATGCTGACCGCACGTTGGGCCGCGTCGTGCTCGGCCGCGAAGTCGCGCAGCGACTCGCCCCGGAGCAGCGGGGTGTCGCCGTACGCGACCACCACGGTCCCGGTCACACCGCCCGCCGCCTCCACGGCCGCGCGGACGGCGTCGCCGGTCCCGCGCTGCTCCTCCTGCACGGCGAGCACGACGTCCGGGTAGAGCTCGGAGATGTGCGCACCGACCGCCTCGCGCTGGTGGCCGACGACCGCGATCACCCGCTCGGGCTCCAGGACCTGCGCGGCCGCGAGGACGTGGCCGATCATGCTGCGCCCCGCGATCGGGTGCAGCACCTTCATCGTCTTGGACTTCATGCGGGTGCCGCCACCGGCGGCAAGCACGATCACGGTCAGCCCGGCCGTCTGTTCCACGCTCACGCTCCCCGGGTAGGAGTCGAACCTACGTCGCTAGTCCTGATTCAAAGTCAGGCGGGCCCTGCCGGCAGACCAACCGGGGATAGAGCACACAGGCTAGGGCAGGTCGCTCAGATGCTCGCCCGGTACTGCCCCAACACTTCGCGGACGCGTTCCTCGTCACGGTCCGCGACCGGGACGAGCAGCTCGGCGACCACGTCGGTGAGCTCGGCGATGCGCCGGTTGAGCTGCCGGTTCTCCTGCACCTCGGCCTCCAGTGCACCCAGGCGGGCACGGACGCCGAACGTACGGCGCCGAGCGCGGCGGTAGCGGTCCTGGAGCAGCCGGACCCGGGCCTGGGCGCCGGTGACGACGGGGTGGTTCATGGGTGCTGCTTCCTTTCGGTGAGCGGCCTGGAGGGACCAGGCCACCTGACTCGCATCCGGCACACCGCCGGGTCGGGCTGCCCGAGCATGTCGACGCCCGGGCGGGTCCGGGACTTCTCGACGACTCCGCCGGCGTCCTCGATCTCGCGGGCGATGAGCTCCGGGTCGAGTCGGCGGACCAGCCCGGCCGGCGCGGGGTCGGGCGCGGGTTGGTCGGTCTCGGCGCTGAACTCCAGGAACATCCAGCCGCCGCCGCGCAGCGCCATCCGGCTCAGGATCCACAGCTGGGAGCGGGCGACGTCGTCGATGCTGCCGAGGAGCTGGCGGGCGTAGAGGTGATGGGGATCGCGCGCCAGCTCGGCACCGGCCAGGAGGACGGTGCGCAGCTCGTTGAGGATGAGCATCCGTACGTCGACGACGCGGCCGCGGCGCCGAGCCTCCCGGCGTACGCCGCCCCGAGCCGCCCGGGAGAACTCGAAGGCCCGGACCGGGTGCCCCTTCTTCGCGAACCACAGCGCGTCCCGGCCGGTCCCGCAGCCGAGGTCGGCGATCGCGTCCCCGCGCGGCACCTGGCGCTCGACCCAGCGCGCGAACGGCGACCCGCGCCCCGTCGCCTGCCAGGGCGTCGAGCCCTGGTAGAACTCGGTCCACCGGCCCATGTCGGTGCGGAAACCGCGGAGCCAGCCGTCGAGCCGCCGGATCCCGGGAAGCGGGTCGGCGTAGCGGAACGACGGGTCCGGAACCCGCCAGCCGGGGCCGTAGACGAACGCGAGCATCGCTTCGGGGTCGGCTGGGGCCGGGAACTCGACCCCGTGCAGGACGATCGTCGAGACCGGCAGGATCGCCGACGCATCGAGCCGGCCGCTGCGGTTGCCGAGCTGGTAGAAGGTGCCGTTGACGTGGAAGGCGACGAACACGTCGATGTGGCACTGCCGTCCGTCGCTCAACGGGAGCAGCAGCTTGATGTCGCCGCCCGACATCCGCAGCAACGTCCAGCCGAGCCGGCTCATGGTCCGCTCGATCCGGTAGGACTCGGCGATCAGGTCGGCGGGCGACGAGTGCCGGCTCAGGTAGCAGACGTCGGTGTCGGAGTCCTGGGCGATCATCTGACCGTCGCGGATGGCGCCGAGGAGCGCGCCGTAGTTGAGGTAGGCCTCGACCCCGCAGGCACCGCGCAGGTCGTCGAGCGCCCGCCGCGTGCCGGCGAGGATCTCGGACCGTACGCCGTCGCCCGTCGCCTCGAAGGCGCGGCACAGGTGGCCGACCTTGTCCACGGCCAACGGCAGGCCCTGGGGGTCGACGACCGCGACCCGGTCCGAGCCGGTCGCGCCCCCGAGCACCACCTCGCGGTCGACGAGCACCCGGGTGCCGGCGACGTCGGAGACCCGCACCCGGACGTGTCCGGAGAGGAAGCGGCGCAGCACCGGCGGCCACTCGACCAGGACCCCACTCCCTTGCGGGCGCCCGTCGCGGGCGGGCGAGAACGCCCAGATGTAGCGCCCGTCGAAGGTGAGCACCAGCGGCTCGCGACCCGCACCCCGCAGGAGCAGGCCCTCGTCGCTGATCGTGACGGCGTCGGCGGTGGCCGCCATGGCCCGGGTCACGATGCAGCGATCACGCGGCGGAGCTGGGTGCTCGAGGTGTGCAGGGTGTAGGGGAAGTAGACGACCTCGACGCCGACGGTGGCCAGGCGCCGCTCGAGCTCCAGCCCCTTCGGCGTGTCCCGCCAGTCGTCGCCCTTGAAGAGCCGGCGGAAGCCGACCTCCTCCCAGGCGTCGAGCTTGTCGGTGGTGTGCTCGGCGTACGTCGCGTCCACGATGCCGATCGCGTCGACGATCGCGATCCGCTCCTCGAGCGGCACGAAGGGCCGCATGCCCTTGACCGCTTCGCACACGTCGTCCGACACCACGCCGGCGACCAGCACGTCGCAGTGCTCACGCGCTTGGAGCAGCGCGTTGAGGTGGCCGACGTGGAACAGGTCGAACACGCCAGGCACGTAGCCGATCAGCGGGCCCACGGTTCCCTCTTTCAAAGTTTTCCGACTGTTTTACTAGACATTAGTGGATCGACATCGTCCCGAACGCCATTTCCCACAAAAGCGCGTCTCCCCACCCGCGGGCACGGCCTAGGGTCGGGTTGTGGACCTGCCCGTGATGCCGCCTGTCCGGCCGATGCTCGCGAAGTCCGTCAAGGGCGTGCCCGATCCCGACAAGCACGGCGGCCTCAGCTTCGAGCCCAAGTGGGACGGGTTCCGCTGCCTGGTCTTCAAGGACGGCGACGAGGTCGAGCTGACCAGCCGCAACACCAAGCCGCTGACCCGCTACTTCCCCGAGGTGGTCGCCGCCATCCGCGAGCAGCTGCCCGAGCGGTGCGTGCTCGACGGCGAGCTCTTCGTCAGCATCGGCCCCCAGCTGGAGTTCGAGGTGTTGCAGGAGCGGATCCACCCGGCCGCGTCCAGGATCGCGATGCTCAGCGAGAAGACGCCCGCGTCGTACGTCGCGTTCGACCTGCTGGCGCTCGGCGACGAGTCGTACGTCGACCGGCCGTTCGCCGAACGCCGCGCGGCGCTGGCGGAGGCACTCGGGCAGCTGGACGGGCCGTGCTTCCTCACCAGGACCACGACGGACCCGGCGGTGGCCGAGGAGTGGTTCACCGAGTTCGAGGGCGCGGGTCTGGATGGCGTGGTCGCCAAGCCGCTGGGGGCGACGTACCAGGAGAACGCCCGCACCATGCTGAAGATCAAGCACGAGCGGACCGCCGACGTCGTCGTCGCGGGCTACCGCGAGCACAAGACCAGCACGCCGGAGCGGCCGCTGCTCGGCAGCCTGCTGCTCGGTCTGTACGCCGACGGCGAGCTGCAGCACATCGGCGTGAGCGCGAGCTTCACCGAGGCGCGGCGGGCCGAGCTGATCGAGGAGCTGCAGCCGCTGGTCGTCGACATCGCCGATCATCCGTGGGGGCGCTGGCAGGAGTTCCTGACCGCCAACCCGGACCGCGTGCCGGGCACGCAGAGCCGCTGGAGCCAGGGCAAGGACCTGTCGTTCACGCCGCTGCGACCCGACCGGGTGCTCGAGGTGAAGTACGACCACATGGAGGGCCGGCGGTTCCGGCACACCGCGCAGTTCAAGAGATGGCGGCCCGACCGCGACCCCGAGTCGTGCGGCTACGAGCAGTTGGAGGAACCTGTCTCCTACGACCTCGCTAAGATCCTGGGCGTCGACTGAGAGAGGCACACATGTCGGAGAACGCAGCACCCGAGACGTCCGGTGAGGACTACGACGTCGTACTCCTGATCGAGCAGGCTCTGACCGTGCAGGACGCGACCCAGGTGCACTCGCTGCACGAGGGGTTGGACGTGCCGGTGACCTACCACGTGCTCCTGCCGCTCGAAGACGCCGCGGCGCGGATCGAGTCAGCGATGGGCTCGCTGACGGCCGGCGACATGCTCGCCTCCCCCACCATGCCGATGAGCGAGGTCGACCTCCAGGCCGTCCGCAAGGACTGCCAGGACCGGTCCAACTCCGGGCTCGACGAGACGCTCGCCGCCCTGCGCGCCAGCGGCGCGACCGCCGTCGGCCAGGTCGTCGTCGCGCCGCCGATCGAGGCCCTCGCCGCGAAGCTCACCGAGGTCGACGGCCGCGAGGCGATCATCTTGACCCGCCCGCACGTCGTCTCGGAGTTCTTCCACCTCGACTGGACCTCGAAGGCCCGCCGCAAGCTCGGCGTCCCGATCCTGCACCTGCTCGAGCACGAGACGTTCGACGAGCAGGCCGAGGGCTACGGCGACGAGGGCGTCACGGGCCTCTAGCCCAGACCCCGGAAGGACAGCGCGTGCCAGCGCGGTCCGACCGGGGTGAGCTCGACCCGGCGCGGGTCGAGCCCGTCGTGCGGCGCGTCGCCGCGCACGATCTGTACCTCGAGGCGTGACTCCGAGAGCCCCTCGGCCAGACCCTCACCCCACTCGACGACCGTGACGGCATCGTCGAGGGAGGTGTCGAGGTCGAGGTCGTCGAGCTCCTCGAGGCCACCGAGCCGGTAGGCGTCGACATGCACCAGCTCGGGGCCGCCGATCAGCGACGGATGCACCCGCGCGATGACGAACGTCGGTGACGTGACATCACCGCGGACGCCGAGCCCGGCACCGAGACCCTGCGTGAACGTCGTCTTGCCGGCGCCGAGCTCCCCGCTCAGCACGATCAGGTCACCGGGCGCGAGCTGGCCCGCGAGCGACCGGCCGAGGCCACGCATCGCGTCGGCGTCGGGCGCCTGGAACACGTGGGTGCGCAACGGGCGGCGCAGCTCGACGTTGGGCGACTCCCGGCGGATCTCACGGAAGCCTTGACGATCCCAGAAGGCCACGGTCTGTGGGAGCTCCTCGCGCGCGACGACGGTGAGGTCCTCGGAGCCGTCTGCGGCCTCGACGGCCGCCTCGATCAACGCCGCTGCGACGCCGTGTCCTTGGGCGGCCGGGGTGACCCCGAAGCGGCGGAGGTACGTCGTGCTGCCGATCGGGTCGAGCACCAGCGCCCCCACGGGCTCGCCGTCGAGCCGCGCGAGCAGGCCACCCGCACCGGCGAGCTTGTCCGCGATCGAGTCCTCGGTCTCGGTGAGGGCCGCGGCTGGCGGGTCGAGCGGGGGCCGGGCCTCGAAGGCCGCGCGCACGACGGCCAGCACGTCCGCTGCGGCCTCGGGGCCGACGCGGTGGATCTCGACACTCACTGCACGTCCTCGGCTCCGGTCACGGCGAGCAGGCGGTCGAGCTCGCCGTTGACCTCGTCGTGTCGTTCGAGGAGCACCATGTGGCCGGCGCCGTGGACCTCGAGCAGCGTCGAGCCGGCGATCCGGGACTCCAGCTTGCGGCTGTGGCCGATCGAGGTGAGCTTGTCGGCGGTGCCGCAGATGATGGCGGTCGGCACCTTCGCGAGCACCCCGACGGCGTCGAACTTGTCGAGCGAGGAGAAGCCCGGGAAGAACTCCGCCACCACCTCGAACGGCGTCTGGGACAGCATCTCGTCGACGAAATCGACATAGCTGCCGGGCACGTCGTCGCCGAAGGCGAGCTCGGCGGTGGCGACCAGCGCGATGTCCTTGCCGATCCGGCGGACCCCGTCGACCACGCGGTGTCCACGCGCCAGCACGGAGACGCCGCGACCGATGGCGCTCGCGCTGCCCCAAGACGGCACCATCGGGAGGAGGATCCGGCTGGGGTTCAGGCCACCGGCGGTGGTCGAGATCAGCGCGACACCGACCACGCGGTCGCCGAAGAGCTCGGGGTGCTGCTCGGCCAGCGCGGCGATCGTCATGCCGCCCATCGAGTGACCGACGAGCACGACCGGCCCGTCGGAAGCGACGGCGTCCATCACGGCGAGGAGGTCGTGGCCGAGCTGGTCGATGGTGGCCTTGCCCATCGGCGAGCGCCCGGATCGACCGTGCGAGCGCTGGTCGTAGAAGACGGTGCGGACCCGCCCGCGCAGGTGCTCGCGCTGGAAGTGCCAGCAGTCCAGCTGCAACGCGTAGCCGTGGGCGAAGATCACCGTCAGCGGCGGTCGCGGCTTGCGGAGCCTGCCCTTCGGCGCGGCGTCCGGCTCGTCGACCTCGACGTGCAGCGGCGTGCCGTCGTCGGCGACCACGGTGATCGGGGTCGACCGCAAGGAGCCGAAAGCCGGGGCGTCCTCGACGTCTCGGGCCTCGATCCGCCGGCGCTGCCGGTTGACGCCGATGCCGGCACCGGCGGCCGCCAGGCCGACCGCGCCGATGGTGACCGCGCCGATCACGCGTCCGCGCACACTCATGGGTCGACGTACCTCCGGGTCATCCGACCTCCGATGCGGGTGACGATCTCGTAGGAGATCGTGCCGGCGGCCTCGGCCCAGTCCTGCGCCGTCGGCTCGCCGTGGGTGCCGGGACCGAACAGGACGACATCCTCGCCGCGATGGGGCAGGTCGCCGTCGAGGTCGACGACGAACTGGTCCATGCAGACCCGGCCGCGGACCGCCCGGCGCTTGCCGCCCACCTGGACCTGCGCGACGTTGCTGGCGTGGCGCGGCACGCCGTCGCCGTACCCGACCGGCACCAGTCCGACCGTCGTGTCGGTGTCGGCGGTCCAGGTGTGGCCGTAGGAGACGCTGTCGCCGGCGTGGATCGGCTTGGCGAGCGCGAGGGTCGCCCGGGCGGTCATCGCCGGCACCAGCCCGAGGTCCGGAGTGTGGCCGGGAGCCGGATCGAGGCCGTACGACGCGATGCCGAACCGCACCAGGTCGAAGCGGCTGCTCGGGCGCAGGATGCCGGCGGCCGAGTTCGCCAGGTGGCGGACCTCGGGCCGCAGACCGGCCGCCTCTGCGACCGCGAGGGCGTCGTGGAACGCCGCCTCCTGGGCGTCGTTCGCCGGATGGTCGGGCTCGTCGCTCGCGGCGAAGTGGGACCAGATGCCGGTGACCGTCCAGTGGCCGGCCTCCTCGCCGGCACGGGCGGCGGCGACCAGCGCGGGCCAGTCGGCCAGCGCGGCACCCCCCCGGTTGAGGCCGGTGTCGACCTTGAGCTGGAGCCGGGCGTGGCGACCGGTCGCGGCGATCTCGGCGAGCTCGGTGGTGGAGTAGGCCGTCACGTCGATGTCCGCGTCGATCGCGGCGGCGTAGTCCTCGCCCGGGACGGTCAGCCAGGCCAGCAGCCGACCGGTGTCGCCGGCCGCGCGGATCGCCAGCGCCTCGTCGAGGGTCGCGACACCGATCCAGGCCGAGCCCGCCTCGCGAGCAGCCCGAGCCACCTCGACCATGCCGTGCCCGTAGCCGTCCGCCTTCACGACCGTCATCGTGGCGACCCCGGTGAGCTCATGCAGGGTCCGCACGTTGTGCCGGATCGCGCCGAGATCGACGACGATCTCCGCGCGCGCGACCGGCAGGGGGCTCATGGCCTCCATTGTCCCATCACCGACCGGGCAGACCTCGGACGGCCGCCGGGATGGACGCCGCGACCTGACCGGCGACGATCGGGCCGCCTCGCGAGGCGAGGGAGGCGGCGGCACCGTGGAGCCACGAGCCGACCGATGCGGCGTCGTACGGCTCGAGACCGGCGGCGAGCAGCGCACCGATCAGTCCGCCGAGCACGTCGCCGGCACCCGCGGTGGCCAGCCAGGGGGTGCCGGTGGTGGTCGCCCGGACCCGACCCTCCGGGCTGGCGACGATCGTGTGCCGACCCTTGAGCAGCACCACGCAGCCGTACGTCGTGGCCGCGGTGGTCGCGAAGCGGAGGGGGCGGGCCTCGATGTCGGACCGGTCTGCGCCGAGCATCGCGGCGAGCTCGCCGGCGTGCGGGGTGAGCACGGCGTGCGCGGGCGGCCGCTCGACGTGAGCGAGCGCGTCGGCGTCGATGACGACGGGTACGCCGTCGTCGAGTGCCGCGGCGAGCTCGTCGCCCGCGTGCTCACCGCCTCCGGACCCGACGACCCATGCCTGCACGCGACCCTCCCCGACGACCTCGGGGTGGGCGTCCCGCACCCGGGCGGCGACCGCCTCGGGGCCGACGTACCGCACCATGCCGCAGAGGCCGCTGGCCGCGCCGGCGACGCTGAGCAGGGCGGCGCCGGGGTACTGCGTGCTCCCCGCGCGCACGCCGACCACCCCGCGGGCGTACTTCTGCGCGTCCGGCACCGGTCGCGGCAGCAGATCCGCGACGTCCTCCGGCTGGAGCGCCTCGACGGCGGCGGCCGGGAGGTCGAGCCCGATGTCGACCAGCTGGACCACGCCGCTGGCCCGTGCGGCCGGGTCGACCAGGTGCGCGACCTTGTAGGTGCCGAACGTGACGGTCAGCGCCGCCTCGACGTGTGGTCCGTCCAGCTCACCGGTGTCGACGTCGACCCCGCTCGGGGTGTCGACCGCGACGACCGGGACGCCCTGCACTGCGTCGAGCGCGGCGATCGCTTCCGGCTTCAGCCCTGGCCGGCCGCCGATCCCGACGATCCCGTCGACCACCACATCGGGCCTCGTCGGCTCACCCGTGATGACTCGGCCGCCCGCCCCCCGGAGAGCCTTCGTCCCGGCCTCGTGGGCGTGGTCGGACAGCAGCCACGCCTCGACCTGGACACCGCGCCGGGCCAGCATCGCCCCGGCGTACAACGCGTCTCCCCCGTTGTCGCCCGACCCGACCAGCAGCAGTACCCGTCGGCCGTACGCCGAACCGAGCAGGTCGATCACGGCGTACGCCAGCCCGGCCGCGGCCCGCTGCATCAGCGCACCCTCCGGCAGCCGCGCCATCAGCTCCGCCTCGGCCGCCCGCACCTGCTCGACCGTGTGCGCGCGCCTCATGCCGCCCACGCTATCGGGGTCGTGATGCTGAGAGTGCACCATGGCGCTCGCTGTGCATCACGACTCCTGTGGATGACGCGCGGCCGGACGTCCACACTGGGGAACGGTTCCTTGCATGGACCCCTGGACCGCTCTCGCCGCTCGACAGGCCGGGCTGCTGAGCCGTCGTCAGCTGAACGACCTCGGCGTCGACCGCTTCCGCGTGCGCAACCAGGTGGCCGCACGGCGCTGGGTCGAGCTGTCCCCGGCGGTGGTGGGTACGACGACCGGTCCCCTCTCGCGTGAGCAGCGGATCTGGCTCGGGCTTCTGCACGCAGGACCATCAGCCGTGCTGGGAGACCTGTCCGCGGCCGAGGTCTGCGGACTTCGCAACTGGCACCGCGAGGAGATCTGCATCCTCGTCCCGTGGAATCTCGACCTCGACGACCTTCCAGCCGGGATCCGCATCGCGCGCACGCGGCGCCCGATCAGCGTCCATGTCGACCCTCGCGGCGGCCCGCCGCGCTGGCGGATTGAACCCGCGATCCTTCACTTCGCGGCGTACCAGCGAAGCCGACGCACGGCGCAGGCAGTCGTCGCGGCCGCTGTTCAGCAACAACTCACGGATCCGGCACGTCTCGTCGTCGCACTGGAGCAGATGCGGCCGCTCCGGTGGGCAACGCTGTTCCGACGCGTGATCGGCGACATCGCCGGAGGGTCACAGTCTCTGGCAGAGATCGACGTACTCAGGCTCTGCCGCTCCCAGGGCCTCAGGAAGCCGGATCGCCAGACCCGGCGCCGTGACGCCTCCGGGCGTCTGCGCTACACCGACTGCGAGTGGCGACTGCCCGATGGTCGAGTCGTCGTGCTCGAGGTCGACGGCGCGTTCCACATGGACGTCGAGCACTGGGAGGACGACATCGCGCGTCAACGTGCCCTCTCCGATCCCGACCGCATCATCGTTCGCTGCACCGCTCGAGAGGTCCGCGACGAGCCGGCTCGCCTCGGATCGGACCTCCGGAGGCTCGGAGTGCCGGGTCGTGCTGCCTAGCGTGCGCCATGGCGCACGTTGGGCATCACGACCCCTCGAGCACCACCACGGCCGACGCGATGCCGGCGTCGTGGGAGAGCGAGACGTGCACGGAGGCGACGCCGAGCTCGTCGGCCCGGGCCAGCACCGAGCCCCGCATCTCGAGCCGCGGCCGGCCCGAGGACTCCGAGACGACCTCGGCATCGTGCCAGTGCAGTCCGACCGGAGCACCGAGCGCCTTGGCGAGCGCCTCCTTGGCGGCGAAGCGGGCGGCGAGCGACGCCAGCGGCCGCGCCGCTTCCAACGGTGTGAAGAGCCGCGCGGACAGCCCAGGGGTGCGCTCGAGGGAGAGGCCGAACCGCTCGATGTCGACCACGTCGATCCCGACTCCGATGATCGGCATCTACTCCACCGTCACGGACTTGGCGAGGTTGCGCGGCTGGTCGACGTCGTGGCCCATCAGCGTGGCCAGCTCGCAGGCGAAGAGCTGCAGGGGTACGACGGCCACCAGCGGCTGCAGCAGCACGGGCACGCGTGGCAGGCGGATCACCACGTCGGCGTACGGCGTGATCGCGTCGTCGCCCTCCTCGACCAGGCAGATCGTCCGGGCACCCCGGGCCCGCACCTCCTGGATGCCGCTGACCATCTTGTCCCGCAGCTGGTCGCGCCCAGCAGGAGGTACGACGCAGAGCACCGGCAGCCCCGGCTCGACCAGCGCGATCGGTCCGTGCTTGAGCTCGCCCGCGGCGAAGCCCTCCGCGTGGATGTAGGCCAGCTCCTTGAGCTTGAGCGCTCCCTCGAGCGCGACCGGGTAGCCCGCGTGCCGGCCGAGGAAGAGGACCGACCGGGTGTCGACGTGCTCGGCGGCCATCTCGTAGACAGCAGGAGCACCGGCGAGCACCGCCGAGATGTGGTCCGGCATCGCCTCGAGCTGACGCATCACCTCGTCGATCTCATCGCCGTAGCGCGTGCCCTTGACCTGGGCGAGGTAGAGCGCGAGCAGGTAGCAGGCGACGAGCTGGGTGAGGAACCCCTTCGTCGACGCGACCCCGATCTCGGGCCCGGCATGCGTGTAGATCACCGCGTCGGACTCGCGCGGGATGGTCGAGCCGTTGGTGTTGCAGATCGCCAGCACCTTCGACCGCTGGGTCCGCGCGTGCCGGATCGCCTGCAGCGTGTCGGCTGTCTCGCCGGACTGACTGATCGCCACGACCAGCGTGGAGTAGTCGAGGATCGGGTCGCGGTAGCGGAACTCCGACGCGAGCTCGACCTCGACCGGGATCCGGGTCCAGTGCTCGATGGCGTACTTCGCCACCATGCCGGCGTAGAACGACGTGCCGCACGCGATGATGATGACCCTGTCGACGTCGCGCAGCTCCTGGTCCGACAGCCGCATCTCGTCGAGGTGCAGGTGCCCTTCCGGCGTACGCCGTCCGAGCAGCGAGTCCGCGACGGCGCGCGGCTGCTCGAAGATCTCCTTGCGCATGAACCAGTCGTGACCGTCCTTCTCGGCGGCCGACAGGTCCCAGTCGACGTGGTAGCGCTTGCCCTCAGCAGGGCTGCCGTCGAAGTTCACCACCGACACCCCGTCGCGGGTGATCGTCACGACCTGGTCCTGCCCGAGCTCGAGCGCCTCACGCGTGTGCTCGATGAAGGCCGACACGTCCGACCCGAGGAAGTTCTCTCCGTCGCCGATGCCCACGACCAGCGGCGAGTTGCGCCGGGCGGCCACCACGCGCGAGGGGTCGTGCGCGTCGACCGCCACGAGGGTGAACGCCCCCTCGAGCTGGTCGACCACCCGCAGCATCGCCGTGGTCAGGTCGATCCCCGACTCGACCTGCAGCTCCAGCAGCTGGGCGGCCACCTCGGTATCGGTCTCGGAGAGCATCACGTGGTCGTCGGCCTCGATCCGGGCGCGCAGCTCCGCGAAGTTCTCGATGATCCCGTTGTGCACCAGTGCGACCCGGCGGGAGCCGCCGCTGTGCGGGTGGGCGTTGACGTCGTTGGGCGCTCCGTGGGTCGCCCAGCGGGTGTGCCCGATGCCGAGCGTGGCCGCGGGGAGCGGTCGGTCGGCGATCGCCTTCTCGAGGTTGGCGAGCTTGCCCGCCCGTTTGTCGGAGGCGATCGCGGCCCCCGCGACGAGCGCGATCCCGGCGGAGTCGTAGCCGCGGTACTCCAGCCGCCGCAGGCCCTCGATCACGACGTCCTGGGCCTGCTTGTGACCCACGTAACCGACGATCCCGCACATGGGTGTCACTGTAGTGAGTGGTCTTTGCAACAATCGCCTCTATGTCTTCCCACGGCGAGGTCCACGCCGACGCCGCGAGGGAACCGTCCCCCTACCTCGAGCTCGACCGCTCCAGGTGGTCCGCGCTCGCTCCGGCCATGGAGTCCCCGCTCTCCGCGAGCGAGATCCACGCGCTCCGCGGCCTCGGTGACCAGCTGGACCTGCAGGAGGTCGAGGAGGTCTACCTCCCGCTCTCCCGCCTGCTCAGCCTGTACGTCGAGTCCGCGGGCCGGCTCTACCGCCAGCAGGAGGAGTTCCTCCACCAGGTGCAGCCGCCGCGCACGCCGTTCGTGATCGGCCTGGCCGGATCCGTCGCCGTCGGCAAGTCGACGACGGCGCGCGTGCTCCAGCAGATGCTGGCCCACTGGCCGGAGCACCCCAACGTCGCGCTCGTGACCACCGACGGCTTCCTCTACCCCAACGCCGAGCTCGAGCGTCGCGGCATCCTGCACCGCAAGGGCTTCCCCGAGTCCTACGACCGCCGCGCGCTGCTCCGCTTCGCCGTCGACATCAAGTCGGGCAAGGACGAGGTCGAGGCGCCGATCTACTCCCACCTCACCTACGACGTGGTCCCCGGCGAGAAGGTCGTCGTCAAGCGGCCCGACATCGTCATCATCGAGGGCCTCAACGTCCTCCAGCCCGCGCGCACCCGCGAGGACGGCCGCAGCGGCTCGACCCTGAGCGACTTCTTCGACTTCAGCGTCTACGTCGACGCCGGGCGCGACAAGATCCGCGACTGGTACGTCGACCGCTTCCTGCGGCTGCGCGAGACCGCCTTCCGCGACCCCGGCTCCTACTTCGCGAAGTACGGCGCACTGACCCACGACGAGGCCGTGGTCGAGGCGAAGCGGATCTGGGACACCATCAACGGCCCCAACCTGGTCGAGAACATCCTGCCGACCCGCTCGCGCGCCACCCTCGTGCTCCGCAAGGACCGTGACCACTCGGTCCGTTACGTGCGGCTCAGGAAGCTGTAGCTGCAGCCGGCTTCTTCCGATCAGTCGCGGAGCACCAGGCTGGTGAGGATCGGCTCCACAGCCTGACGCAGGAGCGTGCCGGGCTCGACGTCGTCGCGCACCAGCACCACCCGGACGTCGCCCGCCTCCACCATCGCGAGCTCGACCGCTCCCGCAGTGCACGGGTCGTGGTCGGCATGGAGGAAGAGGGACACGCGGGAGAGCGTCGCCCGGCTGCCGTCGGCGAGCCGGACCGGTCCCCGGTCGACGCCGGTGGACGTGAAGGACTGCCCGCGGGTCAGACCACCCTGCCAGTCCTCGAACGGCTGCTGCGTGAAGCCCGCGAAGGCGCGGGTCGACCCGCGCGGCCGGGCCGCGCAGTAGCCGTCGCGGAAGACCGCCGGACCGCGGACGACGGCCACGGGGTCGCCGGCGGCGTCGTCGTAGTAGATCCGGGTCTGGGCGTCCCGGACGGTCCAACCGTCCGCGGGCACCTCGAAGGACGCGCCGGAGGCCGGGTCGTGCACGACCAGCGGGTCGGACGTGGCGGTGGCCGGGTCAGTCGGGTCGTCGGCGCCGCCGTACGTCGAGATCGCGACCGCCACTGTCCCGAGGACCGCGAGCACCGCCACGATCCCGAGGGCGATCGCGACTCGCTGCCGGGTCATGTCAGAGGCTGAGCTGCCGCTTGACCACGTCGGCGAGGCGCTCGGCCACTGCCTGCGCCTCGTCCGGGGTGGCCGCCTCGACCATCACCCGCACCAGCTGCTCGGTGCCCGACGGACGGAGCAGGATCCGGCCGGTGTCACCGAGGAGGGCCTCCTCCTCGGCCACGGCTGCGGCCAGGACGGCGTCGTCGTCGGCGCGCGCCTTGTCGACGTCGGGGACGTTGATCAGCACCTGCGGCAGCCGGGTCACGACCGAAGCCAGCGACTGCAGGCTCTGCCCGGTGGTCGCCATCCGCTCCAGGACGTGCAGGGCGGTCAGCACGCCGTCGCCGGTCGTGGCGTGCTCGCTCATGATCACGTGACCGGACTGCTCGCCACCGAGGCTGTAGCCGGAGACCTTCATCGCCTCGAGCACGTAGCGGTCGCCGACCTTGGTCTGCCGGACCCCCACACCCGCAGCGCGCATCGCCTGCACGAAGCCGAGGTTGCTCATCACCGTGGCGACCACGGTGTTCTTGACCAGGCGACCGGTCTCGGACATCGCGATCGCGAGGATCGCGAGGATCTGGTCGCCGTCGACCTCGTTGCCCTCGTGGTCGACGGCCAGGACGCGGTCGGCGTCTCCGTCCAACGCGAACCCGGCATCGGCGCCGTGGGCCAGCACCGCGGCCTGCAGCGGAGCGAGGTGGGTCGAGCCGCAGCCGTCGTTGATGTTGAGGCCGTCGGGCTCGGCGTTGATCGAGATCACCGTGGCGCCGGCGGCACGCAGCGCCTGCGGCCCCGCGTCGTACGCCGCACCATGGGCGCAGTCGAGCACGACGGTGAGGCCGGTCAGCGGTCCGGAGAGAGTGCCGATCAGGTGGGCGACGTACTCCTCGACCGGGTTGGCGTACGGCGTGACGGTGCCGACGTCACCACCGATCGGGCGCTCCCAGGGCTCGTCGAGGTGCTGCTCGATCTCCCGCTCCACGGCGTCGTCGAGCTTGAGCCCGCCACCGGCGAGGAACTTGATGCCGTTGTCGGGCATCGGGTTGTGCGAGGCGCTGATGACGACGCCGAGATCGGCGCCCAGCGCCTGGGTCATGTAGGCGACCCCGGGAGTGGGCAGCACCCTGAGCCGGAGCACGTCGACGCCGGCGGACGCGAGCCCGGCGACAACGGCGTGCTCGAGGAACTGCCCAGAAATGCGCGTGTCCCGGCCCACCACGGCGAGCGGCCGGCCCCGTGTCCCCACGGAGTCCTGGAACTCACCCCGGTCGGCCAGGACACGGGCGGCGGCAACGGAAAGGTCCAGGGCCAGCTCAGCGGTCAGCTGACCGTTGGCCAGGCCCCGGACCCCGTCCGTGCCAAATACGCGAGCCATATGGCTGCGCGCGATCAGCGCTTGCTGAACTGCGGCGCCTTGCGGGCCTTCTTGAGACCGGCCTTCTTGCGCTCGATGACGCGGGCGTCACGCGTGAGCAGCCCGGCCTTCTTGAGCGAGGGGCGGTTGGTCTCGGTGTCGATCGCGTTCAGGCAGCGGGCCACGCCGAGGCGCAGCGCGCCGGCCTGACCGGTGATGCCGCCGCCGTGGATGCGGGCGATGACGTCGAAACGACCCTCGAGCTGGAGGTTCGCGAACGGCTCGTTCACGACCTGCTGGTGCAGCTTGTTCGGGAAGTAGGAGTCGAGCTCCCGGCCGTTGATGGTCCACACGCCGGTGCCCGGCACGATGCGGACGCGAGCGACGGCCTCCTTGCGGCGGCCGGTAGCCGCAGCAGGGATGATGACCGCCGGACGGGCGGGGGTGTCCGCGGACGGAGCGCTCTCCGAGCTGTAGGCAACGCCCTGCTCGTCGGTCTCGTAGGTCTCTTCGACCTCGGTGGTGTCAGCCACGATGTTCCTCACTCAGAATGTCTCGGTGCACTGAAAAGTGTCAGAAGTGGATTACTGGGAGATCTGCTTGATCTCGAAGGGAATGGCCTTCTGGGCCTGGTGCGGGTGGTTGGGCCCGGAGTAGACCTTCAGCTTCTTCAGCATCTGACGGCCGAGGCGGTTCTTGGGGAGCATGCCCCACACGGCGGTCTCGATCGCCTTGCGGGCGTCCTTCTCGAGGATCTCACCGATGGGAGTGGCCGAGAGACCGCCCGGGTAACCCGAGTGGCGGTAGGCCATCTTGGTGGTCTTCTTGTTGCCCGAGAGGGCAACCTTCTCCGCGTTGATGACGATGACGAAGTCACCGGTGTCCATGTGCGGAGCGAAGATCGGCTTGTGCTTGCCGCGGATCAGGTTCGCGGCCTGGACGGCGAGGCGACCGAGCACGATGTCGGTGGCGTCGATGACGAGCCACTCGCGCGTGATGTCGCCGGGCTTGGGGCTGTACGTGCGCACGGAGGAACTTCCTTCGTTCGTAGGGCCCGTGGAACCCTGTGTCCCACGGGTGGTGGAGCCACGTCTTCTGACGAACACTGCCCGGCCTACACGGTTCTTGGTTCAGCACTCATGGTTCAGCACTGTGATGTCCGGGTCTGCATCCCGACCCCGTGGCACTGGAGGTGACTCCGATGAACCAGGTCAGGACGCGGCAGGAGACGCGACTGGCAAGACTACGGGCCTGCCTCGGGGCGGGTCAAAACCACGGTGCCGGTGGCCGACCACCGGACACCGGGTTCGCACGCTGGGGAAGCGCCGACTAAGTTGAGCGGGTGACTGAATCTCTCACCGTCCGCGACAACCGCACCGGACAGGAGTACGACGTCCCGATCCTCGACGGCGCCATCAAGGCCGCAGATCTGGGCAAGATCAAGGCCGGGGAGGACACGCCGGGCCTGGCGGTCTACGACCCGGGCTTCGTCAACACGGCGTCCTGTCGAAGCTCCGTCACCTACATCGACGGAGACAAGGGCATCCTCGAGTACCGGGGCTACCCCATCGAGCAGCTGGCCGAGAAGTCGAGCTTCCTCGAGGTGGCCTACCTGCTGGTCCACGGCGCTCTGCCCTCCAAGGCGGAGTACGACTCGTGGGTCCACGAGATCACCTACCACACGTTCGTCCACGAGAACGTCAAGTCGTTCATGCAGGGCTTCCGCTACGACGCGCACCCCATGGGGATGCTGATGGCGTCGGTGGGAGCCCTCTCGACGTTCTACCCGGACGCCCGCAACATCAGCGACGCCGACAACCGGCACATGCAGATCGTCCGCATGATCGCGAAGATGCCGACCCTCGGCGCCTGGGCCTTCCGCCACGCGCAGGGCAAGCCGTACGTCTACCCGGACAACGACCTCGGCTACACCGCCAACTTCCTCTCGATGCTCTTCAAGATGAGCGAGTCGAAGTTCGAGGCGGACGAACGCCTGGTCAAGGCCCTCGACGTGCTCTTCATCCTCCACGCCGACCACGAGCAGAACTGCTCGACCAACGCGGTCCGCTCCGTCGGGTCCTCGCAGGTCGACCCCTACTCCGCGGTCGCGGCGGGCGTCGGCGCCCTCTACGGCCCGCTGCACGGTGGCGCCAACGAGGCGGTGCTGCGGATGCTGCGGCGCATCGGCTCCAAGGAGAACATCCCGGCGTTCATCGCCGGGGTGAAGGACGGCAACGAGAAGCTCATGGGCTTCGGTCACCGGGTCTACAAGAACTTCGACCCGCGCGCGACGATCATCAAGAAGGCCTGCGACGACGTCTTCGAGGTCACCGGGGTCAACCCGCTCCTCGAGATCGCCAAGGAGGCTCGAGAAGATCGCCCTCGAGGACGAGTACTTCATCAAGCGCAAGCTCTACCCGAACGTCGACTTCTACTCCGGCCTGATCTACGAGGCCTTCCAGTTCCCGCCGGAGATGTTCACGGTCCTGTTCGCGATCGGCCGTACCCCGGGCTGGCTGGCCCAGTGGTCCGAGCTGGTCCAGGACAAGGAGCAGAAGATCGCTCGTCCGAAGCAGATCTACACCGGCGACCGGACGCTGGACTTCGTTCCGGCCTCGGAGCGCTGGGCGTGAGCGAAGCTCACCCCGAGCATCAGAAGACGACCCCGGACGCTCCGTCCGGGGTCGTCTTCGATTTGGGCAACGTCCTGATCGACTGGGACCCGTCCGCCGCGATCGCGGTGGGCGTCGGCGCTGACGAGGCGCGCCGCTTCATGGCCGCCGACGACTTCGACTTCATGTCCTACAACCACGGGCCTGACTCGGGCGGGTCGTGGGACGACGCCGAGGACGAGGTACGCCGTACGCACCCGCACTGGGCCGAGCACGCGCTGGCCTATCGCGCGAACTTCGCCGCGTCCCTGCTCGGTGAGGTGCCCGGGACCGTCGACGTCGTCCGCGACCTGCACGCAGCGGGGATCCCGCTCTACGGGCTGACGAACTGGTCCGACGAGCTCTACCCACACGCTCCGGCGATGTTCGACTTCTTGTCACTGCTCGACGACGTGATCGTCTCGGGCACGGTCAAGGCCGCCAAGCCCGACGCCCGCGCCTACGAGATCGTCGCCGAGCGCGCCGGCATCCCGCTCGACCAGCTCGCGTTCATCGACGACAGGCAGACCAATGTCGACGCAGCGGCCGCTCTGGGCATGGACGCACTCCTCTTCACCGACGCCGCGACCCTCCGCGCCGACCTGCGGGCCCTCGGCCTGCCGGTCTGATCCGCACGATGACTGAGCGCGACAGGCTCCGGCTGCAGCTGCACGACCTGCTGCGTGCGGAGACCGGCGCGCTCGGCGTGACCCGGCTGTGCAGCCACTGCGGCAGCACGGACCACGGGCGACCGATCGCGACGGGTGTCGATCAGCCGCACGTGAGCCTCTCCTACACCGACGGGCTGGCCGCCGTGGCGTGGAGCTGGGCCGGGCCGGTGGGCATCGACGTCGAGCGTGAGGGTCCGCCCGTCGGCGAGTTCGGCGACCGCATCACCTGGACCCGGATCGAGGCCCTGCTCAAGACGACCGGCGAGGGACTCCGTCGGGACCCGACCGACCTGCCCGACCTGCCGACGGCGCGGATCGAGCTCCCGCCCGGCTACGTCGGCACCGTGGCCGGGACCGACGTCAGCTGGCGGACGGCAGGTCCGGCAGCTCCTCGTCGTACAGCCACGGGCTGAGCAGGGCGCGGGCCTCGATCCCGGTGTGCGCACTCGTGAAGTCGAGGAAGTCGTCGGTCGTGACCGAGCCGCCGGAGTGGGCCGCGACCCACCCGCGGAGCAGGTCGAAGAAGGCGTCGTCGCCCACGGTCAGCCGCAGCGTGTGCAGGGTCAGCGCCCCGCGCTTGTAGACCCTGTCGTCGAACATGAGCTCCGGACCCGGGTCGGCGAGCACCAGGTCCTGGTCGAGCTCGTCGAGCCGGTCCCAGTGGCGCCGGGCCTGGGCATCGGTGGACTCGCCGCCGGACTCCTCCGACCAGATCCACTCGCTGTAGCAGGCGAAGCCCTCGTGCAGCCAGATGTCCTGCCAGCGCGACAGCGTGACCGCGTTGCCGAACCACTGGTGCGCGAGCTCGTGGGCGATCAGCCGGGTCGCACCCCAGTCACCGCGCACCAGGTTGCGCCCGAAGGTGGAGAGTGACTGCGACTCCAGCGGGATCTCGAGGTCGTCGGCGGTGACGACCACGGCGTACCCGGCGAAGGGGTACGGGCCGAAGAGCCGCTCGAACACGTCCATCATCTCGTGCTGCCGACCGAAGGCCTCGGTGAACGCACCGGACTCGAGGTCGGCAGGAGCGAGGACCTGGATGGGTACGCCGCTGCTGGGCTCGGCCGGCAGCTTCCAGTCGGCGTAGCGACCGATCTGCACGGTCGCGAGGTAGGTCGCCATCGGCTCTGCCTGCTCGTGGATCCAGGTCTCCCGGCTGCCGCCGCGGCGGTGCTCGGTCAGTCGCCCGTTGGAGACGACGCGGTAGCCGGCGTCGGTCGTCACCGCGATCCGGTAGCTCGCCTTGTCGTCGGGGCGGTCGTTGCAGGGGAACCAGGTCGGCGACCCGTGCGGCTGAGCCGCGACGATCACGCCGTCGGCGAGCTCCTCCCACCCGGCGTCACCGAGGTGCTTGTCGTCCACCGGTCGCGGCTGGCCGGAGTAGCGCACGACGACGGTCAGCTCGGTGCCCTCGTCGACCTCGTCGCGTAGCTGGAGCACCACCAGTGGGAGCGCTCGTTGTACTTCGCCAGCGCGGCCCCGGTGACCCGCACCTGGGCGACGTCGAGGTGCGCCAGGTCCAGGACCAGCCGGCGGGTCCGCTCGCGGGTGACGACCGACAGGGTCGCCGAGCCGTCGAGCCGGTTGGTCGTCACGGCGTAGACGAGCTCGAGGTCGTAGTGGCGGACGGCGTACGCCTCGTCGCCGTGTCCAGGCAGGTAGTCGTCGGCCGCAGGCAGGTTCACTGGTCCACCCAGGGGCCGATGGGGTTGCCGATCCACCCGGTCTTGTCCGGCACCGACTCACCCCTCATCACCAGTGACACCGGTCCGACCGTAGCGTGCCGCCCGATGGTCGCCGCGGGCAGGATCACCGAGTTCGGTCCGAGGGTCGCGCCCCGGCGCAGCTGGACGGTGTCGGTCGCCAACATCCGGTCGTGGAAGAGGTGGGTCTGCAGGACGCTGCCCTGGTTGACCGTCGCGCCGTCACCGAGCGTGACCAGGTCAGCCTCCGGCAACCAGTAGGTCTCGCCCACACGCCCCGGCCGACCTGGGTCCCCATCGTGCGGAACCACGTGGTCAGCAGCGGGCGGCACCGTCACACGTGCGAAGAACGGCGCCGCGAGCACTTCGATGAAGGTGTCGGGCCAGCTCGTTGCGCCAGACGAAGGAGCTCCACAGCGGGTGGGTGCCGGGCCGGATCCGGCCGACCAGCAGCCACTTCGCCGCGGTCGCGGCAGCCGCCGAGGCAAGACCGGCCACGAGCAGCGCCACGCCCACACTTGGCAGCGCCAGCCAGACCGTGCCGGAAGACGCGGCAGCGAGGCCGACCGCCCGACCGCGGCGTACATCCCGACCGACGCGACCACCGGCACCAACCGGGCGGTCTCCCAGAGGCCGCGGGCGACCTTGAGCCGGGTGGGTGGTGCGTAGGTGCGGCCGTCGTCGCCCGACTGCGACGTACGCCGCAGAGTCGCGGGCGGGCTGCCCAGCCACGACTCGCCGGCCCGGGCGGTCTTGCGCCCGGGCGCCGCCGACAGCACCGCCACGAGGGCGCGCTTGGGGACCTTGCGTCCAGGTGCGGCCATGCCGGAGTTGCCCACGAAGGAGCGTTTCCCGATCTTGACCCGTTCGATGCGCAGCCACCCGCCGCCGAGCTCGTAACCACCGATCAGGGTGTCGTCGGCGAGGAACGCGAGGTCGTTGACCGTGGTCATCGCCGGGATCATCAGCACCGTCGAAGCCTCGACGTCCGCACCGATCCGGGCGCCGAGCAGCCGGAGCCAGGTCGGAGTGAGCTGCGAGGAGTAGAGCGGGAAGAGCCAGGTCCGAGCCTCGTCGAGCACTCGCACCGTCGCCCACACCTGGAGAGCGATCCGGCTGCGGACCGGGTAGACGCCGGCCGTCAACCCGCGCGCGGCCACCCGGACCACCAGCAGCACCAGCGCGGTGAGCACCAGCAGCCCGACCAGGGTCGCCGGCACCAGCCACGGCAGCAGCGCGCCGAGGAGGTCGCCCGCGCTGCTCACGTGAGAGAGATCAGCGGCGGCGAGGGCCACGGCGCCACCCGCGGCGACGGACAGGGCAGGCAGGAGGGAGAGCACGGTCGCCACCACGGCGTACGCCGCCACCCATGCCGGTGAGCTCGTCGGCCGCTCCGACCACGGACCGCGCGCGGCCCCGGACAGCCGGGTGGCTGGCGAACCCGACCAGAACTCCCCCGCCGGGACGGTCCCGAAGACCGCCGAGCCCGCGGCGACCTCGGCGTCGTCGCCGACCACCGCGTCGGGGCAGAGCATGCTCCGCGTGCCCACGCGCGCCCGGTGACCGACCCGGATCTCGCCGACCCGCAGCACGTCGCCGTCGACCCAGTAGCCGGTCAGGTCGACCTCGGGCTCGACCGAGCAGCCCTTGCCGAGAGTGAGGTTGCCGGTGACCGGCGGCACCGAGTGGAGATCGGCGTGACGGCCGACCTTCGCGCCGAGGAGCCGTGCGTACCAGGTCATGTACGGCGCCCCCGCGAGGCTGGTCGCGCCGAGCTGGTCGACCAGGCGCTCCGCGGCCCAGAGGCGCAGGTGGGTCTTGCCGCCGCGGGGATGCTCGCCGGGCTCGAGGTCTCGCAGCAGGAACCGGGCACCGCCGGCGGCCAGCAGCATCCGGCCCGGCGGCGTGACGAAGACGAGTGCGCCGACGACGAGCCACCACCAGGACGCGGTCGGCAACCAGGCGACGTCGTACAGATCATGGACGACGGTGCTCGCGGCCGACAGCCAGACCACCCAGCGCGGCGCGGCGAGCGCCCGGAGCAGCACCACCGCGACCACCTGGCCGGTCTGGGTCTTGAGCGGCGTCGGCCGGACCGAGCGGTCGGTCGCGTGGTCGGTGCCGGCGTCGAGCGCGTCCAGGTGGTCGGCGATCGACCCGACCGTCGGGTGGTCGTAGACGTCGCCGACCGCGACGTCCGGGTTGCGCTCACGGAGCAGGGAGACCATCTGCGCGGCGGTGAGGCTGCCGCCGCCGAGGTCGAAGAAGTCGTCGTCGCGGCTGGTGACGACGGCACCGAGGACTTCGAGCCAGAGGCCGGCGACCCAGGCCGCGGTCCCGTCCAGCCCGGCCGGGGCTTGTCCGCGGTCACCAGCGGCCAGGGCAGCGCGTCGCGGTCGACCTTGCCGGAGGTCCGGGTCGGGATCGTCGTCGACGCACGGCGAGCCGCGGCACGAGCGCGGCCGGCATCTCGGCACGGAGGCGTGGCGATCGCAGCTGGCCGGCGTCGTACTGCTCGTCGACGCTGACGTAGCCGACCAGCAGCTGGTTGCCGGACGCCGTACGGCGCACCGCGGCGGCCGCGCCCACGACACCCGGCAGCGCGAGCAGCGCGGAGTCGATCTCGCCGAGCTCGATCCGCCGGCCGCCGAGCTTGACCTGGTCGTCGGCGCGACCGCCGAAGAGCAGGCCCGCCGGGTCGTTCACGACGAGGTCGCCGCTGCGGTAGGCGCGGTCCCAGCCCAGGCGTGGGCATCGCGGCGTACTTCTCGGCGTCCTTCGCCGGGTCGAGGTAGCGGGCCAGCCCGACGCCGCCGATGATCAGCTCGCCGGTCGCACCCTCCGGGACCGGGCTGCCCGTCGGCGTCGACGACGGCGAGGTCCCAGCCGTCGAGCGGCAGACCGATCCGGACCGGCCCGTCGGCCGTGAGCTGGGCGCCGCAGGCGACGACGGTCGCCTCGGTCGGGCCGTAGGTGTTCCAGACCTCGCGGCCGTCGCGGACCAGCCGCGCGCCGAGCTCGGGCGGGCAGCGCCTCGCCGCCGAGGATCAGCAGCCGCACCCGGTCGAGGGCCTCGTCCGGCCACAGCGACACCAGCGTCGGCACCGTCGAGACGACGGTGACCTCGTTGGCGGCGAGCCACGGCCCGACGTCCATGCCGCTGCGGACCAGCGCGCGCGGCGCGGGCACCAGGCAGCCGCCGTACCGCCAGGCGAGCCACATCTCCTCGCAGGACGCGTCGAAGGCGACCGAGAGCCCGGCCATCACCCGGTCCTGCGGTCCGAGCGGCTCGCGCCTGGAGGAACATCCGGGCCTCGGCGTCGACGAACGCCGCGGCGTTGCGGTGCGTGACGGCGACGCCCTTCGGCGTGCCGGTCGAGCCGGACGTGAAGATCACCCAGGCGTCGTCGTCGGCGAGTCGGGTCCTCGCGCGTCGCGGGCCGGCCCCGTGCGTCGCGGCTCGACCGCCAGGTCGGTGCCGATGACGGCAGCGACGTCGGCCTCGCCGAAGACCAGGCGGGCCCGCTCCTCCGGGTCGTCGGCGTCGACGGGGACGTACGCCGCGCCGACGAGCAGCGTGGCCATGATCGCGATGTAGAGGTCGGTCGTGCCCGAGCGGCAGCCGGACGCCGACCTTGTCGCCGCGGCCGACACCGAGCGCGGCGAGCTCGTCGGCGACCTCGTCGGCGGCCTCGGCGAACTCCTCGTAGGTCAGGGCGTCCGCGCCCGGTGTCGAGCGCGGTGACCTCTCCGAACTGCGCGACGGTGACCCGGAAGATGTCGACCAGGGTCCGAGGTGCTGGCGCAGCGCGGACCGGAGAAGACTCACCCGCCGATCCTCGGGGTCCGAGGTGAACGGACGGTGACCTGTCCAGCCAGCTGGCCGGACAGGTCATCGCCTCGTCTGTCAGTGCGTCAGTGCTGCGATCGAGACCGTCTTCGTCGTGGCCTTGCCACGGCTCGGGTCGACCGTGACACTCACCTGGTGCAGCCTGGCCGATCTTGCGCTTGCCGGCCTTGGTGAGCTTGACCGTGCGCGGTCGAGACCTTGCCCGGCTTGAGCGTCATCGGTGCCCTTGCGCGAGCAGCGGTGCCGCCCGACTTCACCTTGACCGAGCCCGTGCCGGGCATCGACGACGCGACGTCGCATGGTCGAGCGACGAGCCGGACCGGTGGACGCTCGCGCGGCCGACGCGGTGACGGAGCCCGGCTGGACCGTGATCGTCGCCGTACGGCGGAGTTGTTGGTGTCGCCGCGTCGGCCGACGTCGAGCGTCACCGTCGCGGTGTTGACGATCGTCACCGGGCCAGGCGGTGCCCATGATCTCGCTGGTGGTCCGGTCGTGCAGGCAGAGCAGGTCGATGGTCGCCTTCTTGGCCACCCCGGTGTCGTTGAAGAGCCGGAACGCACGGGTCTTGATCCGCGGGTCGTTGCCGAAGTGCTTGACACCCGGCCGGCAGGTGCCAGGTGCCGACGATGCCCTTGGCGTCGTCGGGGCAGCTGATCTGGAACTCGTCGCCCTCGCTTGGCCGTGTGCACCCGGGACGGTGACCGTCTGGACGACGTGGGTGAACTGAGGTCGTGGGTGTGACCATCGACAGGCGCGTCGTGGTACGACAGGCAGTGGACGCTCAGGCGTGACCGTCGGTCGTGCGACGGTCGCGTCGACGGTGAACGTCCAGTCGCGCGGGCTGAGTCAGGTCGTACTCCGAGCCGGCCAGGGTCGGCGTCGCCCGCCGAAGGCTCGAAGCCCGGCGCGACCGGGATCGTCCCGGACGGGCACGTCAGCATCTTCGGTCGGTCCGACCCGTACCGGTAGGTGGCGGTCGACGTGATCAGCGCTCGGTCGACGGAGCTGCGTGCTGGTGGCGTGTTGCCGGAGCCGGTCTGCGAGTCGGCCGCCTCGGTCTTGGCCGGGCAGGCACGACGATGAAGGCCTTGGCCTGGGCGCGGCCGGTGCGCCGTGTTGCGGATGACGCCCTTCCAGGTGCCCGACCCCGGTGCTCTGCGAGCTCAGCACCTTGACGGATGCTGGCGACCGTGCCGGTGCCCTGGTCGACCTGGTCGACCCGGAAGTTGCCGTCGCTGAGGATGTCGCCGTCGCGTGCACGTCAGCGTGACGGTCTTCTCCTGCCGGGCCCCGAGGTCGACCTGCGGCTCCGGTGGTACGGGCGTGAGCCAGTGGGTCGCCTGCGGGTCGCTGGCCGGACCGGCACCCGCGATCGGGTCGGCGCTCACCGTGATCGGTGACCGACTTCGACGCACCGGCCGCAAGCTTCCCGACGTTGCAGGTGACGGCGCGCCCGAGCAGGCCGCAGCGCGGCGAGTCGGCGGACACGAAGGTGACGCCGACCGGCAGCGCGTCGCGGATGACGACCCCGGTCGCGTCGCCGCGCCCGAGGTTCGTCGCCGTCAGCGTGTAGGTGACCGTGTCGCCGCCGTGCGGATCGGCCGTCGACGAGCGGACTTCGTGATCGTCAGGTCCGAGCGTGCCGGGCGTCGTCGGCGGCGTTCCGGGCACGCACGCGTCGGCTCTGGAAGAGCGGCGAGGTGGGTCTCCTCGGTCGGAGTGAAGCGACTTCGCGATCACCTGGCCGACCGTGTGGCTCCGTCGTTGCTGACGGTGACCGCCGGCCTTCGGCGCCAGGATCGCTGCCGGCGAAGCGCCTCCCGTTGTTGATGCTGACCGAGTTCGCGTTCGGGAAGTTCCAGACCAGACCCGTCGGAAGCCGGAAGTTGCCGTCGTCGCCCGACTCTGACCGTCGTCGAGCTGTCGTAGCTGAGCCGCCGACCATGCCCACGATCTTCGCGGTGAGGCCGAACGGATTGCCCGCGGTCACGTTGACGATGGTGGTCGAGTTGGCCGGCACGTCGATCTGGATCTGCGCGGTTGCCGTCCCGTGACGTCGGCCTGGGCGTCAGGTTGAAGACGTTGAGGTCGGAGTTGGTGCCCGTGAGCATGCAGCTGGTGGTTGGCGCCGTCGCCAACCGTCGCTGACCGTGCCGGTCGGCGTGGCAGCGGCCCCACAGTCGCCGACAAGTCCTCAAGCGCGGCGAACGCCGTCGGCGAAGTCGATCGGGGTCGGCGTGCCCGCGAGGAGCGCGCTGCCACTGCGGCCGCCTGAAGTCGATCGTGCCGTGGGATCCGCCGACATAGGCACTGCCGTGCTTGAGGTTGAACGTTGAGCCGATTGGTTGCCGCCGACGACAGGCGGGCAGTCAGTCCGGCGGGAAGGTGCCCGGCCAGGTGGAGCTCCGACGGTCATTCCGCTCGTCGACAGGTTGCCGCCGTAGGCCACCCGGCCCTCCGACTCGGAGCCGTGCCGGTGACGTTGCCCTCGATGAACTCGGTCCAGCCGGTGGCCGGACCGAGCGCGTTCGATCGGTCGCGTCACGTGCAAGTGCGCGGTCGTCGCGTCAGCGCGACCGTCGATCGGCGCGGCGACGGCGACGAGTCCGGCAGCAGCGCGAACGCCGACAGGACGAGAAGCGGAATGTGGCGGACGCGCGCAGAACGCGCAGCATGTGCCCCCACGACGGCTACCCCCCAGGTGAGTCGTTACCGCACACGATGGCACGGCTCATCCGAGAGGGTGGGCGCAACCTCGAAACTTTCCTCAGGTGGACTGGACCCGGGGCGATAGGACCTAGTTGACCGCGCGGCCGCGTCCTTGCCAGTACGGCGAGCGCAGGTCCCGCTTGAGGATCTTGCCGGTCGGGTTGCGCGGCAGCGCCTCGATGATGTCGACCGACTTGGGGCACTTGAAGTGCGCGAGGTGGTCGCGGCAGAAGCCGATCAGCTCCGCCTCGGTCGCCGTCGTGACCGGGATGCAGCGAGACGACGGCCTTGACCGACTCGCCCCACTGTGTCGTCGGGGACGCCGATGACCGCGACCTCCATGACCGCCGGGTGCTCGGCGAGCACCCGCTCGACCTCGGGCGAGTAGATGTTCTCGCCACCGCTGATGATCATGTCCTTGAGCCGGTCGTCGACGAAGACGAAGCCCGTCGTCGTCCTGGCGTCCGAGGTCACCGGTGCGGAACCAGCCGTCCGGGGTGATCGCGGCAGCGGTCTCCTCGGGCTTGCCGAGGAACCCCTTCATCAGCTGCGGGGTGCGCAGCCAGATCTCGCCGTGCTCCCCCGCCGGCACGTCCTCGAGCGTGCCCGGGTCGACGATCCGGACCTCGACCTCGTCGATCGGCTGTCCGGCGGAGACCAGCCGCTCGGGGTGGTCGAGGTCGCGGTGCGCCTCCGGCAACAGGTGCGTCACCACGCCGGCGACCTCGGTCAGGCCGTAGACCTGGAGGAAGTCCGTGTCCGGCCAGGCCTCCATCGCCGCGCGCAGCAGCGGCGGGGGCATCGGCGCGGCGCCGTACGTGTAGGTCTTGAGGGCACCGAACAGCTTCACCGCGTCGGGGCCGGCCTGCAGGACCTGGGCGAGCACCGCCGGCACCAGGAAGGTCCGGTTGGCGCCGGCGAGGATCGCTCCGGCCAGCGACGCGCCGTCGGGGTCGCGGGTCATGACGCTCGGGAACCCGTCGTGGATGCCGAAGAGGACGTACGACGAGCCGCCGACGTGGAAGAGCGGCATCGCCACCATGCACTTGTCGCCGGGGTCGAAAGCCCAGCCGCCGTGGGCGTTCAGCGTGTGCTTGACCATGTTGGTGTGGGTCAGCATCACGCCCTTGGGCCGACCGGTCGTGCCGGACGAGTACATCACCAGGCAGACGTCGTCGGGCTCGACGTCGTCGGGCCGCGACTGCGGTGTCGCCGCGGCCAGCCAGGCTTCGTACTCGTCGCCCTCGGCGCCCTCCGGGGTCACCTCGATCACCCGCTCGACCGACGGGAGCCGCTCGCGGATCTCCTCGATGAGCGGCATCAGCTCGCGACCGACGAACAGGACGCGCGCCTTGCAGTCGTTGAGCGCGTAGTCGACCTCGTCGCCCGCCGAGCGCCAGTTGACGATCGCGTTCGCGGCTCCCAGAGATCCAGCAGCCATCGAGATCTCGACGCAGGCGGGATGGTTCTTGTCGAGGAAGGACACGATGTCGCCGCGCCCGATCCCCAGCTCACGCAGGCCTCCTGCGGCCCGGCGTACGCGCTCGTCCCACTCCGCCCAGGTCCAGGTCCGGCCGAGGTAGGTCATCGCCTCCGCGTCCGGTGTGGTCGCGGCCCAGTGGGCCAGGCGGTCGTCGACGAAGCGCGGCGCGGGTGCGTTCATCCGCCGAGTGTGGCCGAGGCCACACCGTCGGACAACAGGCTCAGCTGCTGCGTTCCAGGTGACGGACGTCGGGCGAGATCAGCACGAGGAGCGCAGAGCCGCCCATGATCACGCCGACGACGATCAGCCAGGTGTCGAAGCCGACCAGCTCGGCGATCGGTCCGGTCAGCGCGAGGCCGAGCGGGCGGGCGACGAACGAGCCGACCAGGTCGAAGGAGTAGACGCGGGCCAGCTTGTCGTCGGGGATGTTCTGCTGGATCGCGGTCTCCCACTGGACGCTGAAGATCTGCAGCCCGAGCCCGTGCAGGAACCCGCCGACCAGGATCGGCGCCAGGTGGTCGCTGAACGCGATGGCCAGCGGGAAGCAGGCGGTCAGCGCGAGCAGGATGGTCCCGACGAAGAGCCCGCGGCGAGGCTTCCACCGCAGGCAGACCAGCCCGCCGACGACGAACCCGGCCATCAGCGTGCCGAGCGCGATGCCCCACGAGGACCGACCGAACTGGTCGCCGACCACGATCGGCCCGAGCACGCTCTGCGCCCCGCCGTAGAAGCAGTGGTAGAGCAGCGCCTGCCCGATCAGCAGCCAGAGCCAGGTGTGTCGCATGACCTCGCGGAAGCCTTCGCCGATGTCGGCGAGCATCGAGGGCCGGACGCCCTCGGGTCGGGTGTGCGGCACCCGGAGCCGCGAGTAGCAGTACGCCGCGATCGCGAACGTCGTCGCGTCGACGGAGACCGCCCAGCCCGAGCCCACGGTCGAGACGAGGATGCCGCCGAGGGTGAACCCGATGACGGCGGTGCTCGTCTGCAGGAGGGCGCGCAGCGCGACGGCCCCGCCGAGCACCTCAGGCGGCACGGTCAGGCGGGTCATCGCCGAGGCGGACGGGCTGCTCAGCGCACCGAGACATCCGGTCAGTGCACCCAGGCCGGCGAGGACCGGGATGGTGGCCCAGCCGTTGATCAGCAGCGACTGCGACCGCGGCCTGGATCACGGCGCAGGCCGATCGCCGAGCCCTGCATCATCAGCTGGCGGGCGACCCGGTCCCCGAGCACGCCGCCGAAGAGCAGGGTGACGACCTCGGCGAGCGAGAACGCGGCGACGACCAGACCGAGCTCGGAGGCGTTTCCGCCCAGATCGAGGACGGCGAAGGCGAGCGCGATCGGCGTGATCGCGTTGCCGAGACCGCTGGTCGCCGTGCCCCCCACGAGGTAGCGGAAGTCGCGGAACCGCAGCGGCCCGAAGCGGTCGCTCTCGCGTGCGGTGTCCAGGGTCGTCACTCGACTATTTAATTCGCTGACGAACTATTCGTCAAAGTGCGGAACCCTACGATGACGCCATGCAGGACGCCGTGGAGCAGGATGACTGGGCCGATCGCCACGTCGCGCGCTGGCGCGACCACTGGGTCGACGTGCCGTTCGAGGACAACGTCGAGGCGATCGTCGTGCGGATCAGCCGGCTGATGCGCCACTTCCGCACGACAACGCAGCTGGCGCTCGCCGAGGTCGGCCTCCAGGACTTCGAGTACGACACCCTCCACCACCTGATGGTCCGGGACACACCCGGCAAGGCGAGCCCGTCCGCGCTCGCCGCCGACCTCGGCATCAGCGGCGCCGGGATGACCGGTCGGCTCGACGCCCTGGAGAAGGCCGGCTGGATCCAGCGCCGCGCCGCGGTCGACGACCGGCGGCGCGTGGAGATCGAGCTCACCAAGGCCGGCGCGGAGATCTGGCGCCGCGCGATCCAGCTGCGCGGCAAGGCCGAGCACGAGGTCGTGCACGCTCTCGACCAGGACGAGCGCGTCGTGCTCGCCGGCCTGCTGCGGAAGATGACGCTCGCCGTCGAGGGCAAGGGGTAGCCGGCTTTCTTCTCGGGAGTCCAGCGGGATCTCAGGCTGGTCACAGGAGCGGCGTCCACAGTGGAGGACATGAACGACGACACGGCTCCTATCCCGGGCCCCCAGCAGCCCCAGCAGCCGCAGAACCCGTACCTCTCCTCCCAGGCGCCCCTCGGGCCGCCCCCGGAGGGGCCGCCGGCCTTCGGTTCGACGACGACGGCGCCGCTGCCCGTCCAGCGTCGACCCCGCAGGGCCGGTCTCGCCGCCGCGGTCGTCGTGACCGCACTGGTGGTGGGTGGCGCGGCCGGTGTCGGCGGTGCTGCCGCTTGGAGCGCGCTCGACGACGGCAACGACTCGAGCGCAGGCAGCCCCGACACCGGCTCGACGTCGCAGGTCGTCGACACCCCCAACTCCCCGGCTCCCGACGGCTCGGTCGAGCAGGTCGCGGCCAAGGTGCTCCCCTCCGTCGTGAAGATCGACGTGTCCGGCTCCCAGGGCGCCGGCTCCGGTTCGGGCATCATCCTCAGCTCCGACGGCGAGATCCTCACCAACAACCACGTCGCCGAGATCGCCGGCGACGGCGGCTCGATGAGCGTCTCGTTCAACGACGGCACGACCGCCAAGGCGACCATCGTCGGCACCGACCCGCTGACCGACACCGCGGTGATCAAGGCCGAGGGCGTCTCCGGGCTCACGCCGGCGACGATCGGCAAGTCCGGCGACCTGAGGGTCGGCGAGAGCGTCGTCGCGATCGGCTCGCCGTTCGGCCTCGACTCGACGGTCACCAGCGGCATCGTCAGCGCGCTCAACCGCCCGGTGGACGTCGGCAGCGACGGCCAGGGCAACAGCACGACGTACCCCGCCATCCAGACCGACGCCGCGATCAACCCCGGCAACAGCGGCGGCGCGCTCGTCGACCTGGCCGGCAACGTCGTGGGCATCAACGCCTCGATCCGCACCGCCACCTCCACCGAGGGCGAGGCCGGCTCGATCGGCCTGGGCTTCGCGATCCCGATGGACGAGGTCATGCCGATCGTCGACGAGATGGTCAAGGGCGAGACCCCGACCCACGCCCGCCTGGGCATCTCGGTCTCGCCGGTCGCCGACCAGTCGTCCGGCGCGCTCGTCAGCGAGGGCGCCGAGATCCAGGCCGTGAACGCGGGTTCGACCGCCGAGCAGGCCGGCCTGGCCAAGGGCGACATCATCACCAAGGTCGACGACCAGCTGATCAGCGACGCCGACTCGCTGGTCGCGACCATCCGGTCCTACCGCCCCGGCGACAAGGTCACCGTGACCTACACCCACGACGGTGACAGCAAGACCACCGAGCTCACGCTCGACTCGGACGCGAACGCGTCCAACTCCTGACTCCTCCTCTCTACCCGAGAACGAGGGAGGGGCGACCGCTTCGGCGGCCGTAAGGGCCCCACCGGCGAACAGGTCCGTCTCCCGTCAGCCGGTGGGGCCCTCTTCACGTCCGTCAGGGCAGCCGCTTCTGGAACTCGCCCAGCCGGGCGACCGGGACATAGCCGAGCCGCTCGTTGACACCGATCATGTGGCCGTTGACCTCGGCGTTGTAGGTGACGATCTCGCCCAGGTCGGGCTGCTCCTCCTGGAGCATGCGGAGGTTGGCGACCTTGACCGCCAGGCCCAGCCGGTGACCGCGAGCGTTGCGCCGTACGAGCGTGCCCCACTGGTAGGCCCGTCCGGGCTCGTGGACGCTGGTCACGAGGTCGGAGTAGGCCACGACCTCACCGTCGCCGTCGAGAGCGACGGTGTTGAACTTCGTCCGCCCCTGGGCGGCGACCATGGCCTCGTTCTCGCGGAGCGCCGCGACGCTGGCGACCTCGGGCTCGCGCTCGATCTCGCCGGTCGGCGCCTCGGTCATCGAGTGTCGAGGTCAGGCGCATCCAGCCGTCCGCGAGCTCGTCGGGAACGGGCCCCGACCCAGGAGCGCAGGGTGTACGCCGTGTGGTGCGGTGCCGCCTCGGCGGCCAGCTCGTCGAGCAACGCGTCGGAGATCGGCAGCGCGAGCGCGCGCTTCACGTCCGAGATGCCGAGGGCGTAGCCGTGCGAGCGGGCGAACTCGGCTCCGGCCGCACCGGATCCGTCGGTGCCGGCGTCGTACGACCAGGCAGCCTCGGCCTGCAGGAGCGTGCGTCCTCGTGCGACTGCCTCGGCCTCGAGGTGGGCAAGCATGGCGGTGCCGTGGCCGCGTCGCTGCGCCTCGGGCAGCACCAGGACGTCGAGCTCGGCACTGTCCACGTTGTCGAGCAGCGGGGTGCGCATGACGCCGGTCACCACGGCGACGCCGTCGACGGTGCCGAGGAAGGCACCGGTCCAGCGCCGCACCGCCTGGTCCTGGAGGACCGTGCGCATCTCGTGGCGCATCCACGGAGACGCCGCTCCGTCGAGCGCGCTCAGGGCGGCGAGGTAGACGTCGTAGGCCGCGTCGAAGGCGCCGCCTTCGTGCGGGTCGACCGGCTCGATCTCGAGCGCGCTCATCGGGTGCGCTGCACCCGGCCCTCGTCCCAGACCGGACCGTCGGACTCGTAGACCTCGCCGTCCGCGCCGTAGACGAGGAACCGGTCGAAGCCGCGGGCGAACCAGCGGTCGTGGGTGACCGCGAGGACTGTGCCGTCGAAAGCGGCGAGGCCCTCCTCGAGGGCCTCGGCGGACTGGACGTCGAGGTTGTCGGTGGGCTCGTCGAGCAGCAGCAGCGTCGCGCCGGAGAGCTCGAGCAGCAGGATCTGGAAGCGCGCCTGCTGGCCGCCGCTCAGCGACTCGAACTTCTGCTCGCCGGCATGCGCCAGCTCGTAGCGGTCGAGCACCCGGGCGGCCTGCTCGCGGCCCATGCCGGCAGCGGCCGTTGGGCGACCCGTCGCCGCGGTGCAGGATCTCCAGCAGCGTGCGGCCGAGCAGCTCGGGGTGCTCGTGGGTCTGCACGAACCAGCCGGGGCGCACCCGCGCGCCGAGCTTGGCCTTGCCGGAGTGGGGCACCGGCTTGATGACGCCCTGCCCGTCTTCGTGGCGCCCACCGGGCGGTGCTCGACGTCGGGATCGCTGCCGCCGATCGCGAGCAGCCGCAGGAAGTGGGACTTGCCGGAGCCGTTGGAGCCCAGGACAGCCACCCGCTCGCCGTACCAGACCTCGAGGTCGAAGGGCTTCATCAGCCCGGTCAGCTCGAGGTCCTCGCAGACGACCGCGCGCTTGCCGGTGCGACCACCCTGGAGGCGCATGGTGACCTGCTGCTCGCGCGGCTGCTCGGTCGGCGGACCGGCCTCCTCGAACTTGCGCAGCCGGGTCTGGGCGGCGCGGTACTGCGAGGCCATGCCGTCGTTGTACTCGGACTTGATCTTGTAGTGCAGCACCAGCTGCTTGAGCTTCGCGTGCTCCTCGTCCCAGCGCTTGCGCAGCTCCTCGAAGCGCAGGAACCGGTCGCGGCGCGCCTCGTGGTACGACGCGAAGCCGCCCGGATGCGTCCAGACGGTGTTGCCCGCGTGGCCGAGCTCGACGGTGACCACCCGGGTCGCGGTGTTGTTGAGCAGCTCGCGGTCGTGGCTGATCATCAGGATCGTCTTGTCGGACTCGCGCACCCTGCCCTCGAGCCAGATCTTGCCCGGCACGTCGAGGTAGTTGTCGGGCTCGTCGAGCAGCAGCACCTCGTCCGGGCCGCGCAGCAGGAACTCGAGCACCAGCCGCTTCTGCTCACCACCCGACAGGGTGCCGAGGGTGCGGTACTTGGCCCGGTCGTAGGGCAGCGACAGCGCCGCCATCGTGCAGACGTCCCAGGTGACCTCGACGTCGTAGCCACCGGCGTCGGCGAACTCCGAGAGCGCGTGGGCGTAGCCCATCTGCGTCTTCTCGTCGTCGGTCTCCATCAGGGCGAGCTCGTAGCGGTCGACCTCGGCGGCCGCCTCCCGGATCCGCGGCGGCGAGACGCTCAGCAGGAGGTCGGCCACGGTCGGGTCGTCGCCGATCGCGGCGCCGACGTTCTGGCGCATCACTCCGAGACCGCCCGAGCGGGTCACCGCGCCGGCGTGCGGCACCAGGTCGCCCGTGATGATCCGCAGCAGGGTCGTCTTGCCCGCGCCGTTGGCGCCCACGAGCGCGACCTTGGCGCCCTCGCCGACCCGGAACGACACGTCGTCCAGCAGCACTCTTCCGTCGGGGAGCTCATAGCGGACCCCGGCCACGTCTACGTGTCCCACGTCGGAGCATTCTCCACCCTCCGGACACGAGCAAGCACCCGGTTTTGCCGCGCGAGCGGTGCGGCGGGGCATACGTTGCGGCTGTGACCGACTCCACTCGCCGCCGAGCCACCGTCCTGGGACTCGCGCTGGCCACCGCCCTGACCCTCAGCTTCTGTCCCTCGGCCGACGCGACTGTGGCGTCCGCCCACGACACAGTGCCGGAGGTGACCGACCTCGGGCCGACCAGCTTCAGCGTCCCCGGGCCGTACGCCGTCGGCGAGAGCACCCTCAAGCTGAAGACGAACAAGGCACCGGTGGAGGTGTGGTTCCCCGCGACGTCGGAGTCGGTCGCGGGCAAGCCCGAGGCGTCGTACGACATGGTCAGCTGGATGCCGGACTGGGTGCAGAAGAGGCTGCCGGCTGATTTCTCACTGACCTATCCGAGCGGTGGCGTCCGGGGCGTCCCCGTCGCCGAGGGCACCTTCCCGCTCGTGGTCTTCAGCCACGGGTACGCCGGATTCCGCGACCAGTCGTCCTTCCTGACCGCGTGGCTCGCGTCGTGGGGCTTCGTCGTGGCCGCTCCCGACCAGCACAGCCGCGACATCACCACGGTCCTCAACCTGAACACCCCGCCACCCGGGAAGAAGACGACCGACGTCGGTGACCTGCGCGCGACCATCACCTTGATGCGCACCCAGAACGCCACGAGCGGCAAACGGTTCTTCGGGCACGTCGACCTGAAGAAGGTCGCCGCGGTCGGGCACTCGGCCGGCGCAGCCGCCGTCGAGGCGCTGGCCGCGGTCGACCCCCGCGTCGACACCTTCGTGAGCATGGCCGGCGCGTCTGTCGGTGCGTTCGGCGAGGGCAAGGGCGGCGCATTCTCCAAGCTGCCGAAGGTGCCCGGGATGATCATGGCCGCGAGCGACGACGGCGTCGTGGACAGCTCCGGCCTCGTCAAGGCCTACGGCAAGCTCAAGAAGCCGAAGCGATTCGTCACGGTCGGCGGCGGGCACCACGCCTTCAGCGACATCTGCGAGATCGGCGCCGGACAGGGTGGTCTCGTCGCCGTGGCCGAGCTCATCGGTATCCCCGTCTCTGACCAGCTCAAGGCGTTGGCCTCGGACGGGTGCTTCCCACCCGCCCTGCCGCCGACCGAGGCGTGGCCGGCCATCCGGCAGGCCGTCGTCGCGCAGCTGCGCCACGTCTTCGGCTTCGACACCAGCACCGCCGGGCTCGACGGACTCGTCGAGGCGTTCCCGGGCGTCGTGTCGGAGAGCAAGAGCGCGGGCTAGTCCCTGAGCGGGCCCAGTGGCGAGCCGAGTGCGTCGAGCAGCTCGGCCGTCACGGCTCGGTAGACCAGCTTGTCGTGGTCGCCGATCGTGAGCACGCCGTGGTCCCCGCAGACGCTGTTGTAGACCCAGAACGCGACCTGGCCGGGCGTGGAGACGAGGTAGAACTCGCGGTCGTCGCCGTCCTGGTCGTCCGTGCACCGACGGAACTGGCTCTCCTTGATCACGGGCGCCTTCGCGATCGCTTGGCGCACCGTCCGCGACTCGTCTGCGTTGAGCTGCTGCCCGTCGGCCAGCACGTCTGCGGCACGGTCCTCGGGGTCCCCGGCGGCGACGAAGCGACACACCTGCAACCGCCCACCGTCGTCGCCGTCGAGCGCGAAGTCGGTGTTGGCGTAGACACCGGCGGACAGCCGTCCACCAGAGTGGGGATCGCGGAGCTCGAGTCCGAGTCCGGAACCTGAGCACCCGCCGCAGAGCGCGACCAGGGCCACCACGACCCACGACCGTCTCCACACCGACCTCACGGTAGGTGGGACGCGGAGACCGGCGAACCCGTTCCCTGGCCCGCCGTCGGTCGTTCGTCGAACGGCCTCCTAAACTCTCCCGCATGACGAGGGGTGCCGAGGAGACCGAGACCCAGGTCGCCAGCACCCAGCGGCCGCTGCCCTACCCGCGGACCCGTCGCAAGGTCCGCGTGCTCTCGATGGTCGTGTACGCCGTCGCGCTGCTCACCTGGTCCCACACGCTCGGGATCCCCAACGACACCGTGCAGGTCTTCCTGTGGCTCTGGGTCGGGACGATCGCCTGGAACATCGAGGCGCGCCCGGCGTACCACCTGAACTTCCTCAAGGACTGGTGGCTGCCGGTCGTCGGCCTGATCGTCTACTTCTACAGCCGCGGACTGACCGACAACCTCGGCCTGCCGGTGCACTTCACGATGCCGATCGACTTCGACACCTGGGTCGGGCGGGGTGAGATCCCGACCGAGCGGCTCCAGCACGCGCTGTGCGGCGACCCGTGCCTGAAGACGTCCGACCCGCGGTGGTACGACCTGTTCTTCACCACCGTCTACGCCACCCATTTCCTCGCCGGGCTCACGATCGCCGCGGTGCTGTGGGTGCGCAGCCGACCGGAGTGGGTCAAGTGGATGCGCCGCTACCTGGTGATCAACTTCGGCGCGCTGGTCATCTACATCGTCTACCCGATGGCACCGCCGTGGATGGCGTCCGAGGAGGGCTACCTCCACGCCACGATCCCCCGGATCACCGCTCGGGGCTGGGCCGACATCGGGCTCGACCGGGTCGACCTGATCCTGCACGGGGTCGGCAACCCGGTGGCCGCCATGCCGTCGTTGCACGCCGGCATCACCTTCCTCATCGCGATCTACGGCATCCAGCGGCTCCGCTCGCCGTGGCGCTGGCTGCTCGTGCTCTACCCCCTCGCGATGTGCACGGCGTTGATCTACAACGGCGAGCACTACCTGATCGACGTGCTCGCGGGTGGCCTGCTGGCCGTGATGGTGCTGGTCGGCTGCCAACTGTGGGAGAACAACCGGGACCGGGCCGTCCAGACGGCAGCACCGGCCACGGACTAGGCCCGCTTCGTATCTGATATATGAAATCTCGCAAAATCGTTCCTGATTGTGCGAAATAGTGTCACGGTGTCCTCATGACCCGCCTGAACCGTGCCGCCGCCGCCCTCGCCCTTGCCGGCCTCGCCCTGCCGACCGCCGTCGCGCTGGGCTCCAGCACCACCGCCAACGCGGCGAAGCCCGCCACCAAGGACGTCTCCTTCACGCGGATCGACGTGGACACCGCCATCAGCGGCGCGAGCTTCACGTCGGTCGGGAAGGTCTTCGGGCGCGAGCGGGACATCGTGGCGAGCGGGTACGGCGCCCTGATCTATCCCGCCGGTTGGCCGGCCGGCGCCGGCAGCCTGCAGCTCTACCGCCCGGGCAAGACACTCAGTGACTGGACCAAGGTCCAGGTCTTCGGCCCCGAGGCCGGCCTGGTGTTCCCCAACGCCACCACGATCGCCGACGTCGACAAGGACGGCGACAACGACATCATCGTGCCGTCGGGATACTTCTTCGGCACCGACCCCACGGTCCCCGAGGAGCAGCGCATCAACTCCGGCGCGATCACGTGGTGGGAGAACCGCGGCGCCGCGAAGCCCTTCGCGCGTCACAACGTGATCACCGGGCGGCCCGGTGCCTACCACGGCGTCCAGCTCGTCGACCTGGATGGCGACAAGATCAAGGACCTGATCAGCGTCTCGGAGGAGGCGAAGACCGCCGGCTTGCAGACCGACGACGTGATCAGGACCCAGTTCTTCAAGGGCCGCGCCGACCACACTTTCAAGGCACCGGTGACGCTGTCCGACGTCGGCGGCAGCCAGCCCGTGGTGGCCGACGTCGACGGCGACGGCGACCTCGACATCGCGTCGTCGCGCTACTTCGACCCGCTGCGCGGCAACATCAGTGGCGACTACCCGGCCCCGACGTTCCTGTGGCTCGAGAACACCACCAAGGACCGCAAGCTCACCGCGAGGGACTTCAAGGTGCGCACGATCGCGACTCTGAAGGACGTCGGCATGGGCTTCGCGATCGAGCCCGTCGTCGGCTTCCGCAAGCCAGGCAAGGTGAGCTGGATCGGCACCAACCACGTCAACCGGTGCACCTTCGGCGTCCTGTTGCCGGCCTTCACGTGGCCCGAGCAGGTCTTCGAGTTCAAGCCCGGCGCCAACATCCGCCAGCCGTGGAAGCGGACCACGCTGTCCGCAGCGCCCGCTGGCACGACGATCGAGCCGTGCCCGTCGAACTACCTGGCGAAGAACCCCGACGGCACCTACGTCAACGCCTTCACGACGATTCCCGGCGCGATCACCTCACGGCCCGGTCCCGGGCAGGGTGCTCCAGGCGTCTTCGGTGCCGGCGACATCGACGGCGACGGAGACCTCGACCTCGCGGTCTCCGGTGACGGCGACCGCCGCCTGTGGTGGATCGAGCAGGAGGCCGACGGCAGCACGACGCTCCACCAGCTGACCGGCGAGGGCGAGTACTTCGGCCAGGCCGGTGGCGCCAAGGTCGTCGACCTCGACGGCGACGGCACCCAGGAGCTCGTCTTCAGCTCGTTCGACGCCGACACCCTGGCGATCTGGACGCCTGAGACCAACTGACTCTGGGGCGCTACGCGACTCGGCGACGAGTCGCGTAGCGCGCCCCGAGCAGCAGGTGCACGCCGATCCCGAGGAACATCACCACCGTCGTGTAGGTGTGCAGGGGCTCGTTGTCGAGGTTGGTCTGCGACACCCAGATCACCACGCCGAGCAGGTAGCCGAAGTAGATGTGGAAGACCTTGAGGGTGCGCCGAGGCCGGACCAGGCCGAACACGTAGAACGACAGCCCGATGTGGATGGTGTTCAGGGCGACGACCGCGACCACCAGGAGCGCGGCGAGCACGCCGTACCCCTCACCGCCGGCGTAGTGGACCGCGGTCGCGGCGATCATCGTCGGCAGCAGCACCCAGCCGACCCTGCGGCTGATGACTCCTGCGCGCTGCTTGCGGCGCAACGCAACGAGGTCCGGGTGGGTGCTGACCACGGCCATCGCCCGACCTTCAGGTGCCGAGGACGCCGTCGCCGAGCTCATCGACGGCCCGGGTGACCTGGCGCCAGATCGAGCCGACCGCGGCGACCGCGCTCTCGACGTCACGGTCGTCGGCCGAGGCGAGCACGGCGTTGTGCAGCGAGCCCTGGAGGGAGAGGTAGGACAACGGCTCGAGCAGCCGGATCAGCCGCTGCAGCCGGGGCAACAGGGCGAGGAACGCGCCCGCGAGCTCGCTGCTGCCGCACCGGTCGAGGAGCTGGTCTCCGAAGCGGTCGGCCTCGGCGTACGCCGTGAGCAGGTCGCCGCTGCGGTAGGCGAGGTCGAAGTCGAGGGCGACCCGGCGCAGTGCGGCGACGTCACCGGGCGCGAACCGCGGAAGCCCCCACCGCAGGACGTACTCGAGCAGCAGGCCGCCGACCCGGAAGACGTCGGCCGCCGCTTCACGGGTGAGCGGCGCGACCTGGGCGCCGCGGTTGCGCTGCACCACGACCAGGCCCTCGGACGCGAGCTGGGCGAAGGCCTCACGCAACGGGGAGTTGGACACCCCGAAGCGCTGCATCACGACCTCGGTGCGCAGCGGCTCCCCCGGCGCCAGCCGTCCGTCGATGATCTCCGCCCGGAGCGCCGCGACGACCTGCTCGCGCAGCGCGCCGTGCTCGCGCGTGATCATGCTCATGCGAGGAGCATAGGGACCCTGGGCCGTCGGGGCTCAGTGCTCGGTCGACTTGGCCCAGAGGTTGATCCCGGCCTCGACCGCGTGGTCGTCGATCGCACGGAGCTCGGCGTCGGTCAGCGCGGGGAAGGCCAGCGCGTCGAGGTTGGTGTCGAGCTGCTCGACACTGGACGCTCCGATCAGCGCGGACGTGACCCGCGGGTCACGGATCGACCACTGGAGCGCGAGCTGGGCGAGCTTCTGGCCACGCGCCTGGGCGATCTCGTTGAGCTGCCGGACGTGGCGCAGCTTCGACTCCTCGAGGTGGTTCTCGCCGAGGCTGGAGCCGTCGCGCGCAGCGCGGGAGTCGGCGGGGACGCCGTCGAGGTAGCGGTCGGTGAGCAGACCCTGCGCGAGCGGGGAGAAGACGATGCAACCCATCCCCTGCTGCTCGAGCTCGTCGAGCAGGTCCTCCTCGATCCAGCGGTTGAGCATGGAGTACGACGGCTGGTGGATCAGCAGCGGCGTCCCGAGCTCGCGGGCGATCGACGCGGCCTCGTTGGTCTTCGCGGCGGAGTAGGACGAGATGCCGACGTACAACGCCTTGCCCTGACGGACCGCGTGGTCGAGCGCCATCATCGTCTCCTCGACCGGGGTCTCCGGGTCGAAGCGGTGGCTGTAGAAGATGTCGACGTAGTCGAGACCCATCCGCGTGAGCGACTGGTCGAGCGACGCGAGGACGTACTTCCGCGAGCCGCCGCCCTGGCCGTAGGGACCGGGCCACATGTCGTAGCCCGCCTTGCTCGAGATGATCAGCTCGTCACGGTAGGGCGCGAAGTCGTCCTTGAGGTAGCGACCGAAGTTCTCCTCCGCGCGGCCGTACGGCGGGCCGTAGTTGTTCGCGAGGTCGAAGTGCGTCACGCCGCGGTCGAAGGCCCGGCGCAGGATCGCGCGCTGGTTGTCCTCTGGCCGGTCGTCGCCGAAGTTCTGCCACAGCCCCAGCGAGATCTCCGGCAGCTGCAGGCCGCTGCGACCGGTGAAGCGGTAGCCCATCCCGGTGGCATCGGTGTCGTAGCGGTTCTCGGCGGCCTCGTAGCTCATGGGACGAGCCTGCCACTCTTCACGCCCGTCGACCCACATGGGGGCGGACGTCCTGCGGACGCAGGTCCAGCTCGGCATTCAAGGCGCCCAACAGGGCCGGCAGGTCGACCCGCATTTCATGGATCACTGCGTCGTCGAGCACCGCTCGGAGCAGGTGACGGGCTGCGGCACATCGGCCATCTGAGAACCCCCCTTCTCGCACGCTACACCGTGCGAGCACGACCAGGGCATGGCGGTGGCCCCGCCGGCGGCGGGGTGTGGGGCGTCAGCCTCTTCGGAGGTGCGTCTGGCCGAGGGGGCTGCGCCACAGGAAGGTCGTCGGGCCGAGGCGTTGGTAGGTCCAGCCGCCGTGGGTCTTGTGGCGGTGGTGTCTCCGGCACAGTGGCGCCAGATTCAGGGAGTCCGTCGGGCCGAGGGGCCAGTCGATGATGTGGTCGAGGTCGCAGGACCTCGACGGTCTGGTGCAGTGCGGGAACACGCAGGTCGGGTGGGTCTCGATGACCTGCTCGCGCAACCACGGTGTCGGCTTGTAGGCGTCGGTGTGCAGGTGCTCGTTGAGGTCGAGGACCGGCTGGATCGTCACCCGGGTCTCGGAGTCGGTGCACCACTCGCCGAGCTGCTCGACGGTGATCCACGACCTCGTGTTCTCGATCCGTAGACGAGCCCGTCGGGACTCGAGACGTCGTGGTGGGCGTAGATCACCAGCTCCCTGCCACCGGAGTCGCTGCCGAGTCGTCCGAGCGCCATCGACCGGCGTACGTCCAAGGACAGGTCCGGGAACTCCTCGAGGAGATCATGCGCTTTCGCTGCGAGCGCGGCCTCGAACGCGAGGGCGTCGGCGAGGTCGGTGGTGGCCTCGATGTAGACCTGCCCGTCGATCGTCACGTCGCCCGAGCCGCACCGCGACGTGGCGGTGCTCGGCGGCCTCGGCCCGCTTCGCCTCGGCTTCCTCGGGGTCGTAGAGGTCGCGGGCGTGGTCCACGGCCCGGTCGATCTGCGCGTACGAGCACTTGTGTGCGGTCGGGTGCGACGTGCTGGTCGACGAACGCGGCGCCGTCCGCGGAGAGGACGATCGTGCGGGACGCGATCTGGCGTGCCTTCCAGACCGGCACCTCGCCGGCGATCACGCGCTTCCAGAGACGGGGGAGCCGGTACCTGGTCTCGACGGCGTCGCCGAGGTACCGCTTCCCGGCACCGGTCGACATCCCCAACGCCAGCGCGAGCTCGGCGACGCAGAACTCCGCGACCAACGGCGCACCCTCGCCGGCGATCGCGAGCTCGTCCTCGGTGCCGTCGACCATCGCCGCGTGCAGGATCGACTCGACCGGGTGCATCACCGCCCACTCGACAGCGCCTGGAAGCTCCGGATCTCGGCTCGCGTGGCCTCGGCCTTGTCCTCACGGACAGCGTCGAGCACCCCGGTCCGGGGAGTCGATGGATGCGGTCGCTGGTCATGGTTCAACCCAAGCACTGACCGCCGACATTGAGACCCCGAAAACCCTGTGGTTGACCGGGATGTGGACAAATCTCGAGAAGATTTCTGCGCGACTTCGATCGTCACCGTCACCGGTTGGCTGCGGGGGTTTCGAGACAGCGCACCTCGACCTTCCTCAACGAGCCGGAAGGCCGGGAAGCAACCTCGACCCGAAGCACGCCGTACCCCGTAAATGCCTATCGGCGGCCACCACAGCGACCCGCAGCCTGCGCACATTGCCCTGCGTCACGCTGCGGGGCTTCGACGATCGGTTGCTCGCGCACCACCAGCAACCACCGGAGCCTCAGGCGCCGACCATCCGTAGCGCGAGCATCCGGTAGTGGACGGCGACCTGGTCCGGGGTCCAGCGCCCTTCGTCCCGGAACCACCGGGCGACGTCGATGCCGAGGGACAGGATGGCGAGGGTGGTCATGTGGGCGTCGGGGGTGGAGAAGACCCCGGCGGCGACACCGGCCTCGACGACGTCTCGGACGACGACGTCGATGTCGTGACGGATCGCCACGATCTCGGCGAGGTGCTCCTCGCTGAGCGCCGCGAGCTCGTAGTTGATGACCCGGGCGCCCGTGTGGGCCAGGGCGTGGTCGCGCACGAAGTCCTCGACGAGGTCGCCGAGCTGGGTGACCGGGTCGGTCGACCGCGCCACCGACGTACGCACCAGCTCGAGCACGCGGAGGTGGCCGACCTGCGCGAGCCCGAAGAGCAGCTCCTCCTTGGAGCGGTGGTGCACGTAGAGCGCGGCCGGGCTCATGCCGGCCGCGGTGGAGATGTCGCGGGTCGTCGTCCCGTGGAACCCGCGCGCTCCGAAGGCCTCGACGGCGGCGTGCGCCAGCCGGGTCCGGGCGTCGAGAGCCGGGGTGGACGAGGTCACGAGAGGCATGGTAAGCAAGCGCTTAGTCAATCGGCAAGGAGAGATGCAGCGTGCAGGGACTCGACGGCAAGGTCGCCATCGTCACCGGAGCCAGTCGCGGGATCGGCCTGGGCATCGCCCAGCGGCTGGTCGACGAAGGGGTGAAGGTCTGCCTCACCGCCCGCAACCCCGAGGCGCTCGCGGAGGCAGTCGCAGGCCTGGGCGCGGACAACGCCATCGCCGTCGCGGGCAAGGCGGACGACCCGGAGCACCGCGCCGACGCCGTACGCCGCACCATCGAGACCTTCGGCAGCCTCGACCTGCTGGTCAACAACGCCGGCATCAACCCGATCGCCGGGCCGCTCGTCGAGGTCGACCTCGGCGCGGCCCGCAAGATCGTCGAGGTCAACGCGCTCGGCGCGCTCGCCTGGGTGCAGGAGGCGCACCGCGCCTGGATGGGCGAGCACGGCGGCGTCGGTCGTCAACATCTCGTCGGTCTCCGGGGTGAAGCCCGCCCCCGGCATCGCGATGTACGGCGCGTCCAAGGCGATGATGATCAGCCTCACCGAGTCGCTCGCGGTCGAGCTCGGCCCGGGCATCCGGGTCAACGCGGTCGCCCCGGCGGTGGTGAAGACGAAGTTCGCGAGCCTGCTCTACGAGGGCCGCGAGGACGAGGTGTCCGCGGCCTACCCGCTCAAGCGGCTCGGCATCCCCGAGGACGTCGCCGGGTCGGTGGCCTTCCTGCTCTCCGACGACGCGGCCTGGCTCACCGGCCAGACGATCGTCCTCGACGGCGGCGTCACCCTGGCAGGCGGTCACTGATGGGACAGCTGGACGGCAAGGGCGTCGTCGTCACCGGCGCCGGCCGCGGCATCGGTCGCGCGCTCGCGACCCGGGCCGCTGCCGAGGGCGGCCGCGTGGTCGTCAACGATCTCGACGCCGACAACGCCCGGGCGGTCGCGGCCGAGATCGGCGGTACGGCGGTCCCGGGCGACGCGTCCTCCCCCGATGGCGTGCGCGCTCTCATCGACGCAGCCACCGAGACACTCGGTCGGGTCGACGTCTACTTCGCCAACGCCGGCATCGACGGGGCCGGCGGCGCACACAGCCTCCAGGCCCCCGACGAGGTCTGGGAGCGGGTCATGGACGTCAACGTGATGGCCCACATCCGAGCAGCGCGCGAGCTCGTGCCGCGTTGGCTCGAGGACGGCCAGGGCGGCCGCTTCGTCGTCACCGCGTCAGCGGCCGGCCTGCTCACGATGATCGGCAGCGCCCCCTACTCCGTCACCAAGCACGCCGCCGTCGGCTTCGCCGAGTGGCTCTCGGTGACGTACGGCGCCCGCGGGGTCGACGTACACGCGATCTGCCCGCAAGGCGTCCGCACCCAGATGCTCGAGGAGGCGGGCGGGCTCCAGTCGCTGCTGTCGCGCGACAGTGCGCTCGAGCCCGAGCAGGTCGCGGACGCGGCGATGAGCGCGATCGCGGAGGGCCGGTTCCTGGTCCTCCCTCACCCCGAGGTCGCGGGCTACTACGTCGCCCGCGCCACCGACACCGACCGTTGGCTCGGCGGCATGCGCCGGCTCCAGCAGAAGGTCGACGACTCAGGAGCACTGGGATGAGCGACGAGACCCCCGGCCTCGATCTCGAGGCCTTCCGCGGCTGGTACGACGCCCAGCGACCCGGCGAGATCGCCGGCGACCTTCGGGCGAAGGTGATCGCGGGCGGCCGGTCCAACCTGACCTACGAGGTCACCGACGGCAGCTCATGGTGGATCGTGCGACGACCCCCGCTCGGCCACGTGCAGGCGACCGCCCACGACATGGGCCGCGAATACACGGCGATCAGCGCGCTCGGCGACACCGACGTGCCGGTGCCGACGGCCTACGCCCACTGCACCGACGCCGACGTGCTGGGTGCGCCGTTCTACGTGATGGAGCGGATCCTCGGCACGGCGTACCGCTCCCGCACCCAGCTCGAGCCGCTCGGAGCCGAGCGCACGGCCACGATCGCCGGCCGGATGATCGACGTCCTCGCGGCCCTGCACGCGGTCGACCCGGCGGAGGTCGGGCTCGGCGAGTTCGGCCGCCCGGCCGGCTTCCTCGAGCGCCAGGTGCGCCGCTGGGGCAAGCAGCTCGAGGGCTCGAAGACTCGGGAGCACCCTGACGCCGAGGAGCTGCACCGCCTGCTCACCGCCCGCGTGCCCGCGGATGACAACCCGTCGGTCGTCGGGATCGTGCACGGCGACTACCGCCTCGACAACCTGCTCACCGGCGACGACGACCAGATCAAGGCCGTCGTCGACTGGGAGATGGCGACGCTCGGCGACACCCGCACCGACGTCGCGCTGCTGCTGGTCTACGACCGGCTCGCGTCGCTGCCCGGCAGCGGTCTGGTCTCCGACGTGAGCACCGCGCCCGGCTACCCGGACACCGCGACCCAGCTGGAGAGGTACGCCGTGGCGAGCGGCCGCGACCTCGGCGACATGGGGTTCCACCTCGGGCTCGCCTACTTCAAGCTCGCGGTCATCCTCGAGGGCATCAACTTCCGCTACCTGCAGGGCCAGACCGTCGGCGAGGGCTTCGACCAGATCGGTGCCGGTTTCGACCCGCTGATCGCGGCCGGCCTCGACGCACTACAGAGGGACTGAGACACAGATGGACTTCGACTTCGACGACAAGACCAAAGAGCTGCACGCCACTCTGTCGACCTTCATGGCCGACCGGATCGTGCCCTCCGAGGCGACCTTCCACGAGCAGCTGGCGGCCTCCGACGACCGCTGGGCGTGGTCACGGGTGCCGGTGCTCAAGGAGCTGCAGGCCGAGGCCCGCGAGCTCGGGCTCTGGAACTTCTTCCTGCCTCCCGAGCACGCGGACAGCCCCGGCGTCACCAACCTGCAGTACGCCCCACTCGCCGAGCTCACCGGCCGCAGCGGCCACCTCGCGCCCGCCGTACTCAACTGTGCTGCGCCCGACACCGGCAACATGGAGGTGCTGTCGCTCTTCGGCACCCCCGAGCAGAAGGAGCGCTGGCTCCAGCCCCTGCTCAAGGCCGAGATCCGCTCGTCGTTCGCGATGACCGAGCCCGACGTCGCGTCCTCGGACGCCACCAACATCGAGACCCGGATCGAACGCGACGGTGACGAGTACGTCCTCAACGGTCGCAAGTGGTGGATCACCGGCGCGATGAACCCAGACGCCGAGATCATGATCGTGATGGGCAAGACCGACCCGTCGGCGTCGCGCCACCGCCAGCAGAGCCAGATCCTCGTGCCGCGCGACACTCCCGGCCTCGAGGTCGTCCGGCCGATGCACGTCTTCGGCTACGACGACCACGAGCACGGCGGTCACGCCGAGCTCCGGTTCACCGACGTCCGAGTCCCGGCCACCAACCTGATCGGCGAGGAAGGCGCAGGCTTCGCGATCGCCCAGGCTCGCCTGGGTCCTGGGCGCATCCACCACTGCATGCGGTCGATCGGCGTCGCCGAGGCCGCGATCGAGCTGATGTGCCGCCGGGCCGAGGCGCGCGTTGCCTTCGGTCGGCCGATCGCCAACCAGGGCGTCGTCCGCGACTGGATCGCCGAGTCGCGGGTGCGGATCGAGCAGCTGCGGCTGCTGGTCCTCAAGACCGCCTGGCTGATGGACACGGTCGGCAACCGCGGTGCCCACACCGAGATCCAGGCGATCAAGATCGCCACGCCCCAGACCGTGCAGTGGATCCTCGACAAGGCGATCCAGGTGCACGGCGCCGGCGGTCTCTCGCAGGACTTCCCGCTGGCCGCGTCGTACGCCGGCATCCGCACGCTGCGCTTCGCCGACGGTCCCGACGAGGTGCACAAGAACTCCCTGGCCAAGAACGAGATCGCGAGGCACAGCACGAATGGATGAGGCACAGCTGAAGGAGCGGGTCGACCAGTTCCTCGCCGACAACCCGCCGACGTCGACCGACCGGCTCGACTTCCTGCACGCGCGCTTCGACGCCGGCCTGGCCTGGGTGCACTTCCCGGAAGGCCTCGGCGGGCTCGGCCTCCCGCGCGGGATGCAGCCGACCGTCGAGAAGGCGCTCTACAAGGCGGGCGCCCCCGACAACGACCCGCGCAAGATCGGCATCGGCCTCGGCATGGCCGCGCCGACGATCCTGGCGTTCGGCACGGATGAGCAGAAGCAGCGCTACCTGCGGCCGCTGTGGTGCGGCGAGGAGGTGTGGTGCCAGCTCTTCTCCGAGCCGGGCGCCGGCTCCGACCTTGCGGGCCTGTCGTCGCGCGCGGTGCTCGACGGCGACACCTGGATCGTCAACGGACAGAAGGTGTGGACGTCCTCCGCCCACGTCGCCGACCGGGCGATCCTGATCGTGCGCACCGACCCCGACCAGCCCAAGCACGCCGGGCTCTCCTACTTCGCCCTCGACATGCACGATCCGGGTGTCGAGGTCCGACCGCTGCGCCAGATCACCGGTGAGGCGGAGTTCAACGAGGTCTTCCTGACCGACGCCCGGATCCCCGACTCCGACCGCCTCGGCGAGGTCGGCGAGGGCTGGAAGGTCGCCAACGCGACGCTCTCCAACGAGCGGGTCGCGATCGGCGGCGGCGCCTTCCCGCGTGAGTTCGGCATGGTCATGAAGGTCGCCAAGACGTGGCGCGAGCGGCCGGAGCTGCGCACCCCGGAGACCCACGAGCGCCTGCTGCGTGGCTGGATCGACACCGAGGTCGCCCGCATCACGGCCACCCGGCTGCGGCAGAAGATGGCCGTCGGCGTACCCGGTCCCGAGGGCTCGGCCATGAAGCTCTCCTTCGCCAAGATCAACCAGCAGCTCTCCTCCCTCGAGGTCGACCTGCTCGGCGACGACGGCCTGCGCTACGAGAGCTGGGAGATGCGCCGGCCCACCCACGTCGACTTCTTCGGCAGGGACGCCGGCTTCCGCTACCTGCGGGCCAAGGGCAACTCGATCGAGGGAGGTACGTCGGAGGTGCTGCGCAACGTGGTCTCCGAGCGCATCCTCGGCCTCCCGACCGAGCACCGCGTCGACAAGGACATCCCGTGGAAGGACCTCCCCCGATGACGATGACGATGACCACTCCCGCCGACGTCAGCCTGCTGCCCGACGACGTCGAGACCGACCTGCGCTCCTCGGTGCGCAAGGTGCTCGACAAGCACGCCCCCACCGACCGGATCAACGCGATCTACGACGGCACCGACGAGGTGTCCGGTCCGCTCTGGTCGGCGTTCACCGACCTCGGCCTTCCGGGCCTGCTCGTGCCCGAGTCGTTCGGTGGCGCGGGCGCCTCCGCCCGCGAGGCCGCCGCCGTCCTCGAGGAGCTCGGTCGGGCCGCCGCACCGTCGCCGTTCCTGACGTCGAGCGTGGTCGCGACGACCGCACTGGTCGCGCTGGGTGATTCGCTGGGCGACACGACGATCCTGCCGGCGCTGGCCAGCGGCGAGCAGACAGCGGCCTTGCTGGTCCGCCCGACGGCGCTGCACCACGGGCCGGCCGCGCTGACCGTCGTGGGCGCACCCGCCGACGTACTCCTCCTGCCCGAGGGTGACGCGTTGTACGCCGTACGAGGTGCGACCTTCACGCCGGTCCCCTCGCTCGACATGACCCGCCCCCTCGTCGAGGTCGACCTCACCAACGCCGAGCGCACGCTGGTCTCCGACGACGCAGGTGCCGCGATCGACAAGGCGCTGCTGACCGGTGCCGGGCTGCTCGCCGCCGAGCAGGTCGGCGTCGCGCGCTGGGCCCTGGAGACGACCATCGCCTACCTCAAGGAGCGCCGTCAGTTCGGCCGCGTCGTCGGTGGCTTCCAGGCGATCAAGCACCGGCTCGCCGACCTCTACGCCGAGGTCGAGCAGGCCGACGCTGCGGCGCGCTACGCCGTGGCCACGCTCGCGGCCGACGACGCCGATGCCCCCATCGCCGTCGCGGTCGCCGCTGCCTTCTGCAGCGAGGTCGCGGTCCACGCGGCCGAGGAGGCGATCCAGCTGCACGGCGGCATCGGCATGACCTGGGAGCACCCGGCCCACCTGCACCTCAAGCGGGCCAAGGCCGACGCGCTGCTGCTCGGCTCCGCCGAGGCGCACCGCGCCGCGCTCGCCGTACTCATCGACCTGCCCGCACCCGAAAGGTGACCCCATGGACCTGACCCTGAACGAGGAGCAGCAGGCCTTCCGCGACCTCGCTCGCGACTTCCTCGACCGCGAGGCCATCCCGCACCGCACGCAGTGGGACCGCGACGAGTCCGTCGACCTCGACATCATCCCCAAGATGGCCGAGATCGGGTTCTTCGGGCTCACCATCCCCGAGGAGTACGGCGGCCTCGGTGGCGACTACCTCACCTACGTGCTCGGCATGGAGGAGCTCGGCCGAGCCGACTCCGCCCTGCGCGGCATCGTGTCGGTGTCCAACGGGCTCTTCGGCAAGTCGGTGCTGGGCTTCGGCACCGAGGAGCAGAAGCAGGAGTGGCTGCCGCGGATCTCCAACGGCACCTCGCTCGGCTGCTTCGGGCTGACCGAGCCCGACACCGGCTCCGACGCCGGCAACCTGACGTCGCGAGCGCGCAAGGACGGCGGCGACTACGTCCTCAACGGTCAGAAGCTCTTCATCACCAACGGCACCTGGGCCGACGTCGCGCTGATCTTCGCGCGCACGAGCGACGACGGCCCGCGCGGCGTCTCGGCGTTCCTCGTCCCGACCGACACCCCCGGCTTCGAGGCCCGTGAGGTCAAGGGCAAGCTCGGGCTGCGCGGCCAGGCAACCGCCGAGCTGTTCCTCTCCGACGTCCGCGTGCCCGCGTCCGCCCTGCTCGGCGAGGAGGGGCGCGGCTTCAAGATCGCGATGACCACGCTCGACAAGGGCCGGGTCTCGGTGGCGTCCGGCTGCGTCGGCATCGTGCAGGGCTGCCTGGAGAGCTCGGTCGAGTACGCCACCACCCGCAAGCAGTTCGGCAAGCCGATCGCCGGCTTCCAGCTGGTGCAGGAGCTGATCTCCGACATGTCCGTCGACGCCGACGCCGCCCGGCTGCTGGTGTGGCGCTGCGCCGACCTGATCGACCGCGGCGAGCCGTTCGGCACGGCCGCGTCGAAGGCCAAGCTGTTCGCGTCGGAGGCCGCCGTACGCGCCGCCAACAACGCGATCCAGGTCTACGGCGGCGCCGGCTACATCGACGAGTACCCCGCGGCCAAGTACATGCGAGACGCCCGGGTGATGACCCTCTACGAAGGCACCAGCCAGATCCAGAAGCTGCTCATCGGCCGTGCCGAGACCGGCATCAACGCGTTCGTCTAAGGAGACCCCCGTGCCCCTCGACCCCGACCTCGCTGCCGTCCTCGCCTTCATGGCCTCGCTGGACCGGCCGCCCATGTCCGTCGGTACGCCGGAGCTGGCGCGCGCCGGTTTCCGCGCCCTGACCGTCGACTCGCGACCGGCAGACCTGCTGCCGGCCGTCGCGTCGGTCGAGGACATCACCGTGCCCGGTGGGGCCGGAGAGCGTCCGGCCCGGGTCTACCGGCCCTCGACGCCCGGGCCGCTGCCGACGATCGTGCTGCTGCACGGCGGCGGCTTCGTGATCGGTGACCTGGACACGCACGACCTCACCGCGCGCACGCTCGCCAACGGCTGCGACGCCGTGGTCGTCTCCGTCGACTACCGACTGGCCCCCGAGGACCCCTGGCCTGCCGGTGTCGAGGACGCGATCGCCGCCACCCGCTGGGCCGCGGAATCCCTGTCCACGCTGGGCGGAGACGACCGGCTCGCTGTCGCCGGCGACAGTGCCGGCGGCAACCTGTCGGCCGTCGTCGCCCAGACGATGCGGGACGAGGGCGTCCCCCTCGCCGGGCAGCTGCTGCTCTACCCGGTCACCGACCGGCGCGGCTCCTACCCCTCGCACGAGGAGAACGGCACCGGCTACTTCCTCGACCTCGACACGATGATGTGGTTCGACGAGCAGTACGTCGGCCACCTCCCCGACGTCGACGTCACCGACCCGCGCCTCGCGCCGCTGCACGGCGACCTCACGGGTCTCGCGCCCGCCGTACTCGTCGTGGCCGAGTTCGATCCGCTCCGCGACGACGGCCTCGCCTACGCCGCCGCACTGTCAGCCGCCGGCGTCCCCGTCGAGGTCCGCACGTTCGACGGGATGATCCACGGCTTCGTCGACATGGGCCGTCACTCCCCCGCAGCCCAGGCCGCGGTCGAGGAGACGGTCGCGATGTTCCGCGACCTCCTCCACGGACCTCAGTAGCCGGGGGTGCGCGGGCACGGGGAGGAGCCTCCCACGGGTCAGGCGATCGGCAGCCGCCGGACGCTCGCGAACCGGCGTACCTCTCCGTCGATCGGGTCGTCGAGCTCGAGCTCGCTCGCGAGCAGCTGTAGCGGCCGGGTGAAGTCGTCGACCGAGACGTCGCTCAGGACGGGGTAGAGCGGGTCGCCCACGATCGGCGCACCGAGGCCGTGGAGGTGGAGGCGCAGCTGGTGGGTCCGACCGGTGCGCGGGGTGAGCCGGTAGACCGCGAGGTCGCCGTCGCGCGACTCCAGCTCGACCAGCGTCTCGGCGTTGACCGGCGCGCCAGGCACGACCTCGGCCCGGACCTCGCCGCGCTCCTTGCGGATGTGGTTGCGCACGACGACCGGCTCCTCCAGCTCGGGGAGGTACGGCGCCAGCGCACGATAGGTCTTGCGGACCTCGCCCCGCTCGAAGAGCACCTGGTAGGGGCCGCGCCACCGTTGCTCGGTCGCGAGGACCAGCACGCCCGAGGTGATCCGGTCGAGCCGGTGCAGCGTCGAGAGCTCGGGCAGACCCAGCTCGTCGCGCAGCCGCACGACGACGCTCTGCCGGACGTGGTCCCCGCGCGGGATGCTCGACAGGAACGGCGGCTTGTCGACGACCACGAGCCGCTCGTCGCGATGGATCACGGTCAGTTCGCCCGGAACCACGGGCTCCTCACGCAGGTCGCGGTGGAACCACACGAACGTGTACGGCGTGTAGGGGTCGCCCTCGCGCACCGGGCTCAGGTCATCACGGACGAACCGCTCGTCGGCGATCAGCCCCGGCACGTCGACGCGCTCACCCAGCTTGTCGCGCAGCCAGGCTCCCATCGTCGGCCATGGCTCCGACCCGGACGGGTCGCGGTCCGGCGTACGCACCCAGGCGGCGCTGAGTCCGTGCCGCAGTGGCAGCGGCGAGTGCGGAGGCATCCGCCGATGCTAGAGCCCGATCAGCGCACCGAGCACTCCGAGCGAAGCACTGGCCAGCAGCGCCAGGACGAACGCCCAGCCACCGCGCATCCGAGGCGCGCCGACCCGCGGTGGGGCGAGGCCGCTCGGCCCACCGAAGAGCAGGTAGCCGATCGTGCCGAGAGGAGCCGCGAACACGAAGAACCAGAACCACGCCCAACGGTTGGCCCGCCAGGGCCGGGGTCCACCGACGATCAGCATCAAGGTGCTCAGCCAGACCGCGAGACCGAAGAAGCCGGTCCACGAGGGGAGGCGCCACCCGAGCATCTCGGTGTGCCCGACCAGGCCATCGGCGTGGTGCACCACCAGGTCCGGATCGCTCGACAGCAGGTCGTCCTCGACGTTCGAGACGACGGGTAGGTCGTTCCCCGGTCCGGCGCTCGGCGGGCGAGCCTCGATGACTTCGGCCACCCGAGCGATCGGACCACTGCGCCAGTGCACCTCGACCGTGGCGGCACCACGCGAGCCGTCGACCAGGCCGCCCGAGATCGTGACCTCGTCGACGTCACCCTGGGCAATGGCGAGCCGGAGATCGCCGTACGACGCCGTCCGCTCCCCGGCGACCAGGGCCGTCACCGCGAGCAGGGCACAGCAGGCGAGAAGGAACCAGCCCAGCCAGCGGACGCGTCCCCACCGTGGCTCGCGAGCGGGCCACGTCTGCGCGTCCGCATCGACCTCCGCAGCCCGAGTCGTCATCAGGTCAGTTGTAGCGCAGCAGGAACTCGACGTCGGTGTCGCGCCCACCCTCGGGGTCCGGCGGCGGCTCGGGATCCTGGGACGCGACGGTGTCCTCGAGCTTGACCGGCTCGGGCAGGTGCCGGAACTTGTCCTCGGGCTCAGCCATGTGACCACCTCCATCGGTGTGACCCCTCCAGTGTGCCACTGCAAGAATCTGCGGGTGCCGAACGACTGGAACCAGCTCCTCGCCGACGCGACCGCCGACTTCGCTGCCCTCGCAGCCGACGCCGACCTCGACGCTCTCGTGCCGGACTGCCCCGGCTGGACGGTCGCGTCCCTGATCGTCCACCTCGGCGGTATCCACCAGTGGGCGCGGCACGCCGTGGTCGAGGGCAACCCGGACGGAAGGCCCGAGCCCGCACCGGACGACGGCGCACTCGACGGGTGGTACCTCACGCACGCGGCCGCCCTGCTCGCTGAGCTCTCCGACCCGGACCGGCCGGCGTGGATCTTCGGTGACGGGCCGGGCACGGCTCGCTGGTGGTCGCGTCGCCAGGTGCACGAGACCCGGATGCACACGCGCGACCTGCTGGTGGCGACCGGCCGCCTCGACGAATGGACTCTCGACCCCGCGCTGGCGTGGGACGGCGTCGACGAGGTGGCGACGATGTTCTACCCGCGGCAGCTGCGGCTCGGCCGGAGCAAGCCCCTACCCGCCAGCCTTCGGCTGGTCGCCACCGACCTGCCCGACGCGCGCCCGATCGTCATCGGCGACGCCGAGCCGACGGTCGAGGTCAGCGCACCGGCGGCCGACGTGCTGCTGATGCTCTGGCACCGGCGCACCAGCGAGGACCCCGCAGCGGCCGTGCTGCTCGCACTCCCCTTCGCGCCCTAGGCGCGACGCGTCTCGAGCACGCGGAAGCCCTTGGCGCTCGCGAGCCGCGACGTCGGGTAGCCCTGCTCACCCAGCCAGCGCTGCAGCGAGTCGGCGCCCAGGTTCTTGCCGACCACCATCACCGCGCGCCCGCCGGGCGCGAGCCGGGGCAGCCAGGTGAGGAGGAGCTCGTGCAGCGCCTCCTTGCCGATCCGGATCGGCGGGTTCGACCAGATCTCGTCGTACACCTCCCCCGACGGCACCTGGTCGGGTCGGCACGCGACGAAGCGGCCGTGGACACCCATGGCGCGTGCGTTCTCGTTGGCGAGGGCGATCGCGCGCTCGTTGACCTCGACGGCGGTGACGGACGCGAGAGGTACGGCGGCGGTGATGGCCAGCCCGATCACGCCGTACCCGCAGCCCAGGTCGAGGAAGCGGCCCTGGACCGGTGGCTCGGTCTCGCGGAAGAGGATCGCCGTCGCGTGGTCGAGGTGGCCTCGGCTGAAGACGCCGGCGCCGCTGACCAACGTCAGCTCGCGTCCCCACACCTCGCAGGTGAAGGTCTCGCGCGCGAACGGCACCGACGGGTCGGCGCTGAAGTAGTGCTCGTTCTCGGGATCAGTCATCGGACTCCCTCTTCGCCCTCGTCAGCACGGCCCGCGCCGCGAGCTCGTGATCGGGTGGGTAGGCGACCTCCTCGAGCGTGAGCCCGTGGGCGTGCATGACGGTGACCCCCGGGTTACGCACCTCGGCCTGCAGGATCTCGTCCGCCCAGTCGACCGGCTGTCGGCCCTCGCCGATCAACATCAGGCAGCCGACCAGCGCCCGCACCATGCTGTGGCAGAACGCGTCGGCCACCACGGTGCCGACCAGGAGCCCCGTCTCGTCCCGGGTCCAGGACAGGTCGAGCAGGGTGCGGATCGTGGTCGCGCCCTCGCGCTGCTTGCAGAAGGACGCGAAGTCGTGCCGTCCGACCAGCAGCAGTGCTGCGGCGTTCATCGCGCGCTCGTCGAGGGGCCGCGGCCAGGCCAGCACCTGGGCGCGCATGAGCGGGTCGACGTACGCCGCGTCGTCGGCGATCCGATAGGCGTAGCGCCGCCACAGCGCCCCGAAGCGGGCGTCGAAGCCGTCCGGTGCGGCGACCACACGCCGTACGCGCACGTCGGCAGGCAGGATGCCGTTGAGCCGGCGCAGCAGCCGCTCCGTGTCGGGCGGATCGTCGAGGTCGACGTGCACCACCTGTGCGCGTGCGTGCACGCCGGAGTCGGTGCGCCCGGCGCACACCACGGCGGCCGAGTCGATCCGCAGCACGGTGGCGATCGCGCCCTGCAGCTCCCCCTGGACGGTCCGCAGCCCGGGCTGGACGGCCCAGCCGTGGAAGTCGGTGCCGTCGTAGGCGAGATCGATCCGGAGGCGCACGGTCAAGAAGCCTATTGCGTCCACTCCTAGGCTCTTCATGTGAGCACTCCGATGCCGGCCATCGTGCTGATCTCAGCCGACCACCCCGACGAGATGGTGGCGGGATTCGCCCGCTACCAGCAGGAGTACGACGTCCGCGTGACGGGCTCGCTCCGCGAGGCGCTCTTCACCACCCGCGACATCCTCACCGAGGGCGGCACCGTCGCGATGTTCGTGACCGAGTCCGTGCTGCCCGACGCCGACGTGCACATGGCCTTCCACAAGCTGCGCGAGAAGGTCCCGACCGCCCGGCGGTTGGTCGCCGCCCACTGGGACCGCTTCGCTGCAGACGGCCCCGGGCTGCGGCCCGGGATGGCCAAGGGCAAGTTCGACGCCTTCTTGCTGATGCCCCGCGGGTTGCGCGACGAGGAGTTCCACAACGCCGTCACCGACCTGCTGTCCGACTGGGGCTCGACGGTGGCAGACCCCGAGGTCGTGGCGGTCAAGATCATCTCGCCGGTCCGCGACGCCCTGACCCTGGGGATCCGCGACTTCTTCGACCGGATGGGCATGCCCAGCCGGGTCTGGACCCCCGACAGCGAGGTCGGGCAGCTCGTCCTCGGTCAGTACGACGGGGAGGTCGGCTACCCGCTCGTCTACGCGCACAACCGACCGACGATCGTCGCCACCTCGGTCCGCGACGTGGCCATCTCGATGTACGGCGCACCCACCGAGATCGACCTCGACCACGTCGTCGACGTGGCGGTCGTCGGTGGCGGCCCGGCGGGCCTCGCGGCCGCGGTGTACGCCGCCTCCGAGGGCCTCTCCACCGTCGTGCTCGAGGCCGAGGCGATCGGCGGCCAGGCCGGCACCAGCTCGATGATCCGCAACTACCTCGGCTTCCCGCGCGGCATCTCCGGGATGCGGCTCGCCCAGCGCGCCCGCAACCAGGCACTCCGCTTCGGCACCACCTTCTACACCGGCCAGGTCGTCGACGAGCTGCGGCCGGGCTTCGACGGCGACCCGCACGTGCTCTGCACCGACAGCGGCGAGGTGCGCGCCCGGTCGGTCGTGATCTCCAGCGGGGTTGCCTACCGCAAGCTGCGTGTCGAACCGGTCGAGGAGCTGGTCGGCATGGGCGTCTACTACGGCGCCGCGATGACCGCGGCCCGAGAGATGGAGGGACAGGACGTTTTCGTCGTGGGTGGCGGCAACTCGGCCGGCCAGGCCGCGGTCCACCTCTCGCGCTTCGCCCGCCACGTCACCATCCTGGTGCGTCGGCCCGACCTCGCCGAGACCATGTCGGCCTACCTGATCGACGAGATCGAGTACAACTCCCGGATCTCCGTGCGCACCTGCACGGCCGTCGTCGACGGCGGCGGCGACGGACGCCTCGAGTGGCTCGGCCTCCAGGACGTCCGCACGGGCGAGGAGGAGAAGGTGTCGGCGTACGGCCTCTTCCTGCTGCTGGGCGCCGAGCCGCGTTGCGACTGGCTGCCTGGATCGGTCGCCCGCGACGAGCGCGGCTTCGTGCTCACCGGCCGCGACGTGCCGAAGGAGCAGTGGTCCGACGGACTGCCGCCGGAGAACCTCGCCACGACGGTGCCCGGCATCTTCGCCGCCGGCGACATCCGTTCGGGCTCGATGAAGCGGGTCGCCTCCGCGAGCGGCGAGGGTGCCTCCGTCGTACCCCTCGTGCACGCGTGGCTGGCGCCGGCGCCCGAGGGGTCACCCGTCTAGGGCGTGTCTCTCCATCCTCGGGTCAGCGGTGAGTCAGCAACCATGTGGCGAACTCAGACGGCGGCAAATGGTTGCCCACTCACCGCCAGCCGGGGTCGCCGCGGGCAGCGGTGAGTCAGCAACCATTGGCGGACTCAGACGGCGGCAATGGTGCCTACTCACCGCCGACCCGGAATCGCCGCGAGACTGCGTGATAGGCGGCGTGCAGCAGGTCATGGGATCGGGAGACATGCCCTAGCTAGAGCTCTGAGCGATACGGCGGGTTCGCACCCGGTCGCGACACCGTCACGGCCGCCGCGCGCGCCGCGTGGGCGAGCACCTCGGCGATCTCGTCCGGGGTCAGGTTCAGCCCGCGGTCCCAGACCGCGTCGATGACTGCGGCTCCGAAGGTGTCGCCGGCGCCGATCGTGTCGGCCACGTCGACCGGTTGCGACGCGACCTCGACCACGGTGACGCCGAACCACGTCGCACCGTCGCCACCGCGGGTCACGACCACGGCCGTCGGGCCGAGCGCGCGCAGGTGTGCGGCGGCTTCGGCGAGCTGAGGTCCGGGTAGAGGCTCTCCAGGTCCTCGTCGGACGCCTTCACCAGGTCGGTGACCGCGACCATCCGCTCGACCTTCGCCACCAGGTCGGGGCCGGTGCCGGTGATCGCCGGGCGGGCGTTGATGTCATAGCTGACCATCGCTCTCCCCTGGAGGCTCTTCACCAGGTCGAGGACCTGCTCGGCGCCCGGGTCGAGGACCGCGCCGAGCGAGCACACGTGCACCACCACCGGCTCGCCCGCGGCGACCTCGCCGATCCGCCACTCCAGGTCGAACTCGTACGACGCCGCGCCGTCCGCCCCGATCGTGGCGGCGGCCGTCGCGGTCCGGGCCAGGACGTGCGGGTCGCTCGCCAGCTCGACCCCGTCCTTCGCCAGGTGATCCGCGAGCACCCGGCCGCGGTCGTCGTCGGCCCACGCGGTCACGAACCGCACGTCGCGGCCGAGCCGTGACAGGGCGACCGCCACGTTGGCGGCACTGCCCCCGGCGTACTCCCCCGTGCTGCCGTCCGACGCGTGCACGATGTCGATCAGCGACTCACCCACGACCAGCGCGCTCTTCATGGGACGTATCTTGCCTCCATGGACGTGCACCCGCTCGACTCGACCTCCGAGGTCCCTCCCTTCGAGCAGCTCCGGGTCCAGGTCGCCACGCGCGCCGCCTCCGGCGACCTTCCCGCCGGCACCCGCCTCCCGACCGTCCGGGCCCTCGCCGCCCAGCTCGGCCTCGCCGTCAACACCGTCGCGAAGGCCTACCGCGCCCTCGAGTCCGACGGCGTGATCGCCACCGAGGGCCGACGCGGGACCTTCATCTCGGGGGCCAGCGGCAACGCGCGCGACGCCGCCGATGCGTACGTCGCCACCGCGCGCCGCCTCGACCTCACCCTGAGGGAGGCCGTCCGCCTCGTCGAGCAGAGCTGGCCGTAGCCCACCCCGGTGGTTGAGGAAGGCGCGCGGCGCCTGTCTCGAAACCCCCGCAGCCAACGCGCCGACCCTGCCCGTCAGTCGCCGACCAGCACCGGACGGGCCTCCACGACCCGCAGCCCCTGCGCCTGACCCGGGATCGTCACCGTCCCGTCCACGTCGCGCCACGGCCCGTTGCCCACGCGGAACCGGGCTGCATAGGTCGTGTCCACCCGAGGCGCCACCCGGCCCTTCGACAGGTAGCGGTGCGTGACATCGAGGTCCGGGTACGGCGACCCACCACTCGCCGTCGACCTGGACGCACCATCGCCGAACCGCCACCCGAACCTGCGACGGCCAGATCCTCAGCTCCACCCGCTGACCCAGCAGGTTGACCGTCCGCGTGAACGCATCGTCGTCGGTGTAGAAGTTCGTCTCGAAGTTCACCAACGTCCGCCCGTTCGGCGGCTGCACCTGCAGCTCCGACGCCGGTAGCGGCAGGCGCCGGAACGCCGCGCGACCGAGACCCGGGGTCACCGTAGGCGCCAGCGCGCTCGTCGTAGCCGGTCGCAGAGCTTCGGTCCGAGTCCATGCCAGTCGCAGAAGCCTCGCGACGCAAGGACGTCCGATATCCGACGTCGCGCAACATGCAGCGTGGCCGGAGCGTCTTCGGTGGCGACGAGCGGCGGCGCGCACCCGGACTAGTGATGAGTCACTGACGCTGCGAATCCATCGCTTGCACGGAGTGACGTGACTCCCGTCGGTGCGGCCGCAGAGCTGCCGTGAACCAGCACCAGCGGCGAGCAACAGTGCGACGACGCAGAGGACCGCGAGTCACGACGCTCACCCTCACGAACTCTGATCCGAACCGAGCCACCGTCGCCTCGACCCAGGATCACCCCGAACTCGCTGTGTGCTCGCTCGGACCGTCTTGATCATCGTCGTCGGACCGTCATAGCCACGCGCTCCGCGCCGCTTCGGACGTCGACACCCAGCACTCGCTTCAGGCTGCGACCATCGCTGACATCGACAGCCGTCGAGTCCACCCGAGCGCGACCACCTGTCGACGTGCCCGTCATCGCGATAAGCGCTCTCGAGTAGGCCTGCGCATCGGACGCTCGCAGTTCTGACACTCCGGCTGCAGGGTCAGACGCCATGAACTGCGGCGTAGTCACCCGTCGCGAGCGCATCGTTCCAGATGCCTCGACGCCACGCTCGACGAAGGCCTGCGCTCGTCGTCCGGTCAGCTTGGGTGACGCGCGACGGGCTGGACGTCGACGGACGTCGGCGACACGGTCGGCGTCGGCGCGAACTTGGGCTCAGGGTCATCGCCGGAGCACGCGCCGAGCGCGAGCACCGACGTGCACGCCAGCGCGGTGAGGACCGTCCGAGTACGGGTCACGGGGACGATCATTCCCCGTGCGGAGCCGAACCGAAACGGCAGATTGCCCGCCTGTGGAAAACGACGAAGGCCCGCCACCCTCGCGGGTGGCGGGCCTTCGACTGACTGCTAGGTGCTACTCGCCGGCCTTGGTGAAGCCAGCGGCGACCGCGGACTCCTCGGTGTCGAACCAGACCTCAGCGACGGTCTGCTCGAACCACTGGCCGTCCGGCGTGTGGTACTTCATCGAGTCCTCGTTGCCCTTGATCGGGAAACCCTCGGGGGCAACGCTGGCGTCCTCGAGCGGCACGCTGGACCCGGCGTACTTGCCGGACGTGCCACCCTCGGTCTCCTCGAAGACATCGGCGTCGACACCCTCGACCTCGACGAAGGTCTCCTCGACCGGAGCCTCCTCGACCGGAGCCGGGGCGGCGGCAGCCGGAGCAGCCTTCTTCGTCGTCTTCGGAGCAGCCGGCTTGTACGCCTCGGTCACCAGCTCGATCACGGCCATGGGCGCGTTGTCGCCCTTGCGGGGACCGATCTTGGTGATGCGGGTGTAGCCGCCGGGACGCTCCGAGAACGTCGGAGCGATGTCCGTGAAGAGCGTGTGCACGACCGACTTGTCGCGGATGGTCTTGAGGACCTCACGACGGTTGTGCAGGTCGCCCTTCTTGGCCTTGGTGATCAGCTTCTCGGCGTGCGGACGCAGCGCGCGAGCCTTGGCCTCGGTGGTGGTGATCCGGCCGTGCTCGAAGAGCTGGGTGGCCAGGTTCGCGAGGATCAGGCGCTGGTGAGCCGGGCTACCGCCGAGGCGGGGACCCTTGGTGGGCTTGGGCATTGCTTCACTCTTTTCTCTCCGGCCGTACTAGGTACCGGGGTAGACGACCGGCCGGTCGGCCGATCGATTTGCGATCAGTACTGCTCGTCCTCGACGAAGGCGTCGTCGTCGTCATCGCCGTACGCCGCGAGAGCGGCGTGCGGGTCGAAGCCGGGCGCGCTGTCCTTGAGGGACAGACCCATCTCGACCAGCTTGGCCTTGACCTCGTCGATCGACTTCGCACCGAAGTTGCGGATGTCGAGCAGGTCCTGCTCCGAGCGGCTGATGAGCTCACCCACGGTGTGGATGCCCTCGCGCTTGAGGCAGTTGTAGGAACGGACGGTCAGCTGCAGGTCCTCGACCGGGAGGGCGAGGTCGGCAGCCAGCTGCTCGTCGACGGGCGACGGGCCGATGTCGATGCCCTCGGCCTCGACGTTCAGCTCGCGAGCCAGACCGAACAGCTCGACCAGGGTCTTGCCGGCCGAGGCGATCGCGTCACGGGGACGGATCGACGGCTTGGTCTCGACGTCGATGACGAGCTTGTCGAAGTCCGTGCGCTGCTCGACACGGGTCGCCTCGACCTTGTAGGTCACCTTGAGGACCGGGCTGTAGATCGAGTCGACCGGCATCCGGCCGATCTCGTTGTCCGCGCCCTTGTTCTGGACGGCGGACACGTAGCCGCGGCCACGCTCGACGACCAGCTCCATCTCCAGCTTGCCCTTGTCGGACAGCGTGGCGATCTTCAGGTCCGGGTTGTGCACCTCGACACCGGCGGGCGGCGCGATGTCGGCGGCGGTGACAGCACCGGCGCCCGACTTGCGGAGGTACATGGTGACCGGCTCGTCGTGCTCCGAGGAGACGACGAGGCCCTTCAGGTTGAGGATGACCTCGGTGATGTCCTCCTTGACGCCCTCGATGGTCGAGAACTCGTGGAGAACGGTGTCCACCTTGATGCTCGTGACCGAGGCACCGGGGATGGACGACAGGAGCGTACGACGCAGCGAGTTACCGAGCGTGTAGCCGAAACCCGGCTCCAGCGGCTCGATGACGAACCGCGAACGGAACTCGTCGACGGTCTCTTCCGACAGAGTGGGGCGCTGTGCGATAAGCACTGGTTATTTCCTTTCCGGGCCCATCCGCTATTTGACGGGTCCGAACTGCAGAGTTGACGGAAGGAGTGGTGGGCGCCCCGGCCCCTGTGACAGCGGTCGAGGCACCCTCCGGGTGTTACTTCTTCGAGTAGAACTCGACGATGAGCTGTTCCTGGACCGGGAGGTCGATCTGGGCCCGGACCGGGAGCTGGTGGACGAGCACCCGCATGCGCGACGGGATCGCCTCGAGCCACGCGGGAACGACGCGCTCGCCGTGGGTCTCGCGGGCGACGATGAACGGGGTCATCTCGAGCGACTTCTCGCGAACGTCGATGACGTCGTGAGCGGTGACCTGGAAGGACGGGATGTTGACCTTCTTGCCGTTCACCTTGAAGTGGCCGTGCGAGACCAGCTGACGCGCGTGGCGACGCGTGCGGGCGAACCCGGCGCGGTAGACCACGTTGTCGAGGCGGCACTCGAGCAGCTGCAGCAGGTTGTCACCGGTCTTGCCCGAACGACGGGAAGCCTCGGTGTAGTAGTTGTGGAACTGCTTCTCCATCACGCCGTAGGTGAAGCGAGCCTTCTGCTTCTCCTGGAGCTGCGAGCGGTACTCGCTCTCCTTGATGCGCGCGCGGCCGTGCTGGCCGGGGGGGTACGGGCGACGCTCGAACGCCGAGTCGCCACCAACGAGGTCGATGCCGAGACGGCGCGACTTCTTGGTCATGGGGCCGGTGTAACGGGCCATTTCGTAAGTCTCCTAATCCGTTCGGGCGGTCAGACGCGCCGGCGCTTGGGCGGGCGGCATCCGTTGTGGGGCGTGGGCGTGACGTCCTGGATGGTGCCGACCTCGAGGCCGATCGCACCCAGCGAACGAATCGCCGTCTCGCGGCCCGAACCCGGGCCCTTCACGAAGACGTCGATCTTCTTCATGCCGTGCTCCATCGCCCGGCGTCCGGCAGCCTCAGCGGCCATCTGCGCGGCGAACGGGGTGGACTTGCGCGAACCCTTGAAACCGACGGTGCCGGCCGAGGCCCACGAGATGACCGCCCCAGTGGGGTCGGTGATCGTGACGATCGTGTTGTTGAACGTGCTCTTGATGTGGGCTTCGCCCACGGCAACGTTCTTCTTCTCCTTGCGGCGCACCTTCTTGGCGCCGGCCGCGGTGCGGCTCTTGGGAGGCATGCAGTTATCTCCTGAAGTAGCTGGTCTGGTGGGTGATCAGAAAGCGTTCGGTGGTCGAGTAGCAGTTCGCGAGGTACGAGCGAACGGCGTATCGAGACCTACTTGGCCTTCTTCTTGCCGGCAACCGTGCGCTTCGGACCCTTGCGGGTACGAGCGTTGGTCTTGGTGCGCTGACCGCGGACCGGAAGGCCCTGGCGGTGGCGGCGACCCTGGTAGCTGCCGATCTCGATCTTGCGACGGATGTCAGCCTGGACCTCGCGACGGAGGTCACCCTCGATCTTGAAGTTGCCTTCGATCGCGTCGCGGAGCTTGACCAGCTCTTCGTCACCCATCTGGTGGACGCGCATGTTCGGGTCGACCCCGGTGAGCGCCAGCAGCTGCTGGGAGCGAGTACGGCCAATGCCGTAGATGTAGGTGAGAGCGATCTCGATGCGCTTGTCACGCGGGAGATCAACACCAACGAGGCGTGCCATGTGGCGGTTTCCTTATCAGTTTCACAGAGGTGTCTGTCGTGACGCGTCCCGGCCCTCGTCGGACGGGCTCCGGCCTTCTGCTCCGGAGGTGATTCGCTGGACGTGGTGTCCAGCTAAGCGATCACGTTTGAGGTTGTTCAGTTGTGCTGCAGAACTGCGTTCAGCCCTGGCGCTGCTTGTGGCGCGGGTTCTCGCAGATCACCATGACGCGGCCGTGGCGACGGATCACCTTGCACTTGTCACAGATGGGCTTGACGCTGGGCTTGACCTTCACGGAGGGAGGTCCTTTCCAAATGGCTGGCTACTTGTAGCGGTAGACGATCCGACCTCGTGTGAGGTCATACGGCGAGAGCTCCACCACCACGCGGTCCTCAGGGAGGATCCGGATGTAGTGCTGGCGCATCTTGCCGCTGATGTGGGCGAGCACCTTGTGGCCATTGCTCAGCTCAACGCGGAACATGGCATTCGGCAGGGCCTCCGTGATGGTGCCCTCTAGCTCGATCACGCCTTCTTTCTTCGGCATGTCCTCCACAATCTGTCGGTCGGTTGTCTACCGTGTCGTGCACCGAGGTCGGAATGGTCCGACTCCGGGTGGCCCGCGAACCTCCGCCGCGAACGGCGGTGGACCTCATGAAGCCGCCTGGTGGTCCTCCATCCCGGGCGCACGACCGGAACGCTCAGCAGAGCGATTCGGTTGATGTCCGGGCAGCCGCGAGGCACCACGAAGCAGACCCACGTTGGGCCGACACGCCAGTTTAGTCGCAAACCGGCGCGAAACCCTAACCGAGCAGCCTGAGGGTCTCCTCGCGAGCGGGGCTCACGCCCGGCTCGGTCCCCACGAAGGCTCCCCCGACCGGGTGGACCATCACCTCGTCCACGCCGTACGTCGCCGCGAGCTCCTCGATCCGGGCGCGCGCCCGGTCGGCGGAACCGATCACCCAGCGCCCCGACATGGCGTCCATCAGGTCCAGGTGGGCCTGCGGCAGCTCGAGCTTCTCGGCCTCCTCGACCAGCCGCTGGGGCACCAGGTCACCGCCGGTGCGCAGCGCGGCCATCGCCTGGAGCTGCGGCAGGGCCAGTCGGCGAGCCTCCTCGTCGGTCGATGACACTGAGGCGTTCACGGTGAGGAAGGTGCGCGGCTCCGCGAGCTCAGGCGACGGGCGGAAGGTCGAGCGGTAGAGCTCGAGCGCCTCGGCGGTCCCGCTGCCGGAGAAGTGGTGCGCGAAGACGTAGGGCATCCCCTTCTCGGCCGCGAGCCGGGCCGAGTAGTCCGACGAGCCCAGCAGCCAGATGGTCGGCACCGAGCGGGCCACCGGGGTCGCCTTGAGCGGGTAGGTGCGGCCCTGGACCGCGAGACCGACGCCGTCGGGCTCCATCATCGCGAGCACGTTGTCGACGTACTCCGGGAAGTGCGTGACCGCCTCGTCGCTGACGCCGCCGGCGCCGTGACGCAGGGCGTACGACGTCACCGGGTCGCTGCCAGGTGCGCGGCCGATGCCGAGGTCGATCCGGCCCGGGAACGCGGCCTCGAGCAGCGCGAACTGCTCGGCCACGACGAGCGGTGCGTGGTTGGGCAGCATCACGCCGCCGGAGCCCACCCGGATCCGCGACGTCGCGGCCGCGACCAGACCGATCAGGACCGGCGGGTTGGTCGCGGCGACCGCTGGCATGTTGTGGTGCTCGGCCAGCCAGTAGCGCTCGTAGCCCAGCTCGTCGGCGGTGCGGGCGAGCGAGCGGGTAGCGGCCAGGGCATCGCCGGTCGACTGGTCGCTACGAACGGGGACCAGGTCGAGGACGGACAGCTTCGGGTAGTCAGACATCGTCTGTGCAACGCCCGGTCGGCGTCCGCCTATTCCGCCGCGACCCGGTCCCGCTTGTCCTTGATCAGGCTCGCGACGCCGGTCACGACGAGGGTCACGATGATGACACCGAGGCTGGCGAGCGCGGAGATCTCAGGGACGTGGAGCGGCTCGCCGCCGTTGATGAACGACAGCTCGTTGGCGTGCAGGGCATGCAGCACCAGCTTGACGCCGATGAAGGCGAGGATGAACGCGAGCCCGAGCGAGAGGTAGACGAGCCGTTCGAGCAGGCCGCCGAGCAGGAAGTAGAGCTGCCGCAGACCCATCAGCGCGAAGACGTTCGCGGTGAAGACGAGGTAGGGCTCCTGGGTGATGCCGAAGATCGCCGGGATCGAGTCGAGCGCGAACAGCAGGTCGGTCGTGCCGAGCGCGACGATCACGATGAGCATCGGCGAGATGACCCGCGCGCCGTTCTGGCGGTACCAGAGCTTGAGCCCGTGGTACTCCTCGCCGACGTTGAGGTGGTTCTGCGCGAACCGGACGACCCGGTTGTTCTCCGGGTGCACGTCCTCGTGGCTGCGGTAGCTCTTCACCAGGGTCGTGGCCGTGTAGACCAAGAAGGCGCCGAAGATGTAGAAGACCCAGCTGAAGTTCTCGATCAGCTGGTAGCCGAGCGCGATGAAGATGCCTCGGAAGATCAGCGCCAGGACGATGCCGACCATGAGCGCCTCTTGCTGGTACTCCCGCGGGACCCGTAGCGACGCCATCAAGATGATGAAGACGAACAGGTTGTCGATCGAGAGCGAGTACTCCGTCAGCCACCCCGCGTAGAACTGCACGCCGTAGTCGTGCCCGTGGCCGACCCAGATCCAGACGCCGAAGGCGATCGCGGCGCCGACGTACACGCTCAGCGCGACCGCGCACTCCTTGAAGGTGGGCTCGTGCGGGTCACGTGCGATGACGATGATGTCGAACAGCAGCACGGCCGCCGTGATGGCGATCGTGACGGACCATTCAAGGGTGGAGATCTCCACGGACTGCTCCTGGTGCTGGGGGACGAGAAACCGTCAGAGGTCTCTTCCGCCACCTGATGGTGACCTGTGGGACCGGAACGCGGAGACCGCGTACGTGTTGACGAGCCCACAACGAAGGAATACTCCCCCCTGCGCGGACCATCCTGTCACACGCGGTCAGCGGCCACCGAACGCGACGCCCAGCTCAGCGAGCTGTGCCTCTCCCCCGTCGAGCGCCGTCAGCACCCACGTACCCGTCGGGGTCAGGGTGAAGGTGTGCTCGAAGTGCGCGGCCCAGCTGCCGTCGGTCGTGACGACCGTCCAGTCGTCGTCGAGCAGGTCGGTGTCCTTGGTGCCGAGCGTGATCATCGGCTCGACGGCGAGGGCGAGGCCCTCGACCAGCTTGGGGCCCTTGCCCGGCCGGCCGTAGTTGGGCACGTTCGGCGACTGGTGCATCTCGGAGCCGATGCCGTGGCCGGTGTAGTCCTCGAGGATGCCGTAGCGGCCCTGCCCGCGCACGTGGCGCTCGACGGCGGCCGAGATGTCGGTGACGCGGCCACCCAGGCGAGCGGCCGCGATCCCCCGCCACATGGACTGCTCGGTGACCCGCATCAGCTCGGTCACCTCGGGGGGTACGGCGCCCACAGCGACCGTGATCGCCGCGTCACCGTGCCAACCGTCGACGATGGCGCCGCAGTCGATCGAGATGACGTCACCGTCGGCCAGCACGCGATCGCCCGGGATGCCGTGGACGACCTCGTCGTTGACCGACGCGCAGATCGAGGACGGGAACCCTTGGTAACCCTGGAAGGACGGGGTCGCGCCCGAGGACCGGATGTGGTCCTCCGCGATCGCGTCGAGCTCGGCCGTCGAGATGCCGGCACGCACGCTCCCGCGGAGCAGCTCGAGCGTCTGGCCGACGACCAGGCCGGCCCGGCGCATCGTGTCGATCTGCTCGGGCGTCTTGATCTCGATGCCGCGGTCTAGAAGGCCCATCAGGACTCGGGGATGACGTCCAGGGCTTCGAATACACGAGCGGTCACGTCGGAGACCTCACCGAGGCCGTCGATCTCGTGGACGATGCCACGCGACTTGTAGACCTCGATCAGCGGCTCGGTCTGCTCGAGGTAGACCTCCTGCCGGCGCCGGATGACGTCCTCGGTGTCGTCGGCGCGGCCCTCGACCTGGGCGCGCTGGAGCAGCCGCGACACGATCTCGTCCTGATCGACGGTCAGGCAGACGACGGCGTCGAGCTGGTGTCCGGTGAACCGGATCATCCCGTCGAGCTCCTCGACCTGGGCCAGCGTGCGCGGGTAGCCGTCGAGAAGGAACCCGGAGACGGCGTCGGCGTCGTCGATCCGGTTGCGGACCATCAAGTTGGTGACCTCGTCGGGGACGTACTCACCGGCGTCCATGAAGCGCTTGGCCTCGAGGCCGAGCTCGGTGCCCTGGGACACGTTGGCTCGGAAGATGTCGCCGGTCGAGATCGCAGGGATCTTGAAGTGCTCGGCGATGAACTTCGCCTGCGTTCCCTTGCCCGCACCCGGGGGGCCCATGATGATCAGCCTCATTTAGCGCAAGAATCCTTCGTAGTTGCGCTGCTGGAGCTGGCTCTCGATCTGCTTCACCGTGTCCAGTGCGACGCCGACCATGATCAGGATGCTGGTGCCACCGAACGGGAAGTTCTGGTTGGCACCGATCACGGCGAAGGCGATCAGTGGCAGCAGGGCGATCAGGCCGAGGTACAGAGCACCCGGCAGCGTGATGCGGGAAAGGACGTAGGAGAGGTAGTCCTCGGTCGGCTTGCCTGCCCGGATCCCGGGAATGAAGCCGCCGTACTTCTTCATGTTGTCGGCAACCTCTTGCGGGTTGAAGGTGATCGACACGTAGAAGTAGGTGAAGAAGACGATGAGGAGGAAGAACAGGAGCATGTAGAGCGGGTGGTCACCGCGCACGAGGTAGGACTGGATCCAGCCGACCCACTTGGAGTCGGCGTTCTGGTTGAACTGCACGAGCATCGCGGGAAGGTAGAGCAGCGACGAGGCGAAGATGACGGGGATGACGCCCGCCTGGTTGACCTTGAGCGGGATGTACGTCGAGCTGCCACCGAACATCTTGCGCCCGACCATCCGGCGGGCGTACTGCACGGGGATCCGGCGCTGCGCCTGTTCGACGAAGATGACCGCGGCGACGATGACGAGACCGACGACCAGGACGATGCCGAGGACCCACGGGCCCTTGGACTGCTGGACCGCCCAGAGCGAGGCCGGGAAGCCGGAGACGACCTGCGTGAAGATCATCAGGGACATGCCGTTGCCGATGCCGTGCTCGGTGATGAGCTCACCGAGCCACATGATCACGGCGGTGCCGGCGGTCATCGTCACGACCATGGTCAAGAAGGTGGCCGTGCCGTCGTCGTGCAGCAGGTTCTCGTTGCAGCCCTGGAGCAGGTTGCCCGAACGGGCGAGCGCGACGATGCCGGTGGCCTGGAGGACGGCGAGGCCGAGCGTCAGGTAACGGGTGTACTGGGTGATCTTGGCCTGCCCGGACTGACCTTCCTTCTTCAGCGCCTCGAGCCGCGGGATCACCACGACGAGCAGCTGCAGGATGATGCTCGCGGTGATGTACGGCATGATGCCGAGCGCGAAGATCGTCAGCTTGAGCAGGGCGCCACCGGAGAACAGGTTGACCAGGTTGTACAGCCCGGCACTGTCGCCGGACTTGGCGATGTCGACGCACGCCTTGACGTTGGCGACGTCGACGCCCGGGGTCGGAATCTGGCATCCGAGCCTGAAGATCGCGATGATCATCAGGACGAACAACAGCTTGCGCCGCAGGTCCGGAGTCCGGAAAGCGTTCGCGAACGCGCTCAGCACGAGATCCTCTTTCTCCAAGCGTGAAGCGGCCCTCGGGACTGACTCCCGAGGACCCGGGGAAGCCTAACAGGCCGCACACAGCCCCCCGAATGCGCATCAGGCGCGGACGCTCCTGTCAGGGACAGGACCATCCGCGCCCTCAGCACTGTTACGTGATGAATACGGGTCACACCAGCGTCGTGGTGCCGCCGGCAGCCTCGATCTTCTCCTTGGCGGCGTTCGAGAACGCGTTCGCCGAGACCTGGACCTTGACCGTCAGGTCGCCCTGGCCGAGGACCTTCACCGGGTGACCGTCACGGACGGCACCCTTGGCGACGAGGTCGTCGACGCCGATGGCGCCACCGTCGGGGAACAGGTCGCTGATGCGGTCCAGGTTCACGACCTGGAACTCGACCTTGAACGGGTTCTTGAAGCCCTTGAGCTTCGGAAGCCGCATGTGGATCGGCATCTGGCCACCCTCGAAGGAGACCGGAACCTGGTAGCGAGCCTTGGTGCCCTTGGTACCGCGGCCCGAGGTCTTGCCCTTGGAGCCCTCACCGCGACCCACACGGGTCTTCGCGGTCTTGGCGCCCGGAGCGGGACGCAAGTGGTGCAGCTTGAGCGTCATGTCACTCGACCTCCTCGAACGTCACGAGGTGACGAACGGTGTTGACCATGCCGCGGATCTCCGGGCGGTCTTCCTTGACGACGACATCGCCGATCCGCTTGAGACCGAGCGTACGCAGGGTCTCGCGCTGGTTCGCCTTGATGCCGACCGTGCCCTTCTTCTGCTGGACCTTGAGCTGAGCCATCAGGAGGACACCTCCTGCGACACACCCGCGGGGACCTCGGCCCGAGCCTTGAGCAGGGCCGCCGGAGCGACCTGCTCGACCGGGAGACCGCGGCGAGCCGCAACCTGCTCCGGCTGCTCGAGCATCTTCAGGGCCTCGACCGTCGCGTGGACGATGTTGATCTGGTTCGACGAACCGAGCGACTTGCTCAGGATGTCGTGGATGCCGGCGCACTCGAGCACCGCACGCACCGGACCACCGGCGATCACACCGGTACCGGGCGCAGCCGGACGCAGCATGACCACGCCAGCAGCCTTCTCACCCTGGACCGGGTGCGGGATCGTGCCCTGGATGCGGGGGACGCGGAAGAAGTTCTTCTTCGCCTCCTCGACACCCTTGGCGATCGCTGCCGGAACTTCCTTGGCCTTGCCGTAGCCGACGCCAACGAGACCTTCGCCGTCACCGACGACCACGAGGGCGGTGAAGCTGAAGCGACGTCCACCCTTCACGACCTTGGCGACACGGTTGATCGCAACGACGCGCTCGATGTAGGCGGTCTTGTCAGCACCCTGGCCGCCGCGACGATCGTCACGACCACCCTGGCGCCCGCCACCGCGCTGACTGCGCTGGGCTCCGCTCATGAGACTTTTCCTCTTCTCTCTCTTGCTTGTCTTGCGATCAGAACGTCAGGCCGCCCTCGCGGGCGCCGTCCGCAAGGGCCGCGACGCGGCCGTGGTACTTGTTGCCCGCACGGTCGAAGACAACGCCGTCGACACCAGCAGTCTTGGCACGCTCAGCAACGAGCTCGCCGACCTTCTTGGCCTTGGCGGTCTTGTCACCGGAGAAGCCGCGCAGGTCGGCCTCCATGGTCGACGCGGACGCGAGCGTCTTGCCCACGATGTCGTCGACCACCTGGACGGTGATGTGCTTCGCGGAGCGGGTCACGACCAAGCGCGGACGCTCGGCGGTGCCGTTGATCTTCTTCCGGCCGCGGACCTGACGACGCAGACGCGACTTCGTGCGCGCAGCGGTGTGCTTGTTGTTAGAAAGCGAGATCGCCATGGGTCACTTACCAGCCTTTCCGACCTTGCGGCGGACCTGCTCGCCGGCGTAACGAACACCCTTGCCCTTGTAGGGCTCGGGCTTGCGCAGCTTGCGGATGTTCGCGGCAACCTCGCCGACGAGCTGCTTGTCGATCCCCTGGACACCGAGCTTGGTCGGCGTCTCGACGGTGAACGTGATGCCGTCGGGGGCGTTGAACGTGATCGAGTGCGAGTAGCCGAGCTGGAACTCCAGCTGGGTCGGACCCTTGGACAGGACGCGGTAACCCACGCCCACGATCTCGAGCTTCTTCTCGTAGCCGTCGGTCACACCGACGACCATGTTGTTGACCAGGGTGCGGGTCAGACCGTGCAGAGCCTTGCTCTGGCGCTCGTCGTCGGGGCGCTTGACGTCCAGGACGCCCTCGCCCTTCTCGACCGTGATCGGCTCGGCGATGCTGTGGGACAGGGTGCCCTTGGGGCCCTTGACCGTCACCAGCGCGCCGTCGATCGCGACGTCGACACCCGACGGGACCGCAACGGGGAGCTTGCCAATACGCGACATGCTTGTTTTCTCCTTCTCGGTCTCGTCGTTACCAGACGTAGGCGAGGACTTCCCCACCCACGCCCTTCTGGTTCGCCTGGCGGTCGGTCAGCAGGCCCTGGCTCGTCGAGATGATCGCGACGCCCAGACCGCCGAGCACCTTCGGGAGACCCGTGTGCTTGGCGTAGACCCGGAGGCCGGGCTTGCTGATGCGACGGACGCCCGCGATGGAACGCTCGCGGTTGCGGCCGTACTTGAGGGTGATGGTCAGCGTCTTGCCGACCTCGCCCTCGGTCGGCTCCTTCACGTCGAACGACGTGATGTAGCCCTCCTGCTTGAGGATCTCGGCGACGCCCTGCTTCAGCTTGCTGTAAGGCATGGACACCGCGTCGTGGTACGCCTGGTTGGCGTTGCGCAGACGCGTGAGCATGTCTGCGATCGGGTCAGTCATCGTCATGATGGGATTTCTTTCTCGCCGTGGTTTCGCCCTCGCTCGATGGCAGGACGACCTTCAACGTGTTTGAGGTGGGTTACCAGGAGGACTTGGTGACGCCGGGCAGCTCGCCGCGGTGCGCCATCTCCCGCAGGCAGATACGGCACAGGCCGAACTTGCGGTAGACGGCCTTCGGCCGGCCGCAGCGCTGGCAACGCGTGTAACCGCGCACCGCGAACTTCGGCTTGCGAGCGGCCTTGACCTTGAGAGCGGTCTTCGCCATGTCAGTTCTCCTTGAACGGGAAGCCGAGCTGCTTCAACAGCGCGCGACCCTGCTCGTCGTTGGTGGCGGTCGTGACGATCGTGATGTCCATACCGCGCGAGCGGTCGATCCGGTCCTGGTCGATCTCGTGGAACATGACCTGCTCGGTGAGACCGAAGGTGTAGTTGCCACGGCCGTCGAACTGGCCCGGGTTCAGACCACGGAAGTCGCGGATCCGGGGAAGCGCGAGCGACAGCAGTCGGTCCAGGAACTCCCACATCCGGTCGCCGCGCAGCGTGGTGTGCGCGCCGATCGGCATGCCCTCACGCAGCTTGAACTGGGCGATGGACTTGCGGGCCTTGGTGACCAGGGGCTTCTGACCGGTGATCGCGGTGAGGTCCTTGACCGCACCGTCGATCAGCTTCGAGTCGCGAGCGGCCTCGCCGACACCCATGTTGACCACGATCTTGGTCAGGCCGGGCACCTGCATGACGTTCGCGATGTCGAACTCGGACTTGAGCGCGGGGAGGATCTCCTCGCGGTAGCGGGTCTTGAGACGCGGGGTGACCGCGGCGGACGCCGTCGTCTGGGTCTCGGTCATCAGATTTCCTTGCCGGTCTTGCGCGAGATGCGGACGCTGCGCTCCGCCTTGTACGTCGAGCCGTCGGGGCGACGCTTGTCGACCTCGTCGCGGCGGAAGCCGACCCGGGTCACGCCCTTGCCCTCGACGAGCATCACGTTCGAGACGTGGATCGGCGCCTCGGCGGTGATGATGCCGCCGGTGGTGCCGGCGCGACCGCCCTGGTTGACGACCTTGGTGTGCCGCTTGACGCGGTTGACACCCTCGACGATGACCCGGTCCTCCTCGCGGAGCACCTGGATCACCTTGCCCTCGGCGCCCTTGTCCTTGCCAGCGATCACCTTGACGGTGTCGCCCTTCTTGATGTTCAGGCTCTTACCCATGAGTCAGAGCACCTCCGGCGCGAGCGAGATGATCTTCATGAACTTCTTCTCGCGCAGCTCGCGGCCCACGGGGCCGAAAATGCGGGTGCCTCGCGGCTCGCCGTCAGCCTTGAGGATGACAGCGGCGTTCTCGTCGAAGCGGATGTACGAACCGTCGGCACGACGGCGCTCCTTGACGGTGCGCACGATGACGGCCTTGACGACGTCACCCTTCTTCACGTTGCCGCCGGGGATCGCGTCCTTGACAGTGGCGACGATGACGTCGCCGATACCGGCGTAGCGACGACCCGAGCCGCCGAGAACACGGATGCAAAGGATCTCCTTCGCACCGGTGTTGTCGGCGACCTTGAGTCGCGACTCCTGCTGAATCATTGATTTCTCCTGGTTGTCGTGCCGGTTCTCATCGCCTCAGCGGGCGGTGAGCCTGGCCGAACGGGTGGATTACTTGGCCTTCTCGAGGATCTCGATGACGCGCCAACGCTTGGTGGCGGACAGCGGCCGGGTCTCCATGAGGAGGACGCGGTCGCCGATGCCGCACTCGTTGTTCTCGTCGTGGGCCTTGTACTTGCTGGTCCGGCGAAGGACCTTGCCGTACATGGCGTGCTTGACGCGGTCCTCGACCGACACGACGACGGTCTTGTCCATCTTGTCGGAGACGACCAGACCCTCGCGGGTCTTGCGGGCGTTCCGCTCAGCGGTCTGCTCGCTCATGCGTCACCATCCTCGTTGCTGTCCTGACCCGGGGTGGTCCGGATGCCGAGCTCGCGCTCACGCACCACGGTGTAGATCCGGGCGATGTCCTTCTTGACCGTGCGAAGCCGGCCGTGGCTCTCCAGCTGGCCGGTGGCCGCCTGGAAACGGAGGTTGAAGAGCTCCTCCTTGGCCTCGCGCAGCTTGGCCTCGAGGTCGACGGCGTTCAGCTCGTCGAGCTCGTGAGCAGTCGTAACCATCAGAATTCACCAGCTTCGCGGGAAATGAACCGGCACTTCATCGGGAGCTTGTGCATCGCGCGGCGCATGGCCTCGCGAGCAACGTCCTCGTCCACACCGGAGAGTTCGAACATGACACGGCCCGGCTTGACGTTGGCGATCCACCACTCCGGCGAACCCTTACCGGAACCCATGCGGGTCTCGGCAGGCTTCTTGGTGAGCGGGCGGTCCGGGTAGATGTTGATCCAGACCTTGCCGCCACGCTTGATGTGGCGGGTCATCGCGATACGGGCCGACTCGATCTGGCGGTTGGTCACGTAGTGACCCTCGATCGCCTGGATGCCGAAGTCACCGAAGGCGAGACGAGTGCCGCCCTTGGCCGCACCGGTCCGCTTGGGGTGGTGCTGCTTGCGGTGCTTGACACGACGGGGCATCAACATGGCTCAGGCCTCCTTCGGAGCTTCAGCGGCGGGAGCCGCAGCCTCGGCCGGAGCGTCAGCGGCGGGAGCAGCATCGCTGCGAGCCGGACGGTCGCCGCGCGAGCCACGGGTCGGACGGTCGGCGCCACGGGCACCGCCGCGGGCGCCATCACGCGCACCGCCACGGCCGGGGACACCGGCGCGGGCAGCAGCCTGCGCCTGGCGCTCGGCACGGGTGCCGGCGACCTCGCCCTTGTAGATCCAGACCTTCACGCCGATACGGCCGAAGGTCGTCTTGGCCTCGTAGAAGCCGTAGTCGATGTCGGCACGCAGGGTGTGCAGCGGAACGCGACCCTCGCGGTAGAACTCGGTGCGCGACATCTCGGCGCCGTTGAGTCGACCGGAGCACTGGATCCGGATGCCCTTGGCACCCGAACGCATGGTGGTCTGCATCGCCTTGCGCATGGCGCGACGGAACTGCACGCGACCGGTGAGCTGCTCGGCAACACCCTGGGCGACCAGCTGAGCGTCGACCTCGGGGTTCTTGACCTCGAGGATGTTCAGCTGGACCTGCTTGCCGGTGAGCTTCTCGAGCTCGCCGCGGATGCGGTCGGCCTCGGCGCCACGGCGACCGATGACGATGCCCGGGCGCGCAGTGTGGATGTCCACACGGACGCGGTCACGGGTGCGCTCGATCTCCACCTTGGAGATGCCGGCCCGCTCCATGCCCTTGGAGAGCAGCTTGCGGATGGCGACGTCCTCGCCCACGTAGGCCTTGTACAGCTTGTCGGCGTACCAACGGCTCTTGTGGTCGGTCGAGATGCCGAGGCGGAAGCCGTTCGGGTTGATCTTCTGGCCCATCAGGCACTCTTCCTCTTCTTGGGGGTCGCCTTCGCAGCAGCCACGATCTCGGCCGGCTGGACGACCAGCGTGATGTGGCTGGTGCGCTTGTTGATCCGGGTCGCACGACCCTGCGCACGCGGACGCCACCGCTTCATCGTGGGGCCCTCGTCGACCTGCGCCACCGACACGACCAGGTCGTGGGTGTCGAGACCCTCAGTGGTCTCGGCGTTGGCGACGGCGCTCTCGAGCACCTTGTAGACGGTCTCCGAGGCGGCCTGCGGCGCGAACTGCAGCAGCGACAGGGCCTCGTCGACGGGCATGCCGCGGACCATGTCGACGACACGGCGGGCCTTCATCGGAGTGATCCGCGTGTAGCGGGCGCTCGCGAAGGCTCCGGGCTGGTCGCCGAGCAGCGACTCGCGGCGGGCGCTCGTGCGCCTGCGCTCGGTGGTGCTCATCGGCGTCGTCCCTTCCGGTCTTCCTTGACGTGCCCGCGGTAGGTGCGGGTGGGAGCGAACTCCCCGAGCTTGTGGCCGACCATCGCGTCGGTCACGAAGACCGGCACGTGCTTGCGACCATCGTGGACAGCGATCGTGTGACCGATCATGTCCGGGATGATCATCGATCGGCGCGACCACGTCTTGATGACGTTGTGTGAGCCCTTGGCGTTCTCAGCGTCCACCTTCTTCTGAAGGTGATCGTCGATGAAGGGGCCCTTCTTCAGGCTGCGAGGCATCTCAGTTACTTCCTACCCTTGCCGGACTTGCGGCGACGGATGATCTGGGAGTCGGAGGCCTTGCGCTTGCGCGTACGGCCCTCGGGCTTACCCCACGGGGAGACCGGGTGACGGCCACCGGAGGTCTTGCCCTCGCCACCACCGTGCGGGTGGTCGACCGGGTTCATGACGACACCGCGGACGGTCGGGCGCTTGCCCTTCCAACGCATACGGCCGGCCTTGCCCCAGTTGATGTTCGACTGCTCGGCGTTGCCGACCTCGCCGATGGTGGCGCGGCAGCGCACGTCGACGAACCGCATCTCGCCCGAGGGCAGACGCAGCGTGGCGCGGGAACCCTCGCGGGCGACCAGCTGGGCGCTGTTGCCAGCGGAGCGGGCCATCTTGGCACCGCCACCGGGACGCAGCTCCACGCAGTGGATCGTCGTACCGACGGGGATGTTGCGCAGCGGCAGGTTGTTGCCGGGCTTGATGTCGGCGTTGGGGCCGGACTCAACGTGCGTGCCCTGCGTCAGGTCCTTCGGCGCCACGATGTAGCGCTTCTCGCCGTCGGCGTAGTGCAGCAGCGCGATGCGCGCGGTGCGGTTGGGGTCGTACTCGATGTGAGCGACCTTGGCCGGAACACCGTCCTTGTCGTAGCGACGGAAGTCGATGATGCGGTAGGCGCGCTTGTGACCGCCACCCTGGTGCCGGGTGGTGATCCGGCCCTGGTTGTTGCGGCCGCCCTTCTTGGGCAGCGGACGCGTCAGCGACTTCTCCGGAGTGGTCCGGGTGATCTCGACGAAGTCGGCCACGGACGAGCCGCGACGGCCCGGGGTGGTCGGCTTGTACTTACGGATAGCCATGTGTCTTCAGTCCTCGTATCCAGTGCCCGGTCAGGAGACCGGACCCCCGAAGATGTCGATGCGGTCGCCCTCGGCCAGGCTGACGATGGCGCGCTTGGTGTCCTTGCGCTTGCCAAGGCCGTTCTTGGTCCGGCGGGTCTTGCCCGGGCGGTTGATCGTGTTGACCGACGTCACCTTGACGTTGAACACCTTCTCGACCGCGATCTTGATCTCGGTCTTGTTGGCGTCCGGGCGCACCAGGAACGTGTACTTGTTGGCGTCGAGGAGGCCGTAGCTCTTCTCGGACACGACCGGCGCGAGCAGGATGTCGCGGTGGTCCTTGTGCAGGGTGCTCACTTGGCAGCCTCCTCGGTCTCCGAAACGGACGTGACCTGCGAGGTGCCGTTCACCAGGGCGTCGTACGCACCCTTGGTGAAGACGACGTCGTCGGACGCGAGCACGTCGTAGGTGTTGAGCTGGTCGACCGCCACGATGTGCACCTGCGGCGCGTTGCGCAGCGAGAGCCAGGTGATGGAGTCGTTCCGCTCGAGCACCACGAGGAAGTTGCTGCGCTCCGAGAGCGACGCCAGGGCGGTGATGGCCGCCTTGGTCGACGGCGCGTCGGCACTGATCAGCGACTCGACCACGTGGATGCGGTCGTTGCGGGCCCGGTCGGAGAGGGCACCGCGCAGGGCGGCGGCCTTCATCTTCTTGGGGGTCCGCTGGTCGTAGTCACGCGGCTTGGGGCCGTGGACGACGCCACCGCCGGCGAACTGCGGCGCGCGGGTCGAGCCCTGGCGGGCGCGGCCGGTGCCCTTCTGCTTGTAGGGCTTGCGACCACCACCGCGGACCTCGCCGCGACGCTTGGTGGAGTGCGTGCCCTGACGAGCAGCAGCCTGCTGCGCCACGACGACCTGGTGGATCAGCGGGATGTTGACCTCGACGTCGAAGAGCTCGGCGGGGAGGTCGACCTTGGTCGCCTTGACCGCAGCGGTCTTCTTGGCAGCAGCCTTCTTGGCCGGGGCCTTCTTGGCAGCAGCCTTCTTGGCCGGGGCCTTCTCGGCAGCCTCGACAGACTCGGTGGTCTCAGCGTTCTCGGTGTTCTCAGTCATGCTCAGACCTCCTGCGTCTTCTTGGCGGCCGAGCGAAGCACCACGAGACCACCCTTGGGGCCGGGAACGGCGCCCTTGAGCAGAACGAGGCCCTTCTCGGTGTCCACGGCGTGCACCTCGATGTTCTGGGTGGTGACGGTGTCGCTACCCATCCGACCGGCCATGCGGGTGCCCTTGAACACGCGACCGGGGGTGGCGCAAGCGCCGATCGATCCCGGCTTGCGGTGGTTGCGGTGGGCACCGTGCGAGGCGGAGACACCGTGGAAGCCGTGCAGCTTCATGACACCGGCGAAACCCTTGCCCTTGCTGGTGCCGGTCACGTCGATCTCCTCGCCTGCGGCGAAGGTGTCGACGGCCAGCTCCTGGCCCACGGTGTAGTCACCGGCCAGCGCGGTGCGGATCTCGACCAGGTGGCGACGCGGGGTCGAACCAGCCTTCTCGAAGTGACCGGCCTTCGGCTTGGTCACCTTGCGGCCGTCGATCTCGCCGTACCCGACCTGGATGGCGTTGTAGCCATCGGTCTCGGGCGTGCGGACCTGCGTCACCACGTTGGCGTTGACGGCGACGACAGTCACCGGGACGACCCGGTTGTTGTCGTCCCAGACCTGGGTCATGCCGAGCTTGGTGCCCAGCAGCCCCTTCACATTGCGTTCGAAAGTCATGTCCTCGACCTCAGAGCTTGATCTCGATGTCGACGCCGGCAGGCAGGTCGAGACGCATGAGCGAGTCGACGGTCTTCGGCGTGGGGTCGATGATGTCGATGAGGCGCTTGTGCGTGCGCATCTCGAAGTGCTCGCGGGAGTCCTTGTACTTGTGCGGCGAGCGAATGACGCAGTACACGTTCTTCTCGGTCGGCAGCGGCACCGGGCCGGCGACCTTCGCACCCGTACGGGTAACCGTGTCCACGATCTTGCGCGCCGAGGTGTCGATCACCTCGTGGTCATAGGCCTTGAGCCTGATGCGGATCTTCTGTCCCGCCATCTGTCTCTCTCTACCTTCTCGATCAGTACCGCGTGCGTGTTCCGAGACGTCCTCCGGCTTGAGTCGGTCCCGCCCGTGCTTCCCACCCCCAGCTCCGACCCCCGCGGTCGGGCGTGTCGCACCCCCTGGCTTGAAAACCTGGGGCACAACACAAGACCGGGGTCTCACTGGTGTTGTTGGGTGACGCCCGACGGTTCGTCGAGCAGAATCGGGTCTCCAGGTTCGGTGCGGCCACACGCCAGACCACTGAAACAACGGGAAACGCGATTCAGTAGTCAAGATGTGGTGCACCCCGGCAACCCGCCGAAGCAACCGAACTATCTTGACAGAGATCTGGCACCACGCCAAATCGCTCGGCCTCCGGCCTTCGCAGGAGCCCTCCCAGACCGGTCGACGCTCGGCTATCGTCCCCATCATGGGCGACGAGAACACGTTCTATTCCGGGCTGGTGGCGCCGGGGTCGACGGTACCCGTCGCGGTCTGGGGAACGGGAAACATGGGCCGCGCTGCGATCCGCGCGATCGACGCCCATCCAGGGCTGGAGCTGACCGCGGTCATCGTCTCCTCCCCCGCCAAGGCCGGCCGCGACGCCGGAGAGCTCGCCGGGCTCGACCAACCACTCGGGGTGACCGCGACGACGGACGTCGAGGCGGCGCTGGCGACGCTCGGCGGGGGTGGCGCCGTTGCCTACACCGCCTCGGGCGACCTCCGTCCCGACGACGCAGCCGTCGATGCGGCCCGTTGCCTGCGTGCCGGCGCGGTCGTCGTCACACCTGCTCTCTATGCGCTCTACGACCACCGCAGCGCCCCGGACGCGCTCACCCAACCGCTGCTCGACGCCGCCAAGGAAGGCGGAGCGGCGCTGTTCGCCAGCGGGGTGGACCCCGGCTGGGGCAACGACCTGCTGCCGGTGCTGGTCAGCGGCCTGGCCGGCACCGTCGACGAGATCCGCTGCCAGGAGATCTTCGACTACTCGACCTACGACCAGCCCGACTCGGTCCGCCACCTGGTCGGCATGGGCCACCCGATGGACTACGAGCCACCGATGGTGGCCGCCGGCGTGCCGACGATGGTCTGGGGTGGGCAGGTCCGACTGATCGCCCGCGCGCTCGGGGTCGAGCTCGACGAGATCCGCGAGACCCTCGAACGACGGGCGCTCGACGAGGACGTCACCAACGGCATGGGCCTCTTCGAGGCCGGCACCCAGGGGGCGCTGCGGTTCGAGGTCCAGGGGATCGTCGACGGAGTGCCCCGGATCGTGATCGAGCACGTGACCCGGATCGGCGCCGACTGTGCACCTGACTGGCCGCTGCCGCCCGACGGCGGCGACGGCGCCCACAAGGTCGTGATCGAGGGCCGACCACGGATCGAGGTCAGCCTCGAGGCGACCGACGAGGGCGGCAACCGTGCCGCCGGGGGCAACGCCACGGCGGCCAACCGTCTCGTCAACGCGATCCCCTGGCTGCGCGCTGCGGACCCCGGCCTCTACGACGGCCTCGACGTACCTCTCTCACCTGCAACCGGTCGCCTCACCAACACAAGGAGCACCACGTGATCGTCGACATCCCCGAGGGCAAGGACCCGCTGATGTACGTCTGGGGCGAGATGGTCCCCGGCATCGGCGTCCCCGCCTCGAAGTTCTCGATGGCCGTCTACGAGCACTCCACCCTGGGGCTGCGGGAGTTCGAGGCTGCGCGGCTGCGGATCGCGCAGATCAACGGTTGCCTCTTCTGTCAGGACTGGCGCACCGAGCGTGACGGCGTGAAGGTCGAGGACACCTTCGCCGAGGCCGTCGAGGAGTGGCGGACCACGTCCGACTTCGACGAGCGCGCACGGCTCGCCGCGGAGTACGCCGAGAGGTACGCGCTCGACCACCACGGGCTGGACGACGGGTTCTGGACCCGGATGAAGGCGGCGTACACGGACAAGGAGATCGTCGAGCTCTCGATGTGCCTCGGGTCGTGGCTGGCCTTCGGGCGGCTCAACCACGTCCTCGGGCTGGACGCCGCCTGCGTGTTGCCGAGCCACCTCGCCCGACGCTGACTGACAAGATGGCGTCGACCTAACCCCCGGAGGCGCCGCAACATGTCCGGCAACCAGTGGTACCCACCCCCGGGCAGTGAGCCCGTCGGTCCGCCGCCGCCTGGGTGGTCGCCGCCGCCTCCGCAGCCTCCTCCGGTCTGGGCGCCTCCGCCGGTGCCAGGCCCACCCGGCACCTACCAACCAGTCCCCTACCAGCCCGGCGCCTTCCCGCCGGGCATGCTCGGCGCCGCCCACAAGCCGGGTGCCCTGCCACTGCGACCCCTGGGCCTTGGCGACATCTACGACGCGGCGTTCAAGATCATCCGCTTCAATCCGAAGGCCACCGTCGGGTCGGCCGTGCTCGTCGCTGCGGTCGCGATGGCGATCCCGGTCCTGGTCACCGCCGTGCTCGTCGCCCTGGTCGACGTCTCGCTCGACCAGAGCGGGAACGACCTGTCGACGGCCGAGGCGCTCGGCCAGATCGCGTCGTTCGGCACCCTGGCGATCGGGGGGCTGCTGCAGAGCCTCGGGCTGCTCTTCGTCACCGGGATGATCGCGCACGTGACCGCGGCGGCGGCGATCGGCCGACGGCTCACGCTCGGCGAGGCCTGGGCCGCCACCCGCGGCTCACGCTGGCGGCTGGTCGGACTCTCCGTGCTGCTCGCGCTGATCGCCGCCGGCGGACTCTCGGTCTACGTCGCCGTGTGGGTCGTGGTCGCCCTGACCCTCCCGACCGTGGCGATCGTGCTGTTCGGGATCGTGTCGGTGCCGCTCTTCATCGCGATCGCGGTGTGGTTCTGGGTGCGCGTCTACTACCTGCCGGTGCCGGCGCTGATGATCGAGCGGATCGGCATCCTGGCCGCGATCGGGCGCGGCTTCCGGCTCACCCGGCGTCAGTTCTGGCGGACCTTCGGCATCGCGCTGCTCACCATCGTGCTCACCTCGATCGCCAGCCAGGTGATCACCGTCCCGTTCGGCCTGATCGCCGCGATCGGCGGCGCCGCCACCGAGTCGTCGCGCTACGCCGTGCTCCTGGTCGTGCTCGCACAGGCGCTCGGCTCCGTGATCGCGGCAGCCTTCGTCACGCCGTTCACGAGTGCGGTGACCTCGCTGCAGTACCTCGACCAGCGGATGCGCAAGGAGGCGTACGACGTCGAGCTGATGGCCCAGGCCGGGATCACCACCTCGTGATCGCGCCGCCGCCGCTCGACCCGTCGTCGGACGAGGCCCGGCGACTGCTGGCGCGCGAGCTCGTGCGACCGGAGTACCACCAGCAGAACCTCTTCGAGCAGCTCCTGACCTGGATCAACCGCTTCGTGAACGGCACCGTCGACGCTGCCTCGCACGCGCCACCGCTCTCGACGTTCGCCGCGATGATCGCCTTCCTGCTCCTCTTCGCGGGGCTGGCGTGGCTGCTCTCCCGCGCTCGGCGTACGGCCCGTGCGCCGCGGCAGCGCGGCGCGGTGCTGGTGGACGACAGCGTGAGCGCCGACGAGCTCCGGGCCCGCGCCGAGCGCGCGCTGGCCGACGGCCGGAACGAGGAGGCGGTGGTCGAGGGCTTCCGCGCGCTCGCCGTACGCCAGGTCGAGCGTGGCCGTCTCGACGACCTGCCCGGCGCGACCGCCCACGAGGTGGCCGCCGCGCTCGCGGTCGCGATCCCGAGCGCCCGACAGCGCGTCGACGGCACGGCGGCGCTCTTCGACGCGGTCCTGTACGGCGACCGCTCGGCGTCGAGCGCCCAGGCGACCAGCGTCCTCGAGCTCGACGACCAGCTGGCGGGTCGCTCGTGAGCACCGCGACGGCCGCCCCCGCAGAGGGGCGGCTTCGGCGGCACCGGTCAGCGTTGCTGATCCTGGGCGGACTCGCGCTCGCGGTCGCGGTGGTCCTGGTGCTCGGCAACCAGGCGACGCACCGGGGCGTGCCACTCGACCCGGACAACCCCGATCCCAGCGGCGCCCAGGCCCTCGCCCGGGTGCTGGACGACCAGGGCGTCGACGTCGAGGTCGCCCGCGGCGCGGACGAGCTCGACGACGCGACCATCGACACCGACACCACCGTGGTCGTGACATCGACCGACCTCCTCGGCGAGAGCACCATCGACCGGCTGCTCGACCAGGTCGGCGGCGCCCGGCTGGTGCTGGTCGAACCCGGCACGGGCACCACGCAGGCGTTCGGGATCACCGAGCTGCCCTATGCGGTCACGTTCGACGGTGAGCGAGCGGCCGACTGCGCGGACCCGACGTACGACGGACTCTCCGTGCAGGTCGACCACGCGGTGGAGTACCCCGTCGTCGACGGCTGCTTCAGCGGCAAGGAGGGCGCGCTGCTCGCCGAGCCGCGACCGGGTGTGGTGCTGTTCGGCGCCGGCGAGGCACTCAGCAACGACCAGGTGCTGCGCTCCGACAACGCCGCTGTGGCGCTGCGGCTGCTGGGCCAGGACGACCACCTGGTCTGGTACGTCCCGTCGCTCGACGACCTCACCGGCGACGACGGGGTGAGCCTGGCGACCCTGCTGCCGACGTGGCTCAAGCCCGGCCTGTGGATGGTCGCCCTCGCCGTGCTCGCGCTGCTGGTGTGGCGATCGCGCCGGCTCGGCGCGCTGGCGACCGAGCCGCTCCCGGTCGTCGTGAAGGCGATCGAGACGACCCGGAGCCGGGGCCGGCTCTACCGCAAGGCCGGCGACCGCGCTCACGCCGCTGCCGTCCTCCGCGCCGCCGCCCGGGTGCGCGCGGCCGATCGGTTGCAGCTCGGTTCGCGACCCGACCCCGCGGCGCTCGTCCGCGATCTGGCCAGACACACCGGCCGCCCGGTCGACGAGATCGAGGCACTCATCGGGACCAGCGCCCCTGCTCCCGCCACCGACCACGACCTGATCAACCTGGCCGGCCGCCTGGCCGAGCTCGACAGAGAGGTACGCCGACCATGACCGAAACCCCAGCACCCGTCGCTGGAGGCGATGCCCGCGAGCGACTGGCCGCCGTACGCACCGAGGTCGCCAAGGCCGTCGTCGGCCAGGACGCCGCGGTGTCCGGGCTTCTGGTCGCGCTGCTGTGTGGCGGTCACGTGCTCATGGAAGGTGTGCCGGGCGTCGCGAAGACGCTGCTGGTGCGCACCCTCGCGGGCGCCCTGTCCGTCGACACCCGCAGGGTGCAGTTCACGCCCGACCTGATGCCCGGAGACATCACCGGGTCGATGGTGATCGACAGCCGGCAGGGCGAGCTCAGCTTCCGCGAGGGGCCGATCTTCACCAACCTGCTGCTGGCCGACGAGATCAACCGGACCCCACCGAAGACCCAGTCCGCGCTGCTCGAGGCGATGGAGGAGGGCCAGGTCTCCGTCGACGGGGTCTCGCGCCCGCTGCCGCAGCCTTTCCTGGTCGCGGCGACCCAGAACCCGGTGGAGTACGAAGGCACCTACCCGCTCCCCGAGGCCCAGCTCGACCGATTCCTGCTGAAGGTCGTGCTCCCGATCCCCGACCGCGAGTCCGAGATGGAGATCCTGCGCCGGCACGCGGCAGGCTTCGACCCGCGCGACATCGCCGGCGCCGGCGTCCAGGCTGTCGCGGGTGCCGCCGACATCGCAGCCGGTCGTGAGGCGGTCAGCCGGGTGCAGGTGAGCCCCGAGGTCACCGGCTACATCGTCGACATCGCTCGAGCGACTCGCGACTCGCCGTCCCTCTCCCTGGGCGTGAGCCCGCGCGGCGCGACCGCCCTGCTGCGGTCGGCACGCGCGTGGGCCTGGCTGACCGGTCGCGACTTCGTCACCCCGGACGACGTGAAGGCGCTCGCCCACGCCACCTTGGTGCACCGGCTCGGGCTCCGGCCCGAGGCCGAGCTCGAGGGCGTCGATGTCGCGCAGGTGCTCGCCTCCGCGCTCGGCTCGGTGCCGGTGCCGAGGTAGCCCATGTCGATCTCCGGTCGCGTCCCGCTGCTGCTCCTGCTGGGAGTGGTGCCGGTCGTGCTGCGCCCGGGGATGGGCACGGTGTGGCTGTGGGTGCTGGCAGTCGCGCTGCTCGTCGGGGTCGACGTCCTGCTCGCGCCGTCGCCGTCGGTGCTCACGCTGGACCGCCCCGCCGTCGGCACCGTCCGGCTCGGCTACCCGACGGAGACCCGACTGGTGGTGGCGAACCCCTCGCGCCGCCGGGTCCGCGGTGTGCTGCGCGACGCCTGGCAACCGACCGCCGGAGCGAGCGACAACCGGCACCGGCTGGCGATGTCGCCCGGAGACCGGGTCGTGCTGCGTACGCCGTTGCTGCCCCGCCGTCGCGGTGACCTGCAGGCGACCGGGGTGACCCTGCGGCTGCGCGGGCCGCTCGGCCTCGCCGCCCGCCAGCGCACCCGGGTCGTCGCAGGCACGATCCGCTCGCTGCCGCCCTTCGAGTCGCGCAAGCACCTGCCGAGCCGGCTGGCCCGCTTGCGTGACCTGGACGGCCGGGCCGCGATCCGGGTCCGCGGTCAGGGCACCGAGTTCGACTCGCTTCGGGAGTACGTGCGCGGGGACGACGTGCGCTCCATCGACTGGCGCGCGAGCGCTCGCAACCGCAACGTCGTGGTGCGCACCTGGCAGCCCGAGCGCGACCGCCGCGTCGTGCTGGTGCTCGACACGTCGCGCACGTCGGCCGGCCGGGTCGGCGACGTGCCACGTCTCGACTCCGCGATGGACGCAGCCCTGCTGCTGGCGGCCCTCGCCGCGCGAGCCGGCGACCGAATCGACTTCGTCGCCGGCGACCGGCGGGTACGCAGCCGCGTGAGGTCGGCCGGCGCGCGCGACGTCGCCGCGACCCTCCAGGACGTGATGGCCGATCTCGACCCCGTGATCGCCGAGGCCGACTGGGGCTCGCTGGCCGGCGCGGTCACCGGCCTCGGGCGCCAGCGGGCCCTCGTCGTACTCCTGACTCCGCTCGAGCCGTCGGCGGTCGAGGAGGGGCTGCTGCCCGTGCTGCCGACGCTGACCAAGCACCACCGCGTGGTGCTCGCCTCGGTGCGTGACCCCGAGCTCGAGCGGTTGGCCGACGGGCGCGACACCCTCGACGAGGTGTACGACGCGGCTGCGGCCGAGCAGGTCATCGGACGTCGCCGGCACACGGCACGGCTCCTCGGTGCACTCGGGGTCGACGTGATCGACGCGGACGCCGAGCGGCTGCCGCCCGCGCTCGCCGACCACTACCTCAGCCTGAAGGCGCGGGGGCTGCTGTAGGACCCTGTTGCGGTAGCACCACTCCTGTCGACCTCACGAGCTCGAGAAGGTGACCGCCTGATCCCCGGCTAAGCCTGCGTAGCGACCCGGTCCTCGAGCAGGGCCGCGTCGATGTCACCGGTCGCGCCGCGGTGGAACGCGGCGCGACCGAGCACGAAGACGTAGGCCAGGAAGACCGCCTCGGCCAGGATGCCGATGCCGACGCGTGCCCACGTGGGCAGCGGCGACGGGGTCACGAACGCCTCGATCATGCCGCTGACGAACAGCACGGCGACCAGACCGAGGGCGACCGTCCCCGCCGTACGACCCTCGTGCGCCAGCGACTGGGCGCGGGTCAGCTCGCCGGGTTCGACCCAGGACCAGAAGAGCCTGAGCCCGACGCCGCCCGCGATGAAGACCGCGGTCAGCTCGAGGATCCCGTGCGGGAGGATCAGCCCCCAGAAATGTCCGGCGTGGCCGTGCCGGATCATGATCGAGCCGATGATCGCGAGGTTCGCGATGTTGGAGTAGAGCAGGTAGATCACCGGGAAGCCGAGCACGCCCAGCGCCAGGCAGAGCGCCGTCACCCATGCGTTGTTGACCCACACCTGCGCGGCGAAGTGACTGGCGGCGTACGTGCTGTAGTAGTCCTCGAAGTCGTGGTTGACGAGCTGGTCGATCTCCTGGGGTGACAGGAGGCTCTGCTCCACGTTGGGGTGGGCGAGCAGCCACAGGATCATCACGGCGGTGACGACGACGCTCCCCGCGATCGTGCCCAGCCACCACCACCGCAGCCGGTAGAGCGCCGCCGGGAAGCGCTCGACGAAGAACAGCCGCACGCCCCGCCAGGTGCCGGTGCGAGTGCCGGCCGCCCGGTTGCGCGCGCGGGCCAGGACCGAGGACAGGTGGGCGATCAGCGACGCGTCGGGCGCCGAGGTGCGTACGACGGAGAGGTGGGTCGCGACCTGCTGGTAGCGCTCGACGAGCTCGTCGGCCTCGGCACCGGACAGCCGTCGCTGACGGGTCAGCTGCTCGAGCCGCTGCCACTCGCGCGAGTGCGCAGCGACGTAGGCGTCGAGGTCCATGCGCCGACCCTAGTGCCGCGACGCGACCCTAGACTGACCGACGATGGCGGCCCCCGAGTTCGCGACGCTCACGACCGACGACCTCGTCACCGGCGAGGCGGTCGCCCTCGACCTGCCCCCGGCGAGCCTGGGTCCGCGGATGGCCTCCGGTCTCATCGACGTGACTCTCACGATCGTCCTGCTCATCGCCCTCGTCATGGGGCTCGCCGTGGCCGCGGTGCAGACCGACGAGGCCCTGATCCAGGTCGCGATCCTCGCCTCGATCATCGTCTCGCTGGTCGTCTTCCCGACCGCCCTGGAGACGCTGACCCGGGGCAAGACCGTCGGCAAGATGGCGCTCGGGCTGCGCACCGTCCGCGACGACGCCGGGCCGATCTCCTTCCAGCACGCGTTCGTGCGTGCGCTGGTCGGCGTCGTCGAGATCTACGCGTTCTTCGGCGGCCCGGCCTTCTTCTCGGCGCTGCTCAGCTCGCGCGGCAAGAGGATCGGCGACTTCGCCGCGGGCACGTACGTCGTCCGCGAGCGGGTCCGCCTCCAGCTCGCCCGGCCGACCCCGATGCCGCCCCAGCTCGCGCACTGGGCGGCCGCGGCCGACATGGCCTCCCTGCCGACCGGCCTCGCCCTCGCCGTACGCCAGTTCCTCGGCCGCCTCCCGCAGATCGACCCGGCGTCGCGTGCCGCGATCGGTGGCCGGCTGGCGACCGCCGTCAGTGAGTACGTCGCGCCCGCGCCGCCGCCCGGCACTCCGCCGGAGGCCTACCTCGCGGCGGTGGTGGCCGCTCGCCGCGACCGCGACGCCGCCCGGCTGGCGCGCGAAGACGCTCTGCGTCGCCGGCTCACCACCGCCCGCCGATGACGATCGCCCGTGCGCCCGGCGACGTGCTGGTCCACCTGCGTCGCGCCCGCGACCACGCCGACCGCCACTACGCCGAGCCGCTCGACCTCGACGCGCTCGCGACGATCGCCGGACTGAGCAAGTTCCACTTCCAGCGGCTCTTCAAGGCGACCTACGGCCGCACCCCCGCGGCGTACCTCTCCGAGCGCCGCATCGAGCGCGCCCAGGACCTGCTCCGCGCCACGAACCTGACCGTCACGGAGGTCTGCCACGCGGTCGGCTACTCCAGCCTCGGGTCGTTCAGCAGCCGCTTCCGGGCCGTGGTCGGCGAGACGCCGAGCGACTTCCAGCGCCGCTACGCGGTGGCCGGTGCTCCGCGGATCCCGGGTTGCTACGTCTTCCAGTGGGGTCTGGCCGAACGCGCAAGCCAGGAGAAGCAGGACGCGACCACCGGCTCCTAGCGTGGTCGCATGATCACTCACATCTCGCTCGCGTCGGTCTTCGTCCAGGACATCGACGCCTCACTGGCCTTCTACACCGACGTCCTCGGCTTCGTCGCCGGCGACGACATCACGATGGGCGACTACCGCTGGTGCACCGTCAGCCATCCGAGCCAGCCCGAGCTCAAGGTGCACCTCACCATTCCTGGCCCGCCGTTCTCCCCCGAGCTCGTCGAGGCCATGAACCGTGCGCAGGCCGACGGCGGCCTCAACGGTCTCGGCATGAACGTCGACGACTGCCAGAAGACCTACGAGGAGCTGAGCGCGAAGGGCGTGGAGTTCCTCCAGAAGCCGGAGCAGCGGCCGTACGGCGTCGAGGCGCTCTGTCGCGACAACTCGGGCAACTGGATCGTGCTCGTCGAGCCCCGCGAGTTCACACCGGAGGACTTTTCGTAGGAGAGCATGGACGCATGACCGACGTGCAGACGCTGTGGAACTTCGACGACCCAGCCGGCTCCGAGGCGCGCTTCCGGGCTGCCGCCGACATCGCTGAAGGCAACGATCGGTTGGTGCTGCTGACCCAGGTCGCCCGGGCTCTCGGCCTGCAGGAGCGGTACGACGAGGCGCACGGCGTGCTCGACGATCTCGCCGTCAGCGACGACGAGGTCGTCGTCCGGGTATCTCTCGAGCGAGGTCGGCTGTTCCGGTCCGCGGGTGACGACGACGCCGCTCGACCACACTTCGACGCCGCCGAGCGGACCGCGTCGCAGGCCGGGTTGGATGCGCTGCGGGTCGACGCGATCCACATGCAGGCGCTGGTCGCCGCACCCGAGGACCGGCTGGCCCTCAACTACCGAGCGCTCGAGGTCGCGTCCCACTCGCGCGACCAGGTGGCACGCGACTGGGACGCGTCACTGCTGAACAACATCGGCAGGGCGCACGCCGACGCCGGCGACTTCGCCGACGCGTTGTCGGACTTCGAGCAGGCGCTGGCCGCGCGGGAGCGGATCGGCGATCCCGAACGGACCCGGGTCGCCCGGTGGATGGTGGCCTGGGCGCTGCGCAACCTCGGTCGGACGACCGACGCGCTCGCGATGCAGCGCGAGATCAAGGCCGAGCTCGACGCGGAAGGTCGCACCGACCCCCACGTCGACGCCGAGCTGGAGCTCCTCGCGGGCTGACGCGGGCCGCAAGTTCTGCGGTTCCGGATGCCCTCAACCGGACGTCTATCCAGGGTAAACCGGTCGAGACCGGCGGCTGTCCGTTTCCAAGCGGGTGGAGATCGTCCGGTGGGAAGCCGGTGACAGCCCGGTTCGTCCGGCAGTGGGAGCGTTCCCATTGAAATGTGACGCGCGTTACAGAACCGTTATCGATCCTCCTTGACGCGGCCGCGCGTAAACGTTTGCATCAGGACCGACGGAGCGGGTTATCGGGCACGCGGACCTAGACGGACCTGCTGAAAAACGCAGAGAGGAATGCACGAATGCGATCACGCAACACGCGCCGAGGGATGGCGGCTGCCGCTGCTCTCGTGAGCGCGGGACTCGTTCTTGCTGGCTGTGCCAGCGACAGCGAGGGCAGCAGCACGGTCAGTGGTACCTGGCCCGGAGATGGCAAGTCCGAGTGTGCCGACCTCCAGCAGCTCGCCGACTTCGGCGACCTGACCGGCAAGTCGATCTCGGTCTACACCTCGATCGTGGCCCCGGAGGACCAGCCGCACATCGACTCGTGGAAGCTCTTCACCACCTGCACGGGCGCGACTCCGAAGTACGAAGGCTCCAAGGAGTTCGAGGCCCAGCTGCAGGTCCGGGTCCAGGCCGGCAACCCGCCGGACATCGCCTACATCCCCCAGCCGGGTCTGCTCCAGACGCTGGTCGGCACGGGCAAGGTCGTCGAGGCGCCCTCGCAGGTGTCCGACAACGTCGACAAGTGGTTCGGCGACGACTGGCGCTCCTACGGCAGCGTCGACGACAAGCTGTACGCCGCACCGCTGGGCGCCAACGTGAAGTCGTTCGTCTGGTACTCCCCGAAGATGTTCAAGGACAACGGCTGGGACATCCCGAAGACCTGGGACGACATGCTCGCCCTGTCCGACACGATCGCGGCCAGCGGCATCAAGCCGTGGTGCGCGGGCATCGAGTCCGGCGACGCGACCGGCTGGCCGGCCACCGACTGGCTCGAGGACGTGCTGCTCCGCTCGGCGGGCCCGGACGTCTACGACCAGTGGGTCAACCACGACATCCCGTTCAACGACCCGCAGGTCGCCGACGGCGCTCGACGACGTCGGCGACATCCTGAAGAACGACAAGTACGTCAACGGCGGCATCGGCGACGTGAAGTCGATCGCCACCACGGCGTTCCAGGACGGCGGCCTGCCGATCCTCGACGGCAAGTGCGCCCTGCACCGCCAGGCGCGCTTCTACGCGGCCAACTGGCCGGAGGGCACCAACGTGGCCGAGGACGGCGACGTCTTCGCGTTCTACCTGCCGCCGATCGAGCTCCGACTTCGGCAACCCGGTCCTCGGCGGCGGCGAGTTCGTCGCGGCGTTCTCCGACGACCCGGAGGTGCAGGCCTTCCAGACCTACCTGTCGACCGACGTGTGGGCCAACGAGAAGGCCAAGGCCTCCCCGAACGGCGGCTGGGTCAGCGCCAACAAGGGTCTCGACGTCAACAACCTGGCCAGCCCGATCGACAAGCTGTCCGGTGAGATCCTGCAGGACCCCGACGCGGTCTTCCGCTTCGACGGTTCCGACATGATGCCCGGCGAGGTCGGTGCTGGCTCGTTCTGGACCGAGATGACGAACTGGATCACCGGCGAGAGCACGAAGGACGCGCTCGACAACATCGAGACAGTCCTGGCCGGCTCCTGATCACGCGTGACCCATCGGCCCGGTCCGGCGCGCTCGTCGCACCGGCTGGCCCGGCCGCCGTCGTACCCCGTCCGATCCACCCGGCCGCCGAGCCGCCGCTCGGCGGCCCGAGCCATCCGGGAGGGCCCGTATGTCCACAGGTGAGAAGTTCCTCCAGATGTTCATCGCGATCGGCGTCTTCTTCGCCGTCGTCGGCGGTCATCCTGCTGCTGACCCAGCGATTCCGCTCCCGCCGAGGCGAGCTCGTCCAGTCCGCGGCCTTCGTGCTGCCGGCCGTCATCCTGATCGCGGTCGGCCTGCTCTACCCCGCTCTGACGAGCATCTACCAGTCGTTCTTCGACAAGACCGGCGAAGGCTTCGTCGGCCTCGACAACTACAAGACGATCTTCACCGACTCCGAGCAGCTCGATCGTGCTGCGGAACACCGCGGCCTGGGTCATCCTGGTGCCGCTCGTTCGCCACGGCGATCGGCCTCATCTACGCCGTCCTGATCGACCGCTCCCGGTTCGAGAAGTTCGCCAAGGCGCTGATCTTCCTGCCGATGGCGATCTCGCTGGTCGGCGCCTCGATCATCTGGAAGTTCGTCTACGACTACCGCGACTCGTCCCAGGAGCAGATCGGCATCGCGAACGCCGTCCTCAAGGGCCTCGGCTTCAACACCTACAGCTTCCTGCTCAACGACCCGTGGAACACGCTGTTCCTGATCATCATCATGATCTGGGTCCAGGTCGGCTTCGCGATGACGATCCTGTCGGCCTCGATCAAGGCGATCCCCGACGACATCGTCGAGGCGGCCACGGCTCGACGGCGCGAGCGGCATGCAGCAGTTCCGCTTCATCACCGTGCCGAGCATCCGACCGTCGCTGATCGTGGTGATCACGACGATCAGCATCACGACGCTCAAGGCCTTCGACATCGTCCGCACGACCACCGGCGGCAACTTCAACACCAGCGTGCTGGCCTACCAGTTCTACAAGGAGTACTTCCGCTACCACGACCAGGGCACCGCGACCGCGATCGCCGTCCGTGATCTTCCTGCTGGTGCATGCCGATCGTGATCTACAACGTCCGTCAGATGCGCAAGCTGGAGGCACGATGACCACCGCGACACCCCGACCCAGCGAGATCGACGGCACGCCGCCGCCGCCGGAGCCGGTCGCCACGAGCGCCCACAAGGCGCTCAGCTCGCCGTGGGCCTCGCTGGCCGCGGTCGTGATCGCCGTGCTCTGGACGATCCCGACGCTGGGCCTGCTGGTCACGTCGTTCCGCCCGGAGAGCGACATCAACACCAGCGGCTGGTGGACGTTCTTCACCAACCCGCAACGTCACCTGGTCCAACTACGACACGGTCCTGCACGGCAGCGACACCAACTTCGCGACGTACTTCGTGAACTCGATCGTGATCACGATCCCGGCGGTGATCATCCCGATCAGCATCGCCACGCTGGCGGCGTACGCCTTCGTGTGGACGAAGTTCCCGGGTCGCGACTTCCTGTTCGTCGCGATCTTCGCTCTGCAGATCGTGCCGATCCAGGTGACCCTGATCCCGCTGCTCAAGCTCTACGTGCAGCCGCCGTTCAACCTGCAGCCGCTCGCGGGCCCGGACGCCCCGGGCGGGGGCTTCTACACGCTCTGGCTCTCGCACACGATCTTCGCGCTGCCACTGGCGATCTACCTGCTGCACAACTTCATGAGCCAGATCCCCGGCGAGCTGATCGAGTCGGCTCGGGTCGACGGCGCCGGTCACGTGCAGATCTTCACCCGGATCATGCTGCCGCTGATGGCTCCCGCGATCGCGGCGTTCGCCATCCTGCAGTTCCTGTGGGTGTGGAACGACCTGCTGGTCGCGATCACCTTCGGCAGCCCGAACACGTTCCCGCGTGACCGCACGGCTCGCCGAGCTGTCCGGCACCCGGGGCAGCGACTGGTACCTGCTGTCCGCGGGCGCCTTCGTCTCGCTGATCGTGCCGTTGATCGTCTTCCTGTCGCTCCAGCGCTACTTCGTGCGCGGGCTGCTGGCCGGAAGCGTGAAGGGCTGAGGCCCGAGGCCTCAGACGCCGGCGGCGATGTGCGCGGCGAGCCAGTGGTAGGAGGCCTTCGGCGTCCGGGTGAGGTCCGTGGGGTCCACGTGGACGACTCCGAACGTCTTGGTGTATCCCTCGGCCCACTCGAAGTTGTCGAGCAGCGTCCAGACGATGTAGCCACGCACGTCGGCGCCGGCGTCACGTGCCCGACGGGTGGCCGCGATGTGGTCGTCGAGGTAGCCGATCCGGTCCTGGTCGTCGAGCGACCGGTCGGGGTACGCCGCGCCGTTCTCGGTGACCATGATCGGCAGGCCGGTGCGCTTGTGGGTGTCGACGAGGAGCTCCTCGAGCCCGGTCGCGTCGACCTCCCAGCCGATGTCGGTGCGCGGCTCGCGGACCACGAAGGAGACCGGGGTCGCGCCCGGGTAGGCCTCGACCTCGGGGTGGCGGGCGAGCGCCGGGTCGGCGAGCGTCGGACGGAACGGCGTGTAGTAGTTGACCCCGATCCAGTCGGCCGAGCCGCGGACCAGGTCCAGGTCGCCGTCGCGCACCAGCGTGGGGTCGGCCAGCTCGGGCGCGACGCGCAGCAGGCCCTCGTCGTACGCACCGTCGACCAGGGGGCCGAGCCACACCCGGTTGCGGACGGCGTCGAGCTCGTCGGCCGCCTGGGCGGCCTCGGGGGTCTCGGGCCAGAACGGCGCCAGGTTGTGCACGATGCCGAGGTCGGTCACGCCGGCCTCGTGGAGGCGGGCGGCCGCCAGGCCGTGCCCGAGGTTGAGGTGGTGGGCCGCGCGGTGGCCGGCGCCACCCTCCTTGCGGCCGGGGGCGTGCACGCCGGCGGAGTAGCCGAGGTAGGCAGCGCACCACGGCTCGTTGTGGGTCGCCCAGACCTTCACCCGGTCGCCGAGCCGCTCGTGGACGACCATCGCGTAGTCGGCGAACGCCTCGGCCGTCTCGCGGACCGGCCAGCCGCCGCGGTCCTCGAGGGCCTGCGGCAGGTCCCAGTGGTAGAGCGTCGCGGTCGGGCTGATGCCGCGGGCGAGCGTGGCGTCGACCAGACGGTCGTAGTAGTCCAGTCCACGGGTCTCGACCCGGCCGGTGCCCTCGGGCATGATCCGCGGCCAGCTGACCGAGAAGCGGTACCACCCGGCGTTCATGCCGGCGACGAGGTCGAGGTCCTCCTCGTAGCGGTGGTAGGAGTCGCACGCGACCGTGCCGTCCCGACCGTCCTTCGTGGCGCCCGGACGCAGGGCGAAGGTGTCCCAGATGGAGGGGCCACGGCCGTCCTCGGCCGCCGCTCCCTCGATCTGGTACGCCGCGGTCGCCGCGCCGAAAGCCAGGGTGGACCCGTCCGGGAGATGCACAGTCATGAGCACCACCGTAGTCGCTCGGAGACGATCGTGGGAGCGCTCCCGCTGTGACCAGCATCAAGGACGTCGCGCGCGACGTCGACATGTCCACCGCGACCGTCTCCCGGGCTCTCCGCGGACTGGCCGGCGTCTCCGAGGAGACCCGCGAGCGGGTGATGGAGGCGGCCCGCCGGCTCGGCTACGTGCCCGTCGCCGAGCGCGGCCGGGCTCGCCACCGGACAGACCCGGACGGTCGCGGTGATCGTGCCGCTCGTGACCCAGTGGTTCTTCGCGGCCGTCGTCCAGGGGGCCGAGGAGGTCCTGCGCGAGCGGGGCTACGACCTGCTGCTCTACAACCTCGCCGGCGACGCGTCGGCACGCCACCGGGTCTTCGAGACCAACCTGCTGACCAAGCGCGTCGACGCCGTCCTGGTGCTGAGCCTCAAGCCCAGCCACGACGAGATGGCACGGCTGACCGACCTCGACCGGCCGGTGACGATCGTCGGCGCCGACCTGCCCGGATGGTCGACGGTGCGGATCGACGACGAGGAGGCGGCGTCCACCGCGACCCAGCACCTGGTCGACCTCGGCCACCAGCGCATCGCCTACATCGGCGGCGCGACCGAGGGCGTCCTCGACTTCACCGCGCCGTCAGCGCGGCTGACGGGCTACCGACGCACCCTCACGGACGCCGGGCTGCCGCACGACCACGCGCTCGAGTCGGACGGCGAGTTCACCGTCGCGGGCGGCCTGCGCGCCGGCCGCGAGCTGCTCTCGTGCCCGGACCGCCCGACGGCGGTCTTCGCGGCCTCGGACGAGATGGCCATCGGCGTCCTGCGCGCCGCGCGGGAGCTCGGGCTGCGGGTGCCCGAGGACGTCTCGGTCGTCGGCATCGACGACCACGAGATGGCGAGCTACTTCGACCTGACGACGGTCGCCCAGCCCGTCCACGAGCAGGGTCGGGTCGCGGCGACCGCAGGTGCTGGCCGGCCTCGACGGCGGCGACTGGTCACCGGAGCAGGTGATCCTGCCGACCCAGCTGATCGTGCGTCGTACGACGGCCGCGCCTCAGCGACGCACGTAGGCCAGGTCGGTGATCTCCCGGCCGGCAGCGAGTCCCTTGCGCTCGAACTTCGTGAGCGGCCGCTCCGCCCAGCGCTCCACCGCCCCGCCGGTCAGCAGCGGCTCGGCGTCGAGCACCTCGACCATCTGCTCGGCGTAGTCGGCCCAGTCGGTCGCCAGGCGCCACTCGGCACCGATCGCCAGGCGGCTCGCGGCCAGGCGGGCGAAGTCCGGCGAGACCAGGCGGCGCTTGTGGTGCCGCTTCTTGTGCCACGGGTCGGGGAAGAAGATCCAGAGGCCGGCCAGGGTGTCGGGCTCGACGAGGTGCTCGAGCGACCAGACGGCGTCGACGCTCAGCATCCGCACGTTGGTGAGCCCGGCCGCCCCGATGCGGCCCAGGGTGTCGGCGACCCCGGGTCGCCAGACCTCGAAGGCCACGACGTCGTGGTCGGGGCGGGCGGCCGCCAGCTCGACGGTCGACTCACCGATGCCCGAGCCGATCTCGACGATCAGCGGAGCCTCGCGCCCGAAGGCACCCGCGAGCGAGAACCCCGGCTCGTCGACGGCCTCGTCGGGCAGCCACCAGCGCTCGGCGTACGCCGTCCACGCCTCCTGCTGGCGCGGGGTGAACCGGCTCCCACGTCGGGAGTAGCTCAGCACCTCGCGCACCCGCCGGCCGTCGTCGGTCAGCTTGTGGTGCGGGCGCGCCGGTCGGACGCCGTCTTCGCTCATGGGCAGTATCTTCCCAAGCATGATCGACCGGACTCGACTCACCTCCCTCCGAGCGGCCGAGGAGGAGCGCTTCGTCGCCACCCACCCCCGTTCGGCCCAGCTGTCGGAGCAGGCCCAGGGGCCGCTGCTGGCCGGCGTCCCGATGCCCTGGATGACCCGGTGGCCCGGCGCGTTCCCGCTCTTCTTCGAGTCCGCGAACGGCGCGCGGCTCGTCGACGTCGACGGGATCGAGTACGTCGACCTCTGCCTCGGTGACACCGGGGCGATGACCGGGCACGGGCTCCCCCAGGTCGCCGACGCCATCGCCGCGCGGGCGCGCACCGGCATCACCACGATGCTGCCGTCGGCCGACGCCGTGTGGGTCGGCGAGGAGCTGGCCCGCCGCTTCGGCCTGCCGTCCTGGCAGCTGGCGATGTCGGCGACCGACGCCAACCGGTTCGTGCTGCGCTTCGCCCGGCACCTCACCGGCCGGCCGCGGATCGCGGTCTTCGACTGGTGCTACCACGGCACGGTCGACGAGACGCTGGCCATCCTCGACGGGGACCGGGTCGTTCCGCGGCCCGGCGCGATGGGGCCGCAGGTCGATGTCGCCGTGACGACCGCGGTGGTGCCGTTCAACGACCTCGAGGCACTCGATCGTCGCCTCGCGCAGGGCGACGTGGCCTGCCTGTTGATGGAGCCGGCGCTCACCAACATCGGCATCGTGCTGCCCGACGAGGGCTACCTCGCCGGGGTGCGCGAGGTGACCCGGCGCCACGACGTGCTCCTGATCATCGACGAGACCCACACGCTGTGCGCGGGACCGGGCGGCTGCACTGCCGCGTGGGGGCTCGAGCCCGACTTCGTCGTGGTCGGCAAGCCGATCGGCGGGGGCATCCCCTGCGCGGCGTACGGCATGTCCGCCGAGGTCGCCGGGCGGCTGCTCGGCCCGATGATCGAGGCCGAGGTCGATGTCTCGGGCGTCGGCGGCACGCTCACCGCCAACGCGCTCGCGACGGCAGCGATCCGGGCGACGCTGTCGACCTGCCTGCGCGAGGAGGACTTCGCGGTCGCCGTACCTCTGGCCGAGCGGTTCACCGACGGCGTTGCCGACGTGATCGCTGAGCACGGTCTCGACTGGCACGTGCAGCGGCTCGGCTGCCGTGCGGAGTACTGGTTCTGCCCGCCGCCTCGAGACGGGGCGGCCGCCGCGGCCGCGACCGACGAGGAGCTCGAGGCCTTCCTGCACCTGTGGTGCCTCAACCGGGGCGTGCTGCTCACGCCGTTCCACAACATGGCGCTCTTCAGCCCGCACCACACCGCGGCCGACGTCGATCGCCACACCGAGGTCTTCGGTGCGGCGATCTCTCGCACTCACATCAGGAACGTGAAGAGCGGGGAGCCCGGCGGCACCCGCTCGATGGTGAGCGGGCTGGTCTCCATCCGGTCGAGCAGGCCGGCCAGGTTGGCGGCGCTCTCGAGCTCGATGCCGACCAGCGCCGGACCGGTCTCGCGGTTGTTCTTCTTGACGTAGTCGAAGACCACGATGTCCTCGGACTCGCTGAGCACGTCGTCGAGGAAGTGGCGCAACGCGCCGGGCTCCTGGGGGAACGACACCAGGAAGTAGTGGCGCAGGCCCTGGTGGACCAGCGAGCGTTCGACGATCTCGCCGTAGCGGCTCACGTCGTTGTTGCCGCCCGAGACGATGCACACGACCGCGGCGTCCTGCGGGAAGGTGCCGGCGAGCTCGCGGACGGCTGCGCTGGCGAGCGCCCCTGCCGGCTCGGCGATGATCCCGTCGACCTGGTAGAGGTCGAGCATCTCCGTGCAGACCGCGCCGGCGTCGATCGTGACGACGTCGTCGACCAGGTCGCGCACGAGCGGGAACGTGAGGTCGCCGACCCGACCGACGGCCGCACCGTCGACGAACGTGTCGACCTCGGGCAGCGGCACCGGTCCGCCCGCGGCGAGCGCCGCCGTCATGCTGGCCGCGCCGTCCGGCTCGACGCCGACGATCCGAACGCCCGGGTGTCGCTCGCGCAGCCAGACTGCGAGACCGGCGACGAGTCCGCCGCCGCCGAGCGGGGCGATCACGGTGTGGACGGGGGTCCGCGCCTGCGCCATCAGCTCGACCGCGATCGTGCCCTGCCCGGCGATGGTGCGCAGGTCGTCGAAGGGCGGCACGTAGACCGCGCCGGTCCGCTCCGAGTCGGCGAGAGCGGCCGCGCCGGCGACGTCGTACGAGCTGCCCTCGACGATCAGCTCGACCCGGCCCTCACCGAGCGCGAGGATCCGCTGCCGCTTCTGGCGGGGCGTGTTGCTCGGGACGTAGACCCGGCCCTGCACGCCCAGCTGGGCGCAGCTCCAGGCGAGGCCCTGGCCGTGGTTGCCGGCGCTCGCGCAGACCACACCGCGGGCGCGCTCGGCGTCGCTCAGGCCGCTGATCAGGTGGTAGGCGCCGCGCACCTTGTAGGAGCGGGTCAGCTGACGGTTCTCCCGCTTGAGCAGGACCGTCGAGCCGACCAGGTCGCTCAGCCGGACGCTGTGCTCGAGCTCGGTGCGGCGTACGACGGGGCGCAGCACCTCGGCCGCCGCCTCCACCGCCGCCGCGTCCACGCTCGTTGCCAGTCACGGAACGACCCTAGGGGGGGCATGCAGAACGGCCCCGGACCTGAGGTCCGGGGCCGTTCTGGTTGCTTCAGGTGAGACTAGATCACTTGGTGATCTTGGTGACCCGGCCGGCGCCGACGGTGCGGCCACCCTCGCGGATCGCGAAGCGGAGACCCTCGTCCATGGCGATGGGCTGGATCAGCTCCACCGACATCTCCGTGTTGTCGCCGGGCATGACCATCTCGGTGCCCTCGGGGAGGGTCACGACGCCGGTCACGTCCGTCGTACGGAAGTAGAACTGCGGGCGGTAGTTGTTGAAGAACGGCGTGTGGCGGCCGCCCTCCTCCTTCGAGAGGATGTAGACGTTCGCCTCGAAGTTGGTGTGCGGGGTCGTGGTGCCCGGCTTGATGACGACCATGCCGCGCTCGATGTCCTCGCGCTTGGTGCCACGAAGCAGCAGACCGACGTTCTCGCCGGCCTGGCCCTCGTCGAGCAGCTTGCGGAACATCTCGACGCCGGTGACGGTCGACTTCTGAGCAACCTCGCGGATGCCGATGATCTCGACCTCCTCGCCGACCTTGACGATGCCGCGCTCGATACGACCGGTGATGACGGTGCCACGACCGGTGATCGTGAAGACGTCCTCGACGGGCATGAGGAACGGCTTGTCCGTCTCACGCTCGGGGGTCGGGATCGACTCGTCGACCGCAGCCATCAGCTCGAGGATCGACTCGCCCCACTTGGCGTCGCCCTGCAGCGCCGGGAAG
>CAVOJM010000003.1:0-432192 GCA_963696245.1 uncultured Actinomycetota bacterium
CCTCCGGCCCGCACATCGCCGAGAGCGACCTGCAGCCGGGCGACCTGGTGTTCTACTACAGCCCGATCAGCCACGTCGGCATGTACATCGGCAACGGCATGATCGTGAACGCCGAGAACCCCGGCTCCGGCATCCGCGTCACGAGCCTGCACACCATGCCGTACGTCGGCGCCGTCCGGCCCGGCTGAGGTTGGCGCACACCCACTCCGAGTCGACAGGCCGGTCGCCCACTCTGGTGGGTGGCCGGCCTTTCGCTGTGCCTGCTGATCGGCGCCGGGCTGCTGGCCTGGTCGATCACCGACGACACCTACGTCGCGCCGACGCCGCACACCGAGCACCCCTCGGTGCAGCCGGCGCTCGCGACCGACACCCTGGCCGACTTCGAGCGGGCAGTGAAGACCAGGGATGTCGAGGCGGCCCGCGCACTGGCGCCCGACGACGACGCCGCGACGGCTGACGCCCTGGCCGCGCTGGTCCGCAACGCGAAGGCGCTGCGGGTCACCGACTTCACGCTCCGCTACATCGACGACGACGGGACGCCGGCATCCGACGGCGCCTGGGCTGCCGGGGTCGACGCCAGCTGGGCGTTCCGCGGCTTCGACTCCGTCGCCGCGCGCGCCGAGATCACCGTCCGCCTGGTCGACGACGGCGACCGGGTCGCCCTGACCGGCTTCGGCGGCCGCGACCGGGTCTCGCCGCTCTGGCTCGCCGGTCCGCTGCAGGTACGGCGTACGCCCTCGACCCTGGTGCTGGTCGCAGGCACCCCGGCCCAGGCCGACTCGTACGCCGCCCGCGCGACGACCGCCGTGCCCGTCGTACGCCGGGTGCTGCCGAGCTGGCACTCCGGCCTGGTCGTCGAGGTGCCGGCCACGGTCGGTGATCTCGACCGAGCGCTCAACGCGGACGACAGGCACCTACGACCAGATCGCGGCCGTGACCACCTCGGCGGACGGCTCGACGGCGCCCGACTCGCCGGTGCACATCTTCGCCAACCCCGACGTCTTCGGCACCTTGCGGCCCACCGGTGCCCAGGTCGTGATGAGCCACGAGGCGACGCACGTGGCGACCGACGCCTGGGACGCGCGGATGCCGCTGTGGCTGCTCGAGGGTTTCGCCGACTACGTCGCCCTGCGCGACGTCGACCTGCCGGTGAGCCGGTCAGCGGCGCAGATCATCGCCGAGGTCCGCAAGGACGGCCCACCGCGACACCTGCCGGGGGCGGGCGACTTCGGCACCCGTACGCCGAACCTCGGCGCGACGTACGAGAGTGCCTGGCTGATCTGCCGGCTGCTCGCCGAGCGCGGCGGGGAGCCGGCGCTCGTGTCGTTCTACCGCTCGGTCGACGCAGGGCGGTCGGTCGGTGCTGCTCTGGAGACGTCGTTCGGGATGTCGGCGGCCGAGCTCACGGAGGAGTGGCGGAGCCTGCTGTCAGGCCTGGCCCGATAACTTGGCGAGGTGAAGAGCGGAGAACGCCGGGTCGCGTTGATCGTGACCCTGGTCGGTGGCGTCGCGTTCGTCGTGATCGCACTCCTGCTCGTCCCCTGGCACCCGGTGCCCGGTGGCACGCCGTCGCCGGTCCCGGCCGAGTCCGTCTTCAGCGCCGAGCAGATCGCCCGGGCCGAGGAGTTCTCCCGCTGGGCGCGCGTGTGGAGCTGGAGCTCGCTCGCGGTGTCGCTGGTCGTCGCCCTGGTGATCGGCTTCAGCTCCTGGGGTCGGCGGCTGGTCAACCGGCTGCCGGGCTGGTGGTGGGTGCGGATCTTCCTCGCCGTCGCCGTGATCGAGCTGATCGGCCGGATCATCACGCTGCCGTTCGCGGTGCTGCTGCGCCGCCGGGTCCTCGACTACGGCCTCAGCACCCAGTCGTGGGGTGGGTTCGCGCTCGACATGGTCAAGCACGAGGCGGTCACCATCGTGGTCACCTCGTTGCTGCTGATCGTCCTGGTCGGCTGTGCGCGGCGATGGCAGCGAGCCTGGCCCGCGGTCGCCGGCGGGCTGCTCGGCGTGCTCGTGCTGGCCGGGTCGTTCGTCTACCCGGTGGTCATCGAGCCGCTCTTCAACACGTTCACGCCGCTGCCGGACGGGCCGCTGCGCACCCAGATCCTCGCGCTCGCCGAGCAGGAGGACGTGCCGGTCGACGACGTGCTCGTGGCGGACGCGTCGCGTCGTACGACGACGCTGAACGCCTACGTGTCCGGCTTCGGCAGCACCCGCCGGGTGGTGCTCTACGACAACCTGGTCAACGACGTGCCGCAGGACGAGGTGCTCTCGGTCGTCGCGCACGAGCTCGGCCACGCCAAGCACGACGACGTGCTGACCGGATCACTCCTGGGCGCCGCCGGCGCGGTCTTCGGGGTCGGCCTGCTGGCGCTGGTCGTGGGCGCGGTGGGGGAGCGGCGCTCGCTGTCGATGCGGGACCCGGCCGTCGCGCCGCTGGTGCTCGCGCTGCTCGCCCTCGGCACGCTGCTCTCGTCGCCGATCGAGAACGGCATCAGCCGGCTGATCGAGACCCGCGCCGACGTGGACGCCCTCGAGGTCACCCACGATGCCGACTCGTTCGTCGAGGTGCAGCGCCAGCTCGCCCTGCGCTCGCTCGCCGACCCGACCCCGCCGGCGTGGTCGCAGCTCTGGTTCGGCTCGCACCCGACCGGGCTGACCCGGATCGCGATCGCGCACCAGCTGGCCGGCCGACTGGCCGGACGGCCCGCCGGAGTAGCCCGAACGGGCTATCCCGGTCGAGACGGTCACCCGATCCCGCCGGACGCCGCGAGCGAGCACGATTCCTCTCATGGGGCGTCGCCCCTCCCGGGTCTCCGGGGTGACCAGGAAGGGAACCACACCATCATGCTCGAACACCTCCGCAATCTCCTCCACGCCAATCGTTCCGAGCGCGACGAGCGCGGCGCGTCCGCCGTCGAGTACGGCCTGCTGGTGGCCGGCATCGCCGCCCTGATCGTCGCCGTCGTGTTCCTCTTCGGCGGCATGATCAGGGACGTTCGACAAGACGTGTACACGATTCAGGGTAGCGGCACCGCTGCCTCAGTGCCACCGCATCCTGACCTCGGTCTGGTCCACGACCTGGTCCGAGCTCGCGCGGACCAGGTCGGCTGCGTGATGTCGACCTGCAGGTGAGCACCTCGGCCGCGATGCGAGCTGGAAGCATCCCGGATGCCGTCGAGTTCGGAGCTCGCACTCCCTCCAAGCCGTCGTGAACTCTTCACGCCGCTGCCCGTCGAGTCGCTGCGGACCCAGCGCCTCGCCGCCGCCGAGCAGGAGCGGGTGCCGGTCGACTCGTGCCCTGCGACGAGACGCTCGGCGGTCGACCGCGAGCTCGCGTCGCATCGAGCACGACGATTGTGCTCGCCGGCTCGCTGCTACTCGCCGCGGCGGTCTTCCGGGGTCTGTCTGCTCGCCCTGGTGGTGGCAGCGGCGTCATCGACCGCGCTGGTCACCATGCCGACCCGGCCGTGGCGTCGATGGTGCTCACGTCGCCGAGCTGGCCGCCGACTGGCCGGACGACTCGCCGGAGTAGCCCGAACGGGCTATCCCGGTCGAGACGGTCACCCGATCCCGCTGGAAACCGCGAGAGAGCACGATTCCTCGTCATGGGGCGCCGCCCCTCCCCGGGTCTCCGGGGTGATCCAGGAAGGGAACCGCATCATGCTCGAACATCTCCGCAACCTCCTCCACGCCAATCGTTCCGAGCGCGACGAGCGCGGCGCGTCCGCAGTCGAGTACGGCCTGCTGGTGGCCGGCATCGCCGCCCTGATCGTCGCCGTCGTGTTCCTCTTCGGCGGCATGATCAGGGACACCTTCGACAAGACGTGCTCGACGATCCAGGCGGTAGTCGGCAACGCCGGCCACCGCGTCACGTGCGCTAACTGACCCCCTAGCCTGAGACTTCGGCCGTGGTCCGCACCCGCTGCGGACCACGGCCGGAGCACATTTCAGGACCCGACCTCGGATCGAGGGAGGACCGTCATGGTCCAGCACGACGAGCGCGGCGCGTCCGCGGTGGAGTACGGCCTGCTGATCGCCGGCATCGCCGCACTGGCCGCCGCGGCCGTCTTCGCGTTCGGGGGTCTGGTCTCCGACACCCTCTTCGGCGACAGCTGCGACACGATCGCGGGGAAGGTCTCGACCAGCACCTCGGCGACCCGGAGTGCAGTTAGCTGTAGTCGGCGCTGCCGACGCTGGACAGCAGCCCGGTGCGCATCGCGATCATCAAGGCCTGGGCCCGGTTGGTGGCGCCCAGCTTCTGGTAGATCCGCGCGGTGTGCGTCTTGGCCGTGGACCGGCTGACGAACAGGCGGCCGGCGATCTCGCCGAGGCCGAGGCCGTCCGCGAGCAGGTGCAGGATGTCGGTCTCCCGGTCGGTGAGCCGGCCGGACTCCCCGAGCGTGCGTCGGGTGAGGGCCTGGACCAGGCCGGCCGCGGCGAAGGACCGAGGTGAGATCTTCGCCTGGCGGGCGGCTCGCACCACGTCCGCCGACGGGGTGTCCTTGCCGACCATCGCGGAGGCGCCGGCCTCCATCGCCGCGAACATCTGCTCGTCGCCGTAGTGCATGGTCAGCACCACGACACCGGTGCGGTCGGACTCGCGGCGCACCGCGCGGACGATGTCGAGGCCGGTGCCGTCGGGGAGCTGGAGGTCGGTGACCACCAGGTCCGGACGGAGCTCGGCGTAGGCCGCGATCGCCTCGACGGTGGTGGCCGCGACCGCGGCGACCACGAAGTCGGGCTCCGCCGAGAACACCTGGCGCAACCCGTTGCGCACCAGATCGTGATCGTCGACCAGCAGCACGCTGGTTGGCTCGGCGCTCATGCGGACACCTTCCGTCTCGTTGTGATGCGGGGGGTTGACGCGGCCGGGGGCAGGCAGACGCGGAGGACGACGCCGCCCAGGGGACCCGGGTCGATCGTCAGGCCGGCGCCGATCAGCTGGGCCCGCTCGCGCATGATCTGCAGGCCGTGGGAGTCGGGCCGGGCTGCGGTGAGCCCACGGCCGTCGTCGGACACCGTGAGCTCCGCGGTCGGGGCGTCGACGCGGCAGCGCACCTCGACCGTGGTCGCGCCGGAGTGTCGCAGTGCGTTGGTGATCGCCTCCTGGGCGATCCGGAAGAGCTCGGCCTCGATCTCGGGGCGCAACCGGCGACAGCCCTCGTCGACGTCGAGGTGGATGGCGATGGTGGTCGTCGACCGCAGGCAGCGCACCAGCTCGGCCAGACCGGCGCCGAGCCCCTCGCTGTCGTCGGCGCGCAGCGCGACCAGCGCCTGACGGACCTCGGTGAGGACGTCCCCGACCCGCTGCCGCAGGTTGGCGGCCAGCTCGGCCGATCCTGGCTGGCCGGCGACCCGGGCCGCCAACGAGTCGGCCAGGTAGCCGAGCGAGGCGAGGCCCTGGGCCACGCCGTCGTGCAGCTCGCGCGCCAGGCGGTGCCGCTCGTCGATGGTGGCGGTGTTGCGGAAGGCGGCGAAGAGCAGTGCCGTCTCGAGCTGGATGACCGCTCCTTCGAGACGGGTGCCGAGCCGGGCGAGGTGGTCGAGGTGGCTCGCGGTCCCGCTGGTGCCGTCTCGGAACCGGCCGGAGACGACGGCGACGACCCGACCATCGCTCACCAGCGGCAGGGCGAACGAGTGGGCCGTCCCGACCGGCCGGCCCTCGCGGGCCGCCAGGTCGGCAAGGGTGCTCGTGCCGACCTCCAGGTCGGGCCTCAGCGCGCCGGGTTCGAGGAGCACCGGAGTCAGCACGCCCTCGTGCGGGGCCTGGAGCAACAGCGCGGTGACCGGCGCCGTCTCCCGGACCCGGCCCAGGATCGCCTCGGCGAGAGCGTCCGTGTCGAGCCGGGCGACCAGCTGGTCGGACTCGTGGACCAGGCCCCGGATCAGGGACCGGGCGCGGCGATCGGCGGCGAGTGGGTCGGTGCGCAGCAGCGTGCGGTGCAGGGAGGCGCCGATGAAGCCGAGTCCGAGGCCGGTGACCGTCCAGACGAGTCCGGCGACCGCGCCCTCGACGGGCAGCCCGTGGTGGGCCACCGTCGCGACGAGCACGAACGCGGTGGTCGAGCTCGAGAGCGAGCAGAGCGCGGCACGCACCCCGCGGAAGACGCCTCCAGTCAGCGGCGAGATCGCCAGAGCGCCCATCGCTGCGGTCGTCGTCGCGGCGGTCAGGCCGCAGACGCTGCCGACCAGTGCGGCCGCGACCAGCTCGGTGGTCAGGACCACTTGGCCGGGGAGGGTCTCGACGACCAGGGCGACCGTCCAGATCAGGCCGATGATCACGATGGCGAGCACGCCGACGTCGTCGCGCGCCCAGGCAGCCGGTCCGAGCAGGGAGAGGAAGCAGAAGCCGCGGGCGGCGAGCGCGACGAAGAGCCGCTGCCGGTAGGCCGGGCTCATCAGAAGCTGTTCATGATCGTGATCGCAGCCGGGCCCATCACGGCGATGAACAGGCAGGGCAGGATGCAGAAGATCAGTGGCACAGTGATCTTGACCGGCACTTGCTGGGCCTTCTGCTCCGCGCGCTGACGGCGCTTGACCCGCATCTCGGACGACTGGGTGCGCAGCACCTGTGCGACCGGGATGCCGAACGCGTCGGCCTGGGCCATCGAGCCGACGAAGCTGCGCAGGTCGGCGACGTTGCTGCGCTCGCTCATCGCTCGCAGCGCCGCGCCCCGGGCCTGGCCGATCTGCATCTCGTGCAGCATCCGGTTGAACTCGTCGGCGACCGGTCCACCGGTGTTGCGTGCCACCTGCTGGATCGCTGCGTCGAAGCCGAGCCCGGACTCGACGCAGATGGTGAGCAGGTCGATCGCGTCCGGCAGCTCGCGCTGGATCTGCTCGGTGCGCTCGTAGGTGCGCTGGTAGAGGTAGATGTTCGGCCCGAAGAACCCCAGCGCCGCGCCGCCCGCGACCAGGACGATCCCGGTGCCGGTCGACACATCGAGCACCAGCGAGGCCGCCAGGCCCATCACGAACCCGAGAGCGCCGCACAGCACCTTGGCCGAGATCACCCGGTCGACCGTCCAACCGGGCGGATTGCCGGCCAGATCGAGCCGGTGCCGGATCCGGTCGCCGGTGTCGGCACCGGACAGCCGGCGCCCGATCCGCAGCGCCCGGCGACGGAGCGGGTCGAGCACCCGGTCGCCGAACGGCAGGTCGATCTCGCGGGTGAGCTCGACCGGGGCGGGCGAGGTCATCGACTCGAGCACCGCGATCGACCGGGCGACGCCGCCGGGCGCGGTGCCGCCGCGCAGGGCGGCGGCGAGCAGCGACAGCGCCAGCACGACGAGGCCGAGACCGAGAACGAAGAGCAGGACCATCTCAGACCTCGACCTTCACCATCTTGCTCATCCAGAAGACTCCGACGCTGAGGAGCAGGCCCGCACCGACGAGCATCACCAGCCCCATCGGCGTCGTGAACAACGGCATCACGTAGTCGCGCTTGGTCAGCAGCAGGTAGATCAGGAACGCCGGCGGCAGGCCGCCCAGCACCCAGGCCGAGAGCTTGCCTTCGGCGGCAAGCGCCGCCACCTGGCGGCGCATGTACTCACGCTCGCGCATGGTGGCGCCGACGGTCTCGAGCAGCTCGGCGAGGTTGCCACCGATCGGCCGCTGGATCCGGATCGCCATCACGACCCAGGCCAGGTCCTTGCTCTCGAGTCGCTCGGCGACGCCCTCGAGCGCATCCTCGATGTCGACGCCGAGACGGGTGTCGACGAGCGCCCGGCGGAACTCGGAGGAGATCGGCTCGAGGCCCTCCTTGACGATGGTGTCGGCCGACTGCGCCAGCGACAGGCCGGCCGCCGAGCGAGCCCGCCATCAGCTGCAGGGCGTCGGGCAGCGCCGCGTCGAAGGCCTTGCGACGCCGGGTCCTCTTGATCCCCAGGTAGACCCACGGTCCGACGACGCCGACCACGAGGAAGACCAGGCCGATGACGACGTGCGCGCCGCCGATCAGCAGGCCGAGGAGGGTGGCGACCACCACGATCGCGGCGTGCAGGAGCAGCCACTCCGGTGGACGCAGCTCGGAGCCGGCGCCTTCGAGCCGGTGCGCGATCCGCGCCTCCAGCGACTTGTTGTGCTCGAGCATCACCGCGGCGGCCTCGCGGACCGGCGCGAAGGCCGCGCTGGGACCTTCGGTCGCGGTCCGGTGCGAGCCCGAGGTCGTGTAGTGGGCGACCCGCTCGACCAGGCCCGGGGCAGCCACCCGGGCCGGCAGCATCAGCACCAGGAGCAGCAGCAGGGCGACACCCACGGCGCCGACCCCGGCGTACATCCCCCAGGTGGGCAGGCCGGTCGACAGCGACCCGGCGGATACCAGCGCGGCGGTGGCCGGACCGGCCGTCGATGCGTGCGAGCGGACCGCGCCGTAGGCGCTGGCGGTGAGCGTGTCGTCCTGGGTCGGGATCTTCACCGCGACCGTCGCCTGGTCGTGGGTGACGCCGGCCGGCACGTCGAGCCGCACCAGCACCTGGCGGGCCAGGACGTCGGCCTCGGCGGAGAACGCGGCGCTCAGCGCGGCCGGGTCGGCGCTCACCACGTCCCCCGACCCGGCGCTGGCGAGGGCCGTGAGAGCTGGGCTGGCACTGCCGGTGTCGTCGAGCGAGACCACGTCGAGGAGGGTGTCGCTCGACGTGACCGCGTCGGTCACGTCGGCGAGCGGGGTGTCGGTGGTGTCGGCGCCGTCGGAGAGCACCAGCAGCGACCGTTGCCCCTCGTCGCCGGCCTGGTGGAGGGCGGCCTCGATGCCGTCGTACAACCGGGTGCCGTGGCTCAGCTGGAGGCCGGTGATCACCGAGCGGGCCGTGTCGCGGTCCAGGGTGGGTGTGAGCGGTTCGGCGACCGTGCCGTTGAAGGAGACGACACCGACGTAGACGTCGTCGGGCACCAGGTCGAGGAAGCGCAGCGCGGCCGCGCGGGCGGCGGTGAACCGGGCGCCCCGCATCGAGTTGCTGGTGTCGATGGCGAGGATCGCGGTGCGGCGTACGGCGGTGGAGCCGGCGGCCGGCTCGGCGGTCGCGTCGGCGGGGTGGCCGTCCACGGACGCCGTGACACTGTCGAAGTCGACGTCGGCGCCGGCCGGGACCGACACCAGCACCCGCACCTGGTCGTGGGCGACCTCCAGGTGGGTGATCGCGGCTCCGGGGTCGGCGACGGCCGGACCGGTGACGGCCAGGCACCAGGTGAGCGCGACCCCGAGGCCGGCGAGGAGCGCGCCCGGACGGGGACTCATCCGACCCCCGTGGCGAAGAGCAGCGGATCGACCGTCACGTTGGCGTCGCGGAGCTTGTCGAGCAGCTTGGGTCGCAGCCCGGTCGCCTGGAGCCGTCCGAGCACCCGGCCGTCCTGGTCGTAGCCGGCGGAGTGGTCGAAGGCGAAGATGTCCTGGAGGGTGATCACGTCGCCCTCCATCCGCTCGACCTCGGTGACGTGGGTCAGCCGGCGGCTGCCGTCGCGGAAGCGGGTCTGGTGGACGATCAGGTCGACGGCCGAGGCGACCTGCTCCCGGATCGCGCGGATCGGCAGGTCCATCCCGGCCATCAGCACCATCGTCTCGATCCGGGCCAGCGTGTCGCGCGGCCCGTTGGAGTGGACCGTGCAGATCGAGCCGTCGTGGCCGGTGTTCATCGCCTGCAGCATGTCGAGCGCCGAGGCGTCGCGGACCTCGCCGACGATGATCCGGTCGGGCCGCATCCGCAGGCTGTTCTTGACGAGGTCGCGGATGTCGACCGCGCCCTTGCCCTCGATGTTCGCCGGTCGCGACTCGAGCCGGACGACGTGGTCCTGGTGCAGCTGCAGCTCGGCGGCGTCCTCGATGGTCACGATCCGCTCGTCGGTGGGGATGAACGACGAGAGCACGTTGAGCGTGGTCGTCTTCCCGGCTCCGGTGCTGCCGGACACGATGATGTTGAGCCGACCGCGCACGCACGCCTCGAGGAACTCTTTGGTCTGGCTGCTGAACGATCCGAAGCGCACCAGGTCGGTCGCGGTGTACGGGTCGGCGGCGAACTTGCGGATGGTGAGCGCGGATCCGTCGACGGCGAGCGGGGGGACGACGGCGTTCACCCGGGAGCCGTCCGCGAGACGGGCGTCGACCATGGGGCTCGCCTCGTCGACGCGTCGGCCGATGCGGGAGACGATCTTGTCGATGGTGCGCCGCAGGTGGGCCTCGTCGGCGAAGCGTGCGTCCACGGGCTCGAGCCGGCCGTGGCGCTCCACGAAGACGCTGTCGTAGCCGTTGACCATGACCTCGGTGACGTCGGGGGAGCGCAGGTAGGGGTCGATCGGGCCGTAGCCGAGGATGTCGTCGCGGATCTCCTGGGTGACCCGGAGGCGGTCGCTGTTGCTCAGCGGCCGGTCCTGCGCCGCCGAGCACGTCGCCGAGCACCGACCGGACGGCCTGCTCGAGCTCGTCGCCGTCGAGGTCGGCGTCGTAGAGCTGGGGTCCGAGCTGCTTGAGCAGCTCGCTGTGCACCGCGCTCCGGACCTCCTCGAGGCGCTCATCCTCCGCGGTCCGTTGGCGCCGCGGCTGCCCGGCGGCATCCCCGGGCGCCTGGGCCCGCCGCTTGCCACTGCCGGTGGACGTGCCGAGCGGCGGCTCGTCGGGACGGTGCGCTCGGCGACCGGCGCCGGCGGTCTCGGGCTGGGTGCTGACGCGCATCGCCGCCAGGCGTTCGGACAGACTGGTCATCGGGTCACCTCCGGATCTTCAGTCGGCGACCGGTGGATCGGTCGGGAGCCGTGGCAGGGGAGGGCTGGTCGGCGGGACCGACGGGCGCTGCTCCGAGCCGGCTGGCCAGGTCGCGGATGGCGAGGCTGACCGGGTGGCCCGGCGAGCTGGCGATGATCGGGACACCGGAGTTGGTGGCGACCGCGACGTCGTACGACGTGCCGACCTTGGTGGGGATCTCGGTGCCGAGGATCTCCTCGGCCTTCGCGGCGGTCAGCCCGACGGTGTCGTCGGCGCGGTTGAGGACGAGGTGGTGGTGGCCGTCGGCGATGTTCAGCGAGGTCAGCGTCTCCAGCCCGATCTTGACGTTCTTGAGCGTCGGGATGTCGAGGGTGCCGATCATCACGCACTCGTCGCTCTCGTCGAGCGCGGTCAGGGTCTGCTCGTCGAAGGTCGGAGCGGTGTCGATGACCACGTAGTCGAAGCCGGTCCGCAGCGTCCGCAACAGGCGGGACACCAGGAGCCCGGTGATGCGGTCGTGCACGTCGGGGTGGGTCGGCGCGGCGAGCACCATCAGGGTGCCTTCGTAGCGAGTCAGCAGGCCCTCGACCAGCGGCAGGTCCAGCACGGCTTCCGAGCCGATCGCGTGCTCGATCGAGTGGGTGGGGAAGAGCTGCATGGCGATCGCCACGTCACCGAAGGCCAGGTCCAGATCGACCAGGCAGACCCGTCGTGCGCCGCCGTCGGCGAGCGCCAGAGCGAGGTTGACGGCCAAGGTGGTCTTGCCGACCCCGCCCTTGGGCGAGAAGATCGTGATCACCCGGCCGGCCTGGACGGCCCCACCCGGTCCCCGGAGCGCGAGCCGCAGCTCGTCGGCTCGGGCGGCGGCAGCGCTGAGCCCGCCGAGCTCGCTGACCAGCAACACCTCGCGTACGCCGGCCTGCATCGCGCGGGTGAGCAGCGTCGTGTCGATGGAGTCGGCGACCAGGAGCAGGGTGACGGTGGGCCGGCTGACCCGCAGCCCCTCGCAGAGCAGCAGCGCCTCCTCGGCGGCCACGTGCGGGCCGAGCACGACGAGATACTCCGTCGGGTGCTGGTCCAGCCAGGCGAGCAGCCGGTCGCCCGACTCCACGCCCTGGGTCCCGACCGGCAGGGCGGGCAGCAGCGCGGCGACCGTGCTGCTGTCCGGATCGACGATGACTGGCATGTCGAGCTCCCTTCGAACGGATGCGCTGGGCTACACGTCAGCGGGTGGAACCATGGGTCAGAAGAGGGTGTCGGCTTCGACACCCGGGTCGGGCTTGATGGTGCTGTCCTCGGTGAGAAGTCCGAACGCGAGCTCGCCGTTGCCGGACGCGAAGAGCACCCGCTGAGCGTCCTTCTGGTCGACGGCGAGCGTCATCAGGGTCCGGGGCAGCTGTTCGGTGGTCTGTGCGCCGGTGGTGTCGGTGGTGGTCGTGGACACCGGCGTCGTGGATCCGACGCCGAGGACGGTGACCCGGTCGAGGAGGACCCGGGTGTAGGCCTTGCCCGACGTCTCGTCGGAGCCGTTGAGGAAGATCGCCACCTCGGAGCCCGGGTTGACGAAGCCGGCCACCCGGGCGGGATCGGTGAGGTTGACGGAGACGGCGAGCATCCCCTTCGGGATCTGCAGCGGCGTGGATGCGGCCGCCGCACTGCCGAACCGGTCGCTGATGATCTGCTCGCCGGGGTAGATCGTGGTCAGCGCGACCTGTCCGCTGAGCGAGTCGGTGCTGGTCAGGGCGTTGGGCAGCACCTGCGCCCGGGGCACCTTCTGGAGCGCGAGCTTGCCGCCCTGGGACGCGGCCTCGATGCTCTCGCCGGACTGGATGGCGGCGGTCGCCCTGAGCACGTCGACGACGTCGTACTGGCTCTCGGCCCGTGCGTCCGCGTCCTGGACGTACACGAAGACGAGCGCCGCACCGAGGACGGCAGCAAGGATGGCTCCGACCAGCAGCACTCTCCGACGGCCCACGGTCATCAGTCCTTCCGAGTCTGACCGCGCTTCGGATCACTCCACGACACGGTCAAGGCAGACGTAACTTGCGGCACATGCGCCCCAACCTTCCCCCAGGTCGAGATGAGGCAAGTGGAATGTAAGGGACCGGGACGCCCCTTGTCCGAAATGGTCTGGACCAGTTGCTGTTGGGGTTGCGGTGAAACCTGGGGCGTGTGGTGCTCAGACGAGGAGTCTCAGGAGCTGTCGCGGGAGAGGTAGAGCGCCGCCACGTCGTCCTTGAACTCGCGCATCACGACGTTGCGCTTGAGCTTGAGGCTGGGCGTGAGCTGGCCGCCCTCCTCGGTCCACTCGTCGGCGAGGATCGTGAACTTGCGGATCGACTCCGCCTTCGAGACGGCCTTGTTGGCGTCCTCGACGGCCGCCTCGATCTCGGCACGGAGGTCGGGGTCGTCGACCAGGTCGGCGACGTTGCGCGACTTGCCGTGGGTCTCGGCCCAGCCCGGGATCGACTCGCGGTCGAGGGTCACCAGCGCCGCGATGAAGGGCTGCCCGTCTCCGACCACGATGCACTGGTCGACCAGCAGGTGCGCACGGAGCCGGTCCTCGAGCACCGCGGGGGCGACGTTCTTGCCGCCCGCGGTCACCAGGATCTCCTTCTTGCGACCGGTGATCCGGACGAAGCCCTCCTCGTCGACCTCGCCGAGGTCGCCGGTGTGGAACCAGCCGTTGCGCTCGATCACCTCGGCGGTCGCCTCCTCGTTGCGCCAGTAGCCCGCCATCACCTGGCCACCGCGGAAGAGCAGCTCACCGTCGTCGGCGACCCGGACGGCGGTGCCGGGCAGCGGCCGGCCGACCGAGCCGATCTTGGTCGCGTCGGGGAGGTTGGCGGTCAGCGCCGCGGTGGTCTCGGTCAGGCCGTAGCCCTCGAGTACCCCGAGGCCGATGCCGCGGTAGAAGTGACCGAGCCGGTCGCCGAGGGGTGCTCCGCCGGAGATCGCGAACTGGCACTCGCCGCCGAGCGCAGTGAGCAGCTTGCCGTAGACGAGCCGCTTGAAGACGGCGTGCCGGGCGCGCAGGGCGATCGACGGGCTGCCCTTGTCGAGAGCCCGGGAGTAGGCGATCGCGGTCTCGGCTGCCTTGTCGAAGATCTTGCCGCGGCCGTCGGCGGTCGCCCGCTGCGACGCCGTGTTGAAGACCTTCTCGAAGACGCGGGGCACGGCCAGGATGAAGGTGGGCTTGAACGCCTGGAGGTCCGGGAGCAGGTTCTTGATGTCGGCGCTGTGTCCGAGCCGGGTGCGCGACTTGATGCAGCCGACCTGGACGATCCGGGCGAAGACGTGCGCGAGCGGGAGGAAGAGCAGGGTCGCCGCGCCCTCGGTGCTGAAGAGCCGCTCCAGCTCGTCGACGGCCACCCCCAGCTCGCACATGAAGTTGCCGTGGGTGAGCATGCAGCCCTTGGGCCGCCCGGTCGTGCCGGAGGTGTAGATCAGCGTCGCGAGGTCCAGCGGGGTCGCGAGCGTACGGCGCTTCTCGAGCTCGTCGTCCGAGATGTCGCCGCCGAGCCGGGTGAGGGTGTCGATCGCGTTGTCGGTGATCGACCAGACGTGGTTGAGGCTCTCCAGGTCGCCGCGCACCTCGGTGATGCGGGCCAGGTGGTCGGGCGTCTCGGCGACCACGGCACGGGCCTCGGAGTCGCTGAGGATCCAGCCGACCTGCTCGGCCGAGGAGGTCTCGTAGATCGGCACGGTGACCGCGCCGGCGAACCAGATCGCGTAGTCGACCAGGGTCCACTCGTAGCGGGTCTTGGAGATCAGAGCGACCCGGTCGCCGGGCTCGATGCCGACCGCGATCAGGCCCTTGGCGACCGCACTCACCTCGGCGAGGAACTCGGCAGCGGTCACCTCGACCCACGGGCTGTCGGGTCCCTCGGCGCGTCGGCTGAACGCGATGCTCGACCCGGCCTCGCGGGCGTTGGTCACGACGTCGTCGGTGAGGTTCCCGGTCGCGGGGACCTCGATCGTCATGGGCGTCGAGAACTCACGCACAGGGTCTCCTCGGTGTCCGAAGCGTTGGTGGGAACCAGGTGGAGATTACCTCCGCCTGCACGGTGCCGGCATCCGGTACGCTCGCTCACCGAGCCGATCCGAGCAAGGGGGCCGCATGGCCGAGCAGACCACGTCGTCGATCGTCATCGACGCCGCACCGGCCGAGATCATGGGCGTGATCGGCGACTTCGCCGCCTACCCCGAGTGGGCCAAGGGTGTGACCAAGGCCGACGTGGTCGCCGAGGACGAGGACGGCTGGGCGGAGAAGGTCTTCTTCGCCCTCGACGTGAGCCCGATCAAGGACGAGTACACCCTCGCCTACGAGTGGGACGGGTACGACGCCGTGACCTGGACGCTCGTCGAGGGCAAGATGCTGCGCTCGCTCGACGGCGCCTACCTGCTCAAGGACCGCGGCGACGGATCGACCGAGGTCACCTACCAGCTCTCGCTGGACGTCTCGATCCCGCTGATCGGCATGCTCAAGCGCAAGGGCGAGAAGATCCTCATCGACACCGCCCTCAAGGGGCTCAAGAAGCGCGTCGAGTCGCTCGGCTGAGCGTGCGGATACTTCTCTTCACGGGCAAGGGTGGCGTCGGGAAGTCCACCGTCGCCGCCGGCACGGCAGCGCTGGCGGCCGCCGAGGGCAAGCGCACCCTCGTGCTCTCCACGGACGCCGCGCACTCGCTCGCGGACGCCTTCGGGTGTGCGGCCGGGGTGATCGGTTCCGAGCCGACCGAGGTGGCGCCGGCGCTCTTCGTGCAGCAGGTCGACGCCCAGCTCCGCTTCCAGCAGTCCTGGGCCGACATCCAGCGCTACCTGCTCTCGGTGCTCGACGTGGCCGGCGTCGACCCGGTGGCCGCCGAGGAGCTGACCGTCATCCCGGGCGCCGAAGAGGTGCTCGCCCTGCTCGAGCTGCGGCTGCACGCGCTGTCGGGCGCCTGGGACGTCGATCGTGGTCGACTGCGCACCCACCGCCGAGACGCTGCGGCTGCTCGCGCTGCCCGAGGCGCTCGGCTGGTACATGCAGCGGGTGCTCCCGATGGAGCGCCGGGTGATCAAGGCCCTGCGCCCGGTACTCAACCGGGCCGCCGGCGTCCCGATGCCGGGGGACTCCGTCTTCGACGCGATCGAACGGCTGCACGCCGAGCTGGACGAGGTCCGGGCCCTGCTCAGCGGCCCGGACGCCAGCATCCGGCTGGTGCTCACGCCCGAGAACGTCGTGCTCGCCGAGGCCCGGCGCTCCTACACGTCGCTGTCGCTCTTCGGCTACCGGGTCGACGGTGTGGTGGCCAACCGGGTCTTCCCGGCCGAGGGCGCCGACGACTGGCGCGCCGGCTGGGTGGTCGCGCAGGACGAGGTGCTCGAGCGGGTCGAGGAGTCCTTCGCCGGGCTGCCGATCTGGCGCTCGGCGTACCGCCCCCGCGAGCCGGTCGGGGTCGAGGCACTCACCGACCTCGCCCGTGAGGTGTACGCCGACTCCGACCCGCTGGCGACCACGAAGGGCAAGGGTCCGTTCCGGATCAGCCGCAGCGAGGCGGGTGCCGTCCTGCGGCTGTCGCTGCCTCTGGTGTCGCGCGCCGAGGTCGATCTGGCCCGCAATGGCGACGACCTGGTCGTCACCGTGGGATCGTATCGTCGGCTGCTCACGCTCCCGTCCGGGCTGGCACGCTTCCGCATCGCCGGAGCCCGGGTGGAGCAGGGGGAACTGCAAGTGCGGTTCGTCGAGGACCCCGTGGACGAGGCTGGGAGATGACGTGAACGGGGAACGGGACGAGCCCGACGTCGGGTCGGTGGCGGACGAGGCTGCGAAGCTGTTCGGCGCACTGGCCGACTGGGCGAAGGACACGGCACACCTGCCGGGAGGCATGCCGGGGTTCGCGACGGGCTTCGAGGAGCACCTCGCGACGGGCGCGGCCGAGTGCACCTACTGCCCGGTCTGCCGCACCGTGCACGCCGTACGACAGCTGAGCCCGGAGGTCCGCGCGCAGCTCGCGACCGCGGGCACCGCGCTCCTCCAGGCTGCGTCGACGCTGCTCGCGTCGGCGACCGCCGAGCCGCGTCCCGCCGCAGGTTTCGAGCACATCGATCTCGATGACGGCGCGGCGGACTGGCCCGACGAGGCCGATGACGGGGAGGATCTTCACGGACCTGAGGAGGGAGACCGATGAGCCTGGCGTGCGGGATCGACGTTGGTGGCACCAAGATCGCCGGGGGCGTGGTCGACGAGGACGGCACGATCGTCGAGGAGCTGCGCGTCGAGTCGCCCGCGACCGACGCGGAAGCGATCGAGGAGGCCATCGCCGGCCTCGTGACCGAGCTGCGCGAGCGCCACGACATCGTGTCGGTCGGCGTGGGCGCGGCGGGCTACGTCGACAAGGCCCGCGCCGTGGTGCTCTTCGCACCCAACGTCGCGTGGCGCAACGAGGACCTCAAGAGCGAGCTCGAGAAGCGTGTCGAGCTCCCGGTCGTGATCGAGAACGACGCCAACGCCGCGGCGTGGGGTGAGTTCACCTTCGGCGCCGGTCACGACGTCGAGGACCTGTTGCTGGTCACGGTCGGCACCGGTGTCGGCGGCGGGCTCGTGCTCGACGGCGAGGTCTACCGCGGCGCGAACGGCGTCGGCGCCGAGATCGGCCACATGCGCGTCGTACCCAACGGCATCCTCTGCGGCTGCGGCAAGCACGGCTGCTTCGAGCAGTACGCCAGCGGCTCCGCGCTCGTGCGCGAGGCCCGCTCGCTCGCGATGAGCGGCGCCCAGATCGCCCAGGGCATGCTCAGCCGCGCCGGGGGAGAGCTGCACAAGATCACCGGTCCGCTGATCACCGAGGCCGCCCAGCAGGGCGACCAGGGTGCGATCCAGCAGCTGGCCGAGCTCGGGCGCTGGCTCGGCGAGGGCATCGCGTCGCTGACCGAGATCCTCGATCCCGGCGTCGTGGTCATCGGTGGTGGCGTGAGCGAGGCCGACGAGCTGCTGCTGGAGCCGACGCGTACGGCGTTCGCGAGCCAGCTCGTGGGTCGCGGCTTCCGGCCGATCCCCGAGGTGCGCAAGGCGCGGCTGGGCAACCGGGCCGGCCTGATCGGCGCCGCCGACCTGTCTCGCCGGTAGCCCTTCCGCGCTATCGGTCTGACCATGTGGCTGATCCCCGCCCGGTCTATTCGCTCGCTACCGTGCGGGAGGACCGACTCGGAAGGGGTGGCAGGTGCGGGGGAGACTCCTGCTCGGGAAGCGCGCACGCCCCGCCGCTCGCGGTCAACGCGGTGCGGTGGCGGTCGAGGCAGCCCTGGTGCTGCCGATCCTGATCACGATGCTCTTCGGCATCGTCGAGCTGTCGCTGCTGGTGCGCGACAACATCGCCGTCGCCGCCGCGGTCCGAGTCGGCGTGCGGATCGCCACCACGACGGCAGCCGTGGCGGCCGGACCCGGGGTCTGCACGCACGAGGTCGACTCCGCGCCGTGCTCCCCGCCCGGCGCCCCGGCGCTGGCTCAGCTCGCGGCCGACGCGATCCAGCGCGCCGGGATCGTCGATGCCCAAGGACTCGATCGACTACGTGCTGATCTACCGCGCCAACGACAAGGGCTATCCCGGCGCGAACGGCGTCACAGACGATGCCGACCAGCTGCTCGGCGTGTCCGAACTGCGTGATGTTCAAGTGGAAGGACACAGCGGACGCCTTCAGCTACGTCAGCGGCACCTGGCCCTCGACGACCATCAACGCCTGTGCCGGTGAGTCCGACGCGATCGGCGTCTACCTGCACGCCACCCACAAGTGGATGAGCGGTCTCTTCCCGGGGGCCGTCGGCGTCTCGGACCGCGCCGTGTCGAAGTTCGAGCCCCTTCCGCCGGACAACTGCAAGTCCACGTCCCCGTTCCCGCACGCATGAGCCGCCGACCAGCCGATCGCGGCCGCGACGAGCGCGGAGCGGCCGCCGTCATCGCCGTGCTGTTCATCTCGGCGGCGCTCTTCGGGCTCTGCGCGATCACCGTCGACGTCGCCCAGATGTACGCCGAGGCGCAGCGGGTCCAGAAGGCGGCCGACGTTGCGGCCACCGCTGGCGTGATCTACATGCCGCAGGACATCGCGTCGGCGACGACGACGGCTCGCGACGTCTCCGCGCGCAACGGCTATCCCAACTCCGGGTCGCAGCACGGTGGTCGTCAAGCCGGGGGTCCAGCCGAGCCAGCTCGACGTCACGGTGAGCAGCACGATCTCCAACTTCTTCGGCCGGTTCATCGGGCTGGGGCAGACCACGATCACCCGGTACGCGGTCGCCGACTACACCGGACCCGCAGCCGATGGGCAGCCCGTGCAACACCCTCGGCAACGAGCCCGCGGGGCACGACGGGAGCCCCGCCCGGTGGCGTCCCAGCTGACCGGTCCCGACCGGACGCCATCTGCAGCACCACACCCCAGTTCTGGATGAACGTCAACGGTCCCAACGTGCCGCAAGGCCAACGGCGACCAGTACGCCGCGCGCAACTGTGCCGGCGGGCGATGTCCGGCTGCACGGGGACCACGAACGACGAGTTCGACCCGATGGGCTACTTCTACCTCGTCCGGGTCCAGCCGGCGGCGGTCGACCACACGATCACGCTGCAGCTCTACGACCCGGCGTTCGTCGCGACCGACGACTACTGCAAGACGGCACCGACCGGGACCTTCTCCAGCGACAACTGGAACGACTACGCGACCACCGACGCCAACAGCCGCTACCTGAAGACCACGGCCTCGCCGAACACCTTCTGCACCGGCGACAACATGGCGGACACGGCCGTCGGAGCCGACGATCACGACGTTCGGCCTGCGGTCAGCCCTCCGACTCGCAGAACCCGCGCACGGCGACGCCGGAGCCGGCTGCACCAGGCAGTACCCCGGCTACACCTCCAGCGCGGTGACCGCGACGACGCTTCAGCAGTCCATCACCAAGGGCAGCCCCCGAAGACGCACCGACGCAACCCGGCCTACAACAAGGCGCTGGCTCGCGTCTTCCACCAGTGGGTGACGCTCTGCACCTTCACCCCGACCCAGGCCGGTGACTACTACCTCCAGGTGCGCACCAACGTCGCGCTGGGAGGGTCCGACGCTGACCAGCTGCGGACTGCGACGCATGCCGGCGAGCTACCGCCGCCCGGCGACCTGAGCAGCTTCGCGATGTACACCCAGACCGGCGACGACACGTCGGTCAAGGGCGGCGGCAGCAACCGCTTCTCGGTGCGTGGCGTACGGCGCGGGATCCCGGCGCGGCGCGATCTCGGTCTCGGCGCTGGGCAAGATGTCGATCTACGCGAACGCGACCGGCGCGTCGCAGACCTTCAACCTGATCCGGTTGATGCCCGCCGCCGCAGGGCAGACGCTGGTCTTCAAGTTCTTCGACATCGGCGACGCGGCGTCGAGCGGCTCGCTCACGGTGCTGCCGCCGACGAGACTCCGGGATCTCGTTGACGAACTGCAAGGCGACCGGCTTCCAGCCCCTGAGACCTGCCGACCTGCTCGCATCGGCATCGACTCGCATCGTGGAACGGCAAGGCCGAGACGGTCGCCGTGCCGATCCCTTCGACCTACACCTGCCACTTCAACGGCACGGGCGGCTGCTGGTTCCGGCTCAACGTCACCTTCGGCGGAGGCGCGGACGTCAACGACACGACCACCTGGACGGCGTACGTCAGCGGAGACCCGGTCCGTCTGATCGAATAGCCCGGTGCCCCTCTTCATCGGTGTCGACATCGGCGGGACCAAGGTCCTCGCCACGGCCGTCTCGTCGACCGGCCGGGTCGTCCGGACCGCCACCCGCACGACGCCCGGGCGCCGGGTCGAGGCGAGCCTGGTCGAGGACGCGCTGACCGAGGCGGTCGAGGAGATCGCCGGCGTACGACGCGTCGGCGCGATCGGCATCGCGGCGGCCGGCTTCGTCGACGCGCAGGGGGAGCGGGTCCGGTTCGCGCCGCACCTGCCCTGGCGCGACGAGGGCGTGCGGGCCCGGCTCGCGGAGCGGTGGAGCGCCCCGGTGGTGCTCGACAACGACGCCAACTGCGCGGCCCGCGCGGAGCTGACCTACGGCGCGGTCGGCGACGCCGAGAGCGCCGTCGTGGTCACGCTCGGCACGGGCATCGGTGGCGCGCTGATCCTCGACGGCGAGGTGATCCGCGGCTACAACGGGATGGCGGGGGAGTTCGGCCACAACCAGGTCGTGCCCGGCGGGCGGTCGTGCGAGTGTGGCGGCACGGGCTGCTGGGAGCAGTACTGCAGCGGCAACGCCCTCACCCGCTACGTCCGCGACCAGGGCGTCGAGGACCTGGCCGGGCCGGCGATCACCGCGGCCGCGGAGGCGGGCGACCCGGTCGCGCTGGCGGCGTTCGAGGATGTCGGGACCTGGCTCGGGGTCGGCGTGGCCAACCTGGTGGCATCCTTCGACCCGGAGATCGTGGTGATCGGCGGCGGGGTCTCGGCCGCCGGCGACCTGCTCCTCGCGCCCGCACGCAAGGCGCTGCGCGAGTCGCTCGTGGGTGCGCCGTACCGCACCGTGCCGCCGCTGGTCCGCGCCGCGCTCGGCCCGGAGGCCGGGGCGATCGGCGCTGCGGACCTGGCGCGTCAGCGGTTCAAGAGCGCCGGTACTCGGGCACGAGCTCGACTGCGAGCTGCTCGAGAAACAGCCCGACATCGGTGACGATGCCGCGGGCCTGTGAGGACCCGCGGTCGGCGAGCTTGGTGACCGTCGCCGGGTTGATGTCGACGCAGACGAGCGGGATCGACGCCGGCAGGATGTTCCCGGTCGCCACCGAGTGGAGCATGGTCGCGACCATCAGGCAGAAGCCGACGCCGTCGATCTCGGCGCGCATCGCGCGCTGGCCGTCGATCACGTCGGTGTAGACGTCCGGCAGCGGCCCGTCGTCGCGGACCGAGCCGACGAGCACGAACTGCTTGTCGCGGGTCACCAGCGCGTGCATGATCCCGCTGGTCAGGACTCCGCTGTCGACGGCTGCGCGGATCGAGCCTTCCTTGCGGATCGCGTTGATCGCGCGGATGTGGTGCTCGTGGCCGTGCTCGACACCGCGGCCCATGGCCAGGTCGATGCCGAGGCTGGTGCCGTAGAGCGCCGACTCGATGTCGTGGGTGGCCAGCGCGTTGCCGGCGAACAGCACGTCGACGTAGCCGGCGTCGACCATCGCGACCATCGCCGGGGCGGCGCCGGTGTGCACGACCCCTGGTCCGCCGACCCAGAGCACCTTCTTGCCTTCGGCCTTGGCCTCGCGCATCCCGTCGGCGACCTGGCGGACCAGCACCGCCTGCGGCTTCTCGGAGGACACCTCGGACTCCATGAACCCGAACGCCCCGGCGGTCTTGTCCGGGGTCGGGACGGTCACCTTGATGCCGGAGGCACCGGTGATCACGAGCATCCCGGTGCGTACGTCGGACATCGGCAGCGTGTAGGCGCGGACCGGCTTGCCGTCGGCGTCGCGCTCGAGGATCAGCCCGCAGTCCATCTCAGGGTTGCCGACCTCCAGCCACACGCCCTCGACCCGGACCCGGGTCTCGAGGTTGGTGGTCGAGTAGAAGTGGTCGGGGAAGACGCCGTCACGGTCGGCCACGGCGACCTCGGCCTCACCCGGAACGACCTGGTTGACGCCGCGGGTCTGCAGCCGCATCAGCAGCCGCTGCAGCGACTCGCCGTCCTCGGTCGTGACCGTGATCAGTGCGTGCGACGGGTCGTCGGTCTCGCGGCCCACGTCGAAGCGGTCGATCGTGTAGTCGCCGCCGTACTCACGGATGTCGTCGAGGACCCGGGACAGGATCCCGTGGTCCATCAGGTGGCCGGTGATCTCGACGGTCTCGTTGGCGCTCACGACTGCACCCTAACGGGGCTGTCAGCGCCACCGGAATCGTTATATCTGCGCGCCGTCGTCCCAGGGGTCGCGCGGTTCGCGGGGCATCTTGGCGACCAGGTAGACGAAGCCGCCCACGAAACCGATGATCAGCGCGTAGCCGATGATCGACGGCAGGCTGATCTGCAGGATCAGCGAGGCCAGGAGCACCGCGGGGGAGCCGAAGATGCCGATCCAGGCGAGCAGTCGGTCGGGCGTGGTCCTCGGCACCGGTGGCGGAGGCGGCGGCTCGTAGCCCTCCTCCTCGGCGGCCACGAACGGGTCGTCATCCTCCTCGGGCGCGGCCGGACCGGGGAGCACACCGAAGCGGCCGCCGAACGGCGCGGACGGGTCCACGGGCGCCGGCGACTCCGGCGGCGCGATCGGTGGTTCGTCGACCTCGGCGCGGTCGCCGTAGTTCTCGATGATCGCGCGCCAGGCATCGTCGTCGTTCTGCGGCTGCACGGGTCGAGCCTAAGCCCCGGGGGTCAATCGGCCTGCGTCACCCGGGCCACGAACGCGGCGGACTCCTCGAAGATCTGCGGCGCGTCGTTGTCGAGGGTCGCGACGTGGTAGCTGTTCTCGAGGCGTACGACGGTGACGTCGCGCGAGGAGATGTTGCTCGTGATCAGCGGCTGCGTCTTCTCGTCGACGACGTGGTCCTCGGTCGAGCGGAAGTAGATGACCGGCGCGGTGATCTTCGGCAGGTCGGCCGCGACCTTCGGCCATGCCTGCATCATCGAGTGGGCGGCCTTGAGCGGCGTCTTGGTGTAGCCGTGCTCCTCGACGCCGGGCTTCTTGATGTCGTTGGCGATCCCGGGGAACGACGGCACCAGGTGCTTGAGCAGCGGCAGCAGCTTGACGTCGAAGCGCTTGGTCGCGATCGCGGGGTTGACCACCATCACGCCGGCGACCCGGTCCGGGTTGTCCTCCGCGAGCCGCAGCACGAGCGCGCCACCCATCGAGAGCCCGCCGACGACGACCGCGTCGTTCTCGGCGACCAGCTTCTCGAAGGCGGCCGTGATCTCGGCGTACCAGTCCTCCCAGCGGGTCGTGTTCATCTCCTGCCAGGTGGTGCCGTGGCCGGGCAGGCGCGGCAGCTCGACGGCGTACCCCTTCGCGGCCAGCGACTCCGCCCACGGCGTCATCGAGGCCGGCTGGCCGGTGAAACCGTGGCTCAGCAGGACGCCGATCTTGCGGCCGCCGGTGAGCTCCGGCTGGGCCGGGCGGGAGTACGGCGAGGCGAGGGGATGGATCGTCATGCCCGGATTGTGCACCACGCGGCCACCCGTTGACCGGGGTCTACGGAACTGGTCCGCGACGGTCTAGGCTGCGCGCCAGGACAGTCGTCCGGGGCGAGGGGATTGCGGAGGTAGCGGTGTTCTACTGGTTCCTGAAGTGGATCGCCCTCGGGCCGTGGCTGAAGCTGGTCTTCCGCCCGCGCGTCTCGGGTGCGGAGAACGTCCCGCTCGACGGGCCGGCGATCCTCGCCAGCAACCACCTCTCGTACGCCGACTGGCTCTTCATGCCGCTCACGCTGCCGCGCCGGGTCACCTTCGTGGCGAAGGCGGAGTACTTCACCGCACCCGGCATCAAGGGCTGGCTGCAGAAGACGTTCTTCGCGGGCTCCGGCCAGGTCCCGATCGACCGTTCCGGCGGCAACGCGTCCGAGGGCGCGATCATCTCCGCGAAGCGCCTGCTCGACGACGGCGAGCTCTTCGGCATCTACCCCGAGGGCACCCGCTCGCACGACGGTCGGCTCTACCGCGGCAAGGTCGGCGTCGCGCGCCTCGCGCTGGAGTCGAAGGTCCCGGTGATCCCGGTCGCCGTGGTCGGCACCGACGTGGTCGCGCCGCCCGGCAAGACCTTCGGCCGGATCACCCGCCCGATGGTGCGCTTCGGCAAGCCGCTCGACTTCTCGCGCTACGAGGGCATGGAGAACGACCGCTACATCCTGCGCTCGATCACCGACGAGATCATGTACGAGATCATGCGGCTCTCCGACCAGGAGTACGTCGACATGTACGCCACCCGCGCCAAGGAGCTCTCCAAGGCTGCTGAGAAGGCTGCTGAGAAGGCTGCCGACAACGACGGCGGCTCCGACGAGCCGGACGAGCCCAAGCTCGCGTCTTGACGATCCACGCGAGCCACCCGTTCGCGGATCCCGACCCGGATCCCGTACGCCGGCTGCGCGGCCGCCTCGGTGGTGCGGTGTCGCTGTGGACCGCCGGCGACTCGGAGGGTCGCGCCGGGCTGACCGTCACCTCGCTGATGGTCGCCAACGGCGAGCCGGCCCGGCTGCTCGCGCTGGTCGACCCCGACAGCGACCTGGCCGACGTGCTCGACCGCACCGGCCGCGCGGTCGTCGCGCTGCTGTCGTGGCCGCACCGCGACCTGGCCGAGGTGTTCGCCGGCACCGCGCCCTCGCCCGGCGGCCCCTTCCGCGCCGGTGTCTTCGAGGACACCGCGTGGGGGCCGCGGCTGGCCGATGCGCCGACCTGGGCCGGCGTACACGTCGAGTCGGTCACGACCGTCGGCTGGTCGTCACTGGTCACCTGCGTGGTCGACGAGGTCCACCTCGGGGACGACGACGAGCCGCTGGTGCACCGGCGCGGACGCTGGGTCCGGCCATGAGCGCCGTCGACTCCTACCTGGCTCGGCTCGGGCTCGAGCGCCCCGCCGAGCCGACGCTCGAGGCACTGGTGGAGATCCACCACCGCCACCTCGAGCAGGTGCCCTACGAGAACCTCTCGATCATGCTCGGTCGGCCACCGTCGGTGGACGGCTCCGACTGCCTGCGCCGGGTCAGCGAGGTCGGACGCGCGGGCTACTGCTTCCACCAGAACGGCGCGGTCGAGCTCGTGCTGCGCGACCTCGGGTACGACGTGTCGCGGCGGCACGGCCAGGTGTGGACCAATCCCGAGGAGCTGGCGACCTCGAACCTCAACCACCTCGTGCTCGTCGTGTCCGGGCTGCCGACCTCGGCCAACCCGGGCGGCGACTGGTGGTTCGACGTCGGGCTCGGCGACGGCTTCCACGACCCGCTGCCGCTGGTCGACGGGACCTACCAGCAGGGTGATGCGACGTACCGGCTCGAGGACGTGCGCGCTGACGGTTGGACGTTCCTGCACGACCCGGTCGGCACCTTCACCGGCATCGCCGTCACGTCGGCGCCGATCGGGCCCGACGAGGTCGAGGCAGCCCACGCCAACCTGTCCACGCCCCCTGGTCCGTTCACCGGGCTGATGGTCGTCCAGCGGGTCGACGCGAAAGGCGTCGACACTGTCCGGGGCTGCCTGCGCACGCGCGGCGGCACCAAGACGGTGCTGTCCGACTTCGCGACCTGGCGTGCGGCCCTGGTCGACCTCGGCCTGTCCCTCGACGGCATCGACGACGTGGACCTCGAAGCGCTCTTCGACCGGATGTGGGCGGGACACCTCGCCTGGGAGGAAGCCGGACGCCCCTAGGGTGGCCGTCATGGCTTCGGACTCCGACGAGCTGCTCGCGATCGCCGACGAGCTCTACGGGCTGACCCTGCCCGAGTTCACCCCGGCTCGCGACGCTCGCGCCAAGGAGCTCAAGGGCACGCCGCTGGCCGCACCGGTGAAGGCGCTGAAGAAGCCGTCGACCGCGGCGTGGGTGGTCAACCTGCTGGTGCGCCGCGAGACCGAGCAGGTCGAGCAGATCCTGACCGTGGGGGAGGCGCTGCGTGCGGCCCAGGAGTCGATGTCGGCCGACGAGCTGCGCGCGCTGACCCGCCAGCGGCGCCAGCTGACGGCGGCGGTCACCACCCAGGCGCGGCGTACCGCCCGTGATGCCGGCATCAAGGTCACCGACGCGGTCGCCGACCAGGTCGAGGGCACGCTGACCGCCGCGATGGTCGACGAGCAGTGCGCGCTCGCGGTGCGCAGCGGGTTGTTGATCGCGGCGCTGGCGACGACGGGCCTGGACCCGGCCGACGTCGCGTCGTCGGTCGCCCTCCCCGCTGCCCTCGGCTTCGCGGCGACCGCCCGTGAGGAGGAGCCGCCGGCCCGCCCGGACCTGCACGTCGTGCCCGACCCCGAGGCCGACGAGAAGGCGCTCGCCGCCGCGACCGAGCAGCTCGAGGCGGCCGAGGAGGAGCTCGCGGAGGCGACCGCGGCGTACGACGAGACCGTCGCCGACGTCGAGCGCCTCGAGGCACTCGGTCTCCAGCTCCAGGCCGAGATCGACGAGCTGCGCGGCAAGATCGCGGCCCTGGAGTCGCAGGCCGAGGAGACCGACGACGAGCTCAGCGAGTCCGAGGACGCCCGCACCGAGGCCGAGTCCGTCGTCGAGGAGGCCGCCCGCGCTCGCGATGCGGCCCAGGCCGCCGTCGACCGGTTGTCGGGGTAGTCACGGACGTTTTGGTGGCTCGAGAGCGCAAATTACCGCCAAAACGTCCGTGACTACCCCGACGACGGCCTACTCCGCCCAGCCCTTCGACCGCTCGACCGCGTTCATCCAGCGGGCGTGCGAGGCGTCGGCGGAGGACCGGTCGGAGGAGGGCTCGAACCGGCGGTCGAGCGACCAGGTGTTGCGCAGGTCGTCGGTGGACTCCCACACGCCGGTGCCGAGACCGGCGAGGAAGGCCGCACCGAGGCCGGTGGTCTCGACGGCGGTCGGGCGCTCGACGGGTACGCCGATCTGGTCGGCCTGGATCTGGCAGAGCAGGTCGTTGGCGGCGGCCCCGCCGTCCACGCGCAGCGACGACAGGCCGGGCATCGTGTCGAGCACGTCGCGCACCTCGAAGGCGATCGCCTCGAGGGTGGCCCGGACGATGTGCCCGCGGGTGGTGCCCCGGGTCAGACCGATGATCAGGCCGCGCGCGTGCGGGTCCCAGTGCGGAGCGCCCAGCCCGGTCAGCGCCGGCACGAAGACGACGCCCTCGCTGTCGGCGACGGCCCGTGCGATCGCCTCGGTCTCGGTGGCCGAGCCGACGATCTGCAGCCCGTCGCGCAGCCACTGCACGGCCGCGCCGGTCACGAAGATCGAGCCCTCGCTGGCGTAGGTCAGCTCGCCGTCCGGCGAGCGCCAGGCCGCGGTCGCCAGCAGGCCGGCGTCCGAACGCTGCACCGTCGACCCGGTGTTGGTCAGGATGAACGACCCGGTGCCGTAGGTGCACTTGGAGTCGCCCTCGTCGAAGCAGGTCTGCCCGAAGAGCGCCGACTGCTGGTCGCCGGCGACACCGGCGATCGGGATCGACAGGCCGAGGAACGAGCGGGCGTCGGTGCGCGCGATCTCGCCCCAGCTCGGGACCAGCTCGGGCAGCGCGTCGCGGGGGACACCGAAGAGCGAGCACAGCTCGTCGGACCAGTCGCCGGCCTCGAGGTCGAAGAGCAGCGTGCGCGAGGCGTTCGAGACGTCGGTCGCGTGCCAGGTGCCGCGGGTCATCCGCGCGATCAGGTAGGAGTCGACGGTGCCGACCGCGTAGCGGCCCGACTCGACCAGCGCCCACGTGTGCGGCTCGTTCTCCTTGAGCCACATCAGCTTGGTGCCGGAGAAGTAGGGGTCGAGCCGCAGCCCGGTGAGCTCGCGGACCCGGTCCTCGTGGCCCTCGTCGCGCAGCCGCGTGCAGAGGTCGGCGGTACGCCGGTCCTGCCACACGATCGCCCGGCGCGGCGACCCGAGGGTCTCGCGGTCCCAGAGCATCACGGTCTCGCGCTGGTTGGTGATGCCGACCGCCTGCAGCTTCGTGCCGTCGTACGACGCGAGCACCTGGCGCGTCGCCTCCAGTGCGGCCTGCCAGATCTCCTCGGGCGCGTGCTCGACCCAGCCGGGCTGGGGGAAGTGCTGCGCGAACTCCTGGTAGCCCTTCACCGCGATCCGGCCGTCGTGCTCGACGACCAGGGCGGTCACGCCGGTGGTGCCGGCGTCGATCGCGAGGACGCTCATGCCTTCGTCGCCCGGATGATCTCGAGGACCCGGACGTCGATCCACGAGAAGTCGGAGGCGACCCGCATCTCGTAGTTCTCGGTGCCGACCCAGGCCGCGAAGTCGCGCGCACCGGCGGCCTGCGCGAGCTCCTCGAGCTCGGCCTCGAGGTCGGGGGTGATCGGCACCTGCTCGTCCTCGGTCGAGGCGGTCAGGTAGAGCTCGCTGAGGGTCGAGCAGCCGAGCCAGCTCGCCGATCGGCTCGGGGTGGTCGTCGACGCGGAGGTCGACCGCGATGTCGTCGTGGCCGTCGTAGCCCGCCTCGTCCTGGACCACCAGGATCGCCGCCGACTGCCGACCGCGCGAGTCGCCACCGGCCGCGTCGCCGGCGGCCAGCGCCTCGAAGCAGGCGCCGCTCCAGCGGCGCGTCCTCGGGCGAGGCCAGCCAGGCCGCCTCCATCGCCTCGACCACCTCGGAGCCGGTGAGGATGTTGCCCTGGATCGCGTAGCCGTCGCCGGTGAGGCTGCCGGCCCAGTCGAGGCACGCCTGGCCCGGTGTGGCTGGCGGCGTTGCCGTCGACGTCGACGATGCCGACCTGGCGGTGGTCGCGGCCCTCGTCGTCCTCGAGCAGGCGCTGCAGCGCGACCGACGCGGTCGCGCCGTCGTCGAGATGCGCGAGCGCCTGGCCCTTGTAGGCCACGTTGGCGTCGGCCTGGGTGGCGATCGCGCCGACCCCGGCCACGGCGGCCGGCACGGGCGAGCCGACGGCCAGGAACTTGGAGGCCACGGCCACGCCCCACGACTCTCCGTCGGCGGATCGGGCCACGATCGAGAACGTCATGCCGCCGAGACTAGCGACAACGATTTGCCTTCAAGCCCGGTTGAAGTCGGAGGATGTCCGGGTGCTCGATCGCCTCACCGACAGGCTCGGCTTCCCCTCGCTCGGCCACCACCGCCGGTTCGTCACCGCGATCGCCATCGACGCCATCGGCAGCGGCGTCTTCATGCCGGTCTCGATGCTCTACTTCCTGGTCACCACCGACCTGAGCCTGGTGCAGATCGGCGCCGCGATCTCGGTCGCCTCGGCCGTTGCGATCCCGGTCGGTCCGTTGCTCGGCGGCGTCGTCGACAAGTACGGCGCCAAGCCGGTGCTGCTCGCCGGCAACCTGCTCCAGGGCGTCGGCTTCCTCGCCTACCTGTTCACCGACTCGTTCGTCGGTCTGACGCTGTGGACGATCGTCGTCGCCGTCGGTCGCACCGCCTTCTGGGGCTCCTACGGCAACATCGTCGCGGCGATCTCGCAGCCGGGGGAGCGGGAGAAGTGGTTCGGCTTCCTCGGCGCGCTCCGCAACGTCGGCTTCGCGGTCGGTGGCCTGCTCTCCGGTGTCGCGATCACGATCGGCACGGACTCGGCGTACCTCGCGGTCGTGCTCGTCAACGCGGTCTCGTACGCCGTCGCCTTCGTGCTGCTGCTCGCCGTGCCGGCGACCAGGCCGACCGGTCACCGCGCGCCGGAACGCGCCTGGTCGACGGTGCTGCGCGACCGGCCCTACCGGCTGCTCTGGGCGGTCCAGTTCGTCTACTCGACCGCGATGATGGTGCTCAACTTCGCGATGCCGGTCTACGCCGTCACCGTCCTCGGCCTGCCCGGCTGGGTGACCGGTGCGATCTTCACGATCAACACCGTGATCATCGGCTTCGGCCAGGGCCTCGTCGTGCGCGGGCTCACCGGTCACCGCCGCTGGCGGGTGCTGGTGCTGACCAACCTGGTCTTCGCCGCGTCGTTCGTCGTGATCCTCGGTGCGACCGCCTTCTCGGTCGTGCTCGCGACCGTGGTGGTGCTGCTCGGATCGTTCGTCTTCACCGGCGGCGAGCTGCTCGGCGGTCCGGTGCTCGGCGCGCTGGCCGCCGAGGCCGCGCCGGAGCACCTGCGCGGGCGCTACTTGTCGCTGATCCAGCTGGCCTGGACGATCTCGGGCTCGATCGCCCCGGTCACGTTCGCGTGGCTGCTCGACAGCGGCGAGTCGCCGCTGTGGCTGGCGCTGACCGCGCTCGCCCTGGTCGGCGCGCTGCTCGCCGTCCAGCTCGGCCGGGTGATGCCGCAAGCCGCGCAACGAGTCACCAATCAGGCAGCGGTCGAGGTACTTTAGTCTCCAAGAGACTCAACCCCGTTCCGAAAGTGCCGATCATGACCGTCCGTCGCGTCGCCCTCCTCACCGCCGGTGGCCTCGCCCCCTGCCTGTCCTCGGCCGTCGGTGCCCTGATCGAGCGCTACACCGAGCTCGAGCCCGAGATCGAGATCATCGCCTACCTGGACGGGTACGCCGGTCTCCTCGGCGGCAAGCACGTCACGGTCACGCCCGAGGTGCGCGATCGGGCCCACCTGCTCCACGGGTTCGGCGGCAGCCCGATCGGCAACAGCCGGGTGAAGCTCACCAACGTCAAGGACTGCGTCAAGCGCGGGCTGGTCGCGGAGGGGCAGGACCCGCTCCACGTCGCGGCCGAGCAGCTGACCCGGGACGGCGTCGACGTGCTGCACACGATCGGCGGTGACGACACGAACACCACGGCGGCCGACCTCGCGGCGTACCTCCACGAGAACGGCTACGAGCTCACCGTCGTCGGCCTGCCGAAGACGATCGACAACGACGTCGTGCCGATCAAGCAGTCGCTGGGCGCGTGGACCGCCGCCGAGCAGGGCGCGCTGTTCGCCCGCAACGTCGTCGCCGAGCACTCCTCCAACCCGCGGATGCTGATCGTCCACGAGGTCATGGGCCGCAACTGCGGGTGGCTGACGGCCGCGACCGCGGTGAAGTACCGCGAGTGGCTCGACACCCAGGAGTTCGCCGGCTTCGGCGACAACACCCGGCGGTCCTGGGAGCTCCACGGCGTCTACGTGCCCGAGCTCGGCTTCGACATCGAGGCCGAGGCCGAGCGGCTCAAGGCGATCATGGACGAGACCGGCTGCGTCAACGTGTTCCTCTCCGAGGGCGCGGGCGTCTCGACGATCGTCGAGGAGATGCTCGCCCGCGGCGAGGAGCCCAAGCGGGACGCGTTCGGCCACGTCAAGCTCGACACGATCAACCCGGGCTCGTGGTTCGCCAAGCAGTTCGCCGGCATGGTCGGTGCCGAGAAGACGATGGTGCAGAAGAGCGGCTACTTCGCCCGCTCCGCCGCCGCCAACGACGAGGACCTGGCCCTGATCCGCGCCTGCGCCGACCTCGCGGCCGAGGCCGCGCTCCGCGGCGAGAGCGGCGTCGTCGGCCAGGACGAGGAGGCCGGTGACGCTCTGCGGGTCATCGAGTTCTCCCGGATCAAGGGCGGCAAGGCGTTCGACCCGACCGTGTCGTGGTTCCGCGAGCTGATGGACGAGATCGGCCAGCCCCAGCACTAGAAGTCGACGTCGCCGACCCGCCAGACTGGCGGCATGCGCATCGGAGTGCTCACCGGAGGCGGGGACTGCCCCGGACTGAACGCCGTCATCCGAGCGGTGGTGCGCAAGGGAGTCAGGCAGCACGGCTTCGAGTTCGTCGGCTACCGCGACGGCTGGCGAGGTCCGCTCGAGGGCGTGACGATGGAGCTCGGCATCGAGCAGTGCCGCGGCATCCTGCCGCGCGGCGGCACCATCCTCGGCTCCTCGCGCACCAACCCGTTCAAGCTGGACAACGGCGTGGAGCGGATCAAGGAGAACCTCGCGAGCGACGGCGTCGACGCCCTCGTGGCGATCGGCGGCGAGGACACCCTCGGTGTCGCCACCAAGCTCGCCGACCTCGGCGTCAACGTCGTCGGCGTACCCAAGACGATCGACAACGACCTGTCCGGCACCGACTTCACCTTCGGCTTCGACACCGCGGTCAACATCGCGACCGAGGCCATCGACCGGCTGCACACCACGGCCGAGTCCCACCACCGGGTCCTGGTCGTCGAGGTGATGGGCCGTCACGCCGGCTGGATCGCGCTGCACAGCGGCATCGCCGGCGGCGCCAACATCGTGCTGATCCCCGAGAAGCCGTTCGACATCAACGAGGTCTGCGCGCTGATCGAGAGCCGCTTCGAGTCGCGCTACGCCCCGATCCTGGTGGTCTCCGAGGGTGCGCTGCCGAAGGACGGCGGCGACATGACGCTGGTCTCCGGCGACGTCGACGACTTCGGCCACGTCCGTCTCGGCGGCATCGGCGACCGGTTCGCGCAGGAGATCGAGAAGCGCACCGGCAAGGAGGCCCGCGCGGTCGTGCTCGGCCACATCCAGCGCGGCGGCACGCCCACGGCGTTCGACCGCTGGCTGGCCACGCGCTTCGGCCTGCAGGCGATCGACGCGGTCGCCGACGGCGACTTCGGCACGATGATGGCGCTGCGCGGCACCGACATCGTGCGGGTCCCGCTCATCGAGGGCACCGGCCAGCTCAAGCTGGTCAGCGACAAGGAGTACGCCGAGGCGCAGGTCTTCTTCGGCTGACGTCCCGGGCGGCCCGGGGCGGCGCGGGGACGTCATACGGATGGTGTGTCCCCTTGCTCCGCCTGTATGACGTCCTGGCAGGGACCACGATCAGTTCACAGGGACCGACTCGGACAGCGTTGTGCACAGGGGAGCGGCGACGGCGCTCCGACCGGTGCTCGCCGGGGCCATCGTCGCTCCATGCCACGAGGACCTTCGTACGACGACAGTCGTTTCGCTGCTGCCAGAGCACGCGCCGACCACCAGGGTGGCGTGCTCTCCCGACCGCAGCTCTACGGCTTGGGCATCACGCGATGGGAGGTCCGCGGCCAGGTCCGAGCCCAGCGGTGGCAGCTGATCGGAGACCAGTCCGTCCAGCTCAACAACAGTGACCTCGCCGCGCCCGGTGAGCGCTGGGCGGCGGTCTTCCAAGGGGGCCCGAGGGCCTGCTTGGACGGTGGGTCCGCGCTGATCGCGGCCGGCCTCGAGCGCTACGAGCTGCCTTCGGTGCGGGTCTCTGTGCCACGGGGCGCGCGGATCCGCCGCAACCGACGCTTCAACATCCGTCAGACGCGACGGTGGGACGCCGCCGACATCGCGTCATCAGGGATCCCACGGACCGGCCCGGCAACTGCCGCCGTGCGAGCCGGCCTCTGGGCACGCACCGATCGGGAGGCGGTTTACGTCCTGACCGTCACGGTTCAGCAGGGCCTGGTGCGTCCGGAGGATCTTGGCCTCGAGATGCTCCGCGTGCGGCGTGACAAGCGGCGTCTGCTCCTGAGCGAGGTCGTCAACGAGCTGCTCGACGGCGCCAGGGCGCTCGGCGAGATCGATGTCGCTCGCGAGCTCCGGCGACGCGGGCTGCCACCTCCTTCTCGGCAGACGCTGCGCAAGGACGACCGCAACCGCTACTTCCTCGACCTCTACTGGCCGGACTTCCGGCTGGTGGTCGAGGTCGACGGCATCCATCACGCGTGGGTGGAGAACGTGGTGGGCGACGCCCTGCGTCAGAACGCCGTCGCCCTCGCGGGCGACACGGTCCTGCGACTGCCGTTGCTCGGTCTCCGGCTTCAGCCCGACGACTTCTTCGCCCAGATCGAGCAAGCACTGCGCGAGCGCGGTTGGACGCAGCGAGCCGCCTGACCGGTCCACCTCTCCAGGACGTCATGCGGATGGTGTGTCCCCTTACTCCCTCCGTATGACCTCCCCGCAAGGCTGGTTAGGTCGGCTGGGCGTGGGGCAGGGTGAACCCATGACGACCCAGAGCGCGGAACCCGTCGACGTCAACGGCCCGACTCCGGACCTCAAACGCGTCCTCGGTCCCAGGCTGCTGCTGCTCTTCATCGTCGGAGACATCCTCGGCGCCGGCATCTACGCCGTGACCGGCGAGATGGCCCTCGAGGTCGGCGGCATCGTGTGGGTGCCGTTCCTGGTCGCGTTCGCGGTGGCCACGCTGACCGCGTTCTCCTACCTCGAGCTGGTGACGAAGTACCCCCAGGCCGCCGGCGCCGCGCTCTACACGCACAAGGCGTTCGGCATCCACTTCGTCACGTTCCTGGTCGCGTTCGCGGTGATCTGCTCCGGCATCACCAGCGCCTCGACGTCGTCCAACCTCCTGGCCACCAACCTGCTGGCCGGCTTCGACGGCCTCGGCTGGCACGTGCCTCAGGGCAACACGGCGGTCACCGTCGTCGCGATGGCGTTCATGGTGCTGCTCGCGCTGATCAACCTGCGCGGGGTCGGCGAGAGCGTGAAGTTCAACGTCGTCCTCACGCTGATCGAGATGGCCGCGCTCGTCATCGTGATCCTGATCGGCTTCTGGGTGATGGCCAAGGGTGACGCCGACATGGGCCGGATCGTGGTCTTCAGCTCCGGCTCCGACCGCGGCATCTTCCTCGCCGTGACCGTCGCGACCGCGATCGCGTTCTTCGCGATGGTCGGCTTCGAGGACTCCGTCAACATGGTCGAGGAGACCCAGGAGCCGGAGAAGATCTTCCCGAAGGTGATGCTCACCGGCCTCGGCATCGCGGTCGTCTTCTACGTCCTGGTCGCGATCTCGGTGATCGCGGTGATCCCCGAGGGCCAGATCGAGTCCGTCGTCGCCGACGAGGGCAAGGTGCTGCTCACCGTCGTCTCGACCGGTGCACCCGGCCTCCCGATCGACAAGATCTTCCCGTTCCTGACCGTGATCGCGGTCGCCAACACGGCCCTGCTCAACATGCTGATGGCGAGCCGGCTGCTCTACGGCCTCGCTCACCAGGACGTGCTGCCCCGCGCGCTCGGCAAGGTGCTGCCGGGTCGCCGGACGCCGTACGCCGGCATCGCGTTCTCCACCGTCCTCGCGCTCGGCCTGATCATCGCGGTCACCTTCCTCGCCGACACGTCGCTGATCAGCGCGCTGTCGGGCACCACCGCGCTGCTGCTGCTCTGCGTCTTCTCGGTCGTCAACGTCGCCTGCGTGGTGCTGCGCCGCGACCCGACCGCCGAGGGCGGGTTCAAGGCGCCCGGCTGGGTGCCGTTCGTCGGCGCGGTCGCGTGCCTCTTCCTCGCCGGGCCGTGGGCGCGGGACCGCGAGGACTGGATCCAGTACCAGGTCGCCGGCGGTCTGCTGCTGCTCGGCATCGTGCTCTGGGCATTCACCTGGCTGACCAACCGGGGCATCCGTGCCAAGAAGACCGGCTTCCGCGACATCGAGCACCTGGGGGACTGAATGGCGATGTCAGATCTGGCCCGGCAGGGAGCAGAGCGCGGGCAGAGCTGGTTGCGCACCGATCGACGACTCGAGCGGATCCTGCGGTGGGGTCGTCTGCGGGGCCCGCAGACGATCTACTCCCACGAGCTCGTCGTCCCGATGAACTCGACGTACGCACCGTGGCACGACGACGTTGCGTTCCGCGAGATCTATGACGCGGTCAACGGTTCGACCTTCGTCGACCAGTACAAGTGCTACGAGCTCTGGGAGCAGGTGGGGCAGCTGGCCGCGGTCCCCGGAGACGTGCTCGAGGTCGGCGTCTGGCGTGGGGGCACCAGCATGGTGATCGGGCGGCGTCTCGCCCAGCTGGACCCGGATGCCCGGATGTTCCTCGCCGACACGTTCCAGGGTGTGGCCAAGGCAGGCAGCGAGGATCCGTGGTACCGGGGCGGTGAGCACGCCGACACCTCGCCCACGATGGTCCAGGCCCTCGCCGACCGGGTGGGCGTCTCCGTCGAGCTGCTCATCGGCATGTTCCCGGAGGACACGGCCGCGCGGATCGAGGATCGCACGTTCCGCCTGGTGCACATCGACGTCGACGTCTACGACTCTGCGCGCGACACGCTCGAGTGGGCGTGGCCGCGGCTCAGTGTCGGCGGTGTCGTGGTGTTCGACGACTACGGCTCGTTCCAGTGCGAGGGTGTGGCCACGCTCGGCCGGCAGCTGTTCGCCCTCAACCTGCAGGTCGGCCGGCTGGTCCACAACCTCAACGGACATCTCGTGCTGTTCAAGCTCACGGACGGGCCGCTTCCGGCGATCGGCGCCGAGGGCTGACCCGCTCTCCGACCCGGAAGGGCCTCAGTCGGACTTGACGCCGGAGAGCCGGATCCGGGTGATGGGGTTGCCGCCGTCCTGGGTGACCAGCAGCTGTCGGCCGAAGCCGTGCCACTGGAGGCAGGCTCCGACGCGGATCCTGACCGAGCTGCCCGTCGACGCCACCGCGGAGAACGCGATGTCGCGGGAGACCGAACCAGTGCTGGTGCCGGTATCGGTCAACCGGACCGTGGTGTCGCCGACCGACGCGCCCCCGGAGGTGAAGGTCGCGAGCCCGAAGTCCCGAAGGTCGACGCTCGGCGGCACCTCGACCGGCGCGCTGCGCTTGTCGAGGACGGTGGAGGTGTTGAGACCGCCCACAGGCGTCGGATCGACCCTGATCGACTTCCCGTCAAGCAGCCGCAAGCGCTTCGGCACCGGCTCGACAACCGGAGTCACGGGGTGCGCCCGGCCATCGGCAAACACGGCGTAGACGGCCGAGGCGCCCTTCTCCAAGGTCAGCGCAGACATGGCGAACCCGCTCTCGCTGGCCGCGGGGTCGTTGTACCCGGTGGCGACATCGGGTCGGTCGGTCCAGGTCCTGGTCTCGGTGACCACGGTGTCGCCGGCGACCAGCAGCGCTCGCTGGGCCGGTTGCCGGGCCTCGAAGTCATAGACCCAGCCCGACACCGAGATGTCCTGGGCGGGGCGGAACGCACCGACGGCGAGATCGACACCCTCCCCGGTCGGATCGGAGCGCAGGTAGTCGGGCACGTGCCCCCAGTCGCACGCGGGCGACGTGAAGTACAGGCCCGTGGTCTGCACCGGTGCGGCGAGCTTCGGCAACGCCGGAAGGCTCGCCACCAGGTCGTTGCGCACCATGAACAGGAACCCGTAGGCCAGGACCACCGGGGTCCAGCCGTCCAGGAGGTACGGCGAGATCTCGAAGTGGCGGGTCTCGTTGCGGGGGCCGTCCCACATCGGCATCCCGTAGGCCGAACTGTCGAAGACGACGACCGCAGGCTGAGCCTTCTTCAGGTCGTCCAGGAGCATCTCCTGCGACACTCCGGTGAGTGCCAGGGCCACGGTGTAGAAGCGGCTCGTCAGCCGCTCCTGCAGGAGGTAGGTGAAGTAGCCCGGGCTGTTGGTGAAGTCGTACACCAGCCCCCCTTGCGCCAGGGTGTCGGTCAGCTCCGACAGCTCCGGCAGCATCGCCACGTCGGTGCCGTCCGGGCCGGAGTAGCCCACCAGGTCGGGTTGGTTCGCCTGGTCGGGCACCAGGGTCCTGTTGTTCCCGGGGGCAGCGTCGACCTGTGTCAAGGTGTTCGGCAGCAATGTCACCGAGGGGCCGACGAACGTCATGACCACGACCAGCGCTGCTGCGGTCGGGTAGCGCAACGGCACGGCGCGGCGTGGCTGCCGGTTCACGAGAGCGACTGAGACGGAGATCCTCGAGTCGGCCCAGTCGACGACCTCGATGGTGAGCAGGATCCACAGCGGCGCGGATGCGGTCAGGACCTGACCGATGTGGCTGAAGTCGAAGCGGGCGAGTGCCTTCTCGGCGTACGTCCCCGCCAGGATCGCGCTGCTGAACAGCACCCACTGACGCGGGGTGAACCGCCGACGGGCCAGGAGCCCTGCGAGGCACGCGCTGACCGTCAGGAGGACCCCGATCTCGTTGAGGAAGAAGGTCTCGTCGTACATCCAGTTGTACACGTGGTTGAGCTCGAAGGTGCCGGTGGCGGAGTGCCCGGGGCCGAAGACGAGGTAGTACTCGAGCCAGTCCGCCAGGGCACCGAAAGAGAGCAGGAAGATGGCCCAGCCGGCAGTCAGGGCCGCACCGGTGACGACGAACACCCGGGTGCGCACGAGCGCACCCCACCTCGACGTCCCCGGCTCTCGCTCGGTCAGGTCGCAGAGCACGAGCACCGCGGCCACGGCGATCACCTGGTACGACATCTCGGGCACCAAGATCGCGCCGGCGAACAGCGCGACCGTCAGGAACACCGTTGGCAATCGGGTGCCTCGCCGGATCGCAGTCCCCAGCAGCAGGAAGATGTAGGCGACCGCGACCCATCGGACCGAGACCGGGAGCCAGTCGCTCACCCACGGAACAGCGGCGATGAACGCGAGCTGCAGGACCCAGCGGCGAGGTGCGGCCCAGACGGCGAGCAGGTAGAAGCCGACCCAGAGCACCGGCTCCCAGATCAGGCTCGCGGCGACGTTCGATGCCCACACGGTGTGCCCGAAGAGCGCGAAGCCGAGCGACGTGCGCAGCGCATCCTCGAAGACGCCGTGGGTGAAGAGCACATCGCGCCACGGGAAGTAGCCACGGGTGAAGAGGTCGGCACCGACGATCGTGTTCATGTCGTCGAAGCCGTTGATCCTCGGCACCGGCCCGGCCACGCTCGCGACGAGCAGGACGACCAACACGGAGCACACCAGGATGGTGACGACCCGGTGCTCGACGACCTCGGGGTCGGCACCGCGGAGAAGGCGCCAGAGGACCAGGACGACGGCGACGACCACGGCTCCGACCCAGAACCACAGCGGGAACCAGGGCCAGCCCTGGTACGCCGCGGCCGCGTCGACCGCCCCGGTGTGCCGTGCGAAGTAGCCCAGGCCCGCGACCGCGGCGGCGGTAGCGGCGACCGCGTTCGCGGTCGAGAAGGCACTAGCGCGGTCCAGGCCGCGCAGGGTCAGTGCCCCGCCGACGACCAGGACGAGCGCGACGTACCCCACGGCGACCAGGAGCGCGGTCCAGCCCAGCTCCTGTACCGGTGAGGTGCCACCGGACTGGAAGGCGATCGCCGCCACCGCGGCCGCAGGCAGGAGTCGACCCAGTCGCAGCCAGCTCCGGATCGGCTCGGCGGGCTCGGACTCGCTGGGGACGGTGGGGGCGTCCGCTCTGATCACTGCGCGCTCGCGCAGTGGCCCGACCCTCCGCAGGAGCCAGTAGAGGAAGGCGGTCAGCAGGGGGATCACCCAGATGACCAACCGATGCGCCAGGAGCTGGGGGCGGTAGTCGAAGCCGGTGAACGACGGGTAGCCGACGATGTCGTCGGGCAGCTCGGGCTCGTCGGATGCCGACAGCTGCCAGATGAGGACGGCGACGATGCAGGAGATGAGAAGGGCGATGGACGACCCTCGCGATGCTGATGATCCGGGCCCGGCGATCGGCCGTGGCTTGCTGGGTCATCGGCGGCTCCATCTCACGTGCATGTCGGGGCCCGGCTGGGGAAAGGTAATCACACGGCCGCCTGATCGGCGGTGACGGTCCAGCCGTGCAAGCGGCGCAGCAGCATCGCTCCGAGGAGGCCGGCCGCGGCCACCGCGCCGCCCAGCAGGCCGTTGGTCGCGCGCGCGACGATGTCGTCACCCAGGCGTGCGTGCCGACCGCGAGCCCGAGGAGGCCGAGGAGCCAGCCGGTGGTGACCCACAGGTGGCTGGCCGAGGGCCGAGCAGGGCCTGGGCGAGCACGACGCCGACGAGGAACAGGCCGACCGAGACGGTGAGCAGCAGGCAGGTGCTGCGGCTCAGCTGCTGGTCGAAGTCGAAGAGCCAGCTCACGACCGGCGGGGCGAGGGCGGTCGCCGCAACGCACAGCACGGCCGAGGTGGCGACGACGGCCGCGAGCACCAGGCGCAGCAGCAGCGACGAACGCCTGGCGTGCCGCCGGAGCCGACGTGCTCCGACGAGCGCTCGGAGGTAGCCGGGCTGGACGGCGGCTGAAGAGGAACACCGGGACCCGGACCACGACCAGCACGGCCAGGTAGACGCCGGCGAGGTCCCGCTCTCGGACGGTGCGGCGAGCAGGGTGACGACGAGCGGGCCGGCGTTGATCAGCAGCTGCGCGGCGAGGGCGCTGACGACGAGCAGGACGAGAGGCCGGGTCAGCGGCTCCCGGTCGACGGGCGCCCGGTCCGACGGGCGCAGGCGCCACCCGGGAAGGGTCAGGGCGAGGGTCAGCCAGGGGGAGAGGCCGAACAGGAGACCGAAGCCGGCCATCAGTCGCGTCGGCCGGTCGCCACGAGCAGCCCGAGCGCACCGACGAGGCGGCTCGCGCCGTCGAGCCACGAGCTGGACGCCGTACCGCGTCAGCTGTGCCTGCCCGGCCAGCTCACCGCGGACCGCGAACCAGGCGGCGTACCCGGGCAGCGCCAGGCACAGCGCGGCGACCAGCAGCCAGCCCTGGTCGCCGAGCATCTGCAGCGTCGCCGGGTACGCCGCGAGGAGGACACGCGACGGCGAGCGCGGCGGCCACCAGGCCGTGCACCACGGCGCGACGGGTCAGGGTGACGTCCCAGGTGACGTGGGCCCGCTCGACACCGCGGCGCCGGGTGACCTCCTGCTCCAGCGGGGTGGAACAGTCCGGTGGCGATGCTGGTCAGCAGGAGGTAGAGGCCGGACAGGGCGGCGAAGCCCACCGGGCCCAGGGCGCGCCCGGCCAGGACGAGGACGAGGTAGGTGGTGACGGCCTGGGTGACCAGCCCGACGAGGAGCGGCAGGGCACCGGGCGCCGTGACGCCGTCACCCGTCGCGCCGCTCGAGCAGCGCGGCAACCTCGGCCAGGCCCGGCCGGGGAGCCGATCTCGTAGAAGCGCTCGGCGACCGGGAACCCGGCCAGCGCGCCCTCGGTCGGCGAGGGCCGTGGCAGAGCGGGGCGAGGTCGGCGACGGTGTCCGCGGGCACCCGGTCGGCGATCAGGTCGCGGGCGAGGACGGACAGGCCGTAGTCGATCCAGCGCATCTCCGGCGGCGTCGGGTCGAGCCCCTTCTCGTAGCGCAGGACGCGCGCCGTCGGCGTACACGACGTTGCTGGCGTCGAACCGACCGTCGTTCTCGAAGACCGTCATCAGGGCGGGCAGGCCGGAGCGCGCAGGGCCGCGTCGAAGACCTCGGCCGGGTCGACCTGCAGCCAGGAGTCGCCGTAGAGGACGAGGAACCGCTCGTCCAGCACGTCCCGCGTCGAGCGGCGAGCCGGAGGGCACCGGCCGTGCCGCGCAGCTCGGTCCCCTCGTCGACGTAGTCGACCGCGAGGCCCCAGCGCGCCGCCGTCGCCGACGTGGTCGCGGACCTGCTCGCCGAGGTAGCCGATGCAGTAGACGACCGAGGTCACACCGGCGCCGGCCAGCCAGTCCAGCTGCCAGTCGGCGAACGGCCGGCCGGCGACCGGCAGCAGCGTCTTGGGGACCGTCTGCGGCGACCGGCCACATCCGGGTGCCGAGGCCGCCGGCCAGGATCACGCACTGCACGGAGCGGTGCTCACTCCCGGACGAGCATGGTGCTGCCGGCCGGGTCGAAGCCGAACCGCAGCTCGGTCAGCCCCTCCGTCGCGCATCGCGGCGCGCACCCGACGGGTGTCCTCGGCGTAGAACATCAGGAACCCGCCCGCGCCGGCGCCGACCAGCTTGCCGCCGCGGGCGCCGGCGTTGCGGCCGACGTCGTAGAGGTGGTCGATGCGCTGGTTCGACATCGAGCTCGACCGCTTCTTCTTGTTCACCCAGTGCTCGTGCATCAGGTCGGCGAAGCCCGTCGACGTCGTCCGCGCTCGAGCGCCGTCGAGGCTGCGCAGCCCGAGGTCCTTGACGAAGTGCAGGTTGTCGATCATCGCCTGGTCGCCGCTCTTGCGACTTCGTCACCTGCTCGGCCAGCACCTCGTCGGCCGCGCGGGAGTAGCCGGTGAAGAACATCAGCAGGTGCTGCTCGAGGTCGTGGACGGTGTCGCTGCGAGAGCCGCGGCGGGGTGCACGTCGACCGAGCCGTCCGGGTTGAAGTCGAAGCGGGTGATGCCGCCGAAGGCGGCGATGTACTGGTCCTGCTTGCCGACCGTCCGGCCGAGCCGGTCGATCTCGATCTCGCAGGCCTCCCGGCCGAGGTCGGCGGCCGAGACGTGGTTGCGCTGCATGGCGTGCACGGCCTTGAGCAGCCCGACCGTGAACGAGCCCGACGAGCCGAGACCGGTGCCGGAGGGGATGTCGGCGGTGGAGACGATCTCGACGCCGGGGCCGACGTCGTGGGCACGCAGCACCTCGCGCACGATCGGGTGCTCGATCTCGTCGGGCCTTGTCGACCCGCTCGAGCTGGCGAGTACTTCAGGAAGTAGTCGTCGGTGAAGGTGCGGTTGATCGAGATGTAGATGTGCTTGGAGATGGCGGCCGAGACGACCATGCCGCCGTGCTCCTCGTAGTACGACGGCAGGTCGGTGCCGCCGCCGCCGAGGGTGATCCGCAGCGGGGTCCGGGTGATGAGCACGCGCGGTCTCCGACCAGCGGCACGTGGGCCACGCGCGGCCATCTGCCAGCCGAGCCGCGCGTCGTCGCGGTTGAGCTGGAAGCCGCTGGCGGAAGAACGCGCGGTGACCGCCTTCTCGAGCCGACGAGGGCGGCGCTCGCGGCGTGCGGTCCTGCACGTCGTGCGACCAGCTTCTCGCCGCGGGCGATGACCGCGAGCTTGTAGAGGTTGAAGAACGGGAAGCCGGTGCGCAGCACCCGGTCGACGTCGAGCCCGGCGTCGGTGAGCACCTGGTGCAGCGTCGGGCCGGTGAAGTGCCGGAAGTGGCCGATGTGCTTGTCGAACGCCGAGCGCGGGCCGCCGGGCACGGTGACGACGACCTTGGCGCCCGGGCGCGAGCAGCGCCGATCGACGTTGCGCATCAGCGTGGTCGGGTCGTCGACGTGCTCGAGCACCTCCGAGCAGACCGCGTGGGTCGCCGGCGGCTGGTCCTCGGCCAGGGTCACCGGCTCGAGCAGGTTGCGCTCGAAGAACCGGGCGCCGGACGCCGCTCGCGCTGCGGCCATCGCTGGCGACGCCGGACGCCCTCGGCGCTGTACTCGACGCCGAACACCTGGACGCTGCGGGTTGGCGGCGCGCGAGGTCGAGCGCGAACTGGCCCTGCCCGCTGCCGATGTCGAGCAGCGGTCGCGCCCGGCGCGCGACGCGGCCCGAGCAGCTTGAGCACCATCGCGTGGCGGTAGTCGTTGGCCGGGTTGCCCTTGGCGGCCTCGCCGTACTGTGTCCCAGTGGTCGTCCCAGTCGTCCTGGTCGGTCCCGTCGGGGTTGAGCCGGGCGTCCGCTCGGCTCACAGCGGGAAGCCCGCGGCCGCGGCGTCGTCGTGGAACATCTGCACGGTCTCGAGCGAGAACTCGTCGAGGTCCTTGCCGAAGCGGCTCAGCTTGGCCAGCAGGTCGTGCGTGACGGTGATGATGTGGCACGCCGACCTCGTCGGCCTGGACGATGTTGAGCACCTCGCGCGGGCTGGCCCAGAGCAGCTCGAGCGTCGGGTCGTGGGCCAGCACGCCGAGCGCCGTCGGCCATCAGCGGCATCGGGTCGCGGCCGGTGTCGGCGATCCGGCCGGCGAAGACCGAGACGACGTGGCCGGGCCCGCCCTCGGCGGCGGCGGCGACCGCGCTCGACCTGGTCGAGCGGTCATCAGCGCGGTCACGTTGAGGTGGACGCCGTCGGCGGAGAGCTCGCGGATCGACGTCGTCGCGTCGGCGACGCCCGCGGTGTTGGTGACCGGGATCTTGACGTAGACGTTGTCGCCCCACGACGGCGATCAGCCGGGCCTGGCGCACCATCTCGGCGGAGCTCGTCGGCGAAGACCTCGAAGGAGATCGGGTGGTCGGTGATCGGTCTCGAGCACCTTGCGGGCGAACGCCTCGTAGTCGGTCGACGCCGGCCTTGCGCATCAGCGTCGGGTTGGTGGTGAAGCCCGGAGATCCGCGGGTCCTCGGCGAGCGCGATGCATGCTCTCGAGGTCGGCGCCGTCGGCGAAGATCTTCACGTGGGCTCTCCATGTCTCGTCGGTGCTCAGCCGGTCGCGGTCCGTCGGCGGCGCAGACCTTCAGGACATGATCCCGTGGCCTCGAGCAGAGCTGCCAAAACGTGCGTCCGGCGAGTCCGGCGCAGCGGTTCGCCGTGGCCCCAGTCGATGTAGACCGACGCGGACGCCGGCGCGGCGGGCCGCCTCGACGTCGCGCCAGCGGTCGCCGACGCACGACGCTGCGGTCGAGGTCGAGGTCCGAGCCGGCGGGCGGCGTCGAGGATCATCCCCGGGCGCGGCTTGCGGCACGCGGCAGCCGTCCGGCGTCGTCGTGCGGGCAGACGACGATGTCGTCGAGCGGCAGCGCCTCGCGCAGCCGGCGTGCATGGCGTCGAGCGTCGGCCGGGTCCAGCGTGCCCCGGGCCGATGTCGGGCTGGTTGGTGACCACGACCAGCGCGAGGCCGCGCCGCGGCGAACGCCGCGCAGGCCTCGACCACCCCGGCAGCAGCCGGACGTCGTCCGGCGTGCGCGGCGGCATCGGGCACCCCGTCCTCGACGTAGGCCTCGTTGAGCACCCCGTCGCGGTCGAGGAAGACGGCCGGCCGCCGGGTCACGAGCCGAAGCAGCCCGGCGCGGGCGTCGTCGGCCATCGACGCCATCGAGTCGCGCAGCGCCTCCGGCCCGGTGCGCGCGGTTGCGCCCAGCCCGAGCGAGCGGATCTGGTCGGTGTCGATCCGCACGACCGGCACGTCGCCCTTCCAGCCGCGGTCGCCGCCGGTGTAGTCGAAGCGCGTCGCTGCCGGGCTCGAGCCCGAGCACCTCCATCGCGAGCTCGGCGATCTCGGTGACGGTGATGTAGTCGCCGGTCGCGACGTTGAACACGTCGAACGGCGTGTCGCGCCTGCGCGCCGGCGAGCAGCACGGCGTCGACGACGTCCTCGACGTGGACGTAGGACTTGCTCTGCCTGCCGTCGCCGAGGATCCGCAGCTCGGGTCGGGTCGGCGAGCAGCCGGCGCACGAAGTCGAAGCCGACGCCGTGGGTCTGGCTGCGGACCGACGACGTTGCCGAAGCGGAAGGCGCGCGCCGTGAGGCCGAACATGGCGGCGTACGACGCGAGCAGCGCCTCGCCGGCGAGCTTGCTGGCGCCGTAGGTCGACACCGGGACCATCGGGCCGTGGTCCTCGGCGGCCTCGAGCTCGCCGAGGTCGCCGTAGACGCCGCTGCCGGAGGCGTAGAGGACCAGGTCGACCTCGCGCCACGCGGGCCGCCTCGACGACGTGGTGGGTGAGCAGCGTGCCCTGGTCGAAGTCGATCGCCGGGTTGGTCGACGGCCGCGGCGATGTCGGGGTTCGAGGCCAGGTGGATGACCGTGTCGTGGCCGCGGCCACGCCTCGGTCAGCGTCGGCCAGGTCGTCGACGTCGCCGCGGACGACGGTCAGCCGCGGGTCGTCGGCGATCGTCGGCGAGGTGCCAGTCGCGACCGGAGGAGAAGTTGTCGTAGACGGTGACCTGCTCGGTCGCCGGGTCGGCGAGCAGCCGGTGCGACGAAGTGGCTGCCGATGAAGCCGGCGCCGCCGACGATGCAGATGCGCTCGATGGGCGTCGGCGTCATACGAGCGACTCCCACTTGGTCGCCGTCGCGGGCCAGCGCCGGGTGGCTGACCAGCAGGTGCCAGACCACCGCGCACAGCCCCTCGGTGTGCGGGGTGATGCGGTCGGGGTACAGCGGCGGGATGATCGACGCAGGCGTCGGCCAGCTCGGCGGTGTAGCCGCCGTCGCGGCCGACGATGCCGAAGATCGAGGCGCCGCGCTCCTGGGCGAGCTCGAGCGCCGCGACGAGGTTGGTCGAGACGTTCTTCTCGGCGTCGCCGCCGCCGACCGAGAAGACCAGCAGGGCGTCCGTCGGCGCCGAGCCGCGAGCCCTCGAGCCACTCGACGAAGGTGGTGTCCCAGCCCTCGTCGTTGGTCCGGGCGGTCAGCTCGGAGACGTTGTCGGTCGGGGCGTAGGCCTCGACGCCGCAGATCTTGCGGAAGTCGTTGACCGCGTGGCTGGCGTGGCCCGCCGAGCCGCCGACGCCGAGGATGAACAGCCGGCCGCCGCGCTCGCGCACCGCGGCGAGCCCGTGGCCATCGCCTCGATCGCGTCGGTGTCGAGCGCCTCGAGGACCGCGACGGTCTCCGGCGAGGAAGTCTTCGGTGAAGGTCATCGGTCGTCTCCTAGTCGGTCGACGGTGCGCGACCGCGAACGTGTTGAGGCCGAACTTGTGCCGGAAGCACCGGATGGCGTGCGGCACGAAGCCCGCCGCGCACCAGCAGCGGCCAGAGGTCGCGCGGGTCGTAGTACATCTTGTGGTCGTCCATCTCCTCGGCGGGCGAGAGGCCGAGCCGGAAGGCGGAGAACTCGAGGGCCCGCTTGCCGCGCCACGACGGCACGTTGACGGCGCAGCACGCCGCCGGGCGCGAGCACGCGGCGCAGCTGCGCCAGGGTGCGCGTCGGGCTCCCACAGGTGCTCGAGCACCGACATGCAGAGGACGACGTCGAGCGAGCGGTCGTCGACGGCGTCGAGCGCCTCGGGCAGCGGGCCCTCGATCGCGCGGACCTTCGGGTGCGTCGACGAGGTCGGCGGCGAGCGCCAGGTCGACGAGCGTCGCGCGATGCGCACGTCGGCCAGGACCGTGCGCATGAACGTCGCGTCGAAGCCGCAGCCGAAGTCGCCGACGTCCTTGCCGGCCAGCGGGCCGACGACGCGCGTCGGATCTGCACGCTTGGACAGCCAGACGCCGAAGCGGTCGACGACGGTGACGTCGCCGTCCTGGCCGAAGCGAGCCTGGTGCGGCCGTCGGCCGGCTCAGTCACGTCGGCGCGGTCGGCGCCGTAGCTGACCGCCGTCGCGTGCAGGAGCAGGGTGAAGCAGAAGGTCGAGAAGCCGATGATCATGCAGCAGCAGCCCGAGGATCGCCGAGGTGATCGAGCCGAGGTCGGCGGCGCCGGCAGCGCGAAGTCCGTGCTGACGAAGCGTGACCACCAGGGCGACGACCAGGCGCGAGGCCGACGACGAACAGGCCGCGCGCTCGATGACCACGCGTCCGGGTGTAGGGGAAGATCCGTCGCCAGCGTCTCGCGACGCCGTCCGCCGTAGTCGAGGAAGACGTGGGCCAGGCAGCCGAAGTAGATGCTCTGCAGCCCGATCACCGCCAGCGCGACGCCGACCAGCATCGAGTAGAGGCTGAAGGTGATCTGGCCCGATCGTGACGTCGCCGAACGCCAGCGGCAGCGATCAGCAGCAGCCCGAGCACGAGCAGGACGATGCCCGGGCTTGAACAGGAAGAAGTCGGCGCCGTAGACGAACATCGCGCGCAGGTTGATCCAGGCCGCCGCGAACGGCGAGAACCAGCCCGCGCGCTTGTGGTGGCAGAGCCGCCCCTCGCGGTCCTTCAGGAAGCGTGACCGGCACCTCGGTGGTGCGCAGCTCCATGCGCACCGACTTGAGCACCATCTCGGAGGCGTACTCCCACGACTGCGACGCGAGGCCCATCCGCACGAGCGCGTCGCGGCGTGATGCCGCGCATGCCGCAGTGGATGTCGCGAGAAGTGGCTGCCGTAGAGCCGGTTGAGGATCCAGGTGGTGACCGGCGTGCCGAAGTAGTGGTGCAGCGCGCGGCATCGCGCCCGGCTCGATCGATGCCCTTCCAGCGCGAGCCCATGACGAACTCGGCGCCCGTCGCGCAACGCCTCGACGAACGGCGCCAGCTCGCGGAAGTCGTAGGTGCAGTCGGCGTCGCCCATGATCGACGTAGCGGCCGCGGACGTAGGGGAGCGCGTCGATGTAGGCGCGGCCGAGGCCGCGCCGCGGCGCCCGCAGCACCCGGGCGCCGCCGCTCGAGGGCGAGCTCGGGCGTCGCGTCGGTCGAGCTGTCGACGATCAGGATCTCGCCCTTCGCGCCGGCCGCCGCGCAGGCCCTCGTGGCACCAGTCGACGAAGTCGGCGATGGTGATCTCCTCGTTGAGGGCCGGGACGAGCGATCGTGACCTCGGGATCGGCCTCGTCGTCCGGCGGGGACGAGGAGGGTGACCTCGCGGGTCGTGCGTGCGCGGTGTAGGCGGTGACCCCGGGCAGCGCGCAGGCGCTCTCGAGGCCGGCCGGAAGGTCGCTGTCAGACAGGCGTCAGCAGCTCGGAGGCGTTCGGCACGCGGTCACACGAACAGCGCTCACAGGTCACTCTCAGGGCCGGCGCCCGTAGACAGGTGACTGTTTCACCGCAGGCCGCTGAATCGGAGGCGTACGGCGACCCGCCGTACCCTTGACCGGTGAGCACCATCCCCGATCTCGCAGCACTGCACGCCATCGGAGCGGCCCAGCAGCCGACCTACCCCGACCAGGAGGCCGTCGCTGCCAACGTCGCGCGCCTGCGCCGGATGCCGCCCCTCGTGTTTGCGGGCGAGTGCGACGACCTCAAGGCCAAGATGGCCGCCGTCTCGCGCGGCGAGTCCTTCCTGCTGCAGGGCGGCGACTGCGCGGAGACCTTCGACGAGGTCACCGCCGACAACGTGAGCAAGAAGCTCCGGGTGCTGCTCCAGATGGCGGTCATCCTGACGTACGCCGGCTCCGTGCCGGTCGTGAAGCTGGGCCGGCTGGCCGGCCAGTACGCCAAGCCGCGCTCCTCCGACATGGAGACCCGCGACGGGGTGACCCTGCCGGCCTACCGCGGCGACGTGGTCAACGGGTTCGACTTCACCCCCGAGGCCCGGATCCCCGACCCGCGGAGACTGCTCGACGCCTACAACGCGTCGGCCGCGACGCTCAACCTGGTGCGCGCCTTCGTCACCGGTGGCTACGCCGACCTGCGCCAGGTGCACACCTGGAACACCGACTTCGTGAAGTCGTCGTCGGCCGGCCTGCGCTACGAGGCGATGGCGGCCGAGATCGACAAGGCGCTGGGGTTCATGTCCGCGATCGGCGTCGACGCCGAGGAGCTCAAGCGGGTCGACTTCCACTCGAGCCACGAGGCGCTGCTGCTCGAGTACGAACACGCGATGACCCGCATCGACTCGCGCACCGAGAAGCCCTACAACGTCTCCGGCCACTTCGTCTGGATCGGTGAGCGCACCCGCCAGCTCGACGGCGCCCACGTGGAGTACTTCCGCCACATCCAGAACCCGATCGGCTGCAAGCTCGGCCCGTCCGCGACCGCCGACGACGCGATCGCGCTGGCGAGCCGGCTCAACCCCGACAACGAGGCCGGCCGACTCACGTTCATCACCCGCTTCGGTGCCGGCAAGATCCGCGACGGCCTGCCCGAGCTGGTCGAGAAGGTCACCGCGGCCGGCGTCCAGGTCGCGTGGGTCTGCGACCCGATGCACGGCAACACCTTCGAGTCGAGCACCGGCTACAAGACCCGGCGCTTCGACGACGTCATCGAGGAGGTCCAGGGCTTCTTCGACGTGCACCGCGCGCTCGGCACCTGGCCCGGCGGCGTCCTGGTCGAGATGACCGGTGACGACGTCACCGAGTGCATCGGCGGCGGCGAGGAGATCGACGAGGCCGGGCTCGCGCACCGCTACGAGTCGGTCGTCGACCCGCGTCTCAACCGGGTCCAGTCGCTCGAGCTCGCGTTCCTCGTCGCGGAGATGCTCCGCCACGCATGACAGAGGTCGTGCGGACGCCGGACGAGCGCTTCGCGGATCTGCCGGGCTACCCGTTCGAGCCGCACTACGCCGAGGTCACGGCGGACGGCGTCGACCCGCTGCGGATGCACTACGTCGACGAGGGGCCGTCGGACGGTCCGGTCGCGCTGCTGCTGCACGGGCAGCCGACCTGGTCCTACCTCTACCGCACGGTCATCCCGGTCCTCGTCGACCGCGGCATCCGGGTGATCGCGCCCGACAACATCGGGTTCGGTCGATCGGACAAGCCGGTGCGGGCCACCGACTACACGTTCGCCCGCCACATCGAGTGGATGCGGAGCCTGGTCGTCGGTCTCGACCTGCGCGACATCACGCTGGTGGCCCAGGACTGGGGCGGTCCGATCGGCTTCAGCGTGCTGGCGGCCGAGACGGACCGGTTCGCGAGCGTGGTCGCGGCGAACACGATCCTGCACACGGCCGATCCGGCCCTCGCCGACCGGCTGACGTGGGCGGTGCACGGCGAGGGGGAGTCGCGGGTCGTCGTCGAGCAGGGGCTCCTCGACTACCTGCTCTACACGCAGCGCGCGCCCGAGCTCCGGGCCAGCGACTTCGTCGGAGCGGCGACCACCAGCCCGCTGCCGGCCGAGGTGCTCGCGGCGTACGACGCCCCCTTCCCGGACGAGCGGCACAGCGGTGGTCTGCGGCAGATGACCGCGCTGCTGCCGCTGACCCGCAACGACGTCGGCGCGCGGATCGGTCGTCGCACGATGCGGGCGCTCGAGGAGTTCGACCGGCCGTTCGTGACCGCCTACTCCGACGGCGACCCGGCGACGCGCGGCTGGGAGGCGGTCTTCCAGGAGCGGGTGCCCGGCGCGCGCGGCCAGGAGCACGTGACGATCACCGGCGCCGGCCACTTCCTGCAGGAGGACGCCGGCCCGCGCCTGGCCGAGGTCGTCGCCCGGATCGTCGACGAGCTGACGAGCTCGTAGCCGCCAGGAGCAGGGTGAGCCGGTCGACGAGAGCCGGCAGGACGGTCTCGATCGGCTGGCCGAGCAGGTCGTCTGCCGGGCTCATCGCGCCCGTGGTAGTCAAGACCTCGTGATCGACCTGCGCAGCGACACCCTGACCAAGCCGACCGACGAGATGCGCGCCGCGATGGCGCACGCCGAGGTCGGTGACGACGTGTACGGCGAGGACCCGACTGTCGCCCGGCTCGAGGAGCGGGTGGCGGGGATGTTCGGCCACGAGGCGGCGCTGTTCGTCCCGACCGGCTCGATGAGCAACGTGCTCGCCGTACGCTCCCTGGCCGGTCCGGGCCAAGAGGTGCTGTGCGAGGCCAGCGCCCACATCGTGCGCGCGGAGCTCGGCGCGCACGGCGCCTACACGGGGCTCACGACGCGCACCTGGATCCACCCGCGGGGGCAGGTCGACCTGCCGGCGATCCGGTCGATCTTCGCGCCCGACATGGGCCCGTTCTTCGTGCCGACCGTCGCGATCTCGGTCGAGAACACCCACAACTTCGCCGGGGGAGCGGTGCTGCCGCTCGAGGACCTGCGCGACCTGCGCGAGTACGCCACCGGCGTCGGCGCCCGCATCCACATGGACGGTGCGCGGATCTGGAACGCCCACGTCGCGACCGGCACGCCCTTCGTGGAGTACGGCGCAGTCGCGGACGTCATGTCGGTCTGCCTGTCCAAGGGCCTCGGTGCCCCGATCGGCTCGCTCATGGTCGGCTCCGCCGACGCGATCGCCGAGGCGCGCGTCTGGCGCAAGCGGATGGGCGGCGGCATGCGGCAGACCGGGATCCTGGCCGCGGCCGGGCTCCACGCCCTCGACCACCACGTCGATCGGCTCGCCGAGGACCACGCCCACGCCCGGCTGCTGGCCGAGGCGTGCGGCGTCGATCCGACGACCGTCGACACCAACATCGTGGTCGTCCAGCGCTCCGACGCGGCCGACTTCGTCGCCGGTGCGCGCGACGGTGGAGTCGTCGTCTCGTTGGTCGGCCCGACCGCCGTACGCATGGTCACGCACCTCGACGTCTCGCGCGACGACGCCGAGAGGGCCGCGGCGGTGCTCGCCCGCCTGTGAATCCGCGCGGGCGTTGAACCTCACGACCCTCCCGTACGGTCTCACCGTATGACTCGTTTCCGCCGCTGGTGCGTCGTCGCACTCGCGGTGGGGCTGGTCGTCGGGGTGCCGATCGTGCTCCGGACCATTCCGGCGGGCGGCTCCGACGTGACGGCAACGGTCCTGCTCGAGCGGGTGAAGGCGTCCGCGGACCACCCGTGGTCGGGGTACGTCGAGACCGAGGGTTCTCTGGACCTGCCGGTGACCGACGACTTCGAGGACGTCGGTGCACTCTTCAGCGACGGCACCCGGATGCGCGCCTGGTGGCGCGGCAGCGACGACTGGCGAGTCGATCGGCTGCTCGTCAGCGGCGAGACCGACCTGGTCCACCAGCACGGGTTGACCCTCCAGTGGAGCTACGAGGACGAGAAGGCACGGCTCAGCCGCGACCCCGGCATCCGGCTGCCGCGCACCGCCGACCTGCTGCCACCGGTGCTCGCCGAGCGACTGCTGCGCGACATCGACGCCGACGCCGTACGCCGCATCGACAGCCGCCGGATCGCCGGCATCTCCGCTCCCGGGCTGCGGGTCGACCCGTCGGCGCCGCAGTCGAGCGTCGACCACGTCGACCTGTGGGCGGACCCCGACAGCGGAGTCCCGCTCCGCGTCGAGGTGTACGGCGAGGGCGCGTCCTCGCCGGCCTTCGTCAGCGAGCTCCGGAGCTTCAGTGCAGCCACGCCGAGCCCTGACGACACGGACTTCGACGGCGGTCCTGGCATCGAGGTCGACCACGAGGACGTCCTCGACATCGCCGACGCAGCCAACCAGTACGCGCCGCTGCGACCTCCGAAGCGGATCGGCGGCCTCCCGCGGACCGGGGCCTCCGACGGAGCGGTCGGCGTCTACGGCGTGGGCATCACCCAGCTGATCGCGATCCCGTTGCGCGACCGCGAGGCCGACGCGCTGCGCGACCAGCTCCGGCAGAGCCCGGACGTCCAGGAGGTCGACGCCGGCGTGATGGAGGCGACCGGCCCGCTCGGGGTCCTGGTGACCGGCAAGGAGGGCGACTTCGGCTGGGTGGTCGCCGGGACGGTCACCGCTGACACGCTCGTCGATGCGGCCGCCGACCTCGCGAGCGGGACCCGGTTCATCGAGGACCGCGAGTGATCCGGACCGAGGGACTGACCAAGCACTTCGGCCACGTCACCGCCGTCGACGGAGTCGACCTCGACGTGCGCGAGGGTGACGTCTACGGATTCCTGGGTGCGAACGGGTCGGGCAAGACCACGACCGTGCGGATGCTGCTCGGTCTGGTGCTCGCGACCCAGGGGTCGATCGAGCTGCTCGGCCGGCCGATGCCGTCGGCGGGCAAGGAGGTCCTCCCGCAGATCGGCGCGCTCGTCGAGGGGCCGGCGGCCTACCCGCACCTCTCCGGTCGCACCAACCTCGCGCTCCACGATGCCAGCGGCCCCGGTGGCGTACGGCGAACGCGGGCCGGCCGGATCGACGACGCCCTGGAGCAGGTCGGCCTGGGCGGCGTCGACAAGCGCCCGGTCCGCGCCTACTCGCTCGGCATGCGGCAGCGGCTCGGCCTGGCCGCTGCGCTGCTCCGGCAGCCGCGGCTGCTCGTGCTCGACGAGCCGACCAACGGCCTCGACCCGCAGGGCATCCGCGAGATCCGACAGCTGCTGCTCGACCTCAACCGGGCCGGGACGACGGTCTTCCTCTCCAGCCACCTGCTCGCCGAGATCGAGCAGCTCTGCACGCGAGTCGGCGTCCTCGACCGCGGCCGGCTCGTGCTGCAGGACCAGCTCGCCGACCTGACCCGGCCGACCGGGCGCACCGTCGTACGCACTCCTGACGGCGACGCCGCGCATGCGTTGCTCGACGGTCGGGTCGAACGACGCGACGGCGACCTGCTCTGGATCCGCGCCGACGACCCGCTCGCGCTCAACGCCCTGCTGGTCGGCGGGGGAGTCCGGGTCGCCGAGCTCGGGCCCGAGCAGCGCACCCTCGAGGAGATCGTCCTCGAGGCCGCCGAGCAGAGCGGGGACCGCCGATGATCGCCGTCGAGCTGCGCAAGCTGGTGTCGAGCAAGCGGACCTGGGCCACGATCCTGCTCATCGACGCCCTGCCCACCCTGGTCGGCATCCTGCTCGCCGTCACCGACCTCGGCCCTCGCCCCGGCACCGGCCCGGCGTTCCTCTCCGCGGTCCTGACCGACGGCACGCTCTTCCCGCTCGCCGCGCTCGGCATCGTGCTCCCGCTCTTCCTCCCGATCGCCGTCGCGGTCACCGCCGGCGAGGCGATCGCGGGCGAGGCCCAGCAGGGCACGCTGCGCTACCTCTTGATCCGGCCGGTCGGCCGCACCCGCCTCCTGGTCGCCAAGCTGGTGAGCGTGATGGCGTTCGTCGTCCTCACCGTGCTCGTGGTGGCGGCGACGGCGTACGTCGTGGGCGCGCTGTTCCTCGGCAGCGAGAGCGTCACGAGCTCGACGACGACCAGCGTCTCCGGCAGCGGGCTCTCGCAGCAGGAGCTGATCGCCCGGACCTTCCTGGCCCTGGGCTACGCGATGCTCTGCATGCTCGGCGTCGCGGCGATCGCGCTCTTCCTCTCGACCGTCGTCCGCTCGCCTCTGGCCGCGGCCCTCGGCACGCTGGCGGTCCTGGTCGCCTCGACGCTGCTGCTCACGCTCGACGCGGCGAACGTGCTCCAGCCCTACCTGCCCGACCCGCTACTGGCTGGCCTTCGTCGACCTCTTCCGCGACCCGATCCTCTGGCGCGACGTGGTCCGCGGCGTGCTGCTCCAGGGGGTGTACGTCGTGGTGTTCCTCGCTGCGGCCTGGGCCAACTTCATGACCAAGGACATCACCGACTAACAGACCTCGCCGTTCGGTCGGGCCGGCTCGGCGCGCCCGAGCTCCGAGACGACCATCGCGATGACCGCTGGCGTGCGGGGCATGTCGGCGTGGCCGACGGACAGGTCGGGGCAGACGTCCTGCACGGCGAAGGTGGTCGCGCCGTCGAGGACGCCGGAGTCGGGCGGCACGACGGTCTTGTCGTCGCGGGTCCAGATCGCCACCCAGCGCGGACCGGTCGGTGTCTCGTCGCCCGCGTTGAGCCCACGGAGCAGGTCGCTGTCGGTCGCGAGCTCCTGGCACGCCGCGGGGCACGCGGTCGAACCGAGACCGCCGGCGACCGTGGCCAGATCCGTCCCGTGGTTGGGCGAGGAGAGCGTCACGACCCGGCGGGCGACGGCGTCGCCGCCGAGGTCGGCGACCCAGACCCGGGCCACGATCCCGCCGGCCGAGTAGCCGACGACGTCGACCGACGTCAGCGCCCGTGTCGGCCACGGTCCGATCGCAGCGCGGCGGCCTGGTCGCGCAGGTCTCCGGTGCCGTCACCGGGAGGGTCGAAGACGACGACGTCCCGGCCGTCGGCGCGCAGTGCGTCGGCGAGCACGTCGAGCGACGCCGTGGACCCGCCGTACCCCGGCACCAGCACGACCGGGCCGAGCTCGTCCTGCGCCACCGGGTCGACGCTGTCCGGGCGCGACACGACGACCGCGACCACGGCTCGCTACGACGCCGACAACGAGCAACGCGCAGATCGCGAGCACGAACCGGCGCCGCGCAGGGGAGAGCCGGTCGAGCACGGTCACCCCGCGCTGATGAGTGAGAGGTCGCTGATCGCGGTGTAGTCGCGCGAGGCCGGGCCGGTGCCCGGCTCGGACACGGCGACCAGCCGGAGCGTGATGGTCGTGGTCGTGACGTCCACGTCGACCGACTGCACGTCGGTGGTGTCGCCCAGGTCCTGGCTGACGGTGCTGCCGTCGTCGAAGACCCACTCGACGCTGTCGATGCGCCGGTTGCCGTGGTACCAGTCGACCGCGCCGCCCCGGGGGCCGACCGCGGTCTTGGCGTAGCCGTTGATCAGGCCGACCGAGCTCAGCGTCGTCTCCTGCGGGCAGGGTGATCGTGATCTCCTGGCCGGTGCCGTCGCCGGCCATCCGCCAGGTCGTCTCCGGGACTCCGTCGAGCATGTTGTCGCCGTCGTACGTCACCGGCTTGCCCTCGATGTCCTGGCCGGGCGGAGCGGTGTCGGGTACGGCGACGGTGGCCGTCGACGTCACGTCGCCCGGCTCGCTCGGCGCCGAGGTGTCGGCCGACTTCGAGGGCTTCGGCTTGGGCTCGGCCGGACCACTGCTGGCCGGACCGCTCGCCTGGTCGGGACTGTCGTTGTCAGCCGGTGAGCAGCAGCCACGCGCCCATGACAGGCGATCAGCACGAGCGCGAAGGCGACCGCGATCCAGACGCCGTACTCCGGTGCCGGACCGTCGGTGGATCGTGGGTCGGCTCCACCGGCACGGGCGCGATCGCTCGGTCGGCGTGGGATCGGGACCCGCGTCGGCCTCGTCGGCGAACAGCGGGAACCGGGCCGGCGGTGGGGGAGCGCCGGTGGGCGGCGGCGGGTCGGAGGAACGGCGGGTCGCTCGGGTCGCGCCGGCACGTCGGTGTCGACGGGGTGACCGCAGTTGGTGCAGTAGCGGCCGACGCCCAGCTCGTGGCCGCAGTTGACGCAGTACTTCATGGCTCTCCTCCAGGACCTGCCACGCGGATCCTGGGCGCCAGACTAATGGTCGGCCTGAGGAGGCCCGAGAGGGTGCCCGCGACACCATCCGCCGCTGCGCTGCGGAAGAGGACGACCGGACACCCTCCGGGACGATCGTCACGGTAGACGCAGCGGACACCCGAGCACCGGCATTTCGCCAGGTACTAGGACCAAAGGGCACGGGCGGACCGGTTCGCCCGGTCCGGGTGATGTTGCGACTGGTGGTGCTGGAGCAGAGTGCGTGCATCGAATCGACTCGACTGAAGGAGCAGAAATGAGCGACGGAGTCTCGCCCGGCGAACGGGCGTGGGCCGAGGGCATCGCGATCTTTGCGGGCACCATCTTGGCGACGCTCGGCGTCTTCCAGGTCCTCGAGGGCCTGTCCGCTGTCGGCAAGGACAGCGTGTTCGTGCGTACGCCGAACTACCTCTTCGACGTCGACCTGACCGCGTGGGGCTGGGTGCACATCGTCATCGGCGCCATCGCCGTGCTGGTGGGCGTGTGCCTCCTGCTGGGGCAGTACTGGGCGATGATCGCCGGCATCTGCGTCGCAGTGATCTCGGCGTTCGCGAACTTCGCGTTCATCCCGTACTACCCGTGGTGGTCGCTGCTGCTCATCGCCTTCGACGTGATGGTCATCTGGGCGATCAGCACGATGATGAGCCAGCGCCGCTGAGCGAGCGCCTCTGGACCTAAGCCGCGGGCGGCGCCGCTCTGAGTGAGTGAGTGGCGCCGGCCCGGCGACTGTTCGCACCGCTGCGTGCGAACAACCAGAAGGCTAGGGCCTCCGCGGCCCGTTCTCGACCAATTTGGGGGGTACTAGGACCAAAGGACAGGACAGGTCCTACCTACAGGTCCTACACAGCGATGTGCGGGACCTCGCCCTCGACCTTGCGTCGCGGCCCCGCCTCGACGAGCAGCATCGCGCCCAGCACCATCAGGCCGCCGGTGACCATCCGCAGGGTCGGCGACTCACCGCCGAACATCACGGCGAAGAGAGCCGCGAAGACCGGTTCCATGCTCATCACGATCGCCGTCCTCGTCGCGGAGAGATGGGCCTGCGCCCAGGTCTGGCCGAGCAGCGCCAACGCCGCCGGGAAGACCGCCATGTAGACGACGGCGATCCAGTCGTCCCGGTTGTCCGGCAGCACGATCCCGTGCGGGGCACTGGCGATCAGGCAGATCACGGCGACGACCACGACCTGGAGGATCGACAGACCCAACGCGTCGGTGGCGTTGGACCAGGCGCCGAGGCCGACGATGTGCAGCGCGTAGAGCATCGCGGCCACGAACGTCAGCGCCTCGCCGTACCCGACCGAGAACCCGTCGAGCGTCAGCACGCCCAGCCCCGCGGCCGCCAGGAGCACGGCGAGCCAGGTGGTCCCGGTGATCCGGTTGTGCAGCAGGACCGCCGCGAACAGCGGTGTCGCCACGACGTACATGCCGGTGATGAAGCCGGAGACGCTGGCCGGGGTGTGCGCGAGGCCGAGGGTCTGGAGGATCTGCGCGACGCCGTAGAGACCGCCGAGCACGACGGCCTGGCGGCGGGCGGCGGGGGAGAGACGCAGCACGGCCTTCGGCGCGACCAGCAGCAGCAGGATGCCCGCGATCGAGAAGCGCACGGCCAGGAAGTCGACGGCCGGGATCCGGTCGAGCAGGTCGTGGATCAGGAAGAACGTCGAGCCCCAGCAGGCCGTGATGCCGACGAGCACCGCGGTCGCGAGCAGCGAGGTGCGCCTCGCCGGTGGTCGAGCCCGTCGAGACCGCGGAGCTTCTTCAGCAGCGGGATGTCGGGGTCGTCGGCGCCGCGGGAGCCGGGCGTCTCGAGGATGAAGGGGACGCCGTCGGTCGCCGGGTGGGCGAAGAGCTCCTCGAACGCGGCGATGCCGATGTGACCGTCGCCGATCTTCTCGTGCCGGTCCTTGAAGGCGCCGCGGACGTCCATCGAGTCGTTGGCGTGGATCAGCCGGAGCCGGCCGGGTCCGCCGATCTCGACGATCCGGTCGACGGTGGCCGTCGTACCACCCGGCTCGTCGAGAGGAGCGCCCGCGGCGAAGACGTGGCAGGTGTCGAGGCAGATGCCGGCCTTGGGGTGGAGGTCGAGAGCGGCGAGGTAGGGCGCGAGGTCCTCGACGCCTGCGCAGAGCGACCGGCCCTGGCCAGCGGTGGGCTCGAGCAGCAGCCAGGGAGCGTCGTCCCCGGCGATCGTGTCGAGGATCGGCAGCAGACCTTCGCGGACCTGTCGCATCGCCTGGGTGTCGTCCGCATCCCCTACGTACGACCCGGTGTGCACGACTACGCCCTCGGCGCCGATCTCCGCGGCCCGCTTGAGGTTGTGGGCGACGGTGGCGACGGACTTCTCGTACGTCGCGGGCGTGGGCGAGCCGAGGTTGACGAGGTACGGCGCGTGGATGAAGACCCGGGTCCCGCGCTCGGCCATCAGGTCGCGGAACCGCGCGTCCTCGGCCGGCTTGCCGGCGCTCAACGCCCAGCCGCGCGGGTTGCCGACGAAGATCTGGAAGGTCTCGCAGCCGGCGAGGTCGGCGTTCGCGACGGCTCCGTCGACGAGCCCCTTGCCGACCTGGACGTGGGTGCCGATCGGGTTGCGGAGGACTGGGTCGAGCACCGGGTCAACCTACCGGTGGAGGGTGCTCAGATCAGCGAGAGGGTGATGGTGCTGCCCTTGGGCGCCATGGAGCCGCCGGCCGGGTCCTGCGACCAGACGAACCCGAGGCCGAGCGAGCCGGCGGCGTCGTCGGTCACGACGTGGAATCCGAGGTCCTCGAGCCGCTCGGTGGCGGCGTCGACGCCCTCGCCGCGCACCGACGGGACCTCGATCAGCTCGGGTCCCTGGGAGACCACGATCGAGAACTCGTCGCCGCGGTGGAGGGTGCTGCCGCCGGGCGGGTCCTGGGAGATGACGTCGCCCTCGTCGACCGTGTCGGAGTGCTCCTCGGACTCGACCTTCGCGGTGAGTCCGTGGTCGGTGGCCCAGGCCTTCGCGTCGTCGGCGTCCTTGCCGACCCAGTCCCTGAGCTTGACCGGCTTGGGTCCCTGGCTCACGGTCAGGTCGACGACGGCCTCGGGGCGCAGCGTCGTACCGACCTTGGGCGTCGAGCTGATCACGACGCCCTCGGGCACGGTGTCGGACCACCTCTCGACGGTGGTGCCGTAGGCCAGCTTGGTGTCGGCGAGCGCGTCCTGTGCCTCGTCGACGGTCATGCCCTTGAGGTCGGGTACGTCGTAGCGCTCCTTGCCGAGCGACACGACGACGGTGACCGTCCCGCCGCTGAGCACGCGGGACCCGGCGTCCGGGTCGGTGTCGACGACCCGGCCGGCGGGGACGGTCTCGGAGTAGGCCTTGTCACCCCACTCGACGTCGAGGCCGGCGGCGTCGAGCTTCTGCTCGGCTGCCGACTTCGACAGTCCGATGACGCCGGGCGTCGTGGTGTAGCGGCCGGAGCCGAACCACCAGGCGCCGACGCCGGCGGCGGTCGCGAGCAGCAGCGCGACGAGCAGCAGGACCAGGCCGCGTCGGGAACGCCGCGGGCGTCGCGGGTCCTTCCCGCGGGGCGGCGTCGGCGGCGGTGTGACCGGCGGCCGCGGGGTGGTCGGGATCCGCGTCGTGAGGTCGGGGCCGGGCGCCATCAGGGCGGCGAACTCCCGGCTGTCGAACGGGTCGGACGCGGTGTCGTCCGGGGACGGGGCCTCGACCCGGTCGAGCTGCATCCGCAGCGGCGTCAGGTCGGCGGTGAGCTCGGGGTCGTCGAGGACGCCCTCGGTCAGCGCGTGGCTGACCCGGTGCACCTGGTGGAGCAGCACGACGGCGTCGGCCGGGCGCAGCTCGCGGTCGCGAGCCGTGGCACGCGCGACGAGGGCATCGACGTACGCCGGGATGCCGGGCACGAGTCTCGATGGCGGCGGGACGTCCTCGTGCACGTGCTTGTAGGCGACCTGGATCGGCGACTCACCCTCGTGGGGCTTCTCGCCGGTCAGCAGCTCGAAGAGGACCACGCCGGCGGCGTACACGTCGGCGCGGGCGTCGGCGCGACCGTCGACGACGAGCTCGGGGGCGAGGTAGGAGACGGTGCCGATCAGGACGCCGCCGGTCGCGGTGTGCTGGGTGTCGGCGCTGACCGCGCGGGCCAGGCCGAAGTCGGCGACCTTGACGCGACCGTCGTCGGCGATCAGGACGTTCTCGGGCTTCACGTCGCGGTGGATCAGGCCGGCGCGGTGGGCGGCAGCGAGGGCGGAGAGCATCGGCTCGAAGAGGGCCAGCGCGCGCGCCGGCGACATCGGGCTCTCCTTGCGGATCACGTCGCGCAGGGTGTGGCCGTCGACCAGCTCCATGGCCAAGAAGACCGTGCCGTTGTCGTCGCCCTGGTCGTAGACCGCGACCACGTTGGGGTGGCTGAGGCGGGCCGCCGAGCGGGCCTCGCGCACGAAGCGGGCCGCGAACTCGTTGTCGTCACCCAGGCCGGGGTGCATCACCTTGACGGCGACGGTGCGGTCGAGCCGGAGGTCGGTGGCCTCGTAGACACTGGCCATGCCGCCGCGCGCGATGCGGGATCCGACGCGGTAGCGGTTGTCGAGCACCCGGCCGGTCATGGGGTCGCTGGCCGCGTCGGCGCCCGAGTGGGCGTGCCGATCTGACTGCCGATCTGGCTGCACAGCGACCCTCCTGCGACCGGACGGGGAAGGATCCGGAACCCCAATCGTACGGACGCGGGGTCCCGCCGGGCCGCTGGGCGCCGCCCGGCGTGGCGCGGAGCACGGATGGGAGACTGGTCCCATGGAGCCTCAGAACCTCGCCGACGCCGACCTCTCCGCCCTGGTCGCCGACTGGCTCGACTGGGCCGCAGCCGCCGACCAGCTCGGCGTCACGGTCGCAAAGGTGCGCACGATGATCCGCGACCACGAGCTCGCCGGCGCCGTGCCCGTGCCGGGCGAGGGTCAGAAGGTCCCCGCCGACTTCATCCAGGACGGGCTGGTCGTCAAGGGCCTCCCTGGGCTGCTGACGACCCTGCACGACGGCCGCTACGACGACCGCGAGTGCATCGCCTGGCTCTTCACGGACGACAACTACCCCGGCCGGCCCATCGACGCGCTGCGCGAGAACCGGGGCTCCGAGGTCAAGCGCCGGGCTCAGGCGATCGCTCTGTAGCTCGCTCAGGCTCCGCCCGGGTCTCGACGCGAAACGGCCGCTCAGACGACGCGCTGCGTGGCGGCCGACGCCAGCTGACGGAGTACGCCGCGAGCGTGGTCGTCGAGGGACGCCCGGTCGAGAGCGTCGACGGCGCGGGCGGCGAGGGCCTCGATGACCGTCTCGACCTGGGCGTGGGCGCCCGAGGCGTCGATGATCCCGCGCAGCTCGGCGACCTGGTCGACGGAGAGCGGTCGGCCGAGGGACTGGTCGAGCAGCGCGGCGTCGGCGGGGGAGGCGGAGTCGAGGGCGAGGGCCACCAGCACGGTGCGCTTGCCCTCGATCAGGTCGTCGCCGGCGGGCTTGCCGGTGGTGTCCGGGTCGCCGAAGACGCCGAGCAGGTCGTCGCGCAGCTGGAACGCCTCGCCCAAGCGGGAGCCCGAAGTCGGACAGCGCCTGCATCGTCGACGCGGGAGCACCGGCGAGCGCAGCACCGATGTGCAGCGGCCGCTCGATGGAGTACTTCGCGGACTTGTAGCGCAGCACGGTCATCGCCGCGTCGACGTCCGCGCGACCACGCGCCTGCACGGACACGTCGAGGAACTGGCCCGCGATCACCTCCGAGCGGCACCGGTCGAAGACCTCCAGCGCCGGCGCGACCTCGGCGAAGGGCAGTCCGCAGCGACGCAGCAGCTCGTCGGCCCAGCTCAGCAGCAGGTCGCCGAGCAGGATCGCGGCGGCGGCGCCGTACTGCTCGGGGTTGCCGCGCCAGCCGGCGTCACGGTGCTCGGCCTCGAGGCTGCGGTGCGTCGCGGGCCGGCCGCGGCGGGTGTCGGAGGCGTCCATCAGGTCGTCGTGGACCAGGGCACTGGCGTGCAGCAGCTCGAGGGAGGCGCATGCGCGGACGAGGGCGTCCTCGTCGCCCAGGTCGGGGCGTACGGCGCGGTGTCCCCAGTAGCAGAAGGCCGCGCGGAACCGCTTGCCTCCCGAGACCGACGTACGCGCCTCGGCGACCAGCCGCGCAGCGTCCGGGCCGAGGGGCTCGAGCACAGCGCCCTGCTCGTCGATGAAGGCATCGAGGGCCGCCTGGACATCGTCGCGGAAGGCTGCGTTGTCCCAGTCGGTCACGCCCAGAGACTAGTCAGTGGACGGGCGCCGGCCGTGGCCGGTCCCGTACCTAGACTGTTGCGTATGGCGAACGAGCAGGCACGGAGGATCGGCGACCTGGTCCGTGAGGGCGAGCGCTCGTTCTCGTTCGAGTTCTTCCCGCCGAAGGACGAGGCCGGCGAGGCCCAGCTGTGGCAGGCGATCCGCGAGCTCGAGCCCTACCGGCCGACCTTCGTCTCCGTGACGTACGGCGCCGGCGGCACGACCCGCGACACCACCGTGCGGGTCACCGGCCGGATCGCCCGGGAGACCTCGCTGACCGCGATGGCTCACCTGACCTGCGTCGGGCACACCCGTGCCGAGCTCGACGGCGTCCTCGACACGTACGCCGACGCCGGGATCGGCAACGTCATGGTGCTGCGCGGCGACCCGGCCGAGGGTCCGCGTGCTGCCGTGGGCGCCGACCAAGGGCGGATTCACGTACGCCGAGGAGCTCGTCGAGCTCGTCCAGCGAGCGCGGCGACTTCAGCATCGGGGTGGCGGCGTTCCCCGAGGGTCATCCGTCCGCGGACTCGCTCGACCACGACGCCGACGTGCTGGTCGCCAAGGCGCGGGCCGGGGCCGAGTTCGCGGTCACCCAGATGTTCTTCCGCGCCGAGGACTACTTCGGGCTGGTCGAGCGGGTCCGCGCCCGCGGCGTCGACCTGCCGATCCTGCCCGGCATCATGCCGATCCTGAACCTCGCGCAACATCCGTCGTCAGGGCGAGCTGATCGGCACCGACGTGCCCGCCGAGGTCGTCGATCGGATCTCCGCGCACGAGGGCGACCCCGCCGCCATGCGCGCCGAGGGCATCGCGATCGCCGCCGAGCTCTGCGAGGAGCTGCTCGCCGGCGGCGCACCGGGGCTGCACTTCTACACGCTCAACCGGTCCAAGGCGACGCGCGAGATCTTCGCCGCCCTCAACATGACGGTCTAGGCCGGACCGACCTCCGCGGCCACCAGCGCGGCCGACAGTCCCACGAACGGCAGGCCGCCGCCGGGCGTCGCGTGCGCGCCGGCGGCGTACACGCCCTCGATCGGGGTGCGCGGGCCCAGTCGCTGCCGCACGGTCGCGCGGCCCTGCCACAGCACGCCCATCGGCGAGCCGCCCCACCGCTCGACCTGGTCGCGCGGGCTCCGGTCGACCCGCGCGACGACCTGGGCGCGCACGTCGATCTTGTGGCGGGCGAGCGCTCGCAGGATGTCCTCCGACAGCCGACCCCGGCCGAGCACGGTCAGCGCGTTGCCGTTGCGGCGCACGACGAGCGTCGCGTCGCCGTGCAGCACCAGCTCGTGGGGGAGGTCCGGCACGTCGTCGCTGCGAGACCGACGTGGACGACGACCGGCGGGATCGCGGGCATCGTGCGCGCGACGTACGACGCCAGGGCGGGCAGCCTTCGGGGGTCGATCGCACACACGACGACGTCGGCGTCGAGGGTCCCGGACGTCGTCGCCACCGCCGCGACCCGGCCGTCGCGGACCACGAGGTCGGTGGCCTCGGTGCCCGTGAGCACCGCGACCCTCCGCGTCGTGAGGCGTTCCTCCAGTGCCGCGCCGAGCCGGGCCAGGCCGCCCTCGACCGTCCACGCGCCGAACCGCTGCTCGACGTACGCCGTCATCCCGGCCCAGGCCGGGACGTTGCGCAGGTCGTGGCCCTCGGCCTCGAACGGATGGCCGGCGACCAGCCGCAGCCGCTCGTCCTTGAACGTCTTCTTCAGCCGCTTGAACATGGTCTCCCGGCTGTCGAGCCGGGCCGCCAGGTCGCGGGGCAGGTCGTCGGGCGTCCAGGGGTTCTCGAGGTAGCCGCGGCGCAGCACCTCCCAGTCGTCGGTGTACGACGCGACGTGGTCGACCCAGCGCTGCCCGAGCCCGCGGCCGAGCCCCTCGAAGGCCTCCAGCTGCGGCGCTCGCCCGACCGGGACCCGCACCGACGAACCGTCGTCGAAGCGGTGCTCGCGCAGGATGTCCAGCGGCACCAGGTCGAGCTCACGCTCGAGCGGGCGTCCGGACTTGCGGAAGAGGTCGCGCACCACGGCCGGCAGCAGCGTGTACGTCGGCCCCGCGTCCCAGGTGAACCCGTCCTCCGAGACCGTCGACAGCGCGCCGCCCAGCTCGGCCGACCGCTCGACGAGCGTGACCTCGTGGCCGAGCTTGGCCAGCCGGACCGCGGAGGCGAGCCCCCCGAAGCCACCGCCGACGACGACGACTCGCGTCATTCGACGTCGATCTCGGGCGCTCCGGTCATCGCGGCGAGCTCGTCGTACGTCGTGGAGAAGACGGCGGCCGGGTGTCCGGCGGCGGCCCACACGACGTCGTAGCGACGCAGCCACGAGTCGAGGTAGGTCGGCACCGGTGACGGGTGGCCGATGGGGGAGACGCCGCCGATCACCTGGCCGGTGTGCTCGCGGACGAACTCGGGCTTGGCCCGCTTGAGGTTGCTCACACCGACCAGCGCGGCGACCTTGGCTGTGTCGACGCGGTGGGCGCCCGAGGTCAGAATGAGCACCGGCGCTCCGTCGGCGTCGAAGAGCAGACTGTTCGCGATCGCCCCGACCTCACACCCCAACGCCTCGGCAGCGAGTGCCGCGGTGTGCACGGAGTCGGGCAGGATGACCACCTCACCGGTTCCACCACGGTGGGCGTGGTCCTCCCGGAAGCGGGTGATCGACGGATGTTCGGTGTTCATGGATCGAGACCCTAGGGCAGCCTGCTGTCCCGGAGTCGCGGCGAAGGCTGAGGAGGACGCGGATGAGCGAGGAGCGACCCGGATCGGTGCGTGCCGTGATCTGGTTGCTGGGCGGACTCATCGCCCTGACCGGGGTGACCGCGCTGCTGACGATCTTCTTGAAGGACGAGCTCGTCGACGACTGGGCGTCCGGCCGGGTCGACGCCGGCTCGGTCGCGCCCCCGGCTTTCGTCCCGGTCGCGGTCACGATGTTCGTCGTCGTGGCGTCGCTGGCGGTCGTGCTGCTCATCTTCTTCCTCAAGCGCTTCCCGTGGGCGCGTCCGGTGCTGACCGCGCTGATGGTCGTGCTCGGCGTCGCCCTCTTCACGACGCTCCGCGCCGGCCCGCCGGCGCTCTTCCTGGTCCTCACCGCGATCTCGCTGGTGCTCGACCTGGGGGTCCTGGTCGGCGTGTGGCACCCCGACACCACGGCGTACCTCACCGACGAGCCGGCGAAGGTCGACCAGGCCTGACCAGGTCTTGACGGACCGTCCGCGGGCGGGTGTACGGTGGAGCCATGTTCGAACATGTGTTCGAACATGCTCGGCGGGGACGACCTCGACCCCCGTCCCCGCCGAGCGCTGTTCGTTCCACCGGGGGTCGCCCGCCCAGGGGTCGACGGAGAGGTCCTCGATGAACCCGTACGCCCTGCCCGCGACCACCCACTCCTACCTCGCCCGCTCGGCCGAGTCGCTGAGCGAGGCGATCTCCGCGACCGAGGTGCCGGCGCGCTACGCCTGCGCCCACGTCGCCGCACTCCGGGCCGCCGCCGCGCTGCTGTCAGCGCGGGCGATGCCGGCGCCGGCTCGTGGTCGGCGACCGCAGAAGAACGCCTGGCTGCTCCTCGCCGAGGTCGCGCCCGAGCTGGAGGAGTGGGCGCGCTTCTTCGCGGCGGGGGCGTCGAAGCGCGCCGCCGCGGAGGCGGGCTCGACCCGGGCGGTGGGGGAGCGCGAGGCCGACGACCTGGTCCGTGACGCCGACCGGTTCCTCGCGGTCGTCGAGCGCTCGCTCGGCCTGGTCCCGCACGCGCCCGCCCCGACCCAGGTCGCCGCGGTCCGGGCGAGCTGACGCCCCGCTAGGGTTGGGGCATGCCCGAGAGCCTCCGGTCGGACCGACCGAGCGAACGACGCAGCGCCGCCCGCACGTCTGTGGTCTGGGACGCCCTGCGCCCGGCCATCGAGGATGCTGCCGACGTGCTCGACATCGGTGGCGGCACCGGAGGGTTCGCCGTCCGGGTCGCCGAGCTCGGTGCCCGCGTCACGGTGGTCGACCCGAGCCCCGACGCGCTGGCCGCCCTCGCGCGCCGGGCGCGCGAGCTCGGCGTCGACGTCACCGGCGAGCAGGGCGACCTGTCTTCCCTGCTCGAGGTCGTCGCGCCCGACAGTGTCGACGTGGTCCTCTGCCACGGCGTGCTCGAGGTCGTCGACGACCCGGCCCGGGCGCTCGCGACGATTCGTGAGGTGCTCCGCCCGGGAGGCGTGCTGAGCCTGCTCGTCTCGCAGCGGCACGCGGCGGTGGTCGCCCGCGCGATGGCCGGCCACTTCGGCCAGGCGCTCGCCATGCTCGACGCGACGCCGGGCGAGATGTCCGGGGCGCCACGCGACGCGCGCTCCAGCCATCGGTTCACCGCGGCCGAGGCCACCGACCTGGTGACCCGCTCCGGTTTCGAGGTGAGCGCCATCCACGCGGTCCGGGTGTTCGCCGACCTGGTGCCCGGCTCCCTGCTCGACCTCGAGCCCGGTGCGACCGCGGCACTGGTCGACCTCGAGCGGGCCGTCTCCGAGCGTCGCGGAGTACTTCCCGCTGGCCGCTCAGCTGCACCTCCTGGCGCACTGAGAACGGTTTGGTCACGAATTTCCCCAACCCGGCTACCACGATGACCACCCGCTGCCTAGACTTGCTCACGCCGGGACGCATCAGTTGTCCGGCGCACGAGATGGATGGGGAGGAACGGTGCCACTCTCGGAAGAGGAGCTCCGACTGCTCGAGCAGATGGAGCGCGCCCTCGTCGAAGAGGATCCGAAGCTCGCGTCGACGCTTCGCGGCACGGCCTTTCGTCGCTCCGCTCGTCGCCGCGCGATCTTCGCCGGTGCCTGCTTCGTGGCCGGCGTAGCGATCCTGATGACCGGTGCGGTCGCCCAGATCACCGTCGTCGGCATCGCCGGCTTCGTGGTGATGCTCCTCTCGGCCACCGTCGCGCTCACCGCGATGCGCGGCCAGCACGGCCCCGCGGCGTCCGACCCGCGCGCCGCCGCCCACCCCAGCCACGGCTTCACCGTCATCGACGGTGGCCGTCGCAACCGCCGCTCCCGTCGCACCCCGAGCCGCTCCTCCTTCATGGAGCGCATGGAAGAGCGCTGGCGGCACCGTCGCGACTCTGGCGGGTTCTAGGGCGACCAACCCACCGGACGTCATCACGGACGGTGGAAGGGGACACACCGTCGTATGAGCTCCGGTCGTGCAGCCGACCTACGACACGTGGTCGACGACCCCGCCGTACCTCGCCTCGAGCGGGCCGGTCGAGGGCCGCTGCCGACGCACGCTGAAGGTGAGCACGGTCCGCGGCCACCAGGTCGCGCGGCGCCGCGCGTTGCGGCTGGCGCCACCGGCCAGCGCGGCGACGCAGGCCTCGCCGTCGGCGCGCAGCCGGACCGGGTCGAGGCGCGCGCCGGTGCGCGAGTAGCGGTCGAGCTCGAGGGTCAGCACCAGCCGGTCGAGCGCCGACACGGCCTCCGGAGCGAACTCCGCGCCGTGGGCCGGGCGGTCCGGGTGGTCGCGTCGACGGGCGCGCCGAGGTGGTCGACGAGCACGTCGCGGGTGTCGCGCGGGGAGCGGTCCGGTGGCCAGGGCACACCGAGGTCGACGGCGGTGTCTCGGAGCTCGGCCCAGACCGGTTCGACGCCGCCGGACGTCAGCCGTCGTTGGCGGCGCCGACCACGGATCGCGCGGGGGAGCAGCAGTCCCGCGGCGCCCGCGAGCAGCAGCGCCAGACCGCCGAGCGCCGGGATCCACGGGAACGACCCACCGGAGCCGGAGCTGCTGGCATCGGGAGTCGACGTCGCTCTGGATGTCCTGCGGACGGGCGTTGCGGGAGGCGCTCGCGTCGCTCGACGCCGCCGTCGGCGCCTTGCTGGGACCGTCGGTCGACGGCCGAGCCCGGGACGGTGTACGCCGGGACGTCGACGGCCCGGCCGGCGGGCGTCGGCTCGAAGCGCACCCAGCCGGCGCCGTCGAAGTAGAGCTCGGGCCAGGCGTGCATGTCGTGCGAGCTGTAGACCCAGGTGTTCTGACCTGCCGGCGGTGGGGGACAGGAACCCGACGCCCACGCGCGCCGGGATGCCCAGCGATCCGCGCCATGATCGCCATCGCGGAGGCGAACTGCTCGCAGTAGCCGGTCCGGCCACCGGGACCGTCGGACAGGAAGTCCACCAGGGCGTCGGTGCCGCTGCCCGGCGCGCGGTCGAGCGAGTAGGTGAAGCCGCCGTCCTCGCGGAACCAGTTCTGCAGCGCGACCGCCTTCTCGTACGACGTCGTCGCCCCCTCGGTCACCTCGACCGCGAGGTCGCGCACGATCGACGGCATGTCGTCGGGCACCTCGGAGAAGATGTCGTCGACCTTGCCGTTCGTGGTGCTCGAGTCGGCGAGGATGGCCGAGGTGAGGTCGAGGTCGACGGCGGTCATCGTGTAGTGCATCCCGGCTGTCGACAGGTCGTCGTCGCCGGCCAGGAAGTCCTGGGTCCGGTCGTCGTAGCGCCAGTCGCCCGCGGCGTCGATCCGGCTGACCGGCGGTTGGGTCGGCAGCCAGCGCGAGTCGAAGTCGGGGGACACGGCGACGTCGTAGGGGTACTCGTGCCGGTCGACCGTGACCGAGACGCCCTGGGGCGGCGGCATCAGCCCGTCGGCCAGGTTGTCGACAGGGACGTTGCGATCGCCAGGGCTCCACTCCGCGTCGGTGAAGCGGGTCAGCGTCAGGATCCGCAGGTAGGACGGGTCCGGGTCGGTCGTCGTCACCGTGATCAGCGGGATGTCGTCGCCGCGCTTGAGGTCGCGCACCAGGTCGGTGACCGGGTTGTCGATGTGGATGTCGTCGCCACCGCCGGAGCCGGGCCCGAAGTCGAAGACGTGCAGTCCGGTCGCGGGGATCATCACCGGGATGAGCACGGCGAGCGCGGTGGCCGCGCCACCGATCAACCCGGCGGTGCTGCGCACCGTGCTGGTCCCCGCTCCGAAGGCGATCGGGTCGCCGGTCTCGCGGTCCTCGCCGAGCGGGCGTCCCCACCGGTTGACGTGGTCGCTCTCCTGGAGGAACAGCATCGTCAGGAAGCCGGCCGTGGTGAGGACGAAGATCCACCAGCCGACGGGGTCGCCGATCATGCTGACCGGGATGCTGAAGATCGCCAGCAGCGGCAGACCGGCCAGCGAGACCCGGTGGGCGGTGCAGGCGAGGAGGTCGACGAGCAGCAGGCAGGCCAGGCCGGCACCGATCAGCAGGACGTCGATCGGCGGCGCCTCGGCGGGCACCGGCGCGGCGTACGCGTTGGCACTGTCGACGGCCTGGCTGATGGTCGTGTGGAGCTCGGTCCAGGCGCCGCCGATCGGCAGGGGAGAGCCACACAGGATGAGGCTCGTGAGCATCCCCGACACGACCACCTGGGTCGCGAAGACCAGCGGACCGGGCCAGCGCCACCAGCGGGTGACGATGCCGATGCCGCTGATGACGAGGGCGAGCAGGAAGAGCGGGTTGAGGTAGCCGCCGGGCGTCGCCGAGAGACCGTGCCAGGCCCACATGGCGAACCAGGTGGTGCCGGCAGCCGTCGCGGCGAGCAGGCTGGTCGCGGCCAGGCTTCCGCGCGAGTCGGTTCACAGCGCGACCTCCCGTTCGGCGCCTCGGGACATCTGGCTGCTGCTGTGGGCGAGCTCCTGCCACACGGCGTCGAGCCGGTCGCGGGGCCGCAGGGCTGCCGACCGCCACCCCTGCTGGGCGAGCACCCGGGTCGCGGCGGGACCCGGAGGAGCGCCGACCCACGCGTCGACGTCGACGGCGATGGCCAGCGCCGAGCCGGCGTGGTGCTGCATCCGGCGCAGGATCGGGAGATCGCTCGGCTCCACGCCGCCGAAGACGGCGACGGTGAGCCCGCCGTGGACACCCTCGCCCAGCCACCGGTGTCGAACCGGGGCTGGTGCACGGCCTGCACCACGGCCAGCGACTCCAGCAGCGGGCCGGTGTTGAGGTTCGCGCCGCGGACGTGCCAGGCGCTGCCGACCTCCTCGCCGGTCGCGGTCACCAGGCGTACGGCGAACCCGCGATGGGTCAGGTGGACCGCGATCGACGCGGCAGCGGAGACCGCGGCCTCGAGGGAGGAGGCGATGCCCTGCCCGCGGTGGGCGATCACCCGGTTGTCGAGGACCAAGGTCGCCCGCGACTGCCAGGGCTGCTCCTCGCGGCGGACCATCAGCTCGCCGAGCTTGGCCGAGCTGCGCCAGTGGACGCGACGCAGGTCGTCACCCTGGCGGTACTCGCGCACCGTGACGTCCTCAGCGCTGCCGGTCGCGAAGGCCCGGGGACGGTTGTCGCCGGACCCGGTCCAGGCGCCGCCGAGCGGGATCTGGGGGAGCGGCACGGTCCGCGGCGTGACGGTCAGCGGGACCGTCGTACGGAACGTGCGACCGAGCTCGACCAGACCGAACGGGTCACTGATCCGCACCGACATCGGCCCGATCTCGAAGCGGCCACGCACGTCGGAGCGCACCTGGTAGGACACCGAGTGCCGCCAGCCCTGGCCGATGCCCTCGAGGACGAACCGCGGCCGGGTGCCGAGCACGTAGGGCACCTGGTCCTCGAGCAGCAGTACGCCGTTGGGCGCCATGCCGTCGTTGGCCAGCGTCAGCGCGACCCGGGCGGGCTGTCCGGCCGCGACCAGCTGCGGGGTCACGGTGCGGACCAGGGTGATCCGGTAGCGGTTGCGGGCGATCACCACGACGGTGAGCACGGTCAGGGTCAACAGCAGCACGCCGACGCGCGTCAGCGTCGACTGGTCGAGCAGCACCGAGCACACGATCGCCGTGATGCCGGCAGCGATGAACGCCCGTCCGCGAACGGTCAGGCCAGCCAGTGCTTCTCTCACGAGCCCTCCCTCACGACCAGCGCCTCGCCATGATCAGCGAGCGTCGGGTGCCGGCACGGACACCGTCGCGACGATCGCGTCGAGGATCGCGGCAGTGGACCGGCCGCTCATCGCGGCCTCGACGCTCGGCAGCAACCGGTGGGCCAGGACCGGTCGGGTCAGCCGGAGCACGTCGTCGGGCAGGACGTACTCGCGACCGTCGATGGCTGCCACGGCCTTCGCGGCCCGGACCAGGTGCAGCGTGGCCCGCGGCGAGGCGCCCAGCATCAGCTCGTCGGAACGACGGGTGGCGGAGGTGATCGACACGGCGTAGCGCTGCACCGACGACGACACGTGCACCTGGTTGACGATGGCGCTGAGCTTGCGGATCTCGGCGGCGTCGGTCACGGACTCGAGGTCGTCGAGCGGGTTGGCGCCGGTGTGCGAGCTGAGCATCGCCATCTCTGCGGCCTCGACCGGGTAGCCGACGGACACCCGGGCCATGAACCGGTCGCGCTGCGCCTCGGGCAGGGCGTAGGTGCCCTCCATCTCGATCGGGTTCTGGGTGGCGATCACCATGAACGGCGTCTCGAGGTGGTACGTCGTGTTGTCGACCGTGACCTGACGCTCCTCCATGCACTCCAGGAGCGCCGACTGCGTCTTGGGGGAGGCGCGGTTGATCTCGTCGCCGACCACGATGTTGGCGAAGACCCCGCCGGGGCGGAACTCGAACTCCCGGGTGTTCTGGTTGAAGACCGAGACGCCGGTGACGTCGGAGGGCAGGAGGTCCGGGGTGAACTGGATCCGGCGCACCGAGCAGTCGATGCTGCGCGCGAGCGCCTTGCTGAGCATCGTCTTGCCGACCCCGGGCACGTCCTCGATCAGGAGGTGACCCTCCGCCAGCAGCACGACCAGCGCCGAGGTCACGACGTCCGGCTTCCCCTCGATGACCTTCTCGATGTTGGTCCGCACCCGGCTGACCACCCTCGCCAAGGTCTCGAGATCCGCCCCACCTGCTTCAGTTCCCACGTCCGTCCCTTCCCCGTCCCGTGGCATGTGTCACCACCGTAGTCGTGACGGAAACCTACGTGGCGGGTCCGCCCCCGCATCTGACTCCAGTCATCACGGTTTGGTTGCGGTGCCGGTTCACCCCACCTCCCCACGATCCGCTCCACCGCGCCCCACCTGGGCCGCGACAGCTCCCCACCGGCGCTCCACTGGACGCGGCCGTCGAGCGGCGATCCGGCCCCTGACCTGCGCAGATGCGTGGGGGAGTGAGCGGCGTACCCGCCCCACCTCACGGGCCCCCGGCGCGCCGTACGGCGGGCGCGAGCGCAATTCGCCCAGAAGAACAGCGGGAAGTGGTTGACGGTGGGGCAAAGTGGAGTAATGTGGGGCGCAGTGGAGGAAGCGTCACGGGAGGTGGTGCCAGATGGTCTTCATGGGCACCTACACCCCGAAGCTCGACGACAAGGGACGGCTCTTCCTTCCGGCCAAGTTCAGGGACCGACTCGCGGAGGGGCTCGTGGTCACACAGGGACAGGAGAACTGCCTCGTGGTGTGGCCGACCGACGTCTTCATGGAGGAGGCCCAGCGGGCCCAGGCGACGCCGATGACGGTGCGCGGAGCGCGTGACTACGCCCGCATCCTGTTCGCCGGGGCCGACGAGGGCACGCCGGACAAGCAGGGCCGGATCAGCATCGCGGCGCCGCTGCGCGACTACGCCGCGCTGGAGCGCGACGTGGTGGTCATCGGCGTGATGGACCGGATCGAGATCTGGGAGCCGGCCAGGTGGCGTGAGTACTCCACCGGCGCCCAGGCGAAGTTCGCCGAGCTCGACGAGCAGCCGGCACCGCAGAACTAGCAGCACCGAAGACAACAACAAAGCGATCCGCAGGACGAGGTCTCGAGCCCGCTCCCGCTGCCATCTGGGGCACCTTCCCCGGTTCCAGGATGGCTTCCTTCCCCAGGCCCCGGCAGCAGCCGGGTGCTGGGAGCGGGCAGGGACCTGGTCAGGCGGATCGGCACATTTCCGGGATGTCCCCCGGAGGTGACCGCAGCAGTACCGAGCTTCGAGGGTCGAGAGCATGAGCGTCGCACCGGTGTCACCGCTGACCGAGGGGGTCGAGCCCGCCGTACCGCGGGTCCGCCACCAGGCCAGGGACGCCGCGACGCTGATGGCCTTCTCGGCCGCACTGTCGATCGGTTCGGCAGGCTTCCTGCTCTTCCTCGGCGTCTTGGCTCGTCAGGCCTGAGATGACCAGCCCCCGACACGTCCCGGTGCTCCTCGACCGGGTCGTCGCCCTTCTCGCGCCTGCACTCGAACGCGACGGTGCCGTCCTGGTGGATGCGACCCTCGGGCTCGGCGGCCACAGCGAGGCCGTGCTCAGCCGGATCGCGACCGCCCGGGTCATCGGCATCGACCGCGACCCGGCGGCCCTCGAGCTGGCCGGCGCCCGGCTCGAGCCCTTCGGCGACCGCTTCACCGGTGTCCAGGCCGTGTACGACGAGCTGCCCGAGGTGCTCGCCGACCTGGGCCTCGACCGGGTCGACGCGGTCCTCTTCGACCTGGGCGTCTCCTCCATGCAGCTCGACGTCCGCGAGCGCGGTTTCGCCTACGCCGAGGACGCGCCCCTCGACATGCGGATGGGCAGCACCGGGATGACCGCGGCCGACGTCCTCAACACCTACTCCGCGGCCGACCTGACCCGGGTGCTGCGCGACTACGGCGAGGAGAAGTTCGCGCGCAAGATCGCCGGCGCCGTGGTCCGCGAGCGTGAGCGGGAGCCGTTCACGCGCTCGGGTCGACTGGTCGAGCTGCTGTACGCCGAGATCCCCGCCCCCGCACGTCGTACCGGCGGACACCCCGCCAAGCGGACCTTCCAGGCCCTGCGCATGGAGGTCAACGACGAGCTGGCGGTGCTGCGCCGGGCGATCCCGGCGGCGATCGACGCGATCGCGGTCGGCGGTCGGGTGGTCGTCGAGTCCTACCACTCGCTGGAGGACCGGCTGGTGAAGCAGGCGTTCACGGCCGTCACCGCCAGCACGGTGCCGCCGGACATGCCGTTCGTCCCGGCGGGCCACGAACCCGCCCTCCGCCTGGTCACCCGGGGGTCCGAGAAGGCCAGCCCCGACGAGATCTCCGAGAACCCGCGCGCGGCATCGGTCCGCCTGCGTGCAGTCGAGCGTGTCACCGACAAGGGAGTCGCAGCATGAGCAGTCCGGCAATTCAGGTGCAGGTCGCGGTTCCCGCGGCTGGCCGAGGACGCGTTCCAGAAGGCCCGGCTCAGCGTCGTACCGCGACGCCGTACGCGGGCCTCGCGGATGCCGTTCATCGCCCTGGTCTCGATGGTGCTGCTCGGTGGCGTCGTCGGGCTCCTCCTCTTCAACACCTCGATGCAGCAGGCGTCGTTCGCGTCGACCGCGCTCGAGGACCAGGCCAACACCCTCGCCGCCCGCCAGGAGAGCCTCGAGATGGACCTCGACCGGCTCCGCGACCCGCAGCGCATCGCCGGAGCAGCCCAGAGGCTCGGCATGGTGCAGGCGGGCGCCCCGGCCTTCGTCACCCTCGGCAGCGGCAAGGTCACCGGCGTACCGACCCCGGCGACCGCAGCCGTGCCGTTCCGGATCAACGCGCTGCCGCCGGCCAAGCCCGCGGCCCTCAACCCGGCGCCGCACGTCGTCCTGGTCGACCCGCCGCCGCCAGCGAAGCCGGACCACCACGCGTCGGGCAAGAACAGCGACACGAACAACACGAACAAGACCGACGACACGACGTCCGGGAACCAGGGTCGGGGCCACGGAGACGGTAAGAAGAACCAGTAACCACCCGTCACACCCGGCACACCCGTCACCAGGATCTCGAGGAGCAGACCGTGCGCCCGAACCAGCCGCCCCGCGGCACCCGGCGCGGATCCCCGCAGCTGCGGTTGCGTGTGGGATTCCTGGTGATCGCGATGGCGCTCTCGCTCTTCGGGGCGCGCCTGGTGCAGCTGCAGGGCCTGGATCCGAACTCGTACGCCGAGATGGCGGCCGCCGAGGGCATGGTCAACGCGGTGCTGCCGGCCAGCCGCGGCGACATCCTCGACCGCAACGGCGAGCCGCTCGCCGACTCCGTCGACGGCCTGATGGTGATCGCCGACCCGGTGCTGACTGCCGAGAAGGCGCCGGAGCTGGCGAAGTTCCTCTACGAGCACCTGCACGTCGACTACGTGTCGACGCTGGCCAAGCTGCGCGAGCAGGGCAGCCGCTACGAGTACATCGCGCGCCGCGTCCCCTCGACCAAGGCGACCGAGGTCGTGGCCGCCGCCAAGCGTCAGGGCTTCGAGGGGCTCACCACCGAGCGCGACCCGGTGCGCGACTATCCCGCCGGCGACGTGGGTGCCAACCTGGTCGGCTTCATCGGCACCGACGAGCCGCTGGCCGGTCTCGAGCGCACCTTCAACGGCCAGCTCGCCGGCACCGACGGCTCGGCCAAGTACGAAGTGGGTGGCGGCAACCGGATCCCGCTCGGCGAGAACGCCGTCACCGACCCGGTCAACGGCCAGGACCTGAAGACCACCATCGACCTCGACCTGCAGTGGTACGCCCAGCGGGTGCTGCGCCAGACCGTCGAGGACTCGCGCGCCGACTCCGGATTCGCGGTCGTCATGGACTCGCGCACCGGCGAGCTGCTCGCGATCGCCGACGACCCGACGTACGACGCGAACGACCCGACGGCGTCGCCGAAGGCCGACCTCGGCTCGCGGGCCATGCAGGACGTCTACGAGCCAGGTTCGGTCGAGAAGGTGCTGACGCTCAGCTCGCTGATGGACCTCGGGCTGGTCACTCCCCGGACCGAGATCGTCGTGCCCCCCGAGCTCGACCGCGAGGACCGCCCGATCCACGACTGGTTCCCGCACGGCACCATCCACCTCACCCTGGCCGGCGTGATCGCGAAGTCGTCCAACATCGGCACCGTCCTCGCCGCCGACCACTTCAAGACGGGTCAGCTGCACGACTACCTGTCGAAGTTCGGCCTCGGTCAGACCACCGACGTCGGCGTCCGCGGTGAGACCCAGGGTCTGCTGCCCGCGCGCAACAGCTGGACCCACCAGATGCAGGACCGCATCGCCTTCGGCCAGTCGGTCTCGGTCAACGGCGTGCAGATGGCCACGGCCATCAACACCATCGCGAACGGTGGGGTCCGGGTCTCGCCCAGCCTGATCGAGGGCTCGGCGACCACGGACGACGGCCAGCAGGTCGGCACCGACCACACGACTCGCAGCCGGGTGGTCAGCGAGGACGCTGCGACCAAGATGGCGCACATGATGGAGCGCGTCGTCGACCCCGAGGTCGGCGTCGCCCCGGCCGCGGCGATCCCGGGATACCGGGTGGCCGGCAAGACCGGCACCGCGCAGGCCGTCGGTGCCGCGTGCGGCTGCTACGACGGCACGTTCGACGTCTCCTTCGCCGGGTTCGCGCCGGCCGACAACCCCCGCTTCACCGTCTACGTCGTGGTCAAGAACCCCCGCAACGGTGGCGGTGGCGGTTCGACCGCCGGGCCGGCGTTCGAGAAGATCATGAGCTACGCGCTGCGCCGCTACGGCATCCCTCCGACCGGCACCGCACCCTCGCGTCTGCCGGTCGAGTGGTGACCGTCGGCCAGCGATAGGTTCAGGTGGTGAGCGACTCCACCCGGCCGACGCACCCTCCGCGGACGCCGCTCGCGACCCTCGCCGACTGGCTCGGTGTCGACCTGCGTGGGGATGGCGCAGGTGTCGAGGTCACCGGAGTCTCCCTGAGCTCCCAGCGGATCCGGCCCGGTGACCTGTACGCCGCGCTGCCCGGCACTCGCGCCCACGGCATCGACTTCGCCGACTCGGCTGTGTCCTCCGGCGCGATCGCCGTCCTCACCGATCCTGCGGGCGCCGACCGGACCGGGGTCGACGTACCTCTCCTGGTCGTGGAGCGGCCGCGGGAGGTCCTCGGCCGGCTGGCCGCGCGTGTGTACGGCGACCCCGCGGCGTCGATGCGGATGATCGGCGTGACCGGCACGCAGGGCAAGACGACCACCACCCGGCTGGCCGAGAGCGGGCTGGAGCGAGCGGGGGTCCGGGCCGCGGTGATCGGCACCGTCGGCACCCGCGTGGCCGGCGCCGACGTCAAGACCAGCCTGACGACCCCCGAGGCGCCCGACCTGCACGGGCTCTTCGCGGTGATGCGCGAGCGCGACGTCGCGGTCTGCGCGATGGAGGTGTCGAGCCACGCGCTGGTGATGGGCCGGGTCGACGGCGTCGTCTTCGACGTGGCCGTCTTCCTCAACCTCGGCCGCGACCACCTCGACTTCCACCGCGACGTCGACGACTACTTCGACGCGAAGGCGTCGCTCTTCACGCCGGAGCGTGCCCGCCTCGGGCTGACCAACCTCGACGACGAGCACGGCCGGCTCCTGCTGGAGCGCGCGACCATCCCGATGCGCACGTTCTCGACCGAGGGGGCCGACGCCGACTGGCGGGTCTCCGACGTGGAGCTGAGCGCCGTGGGCTCGGCTTTCGTCATCACGACGCCTGCTGGGGATCGCATCTCCGCCGGCTGCCCGCTGCCGGGCGACTTCAACGTGTCCAACACGTTGGCCGCGGTGGCCGCCGCGGGCGAGGCGGGACTCGACCCGGCACTGGTGGCCGCCGGTATCGCCGACGGTGGGGGAGTCCCTGGCCGCCTGGAGCGCATCGACGCCGGCCAGGACTTCGTGGTCGTCGTCGACTACGCGCACAAGCCGGACGCGGTGGCCGCGGCGGTCCGCACCCTGCGCCCGCTCACCGACCGGGCAGGTGATCGTGGTGCTCGGCGCGGGCGGCGACCGCGACCCCGGCAAGCGACCGATCATGGCCGAGATCGCGGCCCGGTTGGCCGACGTGTTCATCGTCACCGACGACAACCCGCGCACGGAGGACCCGGCGGCGATCCGGGCTGCGATGCTCGACGGAGTGACCGCACCCCGGGCCGAGGTGGTCGAGATCGGGGACCGTCGTACGGCGATCCGCGAGGCCGTCCGCCGCGCGCGACCGGGCGACATCGTGCTGGTCGCCGGCAAGGGACACGAGACCGGACAGGAGATCCACGGCGTGGTGCACCCCTTCGACGACCGCGAGGTCGTGCGCGAGGAGCTTGCTCGATGATCAGGATGACCCTCGCCGAGATCGCAGACGTCGTCGACGGCAGCGTCGACGGCGATGCTGAGCTCGTGGTCGACGGACCTGCCTACGTCGACAGCCGCAAGCCGGTGCCGGGCGGGCTCTTCCTCGCCGTCGTGGGGGAGCGCGTCGATGGCCATGACTACGCAGCCGGCGCTCACGCCGTGCTCGGCAGTCGCGCGACCGGCGTGCCCTCGGTGCTCGTCGACGACCCGGTCGTCGCGCTCGGCCGACTGGCGCGCCACGTCGTCGACCGGCTCGACGCCACCGTGCTCGCGCTCACCGGCTCTCAGGGCAAGACCGGCACCAAGGACTACCTCGCCCAGCTGCTCGCGACCGCCGGGCCGACCGTCGCGACCGCGGGCAACAACAACAACGAGATCGGCGTCCCACTCACCGTGCTGCGCGCCGACGAGATGACCCGCTTCCTCGTCGTGGAGATGGGCGCGCGCGGCATCGGCCACATCGCCTACCTCTGCGAGATCGCCCCGCCGCAGGTCGCCGCCGTGCTCAACGTCGGCACCGCCCACGTCGGTGAGTTCGGCAGCCGCGAGGCGATCGCGGTCGCCAAGGGCGAGATCGTCGAGGCGCTGCCCGCCGAGGGCACCGCCGTGCTCAACGCGAGCGACGACCTGGTCGCGCCGATGGCGTCGCGCACCCGCGCTCGGGTGACCACCTTCGGCGACACCGGTGACGTGTCGCACCGGGCCGTCGAGGTCGACGACCTGGGTCGGGTCTCCTTCGAGATCGGGTACGCCGGGGAGTGGCACCCGGTCCGCCTGCGCCAGAGCGGGCTCCACCAGCTCGAGAACGCCCTCGCCGCTGCCGCGATGGCGCTGGCCGTCGACGTCCCGCTCGACCAGATCGCCACGGGGCTCTCCGCAGCGGAGTCGGCCTCCCCGATGCGGATGGAGCTGCACGAGCGCGCCGACGGGCTGATCGTGATCAACGACGCCTACAACGCCAACCCGGCGTCGATGACCGCCGCGCTCGAGTCGCTCTGCCTGATCGGCCAGAAGAAGGGCCGTCGTACCGTCGCCGTGCTCGGCGGCATGCGCGAGCTCGGCGAGGGAGCCCACGCCGCGCACGTCGAGGTCGGCGCAGCAGGCCGGCACCTCGGCGTGGACGTCGTCGTCGCCGTGGGCGCCGAGGCCGCCGGCATCGCAGAGGGCTACGACATCGAGGGGGGCAGTGAGGCGATCCTCACGGCGGGGCGTGACGCGGCACAGGCCTGGGTACGCGAGAATGTCCGGTCGGGAGACATCGTCCTCGTGAAGGCGTCGAACGGCGTCGCACTGTGGACGCTGGTCGACGAGCTGCTGGGCGACGACCAGCTGGCTGACGTGGAGGGAGACGGAACCGCGCCATGAGAGCCATCTTGTTCGGAGGCGGCCTGGCCCTCCTGATCTCACTGCTCGGCACCCGCGTGGCGATCAAGTACCTCACCCAGTGGGGCTACGGCCAGGAGATCCGCGACGACGGACCGACCAGCCACCACACCAAGCGCGGCACCCCGACCATGGGTGGCGTCGTGATCATCCTGGCGACGGTGGTCGGCTACTTCGGGGCGCTGCTGATCACCCAGCACGCGCCCTCGGCGTCGGCCCTGCTGCTGCTCTTCCTCTTCGTCGGCATGGGCCTGGTCGGGTTCCTCGACGACTACATCAAGATCGCCAAGCAGCGCAGCCTCGGCCTGCGCAGCAAGGCGAAGATGATCGGCCAGACCGTCATCGCGCTGGTCTTCGGCGGCCTGGCGCTCTCGCCCTGGCTCGAGGACAGCAACGGACGCACTCCGGCGTCGGAGAAGATCTCGTTCCTGCGGGAGATCGACTGGCTCGCGCTGCCCGCCATCGTCGCGATGATCCTGATCTGGCTGATCATCACCGCGACCAGCAACGCCGTGAACCTCACCGACGGCCTCGACGGCCTCGCCACCGGCGCCTGCGTGATGGTCTTCGGCGCCTACATGCTGGTCAACATCTGGCAGAACAACCAGTTCTGCCAGGACAACCCCACGCCCCTCTGCTACAACGTCCGCGACCCGCTGGACCTCGCGATCGTCGCCGCAGCCATCACCGGCGCCTGCTTCGGCTTCCTGTGGTGGAACGCGCCGCCCGCTGCCATCTTCATGGGCGACACCGGGTCGCTGTCCCTCGGCGCCGCTCTCGCCGGGTTCGCGATCCTCACCCGCACCGAGCTCCTGCTGATCGTGCTCGGCGGCCTCTTCCTCGTCGAGACGCTGTCGGTGATGCTGCAGGTCGGCTACTTCAAGCTCACCAAGGGCAAGCGCATCTTCCGGATGGCGCCGCTCCACCACCACTTCGAGATGCTCGGGTGGGAGCAGGTCACGGTCGTGATCCGCTTCTGGATCATCACCGGCCTCTGCGTCGCCGGCGGCCTCGGCATCTTCTACGCCGAGTGGGTGGCACGACTCTGATGGACCCCACCACTCTCGGACGCCACGACCCGTGGGACGGCGTCCGCGCGGTCGTCGCGGGCTTCGGGGTCTCCGGCTTCGCGGCCGCCGACAACCTCAACCACCTCGGCGCCAGCGTCGTCGCGCTCGACGAGTCCGAGGCCGGCGATCGCCCCGAGAAGGCCGAGCTGCTCGAGGTCCTCGGTGCCGACGTACGTCTCGGGACCGGTGCCACCGCGACGCTGCCCGACGACGTCGACGTGCTGGTCACCTCGCCCGGCTGGCAGCCGACCGCGCCGCTGCTGGCGCAGGCGCGCGCCCGCGGGATCCCGATCTGGGGCGAGGTCGAGCTCGCCTGGCGGCTGCGCGACCCCAACCACGACACCCCCTGGCTCTGCGTCACCGGCACCAACGGCAAGACCACGACCGTGCAGATGCTCGACGCGATCCTGCGGGCTGCCGGGCTGCGCAGCATCGCGGTCGGCAACGTCGGCCTGCCGATCGTCGAGGCGGTCATGGACCCCACGCCGTACGACGTCTTCGCGGTCGAGCTCTCCAGCTTCCAGCTGCACTACACCGACTCGATGAGCGCCCAGGCCGCCGCGGTGCTCAACGTCGCCGAGGACCACCTCGACTGGTACTCCTCGATGGCCGACTACGCCGCCGACAAGGGCCGGATCTACGAGCGTGCGCAGCGCGCCTGCATCTACAACGTCGCCGACCCCGAGACCGAGCGGCTGGTCCGCGAGGCCGACGTCGTCGAGGGTGCCCGCGCGGTCGGCTTCACGCTCGGCATGCCGAGCATCGGCATGGTCGGCCTGGTCGAGGACATCCTGGCCGACCGGGCCTTCATCGAGCAGCGCGACTCCAGCGCCGCCGAGCTCTGCACCATCGCCGACCTCGCCTCGCCCGCGCCGCACTTCGTGGCCAACGCACTGGCGGCCGCTGCCCTCGCCCGCGCCCACGGCGTCTCCCAGGCCGCGGTGCGCGACGGACTGCGCGCGTTCAAGCCCGACGGCCACCGGATCGCGGTCGTGGGGGAGAAGGACGGCGTCACCTGGGTCGACGACTCCAAGGCGACCAACCCGCACGCCGCTCAGTCCTCGCTGCAGGCCTACGACCCGGTGATCTGGGTGGCCGGCGGACTCGCCAAGGGCGCCCGCTTCGACGAGCTCGTGCTCGCGGTCCGCGACCGGTTGCGTGCGGTCGTGCTCATCGGCCGCGACCGCGACGTGATCGCCGGGGCGCTTTCGCGACACGCCCCGGATGTGCCGGTCATCGTGGTCGGCGGCGACGAGACTGGAGCCGTAGACGGTGGACATGCCATGGAGCGCGTCGTGGCGGCCGCGGCCGAGTTGGCCCGACCCGGCGACACGGTTCTGCTGGCTCCGGGATGCGCCTCCATGGACATGTTCACCAACTACGCCGAGCGTGGCGACGCCTTCGCCGACGCCGTACGCCGCAGGCTCTGACTGACACCGGACCGGGGAGGGGACCGCGATGACCACCACCGCGAACCCTCCGACATCCACCGACACCCCGGCCGAGCCTCGCCGCCGCAACACCGCCGTCGGCTGGTACGTCGCGGTCCGCGGTGCTCTCGACCGGCCGCTGACGGCCTACTACCTGCTGCTGGGTGCCTCGGCGCTGCTGCTCACCATCGGCCTGATCATGGTGCTGAGCGCCTCGAGCGTCTACTCCTACCAGCAGAACGACGGCGACTCCTACGCCGTCGTCAAGCGCCAGCTGCTCTGGGTGCTGATCGGCATCCCGTGCGCCTGGGTCGCCTCGCGCCTCCCGCACGGCCTGATCCGGCGCTTCGCGTGGCTCGCGCTGGCCGTGTCGATGATGCTGCTGGCGCTGACGCAGACCGGCCTCGGCCGCACCGTCAACGGCAACACCAACTGGCTCGGTGTCGGCCCCTTCGTCGTCCAGCCCGCCGAGATCGCCAAGCTCGCGATCGTGCTGTGGGCGGCCCACATCTACGCCCGCAAGGACAAGCGGCTCGGCAGCTTCCACGAGGTCGTGATGCCGGTCGTCCCGGGCATCCTGCTGCTGATCGGACTGGTCGTCCTCGGCCACGACCTCGGCACCGCTCTCGTGCTCTTCGCGATCCTGCTCGCGATGCTGTGGGTCGTCGGCGCACCCGGCCGGCTCTTCGCCATCTCGCTCACGATGATCGGCGTGGTCGCGATCTACCTCGCGTCGACCAGCCCCGAGCGACGCCAGCGGCTGACCAACTTCGCCGACCCCTTCAAGGACTTCCACAACGCGGGCTGGCAGCCCGCCCACGGCCTCTACGCGCTCTCGACCGGCGGCTGGTTCGGCCAGGGCATCGGCGCCAGCCAGCAGAAGTGGGGAGACCTGCCCGAGGCCCACACCGACTTCATCTTCGCGGTCCTCGGCGAGGAGCTCGGCCTGGTCGGCACCCTGCTGGTGATCAGCCTGTTCCTCACCATCGCGTACGCCGCGATCCGGGTCGCCAGCCACACCACGGACCCGTTCGTCCGCTACGCCACCTTCGGCATCGTGGTCTGGCTGCTCGGCCAGATGATCATCAACGTCGGCATGGTGCTCGCCCTGCTGCCGGTCATCGGCATCCCGCTGCCGCTCGTCTCGTACGGCGGGTCCGCGCTGGTGCCGTCCCTGGTGGCACTCGGCCTGCTGATCGGTTTCGCGCGCCGCGAGCCGGAAGCCGCGCGCGCCCTCGCCCAGCGCAAGAAGGCCCGGTCGGCCGGTCTCTCGGCAGGCCGCACCACCAACTAGGTTGTCTCCGATGCGCGTACTCCTCGCCGGCGGCGGCACCGCCGGCCACACCTCTCCTCTGCTCGCCACCGCCGACGCCCTGCGCCGACTCGAGCCCGGTGTCGAGATCACCTGCCTCGGCACCCGCGAGGGGCTCGAGGCCCACGTCGTACCCGCCGCCGGCTACCCGCTGGAGGTCGTGCCCCGGGTGCCGCTGCCGCGGCGTCCGGGCGCCGACCTGCTCCGGGTCCCGGGCCGCCTGCGCGCCGCCCGCCGCGCTGCGATCGAGATCGTCGACCGGGTCCGTCCCGACGTCGTCGTCGGCTACGGCGGCTACGTCTCGGTGCCGGCCTACCTCGCCGCCCGCAAGCGCAGGCCTGCCGCTGGTCGTCCACGAGGGCAACACGATCCCCGGTGTCGCCAACAAGCTCGGCGCCCGCTTCACCGATCACGTCGCGACGAGCTTCCCCGGCACCCAGCTGCGGCACGGGCAGTACGTCGGCCTGCCGGTGCGCCGGATGATCTCCACCCTCGACCGGGCTGCCCTGCGCGCCGAGGCTCGCGCCCACTTCGGGCTCGACCCCGACGGCCCGGTGCTGCTGGTCACCGGCGGCTCGCAGGGGGCGCGCAGCCTCAACCGCGGGGTGTCCGGCGCGGCCGCCGACCTTGCGGCGGCCGGTGTCCAGGTGCTCCACGTCCAGGGCAAGCACGGCGGAGCCGAGCCCGCGCCCACGAACACGCCGTACGTCGTCGTCGACTTCGTCGACCGCATGGACCTCGCCTACTCCGCCGCGGACGCCGTGCTCTGCCGGGCCGGGTCCAACACCGTCTTCGAGGTCTCGGGTCTCGGGCTGCCGGCCGTCTACGTGCCGCTGCCGATCGGCAACGGCGAGCAGGCGCTCAACGCCCAGCCGGTCGTCGACGCGGGCGGCGGCATCATGGTCGCCGACGCCGACCTCACCCCCGACTGGGTCCGCGCCCACATGCCCGCACTCCTCACGGACGCCGACCGGCTCCGCACGATGGGTGCCGCCGCGGCCGGGTTGATCCCGCTCGACGCCGACGAGAAGCTGGCGCGGATCATCCTCGAGGCCGGCCGATGAGGGTTCCGGTCCCGGACGAGGTGGTGCCGGCCGACCGGCTCGGCCGCGTCCACTTCGTCGGCATCGGCGGAGCGGGACTGTCCGGCATCGCCCGGATCATGCTCGCCCGCGGCATCGAGGTCAGCGGCAGCGACGGCACCGACTCGCCGACCCTCGCCGCCCTGCGCGCGCTCGGCGCCCGGGTCCACCTCGGCCACGACGCGAGCCAGGTCCGCGACGTCGACACGCTGGTGGTGTCGACCGCCGTCCGCGAGGACAACCCCGAGTACGTCGAGGCCGTGCGCCAGGGACTCCGGGTGCTCCCGCGCTCGGCCGCACTGGCCGCCGTGATGGCCGGTCGTCGGGTCATCGCCGTCGCCGGCACCCACGGCAAGACCACGACGACCTCGCTGCTGACCATCGCCCTGCAGACCGCAGGCGCTGACCCGACGTACGCCATCGGTGGCGACCTGAGCGCCACCGGCGTCAACGCCGCCGACGGGGGTGGCGACCTCTTCGTCGCCGAGGCCGACGAGAGCGACGGCGCCTTCCTCCACTACACGCCGTACGCCGCGATCGTCACCAACATCGAGGCCGACCACCTCGACCAGTGGGGCACGCCCGAGGCGTACGCCGCCGCCTTCGACGAGTTCGCCGACACGCTCGACCCCGACGGCTTCCTGGTCTGCGTCGTCGATGACCCGGGGGCCGCGGCGCTGGCCGAGCGACACCGGGCCGCCGGTCGCCGAGTCGTCGCAGTGTCAGCTCGCGAGCCCGGGCCGCTGGCCGACGTCACGCTGTGGTCGCCGGGAGAGCACTACCTGGCCGACGCGCTCGCGGCGCTGGCCGCCGGGCGTGAGCTGGGCTTCGCCGAGGACGACCTGGTCCGCGGCCTGACCTCCTACACCGGCACCAAGCGCCGGATGGAGCGCAAGGGCGAGGCCGGGGGCGTCCGGGTCTACGACAGCTATGCCCACCACCCGACCGAGATCGGCGGCGACCTCCAGGCCGCGCGGGCGCTCGCCGGTGACGGCCGGCTGGTGGTCGCCTTCCAGCCCCACCTGGTCTCGCGCACCCGGATCTTCGGCACCGCCATGGGCGAGGCGCTCGGCGCCGCCGACGAGGTCGTCGTGCTCGACGTCTACCTGGCCCGCGAGGACGCCGACCCGGACGTGACCGGGGCGCTGGTCGCGGGCGCCGTACCCCTCCCTGCGCCGCAGGTCGCCTACGTGCCCGTCTTCGGCGACGCCGCAGCCGAGCTCGTGTCGCGCGCGCGACCCGGTGACCTGGTCCTCACGCTGGGTGCCGGCACGATCACCGAGATCGGTCCGCGAGTGCTGGAGCTGCTCGCCGATGGCTAGACGTGACGCTGAGGAGCGCAGCCGTCGCCGGTTCGCGCGCCGCCAGTGGGCCCGGCGCTGGCTCGCGTGGAAGCCCGTCCTGGCCGTGGTCCTGGTGCTCGGACTCGTGGTGGGCGGCCTCTGGCTCGTCTACTTCTCCTCCTACCTGTCGGTGCAGGGCGTCCAGGTCACCGGTGTCCACCAGCTCACGGCCAGCCAGGTGCGCTCGGCCGCCGCGGTGCCCGACGGCGACTCGCTGGCGACCCTCGACCTCAACCGGATCCGCACCCGGGTGGAGGCGCTTGCTCCGGTGCGGTCGGCCGACGTGTCGCGGCAGTGGCCCGACCAGGTGCTGATCGACGTCCAGGAGCGCCAGGTCGTGGCCGTCGTCGACATCGGCGGCACCCTGCACGGCATGGACGCCGAGGGCGTGGTCTTCGTCGACTACAACAAGGCGCCGGCCGGTCTGCCGCGTGTCGAGACGTCCGCCGACACCGGCACCGACGCGCTGCGCGAGGGCGCCCTCGTGGTCGCGGCGCTGCCCACCGACCTGGCCGCCAAGGTCGACCACGTCGACGTCGAGACCATCGACGAGATCTCGCTCGCGCTGCGCGACGGCCGTGAGGTCGAGTGGGGGAGCGCGGACCAGTCCGAGCTGAAGGCCGAGGTGCTCGCCTCGCTGCTCGGGCGCAAGGCGCAGAAGTTCGACGTCAGCGTCCCCGGTCAGCCCACGACGTCCGGCTGAGCACTCGAAGGTCGCTCGAACGTCGTACGACGCGGCGTGTCGCCACGATCTGGGCGATCGCCGAACCTACTGTCGTGACCACGGCGAGGTTGACATAACTATAACCCTCAGGTTGAGGGTCACAGTTTGAGGGTCAGATCCCGACAACCAGCCGCTTCCCCCGACAGACATCCGTCCGTACGACGAGCAGCGAAGGGCGAGAGCCGTGGCAGCAGCACAGAACTACCTGGCCATCATCAAGGTCGTGGGCATCGGTGGTGGTGGTGTCAACGCCGTCAACCGGATGATCGAGGTCGGACTCAAGGGTGTCGAGTTCATCGCGATCAACACCGATGCGCAGGCGCTCCTGATGAGCGACGCCGACGTCAAGCTCGACATCGGTCGCGAGCTCACCCGGGGCCTCGGCGCCGGCGCCAACCCCGAGGTCGGCGCGCGCGCCGCCGAGGACCACGCCGACGAGATCGAAGAGGTCATGAAGGGCGCCGACATGGTGTTCGTGACTGCGGGCGAGGGCGGTGGCACCGGCACCGGTGGCGCCCCGGTCGTCGCGCGGATCGCGCGCTCCCTCGGTGCGCTGACCATCGGTGTCGTGACCCGGCCGTTCGCGTTCGAGGGTCGCCGGCGCGCCAACTCCGCCGAGGAGGGCATCGCCCAGCTCCGCGAGGAGGTCGACACCCTCATCGTGATCCCCAACGACCGGCTGCTCTCGATCAGCGACCGCAACGTCTCGGTCCTCGACGCGTTCAAGCAGGCCGACCAGGTGCTGCTCCAGGGCGTCTCGGGCATCACCGACCTGATCACCACCCCCGGCCTGATCAACCTCGACTTCGCCGACGTGAAGTCCGTGATGGCCAACGCCGGCTCGGCGCTGATGGGCATCGGCTCGGCCCGAGGCGAGGACCGCTCGGTCCAGGCGGCCGAGATGGCGGTCTCCAGCCCGCTGCTCGAGGCCAGCATCGACGGCGCCCACGGCGTGCTGCTCTCGATCGCCGGTGGCTCCGACCTCGGCCTGTTCGAGATCAACGAGGCCGCGGCGCTGGTCGCCCAGGCCGTGCACCCGGACGCCAACATCATCTTCGGTGCGACCATCGACGACGCCCTCGGTGACGAGGTGCGAGTGACCGTGATCGCCGCCGGCTTCGACGGCGGCATGCCCAAGCGCAGCGGCGAGGGCACGGTGCTGCGTCGCGAGCCCAAGGCGGTCCAGTCCCAGGAGGAGACGAAGGCTGCGGCCCAGGCCATCGCCTCAGGCTCTGACGAGAAGGAGAAGGTCGGTTCCGGGGCGCAGGCCCGCGGCACCGCACCGTCGACGTCCACGACTCCCAAGCCGGTCGCCCGCCAGGTCCAGTTCGACGACGACGACCTGGACATCCCCGACTTCCTCAAGTAGTCGAAGCAGGTCGTGTTCTCGTTCCGTGACTCCCGGGAAGGCGGCGTCCGTGTGGACGTCGCCTTCACCGACTCCAGCCTCGACCTGCAGGGCGTCGGCCCGGTGCAGCCCGCCGGGCTGGCGGCGGTCGAGGACGTCTGCGGCGTCGCCTTCGCGCGGGTCGACCAGGTCCACGGCGACCACGTGGTCACGGTCGACCGCCCCGGTCGCACCGACTCGCCCGGCGACGCGCTCGTGACCAGCACCCGCGGGCTCGGCCTGATGGTGCGGGTCGCCGACTGCGTGCCGGTCCTGCTGGCCGATGCCGACGCGGGGCTGGTCGGCGCGGTCCACGCCGGCCGACCGGGCCTGGCGCTCGGTGTCGTGACCCGCGCGGTCGAGCAGCTGCGCGACCGGGGCGCCGGACGGCTGACCGCCTGGATCGGACCGCACGTGTGCGGCGGGTGCTACGAGGTGCCCGACGCGATGCGGGCCGAGGTCGCCGCGGTCGTGCCCGCGTCGTACGCCGAGACCACCTGGGGCACGCCCTCGCTCGACCTCGGCGCCGGAGTCCGGTCGCAGCTCGACGCTCTGGGCGTCGAGACGGTCGACGTGGGCGGCTGCACCCGCGAGGACACCCGACCTGCACTCCTACCGGCGCGACGGCGACGCCGCCGGCCGGATGGCCGGGCTGGTGTGGATGCCATGAGCCGCCACGACGAGCTGGCCGCCAACCTCGACACGGTCCGGGGTCGCATCGCCGCGGCCTGCGCCGACGCGGGACGGCCGGCCGACGACGTGCGGCTCGTGGTCGTCACCAAGTTCTTCCCGGCCAGCGACGTGCGGCTGCTGGCCGGCCTCGGCGTCACCGACGTGGGGGAGAACCGCCACCAGGAGGCCGAGGCCAAGGCCGCCGAGTGCGCCGACCTCGGGCTCACCTGGCACTTCATCGGCGGTCTGCAGAGCAACAAGGCCGCCGCGGTCGCGTCGTACGCCGACGTCGTCGAGTCGGTCGACCGGGCCAAGCTGGTCGCTGGTCTGGACCGGGGAGCCGAGCAGCGCTCCCAGCAGATCGACGTGCTCCTGCAGGTCAGCCTCGACCCGCCCGGAGCCGACGGCAGGTCGGGCGCAGACCCCGAGCAGCTCTCCGCGCTGGCCGACGCGGTCGCCGACGCCGGGAGCCTCCGGCTGCGCGGGCTGATGGCGGTCGCGCCGCTCGGGGAGGACCCGGCGACGGCGTTCGCGCGCCTCAGCCGAGATCCGGCAGGAGTTCGTCGCCGACCACCCCGACGCCACCTGGCTCTCGGCAGGGATGAGCGGCGACCTCGAGGCCGCCGTACACGCAGGCGCGACACACGTGCGCATAGGCTCCGCGGTCCTCGGTTCGAGGCCACGGTTCAAGTAGGGTCCGAATCACCAAGCGTGCCTCCCCATCAGGGGAGGCGGAGTACCGGAGGGCAACAGTCATGAGCGGCGGAATGCGCAGGATCGGCGAGTACCTCGGCCTGCTCGAGGACACCGGTCGGTACGACGAGGAGTACGACGAGTACGACACCCAGGAGACGGCTCCCGTTGCCCGTGTGCCGCGCAAGGACCAGCGCCCAGCGCCGGTCGCTGACCTGTCCGAACGTCGTCGTCCGGCGTCCGGCCCGACCGGAGTGGTGGCCGAGCTGTCCCGCATCACGACCCTGCACCCCCGCACCTACAACGAGGCGCGCACCGTCGGCGAGAACTTCCGCGAGGGCGTGCCGGTGATCATGAACCTCTCCGAGATGGACGACAACGACGCCAAGCGTCTGGTCGACTTCGCGGCCGGCCTGGTCTTTGCGACGCGTGGCACCATCGAGCGCGTCACCAGCAAGGTCTTCCTGCTCTCGCCCTCCGAACGTCTCGGTCGCGGCCGAGGACAAGCAGCGCATCGCTGAGGGCGGATTCTTCAACCAGAGCTAGGACGCGTCGTACGTGAGTGTTGCCGGAGGGCTCATCGAGGGCCTGCTGTGGTTCTTCATCGCGCTGTTGTGGATTCGCTTCGTGGTCGACTGGGTGCAGATCTTTGCGCGCTCCTGGGCGCCCCACGGGGTGCTGCTGGTGGCGCTCGAGGGCGTCTACTCGACCACGGACCCGCCGATCAAGGCGCTGCGCCGGGTGATCCCGCCGTTGCGGCTCGGTAGCGTGTCGCTGGATCTGAGCTTCCTGATCGTGATGATCGCGGCGTACGTCTTGCTGCGTATCAACCGGGAGATCTTCTTCGCCTGACCGGGGGCTACCGGTGTCGATGACCTCGACGCCGGAGCAAGCGCTATTGTTCGACCGACAGTAACTTTGACGACTATGAATGGGTGAGGTCATGCCGCTGACGCCTGAGGACGTGAGCAACAAGCGCTTTACTCCCGTCCGGCTCCGTGAGGGCTACGACATGGGTGAGGTCGACCAGTTCCTCGACGAGGTGGAGTCTGAGCTCGCACGCCTCACGAAGGACAACGACGACCTGAGGGCGAAGTTGACTGCCGCGCAGGGTTCCGGTGCACCCGCCCCGACGGTCACCGCGCCGGTCGTGGAGGAGAAGCGAGCCGGAGCCGGAGCCCGTTGCGGCCCCCGAGCCGGTCGTGGCCGCGACTCCTGTCGAGACGATCCGGGTCGAGACCGTGCCCCAGGCGTCCAACGCCGCAGCGCGCCTGCTCGAGATCGCCACGCGCAACGCGGACGAGCTGGTCGAGGAGGCCAAGAACGACGCCGACAAGATCATCGGCGAGGCCCGCACGAAGGCCGAGCGTCTCGACACCGAGTCGAAGTCCAAGGCCGACCGGCTCGAGGCCGACGCCCGCACCCGCGCCCAGATGCTCGACTCCGAGACCGCCGAGCGCCGCCGCCAGATGTTCGGCGACCTCGAGAAGGAGCGCGACAAGCTGGGCAACGAGGTGGAGAACCTCCGCTCCTTCGAGCGCGAGTACCGCTCGCGCCTGAAGAGCTACTTCTCTCAGCAGCTCGAGGCCCTCAGTGGTGCTTCCGAGGCCCCGGCGCCCTCCGGCGACGAGGCTCCTGCGCCCAAGCGACTGCGCTCGATCCTCGGCGAGGACGAGGTCTGACGCACGCTGTCACGACGACCGGCCGGACCCCTCGGGTCCGGCCGGTCTCGTGTTTCACGGTGCGGCGGATTTCGAGGGGGGTGCGGTCAGCGGCTACCCTCCCTGCACCTACTGTGGCACGTTCCACAGGCGCCGAAGGCCGAGGAGGCCCCTCATGGCTCGCAGTACGAGGAAATCACTAGCTGGGCAGGCGGCGACCGCAGCGCGCAAGGTGATCACCCGCAAGCCAGCCACGAAGGCGACCACCGCGAAGGCTGCGAGCGCCTCCGCGACGAAGAAGAACGGCACCGCCGCGAAGAAGGCTGCGCCCGCGAAGAAGGCCGCTCCGGCCAAGAAGGCTGCGCCCGTGAAGAAGGCTGCGCCCGCCAAGAAGGCCGCTCCGGTCAAGAAGGCTGCGCCCGCCAAGAAGGCGGCACCGGCGAAGAAGGCCGCGCCCGTGAAGAAGGCCGCTCCGGTCAAGAAGGCCGCGCCCGCCAAGAAGGCTGCGCCCGCGAAGAAGGCGGCACCGGCGAAGAAGGCTGCGCCCGTCAAGGCGGCGGCACCTGCCAAGAAGGCCCCGGTCTCCGTGAAGAAGGCGGCGGCACCGGCGAAGAAGGCCGCGCCCGCGAAGAAGGCCGCTGCGCCGCGCAAGGCAGCGCCCAGCGCCCTCGTCGTCCAGGCCGGCGAGGCCGCGTGGACCAAGGCCGAGCTCAAGGAGGTCCTCGACGAGCTGCACGAGCAGCGCGACCACAGCCTCGAGATGATCCAGGGCCTCGACAACGACCTCAACGGCCTGATGCGCGACTCGGGTGACGGCGCCGGACAGGACCAGGCCGACCTCGGTGCGACCAGCTTCGAGCGCGACCACGAGCTCACCGTCCTCAACAGCGAACGTGACAAGCTGGCCCAGATCGACCGGGCCCTGGCACGTATCGACGACGGCACCTACGGCGTCTGTGAGTCGTGCGGCAACCCCATCGGCAAGATGCGGCTCATGGCCTTCCCGCGTGCCACACTGTGCATGACATGCAAGCAGCGCGAGGAGCGTCGCTGACCGGCGACCAGGACACGTCCCAGCCGACGCGACCCTCAGGCCCTCGGGCCCGGATGCTGGTGGTCTTCGCACTCGTCGCGCTGACGGCGTACGCCGTCGACGTGGTCTCGAAGATCATCGCGGTGGACAGGCTCACCGATCACCCGGACGTCGAGATCGTCGGGCACTGGCTGGTCCTCCACCTGGTGCGCAACCCGGGTGCCGCGTTCAGCACCGGAACGGCGTACACCGAGGTGTTCAGCATCGTGGCCATCGCCGCGGTGGTCATCGTGCTCTACCTCGCCCGCCGGCTCGGCAGCCTGGGCTGGGCCTTTGCCCTCGGGTTCCTGCTCGCCGGCGTGGCCGGCAACCTGACCGACCGTCTGGTCCGCGAGCCCGGTCCGCTGCGCGGGCACGTCATCGACTTCTTCATGCTGCCGCACTGGCCGGTCTTCAACGTCGCCGACATGTGCATCGACACCGCGGCGGTGCTGATCCTGATCCAGGTCTACCGCGGCATCCGGATCGACGGCACCCGCGTGGTGCGGGAGTGAGCGCCGGGGCCGACCACCGGACCCTCACGGTGCCCGAAGGTCTCGCCGGCGAACGCGTCGACGCGGCGATGGCCCGGCTCTTCGGGGTCTCCCGGAGCAAGGCCGCCGACCTGATCGCTGCCGGTCACGTCGAGCTCGACGGGCATGCCGCGACGAAGAGCGACCGGGTGCTGCCCGGAGCCGTCCTCGACGTGAGGATCCCGGTCGAGGTCGACCCGCTCGCCGTGGTTCCCGAGATCGTCGAGGGCATCAAGATCGTCCACGACGACGACGCCATCGTCGTGATCGACAAGCCCGTCGGCGTCGCCGTGCACCCCTCGCCGGGCTGGTCCGGGCCGACCGTCGTCGGCCACCTCGCCGGCGCAGGCTTCCGGATCTCGACGAGCGGTGCCTCCGAGCGCCAGGGCATCGTCCAGCGTCTCGACGTCGGCACGTCCGGCGTGATGGTGATCTGCAAGTCCGAGCACGCCTACTCCGTGCTCAAGAACGCGTTCCGCCACCGCACGGTCGACAAGGTCTACCACGCGATGGTCCAGGGCCATCCGGACCCGCTCGAGGGCACCATCGACGCCCCGATCGGCCGGCACCCCAAGTCCGACTGGAAGTTCGCGGTGATGGCCGACGGCCGACACAGCGTCACGCACTACGAGACGCTCGAGGCGCACCGGTTCGCCAGCCTGCTGGAGGTCCACCTCGAGACCGGGCGGACCCACCAGATCCGGGTGCACATGGCCGCGCTGAAGCACCCGTGCGTCGGCGACCTCACCTACGGCGCCGACCCGACGCTCGCCAAGCGCGTGGGGCTCGAGCGGCAGTGGCTGCACGCCGTACGCCTCGGCTTCGAGCACCCCGACACGGGCAAGTACGTGGAGTACAGCACGGAGTACCCGGAGGACCTCGCGCACGCGCTCGAGGTGATCCGCGATGCCGACTGATGAGCTGCCACGGACCGAGCTTGCGAGGGCCGGGACAAGGCAGCCAGATCGAGTAGCCGCGTGAGCGAGGAACGAGCTCACGACCGGCTTATCGAGATCGAGCCGCCAGGCGACCTGCTGCTCCGGCCCGTGACCGCCGACGACCTTCCCGCGATCGCCGATCTCTACATCCAGGTGCGTGAGGCCGCCGTACCTGCGATGCCTCCCCAGATCCACACGGTCGAGGAGGTGCACGCGTACGTCGGCGGCTGGGACCTCACCCGTCGCGAGGTGTGGGTCGCGGACCTCGACGGCGCGCTGGTCGCCTTCATGGTGCTCGAGGACGCCTGGCTCGACTCCCTCTACGTGCTCCCCGAGGCAGCCGGCCAGGGCGTCGGCAGCGCACTGCTCGACGTCGCCAAGGGACTGCGCCCGGGCGGGTTCTGCCTGTGGGTCTTCGAGAGCAACGTCCCCGCCCGCGGGTTCTACGCGCGCCACGGGCTCGTCGAGCTCGAGCACACCGACGGCTCGACCAACGAGGAGCGGTCCCCGGACCTGCGGATGGCGTGGCCGGGCTCCGAGCCGCTGACCTTCCTCCGAGGGCTGATCGACGACGTCGACGAGCACCTGGGCGACCTGCTGGCCCGCCGTGCGGCCCTGACTGCCGCGGTCCAGGACATCAAGCACGACACCACCCGCGACCCGGTCCGCGAGCAGGCGATCGCCGACGCGATGGCCTCCCGGGCGCCTGCGCTCGGCAGGGACCGGCTGGCCCGGATCGTGCACACGATCATCACCGAGAGCCTCGACGCGGCGCGCTGAGGACTTGTCGGTGGCGGGTGCCAACATCGACTCCGCAGGTCGCGTAGTCTGACGTCCTTCCCCAAGGCGCCGTCACGACGTGATCGTGACCCGTATTCCGTATGCCCGCACAACGCCGAGGAGTGGCCCGCGACGATGGCTTCAGGCTCTCAGGACTCCTTCGTCCACCTCCACGTCCACACCGAGTACTCGATGCTGGACGGCGCCGCCCGACTCGGCGCCTTGGCCGAGCGCACGGCCGAGCTGGGGATGCCCGCCATCGCGATGACCGACCACGGCAACGTGTTCGGTGCCTACGAGTTCTACAAGAAGGCCAAGAACGCCGGGGTCAAGCCGATCATCGGCATCGAGGCCTACTTCGCCCCCAACATCTCCCGCTTCGAGCGCAAGGGCGTCAACTTCTACGGCGGCGGCCCCGACGACGTCTCCAACCGCGGTGCCTACACCCACATGACGCTGCTCTCGGAGTCCACCGAGGGAATGCACAACCTCTTCCGGCTCTCGACGGGTGCCTGGCGCGACGGCTTCTTCAAGCACCCGCGCATGGACCGTGAGCTGCTCTCCCAGCACGGCAAGGGCATCATCGGCACCACGGGCTGCCCGTCCGGCGAGGTCCAGGTCCACCTGCGGCACGGCGCCTACGAGGCGGCGCGCCAGACCGCGGCCGACTTCCAGGACATCCTCGGCAAGGACAACTACTTCCTCGAGCTGATGGACCACGGGCTCGACATCGAGACCCGGGTCCGCGACGGGCTGCTCCGCCTGGCCAAGGACCTGCAGATCCCGCTGCTGGCGACCAACGACTCCCACTACGTCAACAAGGAGGACGCGAAGAGCCAGGAGCACCTGCTCTGCATCAACTCCGGGTCGACGATGGACATCCCGGCCGGCGACGGACCCGGGCAGCGGTTCGCGTTCAACGGCGACGGCTACTACATCAAGTCCGCCGCGCGAGATGCGCGAGCTGTGGCGCGACTTCCCCGAGGCCTGCGACAACACCCTGCTGATCGCCGAGCGGTGCGACGTCTCGTTCACCGAGGGCAACGGCACGTTCATGCCGCGCTTCCCCTGCCCGCCGGGGGAGAACGAGGACTCCTGGCTGGTCAAGGAGGTCGAGAAGGGGCTGCAGTTCCGCTACCCGGCCGGCATCCCCGACGACGTACGCAAGCAGGCCGAGTTCGAGGTCGGCGTCATCACCTCGATGGGCTTCCCCGGCTACTTCCTCGTCGTCGCCGACTTCATCAACTGGGCCAAGGACAACGGCATCCGGGTCGGCCCGGGCCGCGGCTCCGGTGCGGGCTCGATGGTCGCCTACGCGATGCGGATCACCGACCTCGACCCGCTGGTCCACGGCCTGATCTTCGAGCGGTTCCTCAACCCTGACCGTGTCTCGATGCCCGACTTCGACATCGACTTCGACGAGCGTCGGCGCGGTGAGGTGATCCGCTACGTCACCGAGAAGTACGGCGACGACCGGGTCTCGATGATCGTCACCTACGGCACGATCAAGGCCAAGCAGGCCGTCAAGGACTCCTCGCGGATCCTCGGCTACCCGTTCGCGATGGGCGACCGGATCACCAAGGCGATGCCCGCCGCGGTGATGGGCAAGGACGTCCCGCTCCAGGAGATCTTCAACCCCGAGCACAAGCGCTTCGGCGAGGGCGGCGAGTTCAGGTCGCTCTACGACGGCGACAACGACGTCAAGCGGGTCGTCGACACCGCGATCGGCATCGAGGGCCTCAAGCGTCAGTGGGGCGTGCACGCCGCCGGCGTGATCATGTCCAGCGAGCCGCTGCTCGACATCATCCCGATGCTCAAGCGGCCGGCCGACGGCGCGATGATCACCCAGTTCGACTACCCCACCTGTGAGGGTCTCGGCCTGATCAAGATGGACTTCCTGGGGCTGCGCAACCTCACCGTGCTCGACGACGCGGTCAAGAACATCAAGATGAACCGCGACGAGGACGTCGTCCTCGAGGACCTCGAGCTGACCGACCCGGCGACGTACGCCCTGCTCCAGCGCGGCGACACGCTCGGCGTCTTCCAGCTCGACGGTGGGCCGATGCGGGCGCTGCTGCGCTCGATGAAGCCCGACCTCTTCGAGGACATCTCCGCCGTGGGTGCGCTCTACCGGCCGGGTCCGATGGGTGCCGACTCGCACAACAAGTACGCCCGCCGCAAGACCGGCCGCGAACCGGTCGAGGCGATCCACCCCGAGCTGGCCGAGCCGCTCGAGGACATCCTGGGTGAGACCTACGGTCTGATCGTCTACCAGGAGCAGGTCATGGCGATCGCCCAGAAGCTCGCGGGCTACAGCCTCGGCCAGGCCGACATCCTGCGGCGCGCGATGGGCAAGAAGAAGAAGGAGGAGCTGGACAAGCAGTTCGCCGGCTTCTCGCAGGGCATGCAGGACCGCGGCTACTCGATGGCAGCGGTCAAGACGCTCTGGGACATCCTGCTCCCGTTCTCCGACTACGCCTTCAACAAGGCCCACTCCGCGGCGTACGGACTGGTCTCCTACTGGACCGCCTACCTCAAGGCCAACTACCCGGCCGAATACATGGCGGCCCTGCTGACGTCGGTCAAGGACGACAAGGACAAGTCGGCGATCTACCTCAACGAGTGCCGCCGGATGAAGATCCAGGTGCTCCCGCCCGACGTCAACGAGTCGGCCGCCAACTTCACCCCGGTCGGCCACGACATCCGCTTCGGGCTCACCGCGATCCGCAACGTCGGCGGCAACGTCGTCGACGGCATCGTGAGCGGGCGCGAGGAGAAGGGCCGCTACGAGAGCTTCAACGACTTCATGGAGAAGGTCCCGGCTCTCGTCTGCAACAAGCGGGTCATCGAGTCGCTGGTCAAGGCCGGTGCCTTCGACGACATGAAGCACAAGCGGCGCGCGCTGGTCGCGATCCACGAGACCGCGGTCGACCAGTACGTCGACATCAAGCGCAACGAGGCGATCGGCCAGGACTCGCTCTTCGGTGGGCTCGACGACGACGGCAGCACCGGCTTCGGCATCTCGGTCGCGATCCCCGAGATCGACGAGTGGGACAAGACCACGCTGCTCGGCCACGAGCGGGAGATGCTCGGTCTCTACGTCTCCGACCACCCGCTGCTCGGGCTCGAGCACCTCCTCGCCAACAGCTCCGACTGCACGGTCGGCCAGCTGATGCTCGACGAGGAGCGCGCCGACGGCAGCCCGATCCAGATCACCGGCCTGGTCACCGGCGTGCAGCGCAAGATCACCAAGCGCGGTGACGCCTGGGGGATGGTCACGCTCGAGGACCTCGATGGCGCGATCGACGTGCTGCTCTTCCCGAGCTCGTGGCAGCTGGCCGGCCACCTGATCTCCGAGGACGCGATCATCACGGTCAAGGGCCGGCTGTCGCGGAGCAAGGACCAGCCCGAGATCATGGGCCAGGAGGTCACCCTCCCCGATCTCTCCGACGGGCCGTCCGGCCCGGTCGTGATCAGCCTGCCGTCCACCCGGTGCACCCCGCCGGTGGTCGACCAGCTCAAGGACGTGCTGCGCACCCACCCGGGCATGACCGAGGTGCGGCTGCGCCTGCTGACCCGCGAGTCCACCCTGGTGATGAGCCTCGACAAGCATCGGGTGAGCCCGAGTCCTGCGCTCTTCGCCGACCTCAAGCAGCTGTTGGGACCTGGATGTCTGACCGGATGAACACCCCATTCGAATGCTCGCTTCGCTCCGCTTCGAACAGGGACCCCGACAATCGACCCGACCGCAAGGCGGTCGTGCAGGCCGCGATCATCGAGGGGATCTTCTGCTGCGTCGGCGTGCTCGCCGGCGTCGTGTGGCAGTGGCTCTGGACGCCCGCGATGGGCAGCGTGCTCGACCACAAGTGGGCGCCCGCCGATGCGATCGCGTTGTCGGAGCAGTTCTCCAGCACCGGGTGGTACGTCGTCGTCGGCACCGTCGCCGGCCTGGTGACCGGGGCCCTGGTCGCACTGTTCCTCGACCGCTCACCGCTGCTGACCCTGGCTGCGGTCGTGGTCGGCTCGGCGCTCGCCGCCTGGCTGATGTACGTCGTGGGCACCGCGCTCGGCCCGGCCGATCCGACCACCCTCGCCAAGACCGCGGCCGACGGCACGATGATCCCCGAGCAGCTGAAGGTCTCCGGAAAGAGCCCGTACATCGCGCTGCCCGTCGGTGCCTTGATCGGTGTTGCACTGGTCTTCCTCGGCATGTCGGTGCGCCGGACGACCCCCGAACCCGCGCCCGAACCCGCGCCCGAGCTCACCCCGTCCGACCAGGCGATCGATCCAGCCTGACCGGTCAGTCGCGCCCGATCGGCGCGACGGTCGCCGAGGTGACCGACACCAGGTCAGCGGGCGCGATCTCGAGGTCGAGTCCGCGCCGGCCACCAGAGACGAAGATCGTCGCGTGGTCGAGCGCGCTCTCGTCGAGCACGGTGGGGTGCGCACGCTTCTGCCCGATCGGGGAGATCCCGCCGGCGACGTACCCCGTCGCCCGCTCCGCGGCGCTGACGTCCGCCATCGCCGCCTTGCTGCCGCCGATCGCGCGTGCCAGCGCCTTGAGGTCGAGCTGCCCCGAGACGGGGACGATGCCGACGGTCAGGGCTCCGTCGACGGTGGCCATCAGGGTCTTGAAGACGCGGGCCGGGTCGAGGCCGAGGGCGTCCGCGGCCTCCAGGCCGAACGACGCGGCGCGCGGGTCGTGGACGTACTCGTGCACGGTGAAGGCGATCCCGGCGCCGGTCAGCGTCACCGTGGCTGGCGTACGGCCGGCTTTGGTCTTGGTCTTCTTGGCCACTCGATCCCTCTGCGAGGTGATGTGCGGTGAGGGCCGACTCTCGGCTCACCGGATTTCGACGCGCTCGCGCGACTTCGTCTCAGCGCTTCGCAGTTGGGCGACCAGCGCGTGCGGGCCACCTCGGTGGCCGGCAGCGACGGGATCACGTTCATCGCGCGCAGCTCGGAGCGCAGCAGGTCGGTGACGAGGATCAGCCGCTCGCTGGCGTCCTCCGCCTCGAGCAGCGCCTGACGCTCCGGCAGGGGCAGCGGCGCGACAGGCGGCCAGCGTCCAGGAGAGGTACGTCGGGTCGCGGGGGAGCGCGCCCGAGTAGGGGTCGCTCCGGATGTCGGCGAGCGCGGCCCGGTAGGCGGTGAACGCGATCCGGGCCCGCTCCAGCACCGCCTCGGGCACCGGTGACTCGATGTCGGGGCGCGCGGTGACGTGACCGACCGGGAACGTCCCGGTCGTGTCGAGCCGGTCGAGCTGGATCCGCTCGAGCCCGACCGCGACCACGTCGAACGTGCCGTCCGGGTGCGCCTCGACCTCGGTCAGCTGCACCCGGCAGCCGACCCGGTAGAGCGACTGGGCGCCGTGGTCGCCGACCTCGTAGCCCTCGCGGATCCCGACCGACCCGAAGACCCGCTCGATCGGGTCCTCGACCCGCAGCAGGTGGTGCACCAGCGCGCGGTAGCGGTCCTCGAAGACGGTCAACGGCACGCTCACGCCCGGGAACAGCACTGTGTTGAGCGGGAACATCGGCAGCGTGTCGCTCACGCCATCAACGTAGCCCGTCCACCCCGTGTCCCCGGGCGTACCCCAGGCGTGGCGGCTCGTAGAATCGGCCCCATGATCCGCCGCATCGACCTCCGTGGCGCCGCAGCCGGCTCCATCGACTACCGCGAAGCCGTGCCGCGCGCCGACTTCGACGTCGAGGCGGCGGTCCCGGCGGTGCATGCGATCTGCGAGCAGGTCCGCACCCGCGGGCTCGACGCGATCCGGGAGTACGGCGAGAGGTTCGACGGGGTGACCGTCGACGACATCCGGATCCCGGCCGCGGCGCTGCAGACGGCGCTGGCCGAGCTCGACCCCGACATCCGGGCCGGCCCTCGACGAGTCGATCCGCCGGCTGCGCGCGACCTGCGCCCAGGAGCTGGAGCAGGACGCCGTCACCGACCTCGGTCCCGGCGCGCGGGTGACCCACCGCAAGGTGCCGGTCGGCCGGGTCGGGCTCTACGTGCCCGGCGGGCTCGCCCCCCTGGTCTCCAGCGTGCTGATGAACGTGGTGCCCGCCCAGACCGCCGGCGTCGAGTCGATCGCGCTGTCGAGCCCGCCGCAGAAGGAGTTCGGCGGCTCGGTGCACCCCACGATCCTGGCGGCCTGCGCGCTGCTCGGCGTCGAGGAGGTCTACGCCGTCGGCGGCGCCCAGGCGATCGCGATGTTCGCCTACGGCGTCGGACCCTGCGCGAAGGTCGACCTGGTCACCGGGCCCGGCAACATCTACACCGTCACCGCGAAGCGGCTGCTCAAGGGCCAGGTCGGCATCGACTCCGAGGCCGGCCCGACCGAGATCGCGATCCTCGCCGACGACACCGCCGACGCGTCGTACGTCGCCGCCGACCTGGTCAGCCAGGCCGAGCACGACCCGCTCGCCGCGGCCGTCCTGGTCACGCCGTCCGAGCGCCTGGCCGCCGCGGTCGAGGCCGAGCTCGAGACCCAGGTGGCGGCCACCAAGCACTCCGAGCGGATCCGGATCAGCCTGTCCGGCAGCCAGTCCGGCATCGTGCTGGTCGACGACCTCGAGCAGGGCCTCGACGTGGTCAACGCCTACGCCGCCGAGCACCTCGAGATCCACACCGACGACGCCGCGTCGTACGCCGCCCGGATCCGCAACGCGGGCGCGGTCTTCGTCGGCCAGTTCGCCCCGGTCAGCCTCGGCGACTACTGCGCCGGCTCCAACCACGTGCTGCCCACCGGCGGCTGCGCCTGCCACAGCAGCGGGCTCTCCGTGCGCGCCTTCACGAAGTCGATGCACGTCGTCGACTACTCGCGCGAGGCGCTCGAGGCAGTCGCCGGCCACGTCGTGACGCTCGCCGAGGCCGAGGACCTGCCCGGTCACGGTGCCGCGGTCTCGCGTGCGGTTCGACCGATGACCTGGCCGCCGCTCCGCGAGGAGCTGCGGGGGATCGAGCCGTACGGCGCCCCGCAGCTGGACGTCCCGGTCCAGCTCAACGTCAACGAGAACCCCTACGGACCCTCGCCCGCCTGCATCGCCGACATCGCGACTGCCGTCGCGCAGGCCGCGAGCACGCTCAACCGCTACCCGGACCGCGAGTTCGCCGAGCTGCGCACCGAGCTGGCGGCGTACCTCTCCCGCGACACGCCCCACGGCATCACCGCCGAGCAGGTCTGGGCGGCCAACGGGTCCAACGAGGTGATGCTCCAGCTGCTGCAGGCCTTCGGCGGGCCAGGGCGGGTGGCGCTGAGCTTCGCGCCGACGTACTCGATGTATCCCGAGTACGCCCGCGACTCCGTCACCGAGTGGGTCGTCGGGCACCGCGAGAGCGACTTCTCGCTCGACCTCGACCACGCCCGCGACCTGGTCAAGGAGCAGCAGCCGAGCGTGGTGCTGCTGCCGAGCCCCAACAACCCGACCGGCACCGCGCTGCCGTTCGAGGCGGTCAGCACGCTGTGCGAGGCCGCGGGCGACGGCATCGTCGTGGTCGACGAGGCGTACGGCGAGTTCCGCCGCACCGGCGTGCCCAGCGCTGTCGAGCTGCTGCCGCGCCACCGCAACCTGGTCGTCAGCCGGACCATGAGCAAGGCCTTCGCGGCCGCCGGGCTGCGGCTCGGCTACCTCGCCGCCGACCCGGCGATCTGCGACGCGATCCGGGTCGTGCGGCTGCCCTACCACCTGTCCGCGGTCACCCAGGCGACCGCGCTGGCCGCGCTCCGGCACGCGCCCGAGCTGCTCGGCAAGGTCGACGAGCTGCGCGCCGAGCGCGACGCCACCGTCGCCTGGCTGCGCGAGCAGGGGCTCCAGGTGGCCGACAGCGACGCCAATTTCGCGTTGTTCGGCACCTTCGACGACCGTCATGCTGTCTGGCAGGGGCTGCTCGACCGCGGCGTGCTGATCCGGGAGACCGGTCCGGACGGCTGGCTGCGGGTGTCGATCGGCACGGCCGACGAGATGAGGTCGTTCAAGCAGGCACTGACCGGAGGCTCACGGAGGAGGATGAGGCATGAGCCGCACCGCCCGCATCGAGCGGCAGACCAGCGAGTCGAAGGTGCTCGTCGAGGTCGACCTCGACGGCTCCGGCCGCCACGACATCTCCACCGGCATCGGCTTCTACGACCACATGCTCACCGCGTTCGCGCGGCACAGCCTCGTCGACCTCACCGTGCAGTCCGAGGGCGACCACTGGATCGACGCCCACCACACCACCGAGGACACCGCGATCGCGCTCGGCCAGGCGCTGCGCGAGGCGCTCGGCGACAAGCAGGGCATCCGCCGCTTCGGCGACGCGACCGTCCCGCTCGACGAGGCGCTGGTGCAGGCCGTCGTGGACGTCTCCGGACGGCCCTACTGCGTGCACACCGGCGAGCCCGAGGGGCAGCAGTACGTCCAGCTGGGCGGCTCGACCCCGTCGTACCTCGGTTCGCTGACCCAGCACGTCTTCGAGTCGATCGCGTTCCACGGCCACTTCGCGCTGCACGTGCGCGTGCTGGCCGGCCGCGAGCCGCACCACATCGTGGAGACCCAGTTCAAGGCGTTCGCCCGGGCCTTCCGCGACGCCGTCGCGATCGACCCGCGGGAGACCGGGGTCCCGAGCACCAAGGGCTCGCTCTGACCGGCAGCACCCCGCACGTCGTCGTCCTCGACTACGGATCGGGGAACCTCCGCTCCGCCGTGCGCGCGGTCGAGCGCGCCGGTGCCGACGTCACGCTCACCGGCGACTTCGACACCGCCCTGAACGCCGACGGGCTGCTGGTGCCCGGCGTCGGGGCGTACGCCGCGTGCATGGCCGGCCTGCGCGCGATCAAGGGCGAGCGGATCATCGGGCGACGGCTCGCGGGCGGCCGACCGGTGCTCGGCATCTGCGTCGGCATGCAGATCCTCTTCGAGCGTGGGGTCGAGCACGGCGTCGAGACCGACGGCTGCGACGAGTGGCCCGGCGTCGTCGAGCGCATCCAGGCGCCCGTCGTCCCGCACATGGGCTGGAACACCGTCGACGTCCCCGACGGCACCGCGCTCTTCGCGGGCATCGAGGACGAGCGCTTCTACTTCGTGCACTCGTACGGCGTCCGCGACTGGACGCTCGTGACCAACGATCGCACCCGCGCGCCGTTGGTGACCTGGGCCGAGCATGGTGGCGACCGGTTCGTCGCGGCCGTCGAGAACGGACCGCTCACCGCGACCCAGTTCCACCCCGAGAAGTCCGGCGACGCCGGGGCCGCCCTGCTGCGCAACTGGGTCGGGACACTGCAGATGAGCAAGGAGCGCGCCCAGCGCCGCGCCGAGCGCGAGCGCGAGGCCGCGGTCGTCGCGGCCGCCCGCGCCGCCGAGGCCGAGCGCAAGGAGCGCCGCGAGGCGCGCCTGCAGGTGATCACGTCCCGGCTGCCGAAGCGGCGACCGGGTCAGTCCGGCATCCTCGCCCAGCGCCGCCGGCGCCAGACCGGCGCGACGATCGCGATGCTGCTCGCCCTCAACATCCTGGTCTGGATCGTCTTCGACGACTGGGCCATCCGCCTCTGTGCAGTCATCGTCAGCCTGCTCGCCGCCCCCGTCCTGCACACCATGCTGTTCCGCCGATCCTGAGGACCGACCCGATGACCTACCTCCAGCTGCTGCCCGCCGTCGACATCACCGAGGGCCGGGCCGTCCAGCTCGCCCAGGGCGTCGCCGGCTCCGAGCGCGTGTACGGCGACCCGGTGGCCGCCGCGATGCGCTGGCAGGACGCCGGCTCCGAGTGGCTGCACCTGGTCGACCTGGACGCGGCGTTCGGTCGCGGCACCAACCGTGAGCTGCAGGCCGAGATCGTCGGCGCGCTCGACATCCAGGTCGAGATGAGCGGCGGCATCCGCGACGACGAGTCGCTCGAGGCCGCGCTGGCGACCGGCTGCCGCCGGGTCAACATCGGCACCGCCGCGCTCGAGCAGCCCGAGTGGTGCGCGCGGATCATCGCCGAGCACGGTGACCGGATCGCGATCGGCCTCGACGTACGCGGCACCACCCTCGCCGCCCGTGGCTGGACCAAGGACGGCGGCGACCTCTACGAGACGCTGGCCCGCCTCGACGCCGAGGGCTGTGCGCGCTACGTCGTCACCGACGTCAACAAGGACGGCATGCTCCAGGGCCCCAACCTCCAGCTCCTGAAGGACGTCTGCGCCGTCACCGACCGCCCGGTCATCGCGTCGGGCGGCGTCACGACGCTCGCCGACATCGAGGCGCTGATGGGCCTGGTGTCCGTCGGGGTCGAGGGCGCGATCGCCGGGACCGCGCTCTACGAGGGCCGGTTCACCCTCGAGGACGCGCTCGCGCTGACCAAGGGCGGCTCATGAGCCTCGCCGTGCGCGTCATCCCGTGCCTGGACGTCGACGCCGGGCGCGTGGTGAAGGGGATCAACTTCCAGGAGCTGCGCGACGCCGGTGACCCGGTCGAGCTGGCCCGGATCTACGACGCCGAGGGCGCCGACGAGCTGACCTTCCTCGACATCTCCGCCTCCTTCGAGGGCCGCGCGACGACGATGGAGATCGTGTCGCGCACCGCCGAGGAGGTCTTCATCCCGCTGACCGTCGGCGGGGGAGTGTCGTCGGTCGAGGACGTCGACCGGCTGCTGCGCGCGGGCGCCGACAAGATCGCCGTCAACACCGCCGCCATCAACCGCCCCGAGCTGGTCGCCGAGATCGCGGACCGGTTCGGCAACCAGGTGCTCGTGCTCTCGGTCGACGCGCGTCGGGTCCCGACCGGCACGTCTCCGGCTTCGAGGTCACCACGCACGGTGGCCGGAAGTCCGCCGGCCTCGACGCGATCGAGTGGGCCGTCCGCGCGGCCGAGCTGGGCGCCGGCGAGATCCTGCTCAACGCGATGGACGCCGACGGCACCCAGGACGGCTTCGACCTCGAGCTGATCCGCGCCGTACGCCGTGAGGTGTCGATCCCGGTGATCGCCTCCGGTGGCGCGGGCGCCACCGAGCACTTCCCGCCCGCGGTCGACGCCGGGGCGGACGCGGTGCTGGCCGCCACGGTCTTCCACTTCGGCACCCTGCGGATCGCCGACGTCAAGCAGTCGTTGGCCGAGGCCGGCCACCCGGTCCGCTAGCCGTCAGCCGAGCCCGCCGCCGCCGGAGTAGTAGCCGGTGCGACCCTCGTTCTTCTTCTGCGACAGCTTGACCTCGCTGTCGATGACGCCGCGCCGGTGCGGGAAGAACGCCCAGCCCACCAGGGCCAGCACCACCACGCCGACGACGATCCAGACGATGATCATGGCTTCGAGGCTACGCCCGATGGCTCGGACTCGGGACTACCGGTGGTTCTGCCACACGTTGTTGGCGCGGCCGCTGGTGTTCCTCGTCGACTCCCCGATCGCGCCGTCGACGACACCCCGCCGACGTGGGTAGAACGCCCACCCGGCCAGGGCCAGCACCACGACACCGATGACGATCCATACGACGATCATGCGATCAGAACCCGCTTCCGCTGCCGGAGCCCGGGTGGAACTGGCCGCCCGTGGGGCGGCCGGCCTTCAGGCTGACGTCGCTCTCGGACACGCCCCGGCTCGTGCGCAGCCGCTCGTGGTCGGGACCCTGCCGGGCCCGGCCGCTCGACCACCACACCAGGGCCGCGACGGCAACCACGACGACTCCGACGATGATCCAGACGACCATGGCGTCCTCCCGATGACTAGGTGTCTCGGACAGTACCCCCGGTGGACCCCGTGAACCTCAGATGCCGAGGTCGGCTGCGCGCACTGCGGCCACGGCGTCGTCCGGCCCGTCGAAGGCGAGGTCCGAGGCGCAGTCACGGCCGAAGAGGAAGAGCACGAGCTCGACCGGTGTCCCGGTGATCGTCACGGGACCGTCGCCCTTCTTGGCGGTGGCCGTGTCGTCGGTCCCGGCGCGCCGGATGACGGTCGGCACGGGGAGCTTGCGGCCGGCGAACGACGCACCGCGGCTCAGCATCGACCAGAGCTCCGCGTCGTCGGCCGCGTCGAGCTCGCGCGGCGCCCAGTCGGGCTGGCCGCGGCGCAGGTCCTCGTGGTGGACGACGTACTCCATGGTGTTGGCGGCCTTCTCGACAGCCGGGATCGCGAAGAGCGTGAAGCCGGGCGTGCGCAGCTTCTCGACGAGTACGCCGAAGTCCTGCTTGCGGTAGCGCGCCATCTGCCGGTCGGTGAAGCCGGACATGGCGCCGATCGTGATGCCGGCGCCGGCGAGCGGGCGGTGCTCGCGGAGCAGGAGGTGTGCGACGAGGTCCTTCGTGTCCCATCCGCTGCACAGTGTCGGGGCATCCTCGCCGAGGACGAGGGCGAGGTCGCAGAGGGCGATGCGTTCGCGGCGGGCGAGCGAGGTCGTCATGGCGCGAAGCATAGGGCGATCGGGACGCGCGCAGTCCCGATGTCGGTAGGTGGGAATACCCTCGCAGGACAGGCGGGTTGCCCGCGAGCAGGGCAGAGACGGAAGAGGCAGTCAACAGGTGGTCGACAAGCGGCGCACGCGCAGTACGACGCGCGAGGGATTTGCTGTCCTCTGGGTCGCGATCCGACGTGAGCCGCTGATCTTCACGCTCTCGACGGTCGGCAGCCTGCTCTTCGGCGCGCTGACGGTCGCCGACGCCTGGGTCCTCGGCTGGGCGACCGACCACGTCGTGCTGCCGGCCTTCGACGACGGTGAGATCCCCCCACACCTGCTGGTCGCGGTGTTCGCGCTGTTCCTGGGCGTCGCGCTCCTGCGAGCGGTCGGCATCGTGGCGCGCCGGCTCGGCGCGGGCGTGATGCAGTTCCGGATGCAGGCGCACTCGCGACGTGCGGTCACCCGGCAATATCTCGCCCTCCCGATGGAGTGGCACCAGCGGCACCCGACCGGCCAGCTGCTCTCCAACGCCAACTCCGACGTCGAGGCCGCCTGGGGTCCGATCGCGCCGCTGCCGATGGCGGTCGGCACGCTCGCGATGATGGTGATCGCCATCGTCCAGATGTTCGTGACCGACGTCGTGATGGCGCTGGTCGGGCTGCTGGTCTTCCCGGCCGTCATCGTCGCCAACCTCGCCTACCAGCGGCTCGCGTCGCCCCTGATGACCCGGGCCCAGCAGCTGCGCGCCGAGCTCAGCGAGGTCGCCCACGAGTCGTTCGACGGCGCCATGGTCGTCAAGACCCTCGGTCGCGAGGCCGAGGAGACCGCGCGGTTCTCCGCCAAGGCTCACGAGCTGCGCGACATCAACATCCGCGCCGGCCGGATCCGAGCGGCGTTCGACCCGACGCTGGCGGCGGTGCCCAACCTGGGTGTCCTCGTCGTGCTGGTCGTCGGCGTCGAGCGTGTCCTCCACGGCCACACCGACCCCGGCGACGTCGTCACCGTCGCCTACCTCCTGACCATCGTCTCCTTCCCGATCCGCTCGATCGGCTGGCTGCTCGGTGAGTTCCCGCGCAGCGTCGTCGGCTTCAAGCGGGTCCAGTCGGTGCTGCGAGCGCGCGGCGACATGCCGTACGGCGACCAGCTCGCCGCCACGACCGGCGGCGCGGGCGCCCGGCTCGAGATCGAGGGTCTCGGCTACCGCTACGAGCCGGACCAGCCCCTGATCGACGACCTGACCTTCGCGGTCGAGCCGGGTCGCACCGTCGCCGTGGTCGGCGCGACCGCGTCCGGCAAGAGCACCCTCACCAGCCTGATGACCCGCCTGGTCGACCCCGACGACGGCCGGATCCTCCTCGACGGCACCGACCTGCGCGACCTCGCTCACGGCCAGCTGTCCCAGACCGTGGCGATGGTGCCGCAGGCCGCGTTCCTCTTCGACGACACCGTCCGCGGCAACGTCACGCTCGGGGCCGACGTCACCGACGACGAGGTCTGGGCCGCACTGCGGGCAGCGCAGGGCGACGGCTTCGTCGCGGCCCTCCCACACGGGCTCGACAGCCGGCTCGGCGAGCGTGGCACGTCCCTGTCCGGGGGACAGCGTCAGCGGATCTCGCTGGCCCGCGCCCTGGTCCGTCACCCACGGCTGCTGATCCTCGACGACGCCACCTCGGCGGTCGACCCCGAGGTCGAGGCCCGGATCCTCGCTGCGCTGCGCTCGGGCGACGACGACACCACGCTCGTCGTGGTCGCCTACCGCAAGGCCACGATCGGGTTGGCGGACGAGGTCATCCACCTCGAGGACGGCCGGGTCGCCGATCGCGGCACCCATGCCGAGCTGTTGCGGCGCAGCCCGTCGTACGCCCACCTGGTCAATGCCTACGAGCAGGAGGGGGAGCTCACGACATGAGCACCGTCGATCACACCTCCGGCACGACGTTCGACTCCGGCGAGGAGATCGGCGCCTTCGCGACCATCCGTCGCGGCATGTTCTTCTCGCCCGAGCTCAAGGTCGGCATCGGCTGGACCCTCGTGCTGGCCGTGATCGCCTCGGTCGGCCAGGTCGTCGTCCCGATCACGGTCCAGCAGGCTGTTGACCGGGGCATCAACGGACCCGGCGGCCCCGACGTGTCGTTCGTGGTCCTGATGGCGATCGGTGCGGCGATCGTGATCGGGATCAGCGCCTTTGCGTCGTACGCCATGACGGCTCGGCTGTTCACCGCCGCCGAGCGCGGCCTGGCCACGCTGCGGATCAAGGCCTTCCGCCACGTCCACGACCTGCCGCTGCTCACCCAGAACACCGAGCGCCGCGGCGCGCTCGTCTCCCGGGTCACCAGCGACGTCGACCAGGTCAGCCAGTTCCTCGTGTTCGGAGGACTGCTGCTGATCGTCAGCACCGGCCAGGTCCTGATCGCGACCGTCGTGATGGTCTTCTACAGCTGGCAGCTCGCCCTGGTGGTGTGGCTGTGCTTCGCGCCGCTCTTCCTCTCCATCCGCTACTTCCAGCGCAAGCTCTCCGAGGCCTACGGCGTCGTCCGCGGCCAGGTCGCCGTGATGCTGTCGGCGATCTCCGAGCCGGTCGTCGGCGCCGCGGTCGTGAAGTCGTACGCCGTCGAGGACCGCACCCAGGCGCGGATCGACGCGGCGATCGAGGAGTACAAGGCCGCCAGCACCCGCGCCCAGCAGTTCACCGTCGTGTCGTTCTCGCTCGGCGGGATCTCGGCCGGGCTCGCCAACGCGAGCGTGCTGATCATCGGGATCTGGCTCGGCTTCGCGGGCGAGTTGACTGCCGGCAAGGTGCTCGCCTTCGCGTTCCTGGTCTCGCTGTTCGTCGGGCCGGTGCAGATGGGCACCCAGATCCTCACCGACGCCCAGAACGCCATCGTCAGCTGGCGCCGGGTGATCGGGATCCTCGAGACGCCGGCCGACCTGGTCGACCCGGGTGCCGATGGGCAGACACTGCCGCGCGGCCCGATCGACGTCCGGCTCCAGGGCGTCACGTTCGCCTACCCCGGTGGCCCTCCGGTGTTGCGCGACATCGACCTCGACATCCGTGCCGGCACGCGCGTCGCGGTGGTCGGCGAGACCGGGTCGGGCAAGTCGACGATCGCCAAGCTGTTGACCCGGTTGATGGACCCGACCACCGGAGACGTGCTGCTCGACGGGGTCGACGTCCGCTCGATCGCGCAGACCTCGATGCGCCGCAGCGTGGTGCTGGTGCCGCAGGAGGGGTTCCTCTTCGACGACACCCTCGCGGCCAACGTCCGCTACGGCCGGCTCGACGCCAGCCCGGAGCAGATCCTCGCCAGCGCCGACGAGCTCGGCCTCGGCGACTGGTTGGCCGGTCTGCCGGCCGGGATCGAGACAATGGTCGGACAGCGCGGCGAGTCGCTCTCCGCGGGGGAGCGACAGCTCGTCGCGCTGTTGCGGGCCCAGCTCGCCGACCCCGACCTGCTGGTGCTCGACGAGGCGACCAGTTCGGTCGACCCGGCGCTCGAGATGCGGATCGGCCGGGCGCTCGAGCGGCTGATGAGCGGTCGCACCTCGGTCACCATCGCCCACCGGCTCTCCACGGCCGAGCAGGCCGACGAGGTCGTGGTCGTCGACAAGGGCCGGATCGTCCAACGCGGCCCGCACTCCGTCCTGGTCGCGCAGGAGGGTTCCGTCTACGCCGGGCTCCACGCCTCCTGGGTCGCCCAGCACGGCTGATCACCCTCGCGGGATACTGGACCGGTGACGTCTCTCGACCCCGCGATCGCCGACCGCCTCAAGCGCTCCGCCGACGGGCTGGTGCCCGCCGTCGTGCAGCAGCACGACACCGGCGAGGTGCTGATGCTCGGGTGGATGGACGACGAGGCGCTGGCGCGCACGCTGACGACCGGGCGGGCGACGTACTGGAGCAGGTCGCGGCAGGAGTACTGGATCAAGGGCGACACCTCGGGGCACGTGCAGTGGGTCAAGGAGGTCCGACTCGACTGCGACGGTGACACGCTGCTGGTCAAGGTCGATCAGGTGGGCGCCGCGTGCCACACCGGGGACCACACCTGCTTCGACGCCGACGTGCTGCTGGCAGCGGCCGATGGCTGACGGCAGACGACACACGTTCGGCCCCGTCGTTCTCCTCGGCCTGGCCGCGGGGATCCTGACCGCGGTCGCGGGGGATCGGGCGGCCGCGAAGGCGAGCGGTGCTGCCGCGAAGACGGCGTCGAGCGGCTTCGTCACCTACGACGCCCACCTGCCGGTCGTGACGGCCCTGGGCCTGGTCGGGCTGGCGTGCTGGGGCGTCATCCTGGTGACCCGGGGACGGGTGCGCCGCGCGGTGGCGGCGCTCGCCGTGCTGGCAGGCATCGGTGCGGTCGTCGCGGTCGTCGTCGCCTTCTCGCAGGTGCCCGACCAGCTGCGCGACGAGCTCGCCGCGGTCGGGGTGACCGACGCCGGGATCGGCCACACCGCGTGGTTCTGGGTGGCGGCGGTCGCCACCGTCCTGTCCGTGCTCGCAGCCGTGCTCGCCGTGGCGTGGGCGCCCGCCTGGCCCGAGATGGGCAGCAAGTACGACGCCCCCGGTGCACAGCCCGCAGTGCCCGAGGTCGACCCCGAGGAGCAGACGAGCCTCGATCTCTGGAAGGCCATGGACGAGGGTCGCGACCCCACAGCGTGACCGACCCGAATAGACTGCACCCGCACCAAACGACACCCCGCGCCCGAGGAGCCCTGCATGTCTGACAACCACGGCAACACCCCAGCAGCCTGGACCTTCGTCTCGGTCGCGATGCTCGGGTTCGTGGTCGGCGCGGCGGGCATGTTGCTCAGCCCGATCAACTGGACGATCTTCTGGGTCGGCGTGGCCCTGGCCCTGGCCTCCCTGGTGATCTTCTTCGTGATGGCCAAGCTCGGCTACCACGAAGAGGCCAGTCACTGACGAGGCGGCCATGACCGCCACGCTCCCCACCGCAGTCGCCCGGGACACCCCGGCGACCCGCCGGGAGCGGATGAAGCGGCCGGTCCTGGTGATCGGCGGGCTGTCCCTCGCGACGCTCGCCCTGCACGTGCGCGACCCCCATTCCTCGGGTTCGTGGGGTTTCTGCCCGAGCGCGGCGATGGGCTTCTACTGCCCGGGCTGCGGCGGTCTGCGGGCGGTCAACGACCTCTCGAACGGCGACCTGCTCGGCGCCGCCTCGAGCAACCTGGCCTTCGTCGTCGCGCTGCCGTTCATCCTGGTCGGGCTCGCACTCTGGGTCCTCGGCCGCTGGCAGGGCCGCAGCTATGCGCCGCCGATGAGCGTGGTGCGCCCCCTGGCCTACGTCTCGCTCGCGTTGCTCGCGGTCTTCACGGTGCTGCGCAATCTTCCCGGCAGCTGGCTCGCGCCCTAGCCACGCCGGCAAATGCCAAACGGGGCCGGTCCCGCAGGACCGACCCCGTCGTACGACGTGGGCGCCTCAGCTGGTGGAGTAGCTGAAGTTGATGACGTCGGTCGCGACCAGGATGTAGTAGACGACACCCAGCGCGATCCCGACGAGGCCGAGGATGAAGCCCCACTTGGCGGCGCCCTCACCGGTCTTGGCGCCCGCGGAGTCGCGGATGTCCTTCTTGCCGAGCTGTCCGAAGACGACAGCCAGGATCGAGAAGATGAAGCATCCCCAGAAGCAGGGGATGACGCCGACGATGCCGAGCACGAGGCTGGCGACCGCCATGCCCGAACGCTTCGGCGGCACACCACCCATGGGCGGAACCGGCGCGCCGTACTGCGGCGGAGGAGGTGGCTCTGAGTAGCTCACTGGTCGAACCCTTCGTTGCGGCCGTCCGTCTGATCCGGCCGATTGGAGCGGACCCTACCGTTTCGAGACGACCTTCCGGCGCGTGAAACACTGGGATCTCCCACCCGCTCGTGACCCTGGAGTTCCCGCATGTCCGTGCTCGACGACATCGTGGCCGGAGTGCGCATCGATCTCGCCGAGCGCGAGACGGTGACCGGTCTGGCGGATCTGCGTGCGGCGCTCGCCGACGTCGATCCTCCGCTCGACCCGATGCCCCACCTGCGGGCGCCCGGCTCGAGCGTGATCGCCGAGGTCAAGCGGCGCAGCCCGAGCAAGGGTGACCTGGCGAAGATCCCCGATCCAGCCGTGCTGGCGCAGCAGTACGCCGCCGGCGGTGCCGCCGCGATCAGCGTGCTCACCGAGCAGCGTCGCTTCGGCGGCAGCCTCGACGACCTCCGCGCCGTCCGCGCGGCCGTCGACATCCCGGTCCTGCGCAAGGACTTCATCGTCTCCACCTACCAGCTGGTCGAGGCCCGCGCAGCCGGTGCCGACCTGGCGCTGCTCATCGTCGCGGCGCTGCCCGGCGACGAGCTGCGCAGGCTGTACGACGAGGCGCGCGAGCTCGGTCTGGCGGTGCTGGTCGAGGTGCACGACGAGGCCGAGACGGAGCGCGCGGTCGACCTCGGTGCGGAGCTGGTCGGCGTCAACGCCCGCAACCTGAAGACGCTCGAGATCCATGACGACACCTTCGGCCGACTGGCGCCGCTCGTCCCCGACGACCGCGTCAAGGTCGCCGAGAGCGGGATCTTCGGTCCGGCCGATGTGAAGCGCTTCGTCGGCGAAGGCGCCCGCGCGGTGCTCGTCGGCGAGGCACTCGTGAAGGACGGCGACCCGCAGCACGCAGTCGCCGAGATGACAGGAGTCGAAGCATGAGCACGGCATCGTCCAGGTTCGACGCCGACGAGCGCGGCTGGTTCGGCGACTTCGGTGGCCGGTTCATGCCCGAGGCGCTGGTCTCCGCCCTGGACGAGCTGACGGTCGCGTGGCACGACGCGATGGCCGACCCGACGTTCGTGGCCGACTTCGAGGCGATCCTGCGCGACTACGCCGGGATCCCGAGCCCGCTCTACTTCGCCGAACGACTCTCCGACAAGGTCGGCGCGCCGCATCCTGCTCAAGCGCGAGGACCTCAACCACACCGGCGCCCACAAGATCCGCAACGTGCTCGGCCAGGCGCTGCTCACCAAGCGGATGGGCAAGACCCGCGTCATCGCCGAGACCGGAGCCGGTCAGCACGGCGTCGCCAGCGCCACCGCTGCGGCGTACTTCGGCCTCGACTGCACCGTCTACATGGGCTCGGTCGACACCAAGCGCCAGGCGCTCAACGTCGCCCGGATGCACCTCCTCGGCGCGAAGGTCGTCGCGGTCGACTCCGGCAGCGCCACGCTCAAGGACGCCATCAACGAGGCGCTGCGCGACTGGGTCGCCAGCGTCGACCACACGGCGTACCTCTTCGGCACCGCCGCCGGTCCGCACCCCTTCCCGAGCATGGTCCGCGAGTTCTGCCGGGGCATCGGCGACGAGGCGCGCGCCCAGTGCCTCGAGCAGTACGGCGCCCTGCCGGACGCGATCACGGCCTGCGTCGGTGGTGGTTCCAACGCGATCGGGCTGTTCACGGCGTTCCTCGACGACACCGACGTCGACATCTACGGCTTCGAGGCCGGCGGCGACGGCTTCGAGACCGGCCGCCACGCCGCGACCATCTACGCCGGCGACCGCGGGGTGCTGCACGGCGCCCGCACCTTCGTCCTCCAGGACGAGGACGGACAGACCGTCGAGTCCCACTCGATCTCGGCCGGCCTCGACTACCCGGGCGTCGGACCGCAGCACTCGTTCCTCGCCGACATCGGCCGGGCGACGTACCTCCCGGTGACCGATGCCGAGGCCATGGACGCGATGGCGCTGCTGGCTCGCACCGAGGGGATCATCCCGGCCATCGAGTCGGCCCACGCGCTCGCCGGGACGCTGAAGATCGCCGCCGAGCGACCGGGTCAGACGCTGCTGGTCAACCTGTCGGGCCGCGGAGACAAGGACATGGGCACCGCCCTCGACTACTTCAAGCTCGGCCAGGCCGACGCCGAGACAGGGGACCCCGAGTGAGCGTCAGCACCGCCTTCGAGAAGGCGCGCGCCGACGGCCGTGCCGCGCTGGTGGGCTACCTGCCCGCGGGCTACCCCGACGTCCAGGGCGGCATCGACGCCCTGCTCGCGATGGTCGACGCCGGCTGCGACGTGATCGAGATCGGCCTGCCCTACAGCGACCCGGTCATGGACGGTCCCACCATCCAGGCCGCCGCCCAGCAGGCGCTCGAGCGCGGGGTCCGCACCGCCGACGTGCTCCGCACCGTCGAGGCCGTCGCCGCCACCGGCACGCCCACGCTCGTGATGACCTACTGGAACCCGATCGAGAAGTACGGCGTCGAGCGGTTCGCGACCGACCTCGCCAACGCCGGGGGAGCGGGCCTGATCACGCCCGACATCACCCCCGACTTCGCCCCGGAGTGGATCGCGGCCGCCGACGCCCACGACCTCGACAAGGTCTTCCTGGTCTCGCCGTCGAGCGACCGACGAGCGGATCGCGATGACGACCGCAGCCTGCGCGCGGCTTCGTCTACGCGACCGCGGTCATGGGCGTCACCGGTACGACCCAGGCGAGCACCGCCGACGTCGCCGGTCCACTGGTCGCTCGCACGAAGGCGACCGACCGAGCTCCCGGTCGGCGTCGGCCTCGGCGTCAGCACCGGCGACCAGGCCGCGGAGATCGCTGCCAAGGACGGGATCGGCGCCGACGGGGTGATCGTCGGCTCGGCGTTCGTCCGCGTGCTGCTCGACCACGCCGACGACCGCGCTGCCGGCCTGCGGGCGCTGACCGCCCTCACCGAGGACCTCGCGGGAGGCGTCCGACGTGCGTAGGACCCTTGCGGCCCTCGTGGCTGCCGGGCTGCTGGTGCTGGTCTCCGGGTGCGGCGGCAGCGACGCAGCGGCGTCGTTCCACGGCAACAAGCTCGACCCGCCGTTCCAGGCGTCGTCGGACTCGCTGACCGACACCGACGGACAGCCGTACTCCCTGGCCGAGACGCCCGACAAGCCGCTGACGCTGGTGTTCTTCGGCTACACGCACTGCCCGGACATCTGCCAGGCCGTGATGTCGTCGCTGGCCTCGGCGATGACCCGGCTCGACACCAAGGACCGCGACCGGGTCGACGTGGTCTTCGTGACCACCGACCCGCAGCGCGACACCGAGTCGGTGCTGAAGACCTACCTCCAGCACTTCGACCCGGGGTTCATCGGCCTGACCGGCGACATCGACACGATCATCGCCGTCGGCAAGCCCCTCGCTGTCGGGATCGAGCAGGGCCAGAAGCTGCCGTCCGGCGGCTACGACGTCACCCACGGCACGCACCATCACCGGGATCGAGGACCATGGGGTGGCCCCGGTCTACTGGGACCAGGACACGTCGTCCGCGGAGTTCGCCTCCGACATCCACACCCTGTTGAACGAGGACTGATGAACATCCTGGTCACCGCGCTGTCGATCCCGAGCCCGTCGTCGGGGGAGTGGTACATCGGCCCGTTCCCGATCCGTGGCTACGCGCTGGCGATCATCTTCGGCATCGTCGCCGCGATCTGGATCGGCGAGCGCCGCTGGGTCGCTCGCGGAGGCACGGCCGGCGACATCCAGGACCTCGCGATCTGGGCGGTCCCGTTCGGCCTGATCGGCGGCCGGCTCTACCACGTGGCCACCGACCACGACCTCTACTTCGGCGCCGGCCGGCACGCGATCGACGCGCTCTACGTCTGGCGCGGCGGCCTCGGCGTGTGGGGCTCGATCGCCTTCGGCGCGGTCGGCGTGATCATCGGGGCCAAGCGCAAGGGGATCCGGCTGCTGCCCGTCCTCGACGCCATGGCGCCCGGCGTCCTGGTCGCCCAGGCGATCGGCCGGTGGGGCAACTGGTTCAACCAGGAGCTGTTCGGCCGCCCGACCGACCTCCCGTGGGGCCTGTCCGTCAGCGACGACACCGCGCTCAACCTCGGCTACGAGCCCGGGACGACCTTCCACCCGACGTTCCTCTACGAGTGCCTGTGGTGCCTGGCCGGCTTCGCGGTGCTCGTCTGGGCCGACCGCAGGTTCCGCCTCGGGCACGGTCGGGTGGTCGCGCTCTACATCATGATCTACACGCTCGGACGCGGCTGGATCGAGATGCTGCGCATCGACAACGTCGAGCTCAAGAACGTCTTCGGCCTGCGCTTCAACGTGTGGACCTCGATCGTCCTCTTCGTCGCGGCGCTGATCTGGTTCGTGATCAGCGCCCGCCGCCAGCCGGGCCGCGAGGAGCAGGTGTACGACGAGGGCCGCGAGCCGGCCGCAGACGTGTCCGACCCGACAGCGGACACGGGTCAGACACAGCCCTAGAGCGGTGTTAGTGTTTCCTTTCTGCCAGGGCCAATGTCGTCCCCTGCCCGCAGAGTCTGCTTCGCTGATCCGCTGGTGCCGGCCCGACAACGTCGTGGGGCGGGCGCCGCGCTGAGACGACGGGAGAATGCCCGGTGCCTTATTCGCACGCATTCCCGCCGCCCCAAGGGCTGTACGACCCCCGCTTCGAGCACGACGCCTGTGGCGTCGCGTTCGTGGCCACGCTGACCGGCGTTGCCAGCCACGACATCGTGGCCAAGGCGCTGACCGCCCTCCGCAACCTCGACCACCGCGGTGCCGCGGGCGCCGAGGTCAACTCCGGTGACGGCGCAGGCATCCTGCTCCAGGTCCCCGACGAGTTCCTGCGCGCGGTCGTCGACTTCGAGCTGCCGGCGCAGCACGCGTACGCCGTCGGCACCGCGTTCCTGCCCGGTGACGACGAGCAGGTCGCCAAGACCCGCCGCCGGATCGAGGAGATCGCTGCCGAGGAGGGCCTGACGGTCCTCGGCTGGCGCGACGTCCCGACCGAGCCCGACGGCCTCGGCCAGATGGCGCTCGGCGTGATGCCGGCGTTCGTCCAGCTGTTCGTCGCCGGCGCCGGCACCCGGATCACCGGGATGGCGCTCGAGCGGCTCGCCTTCTGCCTGCGCAAGCGCGCGGAGCACGAGACCGACGTCTACTTCCCGTCGCTGTCCTCGCGCACCCTCGCCTACAAGGGCATGCTCACCACGGCGCAGCTGGAGACGTTCTTCCCCGACCTGGTCGACGAGCGGATCGCCTCCGCCCTCGCGGTCGTCCACTCGCGCTTCTCGACCAACACCTTCCCGAGCTGGCCGCTGGCGCACCCGTTCCGGTTCATCGCCCACAACGGCGAGATCAACACCGTGATGGGCAACCGCAACTGGATGCGCGCCCGCGAGGCGCTGCTGGCCTCCGACGTGATCCCGGGCGACCTCGACCGGCTGTTCCCGATCTGCACCCCGGGTGCCTCCGACTCCGCGTCGTTCGACGAGGTGCTCGAGCTGCTGCACATGGGCGGTCGGTCACTGCCCCACTCGGTGCTGATGATGATCCCCGAGGCGTGGGAGAACCACGCCGAGATGGACGCCAAGCGCCGTGCCTTCTACGAGTTCCACTCCACGGTGATGGAGCCGTGGGACGGCCCCGCCTGCGTGGTCTTCACCGACGGCTCGCAGATCGGCGCGGTCCTCGACCGCAACGGCCTGCGTCCCTCGCGCTACTGGGTCACCGACGACGGCCTCGTCGTCCTGGCCTCCGAGGTCGGCGTGCTCGACCTCGACCCCGCCTCGATCGTCCGCAAGGGCCGGCTCCAGCCGGGCCGGATGTTCCTCGTCGACACCGACGAGCACCGGATCATCGAGGACGAGGAGGTCAAGAGCGAGCTGGCCAACGAGCACCCGTACGACGAGTGGCTCCACGCCGGCCTGATCCACCTCGACGACGTCCCCGAGCGCGAGCACATCGTGCACACCCACGCGTCGGTCACCCGCCGCCAGCAGGTCTTCGGCTACACCGAGGAGGAGCTGCGGGTCATCCTCACGCCGATGGCCAACACCGGCGGCGAGCCGCTGGGCTCGATGGGCACCGACACCCCGATCGCGGCGCTCAGCGCCAAGCCCCGGCTGCTGTTCGACTACTTCAGCCAGCTGTTCGCGCAGGTGACCAACCCGCCGCTCGACGCGATCCGCGAGGAGCTGGTCACGTCGCTGGCCGGCACCATCGGCCCGGAGTCCAACCTGCTCGAGCCCGCGCCGGCGTCCTGCCGGATGGTCGAGCTGCCGTTCCCGGTGATCTCCAACGACGACCTGGCCAAGATCCGCCACATCAACCGTGACGGCGACATGCCGGGCTTCATCACCCACGTCGCGCGGGGCCTCTACCCCGTCGACGGCGGGGGAGCGGCGATGGCCGAGCGGCTCGACGAGATCTGCCAGGAGGTCTCCTCGGCGATCGCCGACGGGGCACGCGTGATCGTGCTCTCCGACCGGCATTCCACCGCCGAGCTCGCACCGATCCCGTCGCTGCTGCTCACCGGCGCGGTCCACCACCACCTGGTCCGCGAGAAGACCCGCACCCAGGTCGGCCTGCTCATCGAGGCCGGTGACGTCCGCGAGGTCCACCACGTGGCCCTGCTGGTCGGCTACGGCGCTGCCGCGGTCAACCCCTACCTGGCGATGGAGTCCGTCGAGGACCTCGCGCGCGAGGGCTACTACGTCTCGACCGACGGCGAGAAGGCGGTCAAGAACCTGATCAAGGCGCTCGGCAAGGGCGTCTTGAAGGTGATGTCCAAGATGGGCGTCTCGACGGTCGCGTCCTACACCGGTGCCCAGATCTTCGAGGCGGTCGGTCTCTCGCAGGCGGTCGTCGACAAGTACTTCACCGGTACGACGTCCAAGCTCGGCGGCATCGAGCTCGACGTCATCGCGGAGGAGGTCGCGCGTCGGCACGCCTCGGCGTACCCCCGCGGCGGCATCTCGCCGTCACCACCGCGAGCTCGAGATCGGTGGCGAGTACCAATGGCGCCGTGAGGGCGAGCCGCACCTCTTCGACCCGGAGACGGTCTTCCGTCTCCAGCACGCGACGCGAAGCGGTCGCTACGACATCTTCAAGCTCTACACCGCGCGCGTCGACGAGCAGTCGGAGCGGCTGATGACGCTGCGCGGCCTCTTCAAGTTCAAGGACGCCGACGGCACCGGCCGCCAGCCGATCCCGATCGGCGAGGTCGAGCCGGTCTCCGAGATCGTGAAGCGGTTCTCCACCGGCGCGATGTCCTACGGCTCCATCTCCAAGGAGGCGCACGAGACCCTCGCGATCGCCATGAACCGGCTGGGCGCCAAGTCCAACACCGGTGAGGGCGGCGAGGACCCCGACCGCCTCTACGACCCCGAGCGCCGCAGCTCGATCAAGCAGGTCGCGTCGGGCCGCTTCGGCGTCACGTCGGAGTACCTCACCAACGCCGACGACATCCAGATCAAGATGGCGCAGGGCGCGAAGCCCGGCGAGGGTGGCCAGCTGCCCGGCAACAAGGTCTACCCGTGGGTCGCCAAGACCCGGCACTCCACGCCGGGTGTGGGCCTGATCAGCCCGCCGCCGCACCACGACATCTACTCGATCGAGGACCTGGCCCAGCTGATCCACGACCTCAAGAACGCCAACCCGAGCGCCCGCGTGCACGTGAAGCTGGTCTCCGAGGTCGGCGTCGGCACGGTCGCGGCGGGTGTCTCGAAGGCGCACGCCGACGTCGTGCTCATCTCCGGCCACGACGGCGGCACCGGCGCGGCGCCGCTGACGTCGCTCAAGCACGCCGGTGGTCCGTGGGAGCTCGGCCTGGCCGAGACCCAGCAGACGCTGATCCTCAACGGCCTGCGCGACCGGATCGTCGTGCAGACCGACGGCCAGCTCAAGACCGGTCGCGACGTCGTCGTGGCCGCGCTGCTGGGCGCCGAGGAGTTCGGCTTCGCGTCGGCTCCGCTGGTCGTCTCGGGCTGCATCATGATGCGGGTCTGCCACCTCGACACCTGCCCCGTGGGCGTCGCGACGCAGAACCCCGTCCTGCGTGAGCGCTACTCCGGCAAGGCCGAGTACGTCGTGAACTTCTTCGAGTACATCGCCGAGGAGGTCCGCGAGATCCTCGCCGAGCTCGGCTTCCGCACCGTCGAGGAGGCGATCGGCCAGGTCGGCACGCTCGACATCGGCAACGCCGTGGAGCACTGGAAGACCTCGGGTCTCGACCTGACGCCGATCCTGCACCAGCCGGACCGCTCGGCCTTCCCCGACCAGGACCTCTTCCGCACCAAGTCGCAGGACCATGGTCTCGAGAAGTCGCTCGACGTCACCGAGCTGGTGCCGTTGGCCCAGGCCGCGCTCGAGTCCGGCGAGCCGGTGCGCGCGCAGGTCGCGATCCGCAACGTCAACCGCACGGTCGGCACGATCCTCGGCCACGAGGTCACCAAGAAGTACGGCGGCGAGGGGCTGCCCGACGGGCACCATCGACCTCACCTTCCTGGGCTCGGCCGGTCAGTCGTTCGGCGCGTTCGTGCCCCGGGGCATGACGCTGCGGCTCGAGGGCGACGCCAACGACTACGTCGGCAAGGGCCTGTCGGGCGGGCGGATCGTCGTACGCCCCGACCGGGCCGCGACGTTCGAGGCCAACGAGCAGATCATCGCCGGCAACGTGATCGCCTACGGCGCCACCTCGGGTGAGATCTTCATCCGCGGCGGGGTCGGCGAGCGCTGCTGCGTCCGCAACTCCGGCGCGAAGGTCGTCACCGAGGGCGTGGGCGACCACGGCTGCGAGTACATGACCGGCGGCCGGGTCGTCGTCCTGGGCAAGACCGGCCGCAACTTCGCGGCCGGCATGTCCGGTGGCGTCGCCTGGGTCCTGGACCTCAAGGAGAACCGGGTCAACCCGGAGCTGGTCGAGCTCGGCCCCGTCAAGGACGACGCGGCCGCCGAGCTCGAGCAGCTGGTCCGCGCCCACCTCGAGGAGACCGGCTCGTCGGTCGCCGAGGCGCTGCTGGCCGACTGGGAGAACAGCCTGACCCGCTTCACCGAGGTCATGCCCTCCGACTACCGCAAGTCGCTCGAGGCCAAGGCCAAGGCCGAGGCCGACGGCCTGGACGAGAACGAGACCGCCCACGCGATGATGGAGGCCCTCCATGGCTGACCCCCGCGGCTTCCTGAAGGACGGGCGCAAGGTCGCCGAGCGACGCCCCGTCGAGGAGCGCGTCAACGACTGGAACGAGGTCTACCCCGGCAGCGCCGGACGGGCCCTGCTCCCGATCATCACCGCGCAGGCCGGTCGCTGCATGGACTGCGGCATCCCGTTCTGCCACCAGGGCTGCCCGCTCGGCAACATCATCCCCGAGTGGAACGACCTGGTCTGGCGCGACGACTGGGACGGCGCGATCGAGCGCCTGCACGCGACCAACAACTTCCCGGAGTTCACCGGTCGCCTCTGCCCGGCCCCCTGCGAGACCGCCTGCGTGCTGGGCATCAACCAGGACCCGGTCACGATCAAGAACGTCGAGGTCTCGATCATCGACAAGGCGTGGGAGTCCGGCATGGTCCGGCCCCAGCCGCCGGAGTGGCTCTCGGGCCGCACGGTCGCCGTGATCGGGTCCGGCCCGGCGGGCCTGGCCGCGGCCCAGCAGCTCACCCGCGCCGGCCACACGGTCGCGGTCTACGAGCGCGCCGACAAGATCGGCGGCCTGCTGCGCTACGGCATCCCCGAGTTCAAGATGGAGAAGAAGCACCTCGACAAGCGTCTCGAGCAGATGCGCCGCGAGGGCACCGTCTTCCGGGCCGGCGTCGACGTCGGTGAGGAGATCACCGGCGCCAAGCTGCGTGAGCGGTACGACGCCGTGGTGCTCGCCATGGGCGCGACCGAGGCCCGCGACCTGAACGTCACGGGTCGCGAGCTCGGCGGCATCCACCAGGCGATGGAGTTCCTTCCGCAGGCCAACCGGGTCGCGCTCGGCGAAGGAGGTCGAGGGCCAGATCCTGGCCACCGGCAAGCACGTCGTGATCATCGGTGGCGGTGACACCGGCGCCGACTGCCTCGGCACGTCCACCCGCCAGGGTGCCGCGTCGATCACGCAGCTCGAGATCATGCCGGAGCCGCCCGAGTCGCGGCCGGCCGGCCAGCCGTGGCCGACGTACCCGATGATCTTCCGGGTCTCCTCGGCGCACGAGGAGGCCGGCGACCGCGTCTACGCCGTGTCGACCAAGGAGTTCCTCGGCGACGACGACGGCAACGTGCGGGCGCTCGCTCTGTCGACGTGTCTTCGAGGGCGGCAAGCTCACCGAGATCGAGGGCACCGAGCGCGAGATCCCGGCCGAGCTGGTGCTCTTCGCGATGGGCTTCACCGGCCCCGAGAAGGCCGGCCTGGTCGAGCAGCTCGAGGTCGACCTCGACGAGCGCGGCAACGTCGCGCGCGACCTGTCCTACATGTCCTCGGTGCCCGGCGTCTTCGTCGCCGGCGACGCGGGTCGCGGGCAGTCGCTGATCGTCTGGGCGATCGCCGAGGGCCGGGCCGCCGCCGCCGCGGTGGACGAGTTCCTCACCGGCTCGACCACGCTTCCGGCGCCGATCAAGCCGACCGAGCGACCGCTGGTCGTCTGAGCACTCGTCGACTCGCCGGGAGTTAGGTCTTTGAACGATCAAAGTCGCGCTAGGCTGAGGGACGTGCGTAGAGCAAAGATCGTTTGCACCCTCGGCCCCGCGACCTCGTCGCCGCGTCGGATCCGTGAGCTCGTGTACGCCGGGATGGACGTCGCCCGGCTGAACATGAGCCACGGCACCCACGAGGACCACGCGGAGGCCTACCGCCTCGTGCGCGAGGCCTCCGACGCGAGCGGCCACGGGGTCGGCATCTTCGCCGACCTCCAGGGCCCGAAGATCCGCCTCGAGACCTTCCCCGACGGCCCGGTCGTGCTGCACCGCGGCCAGGAGTGGACGATCACCACCCGCGACGTCGCGGGTGACGACAAGATCTGCGGCACGACGTACAAGGGCCTGCCCGGCGACGTCGCCGTCGGCGACCCGCTGCTCATCGACGACGGCAAGATCCGGCTGCGGGTGCTCGGCGTCGAGAACGGCACCGACGTCCGCACCGAGGTGCTCGTCGGCGGCAAGGTCTGCAACAACAAGGGCATCAACCTGCCGGGCGTCGCGGTGTCGGTGCCCGCGCTGTCGGAGAAGGACATCGAGGACCTGCGCTTCGCGCTGCACCTCACGGTCGACTTCATCGCGCTGAGCTTCGTGCGCGACGCGAAGGACGCCGACGACGTCCGCAAGATCATGGACGAGGAGGGCATCCACCTCCCGATCATCGCCAAGATCGAGAAGCCGCAGGCGATCGAGAACCTCGACGAGGTCATCGACGCCTTCGACGGCTTCATGGTCGCGCGCGGCGACCTCGCGGTGGAGTGCCCGCTCGAGGACGTGCCGTTCCTGCAGAAGACGATCGTGCGCAAGGCCCGGCTGCACGCCAAGCCGGTCATCGTCGCGACCCAGATGCTCGAGTCGATGATCTCCAGCCCGTCGCCGACCCGCGCCGAGGCCTCCGACGTCGCGAACGCCGTCCTCGACGGCGCCGACGCGGTGATGCTCTCCGGCGAGACCAGCGTGGGGGAGTTCCCCGTGCACACCGTCGAGACGATGGCCCGGATCATCACCTCGACCGAGAACCACGCGATCTCCTCCGGCGACGGCGCCGGCGTCTTCGCCACGATCGACTGGGACCCGCACACCCGCTCCGGCGTGATCGCCAAGGCGGCCGAGGAGGTCGCCGAGCGGGTCGAGGCCAAGTACGTCGTCGCGTTCACCACCAGCGGCGACTCCGCACGCCGGATGTCGCGCCTGCGCGGCCCGATCCCGGTCCTCGCCTTCACCCCCGAGGCCGCCGTGCGCTCGCAGCTCGCGCTGAGCTGGGGCGTCGAGACCTTCAAGACCCAGATGGTCGAGCACACCGACGAGATGGTCCGCCAGGTCGACGAGCAGCTGCTCCAGATCGGCCGGGTCAAGGAGGGCGACCTCGTGGTGATCATCGCCGGTGCCCCTCCGGGCATCCCCGGCTCCACCAACGCGCTGCGCATCCACCGGATGGGCGACGCCATCAACGAGGTCGCTCCGGCGTACAAGCGCGCCCCGCGCTGACCGCACCGCTAGTCGGAGTCGGGCCCGGGTTCCCTGCCGGGTCGGCGGTGAGCGAGCAACCATTTCGATGGTCCTCGCCGGTCCAGACGGTTGCCAGCTCACCGCTGGCCGGCCAAGCGCTGACCACAGGTCGGCATCGGGAGGACGCCAACGGTGGTGCCCCGGGTGGGATTCGAACCCACACTGGACGGTGTTTGAGACCACCTCCTCTGCCGTTGGGATACCGGGGCCGACAGCGCGAGAACCCTAGCCGAACGACGATCTCGGACCACCCCCTTGGCTAAAGTCGATCGAACTACTACAGTTTCGGCATCGAGGGTGCTCGGGACAGTGGAGGTCGTCATGTGGAAGCCGTGGGAGTGGCCCCGGAGCAGCAACGAGGTGGCGGTCGGCAACGCCCGCTCCGCTGCGACGGAGCTCGCACGCTGCGCGGTCGAGCGCCACGAGGTCGAGCTCTTCATCCGCCAGCACCGGGCCGTCTCGCTGTCGGCCGTGGGTGCGGCGCCGCGTCCAGCCTGACCATCCGGCGTCCGGACGTGAGCGACGGCGGATAGCCTTCTGCCCGTGAGCCAGCCGACCGACCAGCCGACCACGCGCGTCACGCGCCGCGTCGTCATCGCCGAGGACGAGGTCCTGATCCGGATGGACCTCGCCGAGATGCTCTCCGACGAGGGGTACGACGTCGTCGGGCAGGCGGGTGACGGGGCGAAGGCCGTCGAGCTGGCCGAGGAGCTGCGACCCGACCTGGTCATCCTCGACGTGAAGATGCCGGTCCTCGACGGGATCGCCGCCGCCGAGCGGATCGCCGCCCAGCGGATCGCCCCGGTCGTCATCCTGACCGCCTTCTCGCAGCGCGACCTGGTCGAGCGAGCCCGCGACGCCGGTGCGATGGCCTACCTCGTCAAGCCGTTCACCCAGACCGACCTGGTGCCGGCGATCGAGATGGCGGTGAGCCGGTTCGCCGAGCTGGCCATGCTCGAGGCGGAGGTCGCCGACCTCACCGAGCGCCTGGAGACCCGCAAGTCCGTCGATCGCGCCAAGAGCGTCCTGCAGGAGCAGCTCAAGCTCTCCGAGCCCGACGCCTTCCGCTGGATCCAGAAGACCGCGATGGACCTGCGCCTCTCGATGCGCCAGGTCGCCGACGGCGTCATCACCCACGGCCCCGGCATCGCCGGCTGACCTGCCGGCCGACCGGACGTCTCGACAACGTCACGCTTCGGTAAAGCCCAGCCGCGACCCGCAGGGCGATGGCGGTGATGTGGCGCTCGGCGGCATGTTGGCCCCTAGACTGCCCTGCGAACCCGGCGGGGGTTCGGGATGGGAGGACCGACTTGAAGTCTCGACACGTTGTCCGTGAACGGACCGTGGGCAGGGGGGCGGCGGGACTCATTCTCGCGCTGTTGTTCGCCCCCTTCCTGGTGATGTTCACGGCGAGCACGGCGAGCGCCGTCGACACCCTGTGCCTCCCTGGCCCGGACAAGGCCTGCATCGCCGGCACGGTCCGCACCGAGGACGGTGTCCTGCCCGACGTGACCATCACGATCACCGACGAGTCCGGTCAGGCCCAAGAGGTCACGACCAGCGACACCGGCAAGTGGAACGTCCAGGTCGACGACGAGGGCACGTACGTCGTCAAGATCGACGAGTCCACGCTGCCGAAGGACCTGGTCGTCGACACCGGTGAGGTGACGGTCAAGGCCAAGTTCGGCGCGACCATGCCGGCCCTGCTGACGATCCGCACCCAGAACTACAGCGCGTCGACCAGCAAGTTCGACGAGCTGCTCCAGAGCAGCGTCAACGGGCTGCGGCTCGGCCTGCTGCTGGCTCTCGCCTCGGTCGGTCTCTCGCTGATCTACGGCACCACCGGGCTCTCGAACTTCGCGCACGCCGAGCAGGTCACGCTCGGCGGCATGCTCGGCTACTTCCTGATCAACGTGCACGGACTCGGCCTGGTCGTCGGCGGGATCCTGGTCGTCTTGCTCTGCGCCTTCACCGGCTACTTCCAGGACCGGGTGCTCTGGCAGCCGCTGCGACGTCGTGGCCTCGGCCTGACCCAGATGATGATCGTGACGATCGGCCTCTCCCTGGCGCTGCAGTACACCTACCAGTACCTCGTCGGCGCCGGCACGGTCCGCGTCGTCCAGGACAACCCGTCGGTCTCCGACGTTCGGCCCGATCACCATCACCAACCAGTCCCTGGTGGCGATGGCGATCTCGGTGGTCGTGCTCGCGGCCGTCGGCTACGCGCTGCTCCGCACCCGCGTCGGCCGCGCGACCCGCGCGGTCTCCGACAACCCGGCGCTCGCCTCCGCATCCGGCATCGACACCGACAAGGTGATCCGACTGGTCTGGACGGTCGCGATGGGCCTGGCGGGCCTCTCCGGTCTGCTCTACGCCCTGGTCGTGAACGGCGTGAAGTGGGACTCCGGGCTCCAGATCCTGCTGCTGCTGTTCGCGGCGGTCACCCTCGGTGGCCTCGGTACGGCGTTCGGTGCCCTCGTCGGTGCGCTGATCATCGGCCTGGTGGTCGAGGTGTCCCCGGTGGTCGGCATGCCCGGCGACTTCAAGTACGCGACGGCGCTGTTGATCTTGATCCTGCTCCTGCTGGTGAGGCCCCAGGGTCTGCTCGGCAAGCCGCAGCGGGTCGGCTGAGGAAGGACAGGGACATGGACACCATCCAGGGAATTCTCAACGGCATGATGCGCGAGGCGCTCTCGCCGCAGACCGCCGCCGTCGCCATCGCCGTCATCGGCCTCAACATCCACTTCGGCTTCACCGGCCTGCTCAACATGGGCCAGGCCGGCTTCATGCTGCTCGGCGCCTACGGCATGGCGATCTCCGTGTGGCACGGCCTGCCGTTCGCGGTCGGCATCCTGTTCGGACTGGCCGCCGCACTCGTCTTCGCGCTCGTGCTCGGCGTACCCACCCTGAAGCTGCGCGGCGACTACCTCGCGATCGTGACGATCTCGGCCGCCGAGATCCTCAGGTACGTCGGCAGATCCTCGCTGCTCTCCGACTTCACGGGCGCCGCGCAGGGCATCCCCGGCAGCCAGTACAACTCGCCCGTTCAACCGACCTCTCGTTCTTCGGGCAGCGGATCGTTCACGCTGCTGCCGTTCAACTACCTCGACGTCGCCGACGGCGCGGCCTGGGTGCGGATCCTCGGCTGGCTGATCCTGATCGGCCTGATCGCGGCGCTGGTCTACATCCTGCGCGGCGGCGCGAGCCTGTCCAGCACCGGCCGGATCCTGGCCTCGATCGCGCTCGGCGTGCTCGGCGTCCTCCTGCTGTTCTTCCTGTTCCCGGTGCCCAACCAGGTCGACCGGCGTCAACGGCTGGTGGGTCCGCTTCGTCGCCTGGGGCGCTGGTCTTCATCTGCACGTTCGTCGTCTTCCTGCTGGTCCGCAGCCCCTGGGGCCGGCTCCTGCGCGGCGTCCGCGAGGACGAGGACGCGATCCGCTCGCTCGGCAAGAACGTCTTCTCGATCAAGATGCAGGCGCTCATCATCGGCGGCCTGTTCGGCGCGATCGGCGGCATGCTCTACGTGCTGCCGACCAGCACCCAGCCGGACTCGATGGGCCGCTCGCTGACGTTCTTCTGCTACACCGCGCTGCTGATCGGTGGCGCCGCGACGATCTTCGGCCCGGTCCTCGGCGCGGTGATCTTCTACGCCGCCCGCATCGGCATCAAGTACACCGCCGCGGCCTACATCCCCGACAGCATCATGAACAACCAGCAGACCGAGCAGTTCTCCTACATCGTCGTCGGTGTGGCGCTGATGCTGATCGTGATCTTCCGACCACAAGGCATCCTGGGTAACAAGAGGGAGTTGCGCTTCGATGTCTGAGCACACCATCACCCCGACCGGGATGGCAGATCCCGCCGTACGCCGCGACCTGGTGGCGGGCTTCGACGCCACCCCGGGTGCGGCCAAGCCCGACTCGATCCTGGTCGTCGACAACATCGTCCGTCAGTTCGGCGGCATGACTGCCGTCGACGTCGGCCACCTCGAGGTCCAGCGCGGCATCATCACCGCGCTGATCGGACCCAACGGGGCCGGCAAGACGACGTTCTTCAACCTGATCACCGGCTTCGACAAGCCGAGCTCGGCGAAGAAGGGTGCGCACTGGTCCTTCGACGGCCGCACGCTCGACAAGACCTCGGCCTCGTCGGTGGCCCAGGCCGGCATGGTCCGCACCTTCCAGCTCACCAAGGCACTCAGCCGGATGACGGTCATCGACAACATGATGCTCGGCGCGCAGAACCAGGCCGGCGAGAACCTCCTGAAGTCGGTCTTCCGTCCGGCCTGGCGCGACCAGGAGCGCGACATCGAGGCGAAGGCCGACGAGCTGCTCGACCGGTTCAAGCTGCTCGAGAAGAAGCACGACTACGCCGGCAGCCTGTCCGGTGGACAGCGCAAGCTGCTCGAGATGGCGCGGGCGCTGATGAGCGACCCGAAGATGATCATGCTCGACGAGCCGATGGCCGGCGTGAACCCGGCGCTGACCCAGTCGCTGCTCGGCCATATCCAGAGCCTGCGCGACGAGGGCATGACGGTGCTCTTCGTGGAGCACGACATGCACGTCGTACGCCACATCTCCGACTGGGTCGCCGTGATGGCCGAGGGCCGGCTGGTCGCCGAGGGCGCGGCCGACACCGTGATGTCCAATCCGGCGGTCATCGACGCCTACCTCGGTGCGCACCACGACACCGACCTCGGTGACGACGCCTTGTTGAGCGACGACGCGCTCGAGGAGATCGCCGAAGAGGTGGCCGCCGAAGACGCGGAACGCCAGGCCGACGGAGAGGCGGAGGGTCTCAAGTGAGTGAGCAGCAGCAGGGTGGCGTCGCGACTGCGGCGCCCACGCAGAAGGCCGTGATCGAGGCCAAGGACGTCGTCGCCGGCTACCTGCCGGGGGTCAACATCCTCAACGGGTGCAGCCTGGTCGCCTACCCGGGCGAGATGATCGGCATCATCGGCCCGAACGGCGCAGGCAAGTCGACGCTGCTCAAGGCGATGTTCGGCCTGGTCAAGGTGCACTCCGGCTCGGTGGTGCTCGGTGAGCGTGACATCACCAACCTGCGCACCAACCAGCTCGTGGAGATGGGCGTCGGCTTCGTGCCGCAGACCAACAACGTCTTCCCGTCGCTCTCCATCGAGGAGAACCTCCGGATGGGGCTCTACCTGCGCCCCAAGAAGGTCCGCGAGCGGCTCGACGCCATGTGGGACCTGTTCCCGGTCCTGCACGACCGTCGCAACCAGAGCGCGGGCGCGCTGTCCGGTGGTGAGCGTCAGTCGCTGGCCATGGCCCGCGCGCTGATGATGGAGCCCTCGGTGCTGCTCCTCGACGAGCCGTCGGCCGGTCTGTCCCCGGTCCGCCAGGACGAGACCTTCCTGCGGACCCGCCGGATCAACAAGACCGGCGTGTGCGTGGTGATGGTGGAGCAGAACGCCCGCCGCTGCCTGCAGATCTGCGACCGCGGCTACGTGCTCGACCAGGGCCGCGACGCCTACACCGGCACCGGTCGCGAGCTCGCCAACGACCCCAAGGTCATCGAGCTCTACCTCGGCACCCTCGCCAAGGACGTCGACGAGGCGCGCGACGAGCACTGAGCGCTCCCGGTGGTGGAGGAAGGCCCGAGGGCACCCTCGACCACCGAATGACGAAGGGCCCCGGACCGTCAGGTCCGGGGCCCTTCGCTGCTACGGGTAGTGACTACTTCTTGGAGCCCTCCACCGTGCTGGTGAGCTCGTTCTTGTTGTCGCCGTTGAAGGTGTAGATGCCGACGAACGCGGAGGACGGGTCGTTCTCCTTGTCGATCGGACCGATACCCGACGGACCGCTGTACTTGATCTCCTTGCCGTCTGCGAGCAGAGCGGCGCAGTCGGCGAAGGTCTTGCACTCTTCGCCGTTGGACGCACCGGAGACGGCCGCGTAGTTGTCGCGGATCGTCTGCGGGTCGGTGGCGCCGCCCTTCACCGCGGCGAGCGCGGCGAGGATGGTGGCGTCGTAGGACTCAGCCGCGTAGGAGTAGTCCGTCAGGGGCTTGCCCTCACCGACCTCGGCCCAGCCGCTGACGCGGTCCTTGAAGGTCTGGTCCGGGTCGGCGCCGGGGATGGTGCCCTGAGCGCCCTCGAGGGTGCCCTTGGCGAAGTCCTTGCTGTAGTCGGCCGTGTTGCCGTCCGTGAAGTAGGTCTTGGACATGTCCCAGCCCTGCGACTTCAGCTCGGGAACGATCGACTTGGTCTCGTCGAACGCCAGGACGACGATCGCGTCGGGCTTCGACGCGAGCGCACCGCTGACCTCGGAGGAGAAGGTGGTCTGTCCCGGCGGGAACTCGTCACCCTGGCCCTTGCAGCCGTAGGTGCAGGAACCACCAGCGGCCTTGACCGTCTCCTCGACCGCGTTGCGCAGGCCGGTGCCGTAGGTGTCCGCGAACACGATGAAGGCGACCTTGGTGTAACCGTCGGTCGTGATCAGGGTGCCGAGCGCGTTGCCCTGGACGCCGTCCGGCGGGGCGGTGCGGAAGTACCACGGCGAGTAGCCGCTGAGGTCGACGGCGGTGTTGGCCGGCGAGACCTCGACGATCTTGTTGCTTGCGAAGGTGTCGACGACGTTCAGCGAGACGCTGGACGAGGCGGCGCCGATGACGACCGACGGCTTGCTGGCGACCAGGGTGCCGGCGGACGCGGTCGAGACCGACATGTCGCTGGAGTCACCCGAGTCCTGGATGTCGTGGCAGGCCTGCGAGCCGTTGACGCCGCCAGCCGCGTTGATGTCCGACACGGCAAGGCCGACGCCCGCGATCTCGGGCGGGCCGAGGAAGGCGAGGGAGCCGGTGAGCGGCAGGATGCCGCCGACGCGCAGGGAGTCTGCGCTGGTCTGGCTGGATGAGCACTTGTCGTCGGTGAACGAGTCCGCAGCGGGTGCGGATTCGGACGCCGAGTCCGAGGGGGAGTCGCTGGGCGTGGACTCGGCGGACGAGCCGTCCGAGTCACTGCCACAAGCAGTCAGGGCGAGGCCGAGGACGGCCGTGCCGGCCATCAGCCGCAGCCACGTGGCGGTCTTGGGTCGATTCACGGGGTGAACCTTTCTGTCGCGTTGATGCACTTCACCGCGCCCGCCCTCCCGAAAGGTTGGGCATGAGCCATGCCACCGTAGGACCGGCCGCATGGTGCCGGGGTTTACGGCACCCTGTCGTTAGCGAACCGTTACGTCAATGCTGCCAGTCAACGAAGGGCGCTGACGATTTCCACGAGGACCGGTGCGACGAGCAGCGCCGGAAGCAGGTCCGCCACGGGGATCTCGCGGATCCGGAGCAGTCGGATCGCCACCCCGACGAGGAGTAGACCACCGGTGGCCGTGATCGCCGCCAGGTGCGCGTCGGGCAGTACGTCGCCCAGAGCCAGCCCCAGCAGCGTCAGGCTGCCCTGGATCACCACGATCGTCACCGCGCTGGCGGCCACGCCCCACCCGAACGACGCCGCGAACGCGATCGCCGCGAAGCCGTCGAGCGCCGACTTGAGGAAGAGCTGGTCGGCGCCGTTCCCGAGCCCGTCGTTCAGGGATCCCAAGATCGTGAGCGGGCCCGTGCAGAAGACCAAGGACGAGACCACGAAGCCCTCGATGAAGCGGTGCCGCTCCACGGCGTCCGCGCCGCCCGACAGGCGGGTCTGCAGCCACCCGCCGACACCCTCCACGCGCGACTCCAGGCGCAACAAGGAGCCGACGATCCCGCCGATCAGGAGAGAGCCGAGCACGATCAGCATCGGGGCGTTGTCGCCGACCGCGTCCGAGAAGTCGTCGTCGAGCACCGCCATGGCCGACGTACCCGCGATCAGGAGCGTCACGAGGCCGAGAGCGTCGGTCACGACGTCGCGGGTGCGGACCGGCAACCGGTTGCCGAGGAGGACGCCGATCGTGCAGCCGATGAGCACGGCGACGACGTTGACGATGGTGCCGATTCCGGGGATCACGGGACTCCAATGACAGGACAAGGACGCTGAGCGTAGTCTCGTCCAGTGGAGCCGCGTTCGGGGGACGAGAGATGCGGCCGACCCGGAAAGGCCAGGGCCCGATGACGCGCTCGATGGTGTCGCTACGGTCGGCGACCGCCGAGGATGCGCCCCACCTCGCTGAGGTGTGGGGCGACGTCCTGCGCAAGGCCGGACCGGAGGAGCAGGTCGCCGACATGGTCGCGGTGATCGCCCAGGTCGAGGCGTCCACCGATCAGCGGATCGTGGTCGCGGAGTACGACGCGCAGTTCGCCGGCGCCGTGCACCTGCAGGCCACCACGATGTCCCCGCTCAACCTCGAGCCCGTCGTCCGTGCGCTCTCGCCGCACGTCCTGCTGCCGTTTCGCCGCCACGGTGTCGGCAGCGCACTGATGGACGCCGCCGTGACGTGGGCGGAGGAGCTCGGCGTGGCTCACGTCGCGACCGCGGCGGTCTCGGGGTCCCGCGACGCCAACCGGTTCATGGCGCGGATCGCGCTCGGTCCGTACGCCGTGCTGCGGGTCGCCACGACCCACGCCGTACGCACCCGGCTTGCTGCTCACCGTCGGCCGGCCAACGCCGCCAGCGGTCGTCAGCTCACGCAGGTCCTTGCCGCGCGGCGGTCCCTGCGGCGCAGTCGCGCCGGCCTCGAGAGCTAGCGCGACTGGCGTGTCGAGACCGGGCGAGGCGACCACCTACCTCACGCAAACCGCTCCCGCGGCAGCAGCGCGCAGGTGATGCGTGAGGTGCAGACCCGCTTGCCACGCTCGTCGGTGATGACGACCTCGTAGGTCGCGGTCGTGCGGCCGAGGTGGATCGCGGTCGCCGTGCCGGTGACGGTGCCGGAGGTGACGGAGCGGTGGTGGGTGGCGTTGATCTCGATGCCGACCGACAACTTGTCCGGGTGGGCGTGCACGGCCGAGCCCACGGAACCGAGGCTCTCGGCGAGGACGACCGACGCGCCGCCGTGCAGGAGGCCGTAGGGCTGGGTGTTGCCCTCGACGGGCATGGTGCCGACGACCCGCTCGGCGGAGATCTCGACGAGCTCGATGCCCATCTTCTCGTTGAGGCCGCCCATGCCCTCGGGCATGGCGGAGATGTAGTCGTCGATGCTCAGGTTCTGGCTCGGAACGTCGCTCATGGCGCCATCCTGCCTGTCGGTGGTCGCCGATAGAGTCGCAGGGTGCCACGCCTCCTGCTGCTCGACGGTCACTCGCTCGCCTACCGCGCGTTCTTCGCACTCCCGGTCGAGAACTTCTCGACGACGACGGGACAGCACACCAACGCCGTCTACGGCTTCACCTCGATGCTGATCAACGTCCTGCGCGACGAGCAGCCCACCCATGTCGCCGTCGCCTTCGACGTCTCGCGTCAGACCTTCCGCCTGGCCGAGTACGCCGAGTACAAAGCGGGTCGCAACAAGACGCCGAGCGAGTTCAGCAGCCAGCTGCCGCTGATCGAGGAGGTGCTCGACGCGCTGCGCATCCCGTTCCTGAAGAAGGACGGCTACGAGGCCGACGACATCATCGCCACGCTCGCGACCCAGGCGCTCGCCGACGACATGGAGGTGCTCATCCTCACCGGCGACCGCGACTCCATCCAGCTGGTCACCGACACCTCGACCGTGCTCTACCCGATGCGTGGAGTCTCCGACCTGGCCCGGATGACGCCCGCCTGGGTCCAGGACAAGTACGGCGTCCCGCCGGCTCGCTACCCCGAGATCGCGGCACTCGTGGGGGAGACCTCCGACAACCTTCCCGGCGTGCCCGGGGTCGGCGTCGGTTACGCCGCCAAGTGGATCAACCAGTACGACGGCCTCGACAACGTCATCACCCACGCCGACGAGATCCCGGGCAAGAAGGGCGAGGCGCTGCGCGCCCACCTCGGCGACGTGATCCGCAACCGTCAGCTCAACGCGCTGATCCGCGACCTCGACCTCGAGCTCGCGCCCGCCGACCTGGCGCTCAAGCCGTGGGACCGCCAGGAGGTGCACACCCTCTTCGACGGCCTGGAGTTCCGGGTGCTGCGCGACCGGCTCTTCGAGACGCTGACCTCGGAGGAGGACATCGACGACTCGGGCTTCGACGTCGCGATGAGCGTGCTCGCGTCGGGCGAGCTGGCCGGCTGGCTCGGCGAGCACACCGTCGTCGGCGAGCGCGTCGGCCTCCACCTCGCCGGTCGCTGGGGTGCCGGCACCGGCGAAGTCACCTCGCTGGCGCTCGCGACCACCGACGGCACCGCTGCCTGGGTCGCCGGCGACACCCTGGACCCTGCCGACCAGACGGCGCTGGCGCAGTGGCTGGCCGACCCGGCCCGGCCCAAGGTGCTCCACGATGCGAAGGGGCCGATGCTGGCCCTCGCAGCGTGGGGGATGCCGCTCTCGGGGCTCGACCGCGACACCGCGCTGTCGGCCTACCTCGCCCGGCCCGACCAGCGCTCCTACGACCTGGCCGACCTCACCGTCCGCTACCTCAAGCGGGAGCTCAAGCAGGGCGGCGCCGATGACGGCCAGCTCAGCCTCGACGGTCTCGACGACGACAACGCGGGCGAGGTCGAGATGCTCCACGCCCGGGCCGTCCTCGACCTGGCCTCAGCGCTCGACGAGGAGCTCGAGGAGCGCGGCGGCACCCGCCTGCTCAACGACGTCGAGCTCCCGCTCGTCGACCTGCTCGCCACGATGGAGCAGACCGGCATCGCCGTCGACGTCGACCACCTCGAGTCGCTCGAGAGCCACTTCGCCACCGAGGTGCGGATGGCGGCCGAGGAGGCCTTCGCCGTCATCGGCAAGGAGATCAACCTCGGGTCACCGAAGCAGCTCCAGGTGGTGCTCTTCGATGAGCTCGAGATGCCGAAGACCAAGCGCACCAAGACCGGCTACACCACCGACGCCGACGCGCTCCAGGCGCTCTACGTCAAGACCGAGCACCCGTTCCTGCTCCACCTGCTCCGCCACCGCGACGTGTCCCGGCTGCGCCAGACGATCGAGGGGCTGCTCAAGACCGTGGCCTCCGACGGCCGGATCCACACGACGTTCAACCAGACGATCGCGGCGACCGGTCGGCTCTCCAGCACCGATCCCAACCTGCAGAACATCCCGGTCCGCACCGAGGAGGGCCGCCGGATCCGTGAAGCCTTCGTCGTCGGGCAGAGTGTGGGCGGGGTCGGCTTCGAGTCCTTGATGACGGCCGACTACAGCCAGATCGAGATGCGGATCATGGCCCACCTCTCCGAGGACGAGCTGCTGATCGAGGCGTTCCGCTCAGGCCACGACTTCCACTCGATCACCGCGGCCCGGGTCTTCGACGTCCCCGCCGACGACGTCAGCTCCGAGATGCGCGCCAAGATCAAGGCGATGAACTACGGCCTCGCCTACGGCCTCTCCGCGTTCGGCCTGAGCCAGCAGCTGGGGATCGACCCGGGGGAGGCCCGCGGGTTGATGGACGAGTACTTCCAGACCTTCGGCGGCATCCGCGACTACCTCGGCGGCGTGGTCGACGAGGCCCGCAAGACCGGCTTCACCGAGACGATCATGGGCCGGCGCCGCTACCTGCCCGACCTCACCAGCGACAACCGTCAGCGCCGCGAGATGGCCGAGCGGATGGCGCTCAACGCGCCGATCCAGGGTTCGGCGGCCGACCTGATCAAGGTCGCGATGCTCAACGTCGACCGCGCGATCTCCGAGGCGGGTCTCCGCTCGCGGATGCTGCTCCAGGTCCACGACGAGCTCGTGTTCGACGTCGCCGAGGGCGAGCGCGAGGCGCTCGAGGTGCTGGTCCGCGAGCAGATGGGTGGCGCGGCCGCGCTCACGGTTCCCCTGGACGTGTCAGTCGGCTTCGGCCGCAGCTGGCACGAAGCCGCTCACTGACGGCCGGATCACGTACAGGCTGATCGCCAGCAGTACGACGAGCAGCCCGAGGTCCACGGTCAGCACCAGCGTGACCAGAGCGGCCAGGCTGTGCACGAACGGGCCGGTGAGCACCAGCGTCAGGAACGCGGCCCAGACCAGGTAGACCGAGCGGCGTCCCTGGCGGGCGAGCACGGAGTAGACGAGCAGCTGCAGCATCGACAGGACGGTGCCGAGGATCGCGAAGATCCACAGGTGGTCGGCGATCTCCTGGTAGCTGTCGCCGCCGACGAACACCAGCGCCAGGTCGGGCAGTACGGCGGCGCCGGCGGTGACGAGGGCGCCGAGCGCGGCGACCAGCGACAGGCTGAGGGTCAGCGCGCGTCGCCGCTCGCTCTGGGTCGACATCGACGGGAACGCCACCACCACCACGAACTGGGGCAGGAACAACACCGCCTTGGTGAGGATCAGGCCGCCGGCGTACAGGCCGGCGTCGTGCTCGTCGAGGACGTTGCGGGCGATCACGATGTCGGCGTTCGAGAGCGCGAAGAACGCGAACAGCACCTGCGAGTTGTGGAACGTCTCGCGCATCACCCGCCGGAAGCCATGGTCTTCGCTCTGTACGCCGAGCTCGCGCTTGCGGCGCAGCAGCCACCAGCCGGCGATGATCGGTGCGAAGGCGCCGATCGTGGTGCCGAGCATCGCGGCGGTCTCGGTCGGATGCCAGGCGATCAGCGCGGTGCCGACCAGCAGCCGGGGGACACCGCTGAGCACGTACAGGATCGACAGCGCTCCCCAGCGGCGCTCGCCCTGGAGGATCCCGGCCTGGCCGCCCATGATCGTCAGGGGCACCGACGTGAGCGCCACGAGCGCGGCAGTGCCGAGGTTGTCGAGGCGCAGCACCACGTAGATCACGGGGGTCAGTGCCAGCAGCAGCACGCCCAGCGCGACCGCGGCGCGGTAGGTGACGCCGAGGATGGTCTTCTCGATCTGGGCGACGTGCTCAGGCTCCGCGGCGATCCGGCGGGCAGCGGTCGCCTGGAGGCCGAGCTGGAGCACGCTGACCACGAGCAGGGTGGCCATCAGTCCGGCGAGGGCGCCGTACGCCTGCGGGCCGAGCACCCGCGCTGCCACCATCGTGTAGCCGTACGTCGCGATGTTCATGATGCCCATCGCCACCGCGATCGAGCCGCCACCGCTCAGCAGCGAGCGCACACGACCGGGAGCGGAGGACACGGCCGGAAGCGTATGCGAGTCCCGGTCCGCGAGCAGAAGCCGCACCCTAGACTCGCCGCCGTGACCTCCGCCGGTGCCGTGCTCCGGTCCATGCGACCGAAGCAGTGGACCAAGAACCTGCTGGTCGTCGCGGCACCTCTCGCGGCCGGTGACCTCGGCGACCCGGGAGTCCTCGGCCCGACCGTGCTGGCGTTCATCTCTTTCTGTGCAGCGTCCTCCGCGATCTACCTGGTCAACGACTGCGCCGACGTCGAGGCCGACCGGTTGCACCCTCGTAAGCAGCACCGGCCGATCGCCGCGGGAGAGCTGTCGATCCGGACGGCCCTCGCGATCGCGGCCCTGCTCTTCGCGATCAGCATCGCGGTGGCCTTCGCCGCCCGGCCCGAGTTCGTCGTCCTGGTCCTCGTCTACATCGCGGTGATGGTCGTCTACTCGCTGTGGCTCAAGCACGAGCCGGTGCTGGATCTAGCACTGGTCGCGGGCGGCTTCCTGATGCGGGCGGTCGCCGGCGGTCTGGCCGCGGACATCCCGATCTCCGACTGGTTCTTGATGGTCGCGGGCTTCGGCTCACTGTTCATCGTCGCGGGCAAGCGCTACTCCGAGCTGCACACGCTCGGCAGCGAGGCCGGCACCCGCCGCTCGCTGGTGCGCTACACCGACACCTACCTGCGCTTCGTGTGGAGCATCGCGGCGGCCGCCACCATCACGGCGTACTGCCTGTGGGCCTTCGAGAACGCCACGGAGGACGGCATCCCGTGGCACACGCTCTCGATCCTGCCGTTCGTGGTCGGCCTGATGCGCTACGCCGTCGACATCGACAAGGGGCTGGCCGCCGAGCCCGAGGACATCGTCTGGCGCGACCGGGTCCTCCAGGGGATCGGCGTGGTCTGGATCGTGGTGCTTGCGCTGGGTGTTCTGAGTGCCTGAGTTCGCAGGCTGGGGACGTACGGCGCCGTCGGTCGGCGCGCCGGTCGCCCCGACCGCGGCCGAGGTGCCGGACCTGGTGCGCCACGCCGGCCAGCGCGGCCTGATCGCGCGCGGCCTCGGCCGGTCGTACGGCGACCCGGCGCAGAACGCCGGGGGAGAGGTGCTGCTGCCGCTGCCGACGGAGATCGGTCCGGTCGCCGCCGACGGCACCGTGCGGGTGAGCGCAGGCACCAGCCTGCACGACCTGATCGCGGCGCTGCTGCCGCAGGGACGCTTCGTGCCGGTCACGCCCGGCACGCGCTACGTCACGGTCGGCGGCGCGATCGCTTGCGACGTGCACGGCAAGAGCCACCACGTCACCGGGAGCTTCGGCAACCACGTGCGCTCGCTCGACCTGGTGCTCGCCGACGGCAGCACCCGGACGATCGGCCCGGACACCGATGGCGAGATCTTCTGGGCGACCGTCGGCGGGATGGGCCTCACCGGGATCATCCTCAGCGCCGTCGTCGACACGATCCCGGTCGAGACGGCGTACGCCGAGGTCACCACCCAGCGTCTCGCCGATCTCGACGAGGTGATGCGCGAGATGCGCGAGGGCGACGCGGCCTCCACCTACTCGGTCGCGTGGATCGACACGCTCGCCCGGGGAGCCGCGCTCGGACGCTCGGTCCTCTCACGCGGTGAGCACGCCACACGCGACCTGCTCCGGGGCCGAGCGGCGAGCGACCCGCTCGCGCCACCGGGTCCCCCTCGGCTGACGCTGCCGATCACCCCACCGGTCAACCTGGTCTCCGGACCGGCGGTTCGCGCGTTCAACGAGGCGTGGTTCCGCAAGGCGCCGCGCCATCGCACCGGTGAGATCCAGTCGCTCAGCGCCTTCTTCCACCCGCTCGACGGGATCGGCGGCTGGAACCGCGCCTACGGCCCGCACGGGTTCGTGCAGTACCAGTTCGTCGTACCCGACGATCAGGGCGAGGCACTGGTCCGCATCCTCGAGCGGATCGCCGCGGCCCGGCTCCCGTGCTTCCTCGCCGTGCTCAAGCGGTTCGGCCCCGGCAACGACAGCCCGCTGTCGTTCCCGATGGCCGGCTGGACCCTGGCGTACGACGTGCCTGCCCACCCGGACCTGGCGCCGCTCCTCGACAGCCTCGACGCACAGGTGGTCGCCGCAGGCGGACGGGTCTACCTGGCGAAGGACTCGAGGCTGTCCGCCGCGATGCTGCCGGCGATGTATCCCCGGCTCGACGAGTTCCGGGCCGTCCGCGAGCGGGTGGACCCACGCCGTACCTTCCAGTCAGACCTCTCCCGCCGCCTCGACCTCTGAGAAGGACCCATGATCAACGCGCTCGGCCAGCCCCAGACCCTGCTCCTGCTCGGGGGCACCAGCGACATCGCGCTGGCCATCGCCCGAGACTGGGCCCGCAGCGGCGCCCTCCACGTGACGCTGGCCGCCCGGCCCGGTCCTCGTCGCGACGCCGCCGCCACCGAGCTGACCGGCCTGGGACTCACCGTCGACTCGGTCGACTTCGTGGCCGAGGCCACCGACACGCATGCCGCGCTCATCGAGTCGGTCGCCCGCGAGCGCGACATCGACGTGGCGGTCGTCGCCTTCGGCCTGCTCGGCGACGAGGAGCGGGCCTGGCAGGACCATGACCTCGCCGTCGAGCTGGCCACCGTCAACTACGTCGCACCCGTCAGCGTCGGCGTCTGCCTGGCCGAGCAGGTCAAGCGCCAGGGCCACGGCGTGATCGTCGCGCTGTCGTCGGTCGCCGGAGAGCGGGTGCGCCGCTCCAACTTCGTCTACGGCTCCACGAAGGCCGGCATGGACGGCTTCTACATGGGTCTGGGCGAGGCGCTGCGCGGCACCGGCGGCCGGGTCCTGGTCGTCCGCCCCGGCTTCGTCCGCACCAAGATGACCGAGGGTCGCGACGCGGCTCCGCTGTCGGTCGACGCCGAAGACGTCGCCGCCGCGGTCACCAAGGCGGTCGCGAACGGCGACGACCTGATCTGGGTCCCCGGCGCGATGCGCGGCGTGATGTCGGGGCTGCGACACGTCCCCCGAGCCCTGTTCCGGAAGCTGCCGATCTAGTTGACACTCATCCGGAGGTACGCCGTGCCGGCGTGGGCCCTCGCCCTCGCCGTGCTGATGCTCGGGCCCGCGCTCGGGCACGGCTACCTCCTGACCTACGACATGGTGTGGGTGCCCGACCTGGACCTCCGCTCCGACTTCCTCGGCGCCGGGACGGCCCTGCCCCGCGCCGTACCGTCCGACGCCGTCGTCGCTGTCCTCGACGCGGTGGTCCCCGGCATGCTGCTGCAGAAGGTCGTCCTGGTCGGCACCCTGCTGCTCGGCGGCCTCGGCGCCGCCCGCCTGGTCGGCCCCTCGATCGTGGCCCGGCTCGTCGCGGTGAGCGTCTTCGTGTGGAGCCCGTTGGTGGTCGAGCGGCTCTGGATCGGGCACTGGCCGCTGCTGCTGTGCTGGGCGGTGCTGCCCTGGCTGGTCACCGAGGCGGTCCGCTTCCGCGCCGACGCCCGGGTCGGTGCCGCGCTGCCGTTCCTGCTCCTCCTCGGGTCGCTCAGCGCCAACGCCGCCCTGATGTCAGGTCTGGTGCTGCTGGCCGTCGGGCTGACCCGGCGGGGGGCCGCGCGACTCGTGCTGCTCGTGGTCGCCGCCAACGCGCCGTGGGTCGTCGCCGGGCTGCTGCACGCCTCCGACGCGACGTCGAGCGCGGCCGGCGCGGTCTTCGGCCTCGGCTCGGAGGGCCTGCCGGCCCCGCTCGCCGCGCTCAGCCTCGGCGGCATCTGGAACGCCGACGTGGTGCCGTCCTCCCGCGACGGCGTCGTGCTGCCCCTCGTCCTCACGGTGCTCCTGCTCGCGGCCGCGGCCGCCGGCGCCCGGCCCGCTGCGCGCCGCCTCGGACGTCGTACGACGTCGGCGCTGGTCGCCCTCTGGGTGCTCGGCTACGCCCTGGCCGTCCTGTCGTGGGCGGCGCCCGACGCGATCGGCTGGCTGGCCGCCCACGTCCCCGGTGGGGGACTGCTCCGCGACGGCGCCCGGTTCCTGGTGCTCTGCGCCCCGCTGACCGTGGTGCTCGTCGCGGCCGGAGTGGAACGCCTGGCCGGGCACTGGCGCGACCCGGCGCCCCGCGTCGTGGTCGCCGTCGCGGCCGCACTCGTCCCGCTCGCGGTGATGCCGGACGCGGCGTGGGGGATCTCGGGCAACCTGCGACCGGCGACCTACCCGGCCGACTACGCCCAGGCCCGCAGCGCGCTCACCGACCCGCCGCCGGGCGACGTGCTCGTGCTCCCGTTCACCAGCTATCGCGCGCCGGTGTGGAACCACGGCCGCAAGGTCCTCGACCCGCTGCCGCGCTACCTCCAGCCCAACTACGTCGTCAACGACCAGCTCGCCGTCGACGGCAGGCTGATCAACGGCGAGGACCCGCGCGTGCCCGAGGTGCTCGCGGCGTTGGGGGAGCCCACACCCGAGGCCCGCGCCACCGCCCTCGGTGAGATCGGCATCGGCGTCGTCGCGCGGGAGACCGACGTCGCGACCAACGCGACGTACGACGCGCCGATCGCCGGGACCGTCCTCTACCAGGGCACCGACATCGAGCTGGTCGGCCTCGACACGCCGGTCGACGCGCGCGAGGTCGCGACCGGCTGGTGGATCGCGCTCGGTGCCGCGTGGGCGAGCTTCCTGGGGCTGCTCGCGCTAGGTTGGTGGAACGTGTTCCAGTCGGGCTCGTCGAGAATGCGCACCCGACCTGGGTCCGGGTGATACGGTCCGTGCCGAGAGGGAGGAACTCACGTGCAAGCAATTCTGATCACCATGGTGAGCCTGGTCGTTGGCGGTGCACTCGCCGGAGCGACTGTTGTCGGGCTCGTCAACTCGCAGACTGCTGCGCCTGACAAGTCTCCGATCGACTCGAGCAACGTCACGCTCGACTACGGCTCGTCGTCCAACTGACGCGCTGACGCCGACCGGACCGTCCTCGAGGATCACTCCTCGGTCGCGTCCTGGTCGGTGACCAGGTCTCCTCGCACGGCCGACGCCACGACATGGGCGAAGGCCGACTGCGACTGCGGCCAGGTGAAGCCCTTGCTGTGGGTGATCGCGCCGAGCGCCAGCCGCTCGCGCCCCTCGCGGTCGCGCAGCAGCGCGCCGAGGGCGGCGGTGAGCTCACTCGGTGAGTCGACGAGGACTCCGGACACGCCGTCGACGATCGACTCGCGGGTCCCGCCCGCGCTCGCGTAGGCAACGGTGGGCGTGCCGTGCGCGGCCGCCTCGCCGACCACCAGCCCCCACCCCTCCTTGACCGACGGCAGCGCCATCAGCCAGGACTCCTCGTAGATCTCCTGCTTGCGGACCTCCGTCACGTGTCCCTCGAACACCACGACGCCGCGCTCGACCAGGTCTCGGGCGTGCTCATGCAGCTCGGCCTCCCACCAGCCACCACCCACGATCCGCAGCCGGAGCTCGGGGAACTCCTCGACCAGCTCCCTGGCCGCGTCGATCGCGTGCTCGACCTGCTTGTGCGGCACCAGCCGGCCGACCACGCAGATCGAGGGGTACGCCGTTTTCCGCGCGTCGACCGACACGACCGGGTCGGTCCCGTTGTGGACGACCGCCACCCGCGGACCGATCACCCCGAGCTCACGGAGCTCGGCCCGGGTGGCGCGCGAGACCGCGACGTACTGCCGGCGGCGGTAGAGCCACGGCGCGAAGCTGCTCTCGATCCACCAGCCGACCCGCCCGGTCACGCCGGGATAGACGACCGGCCACTGCTCGCGGTGCACGTGGTGGACCAGCACGACGACCGGCTTGCGCGTGACCAGCGGCGTGAAGAAGGGCAGCCCGTTCTGGACGTCGACCACCACATCGACGCGGCCGAGCTGGCGGCGCAGCAGCGCCCACATGCCCAGCACGTAGACCGAGAGCTTGGTGCCGCGGCGCACGTAGTGGACGCCGTCGACCGTCTCGTCGGGTGCCCCGCCGGCGTAGGCGGCGCAGAAGATCGTGACCGTGCAGCCCCGCTCGACCAGCCCGGTCGCCACCTTCTCCAGGTAGCGCTCGGCGCCGCCGCCCTCGGGGTTGCGGGTGTCGCGCCAGCTGAAGAACGCGACGTGCCGTCCCGCGAGCACGGCAGCGTCGGACCTCGGCACCCGGCGAGGCTACCGTGCTGACCGTCACACCTCGCCGCCGCTCGGAGCGGTGCGCTCGGATAGGGTCTGCGCATGCTTGAGGCGGCGACGAGGGGGACCACGCCGTGGACCCCCGACCTGCGCCGCTCGGTCAAGCTGATGGCCGACTTCCGGGTCGAGCAGACCGACCCGGCGCGCTTCTACTCCGCGCTCGCGGCCGACTCCGTGGGTCAGCTCTCGGGCTATCTCGAGCTGGCCGGCAGCACCGTCTTGGACGTCGGCGGCGGGCCCGGCTACTTCCGCGACGCGTTCCAGGCAGCGGGTGCGACGTACTGGGCGCTGGACGCCGACGTGGGCGAGCTGACCGGCCTCGGCGAGATCGCCCGCGGGACGGTCGTCGGCGACGGGATGAACCTCCCGTTCCGCGACGACGCGGTCGACCTCTGCTACTCGTCCAACGTGCTCGAGCACGTGCCGCGGCCCTGGGACATGGCCGACGAGATGCTGCGCGTGACCCGCTCCGGCGGCATCGCCTTCATCTCCTACACCGTCTGGTACGGCCCCTGGGGCGGCCACGAGACGTCGCCGTGGCACTTCATCGGCGGCGCCCGCGCCCGCCGGCGCTACGCGCGCAAGCACGGCCACGAACCGAAGAACAAGTACGGCGAGTCGCTCTTCCAGGTGACCGTCCGCGACGGCATCCGGTGGGCGGAGCGTCAGCAGGACGGCGAGGTGCTCGCCCTGATCCCGCGCTACAACCCGCGCTGGAGCTACTGGCTGACGCGCGTGCCGCTGCTGCGCGAGCTCGTCACCTGGAACCTGGTCATCGTGGTGCGCAAGGCGTGAGCGGTTCCCCCGAGGAGACCCGGCGCGCGGGGCTCGCGACGTCGCGCCTGCGGATGTTCGGCTACGCGGCGATCATCACCGCGCTCTCGTTCTCGCAGTCGGCCGGACGGATGGTGGCCGACACCAAGTTCGACCTGCTCACCAACCCGCTCAAGTTCCTCGCGGGCGGACTGCGGCTCTGGGACCCCATCGCTGCGTTCGGCCAGATCCAGAACCAGGCCTACGGCTACCTCTGGCCGATGGGGCCGTTCTTCCTGCTCGGCGACCTCGTGCACCTGCCTGCGTGGGTGACCCAGCGGCTGTGGTGGAGCCTGCTGCTCTGCCTGGCGTTCTTCGGCGTCGTCAAGCTCGCCCAGAAGCTCGTGATCGGGTCGCCGCTGACCCAGGTGCTGGCCGGCTTCGCGTTCGTCCTCACCCCGCGGATCACCACCCTGCTCGGCGGCACGTCGGTCGAGATCTGGCCGATGGCCCTGGCGCCGTGGGTGCTGATCCCGCTGGTTGTCGGGGCCGAGCGCGGGTCGGTACGCCGAGCGGCGGCCCTCAGCGCGCTCGCGGTCGCCTGCTGCGGCGGGGTCAACGCGATCGCGGTCGCAGCAACGCTCCCGCTCGGTGTCATCTGGATCCTGACCCGGGCTCGCGGACCGCGGAAGTGGCGCCTCCTCGGCTGGTGGACCCTCTTCACCGGGCTGGCCACGCTGTGGTGGAGCCTGCCGCTGCTCATCCTGGGCCGCTACAGCCCGCCGTTCCTCGACTACATCGAGAACGCCACCATCACGAGCATCCCGACCGGCCTGGCCCGCACCGTCGTCGGCACCTCCGACTGGGTCGCCTACTTCGCCGGCGTCGACTACACAGCCGGCCAGCAGCTCGTCACGACGCCGTTCCTCGTGCTCGACGCTGCGGCGATCGCCGCGCTCGGCCTGGTCGGCGTGTGCCTGCGGGGCAACCCGCACCAGCGCTTCCTCACCCTGGGCGTGCTGACCGGGGTCGCGCTGATCGGCTTCGGCTACTCCGGTGACGTCGCCGGTTTCCTCGCCGCCGACCGCACCGCCTGGCTCGACCAGTCGCTGGCACCGCTGCGCAACCTCCACAAGTTCGACGTGGTCCTGCGGATCCCGCTGGTCCTCGGCCTGGCCCACCTGTTCGCGGTGCTGCCGTCACTCATCAAGGGCAAGGGCGCCCGCGCCGGACTGACGGTCGTCCGGGTGGCCACGGTGCTGGCGCTCTGCTCGCTGGCGCTGCCGTGGGCCCAGGACCACATCGCCCCGCGGGAGGGCGTGCTCGCCGTACCCGACTACTGGGACGGCGTCGCCGACTACCTCGAGGAGACCGACGACGGCAACGTCGCGCTCGAGGTGCCGGCCTCGGCGTTCGGCGTCTACACGTGGGGCAACACCCACGACGACGTGCTCCAGGGCCTGGCCCGGACCCCGTGGGCCGTGCGCAACGTGATCCCGCTGGCCCAACCCGGCAACGTGGTCTTCCTCGACGCGGTCACCCGCTACCTCGAGTCCGGCCACCCGAGCCCCGACTTCGCCCGGTTCCTCGCCGACAACGGCGTCGGGCGGCTCGTGGTCCGCAACGACCTGGACCGCTTCGAGACCGGCGCACCCGACCCGTCGTACGTCGCCGGGCTGCTGGCGAACGCCCAGGGCATCACGCTCGCGAGGTCCTTCGGGCCGCGGGTCGGGTCGGCGGTCATGACCCGGGCGCCGGGCGGCGACATCCGGGTCATCCAGGGCGCCGGTCTGTCGGTCCGGGTCGGCTCCGTCGACGTGTACGACGTCTCCGGTGTCCAGTCCGCCTCTCTCACCCGCGACCCGAAGGCGCTTGTCGGCGACCCGGCCAGCGGCCTGGATCCCGCGGTCGGGAAGGCCACCGCTGGCCAGGGACTGCTCGCCGCGGATGTCGAGGACCTCGGTGACGACGCCGAGCCGAGAAGACCGGCGTGACCGGGCAGGTCCTCACCGACGGGATGCCACGCCGCGAGACCAACTTCGCCGCCGTCCGCTGGAACCAGTCGGCCACCATGGCCGCAGACGAGCCCTACCTGCTCTCCGGGCCCGAGCACACCCACCGCGTGGTCGACGACCAGGACCGCTGGCAGACGACCGAGTCGTGGGCCGGCATCACGTCCGTCGAGGCGAGCAGCAGCCAGTCCGACGCCAACGCGATCCCGCCGCTGGAGATCGGGTCGCACCCGGGAGCGGCGCTCGACCGGGACAAGTCGACCGCCTGGCGCTCGGCTCGACACCTCGACCCGACCGGTCAGTTCTGGCAGGAGAACTTCGGGTCGACCACCAACGTCGACTCCATCTCGGTGACCATGCCGTCCGACGCCGCCCCGGTCGACAAGCTGGAGTTCTGGGCCGGTGGCTTCCAGGTCGAGGCGCCCGCGCCCAAGCCCGGCAGCACGCGCAGCTACCTCACCCACCTCGGCACGGGCGACTTCCTGCGGATCACGGCGGTCGGCCGCGACCTCTCGCTCCCCGGTTCGTTCGCGCTGAGCGAGGTCCAGGTCCGCGACCTGTTCCCGCTGCGCTTCCTCAGCCTCCCCGATCCCGACCCGGACCTCCCGGTGGACCTGGTCTCGCTCACCCGCGACCCGGACCGCGCACCCTGCCTGAACGTCGGTAGGACCTACCCCTGCGTGCAGTCGCTGGTCGCCGCCGGCGAGGACGGCGACAGCCTGGTCCGGCAGTTCCAGGTCAACGACACCGCGAGCTACGCGCTCGCGGGCACGGTCTCGCTGCGCCGCAGCATCGACGGACTGCCGTTCGTCGACTCGGGCCTGTCGGCGACCAGCGACGAGGCCGACTCCTTCGACGTCGCCGCCGGCCCGACCGCGATGCTCGACGCCGACCCCGGCACGACCTGGCTCTCGCAGGACGGCGACGAGACCGTGAGCGTCCAGTTCCCCGAGACGACCGAGCTGAAGAACATCCGGGTGCGGGTCAACCCCGCGGCTGCTGCCTCGCGGCCGACGCGGATCAAGCTCACCTCCGAGGGCCGCGCCCGGGTCGTCAGCCTGGACAAGGACGGGCGCGGTGTTCTCCCGCGCTGGGAGGTCGACAAGGTCGACCTGCAGGTCGTCGCGACCGAGCCGGCGTTCCTCGTGGTCGGTCAGCGCTTCGTCCAGGCACCGGCCGGCATCAGCACGCTCACCTTCGGCGGCTTCCCGCTGGCGAAGGAGCAGCGGGCGGCCGCGACGACGTCCCGCACCTTCGGCTGCGGCTCCGGCCCCACGATCAACATCGACCGGCGCGTCTTCCAGACCGAGGTCGTCGCCAGCACCAGGGAGCTGGTCCGAGGAGCGCGGGTGCCCTTCCGGATCTGCGGCTCGGAGCTGTCCATCGTCCACGGTGGGGTCGACCACGTGATCTCGGCGCCGCCGTCGGCCCTCTTCCGGGTCGACACCCTCGACCTCACGCGGGTGGGCGCCGGCTCGGCCGCCACCCAGCCGCTGGACCTGGACCGCGACGACCGCGGGATGCCCACCTCGGTGCACGTCGCCGAGCGGTCGGGGCCGACCGTCCTGACGCTCCCGCAGAACCTCAACGTCGGCTGGGTCGCCACCTTCGACGGCAAGACGCTGCCGACCACCCGGGTCGCCGGCTGGAAGCAGGCGTGGGTGCTTCCCGCCGGTGCCGCAGGCACCGTCCACCTCAGCTACCCGCCCGACCGGACCTTCGGCTGGGCGCTCGGCCTCGGCGCGATCGGCGTGGCCCTGGTGCTGCTGGTCGTCGTGGTGCCGCTGGTCCGACGTCGTACGCCGCGCAGGGTCGAATCGGGCAGGGTGCTGCCCGCGCTGGAGACCGGACGACCGGGACTGCTCGACCTCGTGGTCGCGTTCGCGGTCCCGGCGCTGCTCGCCGGTTGGTGGGGCGTCATCGCGGCCGGTGCGACGATCGTGGTCGCGACGATCCTGCGCCGGGTCTTCCACGGCTGGGCGCTGCTGGCCGGGCTGGCCTTCATCATCGGGGCGACGGCGATGTCGTGGGACCGCCTGACCGAGCAGTCGTGGGCGGTCGAGTGGACCCAGGCCTGGAGCCTGGTCGCGATCGTCTGCCTGGTCGGCGGCCTCGTACGCTCAGGGCGTCGGCACGCCCGGCACGACGGTCGTCCCGACCTCCAGCGAGCTGACGCACGCGCTCGCCCCGTCGGCGAGCCCGTCGATGCGCACGGCGTCGTACTGCCCGGCGCCCGAGGTCTCCAGCGTGTGCTCGCCGGCGAGCAGGGTCACCGGCACCTCGCGGTCGCCGAGCGTGATGACCGCCGGGCGTCTCGGTCGTCGCGGTGTAGTCGATCCGGAGCCGCCAGACCGCTCCGAAGACGGGTCCGTCGAGGGTGATGCCGGCGCCGGCCGGGCCGACGAGGTGACCGTCGCAGTCCGACGTGTCGGTCGCCGCGGTCGCGCGGCGGGCGACGTCGAGCTCCGGGTGCACCAGCGCGCCGGTCTCGTCGAGGATGTAGAAGTCGTCCTGGACCACCGGCGGGATCTCGACGTCGTCGTACATCGACAGCGAGGTCGCGTACCTGCCCTCGACGCCGCCGAAGACGAAGCCGGGGACGCGGTGCGTCGACCATCTGCACCGGCGCCGGGTGCTCGTCGAGCGAGCGCTCGAACGTCGCGAAGAAGGGCTTCGGTGAGCGGTCCTGGGGGACGTGGAGGAGCGGGAAGGTCGACGCGCTCCAGACGCCGAGCGCGACGAAGGCGGTGATCGCGACGACCGCGGGCGCGCGCCGGTCGACCAGCCAGTGGGAGGTGCGCGGCGCCGAGCACTCGACGGCACCGTCGACGGGCAGGAACGCGAGCCCGAGCGCGAGCGACGGTCCCCAGGGCGAGCGGGGTCGTGAACCGCAGGTCGAGGATGAAGCTGCCGCCGAAGATGGCCCGGGTCTGCGACATCAGGACGACGGTCGCCGCGAGCTGGCTCAGCGGGATCAGCCAGGCGCGGAGCGCGCGCTCGCGGGTGATCGCCGAGAGTGCGAACATCCCCGCCACCGTCGGCCAGGCCGAGCAGTCGCAGCCAGAGCGCCGGGTCGACGTCGAACTGCGCGGCCCACTCCTGCTTCCAGGTCCCCGGGCCGCCGATGAAGGCGCTCGGGAGGACGGTGCCGACCACGTTGACCAGGTAGTCCCGCCACGGTGCCGGCGGCCGGTCTCCGGTCGGGTCCCACGAGGTCGCGACGTACGCCGCCAGGTAGGCGACACCGAGGACGGCGTGGACGACGACCAGGGAGCGGTACGTCGTCCACAGGTGCCGCACCCGCTCGACGAGCGAGCCGCGGGCGAAGTAGGCCAGCGCGACCACGAGGATCGGGACGTAGGCGAGCAGGGTGAGCTCGGCGAAGGCCAGGCCGAAGACGATCCAGAGGACCGAGGCGACCAGGTGTCGCCGCTGCGGGTCCCGCAGGTGACGGACCACGGCGTCGAGCGACCATGTCGTCGCGGCCAGCGCCGGCAGGTGGTTGATGCCTGCCGCCCACCAGGTCGTGGGGGAGATCAGCCAGGGGCTGAAGAGCAGGTAGGCGAGCAGCGCCAGGACGGCGGGGCGGGAGCCGAAGAGCGAGCGGAAGAGGCGCAGGGCTCCGGCGCCGACCAGCACGTAGAGCGCGATCAGCTCCGCGATCGCGACCGGGTAGTCGTAGCCGCCGCCCGCGGTCGTCAGCCAGGCGGCGGCCCGCCCGGCCGGCATCAGGTGACCGATGTAGGGCTGGAACAGCTCGTGGAGCGACAGGCCTTCGCGTGCGGGAGTTGCGACGAGCGGGAAGTCGTCGACGTAGAACCACGTCTGCGTCGCGGTCCAGGTGCGGAAGGCAGCCGCGAGCACGATCAACGCGATCCCGCCGAGCAGGACACGGTCGGCACCCGGGGTGCGCCGCCGGGCTCCTGCGGTCATGGCGCGATGTCGGGCGCGGGCTCCACGGTCCTGCCCCGCGGCTCCATCCGGGCGAAGAAGCGGATGTTCTTGGCCCGCAGGGCGGGCTTCTCGAGCAGGTAGAACGACACGGTGGCGAAGACGATGGTCAGACCCAGCGTCATCGCGGCCACCGTCAGGAACCGGCCGGTGAAGACGGTGAGGTCGAGGATCGAGAAGACCAGGTTGAGCACCAGCATGTGGATCGCGAAGATTCCGTAGGAGATCTCGCCGAGCCACTGCGGCACCGGCCCGCTGAGGCGCTCGCGCACCCAGCCGTCGCGTTCCGGGCCGAAGACCAGCGGCAGCACGAAGAACGCGCCCGCGACCGTGTAGAGCACGACCTTCGAGCCGGCCTCCCAGGCGCCGGGCACGAGAAGGAGGCGTGGGCCCGCAAGTGGGGTGCAGGCGACCGCGAAGACGGCGACGGCGAGGATCCAGCAGCCGGCGAGGTCGTTGCCGAGCCTGGTCAGGATGTGGTCGCGGGGCTCGGCCGACAGGCTGGCCGAGCAGGCGGCGAAGCCCATGCCGACCATGAACCACGGCAGGTAGCCGGGCAGCCACTGCGCGTAGTGACCGTGGTAGCCGGGGATCTGCGCGGCGACGACCTGCCACGCGACGCCGGCGACCGTGAGCACCGAGGCCCCGACCAGGATCCGGCGCAGGTCGAGCGGACGGCCGCTGCGGCCGATGAAGGCCAGGCACAGCAGCGGCAGCACGACGTAGAAGGCGACCTCGGTGCAGAGGCTCCACATCTGGGTCAGCGAGCTCGGCAGCAGCCCGTGGACGTAGAGCTGGGTGAGCGTCAGGTTGGTGACCCAGTCGACCCAGTCGGCGTCCTTGTTGGCCGGGTCGAAGACGAGGGCGACCACGACGACCACCCAGTAGAGCGGCAGGATCCGCAGCGCGCGCTTCCACAGGTAGTGGCGGGTCGAGGGATGATTCTCGCCGCGAGCGGCGGCCAGGAACCACGGCCGGCTCAGCAGGAAGCCCGAGAGCACGAAGAAGAGGGTGACGCCGAAGTCGAAGCGGGCCAGCACGGCGCCGGTCCAGCCGTCGTTGATCCGGCCGGTGTTGAAGGCGGAGTGGGTCAGCACGACCATGATCGCCCCGATCGCGCGCAGCGCGTTCAGGGTCGGGAAGGTCCGGTCGTTGCTGCGCGTCACTGGGTGCCTTCCTGTGTCTGCGTCACGGGTTGAGGACGACCGACCGTGATGTCGTCGGTGCACACGGTGGCGTCGGCATTCTCCCGCGAGAGGCTGATGGAGTCGAAGTCGTCGGCGCCCTGCACGTAGATCGCGTGCACACCGGCCGGCACCACGAGGTCGTAGGACTTCTCGCCCGCGTCGACGTGGACCGGGGTGTCGGCCGAGGCCAGCAGGCCGATGCGCACCCACCAGCCGCCGTACGCCACGGGACCGTCGAGCGGGATCTTCACCGGCTTCGCGGACACGACGTAGCCGCAGCCGGCCTCGGGGCCGGGCTCTGCCGCGACGGGTCGGGGGTACGACGAGGGGCGCGACCTGGCCGTCCTCGCCGACGGCCATCAGGTGGTCGACCGCCGAGGTCCGGTAGTCGATGTTGTCCGAGTAGGGCTTGAGGACGTGGCTGAGCAGGTTGGCGGGGTAACCCAGTCCCCACATGACGAAGTTCGGGACGCCCGTGTCGACCATCGGGACGGGGAAGACGGGGTCGCGCACGACCGGCAGCAGCTTGGCGTAGTAGTCGCGGCCCTCGGCGTGGGTGCTCCAGTGCCAGGCGAACTGGGTCGAGGACACCAGGCCCAGCACCGACACGATCGCGACGACAGCCCCGACGCGACGCGGGTTGTCCAGCAGCTTGCTGGGACGGCGGGTCTCGACGGACTCGACCGCACCGATGATCGGCATCGTCGCGCAGGCGAGCGCGAGCGCGGTGACCGCGCCGAGCTCGCTCTGGTAGCGGTACTCGAGGGCGATCGCGTCGCCGACCAGGGACGCCCGGCCGGCGAGCACCAGCACGATGTCGCAGCCGAGGAAGAAGGCCGGCAGCCACCAGGCGCGCAGGCTTCGTCGACGTGAGCGGTGGATCTCGCGGAGCACGAAGGCGATCACGGCCAGGCTGGCCAGCGTCACCAGCGCGCCGGCGTGCGGCAGGCCGCCCTGGCCCTGGAAGTCCCAGCCCAGGGGACCGCCGACGAGGCCGGGGGCGAAGGCGTCGACCACCATGTTGGTGACTACCCCGCCGAGCAGGTCGTTGTCGGAGTCCGCGGCGCTGAAGTTGAGGCCGAGGGCTGCATAGGCGACGAGGTACGCCGAGCCCGCCACGATCATCACCAGGGTCGCGGCGCGGTAGCGGGTCCACATCGTGCGCATCCGCGCGAGCAGTGAGCCCGAGGAGAAGTAGGCGACCGAGACGATGCCGATCGCTCCGAGGATCAGGACCGTCTTCTCGTAGAAGACCAGGCCGGCCGCCAGCCACGCGAGCGTGACGAGGAGGTGTCGCAGCCGCGGGTCGCGCAGGTAGGAGATGTGCGACGCCATCGCCCAGAAGAAGACGATCTGGAAGGGCAGCTGGTTGACCGCTGCGGCCCACCACACGGCCATCGGCGTGGAGAAGACGGTGAAGAAGTAGAGAGCCAGCGGCGGGAGGATGCCGGGCCGCAGCCCGAACATCCGGACCAGCAGCACGACCGCACCGATGTCGGCGAGGAGCTGCATCGCGACCAGGATCGCGCCCGCGAGGGTGAAGTCGTAGGCGTGGATCTCGCCGGCCAGCCAGGTGAGGTACATCCCGCCGGGCATCAGGTGCCCGCCGTACGGCTCGGCGGCCACCCGCAGCGAGGTCCCGTCGTTCCACATCCGCGACATGAAGGCGAAGTCGTCGCCGGAGTACCACGAGATCGCGGTGATCCAGGTCCGGTAGGCGAGGTGCGCGACCACCAGTGCGGCGACCGCCTGGGCCACCCGGTCGGTGCGCAGCAGCTCACCGAGTCCCCGGGCGCGCGCCTGCAGGCGCGCGCGCCGGGGCACGGCGGCTCGGCGTGCGAGTCGCGGACGCAGTTGTCAGAGTGTTCACCTCGTGGGGACGGGCAGACCGAGGACGAGCGAGGTCACGCACAGTCCCGGATCTCGGCCTTCGCTGTCGTCTCCATCATGCTGCACGTCCACGAGGTGGAAGGTGCCTTCGGCCGAGAAGAACACGGTGTGCTTCCCGGCGGGGAGGTCGACGTCGTGCACCGCGTCGCCCGCGACCAGACGGGCGGGGAGCTCACCGGTGCTCCGGTAGTCCATCTGGATCCACCAGCCGCCGCCGATCACCGGGCCGTCGAGCGGGATGGTCACGCTGTCGCCGATCAACCGGTAGCCGCAGCCGTTGGTGGGCTTCATCGACCGGACCGGGGTGACGCCGACGGGCGCGAGCTTGCCGGTGTCGTCGATGACGTAGAGGTCGTCGACGGCGACGTCGGGGAACGCCGTCTGGTCCGCGAAGGGACGCAGGATGTGGCTGTAGATGTTCTCCGGGTAGCGGTAGGACCAGAGCAGCGCCTGGGGGAGACCGGCGTCGACGAGCGGCACCGGGCCGTCGGAGCTGTCGAGCTCGGAGCGCACGTTCGAGAAGAACTCCTCGGACGGGTTGCCGTGCTGCCACGTGTCGACGTACCGGACGCTCGAGAGCAGCGCGACGGCCACGACGGCCAGCGTCACGGGGACGACGAGGGCCGGCCGCTCGTAGGGCCGCTCGACCTTCTCACGCACGTCGTTGACCTCGCGCGCGCCGACCAGCGGCAGCACCGCGAGTCCGAGGCAGATGGCGAAGAGAGCCCCGGACTCGGTCTGGTAGCGGTACTCCCGCGCGATGTCCGGGCCGACCACGATCGCCCGGGCGCTGGCGAGCAGCACGACGTTGGCCACCATCGTGAAGGCGAGCGGCAGCCACGCGCGCCGGCTCAGCGTGCGGGTCGCGAAGGCGTAGTACGTAGCGCCGGCCAGCGCGACCCAGCCCGCGAGCTGGACCAGGGTGGACGGGTCGGCGAGCGACCCGACCCCGAGGGACTGCCAGGTCACCGGACCGCCGATCAGGGCGGTCGCGAAGGTGACCATCACGAAGTTCCACGCGAGCTGGCCCCACGGCTCACCCGACGAGTCGGCGGGGGAGAAGTCGAGCCCGAACGCGACGTAGAAGCCGAGGTAGGCGACGCCGAGGATGCCGAAGCCGATCACCGCCGGGCGGTAGTCGGTCCAGAGCGCACGCAGGCGCTCCGGCGTCGTGCCGGTCGTGAAGTAGGCGAGTGTGACGATCGCGTAGACCCCGATGACAAGCAGGGTCTTCTCGTAGAAGAGGAGCCCGGCGAGCACCCAGACGAGGGCGGCGACCAGGTGGCGGACCCGGGCGGTCCGGAGGTACTGCGAGATGGGCGTGCAGCCCGAAGACCAGGGCGATCTGGAGCGGGAGCTGGTTGATCCCCGCGGCCCACCAGAGCCCGGCCGGGAGGGTGAAGATCCAGGCGAGGTAGCCCGTGAGCAGGACCAGCACGAACGGCTTGCGGCCGAACATGGAGAGCAGCAGACGGAACATGCCGATGCTGGCGACCAGCTGCAGCGCGAGGAGCACGGTCGCCCAGGGCGCCCAGTCGAAGGCGGCCCCGTGGGTCAGCACCCAGGCGAGCGCGAACCCGGCCGGCATCAGGTGTCCGCCGTACGACTCGGTCAGGTAGCCGACGTCGAACGGCTGGTTCATCGCCCGGGACATGAAGGCCAGATCGTCGAAGTAGAACCACGATCCCCACAGCGCCCAGGCGCGGAATCCGAGCTGGACCAGGATCAGCAGCGCGCCCCCGACGACAAGACGATCGGGTCGGCGCAGCACGCCGGGAGTTTGCCACAGGGCCCGGGAAACATTTCCATCACGGGTGTGACGGAGACCGCATTTCTACCCGCCAGTACTGCTAGCGTGCCCGAGGTCACATCATCCTTGGGAGGGGAATTCGTGAAGCGCAAGGTGTTCGGACTGGTCCTGCTCGGACTGGGCGCATTCCTTCTCGTCGTCGGCCTGATGGCCACCGTGTGGGCTCCGGGTGTGGTGAAGAAGACCCCTCTCGACATCGACCAGACGACCTACCTCGACGGCACCGTCAAGAAGCTCGACCCAGCCACGGGCGAGCTCGTCGAGAACCCCGTCAAGGTCCAGAGCATCTCGAAGACGGACGCCGACGCCTCCGACGACGACAACGTCGTCTTCGCCCAGACCCAGTGCGTGGTGATCGACATCGACGACGCGCCCAACTGCGTCGACGGCGACGACCCGCGTCTGGTCAGCGCCGGCACCACCGTGTTCGCGACCGATCGCGTCACCGCCCTGGCGAACCCCGACTACAAGGGCCTGCCGCCCGGCACCCCGCGGGTCGAGGGTCTGCAGAACAAGTGGCCGTTCGACTCGGAGAAGAAGACCTACCAGGTCTGGGACGACACCGCCGGAGAGGCGACCGACGCGGTCTACGACCGGACCGAGGACCTGCTCGGCGTCGAGTGCTACGTCTACATCCAGACCATCAAGGACGCCCCGATCACGATCGCCGAGGGCATCACCGGCACCTACGACACGGTGATCACGTACTTCATCGAGCCGAAGACCGGTGCGATCCAGCAGCAGACCGTGGACATGCAGCAGTACCTCGACGACGGCACCCAGGTCGTCGACCTCAACATCGGGTTCACCGACGAGCAGCAGAAGAACTTCGCGTCCGACACGAAGACCAACGTCAAGATGCTCGACATGATGACGGTGACCATGCCGATCGTCGGGTTCGTCGGTGGCGTGCTCTGCTTGCTCGCCGGCGCGGTGCTGCTGCTGACCGGTCGTCGTCGCAAGGACGAAGGCTCGAACAACGACAAGGAGCTCACGGGCGCCTCCGCCTGACTCCTCGCTCGACCTACATCTCTTGCTACATCTTCGGCGTCCGGCTCACTCGAGCCGGGCACCGAAGATCGCGGTGCCCGGCGTGCAGCCGTCCGCGCACGCCCGACCAGCCGCCCCAGACGCGCTCGTGGTCGTCGGGCCACTCGGGCTCGAGCAGGTCGGTGATCACGAAGCCGTGACCGGCCAGCAGCGCCACCCAGTCGCCCAGGGTGCGGTGGTGCTCGACGTACGACACGACGCCGGTGGCGTCGTCGATCTCGACGTACGGCGTGCGGTCCCAGTAGGACTGGCTCGCGACCAGCCCCGGCTCGCCCGGGGTCGTCGGGGAACATCCACCGCGTCGGGTGGGTGATCGAGAAGGCGTAGCGGCCGCCGCTGCGCAGCACCCGGGCGGTCTCGGCGACCGCGTCGGCGATGTCGCTGACGAACTGCAGCGCTCCGAACGACGAGAAGACCACGTCGAAGGAGCCGTCCGCGAAGGGGAGTGCGGTCGCGGTGCCGAGCACCGAGGGGACCGCGACGCCCGGTCTCGTCGTCGATGCGCCGCGAGTGCTGCAGCTGCCGGAAGGAGAGGTCGAGGCCGTAGGACCGCCCACCGCGTGAGCGCACCCACCGGGAGCACTGCCCGGCACCGGAGCCGACCTCGAGGACGTCCTTGTCGGCGACGTCGCCGAGGACCCCGGCCTCGCGCCTCGGTGAACCCCTCGGGTCCCCACACGAAGCCGGCGTCGCCGAGGAACTCGCCGTGGGTGGCCTGGTACTCGTCGGCGTAGCGGTCCCAGTCGGGCCCGTTGGCCCGGCGCGACTCCGCCTCCGAGACGGGCCGACGCTCGACCCGCACGGGGGGATGGTTGTCCACGCTCGGAGCGTAGCCCGCTCGGTTGCGCCCAGATGAACAGACCGCGAACTCGGTCTCAGGGGGGTGTACCGGCTGCGCCGACGGCGCACGTTGGAGTCGTGACAGCCGCAACCCTCATCCTCGTCCTGGTCATCGTCACCGCGCTGGCCTTCGACTTCACGAACGGCTTCCACGACACCGCCAACGCGATGGCGACCTCCATCGCGACCGGTGCCCTCCGCCCGAAGGTGGCGGTCGCGCTCTCCGCCGTGCTCAACCTGGTCGGCGCGTTCCTCTCCGTCGAGGTCGCGCTCACCGTCACCAACGCGGTGATCAAGATCCAGGGCGACGACGGCGCACCCAACCCCGACCTGGTCGCCGACCAGGGCTACGCCCTGCTCCTGATCATCCTGGCCGGCCTGGTCGGCGGCATCCTCTGGAACCTGACGACCTGGCTGCTCGGCCTCCCGTCGTCGTCGTCGCACGCGCTCTTCGGCGGCCTGATCGGCAGCACGATCGCCGCGCTCGGCTTCAGCGGCGTCAACTGGAACGGCGACGGCACCAAGCTCGACGGCGTGGTCGGCAAGGTGATCCTGCCGGCGGTCGCGTCACCGCTCATCGCGGGCGTGGTCGCCGGCGTCGGCACCTGGCTGATCTACCGGGTCACCACCGGCGTCGCGCAGCGCTTCACCGAGACCGGCTTCCGCTGGGGCCAGGTCGGCAGCGCCTCGCTGGTCTCGCTGGCTCACGGCACCAACGACGCCCAGAAGACGATGGGCGTGATCACCCTGGCGCTGATCGCGAGCGGCCACTGGACCGACACCGGGGCGGTCCCGTTCTGGGTCAAGGTCGCCTGCGCGCTCGCGATCTCGCTCGGCACCTACGTCGGCGGCTGGCGGATCATCCGCACGATGGGCAAGGGCCTGGTCGAGATCCGCTCGCCCCAGGGCATGGCCGCCGAGAGCGCATCGGCCGCGGTGATCCTCGCGTCGAGCCACCTCGGCTTCGCGCTCTCCACGACGCAGGTGACGACCGGGTCGGTCGATCGGCACCGGGCGTGGCGCAAGTCGCGGAGCCGAGGTGCGCTGGGGCGTCGCCGGCCGGATGGTCGTCGCCTGGCTGCTCACGCTGCCGGCCGCCGGCGTGGTCGGGGCGGCCATGTGGTGGATCGGCGACCTGCTCGGCGGGTACGCCGGTCCGATCGTCGGTCGTCGCGATCCTGCGTCGCGATGTCCGGCTTCATCTACCTGCGGTCCACGCTGCAGCCGATCTCGGCCGACAACGTCAACGACGACTGGGACGGGACGCCGTCCGGCGACCCGGACCCAGGACGGGAGCGTCGGCATGATCGACAACCTGCAGTACGCCTTCGACGGGGCCTGGCAGGTCCTGCTCGCCAGCCTGGTGTTCGGCGCCGGGCTTCCGTTGGTCTACGCGCTCGGCATCCGGTCGCTCGCCTGGGGCGCCGGGGGCGACGCCGAGGTCAGCCACGCCCGGCCGAACCCGCTCGGCAAGGTGCTGGCCGTCGCTCTGCCTGGCGGTGGTGCTCGCCGGCGTCGTCCTCGGGATCACCGTCATCGCCGCCGCCGGCTTCGGCAAGGCGGTGTCGTTCGAGCACGGCTACCCGACGATCGTCGCGAAGGAGGACTGATGAGCACGGAGAGCAACAGCCCGACCGGCGGTCGCCTGCGCGGCGTGCTCGACTGGCTGCGCGAGGGCTACCCCACGGGCGTGCCGCCGAAGGACTACATCCCGCTGCTGGCGCTGCTGCGTCGACGGCTGACCGAGGACGAGGTGCACGAGATCGCCCGCGAGATCGCCGGCGGCGAGGACGCAGACCCTGCGGACATCGGCGTACACATCACGAAGATCACCGACGCGCTGCCGAGCGAGGACGACATCGCCCGGGTCGAGGCGCACCTGACCGAGCACCACGGGTGGCCCGGGGAGTCCTGACCGGCCCCGGCATCCCCCGACCGCCGGTTGGACGTATCTCACGGGCCGCGCGTAGGCTGAACGCTGCGCCGGAGGTCTGCCTGGGTTCCAGACGGAGCGGACCCTCGCTCACTTCCCCTCATCGGTTGGTGAAACGGACTTCCGACGTGCCCGCACGACCCCATCCATCCAAGGAACTACCTCCCCTATGACGAGCACCATCTCCATTCTTCCCGATTACGACGCGCCCCAGGTGGCGGTCAACGACATCGGTTCTGAAGAAGACTTCCTCGCGGCCATCGACGCGACCATCAAGTACTTCAACGACGGCGACATCGTCGAGGGCACCATCGTCAAGGTGGACCGCGACGAGGTCCTGCTGGACATCGGCTACAAGACCGAGGGCGTCATCCCCTCGCGCGAGCTGTCGATCAAGCACGACGTCGACCCCAACGAGGTCGTCACCGTCGGTGACAAGGTCGAGGCCCTCGTCCTCCAGAAGGAGGACAAGGAAGGCCGGCTGATCCTGTCCAAGAAGCGCGCACAGTACGAGCGCGCCTGGGGCACCATCGAGCAGGTCAAGGAGGAGGACGGCGTCGTCGAGGGCACCGTCATCGAGGTCGTCAAGGGTGGTCTCATCCTGGACATCGGTCTGCGCGGCTTCCTGCCCGCCTCGCTCGTCGAGATGCGGCGCGTCCGCGACCTGCAGCCCTACGTGGGTCAGACCCTCGAGGCCAAGATCATCGAGCTCGACAAGAACCGCAACAACGTGGTCCTGTCGCGCCGTGCCTGGCTCGAGCAGACCCAGTCCGAGGTTCGCCACGGCTTCCTCACCCAGCTCCAGAAGGGCCAGATCCGCAAGGGTGTCGTGTCCTCGATCGTCAACTTCGGTGCGTTCGTGGACCTCGGCGGCGTCGACGGTCTCGTCCACGTCTCGGAGCTGTCCTGGAAGCACATCGACCACCCGTCCGAGGTCGTCGCCGTGGGCGACGAGGTCACCGTCGAGGTCCTCGACGTCGACATGGACCGCGAGCGTGTCTCCCTGTCGCTGAAGGCGACGCAGGAGGACCCGTGGCAGCACTTCGCCCGGACCCACCAGATCGGTCAGATCGTGCCCGGCAAGGTCACCAAGCTGGTCCCGTTCGGTGCGTTCGTCCGCGTCGAGGAGGGCATCGAGGGCCTGGTGCACATCTCCGAGCTCGCCGAGCGTCACGTCGAGATCCCCGAGCAGGTCGTCCAGGTCAACGACGACGTCATGGTCAAGATCATCGACATCGACCTCGAGCGTCGCCGGATCTCGCTGTCGCTCAAGCAGGCCAACGAGACCGCTGCCGCGGGTGACGTCGAGGACTTCGACCCCACCCTCTACGGCATGACCGCCACGTACGACGAGCAGGGCAACTACGTCTACCCCGAGGGCTTCGACCCGGAGACCGGCGAGTGGCTCGAGGGCTTCGACGACCAGCGTGCGGTCTGGGAGGACCAGTACGCCAAGGCGCACGACCGCTGGGAGGCGCACGTCAAGCAGCAGGCCGAGGCCAAGCAGGCCGAGGCCGAGGCCGGCGAGGCCACCTCGTACTCCAGCGGTGGCAGCGATGACGCCGCCGAGGACGAGAGCACCGGCGGCTCGCTCGCCTCGGACGAGGCGCTGCAGGCGCTCCGCGAGAAGCTCACCGGCGGCAGTGACCCGGTGGCTGACTAGCCGAACCAGCTCGACCCGGCAGATGCTTCTGCCGGGTCGATCTGCATTCGAGGGGCCCGGTCCGACCGCGGTGGTCCTCGCGGACCGGGCCGTTCGTGCCTGGCTGCTCGGTCGCCGGCGTTCGCAGAGCTCAGGCGGGCAGCTCAGTCAGTGCGCACGCGGAGCGAGGAAGCGGGCGTCCTCGAAGTGCGAGACCGGCGGGCGCTGGGGCCCCCGGCCGTCACGGGCGATGAGGCGGACGGTGCCGACACTCAAGGCGACTGCGATCAGCAGCAGGATCATCAAGAAGGTCATGGCAGTAATACTGCGCCTATCGAGATCCCGCCACGAGTGGCAGAAAAGTCACCGTACGTTGATTTACTGCCACCGTCGGTGCATGCTGTCCGGGTGCGCAAGGTGGCAGTGATCGTCCAGGACGGTGCGGAGCCCTTCGGCCTGGGTTCGCTGGTCGAGGTGTGGGGCGAGCCCTACCACGCCGAGGACGACAACCCGGTCTTCGACTTCCAGGTCTGCACGCCGCGCCCGGGCCGGGTGCAGGGTCGCTCCGACTACGACATGTTCGTCGAGCGCGGGCTGGAGGCCACGGCCGACGCCGACCTGGTCTGCCTGGCTCCGAAGTACGAGTTCCTCGACCACGACCCGGCGGTCCTGGAGGCCGTGCGGGCGGCGTACGAACGCGGCGCGATCATCTACGCCCACTGCTCCGGCGTCTTCGAGCTCGGCGCCGCCGGCCTGCTCGACGGCCGGGAGTGCACCACGCACTGGCGCTACACCGACCTGCTCTCCGAGACCTACCCGGAGGCGAAGGTCTGCCCGGACGTCCTCTACTGCCACGACGGCACGATCCTGACCGGCGCCGGATCGGCGGCCGGGATCGACGCGTCGCTGCACCTGCTGCGCGACCACTTCGGCGCCAAGGTGGCGGCCAGCACCGCCCGTCGGATCGTGGTGCCGCCGCACCGCGACGGCGGCCAGGCGCAGTTCATCGCCAACGCCGTCCCCGACTGCGACGCCGAGACGCTCGGCCCGCTGCTGCAGTGGATCCTCGCCAACCTCGGCGAGGACCTCGGGGTCGAGGCGCTGGCCCGCAACAGCCACATGTCGGCGCGCACCTTCGCCCGACGCTTCCGCGCCGAGACCGGGACCACCCCGCACGCCTGGGTCACCCGCCAGCGGGTGCAGGCGGCCGAGGAGCTGCTCGAGCGCACCGACCACTCGATCGACTGGGTCGCGGACGAGGTCGGCTTCGGCAATGCCGCGACGCTGCGCCACCACTTCGGCCGGGTGCGCGGGCTCAGCCCGCAGCAGTACCGCCGCCGGTTCGCCGGCTAGTCACGAGCCAGTCGAGTCGCGCTGCTCCTCGAGCCGGCTGCCCCACCGGAACGCCCAGGCGAACAGGATCGCCGTGAGGACCCAGGGGAGGATGCGGTTGAGCGTGAGCGACTCGCCGGTGCTGAGCTGCTCGACCGCCCAGGCGCGGACCACGGCGTCGGCGAGGTAGGTCAGCCCCCACACGGCAGTGACGGTCCGCCAGAAGCGCCTGGACTCGGCGTACGCCGAGAAGTCGGCGCTCAGCTGGGCTCCCGCTGCCGTGTCGGCCCGCCGTGCAGGGCGACGCCGAAGCGGAGCAGCAGCGGCGTGGGGAACGCGAGGGAGGCCAGGCAGCACAGGCCGAAGGCGGCCGTGAACGCGACGCCCTCCAGCAGGATGATCTTCGGGTTGCCGGACAGCAGCCCGAGGACGATGGACAGCGCGATCCCGGCGAGGACCGTCACGCCGACGACCTCGAGGCTGCCCCGACGCCGCCAGGTGACCAGCACTCCGATTCCCGGACGGCAGTCCCGACACGACGAGTGCCCACACGTCCGGGACGCCCGCTGCCCGGGCCACCTGGAAGACGACGAGCGGTGCCAGGAGGTCGACGAGGACCATCCGGACCAGGCCGGCACGCCGGCTCGACCGAGCCGTGGGCGCTCCGTCGGTCATGTCCGTCAGAGACCCAGGTCGGCGACCAGCTGGTCGGTCACCTGGGCGAAGTGGGCGTCGTAGTCGAGGATCCCGCGGTGCATGTGGCCGAAGAGCTCCAGGCTGACGTGGCCGAAGACCGTCGACCAGGCCATCAGCCAGCGCACCATCCGCTCGTCGGAGACCGGCGCCTCGAGGGCGGGTCGGATGCCGTCGAGCGCCTTGCGCTCCTTGGCGGTCACGGCGCGGGTGGGCGCGCCCAGCTGGTCGCCGGCCTGCTCGGACACCTGGGCGAGTGACAGGAACGCGCCGCTGACCCGGATCGCCGGCGACACCGTGTCGTCGGGAGCGGCGTAGCCCGGCACGGGGGAGCCGTAGAGGAGGGCGTACTCGTGCGGGTTGGCGCGCGCCCAGTCGCGGATCGCGCGGCACACCGCGAGGAACCGCTTGGCCAGGTCGTCGCGACGGCGTACGCCGGCGTCGGCGGCCTCGACCGCGTCGCCGAGCTCGTCGTACGCCTCGACGATCAGCGCGGTCAGGAGCTCGTTGCGGCTGGGGAAGTAGCGGTAGACGGCGGAGGAGACCATGCCGACGTCGCGGGCGATCTGGCGCACCGACAGGGCGGCCGGTCCGACCTCGGCGAGCTGGGCGCGGGCGCGGGCGAGGATCGCGCTGGTCTGCTCGGCACGGTTCTCGGCGCGCGACATCGTGGGCATGTGGACATCCTGACACATTACGAGAGCAGTGCTCTTGCTTTCTGCGGCGAGGCGTGTCAGTCTGGAGAAACAGAGAGCGGTGCTCTCGTTTCTACTTCAGGAGGAACCATGTCCGATCTCCACGTCGTCGTCGGTGCCGGCCCGGTCGGCCGCGCCACTGCCCACGAGCTCGCTGCGGCCGGCCACGAGGTGCTGCTCGTCAGCCGTTCTGGCGCTGGCCCCGACCTGCCCGGCGTACGCCGGGAGGCGGCCGACGCCGCTGACGCCGATCGCCTGACCGAGCTCGCGACCGGAGCCGTCGCGATCTACAACTGCGTCAACCCCGCGGACTACACGGTGTGGCCGACGTTCTGGCCGCCGGTGGCGGAGGCCTTCCTGGTCGCGGCCGAGCGCAGCGGTGCCGTGCTGGTCGTCGCGTCCTGCCTCTACGGCTACGGCCCGGTCGACGGCCCGATGGTCGAGAGCCTGCCCGACGCCGCCACCACCAAGAAGGCGATGATCCGGGCCGGCATGTGGGCCGAGGCCAAGGCGCCGCCACGAGGCTGGCCGGATCCGGGCGGTCGAGGTGCGCGGCTCCGACTACATGGGCCCCGGGGTCACGGTCGAGGCCGGCCACGTCGCCCGCGTCGCGCCGGCCGCGCTGGCCGGCAAGACGGTGCGGGTGATCGGCCGGCCCGACGTCCTGCACTCGTTCACGGACGTGCGCGACATGGCGCGGGCGCTGGTCGCCGTGGCCGGCGCTCCGCAGACCTGGGGCCGCGTCTGGCACGCGCCGACCAACGCACCGGTGACCCAGGCGCAGGCGCTGGCCGACGTGTGCCGTGCGGCCGGCCGCGAGCCGGTGAAGGTCAAGGCGCTACCCGCCGGGCACGATGGCGATCGGCGGACTGTTCGTGGCCGGCATGCGTGAGCTGCGGAGACGGAGTACCAGTTCCAGCGGCCCTACGTGCTCGACTCCAGCGCCATCGAGCGCGAGCTCGGCCTGACGCCGACGCCGTGGGACGAGGTCTGCCGGGCGACCGCGCGTCAACGCGACCGACGCTTCAGGCAGCGACGGTCGAGAGCCCGCTGCGGACCAGGTCGGCGTAGCGGCCGCCACGGAGCAGCAGCTCCTCGTGGCTGCCGAGCTCGACCACGCGACCGTGGTCGAGCACCGCGATCTGGTCGGCGTTGCGGACCGTCGACAGGCGGTGGGCGATCGTGATCGTCGTCCGGCCGACCGCCAGCTCGTCGAGCGCGTCCTGGACGGCCCGCTCGGTCTCGTTGTCGAGCGCGCTGGTGGCCTCGTCGAGCACCAGGATCCGCGGGTCGCGGAGCAGCGTGCGCGCGATCGCCAGCCGCTGCTTCTCGCCGCCGGAGAACCGGTGGCCGCGCGAGCCGACCATCGTGTCGTAGCCGTCGGGCAGCGCCTCGATGACGTGGTGGATCCGGGCCGCGCGGCAGGCGGCCTCGAGCTCGGCGTCGGTGGCGTCGGGCTTCGCGTGCAGCAGGTTGTCGCGGACCGACGCGTGCAGGAGGTAGGTCTCCTGGGTGACGACGCCGACGGCGTCGGCCAGGTCGGCCAGCGTCAGGTCGCGTACGTCGACCCCGTCGATGCGGACCGCACCGCCGACCGGGTCGTGCAGCCGGGCGACCAGCGAGGCGAGCGTCGTCTTGCCGCTGCCGGTCTCGCCCACCAGGGCGAGCGACCCGCCGGCGGGGACGGTCAGCTCGATGTCGTGGAGGACGGCGGCATCGCCGTACGCGAAGTCGACGTGGTCGAAGTGGACCTCGCCGCGCACCCGGTCGAGGTGGACCGGTGTCGCGGGGTCGTCGATGTCGACCGGGAGGTCCTGGTACTCGAAGATCCGGCTGAAGAGCGCGAGCGAGGCGGTGATGTCGGCCTGCACGTTGAGCAGGCCCATCAGCGGACGGAACAGCGCGGTCTGGAGCGCGACGAAGGCGACCAGGGTGCCGATGGTCATCCCGCCCGAGGTCGCGGGGAGGCCGGCGGCGAGGTAGAGGATCGCGGGCACGGCGGCGAAGACGACGCTCATCGTCGCCATCCGCCAGCGGCCGGCGAGCTGGGAGCGGACCTCGAGGTCGACCAGGTCGGCCGAGGTCTGCTCGAAGCGGCGGGCGAGCGTGGGTGCGGCGCCGAGCGTCTTGGTGAGCTGGATGCCGCTGACCGAGAGGCCCTCCTCGACCTGGACGTGCAGGTCGGCGAGCTTGGCCTGGCGGGCCGAGGTCACGGCGTACCGCATCCGGGCCACCTGGCGGGTCAGGATCACGGCCGGGGGAAGCACGACCAGGGTGATCAGCGCGAGCTGCCAGCTCAGCGCGAGCATCGCGACCATGGTGCCGACGACGACGGTCAGGTTGGAGGCGATCGAGGTCGCGGTCGAGGTGACCACGGACTGCATGCTGCCGATGTCGTTGACGACCCGCGACTGCACCTCGCCGCCGCGGGTGCGGGTGAAGAAGCCGACCGACTGGCGCTGCAGGTGGCCGAAGAGGTCCGAGCGGAGTCGGTGCATGACCCGCTGGCCGACGGTCGTCGACTGCCAGGTCTGGATGACGCCGATCGCGGAGGACACGAAGGCGATGCCGACCATGGCGAGCACCAGGCCGACGAGCAGCGAGACGTCCTGCTGGGGGATGGCCTCGTCGATGACGCGCTTGACGAGGAACGGCTGGGCCAGGCCGATGAGGGAGCTGGCGACGATCAGGGCGACCACGAAGCCGAGGCGGGCGCGGTGCGGCGCGAAGAGCCGGCCGATCCGGCGCAGCGAGACGGGGGCGTCTCGGAGCTGGCGCTGGTCGGCACGCTGGGAGTCGGGGTTGCGGCCGGGGCCGCGGTTCACGGGGCGATCCATTCGACCACCTTCTTTCTCACGTTCAGATATGGTGAGGTTACCTCACTATGAGGCTAACGCTCAATCGGTAGGATCTGTTCCATGCATCCGAGTCATTCGCACAGCCACGACTCGACCGGCGACCGGCTGATGACCGTCGCCCGCGCGCTGCGACGGGGCTACGGCTCGGTGCTCTCGCAGTGGGAGGTCACGCCGTCCCAGGCGCGGGCGCTGCGGATCGTGCTCGACCACGAGCCGGCGCGGCTCTCGGCGCTCGCCGAGAAGCTGCGGATCGCGCCGCGCTCGGCCACCGAGGTGGTCGATGCCCTCGAGACGCGCGGGCTCGTCGAGCGCGCGCCCGACCCGGCCGACCGGCGCGCGACCACGGTGACCGTGACGGCCGAGGGACGCCGGCTGCAGGCGCTGCTCGAGGAGGCCCGTCGTACGGAGTCCGAGCGGTTCCTCTCGGCGTTGAGCAAGGCCGACCGCGACGAGCTCGACCGGATCCTCACCCTGCTGGTCGACGCCCTCGCTTAGGCGCTGAGTCGAAGTCGCGTCCGGGTGGTCACGCCCTCCCCACGGTCATCAGTCGAGTCGGTCACTCGTCACGGGTGAAGAGTTGTCGCCACTCGCTGGCTCGGGGTGACGACGTGCGAGGTGGACGACGATGTCGGCGGTGATCTCCACCGTCGGTGGCAGGACCGCCTCGATCCGTCTGTAGACCTGCGCCTGGTCCGGAGGTGGGAGCTGGAGGTAGGCCGAGACGGTCGAGAGGTAGCCGACGTAGTCGGACGCCGTCATGGTGAGCCTCCGCTCGACGACGGACTGCCTGACATCGCCGAACCACTCAGACCGTCGGAGCTCTGTGCCCGGCCACTGCATGTCGTCGTCCGGTGGTGTCCCTTCCGGCGAGGGCACGTCGTCGCGCTCCAGGTACGGCGCCCGCGCGGCGCGCACGGCGTCCTCCACCGACGGGTCGGCCAGGTGGACCGGGCTGCCGAAGGAGGCGAACACGGCGCCAGGCTTGAGGAGACCGGCCATGCGGGACCAGCGGTTCTCGGGCCGGGTCCAGTGCAGTGCAGCAGCTGCGTAGACCAGGTCGTACGGCTCGTCCGCGCCCAGGTCCTCGAACGCCGCTTGCACGGTCCTGACGTTCGCCGGGACGTGCTTGCTCAGCTCGTCGAGCATGGCCCGGTCCGGATCGCTCGCGGTCACCGTGGCCGCGCGCTGGGCGAACAGCCGGGTCGCCTTCCCGTGCCGGCCCCGATCTCGAGGGCGGTGTGGATCGGCCGGGCTGCGAAGGCCATCACGACGTCACAGACCTCGGCCGGGATAGTCGAGCCGGAACCGTTCGTACGCCGGTGCGACGTGTCCGAAGCTCAGAGCCCGGTCAGGCATGGCGTCTCAGTCCTCGATGACGGCGGCGCCCCGCGCCCTCAGGCCGGCCAGCCCGTCCCGCATCGCCTGCAGCTTGTCCGGTGAGTGACCGACCCAGTCGGTGAGCTCGCCGACGACACGGAGCGGCTCGCGGCTGCGGAAGGACTGCGTGGGGTTGCCGGGGTGCTTCTTGTCGGTGACGTTGGGGTCGTCCTCGAAGGCGCCGGTGGGCTCGACGACGTAGATGCGGCCGGGCCCGTCGCCGGCGGCGAGCTCGGCGCCCCAGGTCGCGGCGTCGAGGGTCGCGGTGAAGTAGATGTAGTTCATGATCCGGTCCGCCTCGAAGTTCGACTCGCGGCCGGCGACCAGCAGGTCACCCACGGCGAGGTCGGCCTTCGTGCCGTGCAGGTAGATGCCGTCCCGGTAGACCTCGAAGGGGACCGGTCCGCTCGGCTCGCTCACGGCCCGAGAGTACGGCGCCGCGCGGTGTTGGGCTGCGTCCGGCAGGATGGCGCCATGCGAGTGGGACTGACCGGTGGCGTCGCGTCGGGCAAGAGCACGGTGTCGGCGATCCTCGCCGAGCTCGGGGCGGTCGTGATCGACGGCGACAAGCTCGCCCGCGAGGTCGTCGAGAGGGGTACGCCGGGGCTGGCGGCCGTGGTCGAGGCCTTCGGGCCGGCGATCCTGACCCCCGAGGGCGACATGGACCGGGCCGCCGTCGGCCAGATCGTCTTCAACGACGAGGCGAAGCGCAAGCTGCTCGAGAGCATCGTGCACCCGCTCGTCTTCGAGAGGTACGCCGCGCTCGAGGCGTCCGCCCCGCAGGACGGGGTCGTCATCCACGACATCCCGCTGCTGGCCGAGTCCGGCCGGGCCGACACGTTCGACGAGGTGATCGTGGTCGACGCGCCCCGCGAGACGCAGGTCGAACGGATGCTCCGCGACCGCGGCTGGACCCGCGAGGACGCCGAGTCGCGGATCGCGGCCCAGGCCACCCGGGAGCAGCGGCTCGCGATCGCGACGTACGTCATCGAGAACACCGGGACGCTCGAGGAGCTCAGGAAGCGCGTCGAGGCGGTCCACGCGGAGCTCGTCGCCGGCTGACGGCCCCTCCCCGCGGTTGCGGTTTGGTCACCAACCGCAGATCGGGAGCGCTCCCGGTTGCGGTTGGTGACCAAACCGCATGCCCGAGGCGTGCGCGAAGACCCCGAAATGGTCTCGACCCGCCGCGCAAGGGATGCGGGCGGGTCGAGCGGTTCTGCGGTGGGTCAGGCAGCCAGGTCCGGGTCGCCGAGGCGGCGGAGCTTCTGGAGCGCCTCCCGCTCGAGCTGGCGGACCCGCTCGGCGGAGATGCCGTGCTTGAGGCCGATGTCGGCGAGCTTGTGCTGGCGACCGTCGACCAGCCCGTAGCGCGAGCGGATGATGTCGGCCGCCCGGTCGTCGAGCAGCCCGACCAGCGAGTTGAGCCGGTCGCGGGACTCGACGTCGAGCACCGTGAGATCGGGCCCGGGCGAGGTCTCCTGCGCCATCAGGTCACCGAGCGACGTGTCGCCGTCCTCGTCGACGGGGGAGTCGAGGCTGACGTGCTCGCGGCCCCAGGCCATCAGGTCGAGGACGCGGTCGACGTCCATGCCGAGCTCGGCAGCGATCTCGCGCGGCTCGGGGTCACGGCCGAGCTGACGCTCGAGCGTGCGGCGGGCGCCGCCCACCTGGTTGAGCTCCTCGACGACGTGCACGGGCAGGCGTACGACGCGAGCCTGCTGCGCGATGCCGCGGGTGATCGCCTGACGCACCCACCAGGTGGCGTACGTCGAGAACTTGTAGCCCTTCGTGTAGTCGAACTTCTCGACCGCGCGGATCAGGCCGGTGTTGCCCTCCTGGATCAGGTCGAGCATCGGCATCTGGGCCCGGCCGTACTTGCGGGCGATCGAGACGACCAGCCGCAGGTTGGCGGTGATGAACGTGTCGACGGCCTTGCGGCCCTCCTCGGCGAGCCACTCGAGCTCTTCCAGGGTGGCCGTCATCGGCGCGCCACCCTTCTTGCGACCGACGCGACCCTCGGCGAGCAGGTGCTCGGCCATCAGGCCCGCCTCGATGGCCTTGGAGAGCTCGACCTCGGTCTCGGCGTCGAGGAGGGGGTTGCGGGCGATCTCGTCGAGGTAGAGACCGACGGAGTCGCGACCCTCGATCTCTCGTCCAGCGGTCCGGGTTGCGGTACGTGTTGCCATGGGACGCCCTCCTCTCATCGGTGGATTGCGCCACTGCGCTTCCCACACGTCTTGTCCAACGTCCACGGTGTCCGACGGATTCCCGTCCCAAACGTGGAGCCTTCACCCCTGACGACGTGTGGGAGCGTCGCTGAGTTGCACGTCAGGCGTACTCTCAGGGACTTCTCAGGGGCGGACTCCTACTTTTCGGCCGCCAGACCCATCCGGTCGAGCATCCAGGCCAGCGCGAACGCCCGGTCGTGCCAGGACTTGTACCGCCCCGAGACGCCCCCGTGACCGGCCGCCATCTCGGTGCGGAGGAGGAAGTCGCGGCGCCCGGTGGCGGTGTCGCGGAGACGGGCGACCCACTTGGCGGGCTCGACGTACAGCACCCGGGTGTCGTTGAAGGACGTCTCGGCCAGGATCGGCGGGTAGTCGACGGCCGCCACGTTGTCGTACGGCGCGTAGGCGGCCATGTAGTCGTACGCCGCCGGGTCCGCCTCGGGGTTGCCCCACTCGTCGTACTCGCTGATCGTGAGCGGCAGCGTGGCGTCGAGCATCGTGGTGAGCGCGTCGACGAACGGCACCCCGGCGACCACGCCCGCCCAGAGCTCCGGCGCCTGGTTGGCGATCGCGCCCATCAGCAGCCCGCCGGCGCTCGCGCCCTCGGCGACCAGGCCGTCGGGCGCGGCCCACCCGGACTCGACCAGGTGCCGGCCGGCGGCGATGAAGTCGGAGAAGGAGTTCTGCTTCTTGAACATCTTGCCGTCGTCGTACCACTGGCGGCCCATCTCGCCGCCGCCACGGACGTGGGCGATCGCGAACGCGGCGCCGCGGTCGAGCAGCGAGAGCCGGGCGACCGAGAAGTAGGGGTCGATCGAGGCCTCGTAGGCGCCGTAGCCGTAGAGCAGCACCGGCACCGGGCCGGTGCGGCCGCGGCGCGCGACGATCGAGATCGGCACCTGCTCGCCGTCGTCGGCGGTGGCCCAGAGACGGTGCTCCTCGTAGTCGTCGGGGTCGTAGCCGCCGAGCACGGGGGTGCGCCGCAGCAGCGTCAGCTCGCGGGAGCGGACGTCGTAGTCGTAGACCGACGACGGCACCGCCATCGTCGTGTAGCCGAGGCGGACGACGGGCTGGTGGAAGCCCGGGTTGCCGGCAGACCCGACGGTGTAGACCTCGTGGTCGAACTCGACCAGGTAGTCCTCGCCGAGCCCCGTCCGACCCGAGCTCGATGATCCGGAGCTGGGTCAGGCCCTCGCTGCGCTGGTGGACGACCAGGTGGCCGGCGAAGGCGTCGACGTCCTCGAGGCGTACGGCGGGGTCGTGGGCGATCAGCGGCCGCCAGTCCTCCGCGGGGGTGGGCGCGACCGGTGCGACGCCGAGCTCGAAGTCGGGGCCGGCGTGGTTGTGCATGACCAGGAAGACGTCTTCGCCGGCGATGACGGCGTGGTCGAGGGAGTACTCGAGGCCCTCGCGGCGCTCGGCGAAGACCTGCCAGCCGGCGTCCGGGTCGTCGGCGTCGAGGTAGCGGTACTCCGAGGTGATCTTCGACCCGGCCGCGATCACCAGGAACCGGTCGGTGCGCGTGCGGCCGACGCCGACCCAGAAGCGGCCGTCGGTCTCGTGGTGGACCAGCTCGTCGTCGGCCTGGCTGGTGCCGAGGCGGTGCCGCCAGATCTTGTCGGCGCGCCAGGCGTCGTCGACGGTCGTGTAGTAGAAGTTCTCGCCGGCGCGGTCCCAGGTGGCTCCGCCGAGCGCGCCGGTGATCTCGTCGCTGCGCAGCTCGCCGGTCGCGAGGTCCTTCACGCGGATCGTGTAGCGCTCGTCGCCGACGACGTCGGTGGAGTAGGCGAGCAGGGTGCCGTCGGGGCTGATCGACGAGCCGCCGAGCGAGAAGAACTCGTGGCCCTCGGCGAGCGCGTCCAGGTCGATGAGGACCTGCTCACCGGGCAGGGCCGGCTGGTCGGGGTCGGTGTCCTCGGCCGGCTTCGGGGGAGTCCAGTCGTCGGGGTCGGTGACCGGGACCCGGCAGCTGGCGCCGTACTCCTTGCCGGCGAAGGAGCGACCGTAGTACCAGTAGCCGCGGTTGCGGGTCGGCACGGACAGGTCGGTCTCGCGGGTGCGTGCCTTGATCTCGTCGAAGATCGTCTGGCGCAGGTCGGCGAGGTGCGCGGTGCGCTCCTGGGTGTAGGCGTTCTCGGCCTCGAGGTAGGCCGTGACGTCCGGCGACTCCTTGTCACGCAGCCACTCGTAGTCGTCGGTGCGGGTGTGGCCGTGGATCTCGGTGCTGGTGGGGCGCTTGTCGGCGACGGGGGGCTGCATGCCGTGACGATAGCGTCGGCGACATGAGAGCCATCGACCTGAACGCCGACCTGGGCGAGGAGGTCACCGACGACGCCGCGCTGCTGGCGGTCGTCACGAGCGCCAACGTGGCGTGCGGCTACCACGCGGGCACGCCGGCGATCATGCGCGCGGTCTGTTCCGAAGCCGCTGAGCGGGGCGTCTCCGTGGGCGCCCAGGTGTCCTACGACGACCGCGCGAACTTCGGCCGGGTGGCACGCGACGTCGCCCGCGACGTGCTCCGCGAGCAGGTCGCCGACCAGGTCGGCCTGCTGTCGGGGATCGCGGTCGCCGCCGGGACGGCGGTGCGCTACCTGAAGCCGCACGGCGCGCTCTACCACCGGGTGCTGGACGACGAGGAGCAGGCGCGGGCGGTGCTGACGGGTCCGGCGAGCTGCCGGTGCTCGGGATGGCGGGCGTGCTGCTGTCGCTGGCCGACGCGGCGGGCCGACGGTGGTTCCTCGAGGGCTTCCCCGACCGGGGCTATGCCGCCGACGGCCGGCTGCTGCCCGCTCCGAGCCGGGTGCGCTGGTGGAGGAGGAGGCCGCGATCGTCGCGCAGGCGCTCGACCTCGCGGCGCGCGTCGACTCGGTCTGCCTGCACGGCGACTCGCCGGCGCGGTGGCCCACGCGATCGCCGTACGGCGTGCGCTCGAGGGCGCGCGCTATCAACTTCACTCCCTCTGACGGCGCGTCATGCTCACGTCGCCGTGTCCGGGACCGATGGTTCTCCGTGTGAACAAGTCCCGTGCCGCGCTGTGCGCCGCCGCCCTCGTCCCGTTCCTCGCTCTCGCTCGGGGCCTGCTCGGCCAGTGTGTCGACCGGCTCCGACGACGGCTACGACGCCGACAAGATCGCCGAGCAGGTGCAGGCGGCCCAGGAGAAGGTGACTCCCGACCTCGACGTCACCGACCCCACCTGCCCGACGACGCGGACCTGAAGAAGGGCACCGTGATCGACTGCTCGGTGACCATCGCGGGCGTCGAGGCGCCGTACGCGGTCACCGTCACCTCGGTCGAGGACGGTCACGCCAAGTTCCACATCGAGCCGGCGAAGGCGATCATCTCGGTCGACGCCGCCGTCGGGTTCATCCAGGACCAGGCCGAGCAGCAGGGTCTCGCCGATGTGACGGTCGAGTGCGGCGACGAGGCGATCATCGTCCAGGACCCGAAGACGACTTCCCGTGCACGCTCACCAACGGCAAGCACGTGCAGCACATCTCGCTGCTGATCGAGGACATGGACGGCCACATCTCCATCGACTCCACCGACTGATCCACAGGTCTGGACCGCAGCCTGTGGACTGTGGCCTCCTGTTGTGGAGGACCGGCCCGGAGCTGTGGACGAACCTGTGGGTTCGACCGAAGCCCTTGCGGCGTGTGACCCGGGCCACGTAGAACTCTCCCTACCGAGATCGCCGCAAGGCAGGACCGGGGATCGGACAGGAACGAAGATCCACACCGCGAGGCAACTCGCGGCGTCGGCCCGGTGACGGGGGCGGCGGGGTCGGAGAGCCGGTGCGGTCGATCGGGCGTCACCCAGCCGGTCGAATCGAGGGGCCCCTGGTGCTCATACCACCGGGGGCCCCTCATCCATTTCCCCTCCATGCTGCTCCTGCACTCCCTCGTCTCGCAACGGTGCGCGTGTGACATCGGCGTGAACGATCTCGGGCCACACTGAGCCCTATGGAGCTCCTCCCCGTCGGCCGCGACGCCGTGCTCGCCGAGGTCGCGGACGCCGACGCCGCCCTCGAGCTCGCGACCTGGGCACGCGCGGCGGGTGTCGACGCCGTCGAGGTGGTGCCGGCCGCTCAGACGGTGCTCTTCGACGGCGTGGCCGACCGCGACGCGCTCGCCGCGCTGCTGCGGTCGTGGTCGCCGACCGGCGCTCGCCCCGAGGGCGACCTGGTCGAGATCCCGGTGACGTACGACGGCGCGGACCTGGCGTACGTCGCCGAGGCGTGGGGGACCGACGAGGCCGGGGTCGTCGCCCGGCACGGGGAGATCGAGTACGTCGCGGCCTTCTGCGGCTTCGCGCCCGGCTTCTCCTACCTGGCCGGGCTGCCCGTGCGACTGTCCGTGCCCCGGCTGGAGTCACCGCGGCCATCGGTGCCCGCCGGGTCGGTCGGCCTCGCTGGGGCGCTGGTGCGGGGTCTATCCGACGTCGTCCCCGGGTGGCTGGCGGCTCCTCGGCCGGACCGTCGCACCGCTGTGGGACCAGGCCCGCGAGCAGCCGGCGCTGCTGCCGCCCGGGACCCGGGTCAGGTTCGTGGTCGCATGAACCTCCATGTCATCGAAGCCGGGACCCTGACCACCGTGCAGGACCGTGGCCGGACCGGGCTCGCCCACCTGGGCGTCCCGCGTGCCGGTGCGCTCGACGCGCCAGCCGCGGCGCTGGCCAACCGGATCGTCGGCAACGAGCCCGACGCCGCAGTGCTCGAGGCGCTGCTCGGCGGGCTGGTGCTGCGCGCCGACGCCGGCTGCTGGGTCGCGATCACCGGCGCGGGCCGCGAGCATCCCGCCGCTGAGTGGCTCCCCGCCGGAGCGACGCTGCGGGTCGAGACGCCGTCGACCGGGTTGCGCAGCTACGTCGCGGTCGCCGGCGGGATCGACGTACCTCCCGTGCTGGGGTCGCGCTCCACCGACACGCTCGCCTGGGTCGGACCGCCTCGGGTGGAGGCCGGCGCCGTGCTGCCGGTCGGCGCCGCGCGCGCCGGGCCACGGCCGGTCGACGCGCCGCGACCGCCGGGCCGCGGTTCGTTGCGGATCACGCCGGGACCGCGCGCCGACTGGTTCGACGACGACGCACTCGACCAGCTGTGCGCGACGGCGTACGTCGTGGAGGCCGACTCCAACCGGGTCGGGCTGCGCCTCGACGGGACACCGCTGCCGCGGCGTCATGCTCAGTGAGCTCGCCAGCGAGGGGATGGTGCTCGGCGCCGTGCAGGTGCCGCCGAGCGGGAAGCCCGTCGTGTTCCTGGCCGACCACCCGCCGACCGGGGGCTACCCGGTGATCGGTGTGGTCGACGTGGCGGACCTGTGGCAGTGCGCCCAGCTGCGGCCGGGGGAGCAGGTCTCTTTCAGTCGTCGTCCGGCTCGGGCGGGCGCCACGGGGTGAGCTCCGGGTCGTCCTGGGAGTAGCTGCGCACCGGGCCGGCCGGCGTCTCGGCGGTCTCGAACCGGACCGTCACCACCCCGCGGCCCGACCCCCAGACCCAGCCGCGGCCCATCTCCTCGTGGACGACGTCCATTCCCGGCGCCCAGGTGCGGCGCGAGTGGTGCGGGCACCTCGATCTCGGGCAGCTCCTCCTCGTCCTCGGTGGTCTCGCCGAAGAGGTCCTCCTGCACCCAGTCGGCGAGCCCCGAGACCCCGACGCCGAGCAGCCGTACGCCGCCCGAGGTGTCCAGGTCGGTGAGCAGGGCACGCGCCAGTCGCGCGATGGTGCCGGTGCTGTCGGTGGGAGAGGTGAGCGTGTTGGAGCGGCTGACGGTGGTGAAGTCGTGCATCCGCACCTTGATCGTGACCGTGCGCCCCGACAGCCCGCTCTTGCGCAGCCGCGCGGCGACCTCGCCGGCCTGGCGGGTCAGCAGGTGCTCCATCAGCTTGCGGTCGGTCAGGTCGGTGTCGTAGGTGCCCTCGACGCTGACGGACTTGGTCTCGCGCTCGGGGACGACGGGCCGGTCGTCCTCGGCGCGCGCCAGGTGGAAGAGCCACGCGCCGCTCGACTTGCCGAGCTCGCGCACCAGCTCCTCCTCGCTGACGCCCTCGAGCTCTGCGACCGTGTGGATGCCGGCGCGGCGCAGGCGTTCGGCGGTGGCGGGGCCGACGCCCGGGATCACGGTGACGTTCATCGGGCGCAGCAGGTCGCGCTCGGTGCCGGGTGCGACCACGACCAGCCCGTCGGGCTTGTCCAGGTCGCTGGCGATCTTGGCGATGAACTTCGACGTCCCGACGCCGACCGAGGCCGTCAGCCCGTCGGTGACCTCGACCAGCCGGGCTCGCAGGTCCTGCGGCGAAGGCGGTCACGGTCGGCACGCGACAGGTCGGGCAGGTCGGCCCGGGCGAGGTCGACGAAGGCCTCGTCCAGCGACAGCGGCTCGACCAGCGGGGAGACCGAGCGCAGCAGCCCCATCACCCGCCGGCTGGTGTCGCGGTAGGCGTGGAAGCGGCCGGACAGGAAGGCCGCGTGCGGGCAGCGTGCGCGGGCCTCGCGGGTCGACATGGCGGAGCGGACGCCGTACACCCGGGCTTCGTACGACGCCGTGGAGACGACACCGCGGCCGCCGACCCCGCCGACGACGACCGGCTTCCCGCGCAGCGAGGGCTTGTCGCGCTGCTCGACCGCGGCGAAGAACGCATCGAGGTCGAGGTGGAGCACCGAGGCTTCCGCACGCACGGTGCGCAAACTACCCCGCGGAGCCGACAGCACCCCGTTCTGGCCACCTGTCGTCCACAGCGGCCCTTCCGACACAGCACTCCACAGGCCCGCTCCCGGAGACCCGCGACTGTCGGCCGGGCCGGGGATCTTCGATGCATGACGACCCAGTCCACGACCATGACCGCCCGCACCCCCGAGGACGTCCTCGCCGTCGTCCCCGTGGTCCTCGGCTTCGAACCCCACGAATCACTCGTGATGCTGACCTTCGGTGCCGATCCACCCTTCCATGCACGTGTCGACCTGCCGGACTCTCGCGAGGAGGTGACCGACCTGGTCGAGTCGCTGCTGGCACCGGCGCGGCACCACCAGGCCCGGCGGGTGTTCCTGATCGGCTACGGCGCAGCCGACTCGCTCGCCGAGCGCTGCGTGCGGGAGGGCCGGCGGGCCTTCGAGCGAGCCGGGATCGCGGTCATCGACGGGCTGCGCACCGACGGGCGACGCTGGTTCGCCGTGCCCGGCCGCCGCGGGGTGCCGGCGCACGGGGTGCCCTACGACCTGAGCTCCCACCCGTTCGCCGCGCAGGCGGTCTACGACGGTCGGGTGGTGCACGACTCCCGCGACGACCTGCGCGCGATGATCGCGCCCGATCCCTTCCGGGTCGGGCGGGTGGTCGCCGCCCTGGCCGAGCTGACCGGCGACCCGCCGCCGATCCTCACCGAGGGCTCCTGGGTGCGGGAGCTGGTGGTGCGCTGCACCGCGACCGGGAGTCCGCCCGACGACCGCCAGGTCGCCCGGCTGCTGCGCGGGATCCTCGAGACCCGGGTCCGCGACGCCGCGTGGTCGCCGCTGCGGCGGGAGTGCGCTCGCGAGCACGTCGCGTTCTGGGTCGACGTGGTGCGGCGTGCCCCTGAGCCGCTGGCCGCCGCACCGGCGGCCCTGCTCGCGTTCGCCGCCTGGCAGTCCGGGCGAGGGCGCGCTCGCGTGGTGCGCGGTCGATCGCTCCACCGACGCAGATCCTGACTACTCACTGGCCTGCCTGGTGGCCCAGGCGCTCCTCGACGCGGTCCCGCCGCACAGCTGGCAGGGGGACTTCGACTGGACCGAGGGACTGACCTCGTGACACTTCGGGTACGCCCCCGCCATGGTCAGGTCGCTCGGGGATCGAGGAGGAGCTGCTGCTCGTCGACCCGGCGAGCCGCGAGGCGGTGCCCGAGGCGGCCCGGGTGCTCAAGGAGTTCCACGACCACGGACGCGGGCACCGGACCTCGGCGCCGGCGACCGACGACCTCGACCACGAGCTCTTCCGTCACCAGCTCGAGACCCGGACCGACCCGACCCGCGACAGCCGCCGACGCGTTCGCCCAGGTCGTCAGCGCGCGCCGGACCGCGGGCGAGGCGGCGCGGGCCGCGGGTCTCGACCACCGTGGCGAGCGGCATGCCGGTGCTCGGCGGCGACCTGTCCGCCGTGACCGACGACGACCGCTACCGCGACATGCTGGAGACGTACGGCGAGGTCGCCCGCACCGGCGGCACCTGCGGCATGCACGTCCACGTCGCGATCGACTCCGACGCAGGAGGGTGTCGCGGTGATCGACCGGATCGGGCCCTGGTTGCCGGTCCTGCTGGCGATCAGCGCCAACTCGCCGTTCGCCGACGGCCGCGACACCGGCTACGCGTCGTGGCGCGCCCAGGTGTGGTCGCGCTGGCCGAGCGCCGGTCCGACCGAGCGGTTCGGGTCGGTCGAGGGCTACCGCGCCGCGAGCAGCACGCTGCTCGACTGGGGCGTGGCGCGCGACCCGGGGATGCTCTACTTCGACGCCCGGCTGTCGGAGTCGCACCCCACGGTCGAGATCCGGGTGTGCGACGTGTGCGCCGACCCCGCCGACGCGGTGCTCCTCGCGGTGCTGGTGCGCGCCCTGGTCGAGACCGCGGCGCGCGGCGACGACGACCGGTTCCCGCGCTGGCGGGCCGAGTCCCTGCGGGCCGCCCACTGGACCGCGTCCCGGTGGGGGCTCTCCGGCTCGCTGGTCGACCCGACCCGCGGAGAGCCGCGCCCGGCCCGCGAGGTGCTGGACGCGCTGGTCGCGCTGGTCGGACCGGCGCTCGCAGAGGCGGGTGACGCCGACCGGGTCGCGCGGGGCCGAGAGCGGGTGCTGGGCGCCACCGGAGCGTCTCGGCAGCGCGCGGCGTACGAACGGTCCGGAGGCCTGGCGGGCGTCGTCGACGACCTGGTCGAGCGCACGGAGGGGTCCTGGGACGCCCAGGACCACTAGGGTCGGCTCATGGGCGAAGAGGTCGAAGCTCAGGAGTTCTCCCGCGCTGACCGCACGCGACACCGGGAGAAGGTGCGTCGCAACCTCGACGTGTTCGCCCGGATGCTGCGCGAGGCGCGCTTCGACACCGACGACCCGATGACCGGGATCGAGGTCGAGCTCAACCTGGTCGACGAGCAGGGCGACCCGGCGCTGAAGAACGCCGAGGCGCTGGAGGCGATCGCCGACCCGGACTTCCAGACCGAGCTCGGCCAGTTCAACATCGAGATCAACGTGCCGCCGGCCCGGTTGCGCGAGGGCGGGCTCACGACGTTCGAGGACAACCTGCGTCGCAGCCTGAACGACGCCGAGTCGAAGTCGTCGGCCGTCGGCGCCCACATGGTGATGATCGGGATCCTGCCGACCCTCGCCGAGGGCCACATGGGCATGGGCAGCCTGAGCGCCAACCCGCGCTACAAGCTGCTGAGCGAGCAGATCCTCAACGCGCGCGGCGAGGACATCACGATCGCGATCGACGGCACCGAGCGGCTGCGCACCACGTCCGACTCGATCGTGCCCGAGGCCGCCTGCACCAGCACGCAGTTCCACGTGCAGACGGCGCCGGACCAGTTCGCCGACTACTGGAACGCCTCGCAGGCGATCGCCGCCGTCCAGCTCGCGGTCGGCGCGAACTCGCCGTACCTCCTCGGCAAGGAGCTGTGGCGCGAGACCCGGATCCCGCTGTTCGAGCAGGCCACCGACACCCGCAGCGAGGAGCTCAAGGCGCAGGGCGTGCGGCCGCGCGTGTGGTTCGGGGAGCGGTGGATCACGTCGGTCTTCGACCTGTTCGAGGAGAACGTGCGGTTCTTCCCGGCGCTGCTGCCGGTGACCGACGACGAGGACCCGCTGCAGGTCCTCGAGGACGGCGGCACCCCCAAGCTGCCCGAGCTGCGGCTGCACAACGGCACGATCTACCGCTGGAACCGGCCGGTCTACGACATCGCCGACGGGGTCCCGCACCTGCGGGTCGAGAACCGCCTGCTCGCCGCCGGCCCGACGGTCGCCGACACGATGGCCAACGCCGCGTTCTACTTCGGGCTGGTGCGCAGCCTCGCCGAGGGCGAGCGGCCGCTGTGGTCGCAGATGTCCTTCAGCGCGGCGGAGGAGAACTTCCACGTCGCGGCCCGGCAGGGGATCGAGGCGCATGTCTACTGGCCGGGCGTCGGTCAGGTCCGGGCGACCGAGCTGGTGCTGCGCCGGCTGCTGCCGATGGCCCGCGAGGGCCTCGCGTCCTGGGGTGCGACGCAGGAGGAGAGCGACCGGCTGCTCGGGATCATCGAGCAGCGCTGCCTGCTCGGCACCAACGGCGCCGAGTGGTTCGTGCAGCGGATGAACGCCCGGGCCGACCAGGATCGCTACGACGCGCTGCGCGCGACGCTGCTCGACTACCAGGACGGCATGCACAGCAACGAGCCCGTGCACACCTGGGACTGACCGTTCAGCGCTGACGGAGCCGCTTCCACTCACGGCGTACGCCGCTGCGCGGGTCGCGCCAGCCATGTCGGTTGACGACCACCAGGGTCAGCCCGATCCCGGCCTCCGCGCTGGCCGCGCGAGCGGCGGCCATCCACGCGACGTCGACGTCCTGCAGGTCGAGCTCGCCGGCCCGGGTCAGCCACACCATCGGCACCGAGCCGGACCGCCGGGAGCGGCGCAGCAGCGCCGCGACCACGTCGGCAGCGCAGGGCCTGGTCGAGGTCGTCGCCGGACTCGACGGCGAAGACGTCCTCGGGTCCGCCGGGTCGACCGACGTGCACGAGCGGTGGGTGGACCCGCCGGCGCTCCGCGCCGGCGTGGTCGAGCACGGCGCGGCGCAGCACGAGGTGCAGCGCTCGCCCCACCGGCTCCTGGATGCCTTCCACGGCGACAGCCTGCCCGCTGCTCGGCGTCCTCATCGGGCTCCTCCACAGGCGGTCGCGACGCGGTAGGTTGCCATGGATCAGCACGCGGATCAGCACCGTGGACCAGCACCTCGCAGTAGGGAGACCTGATGGGCACCGTCGTCGTCGGCTACGTACCCAAGCCGGAGGGTGAGGCCGCGCTTCGCACGGCCGTCGCGGAGTCGAAGCTGCGGGGTGCGTCCCTCGTCGTGGTCAACTCCCACCGCGGTGGCCAGGACTTCGACTCCGACGCCGCCACCCAGGCCGAGCGGGAGATGAACGCGGTCCGCACGGCGCTCGAGGGGTCCGGGGTCGAGTACGAGATCCGCCAGCTGGTCCGCGGTTTCGAGCCGGCCGAGGACCTGATCAGCATCGCCGAGGCGAGCGCCGCCGAGCTGATCGTGATCGGCCTGCGCCGCCGTTCGCCGGTCGGCAAGCTGATCCTCGGCAGCAACGCCCAGCGGATCCTCCTCGACGCGCACTGCCCGGTGCTCGCCGTCAAGGCCGACTGACCGACTGGTCTCATCGGTCCCGCCTCCGGTCTAGATGTCTCGTCCAGACATGTCGCGGATCGGCATCCCCGCATTTGAGGAAGGCCCGCGCGCGGATCACCCGATCGAGGATGCCGCCCCTACGTTCCTGGAAGGGCAAGGGGCTCTCTCAACGCTGGATCTCGGGGCGTTCTGCAGCGCTGCTCGTGCCCACTCGCCGCAAGCGAAAGGGACCGGACATGGCACGACGATCGGGGCGACGATGCTCATCGTGGACGTCCAGGGGGGCGGATGCGCGAGCGACCGAGGGACAGGACCTGGTCGCGATCGGCACTATCCACCCCGGGCAGCAGGGGATCGGGACGACCGCGAGCGACATCGCGCCCGAGATCTACCGAGGTGAGTCATGACTACCATCATCGAGACCGACCCTGAGGTCGCCGAACTGATCCTTCAGGCGGTTCCTGGATCGGTATCCGTGCTGACCACGGTCGACGAGCTCGAACGGCACCTCGGGCGTGACTCGTCGGAGAGCGCCGTCGTGCTCGGGCCGTCGGTGACAGTCGACCTCGCGGTCGACGTCGCCGAGTGGAACCGGATCGCCCGGCCCAGCCTCGGCGTGGTGCTGGTGCGGACGACGATCGACAGCGACGTGCTCGCCCGGGCGATGCGCTCAGGAGTGCGGAGGTCGTGCCGGCAGACGACCTGTCCGCGCTGGGAGCCGCAGTACGCCGGGTCCAGGCGGTCGCCCGAGCACTGGTCGGCTCGGTCGACGACGCCGACGACGCCGGGGGCCTGCCCGGCGGCCTGGTGACGGTCTTCTCGGCGAAGGGCGGCGTCGGCAAGACGTTGATGGCCACGAACCTCGGGGTGGCCCTCGCCGACCTCGGGCACCGGGTCTGCATCGTCGACCTCGACATCGATGGCGGCGACGTCGCCGTGATGCTGTCGCTCGCTCCCCAGCACACCCTGGCCGACCTGCGCCGGTTCTCCGGCGACCTCGACCCGAGTGCCGTCGAGTCGCTGCTGACCCGGCACTCGGACCGGGTGATGGTCCTGGCGGCGCCGGTGCACCTCGGGGAGAAGGTGGATGCGACGTCCATGGGCAGGGTCCTCGAGATCCTGAAGGGAATGTTCGACGTCGTGGTGGTGGACACGTCGGGGGAGTTCGACGACCACGCCCTGCAGGCCTTCGACAACAGCGACCTGCTGGTCCTGGTCGGGACCGTCGACATCCCGTCCCTGAAGAACCTCAAGCTCGCGGTGGGGACCCTCGACCTGCTCAACTACCCCCGCGACCTCTGGCGGCTCGCCTTCAACCGGGCGGACCCGCGGATCGGGCTGTCCGTCGAGGCGATCGAGAAGACGCTCGGGGTGCGGAGCGCCGTGATCATCCCGTCGAGTCGCAAGGTGCTGGTCGCGGTCAACCGCGGCGAGCCCATCGTGCGAGCCAACGCCAGGCACCCGGTCAGCCGGACCATCACGGCGTTCGCGACCTCGGTCTCCCGGGACGTCTCACTGCCTGGTCGGGCAACGAAGCCCAGGCACGGGCGCTCGCCGCGCCGGGCGGCGCGTCTGCGGAAGGCGGTCTGACATGTCTCTCCAGGACAGGCTGAACGCAGCCAGGTGGTCCGGTCGCCGAATGCCGACTCGACCTGGTGCAGCCAGTCGACGAGGTCTGGCTGAGACCGCGGTGGACCCAGCGGTCCAGTAGGGCACCCGTCAGCGCCTGACGGGTCAGGCATGCTGGTCCCATGGCGATCCACATCACCGGCGACGACCACGCCGACCAGGTCCTCACCGACGACCCGTTCGCGCTGCTGGTCGGGATGATGCTCGACCAGCAGTACCCCATGGAGCACGCGTTCCGCGGCCCGGCGAAGGTGCTCGACCGGTTCGGCACCCTCGACCCGGCGCGCATCGCGGCCGCCGACCCGGAGCATTTCGCGGCCTTGTGCTCGACGCCGCCGGCAATCCATCGCTTCCCGGGATCGATGACCACGCGGCTCCAGGAGCTGGCCCGGATCGTCGAGGACGAGTACGACGGCCACGCGGAGCGGATCTGGACCGAGGCGGCCGACGGCAAGGACCTGCTCAAGCGGATGCAGGCGCTGCCCGGCTTCGGCAAGCAGAAGGCGCAGATCTTCGTGGCGCTGCTGGCCAAGCAGCTCGGCGTACGCCCCGACGGCTGGGAGGCCGTGGTGGGTGCCTATGCGGAGGACGGCTACCGCTCGGTCGCCGACGTCGTCGACGGCGCCAGCCTGCAGAAGGTGCGCGACTTCAAGAAGGAGAAGAAGGCTGCAGCCAAGGCGCAGGCCCTCTGACCTGTAGGAGCGCATTTCCTGCCTTCCGCAGGGACCTGGCGGCGAACCGGTCGAAGCGGCGAAGGTACATCAACGGCGGCGGATGGAGCGTCACGGGTCCGACGCCCACGCCCTCGGCCGCGATCAACCGGTGTATTGCGCCAAGCACACGAAGGATCACGCTGCGAAAGCGAAGCGGCAACCGATGCCAAGTTCATGGACGTGCACACGACGATGAAGGGCGTGACAGCTGACGCGCTCTCGGAGGCCCACGAAGCGACTTAGCATTCAGGACGAGGAAGGGGTGAACTTAAACATGCGTGGGCGGACCAGAGAGCGGGATGGTTTTCTGTCTCTCTGAGGCCACGAACGCAGAAGCGATTCAGCGCATCCACGAACGCGCAAGACATCCGGCCGCCAGCTTCTACGAAGTCCCGGTTCAGGCGTAGTTCGCCACATGCGGCTGTCACCGGCTCACGATCGGCCAGCACGTGCAGCCGGTCGACATCGTCGGCACCAGGGTTCGTCACGACCCCGCTGGAGACCCGAGACTCCGGCGGGGTCGACCACGTCGGGACGGCTTCCAGTCCGCCACAGTCGTTTGAACACTTCATCAGACTTGGTGACTACCGCTGCGGTGTTGCCTCCGTAGTCTCATGATGCGCCTGTCGTCCCGAGACGCAGCGAGCGCGGTTTGGTGCCCTCGTCTAGTCCCCCGAGCGAGGGCACCGGCCGCGCTCAATACGAGCCGCTCATGAGCGGCTCGTCCGCCCATACCGTGCGGCCTCGTCGAGGTCGAGGCATCGGTAGGTCACCAGCTCGACTCGCAAGTGGTGCGGGATCGGGAGCCGGCGAGCATCCATCGCCTGCGCGTAGGCCTCGAGCGCACGTCGGAAGTTCCGTTGGGCACCGAGAACAATGGCGCCTCGGTGATTCAGACCGCACCGGACTCCTTGAAACTCCGCCCGGGCGGCGTCCACCTTTTCCAACAGGTCGAAGAGGACGACGCAGTCACGCGTTGAGGACATGTAGGCATTGAGTCACCCCAAGGATCAGGCGAGGTGTGGCATCGACTGAGTTGACCCAATCAAGGTACGAGTCCCGGTATCTCGCGCCTGCCCAAGTCCGCTCGCAGCCTCGGATCATGACAGCGTCAGGCGGCAAACGGTCCGTCCGCAGAGAGTCCGCAAGACGCTCACCAGAGATCACCGGCAGTCACCGGTCTGAATCGAAGAATGGCCAGGTCAGAGGCAGGTGGTCCCCGGCAGTCACCGGCAGTCACCACGAGGGCCTTCAAGAAGGAGAAGAAGGCTGCAGCCAAGGCCGCCGCGAATGTGAGCGTCCCAACCTCGGGGTGATTGCCGAGATCTCAGGACCCTCGTGGCAGAATGTGAACCGCGGCTCTTGACGTTACCGGGCCTCGCCGCGCCCACGTGCCGATTCTCCGCCAGTTTTACGAGAGGTGTTCGTGTCCTCGAACGCACGCAAGATGCTCCCTGCCGACGTGCTCACGCACCCCGCCGTCGTGGCCCTCATCGAACGAGGAGCCCCCACCGGCACCCTCACTCCGGAGGAGGTCCGGCAGGCCAGTGAGGACGCGGCCGTCGAGCCGCGCTACCTCAAGGCGCTCCTCGGTCACCTCAGCGCACTGGGCATCTCGGTGCACCTGCCGGTGACGACCACCCGCGCCGTCGCGGCCACCTCGACGCGCAAGACCACCACCGCGAAGGCCGCGCCCGCCAAGAAGGCCGCCGCTGCCCCCGCGAAGAAGGCGGCTCCCGCCAAGAAGGCCGCGCCTGCGAAGAAGGCCGCCGCTGCCGACGCCGAGGTCGCGGTCGTCGAGGTCGCTGTCGGCCCCGACGGCAAGAAGGTCCTGCCCGACGTTCCCGACGAGCAGTTCGAGAAGGACGTCGTAGCCGACCCCTCCATCAAGGAGGACGAGGAGGAGGCCACCGCGACGTCGTCGTTCGTCGTCTCTTCCGCCGACGACACCGACGAGCCCGCGCAGCAGGTCATGGTCGCCGGCGCGACGGCCGACCCGGTCAAGGACTACCTCAAGCAGATCGGCAAGGTGCCCCTCCTCAACGCGGAGATGGAGGTCGAGCTCGCCAAGCGGATCGAGGCCGGCCTCTTCTCGGACGAGAAGCTCGCCAAGGGCGGCAAGATCACGCCCAAGGTGCAGGAGGAGCTCGAGTGGATCGCCGAGGACGGGCGCCGCGCGAAGAACCACCTGCTCGAGGCCAACCTGCGACTCGTCGTCTCCCTCGCCAAGCGCTACACCGGCCGCGGCATGCTCTTCCTGGACCTGATCCAGGAGGGCAACCTCGGTCTGATCCGTGCGGTCGAGAAGTTCGACTACACCAAGGGCTACAAGTTCTCGACGTACGCCACCTGGTGGATCCGTCAGGCGATCACCCGCGCCATGGCCGACCAGGCCCGCACCATCCGGATCCCGGTGCACATGGTCGAGGTCATCAACAAGCTGGCCCGCGTGCAGCGCCAGATGCTCCAGGACCTGGGCCGCGAGCCCACCCCGGAGGAGCTCGCCAAGGAGCTCGACATGACCCCGGAGAAGGTCATCGAGGTCCAGAAGTACGGCCGCGAGCCCATCTCGCTGCACACCCCGCTCGGTGAGGACGGCGACTCCGAGTTCGGCGACCTGATCGAGGACTCCGAGGCGATCGTCCCGGCCGACGCGGTCAGCTTCACGCTGCTCCAGGAGCAGCTGCACGCCGTCCTCGACACGCTCTCCGAGCGCGAGGCGGGCGTCGTCAGCATGCGCTTCGGCCTGACCGACGGTCAGCCGAAGACGCTCGACGAGATCGGCAAGGTCTACGGCGTGACCCGCGAGCGGATCCGCCAGATCGAGTCGAAGACGATGTCGAAGCTGCGGCACCCGTCGCGGTCTCAGGTGCTGCGCGACTACCTCGACTGAGTTTCTCCGCCGCCGGAAGCCGTTTTGCCTGACGAGAGGCGGTTTTCGGCGGTGGTCGGAGCCTGCACCGATGGGTGCGAGGTGCGCCACCTCGACGGCGACCCCCGCAACGACAACCTCGACACCTCGCCTACGGGACGCACGAGGAGTGAAGGCCGACGACGCTCGCCGAGCTGCCCGTGAGGGTACGGCCGGAGCGCCGACCCACTGCCCCGCGTGTCGAAGGAGATCCAGTACTGCCCAATGGTCCTAGTACCGGCGCTCCGACGCGATTCCTCGCGTAGCCTGCGGTGCTAAGGACGACGGCCGCAGGTGGGGGATTCCGGGGGAAATCTGCGGCCGCCGCCGTACTCATTGAAGAACACAGAACCGCCCCGGCACTAGGGATGCCGGGCGGTTCTGTCGTTCGGGGGTCAGTTGGCTCGCTAGGCGAGCTAAGGCGCGCGAGCCGAACCAAGGGCTCGAGGGTCGTCGAGGGCGCAGCCCGCGTTCGTGCACGCTGGCTCGCTCACGCGGGCATAGCCCCATGGGGTGAGCCGGTCCGCCGTCGTCAGTGGTGCGATGTCGCCGGGCGGGACGCACTGACCCTCCACGGGGACACCAGAACCGCCCCGGCTCTATGGGGTGCCGGGGCGGGTCCTGTGCTGGTGCGCCGCCCTGACCGCCGATGACATGGCGGCACGCGCGGCGGGCGCAGACTCAGCGGTGGAAATCCCAGGAGACGCGATGCCGCGAACATCACCCATGCTGATGACGCGAAACCGGAATGTGTAGTGATTAAGTAGTGAATGCGAGCGATGCCCCTCCCCCCACATCGGAGCCGCTCGCCGTCCAGGGCCGGGTCAACCTGCCGAACCCGGGACACGACAGAACCGCCCCGACGCTACGGAGTCGGGGCGGTTCTGTCGTTCGGGCCGTCATGCGCGACTACGTCGACTGAGTTCCAGCGTTGGAATCGCTCCGTTGCGGGCCCAGCGCCGGAATCAGCACGCCGTTCTTGTCCCTGGCCTTACTGGCGAGCCTGGGCGACGCGCTCAAGGAGAGAATTCGCGAGTGCCTCTGCCTCATCGACGGTCATCGTGAATCCGGCGTTCTCGTCTCGGTCGATCGAGACGTAGGGCTGACCGTCCCACTCTCGGTTCAGAACCACGTCCAGGAACGACATGCGGCGGTCGTGGTCCTCGGTCTCGAACGTCGGCTCTCGACGCAGCGGCACGCGGCTCGGCTCACCGGAACACGTCTGGTCGCGCGCGTGCCACTCGTGGATGTGTCCGGTGCGGTCGGTGCACCACGGGTCACAGTCGACGGCAGGTAGGTGGGTGAGGTCGACTTCCTGGGTGACACCAGTCACGAGGTATTGCCTCCTTGGTAGGCGATCCTGGGGCCCGGCGCCGGCGACACTACTGGGCACATATCGTCCGTAATGGTGGATTCGAGGTGACGACGGTCACACCGGGCCACGCAGTGCTCGGCACATGCCCTGCTCGACCATCCGGATCAGTGGGCCGCGCTCGTCGAGAACCCCGCGCTCGCTGGTGCCGTCGTCCGGGAGTCGCTGCGTTTCGACTCACCCGTCCAACGCACCGGCGGATCTCCTTCGACGACACCGAGATCGCAGGACCGTTGGTGCGCGGACCGCTCAGCGTGCCCGTGACCTTCGGCTAGATTTCCGGTCATGACGAGTCGGGTCGCCCAGCTGCGCACCGCGGCTCGCTTCGCGACCGGCCTGTACGCCGGCCAGGCCCGAGGCACGTACGACGCCTACGTGCGGCGCAACCTCTTTGCACGCCTGCGCTATGCGCCCGGTCGCAACGACCCGTACTCCATCTACGAGCAGATGCGGACGCACGGGCCGTTCTACGTCACCGCGATGGGCAACCTCGCCACGGTCGACCACGCGATCTGCAAGGAGGTGCTGCGCAGCCGCCGGTGGGGCGTGCAGCCGGAGGGCGAGGACCCGCCGGAGGATTTCGACCTCTCCTTCCTCGACCGCAATCCGCCCGACCACACTCGCTTGCGCCGCCTGGTGGCGCCCGCCTTCAGCCCGCGGCGGATGGCCGACTTCCGGGCGTCGATCGAGAAGACCGTGGTCGGCCTGCTCGACGACGCATCCACCACGGGGGAGTTCGACCTGGTCCCGGCGCTCGCGTCGCCGCTGCCGATCGCGGTGATCACCGACCTGCTCGGCATCCCCGACGCGGACGGAGACGCGTTCACGCGCTACGGCGTCGCGCTCGGCGGTGCCTTGGCGGGTCTGCGGTCGCTCCGCCACGCGCAGGAGGTGATGACAGCCGACCGCGACCTGAAGCGGATGTTCGAGGAGATCTTCGAGCTCCGTCGCCGAGAGCCGGGCGACGACCTGATCAGCGCGCTGGTGGCCGCGGAGGGCGAGCAGGTGACGACCGAGGAGCTGGTGCCGCTCTGCGGCCTGCTGCTGATCGCAGGTTTCGAGACGACCGTCAACCTGCTCGGCAACGCCGTCAACGCGCTCCTCGACCACCCCGACCAGTGGGCGGCTCTGGTCGCCGACCCCGGCCTCGCTGGTGCCGCCGTCCAGGAGACGCTGCGCTACGACCCGCCGGTGCAGCGCACGATGCGGATCTCCTTCGACGACACCGAGCTCGCCGAGACGTCGATCAAGGCCGGTGGGATCGTCAACGTCCTGCTGGGCGGCGCCAACCGCGACCCGCAGGTCTTCCACGAGCCGGATGTCTTCGACCTGGCCCGCACCGACGGCGCCGAGCACCTCGCCTTCTCCAGCGGCATCCACCACTGCGTGGGTCGCCCGTTGGCCGAGCTCGAGGCGACCGTCGCACTGCAGACGCTGGCTGAGCGGATGCCCGGCCTGCGGCGCGCAGGCGCCGTACGACGACGCAACGCGACCCTGATCCGCGGACCGATCAGCCTGCCGGTCGCGGTGGGTTGAACGTCAGTCCTGGTCCTCGTAGGCACCGGGGCAGTAGCTCAATCCGTCGACGGTTTGCGTGAAGTCGTAGTCGAACGTGCTGACGCCCTTCATCGTCGTGGCGCCGCGGAGCGCACGCTCTCGCTCGCCGGATCTCGTTGCGGTTTGCAACCGAACGGCTCGCGGAGGAGTCTCAAGGACAGCCGACCAAGGAGCAGACGTTGAATCTCAGGACTCGGGTCCCCGCTGCCGTGACGGCAGCCCTGTCGATCGTGGCGCTGGCCGTCGCGCCTGCCGCAGCCGTGCGGGCGGCGTACGACGACCCCGCCGACGCCAGCGGGTCGCTGACCGACATCCGCCACGTGAGCGTCAAGCACGGCCCCACGCGGGTCAAGGTCAACGTGCGCTTCACCGATCTGCGCCGCACCTCCGAGGAGGGTCCGGCGACCCTTGCGATCCTGCTCGACACCCGCGCCGCTCGGTCAGGACCGGAGTTCCGCCTGGTCAGCGGCCTGCAGGAGGGCATGGACTACCAGCTCGTGAAGATGAAGCACGGCAAGCCGGTGGGGGAGCCGCTGACCTGCGACCACGCCGTCGCGCTCGACTTCGCCGACGACGTGCTCGCGTTCAAGGTGGACCGTTCCTGCCTCGACGATCCCAGCCGGGTGCGGATCAGCGTGCGGATGCAGGACGAGTACGACGCCTCCCACCCGATCACCGACTGGCTCGGTGCGCCGCGGTCCTACACGGGCTGGCTCACCAGCGACTGATCGCCCTTGCCGCGCCGGGCCACCACGCCGGTCGCGACGATCATCGCGACGATCGTCGGCTTGTTGATGACGGTGCTGACGACGCCGAGCCAGACCACGGAGTCGGCGACGTAGAAGACGCCGACCACGACCACGTGGAGCACCCACATCGCGATCCACACCCACGTCAGGCGGTAGTGCACGCGCCGCCGGTCGGGGATGGTCCAGGAGCGCGGCTCCTCGAGTCGGATCGCGCTGCAGACGACCGCGGTCGCCGGGCGTCCGATGAGCACGCTGATCACGAAGACGACCAGCATCACGACGTTGAAGGCGAGCTCGGGCAGGAAGAAGTTGCGTCCCTCTCCGGTCAGGGTCGCGGTCAGCGCGAGCAGGCAGATGAGCAGGGTGGCGCCGATGACGACCTTCTTCGGCTCTCCACGCACCCAGCGGATCGCCGCGATCACGACGGCCACGGCGACCGCTGCGATCGCGCCGGCGGTCACGCCCGAGACCTGGTTGCCGACCACGAAGGCGATGATCGGGCCGGCGCCGTCGATCGAGAGGTGAAGGATCTCGCGACGGGTCGGCGTCGTGGGGAGGACCGGGCTGGGCGACGACATGGTGGTCGGGACAGTACTGCGGTCAGGCGCCGCGTGGTTCCAAAGCCCGCAGGGCGGCCAGGTGGCCGCACATGCCGTGCACACCCGGGCCGGGCGGGGTCGATGCCGAGCAGAGGAACGCGCCGGGGACAGCGGTCGCGTAGGGGTCCCGGAGCCGGGGCCGCGCGACCAGCTGGCGCACCGTCGTGGCTCCGGCGGCGATGTCGCCGCCGACGTAGTTGGCGTTGTACGCCGCGAAGCCGGCCGGGTCGGTCACGTGGGTGGCGACGATCCGCTCGCGTACGCCGGGGGCGAACCGCTCGAGCTGGGCGAGGACGGCCTCGGTCGCGTCGCCGGCGTACCCGTGCGGCACGTGCGCGTAGGCCCACACCGGGTGCACGTCGCCGGCCGAGCGGGTCGGGTCGGCGAGGTACTGCTGACCGACCAGCACGAAGGGACGCTCGGGCATCCGCCCGCGGGCGACCTCGGCCTCGGCGCTCGGCGATCTCGGCGAAGGTGCCGCCCAGGTGGACGGTGCCCGCCTTGCGAGCGTCCTCGGCGGTCCAGGGGACACCTCCCTCGACGGCGAGGTCGAGCTTGTACGCCGAGTAGCCGTAGCGCCACCGCGGCGGCTTCAGCCCCGCGATCTCGGCGAACGCGGTCGGCGTGGTGTCGAAGATGCGGGTGCGTGCCGGTGGCAGGTCGGCCATCGATCGTGACCCGGACGCCGGTCTCGATGGTCCCGCCCAGGGAGCGCAGCAGGCTGGCCAGGGCGTCGGTGATCGCGCGCGAGCCGCCCTCGGCGACCGGCCAGCCGCCGCGGTGGCCGGCGGTGATCAGCATCGTCCCGACCGCGGCGGTCAGCGGTCGGTCGAGGGGTCGGCAGATGTGGGCCGCACAGCCGCCGAACAGCGCCCGGGCCGTCTCGGTGCGGAAGCGCCGGGCGAGGACCGTCGCCGGCAGCCCGGCCCGGAGCCCGAACCGGGCCAGCTGGACCGGGTGGGACGGCAGGTGCACGATCGGGCCGAGCACCTCCGGGGCGAGCGTGTCGTAGCGCTCCACCAGCGGCCCGAAGACCCCGCGCCACCGGTCGCCGTCGACCCCGAGACCCGCGGCGGTGTCGTCGACCGAGCCGCGCAGCACCCCCGCCGTACCGTCGTCGAGCGGGTGCGCCAGCGTCGATCTCCGGCCAGCGCCACACCAGGCCGTGGTCGGCCAGCGGCAGCGAGGAGAAGAACGGCGAGCCGACACCGAAGGGTGGATCGCCGAGCAGACGTCGTGCAGGACGCCCGGCAGCGGTCAGCTCCTCGGTGCGGGTGCCGCCGCCGATCGTGTCGCGCGCCTCGAGGACGGTGACCGACAGCCCGCGCTGGGCGAGCGTGACGGCGGCCGCGAGCCCGTTGGGGCCCGAGCCGACGACGACGGCGTCCGGAGTCATGCCCCCGACTCTGCCGTACGGCGTGCGCTGGTGACGTGCACGGGTACGTCCGTGTCGCACGGCTGGCGCGCGCACATGTCGGCGACCTCGACGTACCCACGCTCGAGCTCGCCGGTGGCGGCGTCGACCAGGCGGTACTGCTGCGTCTGCCGGTGGATCGGCTGCGCCTCGAGGAGCACGACGCGGACGTCGCCCTGGCGCGAAGTCGCAGCGCTCCTGGAGCGCGGCGATCAGCTGCTCGTCGTGGAGGTGGCCGTCGCCGAAGTTCCAGCCGAGCACGGTCCCGGCGACGAGCTCGCCCGTCGATCACCCGGTAGTCGTCCTCGTCGCGGTCGCTCAGCGCCCGCGGGATCAGCGTGAAGAGCGCCCGGCCGTGGCTGTGCATCGCGCGGAACGCGTAGCCGAGTGAACTGCGGGATCTCGGCCTCCTCGGGCGCCGTAGATCTTCTCGAGCTGCTGGTGGGGGAGCAGCGACGCCTTCACGGTGCCGGCGTCGAGCTTGGCCAGCGCCGGTCTCGCGTGAAGCACCAGAAGGACGTGTCCCAGTTGCCGGCGTAGTAGCGCATGCCCGGGAGGAAGGAGACCCGCTTCGGCGCGAGGTTGCCGAGCACGACGGTGCCGACGACCACCGCCATCAGCAGCAGGATCGGCCACCAGGTCGTGACGTCGCCCAGGCCGTACGACGCGTCGTGGACGAAGAGCGTGAGGATCCCGAAGATCATGAAGACGTTCCACTCCAGCGGCACGCCCATCGGGAAGCTGGTCAGGATCTGCAGGTGGAACGCGATCATCACGACCGCGGCCACCGTCGTCACCCAGCCGCCGTGCGAGAGGAAGAGCACCAGCGGGACGGCGAACTCCACGACCGTGCCGCCGTGGGCGAGCGTGTCGGCGATGCCAGGACGGCCGCAGGTCGTCGGGGAAGTCGCGGTGGAACTTCCGCTTGAGCCGGCTGGAGCGCAGCACCGGGCTGTTGCTCATCATCGCCTGCACGACGTAGGGGAAGTGCTTGTTGAGCTTCGAGGTCGCGGCACCCCACCAGATCGCCAGCATCACCAGCTTGGCGGCCACGACCAGGTCGGCGTCGGTGAGCAGGAAGGTGACGGCCAGCGTGCCGTAGACCTCGGCGCGGGCCGCCAGGAAGATCACCTTGTCGCGCAGCCCGATCAGCGCCAGCGCGATCAGCACCGCCGCGACCCGCTCACGCTCGACGACCGGGCCCGGGGAGAGCAGCGCCCAGAGCGTGGTGAGCAGCAGGGCGGCGTAGAGCGCGACGTCGATCGGCGTACGACGGGTGCCGCGGGTCAGCGGGACGCGGCCCGGCCACGGAGGCAGCCGGATCGTGCCGGGCCGCAGCCAGTAGAGGAACGAGCCGAGCGGCGGCATCATCCGCAGGTTGAGCGGGCCGAAGCCGCAGCCGAGCCCGACCACCTCGAAGAGCAGCGTCCAGAGCACGACCTTCTGGAAGGCGATGACGGCGGTCATCTCGGTCGACGCCGGGAGCGTCAGCCAGCGCGAAGCGCGAGCCCGCCGCCGACGTAGAGGCCGATCTTGAGGACGTACATCAGGAAGACCACGTCGGGGGTGCCGAAGCCGATCTCGGCGACGTGCCGGGCCATCGGCTTCATCCGCTCGGCACGGGTGCCGGCGCGCCAGGCGTCGAGGTCGAGCTCGGGGAGGTTCGGCTGGAGGAATCCCATGCTCGGGACGCTAGGTGTGGCGCCCGTCACGCGGCATCCTGCCGTCAGCACGACGTCGGAGCGCGACGTTGTGCTCTCAGCACAAGACGCGGCGGCCGAGCAGCCGGCACACGAGCAGCGCGACCTCGAGGTCGAGGCGTCCGTCGTCGAGCGGACGGCCGCGGGACTCCTCGGCGCGGCGTACGCGGTAGAGCACGGTGTTGCGGTGCAGGGACAGCTCGGCCGCGGCTGCCGTGTGGCTGCCCTGGTGGGCGAGCAGCACGCGGACCGTCTCGCGGAGTCGCGCGTGTGCCTCGTCGTCGGTCGCGAGACCGCCGAGCACCCCCTGCACCCACGCGGCGAGGTCGGCCAGATCGGTGCGCAGCAGGGCGACCAGGCCCGGCTTCGGCGTACGTCGTGACCTGCGTCCGGGCGCCCTCGTCAGCGCCCAGGGCGACCGCGCGGGCGGCCAGCGCCTGCCGGTGGGTCGTCCGGAAGCCGGTGACGCCGGTGGCGGGCTCGCCGACCCCGAGGCGTACTCCCGGGCGGCTCGTGACCGTGTGCGGATCGGCGCCGGACAGGCAGTGGCAGCCAGGCCCAGACGGTGGCGGCGTCGGGCGCGACGACGAGGGGTTCGCGGTGGCAGCCGAGGTCGACGGCGACCCGGCGTACCTCGCGCTCCAGGTCGGCGTCGTGGCCGGTGTCGCACCACCCCACCAGGCCGAGGTGGGTCTGCCCGAGCTCGTAGCCGAGCAGGCGCTCGGCCTGGCCGACCTCGAGCGCGTCTCCGGCCAGGACGGTGGTGACCTGGGCGGTGCGTGCCGCCGGCTGACCCTGCAGCCACTGCCGGCGCTCGTCGGCGTGGGCCTGCACGACCTGCTCGGAGATCCCGTCGATGTAGGCGAACGTCGCCGCCGAGAACTCCACGGTGGCCGCCACGATCGCCGCCGGGTCGTCGGTGTCGCGCGCGAACGCCTCGATCATCAGCTGCTGGCACTCGGCCTGGCCGAGGCGGTAGGCGCGCAGCAGGGCGCTGACCGGCACTCCCCGCTGGGCGAGGCGGCGCGCGTAGGCGAGCGCGCTCGCGGGTGTCTCCGCGCGCCGCTCTCCGGAGGAGAACCGCTCCATGGCGAGCCGGATGTTGTCGGCCACGCTGACACGCAGCAGGTCGGTGAGTGCGGGATCGCCGTCGAGCTCGGGGATCTCGTGCAGCATGCGCTCGACGAGGTGGTCGGCGAGGCCGGTCATCTCACCGGTCAGCGCCGCCGCAGTCCGAGAGACGAGGTCGTCCACGCGCCGGACCCTACTGCCCGACTCAGCCGGCGGCGACCAGAACGACCGCGCACGCACACATCCCGAGCCCGATCGCCTGGGCGCGGTGCACGCGCTCGTGCAGCACCAGGGCGGCGAGCAGGATCGTGAACGCCGGGTAGAGCGACGTGATGACCGCCGCCACGGTCAGGTGACCGCCGTGGGTCGCGACCTGGAACAGGCCGGTCGCGAGCGAGCCGAGGAGGCCGCTGAGCAGGCCGCCCAGGGCGTAGCGGTTGCGGGGCACCCAGGGGGAGCGGAGGGCCATGGCGACGACGATGATCGCCCCGCCCGCGATCAGCTGGTTGAGCGCGAGCGGCAGGTAGCCGGCATCCTTCGGGATCTGGGCCAGCGCCGCGAAGAGCGTGCCGAAGCCGAGTCCGGCCAGGATGCCGTCGGTCAGGCCGGACCCGAGGTCGCCGCCGTCGACGGGTTCGCGCGAGACCAGCCAGATGGCGGGCAGCGCGAGCACGATGCCGACCCAGACGAGCAGCTCGGGGCGCTCGCCGGTGGCGACGCCGACGATGACCGGGACCACCACGGCACCGACGCCCGAGACCGGGGCGACCACGCCCATCCGGCCCGACGCGAGCCCGCGGTAGAGGAACGCCGTACCGAAGCCGTTGCCGACGCCGGCCAGGACCGCCCAGGCGAGGTCGGTACCGGTGGGGGAGCCACCGGTGAAGAGGACGACGACCAGCACCATCGCCGTACCCCCGAGCTGGGCGACCAGCGAGACCGCCCAGGCGCCGCCGCGCCGCGAGAACCAGCCGCCGTTGAAGTCGCCCAGGCCGTACGACGCGGCCGCGAGCAGGGACAGCAGGATGCTCATGTGGCGATCACCCCGGCGACCCAGACGAAGGTGGCCAGCACGGCGGCCACGAGCTCGATCACGATGCTCAGCCCGAGCGCCTTGAGCGAGTGGATCGTCGACGGCCAGGCCTCGGTCGAGCCGACCCGGCGCAGCTCGGCCAGGTAGACGCCGAGCACGAAGCCGATGAAGAGGCCGATGACCGGGACGACGAAGAAGCCGATCACGCCCAGGCCGACGCCGATCCACTGCGTCGAGGCCGGGATCCCGGCGAGCTGGAGCCGCCGACCCGGCACGACGTACTTCACGACGGCGCCGGCGACCACCAGCGCGGCGACGATGCCGAAGACGGTCCAGGCGGTGGCGCCGCCGACCGACCAGGACCAGACCAGTACGGCTCCGACGACGAGCACCGAGCCGGGCAGGATCGGCACCACGATGCCGAGCAGGCCGACCGCGATCACCACGGCGACGAGCACTTCGGTCAGGTCACGGCGGACACCCTGCACGGTCCGGAAATGCCGACGGCCCCGGACCGTGGTCCGGGGCCGTCGAGCGGTTGCTTGGGTTCAGATCTCCGCGTCGGGCGCGCTGGCCGGGGTGCTGGAGAGCTTGTGGGTCTCGTCGACGACGTTGGCGGCGATCTCCTTGAGCTTGTCGCCGTGCTCACGTGCGTGGTGGGCGCAGAAGAGGAGCTCGCCACCGGACTGGAGCTCTACGCGGAGGTAGGCCTGAGCTCCGCAACGGTCGCATCGGTCCGCAGCGGTCAGCGCCGCGGTGCTTGGGGCAACTGCAGTGGTCACATCGGCCTCATTTCTTCTCTGCCTCGGTGTCTGACACAACGTAGCGAGGGGATCCAAGATTCCCGGCCGTGCTGCGTGGTGCTCGACACGTCATCCAATCATGGTGTCTCTTCCCTCATCGGCAGAAATCCATGCCTTGGTAGCCGACTTGCGAAGAGAACGATGATCTTTGCTGAGTGTGACGCTCGAGACCGGCGTCGCGTTGCAGTTCGAACGACCCGAGAAGCGATCGTGTCCACATCGTGACGTGACCACGCATTGGTGCTGGTGCTGCCCTGCTTGGCTGCTGCTCGTGCTGCTGGTGCTGTGCTGCTGCGCGAGTGCTGCTCGGGGAAGTGCTCACCACGGTAGACCTGGGTCTGGCAGGCGAGCCTTCATCGGGCCTCGGCGTGTCGCAGGTAGATTCGGAGTCGACGTAACGATCAGATTTCCAGCAGCAGGAGCCCCACGATCGACAACACGTACAACGCGGCGCATCTCCTCGTCCTCGAGGGCCTGGAGGCGGTGCGCAAGCGTCCCGGGATGTACATCGGCTCGACCGACACGCGCGGGCTCATGCACTGCCTGTGGGAGATCATCGACAACGGCGTCGACGAGGCGCTGGCGGGCGCCGCTCACCGGGTCGAGGTGACGCTCCACCCCGACGGCTCCGCCGAGGTGCACGACGACGGTCGCGGCATCCCGACCGACAAGGAGCCCAAGACCGGGCTCACCGGTGTCGAGGTCGTGGCGACCAAGCTGCACGCGGGCGGCAAGTTCGGCGGCGGCTCGTACGTCGCCACCGGCGGCCTGCACGGTGTCGGTCTGTCGGTCGTCAACGCGCTGTCGACGCGGATGGACGTCGACGTCGACCGCTCGCCGTCCCAGCAGGGCATCTCCTTCCACCGCGGCGCCCCGGGCGTCTTCACCGGCGACGGGCCGGCCGCGGCGTTCGAGCCGAGGTCGGGCCTCACCCGCAAGGGACCTCGCGTCGCCAAGGGCAAGTCCGGCACCCGCATCCGCTTCTGGCCGGACCGCCAGATCTTCACCAAGGACGCCGACTTCGTCTTCGACGAGCTGATCGGGCGCGCCCGGCAGACGTCGTTCATCGTGCCCGGGCTCGAGCTGGTGATCCGCGACCAGCGCGGCGAGCAGCCGGTCGAGGAGAAGTTCCGCCACGACGGCGGCATCGCGGAGTTCACCGACTTCCTCGCGCCCGACGAGCCGGTCACCGACATCGTCCGGCTGCAGGGCTCCGACACCTTCACCGAGACGGTGCCGCTGCTCGACGACAAGGGCCACATGACCCCGCAGGAGGTCGAGCGCGAGCTGCACGTCGACGTCGCCGTGCGCTGGGGCACCGGCTACGACACCACGCTGCGCTCCTTCGTCAACGTGATCGCGACGCCCAAGGGCGGCACCCACGTCAGCGGCTTCGAGCAGGCGATCACCCGCACCTTCAACGACGCGATGAAGGCCGCCAAGGTCCTCAAGGTCAACGACGACGACGTCACCAAGGACGACGTCCTCGAGGGCCTGACCGGGGTCGTGACCGTGCGACTCGCCGAGCCGCAGTTCGAGGGTCAGACCAAGGAGATCCTCGGCACGCCGGCCGCGCGCACCGTCGTACGCAAGGTGGTCGCCGCGGAGCTGAAGAAGTTCCTCACCTCCACCAAGCGCGCCGAGAAGGCCCAGGCCAAGCTGGTCATGGAGAAGGTCGCCGGCGCGGCCAAGACCCGGATCGCGGCCCGCCAGCACAAGGAGACCCAGCGGCGGAAGAACGCCCTGGAGTCCTCGGCGCTGCCCTCGAAGCTCGCCGACTGCCGCGCGGCCGACAACGAGCGCACCGAGCTGTTCATCGTCGAGGGAGACTCCGCGCTCGGCACCGCCAAGCTGGCCCGCAACTCGGAGTTCCAGGCGCTGCTGCCGATCCGCGGCAAGATCCTCAACGTCCAGAAGGCCTCGGTCGGCGACATGCTGAAGAACACCGAGTGCGCCTCGATCATCCAGGTCGTCGGCGCCGGCTCCGGTCGCACCTTCGACCTCGAGGCCCGTCGCTACGGCCGGATCATCTTCATGGCCGACGCCGACTCCGACGGCGCCCACATCCGCTGCCTGCTGGCCACGCTGTTCTACAAGTACATGCCCGACCTGATCGCCGACGGGCGCGTCTACACCGCCGTCCCGCCGCTGCACCGGATCGAGATCTCCAACCCCAAGAAGGGGATGGACAAGTACGTCTACACCTACTCCGACGCCGAGCTGCAGCGCACGCTGGCCGAGCTCAAGAAGAAGAACATCCGCTGGAAGGACACCCCCCAGCGCTACAAGGGCCTCGGTGAGATGGACGCCGACCAGCTGGCCGAGACCACCATGGACCCGCGCCACCGGACCCTGCGCCGGCTCACGATCGACGACGCCGACGCGGCCGCCAACGTCTTCGAGCTGCTGATGGGCTCCGACGTCGCGCCGCGCAAGGAGTTCATCGTGCAGGGTGCCTACGAGGTCGACGTCGAGGCGCTCGACGCCTGACGCGCTCAGAGGTCGAGCACCAGCTCCGTGGTCGGCCGGGCCACGCAGATGAGCAGCTCGTCACTGCCGGGCGGCTCGAGCGGTGGGGTCACGTACGCCGCCTCGCCGGACAGCACCGGGGTGACGCAGGTGTGGCAGACACCGGTGCGACATGACCACTGGGTCGGTACGTCGCAGGCCTCGGCGAGCTCGAGAACGGAGCCGTACTGCTCCGACCAGGCGGTGGTGACCCCCGAGCGCCCGAACGTGACGGGTGGCCCGCCGCCGGGGTCGTCGACCGGAGGGTGGGGAGCGGGCAGCGCGACGCCGACGACACCGGGGTTGATCGCTGACCTGGACCCGAACCTCTCGGTGTGCACGCGCTGGGGGTCGAGCCCGAGGGCGCCGAGCGCCGCGGTGACGTCGTCCATGAACGGCTCGGGGCCGCAGACGTAGGCGTGGGCGTCGGTGGGGACGCCCAGACCGGCGAGCTCCGTCGCGGTCAGGCGTCCGACCCGGACGCCGGCGTCGGTCGCGACCGGCCCGTCCGGCCGGGTGTAGTAGACGACTCGACCGGGCCGCCGGCAGCCGGGCGAGGAGGGCCCCGCCCTCGTCGGTGAACGCCCGCGTGCGGACGTCGCGGGTGGTGTGGATCCACCAGACCTCTCGGCCGCTGTGCTCGTCGACGAGCCGGTGCAGCATCGCCAGGACCGGCGTGAGCCCGATGCCCGCGGAGATCAGCAGCACGGGGTCCGCGCCGTCGTCGAGCACGAACGACCCACGGGGCGCCGCGACGTCGACCAGGTCGCCTGGCCGGACGTGGGAGTGCAGGTAGGCGCTGACGACCCCGTCGGTCCTCTCGCTTGACACTCATGCGGTAGCGACCGTCGATCTCGACGTTCGAGAGCGAGTAGGACCGCACGGGAGCGGGGTCGCCGGCTCCGGCCACCCGGAGGGTGACGTACTGACCTGCCTCGAACGCCGGCAGCGGCCGGTCGCCCGCCAGGACGAAGGAGGTCACCGAGGCGCTCTCGACCACGACCTCGACCACCGTCAGGGCACGGAACCCGGGCCAGGCCGGCGGCGGTGCGGTCGGTACGCCGGCAGGCGCCGTCTGCTCGGGCTCGAGCATGTCGAGGAACGACTGGTGCCAGCCCGGGCTGAGGGCCGCGATGTCGACGGCCGACCGAAGGCGGTCGGCCTCGTGGCCCGGCAGGTAGAGCAACGCGTCGATCTCGGCCACCGTCATCGAGTGCGGGCCGCGCCGCGACAAGACGATCGAGTCGCCGGCGCGCACGTGGCCCTCGCGCAGGACCCGGAGGTAGAAGCCGGGCCGGTGGTTGGCCACGAGGAGCGACGGGAGCGCGGGTTCCTCGAGTCGCATGGCCACCCGGAAGCAGGTGACCCGGGGCTGGGTGACCTCGAACTCGGCCTCGCCGATCCGGTAGCGGTCCCCGATGCACACCTCGTCGTCGCCGAGCCCGTCGACGGTGAAGTTCTCCCCGAAGACGCCGTACTCCAGGTCGCGCCCGAAGAACTCCTCCCAGTGCCGGTAGGAGTCGGCCTGGTAGACCAGCACGGCACGCTGCTCGCCGCCGTGGCCGCCGAGGTCGCCCTGACCGTCGCCGTCGATGTTGAGCCGGCGCACCATCTGGGGTCCCGCGACCGGGCTCTTCCAGACGCCGGTGTGCACGGTCCGGCCGCGCCACGGCACGTCCTTCGGCATTCCGACGTTCACCGAGAGCAGCGTCGCCATCGTCATCCCTCTCTCGAGTGACTCCTCAAGAGCTGAGTGTGCCGCACCTGGCGCGGGGCGTCTGAGCGTCAGCCCTCGCCGAGGCGGTGCTTCTCCTCCGTGGTCGACGGACGCCGACCTCCTGAGCGGCACTCAGATCGCGCTGGTCGAGCAGCCCGGTGTCGACGTCGTACATGAACCCGCCGACGAGGACCGGTGTCGGGGATCAGCGGGTGCGAGCGGACCTTGTGCACGTCCTCACCGAGCGCCGCCACCTGGTCCGTCGACCACGTGGAACGGCTGCCAGGAGGCGTCCAGGCCGGCGGACTCACCGACCTTCTCGCGCAGCTCGCTCTCGGTGTTGGTGGCCATCGCGCAGCGGGTGTGCGGGATGACCAGGATCCGCTCGACGCGCGAGCAGGTGGACGCCGAGCACCAGCGCCTCGAGCGCCTGGGGCGTGACCCGGCCGCCCGGGGTTGCGGAAGATCTTGGCGTCGCCGGGCTTCAGGCCGACCATCCGCAGCGGGTCGATCCGCGAGTCCATGCAGGTCACGATGGCGACGCCGGCGTGGGCGATGCCGTCGAAGCCGGCGAGGCGAAGTCGCGGCGAACTCGCGGTTGGCGGCGAGCAGGTCGTCGAAGTCGTCCACGGCCGCGACGGTTAGCCAACGGTCGTCAGCCCGCGGAGCGCAGCAGGTCGCCGGTCGAGACGCCGCGGGTGGCGGCGCTGCGGAAGAGCATCAGGGCGAGCACGCCCGCCACGGCCGCGCAGACCGCCGCACCGGTGAAGACGGTGTGCTCCTGGGCGATGCCGGCGACCTTGAGCAGGTGGGTGAACTCCGAGCAGCGGCTCGCGCCGTCGCAGACCTCACGGGCGGTGGGTACGTCGGCCTGCTCGGCGTAGTAGCGGCGCAGCCCGATCGTGGTCAGCGCCGAGATGCCGACCAGCATCCCGACCATCCGGGAGACCACCACGAAGGCGCTCGCCAGGCCGTGGACGTCGTCGTCGGTGCTGGCCAGCACGGCGGCGTTCACGGGAGCCAGCGCCAGCCCGAAGCCGAAGCCACCGATGAGCAGCGGCACGGTCGACGAGGCGTGGTCGAGGCTCTCGATGTCCCACTGCGCCATCAGCAGGAAGCCGATCGCGGCCAGCGCCATCCCGACGGCCGTGACCACGCCGGCCGGCAACCGGTGGGTCAGGTAGCCGCCGACCACCGCACCGACCGGCAGCGCGACCAGGAAGCGGACCAGGACCAGCGCGGCCATCAGCTGGGAGCTCGGGTAGACCGTGGTGCGGGCGAAGAGCGGGATGTCGATCAGGGCGGCGATCAGCGCGGCGCCGACGAAGAAGCTGACCAGCATCGCGCCCCAGGCCGGCGTACGGCGCAGGGCGCCGGCCGGCACCAGGGGATCGGCGGTCCGGCGCAGGTGGACGACGAAGGCGACCGTCGCGAGCGCCGAGCCGAGGAGGTACCAGACCCCCTGGTCGGAGAAGACCTGCACCTTCGGGTCGGCGGTCGCGAAGGCCAGGATCACGCCGGCCAGGGCCAGGCCGAGGAACAGCGCACCGACCAGGTCGGCCTCGCGCAGGGTGCGCGACCAGCCGCGGACGTCGACGAGCGGGTGCGCTGCGGTCGCGCAGCGCACCACGAGCAGCACGAACGCGCCGATCGCGGTCAGGCCGAGCGGGGTCAGCCAGCGGCTGTCGCCGACGACCGGGATGAACAGCTGGCCCCAGGTCAGGTCGCGCATCAGCTGGCTGGGTTCGACGAAGACCAGGACGCCGGTCACGAGCACGACCAGGGCGAGGATCAGTCCGATCCAGTCGAAGCATCGGCCGCTGCGGGGTCTCGATACGGCTCGCCCTGGCGCTCGCTGCTCGACCAACGCGAACGGCGAGGACGAGGCCGACGACCAGGTTGATCAGGAAGATCGTGCGCCAGTCGGCGACGGCGAGGATCACGGCGCCGAAGAGCGGGCCGATCACGCTGCCGAGCTCCTGGACGGCCGAGACGATGCCGAGAGGTACGCCGCGGCGCTGGGCCGGGTAGAGGTCGGCGACCAGGGCCAGCGTGGCCGGCACCAGGCCGCCACCACCGACGCCCTGGAGGAACCGGCCCGACCACCATGCTCGGCATGTCGTAGGCGAGCGCGGTGACCAGCGAGCCGAGGGCGAAGACCAGCAGCGCGGCGACCAGCACCGGCACCCGCCCGCGCAGGTCGGCGATCCGGCCGATCAGCGGCAGCATCGCGACGTACCCGAGCAGGAAGCCCGAGACGATCGGCGCAGCGCGCTGGAGCTGGTCGACCGGGATCCCGGCGCTCGCCATCATGTCCGGCAGCGCCAGCACGACGACGTAGGTGTCGGCCGCGGCGAACGCCACGGCGACCGCGGCCAGCGCGAGCAGCACTCGCGGCGAGCGGGTCACGGCGCGGTGATGTCCTTGTCGGTGCCGTAGTCCTCGAAGGTCACGGTGTAGGTCATCGACTCCGAGTCGGGGTAGAAGACGCCGGTCAGCTCCGCCGAGCGCAGCTCGCCGTCGTCGGTGATGGTGTAGGTCGCCTCGAAGTCGCCCGACGCGGTCGGGATGACGTTCTTGACGGTGTCGCTGCTGACGGTGCCGGTGTACTCGGTGAGCACCTCCTTGTTGTCCTCGCCGCCGCGGACGCTCTCGCCCTTCTCGAGGTCCTTGGTGGCAGGCAGCAGGGAGGAGAAGCCCTGATCGGTGCTCATCAGCTGGGCCGGGTCGGGTGCGCCGTAGTCGCCGGGGTCGATGTCCTGCCAGCCGGGAGTGAGCGGGATCTGGGCGTAGACCTTGTCGTCGACCGCGATCACCGGCACCTCGAAGGCCTGGCCGCTGAGCGACGACGGTGATCGTGCCGTCGAACGCCGGCGCGTGGGTGCCGACGCCCTCCGCCTTCTCGACGCCGGTGACGCCGTCGGGCAGGTCGTCGGTCGACAGGGTCAGGTTGACGCCGCTGGTCTCGTCGAGGGTCGTCTTCGCCTCGGCGAGCACCTCCTCGGGCGTGCCGCTGGCACCGCCACCGCCCGAGTCCGAGCCGCCGCAGGCGGTCAGCGAGAGGGCAGTGGCGAGTACGGCGGCCGCGAGCCGCGTGTGGGTGCGCACCCGGTCAGCCTGACACACCGCACCCGGACGGCGACCGGGCCCGCGCAGGCCGCGATCGGCTGGCTGCCCGGGACGCCGGACCCGTCGCGTCGACCGGTGGCCTCGGGCAGCTCGATCGGCGCACCGCTGGCGGCCGCCGCCCGGGCCGGCGCGCTGCCGACCCAGGCGAAGACCAGGGTGTCCTCGCCCTTGAGGAAGCGGTGGCAGCGCACGCCGCCGGTCGCCCGGCCCTTGGGCGGGTACTCGTCGAACGGGGTCACCTTGACCGCACCCGGCTCGGTGCCGGGCAGCGCCGTCGAGGAGCCGGACGCGGTGACGACGACCGAGCCCTCGGGGGCATCGGGGTCGACCACGCCGAACCAGACCACGCGCTCACCGGCCGTGAGGCGGACGCCGGCCATGCCGCCGCCGGAGCGACCCTGGGGGCGGACGCCGTCGGCGCCGAAGTGCAGCAGCTGGGCGTCGGAGGTGACGAAGCAGAGCGTCTCGCGACCGGTGGTCAGCTCGACCACGCCGACGACCTCGTCGCCGTCGTCGAGCCGGACGACCTCCCAGTCGTCGCGCCCGAGGACCTCGGGGTTGACCCGCTTGACGGTGCCCTGGCGGGTGCCGAGCGCGAGCCCGGGGCCGTCGGTCGCGAGCGTGCAGAGCCCGAGCAGGCGCTCGCCGGGCTCCAGCGACAGGATCTCGCTGACCGGCAGGCCGCCCGCGAGGTGCGGGTCGTTGGCGGTGTCGGGGAGCTGCGGCAGCTCGAGGACGCCGATCTTGACCAGCCGACCGGCGCTGGTCAGGCCGCCGACCTCGCCGCGGGCCGTCGCGCGGACCGCCGAGATGACCACGTCGTGGTTGGCGCGGCCACCGCCCTCGCCCGGCTGCTCGGCGTTCGCCGTACGCGCCAGCAGGCCGGTCGAGGACAGGTAGACGAAGCACGGGTCGTCGGCGACCTCGAGGGGCGTGGCCGTCGCCGTCACGGTGGTGCCGGACGACTCCAGCAGCACCGTGCGGCGCGGGGTGCCGTAGGTCTTCGCCACCTCGGCGAGCTCGTCGGAGACGACCTTCCGCAGCAGCTTCTCGTCGCCGAGGATCGCGTCGAGGTCCTCGATGATCTTCTCGAGCTCGGACTTCTCCTTCTCGAGCTCGATCCTGGAGAACCTCGTCAGCCGGCGCAGCGGCATGTCGAGGATGTAGTCGGCCTGGATCTCGCTGAGGTCGAAGACCTCGATCAGGCGCTCCTTGGCCGCCGCGGCGTTGTCGGAGGAGCGGATCAGCTGGATGACCTCGTCGATGTCGATGATCGCGAGCAGCAGCCCGTCGACGAGGTGCAGCCGGTCGGCGGCCTTGCGACGGCGGAAGAGCGAGCGGCGGCGTACGACGTCGAAGCGGTGCTCCAGGAAGACCTCGAGCATCTCCTTGAGCGAGAGCGTGCGCGGCTGGCCGTCGACGAGCGCGACGGCGTTGATGCCGAAGGAGTCCTCCATCGGGGTCTGCCGGTAGAGCTGCTCGAGGAGCGCCTCGGGGACGAAGCCGTTCTTGACCTCGATGACCAGCCGCAGGCCGTGCTAGCGGTCGGTGAGGTCCTTGACGTCGGAGATGCCCTGGAGCTTCTTGCCCTGGACCAGGACCTTGATCCGCTCGATGACCTTCTCGGTGCCGACGCCGTACGGCAGCTCGGTGACGACGATGCCCTTGCGCCGGTTGGTGATCGACTCGATCCGGGCGGTGGCGCGCATCCGGAAGGAGCCGCGTCCGGTCTCGTAGGCGTCGCGGATGCCGTCGAGCCCGACGATCTTGCCGCCGGTCGGCAGGTCCGGTCCGGGGATGAAGCGCATCAGGTCGTCGACGCCCGACTTCGGGTGGGTGATCAGGTGGCGCAGCGCCTGGACGACCTCGACCAGGTTGTGGGGGGCGCAGTTGGTGGCCATGCCGACGGCGATGCCGGTGGTGCCGTTGACGACCAGGTTGGGGATCGCCGACGGGCAGCACCGACGGCTCGGTCTCGCGGCCGTCGTAGTTGGGCTTGAAGTCGACGGTGTCCTCGTCGATCGAGGCGGTCATCGCCACCGCGGGCGGCGCCATCCGGCACTCGGTGTAGCGCATCGCGGCGGGGGAGTCGTCGGGCGAGCCGAAGTTGCCGTGCCCGTCGATCATCGGCAGCCGCATCGACCAGGGCTGGGCCATCCGGACCAGGGCGTCGTAGATCGCGCTGTCGCCGTGGGGGTGCAGTCGACCCATCACCTCACCGACGACGCGGGCGCTCTTCACGTGACCGCGATCGGGCCGCAGGCCCATGTCGTTCATCGTGTAGAGGATCCGCCGCTGCACCGGCTTCAGCCCGTCGCGGGCGTCGGGGAGCGCCCGGGAGTAGATGACGGAGTAGGCGTACTCGAGGAACGACGACTCCATCTCTTGCTTGATGTCGGTGTCGAGGATGTGCTCCTCGAAGTCGTCGGGGAGGTCCTGCTTCGTCTTGCCGCGTGCCATGAGGTGATTCTTTCAAGGCGTGGTCACCGAAACCTCGGGGGCACGCCGCATCGGTCTCGACAAGCTCGACCACCGAGGAGCGGCTAGATTCGTGCCGTGACCGACTTCCCCATCACCTCGGACCTGGTGATCCCGCCGCCTCCGGCGCACTGGGAGGCCGACGTGCTGCTCCGCGACGGTCGCACCGCGCACATCCGGCCGATCCGCCCCGAGGACCGCGAGGTCTTCGTCGAGTTCTACGCCCGGGTGTCCGACCAGTCGAAGTACTACCGCTTCTTCTCGCCGATGCCGCGGCTCTCCGAGCGCGACGTCGACCGGTTCACCCACGTCGACCACATCAACCGGGTCGCGCTCGTGCTGACGCTGCAGGGCAAGATCATCGCGGTCGGTCGCTACGACGTCATCCGGCCCGGCGAGGCCGAGGTGGCGTTCCTCGTCGAGGACCAGCACCAGGGCCGCGGCATCGGTCAGCTGCTGCTCGAGCACCTCGCGCAGGCCGCCCGCGAGCGCGGCGTCGACCGGTTCGTCGCCGAGGTGCTGCCGGACAACTCCCGGATGATCCAGACCTTCCGCGACGCGGGCTACCGCCTCGTCAGCGAGTACGACGAGGGCGTGCTGCAGCTCGAGTTCTCCATCGACCCGACCGACACCGCGATCGGGCTGATGATGGGCCGCGAGCACCGGGCCGAGTCCGCGTCGATCGAGAAGTTCTTCAACCCCCGCTCGGTCGCCGTCATCGGCGCCAGCCGCCGCCAGGAGACGATCGGCCAGGCGCTGGTCCGCAACCTGATCACCGGCGACTTCACCGGCCGGGTCTACGCCGTGAACCCGACGTCGAACGCGGTCTCCGGGCTCCCGACGTACAAGACCGTCGGCGACATCCCCGACGAGGTCGACGTGGCGGTGGTCGCGGTGCCTGCCGAGTCCGTGCAGGACGTCGTGCTCGACTGCGCCGCCAAGGGCGTGCACGGGCTGATCGTGATCTCGTCCGGCTTCGCCGAGACCGGCGAGGAGGGCCGCGTCCGGCAGCGCAAGCTGGTCGGGCTCTCGCGGTCCTACGGCCTGCGGCTGATCGGTCCCAACTGCCTCGGCATCATCAACACCGACGCGAAGGTCTCGCTCAACGCGTCGCTGTCGCCGCTGATGCCGCCGCGCGGGCGGGCCGGGTTCTTCTGCCAGTCCGGTGCTCTCGGCACCGCGATCCTGGAGAAGGTCTACAACCGCGGCCTCGGCCTCTCGACGTTCGTCAGCGCCGGCAACCGCGCCGACGTCTCCGGCAACGACCTCCTGCAGTACTGGGAGGAGGACGACTCCACCGAGGTCGTGCTGCTCTACCTCGAGTCGATCGGCAACCCGCGCAAGTTCTCCCGGATCGCCCGCCGGGTCTCGCTGCGCAAGCCGATCATCGCGGTGCGCTCCGGGCGTACGACGCAGGGCGTGCCGATGGGCCACGCGGTCCGCAAGATCGCGGCCCCGGCCGCGGCGGTCGACGCGATGTTCCGCCAGGCCGGCGTGATCCAGGTCGACACGCTCGACGAGATGTTCGACGTCGCCCAGCTGCTCGCCCACCAGCCGCTCCCGCGCGGTCGCCGGGTCGCGATCGTCGGCAACTCCGACGCGCTCGGGCTGCTCGCCGCCGACGCCGCGGCCTCGGTCGGGCTGGTCGTCAACAAGTCGATCGCCCTCGGCGTCGAGGCCGGTGCCGAGGACTTCGAGGACGCGCTCGACGCCGCGATCGACGACCCCGAGATCGACTCGGTGGTCGCGGTCTACGTGCCGCCGATCAACGTCTCGGGCGAGGACGTCGCCAACGTGCTCGCCGCTGTCGGCGAGCAGTCCGACAAGCCCCTGGTCTCCTCGTTCCTCGGTGCCGAGGGCGTCCCCGAGCTGCTCCGCGTGCCCGACGTCGCCGGTTCGACGGCGGGTCGCGGCTCGGTCCCGTCCTACCCCGGCGTGGAGGCGGCCGTGCGCGCCCTCGCGCGCGTGGTCGAGTACGCCGTGTGGCTGCGGACGCCCGACGGGGTGCCGGTCGATCCTGCGGCGGTGGACAGCGCCCTGGCCAAGACGCTGGTCAGCGACGTCCTCGCCGAGCACCCCGAGGGCACCGACCTCGACCTCGAGACGCTGACCGAGCTGCTCGCGGCGTACGACATCGAGCTCTGGCAGACCCGTGAGGTCGACTCGCGCGAGGCGGCCGTCGAGGCGGGCGAGGCGCTCGGCTGGGACGTCGTGCTCAAGGCCACCGCCGACCACCTGCGTGAGCGCCCCGACCAGGCCCACGTGTGGCGCAACATCGACAACGCCGACGAGATGGTGGACGCCTGGGACTCCCTCGGCGCCCTGATCTCCGAGCCCGAGCGGGCCGGCTTCGTGGTGCAGAAGAACTCGCGACCCGGTGTGCCCGTGTCGATCCGCAGCGTCGAGGACCCGCTCTTCGGCCCGGTGCTGTCCTTCGGCATCGCCGGTCCGCTCACCGAGCTGCTCGCCGACAAGGCCTACCGGATCCCGCCGCTGGGCGCGCGCGACGCGGCCTCGATGGTCCGCGAGATCAAGTCGTCGCCGATGCTCTTCGGCTACCGCGGCAGCGAGGTCGTCGACGTCGCCGAGATCGAGCGGCTGATCCAGCGGGTCTCCCAGCTCCAGAACGACCTGCCCCAGGTCAGCGCCCTCGACCTGTCGCTGGTGCTCGCCGGCGCGGACGGTGCCACGGTGCTGACCGCGTCCGCCCGGGTCGACCCGGTGGCCGACCCACGCTCCGACTGGTTCGTGCGGCGGATGCCGAGGCCTGTGGGCGACACCCTGCCGTCGTGACCTGCGTGACAGACTGAACGCATGCGGACCAGCAGGACCACGGAGGACCACGACCGGACCCTCGAGCTCAGGGACGCCATCGACCGGACCGGCTACTACCCCGAGGTCGTCGCCGACGGTGTGCTCGGTGCTGTCGCCGGCGAGGAAGTGGTGTCGTTCTACGTCCACCACGAGCCGACGTTCGAGCGTGACGAGGTGCGCCGCCACCTGTCGGTCGTCGTGCTCACGCCGAGCCGCCTGATCCTCGCCCACACCGACGAGCACGAGGGCGACGACCTGCTGCCCGAGCCCTACACGTCCACCTCCACCGAGGCGATCCGGCTCTCGTCGGTCCGCTCGGTGGTCGTCACCCGGATGGTCGCCAACCCGACCGCAGGTCCGCAGCCGCCGGCCGAGGCCGTGATGACGATCGGCTGGGGCGGGGTCAGCCGGGTCGACCTGGAGCCGGCCGGTTGCAGCGACCCGCAGTGCGATGCCGACCACGGCTACACCGGGGTGCTCGCGTCCGACGACTTCTCGCTGCGCGTCTCTGCTGCCGCCGACGGCGCCGATGCCGTCGCCGGCCTGCTGGCCTTCGCAGAGTCGCTGTCCGCCCGGACCCACAGCCCCCACTGAGGTGGCGTTCGTCCAGCCGGCGTACGGCGACCGGTCGCTCGGTGACGTCGTGCCCGCGGTCGGCGTCGCCCTCGGCCTGAGCATCCCCGATGCGCCGACCGGGCTGGTGCTGCCCGAGGCTCCGGCGTACGTCGTCCTCCTCGTCGACGGTCTCGGAGCCCGGCTGCTCGAGCGCTACGCGCACATGGCGCCGTTCCTCTCGAGCCTGCTCGCCGAGCAGGCACCCGCGACCGCCGGGGTGCCGTCGACGACCGCGACCAGCCTGACCTCCTTCGGCACCGGGTTGACCCCCGGCGCGCACGGGTTGGTCGGCTTCACCTCGCGCGTGCCCGGCACCGACCGGCTGCTCAACGCTCTGCAGTGGGACAAGGACGTCGACCCGCTCGAGTGGCAGCCGCACGACACGGCGTTCTCCCGGCTGCGTGCCCTGGGCGCGAGCGTCACCGTGGTCAACAAGCGCGAGTTCCGGGGGAGCGGTCTCACCGTCGCCGCTCATCGTGGTGCGGAGTACGTCGGCGCCGACCGGGTCGGCGAGCGGCTCGCCGCTGCGGTCGCCGCGTCTGCCGAGCGCACCTCGCTCACCTACCTCTACGACGGCGACCTCGACTGGACCGGTCACCGCTACGGCGTCGCGTCGACCCAGTGGCTGCAGCAGCTCTCGATGGTCGACGCCGAGGCCGAGCAGCTGCGCGAGTCGCTGCCTCGGATCGGTGCGGATGCTCGTCGTCGCCGACCACGGCATGATCGACTCCGCCCCGGAGAGCCGGGTCGACGTCGACGACCGCACCGAGCTCCGCGACGGGGTCGCCCTGCTCGGCGGCGAGGCCCGCTTCCGCCACCTCTACTGCCAGCGCGGTGCCGTCGACGACGTCGTCGCCACCTGGTCGGCCGTCCTCGGTGACCGCGCCGACGTGCTGACCCGCGAGACCGCGATCGGCCGCGGCTGGTTCGGTCCGGTGTCGTCCGGGGTCCTGCCGCGACTCGGCGACGTCATCGTCGCCTGCCACGGTGACACCGCGATCCTGTCGACGACCGACTTCCCGTACGAGGCCACGCTGGTCGGCCTGCACGGCTCGCTCACGCCCGAGGAGATGCTGATCCCCATGGTGGTCAGCTGACGGCTGCAACGGCGTCGTACCTGACCTGAGAGTCGTGTCGACGGGCGGTGACGACTCCTGGGTCAGGTACGACGATGCGCGGCGTGCGCGTCAGCTGACGGCGCTCTCCTCGAGCTCTTCCTCCGGGTGCTCCTCGACGGAGCGGGAGTCGGTGAGGGTGAGCGCGCCGTAGCCGGCGACGAGCCCGACGATGACCGCGAGGACGGCGTACGTGATCCGCTCGCCGTGGAAGAACGACTGGACGAGGTCGTTGGACCAGACGCCCGCCGGGAGCCGGGTGGTGACCAGCGCGGCGATCATGGTGCCGACCACGGCGGTGCCGACGCTGGTGCCGACCTCCTGGGCGGTGTCGTTGAGCGCCGCACCGATGGAGGTGCGGTTGGCCGGCATCGCGTCGACGAGGGCGACCGCGCAGATCGTCATGACGGTGCGCAGGCCGATCGTCATCACGACCATGAAGACGGCGATAGCGGCGTACCCGTAGTCGACGGCCCAGGCCATGCCACCGACACCGCCGGCCAGGAAGATCGCGCCGATGAAGCAGGCGATGCGGTGGCCGTAGCGCTTGATCAGCGACTCCGTGAAGGGCGTCGCGGCGATCATCGTGATGATCATCGGCAGGTTGGCCAGGCCGGCCTTCACCGGGCTCCAGCCGTAGGCGAACTGGAAGTGCAGGATCAGCCCGAACATCACGCTGGCCATCGCGATCGACGTCCCGACCTGGGCGATGGCGGCGCCGCGGACGGTGCCGGTGGAAAAGAGCTTCAGGTCCAGCATGGGGGAGGCGCTGCGACGCTCGTGCCACACGAACGCGACGGCGCCCAGCACGGCACCGATCATCGATGCGACGGTGATGGCGGAGGCCCAGCCGTAGAGGACTCCACTGGTCAGCGACCAGCAGGCGAGGCCGATGGTGGTGATGCTCAGGAAGGCGCCGGGAAGGTCGAGGGCGTCGTGGGTCAGGTCCTCGGGGCGGTCGGCTGCGACGCCGAGGCGTACGCCGATGCAGGCGATGAGGGCGATCGGCGCGTTGACGACCAGCAGCCACTCCCAGCGCACGTGGGCCAGGGCGGTGCCGCCGAGCAGCGGGCCGAGGATGAAGCCGGACATGCCGACGACCATCATCAGCGTGATGGCGCGCATCCGCAGCGCCTTGTCGTCGAAGAGGCGGAAGACCAGCGAGTTGGTGATCGGGGCCATGCACGCGGCGGCGATACCGAGCCCGGCGCGGAGGCCGATGAGCTCACCGGCGGACGAGACGAAGACGACGCAGCAGGCTCAGCAGACCGAAGACGGCGAGGCCGATCTGGAGCACGCGGCGACGCCCGAACCGGTCGGCGATGGAGCCGGCCGTGAGGAGGAGGCCGCCGAAGGTCAGCGAGTAGGCGCCGGTGACCCACTGCAGCGCGGTGGTGCCGCTGCCGAGGTCGCGGCCGATGGTCGGGAGCGCGATCGACAGCAGGGTGTTGTCGACCATCTCGACGAAGAAGGCCAGGCAGAGGGCTGCCAGGGGGATCCACGCTGCGCGCAGCGACGGGTAGGTGCGCGCCGGGGATGAGGTGGTGGTGACGGTGGTCATGACGCTGACGCTAGGAGCGGGCGCTTTCAGCCCGGTTTCACGACGCCTTCACCAGTGGAACCAGCAGCGCCGGAACCGGGCTTCCCGGCGTCGGCGTACGACCGCACGATCGAGGTGGTGAGCGGGAAGTCGATGGCGAGGTCGCGGAAGAGGAGCCGGGCGGCGGTGGCGGCTGCCTCGGTCGCCTGCGCGGCGACCGCGTCGGCCAGGGCGGCGGGGGTGTGCACGACGACCTCGTCGTGGAGGAAGAAGACCAGGTGTGGCCGGGCGTCGAGCGGACCCTCGTCGCTCATCCGCCACAGCCGGTTGCGGAGGTCGGCGATCCAGCACAGCGCCCACTCGGCTGCGGTGCCCTGCACGACGAAGTTGCGGGTGAACCGTCCGTAGGCCCGCCGGTAGCGGGCCTGGCTGTCCGGGTCGGGCGTCGGGTCGTCGGGGTCGCGGTCCCACGCCTCGCCCAGGCCGGGGGAGCCGCGCCCGAGCAGGGTGCGCACCACCTGGCCGCGCTCGCCGGCCCGTGCGGCGTCCTCGACGAGCCCGAACGCGGCGGGATAGCGCCGGGTCAGGTCGGCGACCATCCGTCCGCTCTCGCCCGTCGTGGCGCCGTACATCGCGCCGAGCAGCCCGATCTTCGCGTCTTGGCGGGCCTTCACGGCGCCGGCGTCGACCATGCCCTGGTAGAGGTCGGCGCCGCGAGCGGCCTTGGCCAGTGCGTGGTCGCCGCTCATCCCGGCGAGGACGCGGGGCTCGAGCTGGGCGACGTCGGCGACCACGAGCATCCAGCCCTCGTCCGCCACGGCCGCGGGTCGGACCTGGAGGGGGAAGGACAGCGCGCCGCCCCCGTTCGACGACCAGCGCCCCGTGGTGGAGCCGGCCGGCTGGTACGACGGGCGGAACCGGCCGTCGCTGACCCACTCGTCGATCCAGGCCCAGCCGTTGGTGGAGAAGAGGTGGGCGAGCTTCTTGTAGCGCAGCAGCGGCTCGATGCCCGGGTGGTCGAGCCCGCGCAGGGTGGAGGCACGGGTGTCGGTGACGTCGAGCTCGGCCCGGCGCAGCGCGGACAGCAGCTCGGGACGCGAGTCGGGGTTGAGGTCGGGCGCGTTGAACGCCGTGCGCACCTCGACGGCCGCCGCCTCGAGTCCCTGCGGCCGGGCGCCGCGCGGCGGTCGCGGACCGAGCAGGTCGGTCAGCAGCCGTTCGTGGACGTCGAGGCGCCAGGGCACCCCGGCGTACGTCATCTCGGCGGCGACCAGCGCGCCCGCCGACTCCGCGGCGAGCAGCAGCGCGAGCCGGGTCGCCTCGGTCGACGCCGCGACCGCGGCCAGCTGGCGGGCGTCCTCGAGGTCGGCGCGCAGATGCTCCGCGGTGTCGTCGGCCGAGAAGAGCGCGGGATCGGACGGCACGCTCGGCCCGAGGCGGTCCCAGTGCTCCGACTGGTCGCCGACCAGCAGCTGTCGGTCGACCGCAGGTGCTCGCCGCAGCAGGTGGTGCCCGAGCCGCAGGTCGTGGCAGCGGCCGACCCGCACGCCGGCGGCGAGGAGCGGGGGATACCACCGCGCGGTGTCGTCCCACACCCACCGCGCTGTCCGGGTCGCGCTCGGCCACGAACGCCGGCAGCTCGGCCAGCGCCAGCTCGACCTCGACGTCACCGTCGACCACCAGCACCCGGTCTCCCGGCAGCCGCGAGAGCGAGATCCGGACCACGGGCGCCACTCTTTCACCCAGCGGCGACACCGAGACGTTGCCCGACCGCGGTGACGGCCGTGTCGAGCGGACCGGCGCGCTTGAGGAGGTCCCAGCTGGCGGCGCTCATCGAGCCGCGCACGGAGAACGGGGCGTCCAGGAAGAACTGGTCCACCACGACCAGGAGCGTGGGGGAGCGCGTTGCGAAGGTCGACCCGGTCGTACGTCGTCAGTGCCGGCCAGCCCATCCCACACCCTAAGGTGGCTCCTGATGGACCACCAGTTCGCGCTGATCGCCGGGGCCGGGCTCGCGATCATGATCGCGGCGTCGGTCTTCTCCCGGCGCACCGGCGTCGCGGCCCCGCTGCTGCTCGTCGGGCTCGGCATCGGGGCGAGCTACCTGCCCGGTACGCCGACGATCCACGTCGAGCCGGAGCTGATCCTGGCCGGCGTGCTGCCGCCGCTGCTCTACTCCTCGGCGGTCAACCTCCCGGTGATCGACGTACGCCGCAACCTCTTCGCTGATCACCTGGCTCTCGGTGGTGATGGTGATCGTCTCGGCGCTGGCGATCGGCGCCGTCGTGCACTGGGTCTTCCCGAGCATCTCCTTCGCGCTCGCCACCGCTCTCGGCGCGGTGGTGAGCCCGACCGACGCGGTCGCGGCGACCGCGATCGGACGCCGCGCGGGCCTGCCACCACGGCTGATGGCGGTGCTCGAGGGGGAGAGCCTGGTCAACGACGCGTCCGCGCTCGTCCTCCTGCGGACCGCGGTCGCCGCCACTCGTCGTGGGTCGCGCACTTCTCCCTCGGCCGACACGATCCTGGACTTCGTCTGGGCGGTGCCGGCGCCGCGCTCATCGGCATACTCGTCGGGCTCGCTGACCGTGCTGCTGCGCCAGCGGCTCGACGACCCGGTGCTCAACACCACGATCTCCTTCGCCGTGCCGTTCCTCGCCTACTTCCCGGCCGAGGAGGCGAAGGCGTCCGGCGTGCTCGCGGTCGTCCTCGCCGGCCTCGTGACCGGCACGCTGGGCAGCCGGCGGTTCAGCGCCCGCGACCGACAGACCCAGGCGACCACCTGGACGACGATCAGCTTCATCCTCGAGAGCGCGCGTCTTCCTCGCGATGGGCTACCAGCTGCCCGAGCTCCTCGACGACGCGCGCAACGAGACCACGACCGGCGAGATCGCCGGGATGGTCGCGATCGTCCTGGCCCTGCTGATCGCGCTGCGCTTCCTCGGCCTCGCCTGGCCGGCGCTCAACGACTGCTCCACCGCCACGAGGACCAGGGCGAGCAGATGCGGACGCACCTCGACCAGTTCGAGGAGAAGCTCGACGCGATGGACGCCGCCGAGCGAGCGCCCGGAGACCCGGATCGCGTGGGCCCGACGTCGGCTGGCCCGGGGGAGGGCCGACATCGACTTCCAGGAGCGCGAGCCGATCACGACGCGCGGCATCGTCGTGATCGCGTGGGCCGGCATGCGCGGCGTCGTCACGGTGGCGGCCGCCCAGACCATCCCGCTCGGCACACCGCACCGCGCGACCGTCGTGCTCGCGGCCTTCCTCGTCGCGCTGATCACCCTGGTGCTCTTCGGGCTGACCCTGCCGGTGGTGATCCGGCGGATGCACTTCGAGTCCGAGAGCGCCGAGGACAAGCGCGACGCCGTCCAGGCGCTGCTGCAGCAGGTCGGCGAGACCGCCATCGACGACGCTCGGGCCGCTGGAGGAGCAGACCATCGACGGCGAGCCCGTCGACCCGGAGCTCGCGGAGCACGATGAAGGACCGGATCCTGCCGCGGATGCTCACCGGCGTCCAGCGAGGCGCGCGAGCGCCCGGCCCGACTCGCTCGAGCAGATGCTGATCATCCAGCGCCGCTACCTCGACGCGATGCGGGACGCGCTCGCGTCCGAGCGCAGCATCGGGGCCTACAGCTCAGCGACGTACCGCCAGGTGGAAGCCGCTGCTCGACACCATGGAGCAACGGACCTCGACGAAGTAGTCGCTTTCGCCGCGTGAGTAGCGTCGTCGTCATGGACACCTACACGCTCAACAACGGCGTCGAGATGCCCGCCCTCGGGTTCGGCGTCTTCCAGACCCCGCCCGACGAGACGAGGGACGCCGTACACGCGGCCCTCGACGCGGGCTACCGGCACATCGACACGGCAGCGGCGTACGGCAACGAGCGCCAGGTCGGCGAAGCGATCGCCGGCTCCGACATCGACCGGTCGGACGTCTTCATCGAGACGAAGATCTGGCTCAACGACTTCGGCTACGACGAGACCCTGCACGGCTTCGAGAAGAGCGCCGGCAAGCTCGGGGTCGACCAGATCGACCTACTGATCCTGCACCAGGCGTGGCCTGCGGAGTGGGAGAAGACGCTCGGCGCCTACCGAGCTCTGGAGACGCTCCTGGAGCAGGGCAAGGTGCGGTCGATCGGCGTCAGCAACTTCATGGTCGACCACCTCACCCGGCTGGCCGAGGTCGCCTCCGTGGTGCCGGCCGTCAACCAGATCGAGCTGCACCCTTACTTCCAGCAGCCGGCGGAGCAGGCGTACGGCGCCGAGCACGGCATCCTCACCCAGGCGTGGGCGCCGATCGGCGGAATCACCTTCTACCGCGACAGCGGCCACACCAGCACGCTCGAGGACCCGGTGATCGGCGAGATCGCCGCCGCGCACGGCAAGTCGCCGGCGCAGGTGATGCTCCGGTGGGGGCTGCAGGAGGGCCGGCAGGTCATCCCGAAGTCCACGAAGCCGTCCCGGATCGCGGAGAACATCGACGTCTTCGATTTCGAGCTCACCTCCGACGAGCTCGCGGCCGTCGACGCCCTCGACACCGGCAAGCGCGGCGGCCCCGCGCCCGAGGACGTGGTCTTCCCGACCTTCAGCCGCGAGATCCCGGAGGCCTGACATGGACTACACCCGTCTCGGCAGCTCCGGCCTCAAGGTCAGCCGCGTCGCCCTCGGGTGCATGAGCTTCGGCGCCGGCTCCGGCATGGGCGGTGGCTGGGCCCTCGACGATGCGACCGCCGCGCCGATCTTCAAGCAGGCCGTCGACCTCGGCATCACCTTCTGGGACACCGCCAACGTCTACAGCGCGGGTACGTCGGAGGAGATCACCGGCCGGGCGATCAAGGAGTTCACGCGGCGCGAGGACATCGTCCTCGCCACCAAGGTGTTCTTCCCGATGCACGACGGCCCGGGCGGCTCGGGCCTGTCCCGCAAGGCGATCATGGAGCAGATCGACGCCTCGCTGACCCGACTCGGCACCGACTACGTCGACCTCTACCAGATCCACCGCTTCGACCCCGAGACCCCGGTGGAGGAGACGATGGAGGCGCTGCACGACGTCGTGAAGGCGGGCAAGGTCCGCTACCTCGGCGCCTCGTCGATGTGGGCCTGGCAGTTCGCGAAGATGCAGCACGTCGCCGACCTCGGCGGCTGGACCCGCTTCGTCTCGATGCAGAACCAGTACAGCCTGCTGCAGCGCGAGGAGGAGCGGGAGATGTTCGCCCTGCTCGCCGACCAGGGCGTCGGCAGCATCCCGTGGAGCCCACTGGCCAAGGGCCGCGTCGCCCGCCCGTGGGGCGAGCAGACGAACCGCTCCGAGAACGACCCGATGGGTCAGCGGTACGTCGGCGACGAGAACAAGCCGATCGTCGAGGCTGTCGCCCAGGTGGCCGAGGCGCGCGGTGTCCCGATGGCGCAGGTCGCCCTCGCGTGGGTGCTGCGCAACCCGGTGGTCGCCGCCCCGATCGTCGGTCCGACCAAGGAGCACCACCTGCCCGACGCGGTCGCGGCGCTCGACATCGAGCTGACCGACGACGAGGCCGAGGCCCTCGAGGCGGCGTACACCGTGCGCCTGCCCAGCGGCTTCAGCTGACCCGCGGCTCGATCCACGGCGTGAAGCTGCGGCGCTCGCCGACCCAGTCGGTGAGCCCGCGGCTCGTCCCGTCGGACCGGGTGCCCGACGCGCGCACGGCGACGCGGACGGCCTCCGGGTCGCGCAGGGCGGCGCGCTGGATCCGGACCCGGACCTCGTCGGCCGCGTAGTCGATCCGCATGATGTAGTCGCCGTGCTCGACCGGGTTGCCCCACTGCTTGTGCGCGAAGCCCGTCGGTGTGCAGGAGGATGTAGTCGGTGCCCTCGAAGTAGCCACCGACCAGGACGTACTCCGGGCCCTTGTCGGTCGGATCCGTGTCGATGAAGATCGCGCCGCCGGACCCGGTCGCGGGGTCGCGACGTAGGTCGGTGTGGCGCGTCGTCACGTTGACGTTGTCGACGCCGTGGCGGACGTGGAGCGATCGGATGTCGGACCCGTGGGAGGTGTCCCGTCGGGTCGTCGACGCCGTACTTCTGGGCGGAGGCGGCGCCGGCGAGTCCGACGGTGAGGGCGGCGGTCGTCAGGGCGACGGCGATGGTGCGCATGGGTTCTCTGCTCTCGTGCGTGGTGGATGGTGTTTCCTCTACTACGCATCGAGGGCCGAGAACGGTTGCACGGTCAGTTGAGGCTCATCCTCGGCTCGCCGTTGAGCAGCCCGGTCCCGGCGATGCTGCACTTGCCGCTGCGGGGCGTCGCCGCCGTTCCAGGCCTGGCGCACGCAGGAGCGGGTGGCGAGCTGGGCCCAGTAGTTGGGGTGCAGCGACTCCTGGATGTAGTAGGGGCTCGAGGAGCCGATGGTGCTGACCGTGCGGATCTGGTTGATCCACTCGGTCTGGTCGACCGCTCCCGGTGAGGTCCAGCTGGCGATGCCCTTCTCCTCGTAGAGACCGACGGTGTTCTCGCACAGCCGGCGACCGTTGAAGGCCGAGGAGAGGTCGAGCGTGCGCGCGTTGGTCAGCCCGGTGTCGGCGACGGCACCGAAGACGGCGCTGTTGATCGTCGGCAGCGCGGTGTCGTTGGCCCAGTCGGCGTCCTTGTTCCAGAAGCCACAGCCGCCGGTGCTCTGCCGTGAGTAGCCGCTCTCGGAGTAGCGGATGCCGGAGCCGCGCGGGATCGGGCTCGGGTAGTTCTGCACGAGCAGCGTCCACTGCGAGTCGGCGTACCCGGCGTTGCGCATCGCGGTCGCGACGTTGAGCAGCGCTGTCTTGACGCGGGCGCGGACGGCGGCGACGTTGGCTCGCGGTGAAGTTGGCCTTCACGGAGCTGTCGTCGTTGCAGTAGTCCTTGAACCAGGTCGGCGAGGTGAGGAAGTCGACGACGCAGGACTGCACCACGTCGGCGAACTTGAAGTCGTTGCCGCCGATCGAGACCACGACCATGCCGACCCGGTGGGTGCTGGCGAAGGTCTGCAGCATCTTCGCCTGGCCCTGCTTGCCGGCGCCGTTGTCGTAGAAGTCCAGGCCGGGCTTGAAGTTGTCGCCGTTGCTGGTGGCGGTCGTCGCGCCGGAGCAGGCCAGGTCGAGCCCGTTGACCCCGCCGCCGATGTAGGCCTCGTCGGACTTGCTGCGGTGGCAGCGGGGGATGGTCTCGCGCGGTCCCGCTCGGCGTTGTCGTAGTACGCCGTGGGACCGAGTGCGTCCGCGCGGGCCGACGACGCGTTGCTGCTCCCGGCCCAGCGGCCGGCCTCGCCGCTGATGTAGGAGTCACCGAGCGTGACGACCCACGGCGTACCGGCTCCTGGGCCGTCGGCCTGGGCGGGTGGTCCGGCGGTCACCAGCAGCGCGCTGGCTGCGGCGAGCGTGGTCAGGACGGCGGCGATCCGAGAAGTCAGCACCCCGACACCGTATGGCCTGCGTCACATCACGGGATAGTGGGACCTGTCGGCGCGTCGACCGGGATCGGCTTCTGGATGTCGTGGCCGGAGCGGTGCGCCCAGGTGACCAACGCGGCGATGACCAGGACCAGGATCGCGGTCAGCCGGAGGTCGCCGAAGCCGAGTCCACCGCCGATGTCGTGGTCCTTGCCGATCCAGTCGGCGAACGAGGCACCCAGCGGTCGGGTCAGCACGTAGGCCGTCCAGAAGCAGAGCGTGGCGTTGACCCCGAGTCGCCAGGCCACGAGCGGGATCATCATCAGGCCGAGGAAGAACAGGCCGGCGGTGAAGAAGCCGAGGTGCATGGTCAGCCCGACCAGGTCACCCACTGCCGTGCCCAGCGCGAATGTCGCGAGGACGGTCGCCCAGTAGAAGCGCTCGCGGCGACGGGTGTCGATGTGGTGGATCGACAGGGTGCCCTCGGATCGGTGCCACCAGGTGAAGAGTGCGGCCACCGCGATGGCGTAGAAGGCGGAGGTGACGTAGTACGAGAGGCCCGTCGCGACGTGCAGGATGTCGGCCATGATCGTGCCGAACACCGCGACCATCGAGACACAGAACCAGTACGTCGGGGCGTGGTAGCGGTCGGCGCGCAGCTGTAGCCACAGCGCGAGGAAGAACCCACCGACGCCGACGATCCCGCCGAGCACCAGGCTGGTCTCGCCGAGACCGTCCGAGGCGGCCTCGCCCATGCCGGTCGTGAGGATCTTGATCACCCAGAAGAGCGCAGTGATCTCGGGGACCTTCGCGGCCACGGGCTCGAGCTTGCTGCGGGTGCGGGTGCGGGTGCGTGGGGGAACGGTGGGTGATGTGGTCACGCGGGGACGGTAGGTAGCCGAACCTGTCCGCAACCTGACCGCGATCAGCCGAAGGGCAGCGGCTCCGGCGCGAGGCTGACGGCCTTGGCGCGAGCGGCGGTGAGCCGGCGGCGGTGGTGCTGGCGGCAGAGCACCTCGTAGGCGACGTCGGCGGCGCCTCGTCGATCTTGTCGACGTCGCCGACCACGATCACCTCGCCCTCGACGACCATGATGCCGTTCTCGGTGCGGGCGTTGTGGGTGGCGCGCTTGCCGCACCAGCACAGGGCCTCGACCTGGAGCACGTTCATCCGGTCGGCCAGCTCGACCAGGCGGGCGCTGCCCTCGAACATCTGGGTGCGGAAGTCGGTGAGGATCCCGAACGCGAAGACGTCGATCTGCAGCTCGTCGACCACCTTGGCGAGCGCGTCGATCTGGGTGCGCGTGTAGAACTGGGCCTCGTCGCAGATCAGGTAGTCGATCCGGCTGCCGCCCCGGGTCAGCGAGTCGACGACGTAGCGCCAGAAGTCGAAGTCGCCGTCGACCTCGATCGCGTCGTGGGTCGAGGCCGAGGCGGCTGGAGAGGACCGACTCGCCGGCGCGGTCGCGGGTGGTGAAGATGCGGCCGATCCGCCCACGCGCGGCGTGGTTGTGGTTGGTCTGGAGCGCCAACGTGCTCTTGCCCGAGTCCATGGTGCCGGTGAAGAAATGCAGTTCAGCCACGGGGCAGAATCCTCTCATGGCTTCTCCGCTGATCTCGGCCGCCGAGCTGGACTCGGTCCTCGGTTCCGTCACCGTCCTCGACGTCCGCTACCGGATGGGCGGCCCCGGCGGGCTGCCCGAGTTCGAGCGCCGGGCACGTGCCCGGTGCGGTGTACGTCGATCTCGACACCGACCTGGCTGCGCCGCCGGGTGTCGGCGGTCGCCACCCGCTGCCGTCGACCGAGGACTTCGAGGCAGCGATGCGCCGCGTCGGCGTACGCGACGACCGACCGGTGGTCGTCTACGACGACTGGTCGGCGCTCGCGGCCGGCCGGGCCTGGTGGCTGCTGCGCTACCACGGGCACTCCGACGTGCGGGTGCTCGACGGTGCCTGGTCGGGGTGGAAGGAGGCCGGGGGAGCCGTGCAGACCGGCGCCGAGCTGCCGGGCCGGGGTGACTTCACCGCGCGGCCGGGGCAGATGCCGGTGGTCGAGGCCGACGAGGTCCTCGGCGTGCCGGTGCTCGTCGACGCCCGGGCGCCCGAGCGGTTCCGCGGCGAGACCGAGCCGGTCGACCCGGTCGCCGGGCACATCCCCGGCGCCGTCAACGTGCCGACCAGCACCAACCTGCGCGTCGACGGCCGGTTCCGCAGCGCCGACGAGCTGCGGGCGCTCTACGCCGCGGCCGGTGTGACCGGAGACGAGGCGGTGGCGGCGTACTGCGGTTCAGGTGTCACCGCGGCGCACGACATCATCGCGCTCGAGATCGCGGGCATCCCCGCGGCGCTCTACCCGGGCAGCTGGTCGGGTGGATCACCGACCCGGAGCGCCGGTCACTCGACCGTAGATCTCGACACGCCAGCGCGACCTCGCAGGCTCGGTCGCGGGCTTGCTCGATCTTCGCCTGGTTCGGACCCGCTACGCGTTGTCCGAACCGCTCGAACCGCCGAACATGATCTCGTCCCAGCTCGGGACGGAGGCGCGGCCGCGGGTCTTCTTGACGGCCCGGCGGCTCGGGGGCTCGTGCTCGTGGTCCTCGGCCGCGGCGTCGGTCGCCTCCTCGCGGAGCTCGGCCTCCTCGGCGACGACCACGTCGTCGGTCGGCGGCTGGTCGTCGAGGAAGGCCTCGACGGGCTGCTCGGAGACCAGGCCGATCGCGTCGTCGCCCAGCTCGTCAGCTCACCCAGCGGGAGCTCGTCGTCGGCCACGGCGTTGAGGCGGCGCTCGCGGACCTGACGCAGGTCGTCCTGCGCCGGCGCGGGGGTGGCGACCGTCTCGCCGACCAGCCAGCGTGCGTCCTCGTTGTCGAGGGTGACGTAGTTGCCCGGGGCGTCGAAGGTGAGCTCGGCGGTTCCGGACGCTGCCGGAGGTGGAGTAGGCACCGGTCAGCGACCAGCGGCCGTCCTCGCGACGCCAGGCGTCCCACTCGACGGTCTGGGGGTCGACGTTCGACGAACGCAGGTGGGCCGCGACCGCGTCACCCAGGGTGCGCGCGCCGCCGGCGGACTGGCCGCCGTCGCTGCGGCGTACGGACGAGCGCTGGGCGCGCTCGGCGACGTGCTGCCGCTCGGCGAGCACCGGCGCGGCGAAGGCCATGATCTTGTCGACCGACGTCTGGGCCGCCTGCGCGACCGCCTCGGCTGACTCACCGGCCCGGATCCGGGCCTGGATGTCTCGAGGGCGGAGCGTGCTCTCCATCTTCTTCTCCATTCCTCGGGTGACCGCGGGCGACGAGGCAGCGGGCGGGAGCACCGCCGCGCGCAGCCGGTCGTCGATCGCCAGCACGTGCTCCGCACCTTCCTCGTCCACCAGGCGCAGCTGGCTGCCGTCCTCGCTCACGCCGACGAATCGGAGGTAGGCCATGGCAGGTCGGGCTTCCGTTCCTGGTGCGGACCGGTGTGTCTGGTGCGGGATGGGTGCGGTCATCGGTGCGGCGAGCCTACGCCAGCGAAGGGCGCGAGACGCGGAGCAATGCCGCGCGCCTCCGGGTCACTCCAGTCACATCCGCAACACTTGGTGGTCGTGACCACCACCGACCCCTCCACCACGCTGGTCGTCCTCGACCTGGTGGGCATCTTCGTGTTCGCGATCGCCGGCGGCCTGGTCGCCGTGCGCAAGGGCCTGGACGTCTTCGGCGTCCTCGTGCTGGCCGGTACGACGGGCCTGGGCGGCGGGTTCCTCCGCGACGTGCTGATCGGGGCGACCCCGCCGGACGCGCTCGAGGACTGGCGCTACCTGATCGTGCCGGTCGTCGCCGGGCTGCTGGCGTTCGTCTACCACCCCGCCCTCGGCCGGGTGGAGCGCTCGATCAACGTGCTCGACGCCTTCGGCCTCGGGCTCTTCTGCGTCACCGGCGCGCTCAAGGCGATGGACTACGGGCTCGGCCCGGTGCCGTCGGCACTGATGGGCATGGTCACCGGCATCGGCGGCGGGATGATCCGCGACGTGCTCGCCGGCCGCGTCCCGGCGGTCTTCCGCGGCGAGCTCTACGGCACGCCGGCGCTGGCCGGGGCCGTCGTGGTCGTGATCGGCACCCACCTCGACGTACCCGTCGTCGTGGTCGCCTTCGCCGGCGCCGGGCTGTGCATCGGCTGGCGGCTGATGGCGATCTGGCGGCACTGGCAGGCGCCGATCTCGACGGGACCTGCGTCGGTGTGAGTCGGCCCGGGTCAGCGGTGAGTCAGCAACCGTTCGGTGGGCTCAGGCGGGTGCAAATGGTTGCCTGCTCACCGCCGGCCGGGCGTCTCAGTCGCCGAGGACCCGCCGCAGGTAGGGGTTCGCGAAGACGCGGTCCGGGTCGAGCTGGTCGCGCAGGGCGAGGAACTCCTCGAAGCGGGAGTACGTCGGCGCCAGGTCGGCCGCGGTCCGGGTGTGCACCTTGCCCCAGTGGGGGCGGCCGTCGTGGGCGCGCATGATCGGCTCGATCAGCGCGAAGTAGGCCAGGTGGTCGGCGTCGCGGTGGGTGTGGAAGGCGAGGTACATCGACTTCCGGTCGCCGGAGGTCGACATCGGGATGCCGTCGGCCGGCGTCACCCGGATCTCGACCGGGAAGGTGATCTTGATGTCGGACGCGTCGAGCGCGGCGCGGGCCTCGGCGCAGTGCGGTGAGACCGGCCTCGAGCGGTACGGCGTACTCCATCTCGCGGAAGACGACGGTGCGCGGCGAGACGAAGACCTTGTGGGCGACGTCGCTGTAGGTGCGGGCCGACAGCAGCCGGCTCGACACCTGGTTGAAGCGCGGGATGATCGCGGGCACCCGGTTGGTGACGTGGTTGAGCGCACCGAAGAGCGTGTTCGACAGGAACTCGTCGTCCAGCCACTCGCGCCAGCGCGACAGCGGCTCGACCTCGTCGACGCCGACGGTGAGCCGGTCGTTGGTCTTCACCAGCATCCGGTCGGTGTGCGGGAACCAGTAGGTGTCGACGTGGTGGTGGTTGGCGATGTGCTCGTCGAAGCCGGCGACGTAGTCGTCCCAGCTCATCGGGGTCTCGTTCGCCTCGAGGACGAAGAGCGGCTCGACGCGGAACGTGATCGTGGTGAGTACGCCGAGGGCGCCGAGGCCGAGCCGCGCGAACTCGAGGAGCTCCGGGTTCTCGGTCTCCGTGGCGGTGACGACCGCACCGGTGCCGGTGACGAGGGTCAGCCCGCAGATCTGCGCGGACAGCGAGGACGCGACGCCGCCGGTGCCGTGGGTGCCGGTCGACGTCGCGCCGGCCAGGGTCTGCTCGGCGATGTCGCCCATGTTGTGGAGGCTCAGCCCGAGCCGCTCGAGTCCCTCGTTGAGGTCCTGGAGGCGGGTGCCGGCCAGCGCGGTGACGGTCATGGCGTCGCGGTCGACCGAGACGATCCCGCCGAGGTTCGTCGGCCGGAGCATGGTGTGCTCGGGCGCCGAGATCGCGGTGAAGGAGTGGCCGGTGCCGATCATCTTGACGGTCGTGCCCTCGGTCCGGGCGCGCTCGACGGCGGCCACGATCGCGGCGGTGTCGGCCGGCTCTTCGGTGCGGATCGGCTCGGACGTCTCGATGCCCGACCAGTTCTTCCAAGTGCTCACGGCGCGAATCGTAGTCAGCCGCTCAGCAGGCCCGTACGCCGGTGCTCCTCGAACTCCGCTCGGAGCGCTGCGACCCGCTCTGCGGTCAGCGGCCGGTAGCCGTCCGGCGTCCGCTCGAAGACCGGGTCCGGCCCGGTCCACTGCAGCCGCTTCAGCTCCGGCTTGTCGACCTTGCGGGTCGCGGTGACCGGCAGGTCGGTGGTCACCCGCAGGAAGGACGGCGCCCACTTGGTGCCGAGGTCGGCCTGCTCGGCGAGGAACGCCGCGAACGCGTCCGGGTCGAACGACCGCCACCGAGCGTCGACAGCTGCAGGGTCGCCATCACCCGGTCGCCGGTGCGCGGGTCGGGTACGGCGTACACCGCCGCGACCGAGACGTCCGGGTGCCGGGCCAGGATCCGCTCGACCGGTGCGGCCGCGAAGTTCTCCGAGTCGACCCGGATCCAGTCCGCCGTACGCCCGGCGAACCAGAACCACCCGTCCTCGTCGCGGTAGGCCAGGTCACCGCTCCAGTAGTCGTCGCCGCGGATCTTGTCGGCCGTGGCGTCGGGGTTGTTGTAGTAGCCCTCGAACCGCGCGGCCGCGCCGGTGGCGACGATCTCGCCGATCGCCTCCTCCGGGTTGAGCATCCGGCCGTCGTCGGAGAAGCGGGCCGGCGGGCACGGCGTCCCGTCGGGAGCGAGCACCTCGACCGGCGTCTGCTCCGCGGGCAGCCCCAGCGCGCCCTCGGGCGTCCCCGGCACCCGCCGGATCGAGCAGGTGCCCTCCGACGATCCGTAGGACTCGACCAGCGGGCAGTCGAAGCGTCGCTCGAACTCCGCGCGGTCGCGCTCGGACGCCTCGGTCCCGAAGCCCATGCGCAGCCGGTTGTCGCGCTCGTCGGGCCGCTCCGGCTGGGCGAGCACGTAGGACAGCGAGCGCCCGACGTAGTTGAAGTACGTCGCGCCGAAGCGCTGCACGTCGGGCAGGAAGCCGGACGCCGAGAAGCGCCGCCGGGTCGCGAAGGTCGAGCCGTGCGCGAGGCACGGCCCCCAGGACGCCATCAGCGCGTTGCCGTGGAACATCGGCATCGCGTTGTAGGCGACGTCGTCCGGCCCGAGCTGGAGCGGGGTCACCTGGCACAGCACCGCGAACCGGCCGGTCGAGCACACCACCGCCTTGGGCGTCCCGGTCGAGCCGGACGTGAAGAGGAGGAGCAGCAGCGTGGCCGGGTCCAGCGCGGACGCGCCTGCCTCGATCGGAGCGCCCACGTGTCGTGTCGAGGAGGTCGTCGTACGACGGCTCACCGAGGACCAGCACCCGGGTCGCACCGTGGTCGATCCCGTCGAGCAGGTCGAGGTGGCCGGGCTCGGTGATGATCGTGTCGCAGTCGGTGCTGCGGATGTCGGCGGCCAGCTCGGCGCCGCGGCGGGTCGGGTTGATCCCGACCACGGTGGCGCCGGAGAGGCCGGCGGCGGCCACCAGGAACAGGTACTCGGGAGAGTTGTCGAGCAGCACGCCGACGTGCCACGGCCGGCCGTCGGGCCGCAGCTCCTGGAGGACGGCAGAGCGGACCGCGGTCTCCTCGAGCAGCTCGCGCCACGACCAGCGCTCGTCCTCGAAGAGCAGGGCGTCCGAGTCGTCCTCAGCGCGGGCGAGCAGCAGGCCGGCGAGCGTCGCGATCACGCGGCGGAGGCTACCTCGGAGTGCGTGGGAGGGCCTGCGCGGCGACCGCGGCGACCACGCCGGCCGCCACCGAGACGAGGTACGCCGCCGACGCGCCCTGGTGGTCGACCACCAGGCCGCTCAGCGTGGCGCCGGGCGCGACGCCGGCGACCAGGCCGGTCTGCATGATCGCCATGCCCTCGGTGAGCCGGCCCGGCGGGACGCTCGCCTCGGTCAGCGACATCGCGGCGATCATCGTCGGCGCGATCGCGAAACCGGCGACGAAGAGGGTCGCGCCCATCAGCGGCAGCGAGTCGATGAAGTAGAGGGGGACCATCGCGCAGGCCATCGCGAACGCGCCCCAGCGCACCCGGACGGACGGGCCCGCGCCGCCAGTGGACCGCGCCGGTGATGACGCCGGCGCTGAGGCTGCCCAGCGCCCACAGGGCGAGCAGCACGCCGGACCACGGCCTTGTGGTCGTGCTCGTCGGCGAACGCGACGGTGGTGACCTCGGCCGCGCCGAAGAGGATGCCGAGCGCGGCGCAGACGACGGCGAGCGGGATGACGGTCCGCCACGGCATGCCCGGCCGCGGACCCGCCGTCGTCGACTCGAGCGTGCGCCGGCGGCTCGGTGGTCCGCTGGGCGGTGAACGCCAGGGTGCCGGCGACGCAGGCGACGACCGCGACGGCGATGCCCGCGACCGGGTGCCAGGCGGTCGCCAGCACGGTGACGATGATCGGGCCGAGGATGAAGACGGCCTCGTCGAGCACCGCCTCGAGCGCGAACGCCGTCTGCACGTCGGCCGGCTGGTCGAGCACGTAGGACCAGCGGGCCCGGACGCGGAGCCGACCTGGGGGAGCAGCGCGCCGCCGAGCGCGGCGAAGACGTAGGTGGTCGCGATCGGCCAGTCGGCCTGCACCGACCACACCAGCAGCGAGGTCGCGACGCCGAACCCGACGCTCGCCGCGGCGAGCACGCGTGCCTGGCCGAGCCGGTCGAGCAGCCGTCCCTGGAGGATCGCGAAGCCCGCGTTGGCGACCATGTACGCCGCCGACACGGCGCCGGCGACGCCGTACGAGCCGGTCGCGGACGGAGACGAGCAGCACGATGCCGAGGCCGACCATCGAGATCGGCAGCCGGGCGACCAGACCGGTCAGCGAGAAGCGGAGCGCGCCGGGCCGGGCGAGGATCCGGCGGTACGACGTGAACACCCGCCGAGGGTATTGCCGCGCAGCAGGCCCCGGTTAATCCCCGATACCCCGTGCATACGCCCGTCCATACGATGGGTGCATGACTCCCGACGCGAGCCCGTACGACGCCGTCCTGCTGGTCTCGTTCGGCGGCCCGGAGGGGCCCGAGGACGTCGTGCCGTTCCTCGAGAACGTCACCCGCGGCCGCGGCATCCCGCGCGAGCGGCTCGAGGAGGTCGGGCAGCACTACTTCGGCTTCGGCGGCCGCTCGCCGATCAACGACCAGAACCGCGACTTCCTCGCCGCGCTGCGCGAGGACCTCGCCGGTGCCGGCATCGACCTGCCCGGTCTACTGGGGCAACCGCAACTGGGACCCCTACCTCACCGACACCGTGCGCCAGATGGCCGCCGACGGGGTCACCCGCGCCGCCTGCTTCGTGACCAGCGCCTACTCGTCGTACTCCTCCTGCCGGCAGTACCGCGAGAACCTCTTCGACGCCGTCGACGGCGCTCGAGGGCGCGCCCCAGCTCGACAAGCTGCGGCTCTACTTCAACCACCCGGGCTTCGTCGAGCCGATGGTCGACGCGACCCTCGCCGCGCTCGCCGACCTGCCGGCGGACGCCCGCGACACCGCGCACCTCGCCTTCGTCACCCACTCGATCCCGGACACGATGAACGACGGCAGCGGACCCGACGGCGGCGCGTACGTCGCCCAGCACCGCTCGCGTCATGGACGAGGTCGTCGAGCGGGTCCGCCAGGAGACCGGGCGCCGGCACGCGCACGAGCTGGTCTTCTGCTCGCGCTCCGGCTCGCCGCAGATCCCGTGGCTCGAGCCGGACGTCAACGACCACCTCGAGGAGCTGCACGCCGACGGGCGTGCCGGGCGTCGTGCATGGTGCCGATCGGCTTCGTCTCCGACCACATGGAGGTCGTCTACGACCTCGACACCGAGGCGCTCGCGACCGCCGAGAAGCTCGGTCTGCCGGCGACCCGGGCGGCGACCGCCGGCATCGACCCGCGGTTCGTCGCCGTCGGTCCGCGACCTGCTGCTCGAGCGGGCCGCCGTCGAGCGCGGCGAGGACGTCGCCCGCGCGGCCGTGGGCTCGTGGCCGGCCTGCTGGGACCGCTGCCCGGTCGGCTGCTGCCCCAACCCGCGGGCCGAGCGACCGGCGCTGTCCCAGGTCGACTCGTGACGGCTTCCCACCGGGAGCTCGCCGACCTGGCGCTCGTCGGCGGCCCGCGCTGCCGCGGCGCTCGGTCCGCGAACGGGCTCGCGGCGACGTGACCGTCGCCGCCACCAAGTCCAGCGACGTCGACGTCGTCACCGAGGCCGACCGCGCCAGCGAGGCACTGATCCGTGCCCGACCTGTCCGCGGCCCGCCCCGACGACGCGTTCCTGGGGGAGGAGGGCGACGACGTCGCCGGCACCTCCGGCGTGCGCTGGGTCGTCGACCCGATCGACGGCACCGTCAACTTCCTCTACGGCATCCCGCAGTACGCCGTCTCCATCGCGGCCGAGGTCGACGGCGACGTGGTCGCCGGCGTCGTGCTCAACGTGCAGTCCGGGACCGAGTACGTCGGCCACCTCGCCGACGGCGACCGCCCGGCGTCGGCGACCCGCGACGGCCAGCCGATCGCCGTCCGCGCCCCGGCCCCGCTGGCGGAGCGGCTGATCGCGACCGGCTTCTCCTACGACCGCCGGGTGCGGGTGCTGCAGGCCCAGGCGGTCGCCCGGCTGCTGCCGCAGGTGCGCGACATCCGGCGCCTCGGGTCGTGCGCCCTCGACCTGTGCCAGGTCGCCGAGGGCGGCTCGACGGCTACGTCGAGGAGGGCGTCAACCTCTGGGACCACGCCGCCGGCGGGGCTGATCGCCCGGCTCGCCGGGGCCCGTACGGTCGTGATCGCCGGCGTGGGCGGCCTCGATCTCCTGGTGTGTGCCCCTGCACACGGCTTCGACGAGCTCCTCGAGGCGGTTCGGAGCGCCGGCTTCTCACCCGATTCGGGGGAATAGCGGGCCGTCACCCGATGTTCACGCACGGCGACGGCTTTCCGGTGTGCTTTTTCGATCGTTCATGGTGCACAATCTGGCGCCGACGCCGCAGCGAACACCGAACGACGACCACGACGATGAAGACGACGAATTTTGATGAGACGTGGGGCCGCACGTTTCCCGGGAGTGGAGTGACGAATGGCGACTGACTACGACGCACCGCGCAAGAACGAGGAAGACCAGTCCGAGGAGAGCATCGAGGAGCTCAAGGCCCGTCGCCACGACAAGAACTCCGGCAAGGTCGACGAGGACGAGGCGGAAGCCGCCGAGTCCTTCGAGCTGCCGGGTGCCGACCTCTCCCACGAGGAGCTGGCGGTCGAGGTGAAGCCCAAGCAGGAGGACGAGTTCACCTGCATGAGCTGCTTCCTGGTGCACCACCGCAGCCAGCTGGCTGACGCGAAGAAGATGATCTGCAAGGACTGCGCCTGAGCGCAGACGCGACGTACGACGAGGGCCGCAACCCCACGGGGTTGCGGCCCTTCGGCGTCGTCGAGGTCAGGACGTCCTGTCGTCCTGGCAGCTCGGGCGGCAGGTGGCCGGTCGAGCGCTGGTAGTAGGACGCGGCCCGGCGCTGGGCGAGCATCCGCGCCAGGCCGACCGCGGTGCCGCTGACGCCGGCCCAGAGCACGGCCTCCCAGATGTCGACGTCGGGGTCGGCCGGGTTCTCCGGGGGCTGCTTGCCCGGTCGCGACCGACCAGGACTTGTCCATCAACTTCTTCGCGAGCCGCCGCCGCGGCGAGCGCTGAGACCAGCGAGAAGACGGTCCAGACCTTCGATCCACCAGATGCCATGGCGGAACAGTACCCACCGCGTCAGTGGTCAACCGACTGCGTCAGCGCGGTGAGCGCCTTCGCGAGCTCCTCGGGGTGGCGGGTGCTGACCAGCCAGTACGGCGCCGGGTCGGCCGGGTCGGTGATCTCGACCTTGACCGCGCGCTTGAGGTAGGGCCGCAGCAGCAGGTAGGCGCGGGCGTCCGCGTCGACGCCCGCCGTCCGCCGGGTCTGCTCGGCGTCGAGCGCCGTGACCGCACCGAGGTGCTGGGCCTCGATGTGCGCCCGGCCGGCGCGGAAGGTGCCGTCGGCGACGCTGATCCGGGCCGCGCCGTAGGACCAGAGGACCAGGCCGAGCACGGCCAGCGCGACCGCGGTGACGGTCCAGGCGGCAGCCGCCGGGAGCGCGACCACGACCGCGAGCCAGAGCGTGGCGACCAGCATCGTGCCCTGCACCCACCAGCGCAGCGGGACGCCGAGGCGCTCGCTGTAGGCGGGGGTGAGGGTCACGGCAGAATCCTGTCATTGGTCCCCGCGCGGGCTGCCGGTAGGGTCCGGCCACGTGTCCCCGACCTCCCGACCTCGAGATCCTGGTGCAGCGCCTCGACCCGGACCTGCCGCTGCCGTCGTACGCCCACCCCGGCGACGCCGGCGCCGACCTGCTCACCACCGTCGACGTGACGCTCGCGCCGGGGGAGCGGGCGATGGTGCCGACCGGGATCGCGATCGCGCTGCCGGAGGGGTACGTCGCGCTGGTGCACCCGCGCTCGGGGCTGGCGGCCCGGCACGGGCTGTCGATCGTGAACACCCCGGGCACCGTCGACGCCGGCTACCGCGGCGAGATCAAGGTGCTGCTGATCAACCACGACCCGCACGAGCCGATCGAGCTGCGCCGCGGCGACCGGATCGCCCAGCTGGTGATCCAGCGCGTCGAACGGGCCGCGTTCGTCGAGGTCGGGGATCTCCCCGACTCCGTGCGCGGCAGCCGGGGGCTACGGTTCTACCGGAGGCTTCGGTCGTTCCTGACCAGCCCGTATGCCGCAGCCCGCACGTCCGAGAGTGAGTCGTTCCCGTGAAGTTCCGCCGCAAGTCCGAGCCCGACGAGGCTGCCGACACCACCGAGACCGCTGAGGTCGACGGGGTCGACGCCGCCGGTTCGGCGGTCGGCCCGTACGACGTCGACGACCTCGCCGCGGACGACGAGGTCGTCCGCATCGACCTCGGCTCGCTGCTGATCGCGCCCGTCGACGGCCTCGAGCTGCAGCTCCAGGTCGACGAGGAGACCCAGGAGGTCCAGGCCGTGATGCTCGCCGGGCCCGAGGGCGCGGTCGAGCTGCGGGCCTTCGCCGCACCCCGCAACGGCGACCTGTGGAGCGAGATCCGGCCGAAGATCGCCGCCGAGTTCGCCCAGCGCGGCGGCACCGCCACCGAGCGCGAGGGCCGCTGGGGCACCGAGCTGGTCTGCGAGCTGACCGTCCGCACCGACGACGGCCGCACCGGCACCCAGGCCTCGCGCATGATCGGCATCAACGGCCCCCGCTGGATGCTCCGCGCCACGTTCCTCGGTCGCCCGGCCGTCGACGCCGAGGCCGCCGGGCTGTGGGAGGCCGCGGTCGAGAAGCTCGTCGTACGCCGCGGCAACCAGGCGATGCCCGTCGGCGCCGAGCTGCCCTTCGTCCTGCCGCCAGCCGACCAGCCTCGTCGCTCACGAGCACTGACGAGCACTGGCCATGCCCGAGAAGAGCCGGCTGCGGCGCAGCATCAGCCGGTGGGCCAACACCACCGACCAGCACGCCCGCGACCTGCGCCAGACCTACGCCGACGGGGGCTTCGACCGGATCGGCGAGGCGCCCGACCGCGAACGGGTCCGGCTGCGCGGCACCCTGCGCACCGTGACGCTGCGCCCGCGCGGCGGCGTCCCTGCGCTCGAGGCCGAGCTCGACGACGGCACCGGCGTCATCACGATCGTCTGGCTCGGCCGGCGCCGGATCACCGGCATCGCCCCGGGACGGCTCGATCGCAGGTCCAGGGCCGGATCGGCAGCACGACGGGGAGCGGATCCTCTACAACCCGCGCTACGAGCTGATCCCGTGACCGAGCGGCAGGCCCAGGACGCGTCGACGCCCTCCGTCGACACCGTCGAGGCGGTCGTCCGCGCGCAGATGTCGAAGGCGCTCGGCGGTCGTCGCGGCATGGTCGAGGCGGCGGTCCCGACCATCCTCTTCACGGTCCTGTGGCTGACCACCAGCGACCTGACGCTCGCCCTCGCCGTGAGCATCGCCGCTGCGGTGGTGCTGCTGGTCGCCCGGCTCGTGCAGCGCTCGACGGTGCAGTTCTGCCTCAACGCGCTCTTCGGGATCGGCATCGGCTGGCTGTTCGTGCACATCTCCGCCAGCCGGGGCGGCAGCGCCGACGACCAGGCGCTGGCCTACTTCCTGCCCGGCATCATCTACAACACCGGCTACTCGCTGATCCTCGCGCTGACCTGCCTGATCGGCTGGCCGCTGGTCGGCTTCATGGTCGGCAGCGTCACCGGCGACCCGACGGCGTGGCACCACGACAAGCAGGTCGTGCGGCTGTGCTCGCAGCTCACCTGGCTGCTGACGCTCCCGTGCCTCCTGCGGGTGCTCGTGCAGGCGCCGATCTGGTTCGCCGGCAAGTCCGGAGCGATGGACGCGGACACCGCGGTCGCCACGCTCGGCATCCTCAAGATCGCGATGGGCTGGCCGCTCCAGCTCGCCGCCCTGACCGCGATGGTGTGGGTGCTGTCCCGCAACAAGACCCCGTTGGAGCCCGCTCAGGCGGGGTGAGCCCCGGGCGCCAGCAGGCGCTCGAGCTGGTCCTCGACGTCGGCGGGCACGACGAACAGCAGCTCGTCGCCGGCCTCGATCGGCTGCTCGGCGTCGGGCACGTAGACCTGGCCGTCGCGCAGGATCGTGACCAGCGCGCAGTTCTCGGGGAACGGGATCAGCCCGGCCGGCTTCCCGACGTACGGCGAGTCGGCGGGCAGCGTCATCTCGACCAGGTTGGCGTTGCCCTGGCGGAAGGTGAAGAGCCGCACCAGGTCGCCGACGGTGACCGCCTCCTCGACCAGCGCGGACATGATCCGCGGGGTCGAGACGTTGACGTCGACGCCCCAGGCCTCGGTGAAGAGCCACTCGTTGTTGGGGTGGTTGACCCGGCCGACCGTGCGCGGCACGCCGAACTCGGTCTTGGCGAGCAGCGACGTCACCAGGTTGACCTTGTCGTCGCCGGTGGCGGCGATGACCACGTCGCACTGGTCGAGCCGCGCCTCCTCGAGCGAGGACAGCTCGCAGGAGTCGGCGAGCAGCCACTCGGCGTCGGGCACCCGCTCGGGCTTGATCGAGCCGGGGTTCTTGTCGATCAGCAGGACCTGGTGACCGTTGTGGATCAGCTCGCGGGCGATGGAACGGCCGACGGCGCCGGCTCCGGCGATGGCGACTCGCATGGGTCCCTCAGCTCTCGTCCGGGCCGTCGTCGATGACCTTGTAGGCGTGCGCGGCGTGCTCCTCGCGCATCACGACGTGCAGGATGTCGCCCTCCTGGATCACGCTCTCGCGCGTCGGCAGCATGCCCTCGCCGAGCCGGTCGATCCAGGCGATCCGGCTGTTGGACTGCAACTGGAAGTCGACGGTGCGGTGACCGATCCACGCCTCGGGCGCCGGGATCTGGTCGACCCGGATGGTGCCGGAGGGGTCGCGGAAGTCGGGCTCGGCGCCGGCCGGGCAGCAGCCGGCGCAGCACCTGGTCGGCGGTCCACTTCACCGTCGCGACCGTGGTGATGCCGAGCCGCTGGTAGACCTCGGCGCGGCCCGGGTCGTAGATCCGGGCGACGACCTGCTGGATCCCGAAGGTCTCGCGGGCGACCCGCGCGGCGATGATGTTGGAGTTGTCACCGCTCGAGACGGCGGCGAACGCGTCGGCGCGGCGGATGCCGGCCTTCTCCAGGACCTCCTGGTCGAAGCCGTGGCCGGTGATCTTGTCGCCGTTGAACCCCGGGCCGAGACGCCGGAAGGCGTCGGGGTCGCTGTCGATGATCGACACGGTGTGGTTGCGGTCCTCGAGGCTGCGCGCCAGCGTGGAGCCGACGCGCCCACAGCCCATGATCACGACGTGCACGGTGCAGACGCTACAGGTATTGCCCGGCGCGGATGCACTGCGCGCCACACGGTAGGTCTAGCCTTTCCGCTCGTGGGCGTCGGCGACGTATCGAAGCGGATCCTGCTCGGGCGCAAGCTCCGCAGCTCCCAGCTCGGGGAGACGCTGCTGCCCAAGCGGATCGCTCTCCCGGTCTTCGCGAGCGACGCGCTCTCGTCGGTGGCCTACGCCCCGGACGAGATCTTCATCATGCTGTCGCTGGCCGGCGCGTCGGCGTACGTCTGGTCCTGGAAGATCGGCATCGCCGTCGCCCTGGTGATGGCCGCGGTCGTCGCGTCGTACCGCCAGACCGTGCACGCCTACCCGAGCGGCGGCGGCGACTACGAGGTCGCCACCGTCAACCTCGGGTCGAAGGCCGGCACGACGGTCGCCAGCGCGCTGCTCGTCGACTACGTGCTGACCGTCGCGGTGTCGATCTCGTCGGGCGCGCAGTACGCCGCCGGCGCGATCCATCCGCTCAACGGGCACGAGGCGAGGTTCGCGACGCTGCTGGTGATCCTGCTGGCGGCGATCAACCTGCGCGGCATCCGCGAGTCCGGCACGTTCTTCGCGATCCCGACGTACGCCTTCATGGTCGCGATCCTCGGCATGTGCGCCTACGGGTTCTTCCAGTTCGCCTTCGGCGACCTGCCGATGGCGGCGAGCGCGCAGTACGACCTCGAGCCGGCGACCGGGTACGGCGACTCGATGACCACCGTCGCCCTGATCTTCCTGCTGGCGCGGGCGTTCTCGTCCGGCTGTGCGGCGCTGACCGGCGTCGAGGCGATCTCGAACGGCGTGCCGGCGTTCCGGCGGCCGAAGAGCAAGAACGCCGCGACCACGCTGCTGCTGCTCGGCCTGATCGCGATCACGATGATGCTGAGCATCATCGTGCTGGCCAAGCAGATGGGCCTGCAGATCGTCGACCCGGACGACCTGAGCCGACTGAGTCTCAACGGCCAGCCCGTCACCGGCTACGACCAGCACCCGCTGATCGCGCAGATCGCGGACGCGATCTTCCACGACTTCCGGCCGGCGTTCTACTTCGTCGTCACGGTCACCGGCGTCATCCTGGTGCTCGCCGCCAACACGGCGTTCAACGGCTTCCCGGTGCTCGGCTCGATCCTCGCCAAGGACGGCTACGCACCGCGCGCCCTCGGCTCGCGCGGCGACCGGCTCGCCTACAGCAACGGCATCCTGTTCCTCGCGGTGATGGCGATCATCCTGATCCAGGTCTTCGACGCCGAGCCGACCCGGCTGATCCAGCTCTACATCGTCGGCGTCTTCGTGTCGTTCAACCTCAGCCAGCTCGGCATGATCCGGCACTGGACCCGGCACCTGAAGACCGAGAAGGACCCGGCCGAACGGGCACGGATGTACCGCTCGCGGATCATCAACGCGGTCGGCCTGACCTTCACCGCGGTCGTGCTGGTGATCGTGCTGATCACGAAGTTCTTCGCCGGCGCCTGGATCACGATCCTCGCGATGATCGTCTTCTTCATGATCATGCGCGGCATCCACCGGCACTACGACAACGTCAACGACGAGCTGGCCGCCGACGACGAGGACAAGGTCATGCCCACCCGGGTGCACGCGATCGTCCTGGTCTCCAAGCTGCACAAGCCGACGCTGCGGGCGCTGGCCTTCGCCAAGGCGACCCGGCCCAACGTGCTCGAGGGCGTCTACGTCTCGGTCGACCCGGAGGCCACCAACCGGCTGCTGGAGGAGTGGGACGAGCGCAACCTCGACGTACCTCTCAAGGTGCTGCACTCGCCCTACCGCGAGCTGGTCCGGCCGATCGTCGAGTACGCGATGGAGATCCGCAGGGCCAACCCGCGCGGCGTCGTCGCGGTCTACATCCCGGAGTACGTCGTCGGCCGCTGGTGGGAGCAGCTGCTGCACAACCAGACCGCGCTGCGGCTCAAGGGCCGGCTGCTCTTCGCCCCCGGCGTGATGGTGACGTCGGTGCCCTACCAGCTGCGGTCCTCCCAGCTCGTGCGCGAGCGCGAGGAGCGCGAGGGCACCTGGGTGCGGCCCACGAGGTGCGCTTCGGCGACGTCCCCGAGCGACGGCGCAACCGCCAGGTCCCGCGCCGATGAGTCGCTCGGCCGCGCCATCCCCGCGCCAAGCAGGCGCGGGGCGCGTCCCGTGTCGGCGAGCGCTTCGAGGCCGTCGTCGGTCCGGTCGCCCACGGCGGGCACTGCGTCGTCCGCCTCGACCCGCCGGAGTCCCGGGTCGTCTTCGTCCGGCACGCGATCCCGGGGGAGCGGGTCGTCCTCGAGATCACCGAGGGCACCGACGGCGACCGGTTCTGGCGCGGCGACGCGGTCGAGGTCCTCGAGCCGTCGCCCGACCGGGTGCCCGCGCCGTGCCCGTACGCCGGCCCCGGCCTCTGCGGCGGCTGCGACTTCCAGCACGTCACGCTCGCCCGGCAGCGCTCGCTCAAGGCCGACGTCGTCCGCGAGCAGCTCCGCCGGCTGGCGAAGCTCGAGGTGGACGTCGAGGTCGAGGCCGTGCCCGGCGACGACGACGGCCTGCACTGGCGCACCCGGCAGCGCTACGTCTCGCTGCCCGGCGGCGGCCGCGCGATGCGCAAGCACCGCTCGCACGACCTGGTCCCCGTCGACAACTGCCTGCTCGAGGCGCCGCACCCGTCGCCGCACGTGGCGCTCGGCCAGACGTTCGACGTCGCCGCCGACGGCTTCTGGCAGGTGCACCCCGGTGCGCCCGGACACGCTCGTCGACCACGGTCCTCGAGATGCTCCGGCCCCAGCCGGGTGAGCGCTGCCTCGACCTGTACGCCGGCGTCGGGCTCTTCGCGCGCTTCCTGCTCGACGCGGTGGGGGAGTCCGGGCGCGTCGTCGCCATCGAGGGCGACCCACCGCCTCCCAGCTGTCGGCCACGAACTGTCCCGGGGCGGTCGTCTCCGCCGGCGGCGTCGAGCAGGTGCTCGCGACGTCGTACGACGAACCCTTCGACCTGGTCGTCCTCGACCCGCCGCGCGAGGGTGCTCGCCGACCGGTCGTCGAGCAGATCGTCGACCGCGCGCCGCGCGCGATCGCCTACGTCGCCTGCGACCCGGCCGCCCTGGCCCGCGACGTCGCGACCTTCGCCGAGCACGGCTACGCGCTGCAGCAGCTCCGCGCCTTCGACCTGTTCCCGATGACGCACCACGTCGAGTGCGTGGCGCTGCTGGGCCGCGCACGTGAGCTGATCGGCCTTGATGGCCCTGTTGGTGCGTGGCGTCGCTCGATAATCTGCTCGACCCATCACGTGGAGTGCGTGGCGCTGCTCACCCGCGCTGCCCTGGAGTGCACTCCAGGTCGTACGTTCGAAGGCATGACTGCCTCCTCGAAGACCTGGTTCATCACCGGCGCGTCCCGCGGCTTCGGCCGCGAGTGGACGATCGCCGCGCTCGAGCGCGGCGACCGCGTCGCCGCCACCGCCCGCGACACCAGCACCCTCGACGACCTCGTGCGAGAAGTACGGCGACGCGCTGCTGCCGCTCCAGCTCGACGTGACCGACCGGGCGGCCGACTTCGCGGCCGTCGCAGCAGGCGCACGCGCACTTCGGCCGGCTCGACGTCGTCGTCAACAACGCCGGCTACGGCCACTTCGGCTTCGTCGAGGAGCTGACCGAGCAGGAGTTCCGCGACCAGATGGAGACCAACGTCTTCGGCGCGATGTGGGTGACGCAGGCGGCGCTGCCGTTCCTGCGCGAGCAGGGCTCCGGCCACATCCTGCAGGTGTCGTCGATCGGCGGCATCTCGGCGTTCCCGCTGGTCGGCGCCTACCACGCGTCGAAGTGGGCGCTCGAGGGCTTCTCGCAGGCGCTGGCCGCAGGAGGTCGCCGGCTTCGGCATCCACGTCACCCTGATCGAGCCCGGCGGCTTCTCGACCGACTGGGGCGGCTCCTCGTCGAAGCGCTCGGACGAGCTGCCGGCGTACGCCGAGCTGCACGCGCAGACCGTCGAGGCCCGCAAGAAGCGCATCGGCACGCCCGGCGACCCCACCGCCTCCGCCGCCGCCGTCCTCGCGATCGTCGACGCCGAGGAGCCGCCGCTGCGCGCGTTCCTCGGCTCGGCGCCGCTCGAGCATCGCGACGGCCGACTACGAGTCGCGGCTCGCGACCTGGCAGCAGTGGCAGCACAACGCCGCGAGCTGCGGCGCAGCGGCGGCTGACCGCCGAGACCCGCAGTCGCACTTCCTCTCGACGTCGTGTATCTTGACGTCAAGAGATATTCGCTCCACGGCTGCCCGGACCTGAGTAAGGGCAGCCTTCCTTTTACGACGCCTCCGCGCGGCGGCAGGATGGGTGGAGCGAGCAGCCGAGACGACGAGACATCAGGAGATGACTGCTGTGGCCAGTCAGGACAGCTTCGGTGCGAAGAGCACCTTGGACGTGGACGGCAAGTCCTACGAGATCTTCCGCCTCGACGCGGTCGAGGGTGACGGCCTGGACGTGAAGTCCCTGCCCTTCAGCCTCAAGGTGCTGCTGGAGAACCTGCTCCGCACCGAGGACGGCGCGGACATCACCGCCGACGACATCAAGGCGATCGCCGGCTGGGACGCGGATGCGGACCCCAGCAAGGAGATCCAGTTCACGCCGGCGCGCGTGATCATGCAGGACTTCACCGGCGTCCCGTGCGTCGTCGACCTCGCCACCATGCGTGAGGCGATGGCCGACCTCGGCGGCGACCCGACCAAGATCAACCCGCTCGCGCCCGCCGAGATGGTCATCGACCACTCCGTGATCGCCGACGTCTTCGGCACGCCGGAGGCCTTCGAGCGCAACGTCGAGATCGAGTACGAGCGCAACCGCGAGCGCTACCAGTTCCTGCGGTGGGGCCAGGGCGCCTTCGACGACTTCAAGGTCGTCCCGCCGGGCACCGGCATCGTCCACCAGGTCAACATCGAGCACCTGGCCCGCACGGTCTTCACCCGCGAGGTCGACGGCGAGCTGCAGGCCTACCCCGACACCTGCGTCGGCACCGACTCCCACACCACGATGGTCAACGGCATCGGCGTGGTCGGCTGGGGCGTCGGCGGCATCGAGGCCGAGGCCGCGATGCTCGGCCAGCCCGTGTCGATGCTGATCCCGCGCGTCGTCGGCTTCAAGCTCTCCGGCGACCTGCCCGAGGGCGCGACCGCGACCGACCTGGTGCTCACGATCACCGAGATGCTGCGCAAGCACGGCGTCGTCGGCAAGTTCGTCGAGTTCTACGGCCCCGGCGTCTCCGTGCTGCCGCTGGCCAACCGCGCCACGATCGGCAACATGAGCCCGGAGTTCGGCTCGACGATCGCGGTCTTCCCGATCGACGCCGAGACCACGAAGTACCTCAAGCTCACCGGCCGCTCCGAGGAGCAGCTCGCGCTGGTCGAGGCCTACGCCAAGGAGCAGGGCCTCTGGCACGACCCCGACGCCGAGCCGCGCTTCTCCGAGAAGCTCGAGCTCGACATGGCGACCGTCGTCCCGTCGCTCGCCGGTCCCAAGCGCCCGCAGGACCGCGTCTCGCTGTCCGACGCCAAGGACTCCTTCCGTACGGCGCTGGCCGACTACGTCGACGACTCGGGCGACGAGAACGGGTACGACGAGGCCGTCGCCGAGTCCTTCCCGGCCTCCGACGCCCCGTCCAACGGCCACGGTGAGGCAGCGCCGGGCGAGCTGGAGCACGCCACCCCGGCGGCCGGCGCCGGCCGCCCGAGCAACCCGGCCCAGGTGACCCTGGCGGACGGCACGAAGTTCGAGCTCGACCACGGCGCGGTCACGATCGCCGCCATCACGTCGTGCACCAACACGTCCAACCCGTCGGTGATGATCGGCGCGGGGCTGCTCGCGAAGAAGGCCGTCGAGAAGGGCCTGCAGCGCAAGCCGTGGGTCAAGACGACGCTGGCGCCCGGCTCCAAGGTGGTCTCCGACTACTACGAGAAGTCCGGCCTGACGCCGTACCTCGACAAGCTCGGCTTCAACCTGGTCGGCTACGGCTGCACCACCTGCATCGGCAACTCCGGTCCGCTCATCCCCGAGGTCAGCCAGGCCGTCAACGACAACGACCTCGCGGTCGTCTCGGTGCTGTCGGGCAACCGCAACTTCGAGGGCCGGATCAACCCGGACATCAAGATGAACTACCTCGCGTCCCCGCCGCTGGTCGTGGCCTACGCGCTGGCCGGCTCGATGGACGTCGACCTGTTCAACGACCCGCTCGGTCAGGACCAGGACGGCAACGACGTCTTCATGAAGGACATCTGGCCGTCGCCGTCCGAGGTCGAGGAGGTCATCGCGGGAGCGATCAACTCCGAGATGTTCGGCGAGAGCTACAAGGACGTCTTCGCCGGCGACGAGGCCTGGCAGTCGCTGCCGACCCCCGAGGGCAAGACCTTCGACTGGGACCCGGAGTCGACGTACGTCCGGAAGCCCCCGTACTTCGACGGCATGCCCGACACCCCCGAGCCGGTCACCGACATCGAGGGCGCCCGGGTGCTGCTCAAGCTCGGCGACTCGGTCACCACCGACCACATCAGCCCGGCCGGTGCGATCAAGAAGGACTCGCCCGCGGGCAAGTACCTCGCCGAGCACGGCGTCGAGAACCGGGACTTCAACTCCTACGGCTCGCGCCGCGGCAACCACGAGGTGATGATCCGCGGCACGTTCGCCAACATCCGGCTGCGCAACCAGATCGCTCCCGGCACCGAGGGTGGCTTCACGCGCGACTTCACCGCGGGTGGCGAGGTGACCTCGGTCTTCGAGGCCTCGGAGAACTACATCGCCGCCGGCATCCCGCTGGTCGTCCTGTGCGGCAAGGAGTACGGCTCCGGCTCGTCGCGCGACTGGGCGGCCAAGGGCACCTCGCTGCTGGGCGTGAAGGCCGTCATCGCCGAGTCCTACGAGCGGATCCACCGCTCCAACCTGATCGGCATGGGCGTCATCCCGCTGCAGTTCCCCGAGGGCGAGAACGCCGAGTCGCTCGGCCTCACCGGTGAGGAGACGTTCTCGATCTCCGGCATCACCGAGCTCAACGAGGGTCGTACGCCGAAGACCGTCAAGGTCACGGCCGGCGACGTCGAGTTCGACGCGGTCGTCCGCATCGACACCCCCGGCGAGGCGAACTACTACCGCAACGGCGGCATCATGCAGTACGTGCTGCGCAACCTGCGGGCCCAGTCGGCCTGATCCGACAGCCGAGTCGGCGCTGTTTCACCCCGCAACAGGGTGAAACAGCGCCGACTCGGCATTTCGGACCCCTCCTTTTGGTGAGCTGGTGGCGTGGGTAGAGGTGTGAGCACCTCAGGAGGCCCCGATGACCACGCTGCACGACCGGCTCGCCGACCTGGCCGATCAGGCGCCGTCCGGCGCGCCCGACCCCGGCGCTCTGGGACGCGGGGTCGCCGGTACCGCCGGCAGCAGCGGGTCGGCGCGGTGGTCATCACGGCCGTCGTCGTCGTGCTGCTCGGCGTCCTCGGCACGGTGACGTGGCAGCGCTCGACGAGCACACCGGCCCCGCCGCGCCGACCGACGGGCGTCCGGCTCCCGGACCGGTTCTACGACCCGAGCAGCTCACTGCCCGACGACCGACGACGCCGGTCCGCTCGGGCCGCTGGTCGCCGTTGCTCGGGTCGGACGGCGGCGGGCGTCGTCGGCGTGTCCGCGTCGACCGGCGAGTACCGCTGGCTCGACCTGCCCGACCTGGACCTGGGACGACGACCCCATGGGCTCGTCGGACGGTCGCGATATCGCCCGACGGCGCACCGGGTGGGCTACTGGTACCGCGAGGACGGCGAGGTCGTCGGCGTCGGCGTCTACGACACGGTCACCGGCGAGACGACCCGACGCTCGACGATCGACAGCGAGCTCGGCCTGAGCCCGAGCGGCATCGTCTGGGTCGGCGACCGGCTGTGGTTCGACGCGCCGCACTTCACGGACGACGCGCGCACCGGGGCGACCGGGAAGACGACGTACCTCTGGGAGCCTGGACAGTCGGACCTGCGAGAGGTGCCGCTCGACCGCAGCCCCGGCTTCGGGAACGACACCGACCACGGACGACGAGGTCGTCGAGTCCGAGGGCCGCAAGGTCCGGTTCTACTCACCCGACGACGCGCCTCGCGCGCTGCGGCTCGTCGACCCTGGTGGACGGCTCGGTCGCGGTGAGCCCCGACGGGTCTCGGATGGCAGGCGTCGTCGACCCCGACGGCAAGGCGAGCTTCGTCGGACTCGCGGCCGAGTGTGGGCGTCGTGGTCCTCACGCCCGACGGCCACGGCGGCACGGCGTCGCGACGGATCCCCGGGCTGCTGGCCAGCCAGATCGCTCGCCTGGCGCGACGACGACCACGTGATCGCGTGGACCAGCGGCGACGACGCCGTACGAGTCGGTCGACGTCGACACCGGCGCGGCGGAGTCGCTGACCACGCCGGGTCCGTCGACTGGGTGCCGGGCACGCACGTCGCCCAGGACGCGTGGACCGCGCCGACCTACCGACGCGCCCGCGCCGCCGGACCCGCTGAGTCCGCGGCTGGTGACCGGCGCGGCGGTCGGCGGTCCTGGTGGTCGGCGGCCTGGCGCTGCTCGTGCGCTGGAGGCGTCGTGTCCGCCCTGAGTCGTTCGAGGAGTACGTCGTCGCGCGCCGGGCCGCGCTGCTGCGCACGGCGTACCTCCTGACCGGTCAGCACGAGGACGCCGAGGACCTCGTGCAGGTCGCGCTGGTGAAGTCGGTGCCGCACTGGAAGAAGATCGCCGACAACCCGGAGCCGTACGTCCGCAAGGTCATGGCCCGCGAGAGCGTGAGCCGCTGGCGGCGTCGGCGGTGGCGCGAGGTCCACACCGACCAGGTGCCGGAGACGCCGGTCGACGGGCCGGGCGACGACCGGCTCGCGCTGCGCCAGGCGCTGGCCGACGCTGGCGCCGCGGCAGCGTGCGGTGATCGTGCTGCGCTACTACGAGGACCTCACCGAGGTGGAGACGGCGCGGGTGCTCGGGATCTCGGTCGGGACCGTGAAGTCGCAGGCACGCGACGCCCTGGCGCGACTGCGCGCGGAGGCGGTGGATACCGTTTCCGCATGATCGTGGCATTCAGCATCTCCCCGAGGACCGCCGACGAGACCGGGAGCGTCTCCGAGGCCGTCGCCGCCGCCGTCCGGGTGGTCAAGGAGTCCGGGCTTCCCTACGAGCTCAACTCGATGTTCACCAACGTCGAGGGCGAGTGGGACGAGGTGATGGCCGTGGTGAAGCGGGCCGTCGACGTCGTCGCCGCGGTGTCGCCGCGGGTCGGGCTGGTGCTCAAGGCCGACATCCGGCCCGGGCTGGGACGGGCAGCTGACCGCCAAGGTCGAGCGCGTCGAGCGGCTGCTCGCCGACTGATGACGGAGCTCCCACCGAGCTCGCCGCTCGTCACCCGCCACCGCCGCCGTACCCGCCCCCGCCGCCGGCCTCCCGCCGCCCGTCCAGGTCACCGTCGGCGCCGTCGACGCGCCGCGGCGCTCGCGCAGCACGGTCGTCGTGCTCGCGGTGGCCGTGCGCTGCTGGTGATCGTCGACCGCGCTCGCCGTGCCTCGCCGTGAACGATGCTCGCGACCGACGACGCACGGCGGGTGAGCGCGACCTCAGCGACGGTGAAGGTCGTACGACGACCTCAAGGTCAACCACACCTCGGCCGACATCGACTACCCGCAGAGCCCGCCGGTCGGCGGTCCGCACGCGCCGGTGTGGCTCGACTGCGGCGTCTACGACCAGCCGGTCCGCGAGGAGAACGCCGTGCACGACCTCGAGCACGGCACCGTCTGGATCAGCTACGACCCCGACCTCGGACGCCGACGACGTCGCGCGCTGGCCGATGCGCTGCCGCAGAACGGCATCCTGGCGCCGTACCCCGGCCTCGACGCGCCGGTGGTCGTCACCGTCTGGGGCCGACAGCTCGACCTCGACCGGCGCCGACGACCCGCGGCTGGCGCTCTTCATCCACGCGTTCGGCGGCGGCGAGACCGCGCCGGAGCCGTTCGCGTCGTGCGCCGGCGGGGTGCGGGACCCCGGCGGCGAGCCCGGCACCGCCGTCTGAGGTACGGCCGGCTGCGCGTCCGCCTGGAGCTGGGTCTCGGTGTCGGCGAAGCCGACCGATCGGTAGATCCGGATCGCGAGGTAGTCGGGGTCCGCGACCATCACCAGCGTCGTCGCGCCCGAGGCGGCCGAAGCGTCGGAGCCGGCGGCGTGCACCAGCGCCCGGCCAGACCGCGGCCGCGCGCGTCGGGGTGGGTCTTCACCTCCTGGAACCGGGCGACCCGGGCCGGCCCGGACGAGCCCCATCGACGCGAGCAGCCGGCCGTCGTCGAACGCGCCGTACCAGGCGCCGTCGCCGGTCTCGGTCAGCCGCCGCTCGGCGGCCGGCCTTGATCCGGGTGAACGCGCCGAAGCCCGTCGCCGCCGCCGTCGTCGCAGGCGAGGTCGAGCGCGACCCGCTGCGCCCAGTCGTCGTCGCCGACGAGCGGGCGGTACCTCGGTGCTGCGTGCTGGGCCGCGGCGGCGGGTGACCACGGTCGCGGCCGTCAGCACGACGAGGCCTCGACCGTCGTAGCCGGCGTCCGCGAACGGCGCCAGGTCGTCCGACTGACCCGTCCGGTGCGTCGACCCCGAACGCGCGGTGCCGCGATGCCGGGAAGGTCGCGCTCGAACAGGCCTCGACCATCCGGTAGCTCGTCGGCGCGCGGGCGGGCGGCGCAGCAGCAGGAAGTTGCCCCACCAGTAGGTCGGGTTGTCGGGCGTCCGGACCACGATGTACGTCGGGTGGTGCTCGACCTCGCTGCCCGGCCAGGCGCAGGAGCGCGAGGTCGGTGCGCCAGCCGCGCGAGAGGACTTCCATGCGCGGGACGCTAGTCGACCCGTGGCACGATCGGTCGCGTGGATTCGAGACCGTGGAGTTATCGCACCGGCGACGACGAGGTCGTGCTCGACCTGACCGCCGACTGCCGCGACTTCGTCGTCCGGCCGCGGCGACGGCCTGCTGCACGTGTTCGTCCCGCACGCGACGGCCGGCATCGCGATCATCGAGACCGGCGCCGGCAGCGACGACGACCTGCTCGCCGCGCTCGGGGACCTGCTGCCCGCCGACGACCGCTGGCAGCACCGCCACGGCAGCCGCGGCCACGGCCGCTCGCACGTGATGCCGGCGATCGTCGCCGCCGTACGCGACCGTGCCGGTGCTCGACGGACGGCTCGCGCTCGGCACCTGGCAGAGCATCTGCCTGGTCGACCTCAACGTCGACAACGCCGAGCGCGAGGTGCGCCTCAGCTTCCTGGCGGGCTGACTTCGGCGTTGAGGGGGTCGAACTGGTTGAACGCACGCGGGCGGTTCGAGGCGCGCTCAGCCTCTGCTGGTGAAGGTCATCTCCCGAGGTCATCCGCCAGGTCTGCCGTCGTCGTAGGAGAACGACTGCTGCCAGTGCGGCTGCATGCGGGCCGGCGCTGCCACTCGAACCGCACCAGCGCCGGTCGACCGCCGATCGTGTCGGAGCGTCGAAGACGCCGTGGTCGCCCTCGAACCGCCCGACCATCGGGGTGTCGAGGACGCCGGCAGCACGGTCGAGCTCCACCAGATCCGCCAGATCTCGCTCGCTCGGGTCGAAGAGCCGCAGGGTGAGCCCGACGAACGGCTCGCCGCCGTCGGCCGGCTCCGGCACGGCTCATCTCGTCGATGTGGCCGATGCCGGTGAGGACCGGCCCGACGACGCTGGTGGCGCCGAACTCGGCCCACGTCTCGCACGACGGGTCGGTGACGTCGACCAGCTTGCGGTTGAGGACCTGACGCACCGGCCGAAGATGAAGTCGAAGTCGTGCTCGTCGAGGAGGTCATGCGGCGACCGTAGCTGCGGCCACCGAGGCGTCGGTCCGGATCTCGGTGGCTGGCCAGGCTGCTGCTGCCGCTCTACCTCAACCACCGGGACCGTCTTGATGGTTGGGTAATGCTATGCCCAGCGACTCCGAAGGCTCGCCTACCGCGGGCCACCTGATCGCGATCCTCCTCGGCATCCCGCTCGTGTTCGTCGCGCGTTCTTTCTGCTCGGGCCGTACGTCGCGGGTGGGCGCCGTCGTGACGTCGAGCCTGCATCGCCTTCGTGTGGATCGTGAAGACCCGGCAGGACGAGGTCGACGTGGACTGAGAGGAGGTCCTTCGCCAAGGCGACGTGGAACTCGACCGACAGCAGCAGGTCGTCGATGTGCACGCGCTCGTCGGCGTTGTGGAAGCCGGCCGTGATGACCTCGGCGGAGGTGGAGCGGAACGGGCTGAAGCCGTACGCCGTGGGGGTGCCCGCCGCGCGGAGGTAGACCGAGTCGGTGAAGCCGGTGCACAGCATCGGCAGCAGCTCGGCGTCGTCGCCCGAGGCGACCAGCACCCGGGAGATGGCGTCCATCAGGTCCGTCGTCGGCGACGACGCACTGCCGGCGATCAGCGGCTCGGGCCACTCCAGCTCGTAGGCCAGGTCCGCGCCGAGTCGGGCGCGCACGGCGCGCTCGACGTCGGCCTCGCGTGGTCCCGGGCAGGATCCGGCAGTCCAGCTCGACCGACGCGCGGGCCGGCATCACGTTGCGCTTGCCCGAGCCGCTCAGGATCGTCGGCGCCATCGTCGTGCCGCCGAGGGCCGGGATCGAGTGCGCCAGCACCGGGTGCAGCGCGGCCGCCGCGAGCAGGGCGGCGCCCCGGTCGTCGTACGACGCCGAGCAGCACCTCGAGCATCCGGTCGACGTGCGGCGACCCCTCGGGCGTCGGCATGCCCGCGACCGACCCGCCGGAGCAGCTCACCCAGGAGAGGTACGGCGTTGGCGCCGACGTCAGGGGTCGAGGCGTGCCCGGCCTCGCCGACCGCGACGACCCGAGCCGGGTAGGTGCCCTTCTCGCCGACGCTGACGGTCTGCACGACCCGGCCGTCGGTCAGCGGCAGCCGCTCGCCACCGCCCTCGTTGATCGCCAGGTCCGGCCGGATGTCGGGGCGCGCCTCGAGCAGCCAGCGCATGCCGACGTCGGCGATGCCGTCCTCCTCGTCGGCGACCGCGATCAGCCACAGGTCGCCCTTCGGGCGGAAGCCCGACCGCGCCAGCTCGGCCATCGCGACGGCGCGCGCCGCGACCTCGTTCTTCATGTCGATCGCACCGCGGCCCCACAGCCAGCCGCCCTCGTCGACGACGGCCGCGAACGGCGGGTGCGTCCAGTCGCGCGCGTCAGCCGGCACCACGTCGGTGTGCCCGACGAAGGCCAGCGACGGGTGGCCCGGCTCGGTGCCGGGGATCCGCGCGACCAGGTTGGCGCGCCGCGGGTCGCGGGCGACCAGCTCGCAGTCGACGCCGGCGTCGCTCAGGTAGTCGCGGAGGTACGCCGCCGGCCCGGTCTCGTTGCCGGGCGGCCGCCCGAGCGCGGCCTCGGGCGCGTTGCTGGTGTCGAAGCGGATCAGCGCCCGCGCGACCTCGATGACCTCCTCGTGCAGCGGGAGTCATCCGAGCCGGTCCAGGACCCAGGCGTAGACCTCGGCCTCGTAGGCCAGGTGCGCGAAGCGACCGGACGGCCCGACGTGCGCGCCGGCCCCGGTCTCGCAGCGGAAGAGGCACCGCGGCGACCACTCCGGGTCGGTCTCGCGCAGCAGCGCGACCCACTTCGCCGGCTCGCGCACCATCACCCGCGGGTCGTGCACGGCGCCGGTGACCAGCAGGTCGGGACGACCGCCAGCCGCCGGCGGGTTGTCGTACGGCGAGTAGGCCAGCATCCAGTCGAAGTCGGCCTTGCGCCGCGGGTCGCCCCACTCGTCCCACTCGTTGATCGTCAGCGGGATCGTGGCGTCGAGCATCGTGGTCACCACGTCGACGAACGGCACCTCGGCGACGACCGCGCGCCACCGGTCCGGCCGCTGGCTGAAGACCGCGCCCTGCAGCAGGCCGCCGGCGCTCAGCCCGCGGGTGGCGATCCGGGTCGGCGTCGACGAGACCGTCGCGCGCCAGCCCGTCGGCCACGGCGACGTGGTCGTCGAACGTGTGCTGCTTGTGCTCCATCCGGCCGTCCAGCCACCAGCGCCGACCGCCCTCGCCGCCGCCACGGATGTGGGCGATCACGTAGACCACGCCTCGGTCGAGCAGGCTCGGCAGCGCCGGGTCCCACGTCGGGCTCGTCGACGGCCTCGTAGGCGCCGTACCCGTAGACCAGCGCCGGCGCGGTGCCGTCGAGCGGGGTGTCGCGGTGCCGCAGGATCGTGGCCGGGACCTCGGTGCCGTCGGCGGACGGGAAGGTACGCCGCTCGCTCACGTAGCGCGCGGGGTCGTGGCCCGGGGCCTCCTCGGTCCAGACCCGGTCGCAGCAGGCCGCCGTCGAGGGTCCACGACACGGCGACGCCCGGCCGCAGCCAGGACTCCTCGAGCACGGTGACCGCCGTCGGCGTCGTACCGCGGCGAGCGCAGCAGCACGGTGTCGCCGTCGGGCTCGTCGGACACCATCAGCCCGTAGCCGCGCGAGCCGGCCAGGTCGTCGTGCGGGACCTTCACGCAGCTGGCGCTTGCCGTCCTCCCGGACGGTCGAGCAGCACGCAGTCGGCGAAGGCGTCGGCACGCAGCAGCCGCTGCCGGCGCAGCTCGGGCCGCACCTCGGTCCAGCGTGGTGTGGTCCTGGTCGGCGTCGCGGGGGAGCGGCGCGGACATCAGCCGGAACTCGACGGCGTCGTCGTTGGTCACCAGCAGCAGTACGTCGCTCTCGCGCACGTGCTCGGCCCGGTAGAGCACGCCGGGTCGGCGGCCGCCCACCGAGCGCGGCGCCGACTCGGGCGCGGTCGCGTCGATCGCCCAGGTCTCGCCGGTGTCGCGGCTCTCGCTGAGCACCAGGATCGCGCCGCCGCTGCGGGTGCCGCGGACGTTGAGGTCGAAGCGCTCGTCGGGCTCCTCGAGCACGAGCACGTCGTCGGCGACCGGGGTGCCGATGCGGTGCCGCCAGACCTGGAAGGGCCGGTAGGCCTGGTCGTGGACCGTGTAGAAGAACCACTGCGAGTCGGCGCTCCACGCACCGCCGTAGTAGGTGCGCGGCGACCGCGTCGCTCGAGGTCGGTCCCGGTGCGTAGGTCCCGGAACCGCAGCTCGTAGACCTCGTCGCCGGTGCGGTCGACCGACCAGGCGAGCAGGTCCTCGTCCGGGCTCACGATCGTCACGCCGAGCTCGAGGTAGTCGGCGTCCTCGGCCAGCGCGTTGACGTCGAGGAAGACGTCCGCGTCCGCGACGTCGCCGCCAGCCGGGACTCGCACCAGGTCGGCGTACTCCGCGCCCTGCGCCGTGCGTCGCGGCGTAGGAGTAGCGCTCGCGGTGCCAGACCGGCGACGTCTCGTCGCCGGGCACGCGCGCGGCCATCTCGGCGCGCAGCGTCTCGGTGAGGGGCTGCAGGTGCGCGCACGACGCGTCGTAGAAGGCCCGCTCGGCCGCCAGGTGCTCGAGCAGCTCGTCGCCGCCGGCCCCCATCCAGTGGTACGGGTCGGGCCGGGCTGACGCCGTGCTCGGTGTGCTCGTGCGGGATGCGGCGTCGCCGTGGGCGGGGTGTCCGTCACGTGGGCCAAGGTACTGCCGATTTCGTCCCCGGACCGGCCTGGCACCCCGGATTCTGTTTCGAACGGGTTTCAATACCGGGGATTTCCTCGATCGATCGGCGGAGTCCCTCCCGGTATCGCGCGCGATGTAGTAGGAACACCTGAACAGCAGTTCAAGGACCAGGGGAGTGCAGATGCGGCAAGCGCAGGGACCGACGTACCTCACTGCTGGCGGCGGGTGCTCTGCTGCTCGCGGCCGTGGCTCCCGGGCTCGCCCTGGGTACGACGGTCGCCGGTCCGGCGCACGCCGCCGACGACCCGGTCACGCTGACCGTCGCGATGCTCAACGACGCCGACTCGCTCAACCCGTTCGTCGGGATCGAGGCGACGTCGTTCGAGATGTGGCAGCTCGAGTACGACTACCTGATCACCTACTCGACCAAGGACCTCTCGCCCGAGCCGTCGCTCGCGACCAGCTGGGACACCTCGGACGACGGCCTGACCTGGACCTTCCACATGACCGACAAGGCGAAGTGGTCCGACGGGCAGCCGCTGACCGCCGAGGACGTCGCCTACACCTACAGCCGGATCATCGACGGCGGCCCCGAGGCAGCGACCTGGGGCGCCTACCTCAACCAGGTCACCAAGGCCGAGGCGACCGACCCGACGACCCTGGTGCTGACGCTCAAGAAGCCGAACTCCAGCCTGCCCGCTGCTGCCGATCCCGATCGTCCCGGAGCACATCTGGAAGGACGTCGCCGAGAAGGACGTCAAGACCTACACCAACGAGCCGAAGGACGGGCAGCCCGTCGTCGGGTCGGGGCCGTTCCGCCTGGTCGAGGGCAGCGCCGGCGCGCTCGACGTACATCCTCGAGGCCAACCCCGACTACTGGGGCGGCGCGCCCACACATCGACCGGGTCGTCTTCCGGGTCTACAAGAGCCAGGACCCGATGATCCAGGCGCTGATCAAGGGCGAGGTCGACTTCGTCGACGGCATCAACGCGCTGCAGGTGAAGTCGCTGGAGGGCCAGCGACGGGATCACCGCCGCAGAACGGCAACGCGCCCAGCTTCGACGAGATCGCCTTCAACACCGGCGCGGTCGACACCAAGACCGGCGACCCGATCGGCGACGGCAACCCGGCGCTCCAGGACACGGCGTTCCGCCACGCGCTCGGCTACGCCATCGACACGCAGACAGATCATCGACAAGGTCTACCAGGGCGCCGGCGTCCCCGGCACGCGTGATCATCCCGCCGGCCTTCAAGACGTGGCGCTGGGAGCCGCCCGCGGACGAGGCCTACACCTACGACCCGGACAAGGCCGGCCAGCTGCTCGACGACGGCCGGCTACACGATGGGCGACGGACGGCCTGCGCACCATGCCCGACGGCTCGCCGATCGGCACGCTGCGGCTGGCCGCGCGCTCGGAGTCGCCGACGTCGCTGAACACGATGAACTACTTCAAGGAGTGGCTCTCCGACATCGGCATCAAGGCCGACGTCGTCAGCATGGAGTCGAGCAAGCTCACCAACGTCATCCTCGACGGCGACTTCGACGCCTTCGAGTGGGGTTGGTACGTCGACCCCGACCCGACCACGATGCTCAACTACATGACCTGCGACCAGCGCGGGTCGTGGTCGGACTCGTGGTACTGCAACGACGCCTACGACAAGCTCTACGACCAGGAGACGGTCGAGCTCGACCAGGACAAGCGCGTCGACATGGTCCACCAGATGCAGCAGATGATCTACGAGGACGCGCCCTACCTCGTCACGGCGTACGACACCATCGGCGAGGCGTTCCGCAGCGACCGGTTCGCCTGCTTCGCCCAGCAGCCCGACCCGGGCGGCGTGTGGCTCTTCCAGTCCGGCGTCTACAGCTACATGCACGTGCGGCCGGCCGCCGAGGCGGGCGACTGCGGCGGCGAGGCGAACGCGACCTCGGCGACCGACGCCTCGTCCGACTCCGGCGGCATCAGCACCGGCGGTCCTGATCGGGCTCGTGGCGGTCGTGGTCGTCGTCATCGGTCGTCGGCGCGCGTGATCGTCGCTGCGCCGGCGCGGCACCACGGCAGACCGGGAGTGAGTCGATGAGCATCGTCGCGGCGGATCCCGCCGCGGTGTCCGCGGAGGCGGGGCAGGTCAACCGTCGACGACGGTCTGGCTACGGCCGGTACGCCGGGAGCAAGGTCGCGGGCGCCCTCGGGAGCCTGATGTTCATGCTGGTCGTGAACTTCTTCCTCTTCCGGGTGCTGCCCGGCGACCCGGCGCGGACCCTCGGTCGTGGCCGGCTCAGCACGCCGGAGCAGCTCGAGGAGTTCCGGCGCACCTACGGGCTCGACCAGGGGCTCGGCGAGCAGTTCGTGACGTTCCTGAAGAACATCGTCCACGGCGACCTCGGCTACTCGATCCTCTACCACAAGGACGTCTCCGACGATTCTGCTCGAACGGCTCTGGCCGACGATGCTCCTGGTCGGTACGTCGACCGTGCTGGCCGCGCTCTTCGGGGTCTGGATCGGGATCCGGGCCGGCTGGGACCGCGGCTCGCGCTTCGACCGGTTCTCGACCGGTGCCTCGCTCACGCTCTACTCGATGCCGGAGTGGTGGCTCGGGCTGCTGCTGATCGCGGCGTTCGCGGTCGGCATCGGCCCGCTGCCCGGCATCTTCCCGACGGGCGGGCTGCACTCGGTCGACGCGGACCCGTCCTCGCTGTCCGGCGTGCTCGACACGCTCTGGCACCTGGCGCTGCCGGTGATCACGCTGACCCTGGCCTACCTCGCCGACTACGCCCTGATCATGCGCGGCTCGCTGGTCGACGAGCTCGGCTCGGACTACCTGACCACCGCGCGGGCCAAGGGGCTGCGCGACGTGCAGGTCCGCAACCGCCACGGTGTGCGCAACGCGCTGCTCCCGACGACGACCGTGGTGGCGCTCAACTTCGGCTTCGTGGTCGCCGGCGCGATCACCATCGAGACGATCTTCTCGATCCCCGGGCTCGGGCTCCTGACCACGGAGGCGCTGTCGGTGCCGGACTACTGGCTGCTGCAGGGCATCTTCCTGCTGTCGTCGGCCGGGGTGATCCTGGCCAACCTCGCCGCCAACCTGCTCTACGGCTGGCTCGACCCGCGGGTGCGCACATGAGCACCCCCGGTGCCACCCCGAGGTCACGCTCACGTCGCGCCAGCTGACGCGACGCCGGCGCCGTGCCAGCCGCTCCCGCGCCTGGCGGGAGTTCCGCAGCAACCGCGCCGGCATGTTCGGCCTGGTGGTGCTGACGATCTTCGTGCTGGTCGCCGTGTGCGCTCCGCTTGATCGCCGACCGGTCCGGGCTGGAGGTCACGCAGGCGACCGGCGGCATCCTCGAGCCGCCGTCGAGGGAGTACTGGCTCGGCACCGACGACAACGGCCGCTCGGTGCTCACCCTGCTGATCTGGGGCTCGCGGATCTCGCTGTTCGTCGGCCTGATGGCGACCATCATCTCGATGTTGATCGGGACCGTCGTCGGCCTGACGTCCGGCTACTTCGGCGGCTGGGTCGGTGCGGTGCTCTTCCGGCTGACCGAGTGGTTCCTCGCGATCCCGTTCCTGCCGCTCGCGATCGTGCTCGCCACCGTGCTCGGTCGGTCGCTGGTCAACATCGTGATCGTCATCGGCGTCACCTCCTGGCCGGGCACCGCGCTGCTGATCCGCAGCCAGGTGCTGTCGATCAAGGAGCGCGCCTTCCTCGAACGCTCCCGCGCGCTCGGCGCCGGGCACCGCCACCTGATCAACCGGCACGTGTTCCCGAACGTCGTCCCGCTCGTCTTCGCGAACACGACCCTCTGCGTCGCGGTGGCGATCCTGTCGGAGACGACGCTGAGCTTCCTCGGCCTCGGCGACCCCACCCGCGTGTCGTGGGGCTCGATGCTCGACGACGCCTACAGCGTCGGCGCGATCACCACCGGGTCGTGGTGGTTCTTCGTGCCGCCGGGCCTCTGCGTGGTGCTGGTCGTGCTGTCGTTCACCCTGGTGGGTCAGGCCCTGGAGGCCGTGCTCAACCCGAAGCTGCGGGAGCGCTGATGGGCGAGCCTGCTGCGGATCGAGGACCTCTCGGTCACCTACCGCACCGAGGAAGGGCCGCTGCCCGCCGTACGCAACGTGTCGCTCGCGGTCGACCGCGGCGAGATCGTCGGCGTCGCGGGGGAGTCCGGCTGCGGGAAGTCGACCCTGGCCAGCACCATCCTGCGGCTGCAGCCTGCATCGGCGACGGTCACCGGCAAGGTGCTCGTCGACGGCGAGGACGTGGTCACCATGCGCTGGGGCGACCTGCGCACGCTCCGCTGGGCCGGCGCGTCGATCGTCTTCCAGGGCGCGCTGCACTCGCTCAACGCCGTCCACCGGATCGGCGACCAGATCGCGGAGCCGATCCGGCTGCACGAGCCCGGTGTCGGCGCGGCCGAGGTGGACCGGCGGGTCGCGGACCTCCTGAGCCAGGTCGGGCTGCCGGCGGTGCGGGCGAAGGCCTACCCGCACCAGCTCTCCGGCGGCCAGCGGCAGCGGGTGATGATCGCGATGGCACTGGCCTGCCGGCCGTCGCTGGTCGTGGCCGACGAGCCCACCACCGCGCTCGACGTGATGGTGCAGGCGCAGGTCCTCGACGTGCTGTCGAGCCTGGTGCGCGAGCTCGGCGTCGGCATGCTGCTGATCAGCCACGACCTGTCGGTGCTCGCCGAGACCAGCGACCGGATAGCCGTGATGTACGGCGGCCGCGTGATCGAGCAGGGGCCGGCCGGCCAGCTCTTCACCGACCCGCTGCACCCCTACACGACCGCGCTCGGCGCGTCGTTCCCGAGGATCGGCGACCCGGCGGCGCGCTACGCACCTGTGGGGCTGGCCGGCGACCCGCCCGATCCGAGGTTCCTGCCGCCCGGGTGCTCGTTCCACCCGCGCTGCCCGATCGGGGTCGACGAGTGCACGACCGCGGAACCGCCGCTCGTCGGTCTCGACAGGCTCGACCACCGAGGGGAACGTCGCGACGTCGCCTGCATCCGGGTGGACGCATGAGCGGCATTCGAGCTGGAAGCGCGCGGCCTGACCGTCGCGTTCGGGTCCCGAGGTGGTCCGACGGCGACGGCGCTCGACGGCGCCGACCTGGTCCTCAAGTCGGGCGAGATCGTGGCACTGGTCGGGGAGTCGGGCTCGGGCAAGACGACCCTGGCTCGCGCTCTGGTCGGCCTGCAGCCGCCGACCGCCGGTCAGGTGCTCGTCGACGGGCAGCCGTTGAGCTACCGCACCAAGGACCTCAAGCCGTTCCGTCGCCGGGCCCAGATGATCCTCCAGGACCCGGCCGGCGCACTGAACCCGCGGCACACCGTCTACGACTCCGTCGCCGAGGGACTGCGTCTCCACGGGCTCTCCCACGGCGGTGACCGGACCGAGGAGCAGCAGGTCGCCGACGCGCTCTCCGCGGCCGGGCTGCGACCGCCGGAGCGATTGTTCCTGCGCTACCCGCACGAGCTCTCGGGTGGTCAGCGGCAGCGGGTGCTCATCGCCGGCGCGCTGGCGCTCGGGCCCGAGCTGCTGATCGCCGACGAACCCGTGTCCAGCCTGGACGCCTCGATCCGCGGCGAGATCCTGGCGCTGCTGCTCAAGCTGCGCGCCGAGCTCGGCCTCGGGGTGCTCGTGGTGACCCACGACCTGGGCCTGGCCTGGAACATCGCGGACCGGACGGCGGTCATGTACCTCGGCCGCATCGTCGAGGCCGGCCCGACCGAGGAGGTGCTCGCGGACCCGCAGCACCCCTACACCCAGGCGCTGCTGTCGGTCGTCCCCGAGATGGAGCGGCTCGAGCCGGTCGTGCTCGAGGGCGAGATCCCCGACCCGACCCGGATCCCGCAGGGCTGCCGGTTCCACCCGCGCTGTCCTGCCCTGGCGAGCGGTGTCGCTGCGCTCGTCGAGAACGCCTGCCGCACCATCCCGCTGGAGGTGCTGCCGGCCAGTGAGGGGCACCAGAGTGCGTGCCACCTCGTCGCGTCCAGGAGCGCCCATGAGTGAGCTGCAGGCGGCGCTGCCGCGGGAGATGTACGTCGACCCCGCGGCGTTCGCGGTCGAGCGAGACCGGGTGCTCTACGGCGAGTGGTTCTGCGTCGGTCGGACCGCTGACCTCGGGCTGCACGAGCCCGGCCGGGTCGCAGTCGTCGACGTCGTCGGGGAGTCCGTCCTGGTCACCAGCGACGCGGCCGGATCCCTGCACGCGTCGTACAACGTCTGCCGGCACCGGGGCTCCCAGCTCTTCACCGCGCTGCCGGGTGCCGAGCCGGTGTGCACCGCGGCCGGTTCGCTGCGCTGCCCCTACCACTCGTGGACCTACGCGCTGTCCGGCGAGCTGTTGAAGGCGCCGCACGCCGAGCTCAGCGACGAGGAGCGGCCGGACTTCTCGCTCAAGGCGGTCGCCGTCGACGTGTGGGCGGGCTTCGTCTTCGTGCACCTCGGTGCGCCCACGACGACCCTGGCCGAGGCGATGGCGCGACCGGCGTCGACCCTCGCCAACTATGAGATGGGCGAGCTGGTGACCGGGCTTCGGTTCAGCTACGAGGTCGCTGCCAACTACAAGGTCGTCGCCGAGAACTACAACGAGTGCTACCACTGCGGCCCGGTGCACCCCGAGCTCACCCGGCTGGTGCCGGCCTTCGGCGGTGGCGGCACCGACATCGACTGGGACAACGGCGTGCCGCACCGCGAGGGCGCGTGGACCTTCACGATGAGCGGGACGACCGAGCGCGCGCCGCTGCCCGGCCTCGACGAGCACGAGCAGGTGCGTCACAAGGGCGAGATGGTCCACCCCAACCTGATGCTGTCTGCTTCGGCCGACCACGTCGCGGCCTTCGTGCTGCTGCCGCAGTCGGCCGACCACACCCGGATCGAGTGCCTGCTGCTCTTCCATCCGTCGGCGGTCGCGGACCCGGCGTTCGAACCGTCCGATGCCGGCGACCTCTGGGACCTGGTCAACAAGCAGGACTGGGCGATCTGCGAGTCGGTGCAGCGCGGCATGTCGTCGCGGTCCTACACGCACGGGTGGTTCGCGCCGATGGAGGACGACTCGGCCGACATCCGCCGCTGGTTGCTGCCACGTCTCGACAAGCTCGACGAACGAGGATCCGATGACTGACTACGACTACATCGTCGTCGGGCTCGGTGCGCTCGGCTCGGCGACGGCGCACCAGCTGGCCTCGCGCGGCTTCTCGGTGCTCGGGCTCGAGCGCTTCGAGCTCGGACACAGCCGCGGGGCCAGCCACGACACCAGCCGGATCCTGCGGCACAGCTATCACACGCCGGAGTACGTCCGGCTGACCCAGGACGCGTACGACGACTGGGCGCGGCTCTCCGAGGCGGCCGGCCGAGAGCTGGTGACCGTGGTCGGCGGGCTCGACCTCTTCCCGGCCGATCCGGCGATCCCGATGATCGACTACACCGACGCCCTCACGGAGGTCGGCATCGGCTTCGAGCTGCTCGACGTCGACGAGATCACGGCGCGCTGGCCGCAGTTCTCGCTGCCGGCCGGCACCGTCGGGCTCTTCCAGGAGCGCGGCGCGATCGTCCCGGCCGGACCCGGCACCGCCGTCATGCAGGAGCTGGCCGTCCGGAACGGCGCGGTGCTGCAGGACCGCACGCTGGTCGCGTCGGTGACGCGACGACGTCGGTGACGCTCGAGGACGGTACGACGTACTCCTGCCGGGGTGTGGTCGTCTGCGCCGACGCCTGGACCAACCAGGTGCTCGCCGGGATCGGCCACGAGATCCCGCTGACCGTGACGCTCGAGCAGGCGACGTACTTCGCCCCCGAGCGGCCCGAGGACTTCGCCCCCGAGCGGATGCCGCTGTGGATCTGGATGGACGAGCCGTCGTTCTACGGCTTCCCCTGCTACGGCGAGGCGACGATCAAGGCCGCCCAGGACTGCGGTGGTCCCGAGGTCGACCCGGACGCGCGCGGCACGGATCCGTCCGAGGAGATGCTGGGACTCCTGGCCGGCCACGTGGGGCAGATGCTGCCCGGCTCGGGTCCGGTCGTGCGGTCGCTGCGGTGCCAGTACACCCTCACGCCCGACCGCGACTTCGTGATGGACCGGGTGCCCGGTCACCCCGACGTCGTCGTGGGCCTGGGCGCGGGGCACGGCTTCAAGTTCGCGCCGACCTTCGGACGGCTGCTCGCGGACCTCGTCACGGGGGAGCGGGAGACCATCTCGCCGACGTTCGCCCTCGACCGGCCGGCGCTCACGGACCCGACGTACGCGACGCACTGGCTGGTGTGACGCGCGGGTCTGGTGCCGGGATGGGGACGCCGGAAGCCGGCACTGGTACGGTGGTCTCGTTGGAAGAGGACTTGTCCTCTCGGCACCCACCACGAGGTGCCGGTTTTGCCACGTTCTTGGTTGTCGATCAGCTGGACATCAGGTCGTACGCAATGTCTTCAGCTTTACGGCAGGCCACACGGGTCTGCCACATCGACCCGAGAGGGGCACATCATGGCCAACGGAACCGTCAAGTGGTTCAACGACGACAAGGGCTTCGGCTTCATCGCGCAGGAGGGTGGCGGCCCGGACGTGTTCGTCCACCACACCGCGATCCAGGGCACCGGCTACAAGTCGCTGCGCGAGAACCAGGCCGTCGAGTTCGACGTCACGCAGGGCCCGAAGGGCCCGCAGGCCGAGAACGTCAAGGGTCTCTGACCTGACGGCTCACGCCTCATAGAACGGCGGTCGTGCTCCTCGGAGCGCGGCCGCCGTTTCTCATTTCACTGCCTCATCTGCGGGTCAGCGGCGGCTGAACAGCTCGCGGTGCAGCTGCAGCTCGGACCGGATCGTGCGCGGCACCGGCAGACCTTCGAGCTCGAGCTTGGTCACGTAGGCCTCCAGCGCCTGCCACAGGTCGCGCTGCGCGTGCGCGAACTCGATGTGGCCGGCGTGGCCGGTGAGACCGTGTCGGCGCTCGCTCACGTGCGTCCGGGCATCGCGGACGCGACGGCCCAGGGTCCCCAGCGCCGCTGGGTGCGGGTCGGACATGGGTGCCTCCCGTGCAGGTGACACACACCGTACCGCGGGCTGCGCGGGTTTCGAGACGGTCGCTGCGCGACCTCCTCAACCACCGGGGCGGGGGATGTGCTCGGACCAGGTGCGATGCGAGACCTCGGCGCCGTCGAGGGTGGCGTCGAGGTCGATGGTGACGTCGACGCCGGCGGCGGTGACCGCGATGTCCATCGTGGACGTCACCTGGACCTCGGCGTCGGGCCAGGACAGGTCGAAGGTGGTGACGGCGTGCGCGGTCTGGTGGTGCGTACGACGGTCGACGCTGACCTCGCCGAAGTAGTCCTCGCGGGCGAGCCCGTCGTACGGCGTCTCGTACTCGGACACGGTGTGGGTGCGTGCGCTGGTCGTCCGGCGCAGCACGTCGTCGCGGATCTCCCAGGTGGTGCCGTCGATCGACTCCGACGAGTGCGGCGCCCCGGGTGTGAAGGTCGGTGCGGGGTGGGCGCCCTCCAGCAGCGGCAGTGAGATCGAGCCGCCGTGGAAGGTCAGCGTGACCGGAGCGGGTGGCGCGACGGTGTTGGGCCAGTCGGAGCCGGCGATGCTGACCCGGAGCCGGTTGCCCGGCGTCCAGAAGTAGGCGCAGGCGTCGAGGTCGATCACGACGTCGTACTCCTGACCCGGCACGAGCGGCGACGGCGATCCGTGGACGCCGTCGCGGAAGGCCAGGTCGAGGGTGCCGCGCGCGACCAGGGCGGAGGTGCCGTCGGGGAAGACGTCGCAGAGCTTCACCGACAGTGACGCCTGAGGTGCCGAGGCGCTGATGCGCACGGTCGCGCGCGGCTGGCCGACGACCGGGTCCGTGGGGGGTACGACGTCCCACGTCAGCGAGCGCGCGTCGTCGAGCCGCTGGTCGCCGGACTGGCCCCACGGCAGGTGGCCCGCGCAGTCGATCCACGCAGCGGTGCCGGTGTCGGCGATGACGTCGAGCCTGCGGAGCCCGGTCAGCTCGACCGACCACGGCCGGGTCGGCGGCACCGACGGGAGCCGGAGCCACCAGCCCTCGTGCAGGTCGAGGTCGGGGGCGGGCACGGTGGACGAGCGGACGAAGACGTCGCAGTGCGACTCGAACCCGCCGGGCTCGTCTCTCGAGCCACTGGTCGAACCACGCCGCCATCTCGACGTCGAGGTCGATCCGCGGACCGGGCATCGCGTGCATCGGGTCGGCGTGCGCCCAGGGACCGGCGAGCAGCCGGTGCGGTACGCCGGACTCGGCCAGAGCGGCGACCGTGCGGAAGGAGTTGTTGCGGTAGCCGTCGGCCCAACCCGCGACCAGCATGGTCGGGATGTCGAGCCGCTCGTAGCCGTCGCCCGCGGCATCGAGCCGGACCGAGCCGCTGCGCCAGTAGGTGCCGTGCACGTTCTCGCGCAGCCAGGTCAGCACCCACGGCTCGTTGACCTCGAGCCGCCGGCGCCACTCCGACTTCCACCCGTCACCCCACAGCCCGGGCACGGGCGGCAGCACGCACATGGGCGTCATGTAGTGGTTGTAGTCGACGAGGTCGACCAGCTTGAGCGCGCCGCCACGCCAGTGCACGTCGTCGGTCCAGCGGTCGTCGCTCGAGTAGATCGCGAACACCGCACCCAGCGCCGGCACGTCCTCGCAGGCGATCTGCAGCGAGTTGAAGCCGGAGTACGACGTCCCGAACATCCCGACCTTGCCGTTGCACCAGTCCTGCTCGGCCAGCCAGGCGATCACCTCGGGCAGGTCGCGCTGCTCGGCGGGCTGGTACTCGTCGAGTGCATCGCCCGACGAGGACCCCGTGCCGCGCACGTCGACGCGGCACACCGCGAAGCCGAAGCGGTCACGCAGGTCGTCGTACCCCACGGCGTACGACGACGTCAGGTCGTCCTTGCGGTAGGGGAGCGCCTCGAGCAGGCAGGGCTGCGGTCCGGCCGCCGGGTCCGGGAGGTGCAACGTGGCGGCGAGGAACACCCCGTCGGCCATCGGGATCCGGACCTCCTGGCGGTTGCCGCTCATGCCTCCTCCCCTGTCGCAGCACCGGCTCCAGGAGTGCGAGGACCTCAGCGGAGTGCACGGACTCGCTGGAGTTGCCGTCGCGGCCGACCGTGGTGGGGGCTGTGAACATCGAGTTGAGCACCGCTTCCTCGGTCGCCTCGACGACCGCCTGGAAGAGCGGGTCGACGCCACGACCGCTCAGAGGTACGACGTCCGCCTGCTGGTCGCGGTCGAGCCGCATCCCGGTGCCGAACGCCATGAAGATCTCGCCGCTGCCGTGGTGGGCGACCGACCCCGCCCGGGCCAGGCCGAGCCCGACCCGGCGCGCCAGCCGAGCACACGAGGCGCCGTCGATCGGAGCGTCGGTGACCACGATGCCGATGCACGAACCGGCCGGCTTCTCGGGTTCGGAGGGTGGCGGCGGGAGCAGCCGCCCGACCGGGACGCCGGCCACGGTCAGCTCGGAGCGAGCGCCGAAGTTGGTCATCAGGAGCACGGCGACGGTGTGCCCCTCGGCGGTCACCCGCGACGACGTACCGATGCCGCCCTTGAAGCCGAGGCAGGACATGCCGGTCCCGGAGCCGACGGCACCCTCGGCCGGAGCAGCCGACGACCCTCGGGAGGTCAGCGCCGCGGCGTGTGCGGCGCGTACGTCGTCGGCCGTCACGTGCATCCGCCGGCAGTCGTTGAGGTGAGAGTCGTCGCACTCGCCGACGATCGGGATGATCACGTCGTCGGCGACCTCGGCGTGCGCCTCGAGCGCGATCTCGCAGGCCGCGTCGTAGACCCGGCCGAGCTGCATGGTCGACGTCAGGTAGACCGGTGTCTCGGCGGACGCCCACTCCTGCGCGGTGATGAACCCGGTGCACTCGCCGGCCCCGTTGAGCACCGCCCCGCCGGCGGGGACCGGTCGTAGGTAGGCGTCCTCCGCCAGCACCAGGCAGCTGACACCGGTGCGGGCCACCAGCGGCTCGTCGCGGTGGACGGTGGCATGCCCGAGGCCGACGCCTTCGACATCGAGGACGGAGTTGGTCGGACCGGTCGGCAGGGTCCCGATCCGGATCCCCAGATCACGAGCACGAGGCATGAGTGTCATCCTGCCGGAGACCGTCCGGAACGGGTGGGATGCTGCCCCGATGAGCATCCCCGTGATCTGGTCGCCGACGACGCGGCTGCACCTCCCGAAGCACGAGGTCTGGGTCGGTGTGCCGACGCCGGGTACCGAGCTGCCCGAGCGCGTCGACCGGATCCTCGACGCGCTGACCGGCCACCCGCTCCACGAGGCGATCGCCCACGACGACGAGATCCTCGAGCTCGTGCACGACGGCGAGCTGCTGGCCTTCCTCGAGGGCGCGGCAGCGGCGTGGGCGGCGGCGCCGTACGAGGAGATCGTCGGGCAGGACCGGGTCGTGCCCTACTTCTTCCAGACCGCCGGGCTGCTGGCCGGCATGGAGCCCACGCCCGCCACTGCGCTGCACGCGCAGGCGGGGGAGCACTGCTACGACACGATGACGCTCGTCGGTCCCGGTACCTGGGAGGCCGCCCGCGCCGCCGTCGACGTCGCACTCACCGCGGTCGACCTGGTGACGGCGGGGGAGGGGTCGGCGTACTGCCCCACCGCCTATGCACTCTGCCGCCCGCCCGGCCACCACGTCACGCCGAGCGGGTACGGCGGGTCGTGCTACCTCAACAACGCAGCGGTCGCCGCAGAGGGGCTGCGCGCCGCCGGCCACGCGAAGGTCGCCGTGGTCGACATCGACGCCCACCACGGCAACGGCACCCAGGCGATCTTCTGGCAGCGCCCCGACGTGCTCTACGGCTCGCTCCACGTCGACCCCGCAGCAGGCTGGTTCCCGCACGTCTTCGGGCATGCGTCCGAGACCGGCGCAGGCGACGGCGAGGGGGCGACTCGCAACCTGCCGCTGCCCGAGGGCACCGGGGACGGCCCGTGGACCGAGGCGGTCGCCGACCTCGCGCGGTGGGTCGCCGACGCCGGCTGCGATGCCCTGGTCGTCTCGCTCGGCGTCGATGCCGCAGGCGACGACCCCGAGAGCCCGCTGCAGGTCACGGCGGACGGCTTCCGGGCCGCCGGAGCATCCCTCGGTGCGCTCGACCTGCCGAGCGTCCTGGTCCAGGAGGGGGGTTACGATCTGGCGACCATGGGTGGCCTGGTCGCGGCCTACCTGGACGGCCACGGGGGGACTTGATCGATGCGCTGGCGGTACCGGCCGTTCCAGGCTGCGGCGATCGCCGCCCTGGCGGCTCTGATCACCGCCTGCGCGGCCTTCGCACCGCTCTACGACCGGGCGATGCAGCAGGCGCTGACCGACATCGCGATCGCCCACGAGTCGCCCGCCGTCGTCGGACTCCAGCTCAGCGCCGAGGGCGGCGAGGCTGAGTTCGCCGGCGGGCCCGCGCCGACACTGCCGTACCCGGAGGATGTCCTCGACAAGGTCCCGGCTCGACGTCCAGGCCTACTACCGCGACCCGATCCTCGGCTACTCCGCCGACGTGCGACCGCTGCCCGAAGGCGTCCAGGACCCCGGCGGCGCGATCGCCTGGCGCGACGGCGAGTGCGACCACCTCACGTTCGTCGACGGTGGCTGTCCCACCGACGCGGGCGACATCGCGGTCAGCAAGGCCGACGCCAAGATCTTCGGGTACGACGTCGGCACGACCGTCCGGGTGGCCGGCGTCCGAGTCCGGTGCCACGAGGCTGACCGTCACCGGCGTCTACCAGCAGGTGCCCGGCGACTACTGGTTCGGCCTCGTCCTGACCGGCTACTCGGGCACCGGCGACCCGACCTCGGGTGTCGAGCAGCACGATCGTCTGGATCACCTCCGCGCGACGACCTTCGACGCGGCCGAGGCCCCGGAGCTGCCGAGCCTGACGTCGTCGGTCGACCTGCCGCTCGACAGCGACGCCGTCGGAGTCGACGACGTCCTCTCCCTCTCCGACGACATCGCGGACCTCCAGGCGCAGGCGAGGCACGACGCCCGTACCCAGGTGGAGGTGCACGTCGTCTCCGGGCTGCCCGACATCGCCCAGGACATCCGCGACCAGACCGACCAGTCGCGGGTGACCGTCCCGCTGCTGATGGCCCAGCTGGGACTGCTCGCCGTCGTCGTGCTGTGGCTGGTGCTGCTGGCTGTCACCGAGCAGCGCCGGCCTGAGGTCGCGCTGGCCAGGCTTCGCGGCCGCGGCCGCAAGGGCGCACGAGGCCTGCTGCTCGGCGAGCTGCTGCCCGTGGCGCTGGTGGGCGTGGTGCCCGGCTTCATCGCCGCCCTGCTCGGCTCCTGGTTCGCCCGCACCGTGCTGCTCCCGGGGAACGCGCCGTTCGAGATCGGGCTGCCGGTCGCGGCCGCCGTGCTCCTCGCCGTCGTCGTGCTGGTGCTGGTCACCGTCGTCGCGGTCGCCCGGATCGTCCGGGAGCCCGTGGCGACGCTGCTGCGTCGGGTCCCGCCACGGCAGACCCGCTGGGGACTCGGCGTCGCCGACGCCCTGGTCATCGCCGGATGCGGCACCCTCGTGGTCGCCTTCGCGACCGGCAGCCTGGACGGTCCGATCGCCTTGGCCGCCCCGGGCCTGCTCGCGATCGTGGTCGGGCTCGTCATGGCCCACCTGACGGCGCCTACCGCTTCGATCGTCGGCCGGCGCCTGCTGCGCCGCGGTCGGGTCCGGGCCGGAGTGAGCGTCCTCGACGCCGCGCGAAGCCCCGGCACCCGTCGGATCGTCGCCGTCGTCACCCTGGCCGCGGCCCTCGCCGTGTTCTCCGCGGACGCGTACGTCGTCGGCGCCCGCAACCGGGCCTCCGCGGCCGAGCAGGAGGCGGGCGCACAGGTCGTCGCCACCGTCAGTGGCAACAACCTCGACGCGGTGCGAGACGCGCTCGACGAGGTCGACCCCGACGGCCGTCAGGTCACGCCGGTCGTGGCCGTCCGGCCGGCAGGCGAGGGCGCCGGCACCCTCGCCGTCGTCCCGGACGCGTTCCGGTCGATCGCGCTCTTCCCCGGAGGCGCACCGCCCGCCTCGACCTGGGACCCGCTCGCGGTGCCGGACGTCGATCCGATCGAGCTCACCGGACCCGAGCTCACCCTCGACGTCCACGACTCCACGCTCACGTCCGTCCGGATCGACGGCGGGTCCAACCCCGTGAGCCTGGGCGTCGACCTGGTCCGCAACGGCGAGACGCTGCACACCACCCTCGGCCACCTCGAGACTCCAGGTGACTTCCGCCTGACCAAGGACGTCAGCTGCACCGACGGGTGCTACGTCACCGGGATCTGGGTCGGCACCCTCCCCGGCGCCTCGATCGACGGCGCCGCGTCGCTGTCCAGCGACCAGATCGACCTCACGCCCGCCGACCAGTGGGTCGACGTCCGCGACGGCGACGACGGGCTCTTCGAGGCGAGCTCGAAGAACCCCGACGAGCTGCGGATCACCGTCCACAGCCCCGGGACGACGGTCTTCACGCTGCCCCACGCGTGGGTGCCCGGCATCGTGCCCGCACTGGTGTCTCCCTCGGCCGACGACGACCCGACGGACTTCACCGTGGTCGGCCTCGACGGCGAGCAGCGCGACGCGACGGCGGTCGGCACCCTCGACCACGTCCCCGCCTCGGGCCCGGACACCAACGTCGTCAACCTCGACCTGGTCTCGCGGGGCAGCGGGGTCACCAGCCTGGCCGACATCGAGGTCTGGTTCGCGCGCGACGATCCGGCCCTGCTCGACGAGCTCACCCAGGCGCTCGACGACCGCGGCATCGTCGTCTCGGACGTCACCACGCTCGGCGACGTGCGCGCGACGTACGACGACACCGTGGCGGCCTGGAGCCTCCAGCTGTCCGGCCTGGTCGGCGCCGTGTCGCTGCTGATCGCCCTGCTGGTGCTGCTCGTCAGCGCACTCAGTGGTTGGCGCTTCCGCACCCGCGACCTCGCGGCGCTGCGGATGAGCGGCGTCCCGGGCAGGTCCATCCGAGCCATGTCGGTCGCGGGACAGCTTCCGGCGGTGCTGGTCGGCGTGGTCGTCGGCAGCATCTGCGGCGTGTACGGCGCCCAGCTGGCGCTGCCGATCGTGCCGCTGTTCGCGACCGCGCCCGAGGTCTCCACCCTCGACCTCGACACCGCGTGGGTGGCCGTGGTCGTCGCCGGCGTCCTGGCGCTGGTCGTGCTCGGCCTCGGCGCCAGCCTGATCGGGCGAGCGCTCGCTCGCCGTTCCGAGGTCCGACGACTGAGGGAGACCCTGTGACCGGCCTGCGCGTGAGGACCCAGGGACTGGTGCACATCTACCGGTCCGAGGGGCACGAGGTGGCGGCCCTCTCCGGCGTCGGGCTCGACGTCGCGGCAGGGGAGATGATCGGTCTGCTCGGTCCGTCCGGTGCCGGCAAGTCCACGCTGCTCAACCTGCTCGCCGGTGTCTTCAAGCCCAGCGCCGGCAAGGTCTTCATCGGCCCGCTCGAGCTGTCCGCGGCCACGCCCCGCGAGCTCGACGAGATGCGCGCCCGCGACGTGTCGCTGATGCTGCAGGGCGCGAGCCGCAACCTGCTGCCCTACTTCACGCCCACGACAACGTCCTCTTCGCCCAGGGCGCCGCGCGCAAGGCGGGCAAGGACCTCCCCGACCCGGACGAGGTGCTCGCCACCGTCGGGCTCGGTGCCGACGCCCACCGGCCGCTCGGCCGAGCTGACGCCCGGCCACCTCCAGCTCGCTGCGCTCGCGGTCGCGATGGCGCCCCGGCCCGGACTGCTGCTCGCCGACGAGCCGACCAGCCAGCTCGACCATCCGGCCCGCGACCTGGTGCTCGAGCGGATGTCGGCGGTCAACCGCGAGCTCGGCACCACGGTCGTGCTCGTCACCCACGACCCCGACGTCGCGGCGTACCTGCCCCGCACCGTCACCATCCGCGACGGCCGGGTCGGCGGCGAGGGCCGCAGCGGTGAGGAGTACGCCGTGGTCACGGCCGACGGGTTCCTCCCGCTGCCGCTGCACGTCCGCGAGAACCTCCAGCCCGGGACGCTGGTGCGGTTCCACCTCGTCGACGGCCAGTACGTGCTCATCGCCGAACAGCAGAGTGCCGAGGAGCGACCTGATGAGTGAGTTGCGCGCGACCGACGTCGGCGTGACGTACGGCGACCTGGTGGCCCTGCGCGACCTCTCGTTGTCGGTGCGGCCAGGCCAGCTGCTGTCGGTGACCGGTCCGTCCGGCGCCGGCAAGTCCACGTTGCTGTGGGCGCTCGCCGGTGCGCTGGTGCCGACGACGGGCGAGGTGTCGTTCGACGGCACGCCCATCGGCGAACCGGGAACAGGCGGCCGGTCGCGGTGTCGTCATCGTCCCGCAGGGCAACGGGCTCGCCTCGTCGCTGACCGCGACCGAGAACGTCGTCGTCCCGATGCTGGCGACCGGGGTCGGCGCCGCCGCGGCCTACCAGCGGACCCAGGACGCGCTCGCGCTGGTCGGGCTCGAGGAGAGCGGCAACCACCTGATCGAGGAGCTCTCCGGCGGTCAGCAGCAGCGGGTCGCGCTCGCTCGGGCCTTCGCCGCGCAGGCCGTCGTACTGCTCGCCGACGAACCCACCAGCGACCTCGACGCAGCCAACCGCGAGCGGGTGATGGTCGCGCTGCGGGCCGAGGCCGAGCGCGGAGCGATCGTCGTGATGGCCACGCACGACCCCGAGGCCGCGGCGCAGACCGACGGTGAGCTGCACCTCGACGAGGGTGTCGCGGAGTGGCGCCGAACGCTCTAGAGGCCGCGCGCGAAGACAGGAGGTTCGGCGTGCTGCCGGGCTGCGCAGATCAGCGACGAGGCGGAACCGCTGGAGCACCAACGGAGTGGTGTCGTCGACGGTGAAGGTGGGGTCAGCCGAGGGCTCCGCGCGCTCGGCGGCGCTGTGCCAGCCCTAGTTGCGTGCACGGCACGCCACATCGGCGATGCTCGTCAGGCCCTCGCCTTCGTCCAGGACGTGCGCGAGATCCACGTCGGCGAGCGGCACGACTCGCACGTGGTGATCTCGATGACCGCGACCTGGCGCCCCTCCGTGTCGATCACCACGGACCGCGAGCCGACCTCGTTCAGGCGGAGCATTCACGACCTCGTACCCGCGAAGCAGCCCCGTCGTGGAGGTCTTGGACCCGTCGAGGACAGCGGCCACGAGCTGATCGCGCAGGGGACCCGGGACGAGAACCGGACGACAGATCGCGCAGCGGACCCGAGGACCTGGCGCGGCCGGCCGCCAGTGGGATTGCGGTTCCAAGTCAGCTCCCAGTCGGCCTCAAGGGGCCGCGGTCAGAGTCCTCTCACCAGACCAACTCTGACCGATCCACCTCAGTGACCAGGAGCACCACCGTGACCCGCATCCTCCACCGCCTCGGCTACCAGACCGCGGCCCATCCCTGGCGGACGATCTCCGCCTGGGTCGTGGTCGTCATCGCCGCCTTCGGGCTGGCGGGCTCTTTCGGGGGCACCTTCCACGACGACTACGACATCCCCTCCGCCCGGGCGCAGGCAGGCATCGAGCAGCTGCGTTCCCACGTCCCCGACGGCGGCGGCGCGACCGCGCAGGTCGTCGTGCACGACCCCTCGGGCGACGCCCTGCCGGGGCAGCGACCTGGACGGCCTCGTCGAGCGGCTGAACGACCTCGACCACGCGAGCTACGTCACCGAGCCGCAGATCTCCGCCGACGGCGACACCGCCCTCATCACGGTGTCGTACGACGTGCCGGTGACCGACGCCGACCTGGTCGGCAAGGCCGGCTACGACCCACTCGTGCATGCCATCGCCCCGCTGCGTGACGCCGGCCTCCAGGCCGAGCTGGGCGGCGAGCTGCCCGGCGGAGCCGAGTCGCAGATGAAGGGCACCGGCGAGATGGCCGGAGTGATCGCGGCGCTCGTGCTGCTGATCGTCGCCTTCGGCTCCGTCGTCGCCGCCGGCCTTCCGCTCGCGGTCGCCCTGATGGGCCTCGCGGTCGGCACAGCCGGCGTCACCCTGCTCGCCGGAACTACGGACGTCAGCACGGCGGCCCCCACCGTCGCGACCATGGTCGGCCTCGGTGTCGGCATCGACTACGCCCTGCTCCTGGTCACCCGACACGTCGAGTTCCTCGGCCAGGGCCTCGACAAGCGCGAGGCGGCCGGCCGCGCCATGGCCACCGCCGGTCGCTCGGTCGTCTTCGCCTCGGCGACCGTCCTGATCTCCCTCATGGGGCTGCGCCTCGGCGGGCTCCCGGTCTACTCGACGTTCGGCTACGCCACCGCGATCACCGTCGTCTCGGTCCTCGCAGCGGCCCTCACCCTGGTGCCCGCTCTGTGCGGCCTGGCCGGCAAGCGGCTGATGCCGCGCAGGGTCCGCAAGAACCGTGCCCCGAGCACCAAGAAGCCCTTGACCGCCCGCTGGGCCGCCGGGGTCTCGAAGCGTCCGGTGGCCGCGGCCCTGGCCGCGCTGACCTTCCTGCTCCTGCTCGCCGCCCCCACCCTGGGCATGCGCACCTGGCCGCAGGACGGCAGCAGCAACAGCACGGACACCTCGCAGCGCCGCGCCTATGACCTGATCGCGGACGAGTACGGCGCCGGCGCGAACGGACCGTTCACGCTGGTCGTCGACACCACCCAGGCCGACCCCGAGGCCGTCGCCGACCGGGTCGCCGCCGAGCCGGGAGTCGTCGGGGTCACCACCCCGGTCACGACCCCCGACGGTGCGATCAGCGTCTTCCAGGCCCAGCCGGCGTACGGCCCTGCCGACAAGCGCACCTCCACCCTCGTCACCACCCTCCGGGACGATCTCCCGGCCGGGGTCGAGGTCACCGGGCTCACGCCGCTGTTCTCCGACCTCTCCGGGATGCTCTCGGGCAAGATCTGGACGGTCGTCGTCTTCGTGGTCGCGGTGTCGGTGCTGCTGCTGGCGATGATGTTCCGCTCGGTCATCGTGCCGATCAAGGCAGCAGTGATGAACCTGCTGTCGATCGGTGCGGCGTACGGCGTGCTCACCCTCGCCTTCCAGCACGGTTGGGGTGGGAGCCTGCTCGGCCTCGACCACCCGGTCGCGGTGTCGAGCTGGATCCCGATCCTGATGTTCGCGATCCTCTTCGGGTTGTCGATGGACTACGAGGTCTTCCTGCTCTCGCGGATCCGCGAGGACTGGCTGCGCACGGGTGACGCCCGAGGCAGCGTGGAGCGCGGCCTCGCCTCGACCGGCCGGGTGATCAGCTCGGCCGCTGCGATCATGGTCGTCGTCTTCCTCGGCTTCTCGACCGAGGCCGACACGGTGGTCAAGCAGCTCGGCTTCGGCATGGCGGTGGCGATCGTGCTCGACGCCACCGTGGTTCGGATGGTCCTCGTCCCCGCGACGATGACACTGCTCGGCAAGTGGAACTGGTGGCTGCCGGCCTGGCTCGACCGCCTGCTCCCGAGCATCAAGGCCGAGACGCACGACGACGCTCAGCTGTGGGCCGAGCTCGATGAGGCCGGCCAGAAGGTCGAGGCCTGACCATGGCGCGACCACCTCCTGGACACGGATGGGGTCACGGCATGCACCATGCGCGACGCGATCCGTCGACCGGGTGAGCCCGTCGTCGGTGGCCTCGCACCTCGGCGTGCCAACAGCTCGCCCGCCGCCTGACGCTCGAGGCCGTGTCGTCAGACGGCAGTGTCGAGCAGCGCGCGCTGCTCGGCGGTCAGGTCGAGGTCGACGGCTGCGAGCGTCTCGTCGAGCTGGGCGACGGACGAAGCGCCGACGAGCGGGACGACCGGCAGGTCGCCGCCGATCAGCCACGACAGCACGACCTGGTTGGGCGTCGCGCCGGTCTGCTTGACGACCTCGGTCAGCGCGGCCAGCCGCGGGGGAGTGCCGCGTGGTCGAAGCTGTTGCGCATCGGCTTGTCGTCGCGCACGTAGGCGCCGCTCAGCAGCGGCGAGTAGGCGACGAGGTGCAGGCCCTGGTCGCGGACCAGGCTGCGGATCTCGCCGCTCGCCGTACCGGCGTTGCCCTCGGGCGCGCGCAGCGCGGGCTGGTCGGTGCGTGCGTCGAGGTAGCTGTGCGAGTACTGCAGCACGTCGTACGTCGGCAGCCCGGCCGCTCTGCGCCAGGGTGCGCGCCCGCTCCACCCGCCAGGCCCAGTGGTTGCTGGCGCCGAGCAGCCCGACGGTCCCGTCGGACGCGAGCTGCCCGAAGGCCTCCACCTGCTCCTCGAGCGGGACGTCGAGGTCCTGGACGTGCGCGTAGTAGAGGTCGAGCCGCTCCAGGCCCATCCGCTCCAGGCTGCGCTCGGCCGACGCGCGGATGTTGGCCGCGGTCAGCGGCTCCATGCCCTGCGAGAAGTCCGGTCCCGGCGCCAGCGGCCGGCCGCCGACCTTGGTCGCGATCTTGATCTCGTCGCCGATGCCGCGGTCCTTGCGCCACCGGCCGAGCAGCTCCTCGCTCTGGCCGCCCATGTTGTCGCCGGCGACCCAGAACGCGTAGTTGTTCGCCGTGTCGCAGGAAGGTCCCGCCGGCCTCGACGAACCGGTCGAGGATCGCGTACGACGTCTCCTCGTCGGTCCGGCTCCCCATCAGCATCGCCCCGAGGGCGATCACGCTGACCTTCAGCTTGCGGTCGTCGGGCCCGATCTCGCGATAGCGCATGTCCCTCATCCTGAGGGTTCGAGTGCGGTCCAGGTCAAGGGTCGGGCTGCGCTAGAAGCCGAAGCGCGCTCGCTCGCGACTGACCCAGTCGGCCGCGAGCGGGGCGCTCCACTCGTCGCACTGGGCGAGCGCGTCGTCGGCGTGCCGGGTCGCGAGGTCGTCCTGGCCGGTCGCGTGCGCCGCCATCGCGAGGAACATGTCGACCGGCCCCACCACGGTGCCCGATCCGGCGCAAGCCGGACGCCCGCTGAAGTCCACCAGTCGTTCGTACGCCGTCGCGGCGAGGTCGCGCTCGCCGAGGTGGCACGCGGCCTCGGCACCCATCGACAGGGCCATCGTCGCGAACCAGGTGTTGATCTCCATCGTCGCGTCGATCTCGGCCCGGTTGGCGGCGAGGAAGTCCCGTGCCTCGTCGACCTTCCCGACCCGGCAGAGCATGCTCAGCAGTGAGCTCGACAGCGGAAGGAAGCGTGCTCTCGGCCCTGAGGGCGACGATGCCGTCCAGGACCGCGCCCTCCTGCCCGCTCCACAACGCCAGCATCATCATCGCGCCGGCGATCGACTCGTCGTAACCCACGATGGAGACCACCTTGCCGATCTCGGCCAGGTGGTCGGCGTGCTTGGCGGCCTCGTCGAACTGGCCGCGCATCGCCGCCCACCCGGTCTCGATCGAGTCGAGGAGGATGTGGGCGTAGACGTGCCGGACCCGGTCCGCCTCCTCCCGGCCTGCCACGAGGCACTCGTCGAGCACCGCGATGTTGCCGAGCTCGCCCGCCGCAACGGCGGCGAGGGTGAGCGCGGTGGCGAGCGCGGTGTGGTCGCCGATCTCGCGGGCCAGCGTCGCGGCTTCTCGGGACAGCTCGAGGCGCAGCTCGACGGTCCGCGGATGCCAGATCGCGATCGCGGCCCGCTGCGATGCGTCCACGACGAGGGCCGGGTCGCCGAGGCGACGCGCCATCGCCACGGCTTCCTGGGCGAGCGCCTCGCGCTCCTCGGCGCCAGCGCCGTAGTAGATCTCGCCGGCCAGGGCGAGCATCACCCGACAGCGTCGGGGGTCGTCGCCCGGGGGGAGAAGGTCGAGCGCTCGTCGCAGCGCGCCGACGATCTCCTCGTCGACCACCCCGCCTGCGGGTGTCCACAGCGAGCCGGTGCTGGTCATCTCACCGGCGCGGATCAGCAGCTCCAGGTCGCCGACCTCGTCGGCCACCTCGATCGCCTCGTGGGAGACATCGGTCAGCTCGATCCAGCGCCCTGCGCGCCGCAGTAGCTCGGCCAGGTCGCTGAGCAGCTCGAACCGGCCGCGCGGGTCGGACCCGGGGTCCTCGTCCTGTGCGCGGAGTGCGTACTCGAGCATCTCGAGTGCCTCGACGTAGGCGTAGACCGCCATCGCGGAGCGGGCGGCAGTCTGGGCGGCGGGCCAGGCGTCGCCGATGTGGCGGGGTCCGGCGGCCAGCCAGTGCCGGGCGATCTCGGCCTCGCGGTTGCGCTTGCCGATCAACGCCTGGGCGGCCCGTGCGTGCACCCGTCCGCGTCGCGACTGCGGCAGCCCGCTGAGCACGGTGTCGCGGACCAGGGCATGGTTGAAGCGGAACCGGTCGATGCCGTCCTCGCTCACCAGGCCCGCCTCGATCGCCGGGTCGAGCCGGTCGAGCGCGGTGTCCTCGTCGACCTTGGCCACGGCGGCGAGCGTCGACAGGTCGAAGATCCGGCCCAGCACGCTCGCGGTCTGCAGCAGGTCCTGGGTTTCGCCACCGAGATGGGCGAGACGGCGCGACAGCACCTCGTGCACGGCGGCAGGTGGCCGGCCCTCGGCCATCAGGGTCGCGAGGTCGCCGTCACGGGCGAGGCGCGCGTACTCCACGAGGAAGAACGGGTTGCCCTCGGTACGACGCCGCAGCGCGTCGGCGTCCGGCTCGGACGGGTCGGACTCGGACACCTGGGAGAAGACCTGGGCCGCGGCCTCGGCAGAGATGCCGCTCAGCTGGAGGCGTACGGCGTGCTTGCGGGCGAGCGCCTCGGCGACCTCGGCGAGCGCTCCGGTCGGGACGGGGTGCTCGCGCCAGGTGGCCACGACCAGCAGCCGGGCCGGGCGGTCGACGGCCGTGGCCTCGGTCAGGAGTCGGAGCACGCGCAGGCTGGAGGTGTCGGCCCAGTGCAGGTCGTCGAGGACGAGCAGCAGCGGCGACCGCTCCGCGACCGCGAGGACCGTTGCGACGACCGACTCCCAGGCGCGGAAGGCGGCGCCGCCGTCACCTCCGCCGCCGTCGGGAGTGCCGGCGTTGGAGGGCAGCTCGGACCCGAGCCGTTCGAGGATCGTGGCCCACGGCCAGAGCGCGGGCGCACCGTCGTCCTGGGAGCAACGGCCCCAGGCGATGGTCATGCCGTGGGTGTCGGCGTACTGGGCGAGCTCGATCGCCAGCCGGCTCTTGCCGATGCCAGGCTCACCGGTCAGCGCGGCGAACGCCGGTGCGGACTCGGCCCCGGCGACGGTCCGGTCGACCATCGCGGTCAGGGCGCGAGCTCCTCGTCGCGACCGGCCAGCGACCAGGGCCAGATCGTCGGGAACGGCAGCGGGGCATGGGTCTCCACCGGGGCGGCGACCGCGGCGGCGCGGTGGCAGCAGGCTCGAGCGGAGAGCGGAGGTCTCCTGGCGCAGCGACCGCGCGAGTCTGCACGGCGCGCAGCTCCGGCCCGGGCTCGAGCCCGAGCTCCTCGTCGAGGACGTCACGCACCTCGCGGAGGACCGCCAGTGCGTCGGCCTGCCGACCGGAGCCGGCGAGCGCGAGCGCACGCAGCGCCCAGGCGCGCTCGCGCAACGGGTGGGCACGGGTCAGCGCGTCCAGCTCGGCGGCGACGGTGGCGTGCAGGCCGAGCAGGATGCCGAGCGCAGCCCGGTCCTCGGTGGCCAGCACGCGCAGCTCCTCGAGCCGGGCCCGCTCGGCTGCTGCGGCCGCGACCTCACCGAGCTCGGCGAACGGCACGCCGCGCCACAGGCCGAGGGCCTCGTCGAGCTGGTCGTGCAGGGCGCTCAGTCGTCCGGCAGTCGGGGGCACCCGGTGGCAGCGCGCGGCCCCGGCACAGGGCGTCGGCGAGCGGTGCGACCTGCGTGTGCGTCGCCCCGACGACGGTCTCGAAGGAGGCGGTATCGAGGTCGTCGTCGGGCAGTCGCAGTGCGATAGCCCGGCGCCTCGGTCACCAGCAGCGTGCCGCCACCGCGGGTGGTGCGGTCGGGCTCGAGCGCGCGGCGCAGGCCGGCGACGTAGCCCTGCAGCGTGCCGGCGACACCTGGCGGGGGAGTGCCGTCCCAGATGAGGTCCGCGATCGTGTCCACGGGGACCGCCCGGCCGCGGTGCAGGCCAGCACGGCGAGCAGCGCGCGCTGCTTGGGACCACCGAGGTTCACCGGACCGGAGGGCGCGGTCGCCACGGTGGTGCCGAGGACGCCGATCCGCATGCCCGAAGGATAGAGGCGCTCAGCGCAGGGTGTCCGCCGATCCGGACCGGGCGACGGCGTTCTTCGTCAGGAGGGGTCTTGAGGTCGAGGGCCGGGACGTTCATCAAGGGTGAGTTTCAGCGACGTCAGCGTTGTGGCAGCATCCCGGGCGTGAGCCAGCCCGCCGCCCGGACGGAGGCCGTGACCCTGCAGTTCCACCCCGACTGGCCGCACCGGGGTGGCAAGGTCATCGAGTCGATGGCGGCCGACGGCGTGTACCTGTCTCAGTTCGCGACCGGGATCTCCAACGGTGGCCTCACCGCCTTCCCCGGCGGTGACCGCTGGCGATGGGAGAGCCGTCTCTTCGGTCGCCGGTACGACGAGAGCTCGGCGGCGACCCGTCCGGTCTACGGCGCCTGGAACCGACGCGCCGATCCCTACGGTGGAGCGATCCGGTTCGGGTCGTCGTACGTCCGCTTGCGCCCGGAGGCGCTTGCTCGCAGCACCTTCTGCTTCCCCGACTCCGTCTTCGAACCGGTGGACATCGGTGACCGCTCGCTGCTGCCACACCTGTGCGCGATGGCCGACTCCTCCGGCCTCGACGACCTGGACGACTGCGTCGAGGCCCATGTCCACGGGCCGGTGCGCTTCGACGACGACGTGGAGGCAGTCGTGCTGGATCCGTGCTTCATCGGCACAGATGTGGAGCGATCGAGCGACGTCGCTCGGCTGCGCGGTCGAGGTACACCCCGGCTTTCGCGCGTCGCGCGGAGCAGATCACCGCCGACTCACCGCGGGCCGGAGATCCTGGCGTTGGCGCGCCAGCTGTCCGATGTCCTGACGCCGGTCGTGATCGGCGACGCTGCGCGCACCGGGGCGTTCGACCCGCAGTCGATCAAGCAGCTGTGGCACTGCCTGGCACGATTCGGGCGGGTCGCCGGAGGACGCACGCTCAGGGTAGGGGCAGAGTGCGGCCATGGCCCACCACGAGCAACGCCTGTCCGGGGACGTCGACGCCTTGATCATCCACCTCGACCGGGAGATCGTGGCCCGGTCTCGATCGTGACGGCCGGCGGGAGCGCAGGCGATGTTCTGGAAGCTCAACACGTTCGGCGAGGGGGCGTTCCTCCAGAAGGGCGTCGCGGCACTGGCGTCCTTCCAGGGCAAGTCGTTCGGGGGCTGAGAGATGCACCGGTTCTCCTGCGTCCTGCTGGTGGACCCGCGCGGCTGGCTGCTCATGCAGGAGCGCGACGAGCACCCGGTGATCGACCCCGAGAAGTGGGGCCTGCCCGGCGGCCACGTCGAGGACGGCGAGGACTACGAGCCGGCGGCCTACCGGGAGCTCGCGGAGGAGACCGGCATCCGGCTCGAGCCGGGCGAGCTCCGGTTCTGGCGCGAGCTGCAGGTCTTCCACGTGGCCTACGACAGCCTCGACACCACCCAGGTCTGGATCGGCAGCACCGACCTGACCGACGCCGACATCGTCGTGGGCGAGGGCCGGCAGATCGTCTTCGTCGCCCCCGAGGAGGCCCGACGCCTCGACCTGACGACGAGCGCCACGACGGTCGTCCCCGACTTCCTGGACTCGCCGGACTATCGCGCCATACTCAACCGATGAAGGAGGGCACCATGAGCGATCTCCGCGTGATCCCAGTCCCTGCCGACGGCGCCGAGGACGTGGTGGTCGGCGGCCCTGGGCCTGACGAGGGCGCGGTCTTCACCGGCACCGAGGACGGCAGCATCTTCCGGATCTCCCACGACGGCGAGCACATCGAGCGGATCGCCCACACCGAGGGCCGGCCGCTCGGCATCGAGATCGACCTCGACGGCCGTCTCCTGGTCTGCGACGCCCACCGGGGCGTGCTGCGCGTCGACGTACGCTCCGGCGCGATCGAGGCCGTGACCGACAGCCTCGACGGCACGCCGATGATGTTCTGCAACAACGCCGCGATCGCGGGCGACGGGACCGTGTGGTTCAGCGACTCGTCGACCAAGTTCGGGATCGAGAAGTGGAAGGACGACTTCGTCCAGGACACCCGCACCGGCCGGCTCGCCCGTCTCGGCACCGACGGCTCGCTCGAGGTCGTCCTCGACGGCCTGGCCTTCGCGAACGGCGTCGCGCTCAGCGCCGACGAGTCGTACGTCGCGGTCGCCGAGACCGGTGCGCGCACGATCGTCCGGCACTGGCTGACCGGCGACCAGGCCGGCACCCGCGACTTCCTGGTCGAGGACCTGCCCGGCTACCCGGACAACATCGCCCGGGGGAGCGACGGCCTGATCTGGATCTCGCTGGCCAGTCCGAAGGACCCGGTCGTGGAGCGCCTGCAGCGTGCGCCGCGGCCGATCCGGCGCGCGGTCACCCGGATCCCGGAGCGCGCTCCAGCCGAAGCCGAAGCGCACCGTCCGCGCCCAGGCGTACGACGACGCCGGGACGCTCGTGCACGACATCGACCTGCCGGCGGATCAAGGGGACGGCTACCACATGGTCACCGGCGTGCGGGAGCACGACGGTCGGCTGTGGCTCGGCAGCCTGCACGAGCCCGCCGTCGCGGTGATCGACCTGTGAACCCGTAAACTCACCCGCTATGGCCATTCTCGAGTCGATCACGTCCCCTCGCGACCTGCGGGCCTCACCGACGCGCAGCTGGACCAGCTGGCGACCGAGATCCGGGACTTCCTGATCGGCACCTGCGCGCGGACCGGCGGCCACATCGGCCCCAACCTCGGCGTGGTCGAGCTGACGATGGCGATCCACCGCACCTTCGACTCCCCGCACGACCGGGTCGTCTTCGACACCGGCCACCAGGCCTACGTCCACAAGCTGCTGACCGGGCGCAAGGCCGGCTTCGAGAAGCTCCGCCAGGAGGGCGGCGTCAGTGGCTACCCGAGCCAGGCGGAGTCCGAGCACGACATCATCGAGAACTCCCACGCCTCCACGGCGCTGAGCTATGCCGACGGCCTGGCCAAGGCCTACCGGATCCGCGGCGAGGACCGCCACGTGATCGCCGTGATCGGCGACGGCGCGCTCACCGGCGGGATGGCCTGGGAGGCGCTCAACAACATCGCGATCGCCAAGGACAGCAAGCTGGTCATCGTCGTCAACGACAACGGCCGCTCCTACACGCCGACCATCGGCGGGCCTCGCGACCGCGCTCACCGGGCTGCGCACCAACCCGCGCTACGAGCACGTCCTCGACATGGTCAAGCGCCGACTCAACGCGGTCCCGGGCGTCGGCCCGGCGGCGTACGACGCCCTCCACGCCATGAAGAAGGGCGTCAAGGACGCGCTCGCGCCGCAGGGTCTCTTCGAGGACCTCGGCCTGAAGTACGTCGGCCCCGTCGACGGCCACGACCGGATCGCCATGGAGCAGGTGCTCACCCAGGCCAAGCGCTTCAACGGCCCGGTGATCGTGCACGCGCTCACCCGCAAGGGCTACGGCTACGACCCGGCCGAGCGCCACGAGGCCGACCAGTTCCACGGCCCCGGGCCGTTCGACGTGCAGACCGGTGCCGAGAAGCCCAAGGGTCGGATCTGGACCGACTACTTCTCCGACGCGATCGTCGACATCGGCGCAGCGCCGTCCCGACGTCGTGGCGATCACGGCCGCGATGATGCACCCGGTCGGCCTGGACAAGTTCGAGGCCCGCTTCCCCGAGCGCACCTTCGACGTCGGTATCGCCGAGCAGCACGCCACCACCTCGGCGGCCGGCCTCGCGATGGGCGGCATGCACCCCGTGTTCGCGGTCTACGGCACCTTCCTCAACCGGGCCTTCGACCAGGTCCTGATGGACGTCGCCCTGCACAAGTGCGGGGTCACGTTCGTGCTCGACCGCTCCGGTGTCACGGGAGACGACGGCGCCAGCCACAACGGCATGTGGGACATGTCGCTCCTGCAGATCGTGCCGGGCCTCCGGCTGGCTGCCCCTCGTGACGCGACCCGGCTCGCCGAGCTGCTCAACGAGGCGGTCGACGTCAGCGACGCACCGACGGTCGTGCGCTACCCGAAGGGTCCGCCCCCGGCCGACATCGACGCGGTCGGCAAGGCCGGCGGCTGCGACGTGCTCGTCCGCAACGGCACCAAGGACGTCCTCGTCGTCGCGGTCGGCTCGATGGCCACCGTCGCGGTCGACCTGGCCGACCGGCTGGTCGCCCAGGGCATCGGCGTCACCGTCGTCGACCCGCGCTGGGTCAAGCCGGTCGACCCCGCGATCATCGAGCTCGCGCGCGAGCACCGGCTCGTGGTCAGCCTCGAGGACAACGGCGAGACCGGCGGCTGCGGCGCCGTCCTGCTCCAGACCCTCAACGCGGCCGGCGTGCACACGCCGTTCCGTCTGCACGGCATCCCGCAGGAGTTCCTCGGCCACGCGAAGCGCGACGCGATCCTGGAGCGGATCGGTCTCACCGGGCAGACGCTCGCGCGGTCCATCGTGGAAGACATGACCTCGCTCTCCGACGGTCGTTCTCCACTCGATGTCGAGCACACGCCCTAGGGCTCTCCTCCTCGTCCTGGTCATCGCGACCCTGGCGGGGCTGACCGGGTGCTCAGGCTCGGACGAACCGGACGCGGCCGCGTCCTCGGCGCCCCCGAAGGACGTCGTCGCGATCGCGGGTCGTCTCCTCGACCAGCGGGCACGTGCGGTTCGCAGCGCCGACGCCGACGCGTTCAGCCACCAGCTCGGTGGCACCGCAGCGTTCCGGGCCGGCCAGCACACCTGGTACGACAACCTCACCCAGCTCCCGGTCGGCCGGCTGCGCTACGCCGTCGACCCGGGCAGCCTGGTTCGAGACGGTGACGGCTACTGGATCACCGCCGAGGAGTCTCTCCAGCTCGAGGGGTACGACGCCAAGCCGGTGACCACGCCGGGCCGGTTCCGGCTCTCGCCCGGCCCGCTCGGGAGGCTGCGCCTGAGCGGGGTCGCCGACGCGGACTGGCTGGCCGCCCACGACGTACACCCCCAACCGTGGGACACCGGGCCGATCGACGTGCGCGAGGGAGCCGGCGTGCTCGGCATCTTCGACCCCGCGTCGGTGGCCAGCGCCCCGGCGCTGCTGACCTCGGTCGAGAGCGGGATCGCGGACGTCTCCGCGGTCGTGCCCTACGACTGGTCGCGCGAGGTCGTCGTCTACGCGCTCTCCGACCCGACCTTCCTCGACAGCCTCGAGGACCTGCCCGGCGACGACCCGGGAGACCTCGACGCGGTCGCCTTCCCGGTCGGTGCCGGCACCCGCTTCGTGCTCAACCCGCGGATGCTCAGAATGGATGTGGGGAGAGCCCGGCCGCGAGCGCGACCGCCTGGTCCGCCACGAGCTCACGCCACGTCGCGATCGGCACCCGCGACGACGACGCGCCGGTGTGGCTGTCCGAGGGCTTGGCCGAGTGGGTGTCCGTGCGGCCGCTCGCGCCCGAGGACCGCCGGCTCCCCGACGCCGCCCTCGTCGCCGCTGAGGAGGGGGCCGCCGAGCAGGGGAGCGATGACCTCCCCGACGACGACACCTTCAACGACGACGACTCCCAGGCCCACTACGGCTTGGCCTGGTGGGCGGTCCAGTACATCGCGGACTCCTACGGTGACGACGCTCCCGTGGCAGCTCCTCGACGCGGTGGACGAGCCAGGCGCTGATCCCGACACCGTGCTGCGCGAGCAGTTCGGCACCACCACCCACGAGCTGGCCGTCCAGGCCGACCGGCAGATCCTCGCGCTGTACGGTCCGACCGCGGGCGCTCACTGAGGGTGGTTTCGCTCTCCGCCGTGGAGGACAGTGTGGAGGCATGAACGTTCTGCGCACCAAGTCGGTCGAGCAGTCCCTCGAGGACACCGAGGACGTCGACTTCAAGCTGAAGAAAGGCCTCACGGCCCTCGACCTCACGGTGTTCGGAATCGGGGTCGTCATCGGCGCCGGCATCTTCACGCTGACCGGCAAGGTGGCGAGCCAGTACGCCGGGCCGGGCGTGGTGTTCTCGTTCCTGCTGGCGGCGATCTGCTGTGCCCTGGCGGCGTTGTGCTACGCCGAGTTCGCGTCGACGGTGCCGGTCGCCGGGTCGGCGTACACGTTCTCCTACGCAACGCTCGGCGAGATGGTCGCCTGGATCATCGGCTGGGACCTGATCCTGGAGCTGATGCTCGGTGCCTCGGTCGTCGCGCAAGGCTGGAGCACCTACCTGGTGACGTTCCTCGACGAGATCGGCATCACCTGGCCCTCGTCCGTCGGGCCGGCCGACTCCGCCGACTTCCACTGGGGTCACTTCAACCTTGCCGCCGTGCTCCTGGTGGTCGTGCTGACGACGCTGATCGCGATCGGCATCAAGGAGTCGCTGCGGGTCAACCTCGCCCTGGTGGCGGTCAAGCTCTTCATCGTCCTGTTCGTGATCATCGCCGGCCTGTTCTACGTGTCCGGTGCCAACTACCACCCGTTCATCCCGCCGGCCGCCGACCCGATCGACTCCAGTGGCCTCACGCAGCCGTTGCTCCAGGTCATCTTCGGGATCGAGCCACAGACCTTCGGCGTGCTCGGCATCATCTCCGCGGCGTCCGTGGTCTTCTTCGCCTACATCGGCTTCGACGTCGTCGCGACCACCGCGGAGGAGGCCAACAACCCGCAGAAGGACCTGCCCAAGGGCATTCTCGGCTCGCTGGCGATCTGCACGGTGCTCTACATGGCGGTCGCGCTCGTGATCACCGGCATGGTGCCCTACGAGAAGATCGACCCGGACGCCGCGCTGGCGACAGCGTTCACCTCGGTCGGCAAGGACGGCTTCGCGACGATGATCGCCGCCGGTGCCGTCGCGGGTCTGACCACGGTCGTGATGACCCTGCTGATCGGTGCGGTGCGGGTGCTCTTCGCGATGAGCCGCGACGGGCTGCTGCCGACAGGCTTCGCGCACACCAACCCGAAGACCGGCACGCCGGTCCGGATCACGCTCACCATCGGTGCCATGGTCGCCGTCATCGCCGGGTTCACCCCGATCGACAAGCTCGAGGAGATGGTGAACATCGGGACGTTGACGGCGTTCATGCTGGTCTCGATCGCGGTGCCGATCCTTCGGCGTACCCGCCCCGACCTGGAGCGGCCGTTCAAGGTGCCGTTCAGCCCCTACCTGCCGATCCTGGCGGCGCTGGTGTGCTTCTACCTGATGCTCAACCTGACCGTGGAGACGTGGCTGCGGTTCCTGGTGTGGATGGTGATCGGGTTCGCCATCTACTTCGGCTACGGCCAGCGCCACAGTCGAGTGCGGATCGCCGACAAGGAGAAGACGGCCGCCTGACGGGGGCGAGGTGACAGGCTGGGCGGTGCATGACCGACTCGCCTGCATGGACGACGACGCCGATCACCGACGAGCTGCTCCGCGGGCACGTCGAGCTGGAGACCACCGAGCAGGGTGTGCTCCCGCACCGGCTGCCCGCCTGGGCTCGCGCGCAGTCGTCGGACGGACAGCTCGCGATGGCCGAGGCCCAGCCCTCCGGCGTACGCCTCGTCTTCCGCACCAGCGCCACTGCAATCGAGCTCGACACCATCCGCACGACCGTGGACTACGTCGGGTCGCCCGCCCGACCCGAGGGGCAGTACGACCTCGTCGTGGACGGCGAGCTCTTCGGACGTACGCCGGGCCGCGGTGGCCGTGTCCTCAGGATCGACCTGGCCACCGGCGGTGCTGAGCTGGTGCCGGGTCCGGTCGGCACCGTCGCGTTCACCGGCCTCCCTGAGGGCGAGAAGGACGTCGAGCTCTGGCTGCCCTACAGCGAGACGACGGAGCTGGTCTCGCTGCGCACGGACGCACCGCTCGATCCTGGAGTTGTTTCCGATCGTCCGGTGTGGCTGCACCACGGCAGCTCGATCAGCCACGGGTCGGTCGCCGAGAGCCCGACCACGACCTGGCCCGCGCTCGCCGCTGCGATCCGGTGGCGTGGAGCTGGTCAACCTCGGCTTCGGCGGCAGTGCGCTGCTGGACCCGTTCACGGCCCGCACCATGCGCGACCTCCCCGCGGACCTGATCAGCGTCAAGATCGGCATCAACCTGGTCAACCTCGACCTGATGCGGCTGCGCGCCTTCGGACCGGCGGTGCACGGGTTCCTCGACACCATCCGCGAGGGCCACCCCGACACCCCGCTCCTCGTCGTCTCGCCCATCTACTGCCCGATCCACGAGGACACTCCCGGCCCCGCCGCCCCGGACTTCAGCGACGGCCTGGTGCGCTTCATCGCGACCGGCGACCCGGCGGAGGTCGCCGCGGGCAAGCTGACCCTCACGGTCATCCGCGAACACCTGTCGCGGATCGTCGCCGCCCGAGCCACCACCGACCCGCACATCTCCTACCTCGACGGTCGCGAGCTCTACGGCGAGGCAGACCACGAGGACCTGCCGCTGCCCGACCAGCTGCATCCCGACGCGGCGTCCCACCGTCTGATCGGTGAGCGGTTCGGCTCGCTGGTCTTCGGCGATGGGGTCTTCGGTGGTGGCGGTGCTTTCGCCAGGCAGGTGAAGATGGGTCATGGCCCTCAGCTGGTTGCCCGCGGACGGCTACGTCAGTGACGGCGGTCTGGAGACCGACCTGATCTTCAACCACGGCGTCGACCTGCCCGAGTTCGCCTCCTTCCCGCTGGTCGAGGACGAACGCGGCCGACAGCTGCTGCGTGACTACTTCGACGGGTACGCCGCCATCGCGCGTCGCGCCGGCGCCGGGCTGACCCTCGAGTCGCCGACCTGGCGCGCCAACCCCGACTCGGGAGCACTGGTCGGCTACGACGCCGCTGGGCTCGACCGGGTCAACCGGGCAGCCATCTCATTGCTTGCGGATCTGCGCGAGTCCTACTCCGACATCTCGGACGTGCGGCTGCTCGGGTGCGATCGGGCCGCGCGGCGACGGCTACGTCGCGGGGGAGCGGGCCGACCCTGACGAAGCCGCCGACTACCACCGACCCCAGGTCGCGGCGTTCGCCGCAGCCGGTGCCGACGCGGTCGCGGCGTACACGCTCACCGGCGCGGAGGAGGGCATCGGCGTCGTACGCGCGGCGCGTTCTGTCGGGATTCCGGTCCTCGTCGGTTTCACGGTCGAGACCGACGGTCGGCTGCCGGACGGGTCCACGCTGCGTGACGCCGTCGCTCTCGTCGATGCGACCGACGCCCCCGACGGGTTCATCGTCAACTGCGCCCACCCGACCCACATCGCCCCCGCGCTCGAGGACGGCGAGTGGCTCGCTCGCATCGTGCAGGTCAACCCGAACGCCTCCACCCTCAGCCACGCCGAGCTCGACGAGGCCGAGGAGCTCGACGCCGGCGACCTCGACCTCCTCGTCTCGTCGTACGACGCGTCTGCGGCCGCTGTTGCCTTCCCTGCAGATCGTCGGTGGTTGCTGTGGAACAGATGCTCGGCACGTTGCTGCTCTCTGGGGCCTGGAGCCCCACCGGTGGTTGAGGAAGGACGAAGTCCTGTCTCGAAACCCCCGCAGCCAACGCAGGGCAACGTGCGCAGGCTGCGGACCGTCTGGGCTTGCGCGCCGATAGGCATTTACGGGGTACGGCGGGCTTCGGGTCGAGGTCGCTTCCCGGCCTTCCGGCCGCTCCCGGTGGTCGAGGAGCGAGCGCCAGCGAGCGTCGTCGAGACCCCGCAGCCGAACAGGTGACGACGACCGAGAAGAACTTCTCGAAAGTGTCCACATCCCGGTCAAACACAGGGTTTTCGGGGTCTGACTGTCGGTGGTCAGTGCTTGGGTTGAACCATGACCAGCGACCCAGCGCTCCGACTCCCCGGACACCACGTCCGGGGTGCTCGACGCTGTCCGTGAGGTCCACTCCGAGATCACCGACCTCGAGATCAAGAAGCTCCAGCTCGCCGTCGAGTGGGCGGTCATGCACCCGGTCGAGTCGATCATCCACGCGGCGATGGTCGACGGCACCGAGGACGAGCTCGCGATCGCCGGACGCCGGTGCACCGCTGGTCGCGGAGTTCTGCGTCGCCGAGCTCGCCCTCGCGTTGGGCATGTCGACCGGTGCCGGGAAGCGGTACCTCGGCGACGCCGTCGAGACCCGCTACCGCCTGCCCACGCCTCTGGAAGCGCGTGATCGCTGGTGAGGTGCCGGTGTGGAAGGCCCGCCAGGTCGCGTCCCGGACGATCATTCTGTCCGCTGACGCTGCTGCGTTCGTCGACCAGCACGTCGCACCCGTCGGCGCACCGGTGCTCGTACGCGCAGATCGACCGGGCCGTCGACCACGCCCGCGACCTCTACGACCCCGAGGAAGCCGAAGCCAAGCGGGCCGAGACAGGCCGAGCACCGCGGGGTCGCGTCCGCCTCGGCGACGTGACCATCGACGGGCAGGTCTACATCGAGGCCACCACCGACCTCGCCGACGCCCTCGCCCTCGAAGCCGCCGTCGTCGGCGAAGGCCCACGACCTCCTCGAGGAGTTCCCGCACCTGTCCCTCGACGTGCGCAGGTCGATGGCCCTCGGCCGCCTCGGCGACGCGACGGCGGCGGCAAGGAGCTGGTGATCTACGCCCACCACGACGTCTCCAGCCCCGACGGGCTCGTGTCCGTCGAGAACACCCGGTCCTGGATCACCGTCGAGCAGCTCGGCGAGTGGTGCACCGACTCCGACAACAAGGTGACGATCCAGCCGGTGCTCGACCTCAACGAGCACCTGCACACCGACGCCTACAAGCCCACGCCGTGGCTGCGCGAACAGGTCATCGAGACCCACCCGACCTGCGTCTTCCCGCACTGCAGCAGACCGTCGAGGTCCTGCGACCTCGACCACATCATCGAATGGCCACTCGGCCCGACCGACAGCCTGAATCTCGGCGCCACTGTGCAGACGACACCACCGCCACAAGACCCACGGCGGCTGGACCTACCAACGCCTCGGCCCCACCACCTTCCTGTGGCGCAGCCCGCTCGGCCAGACCCACCTCCGAAGAGGCTGACGCCCCACACCCCGCCGCCGGCGGGGCCATCACCATGCGCTGGACTCGAGACCGGTGGTCTCGGCGGCCCTGACCGCTCCGTGCCGACAGGCCCGCCGGCAACCCCTGCCGACGAGGTCGTACCACTGTTTACGGATCACGGTCGCCACACAGGGTCGGAACCTGCCGATCGCCCGTCCGCCCCAGGGGTGAGGCGAGACCGCAACCGTAGAGGCCGGTGGTGGCGCTCATCCACCGGATTAGCTGCGCCGTCGTTCGTCAGCTGCTGAGCACCACCAGCTGCTGCGTCGCACGCGTCATGGCGACGTAGCGATCGACCGCACCCTCGACGCCGTCGCCGAACGTCTCCGGGTCGATCAGGACGACCAGGTCGAACTCGAGGCCCTTGGACAGCTCGGGCGTCAGGCAGCGGACCCGCGACGGCACGTCGACTGGATCCATGCTGATCACGCAGGCGACGCCGTCGTCGTGGTCGGCCAGCCACGCTGCGAGCACCGACGACAGCTCATCGACCGACCCGTGCCGGACGGGGATGCCACTGGTCCGGACCGACGTCGGCACGTTGGCATCGGGGAGGACCGCACGGATGACCGGCTCGGCTTCGGCCATCACCTCCGACGGTGTGCGGTAGTTGATGCTGAGCGACGCCAGCTCGACCTGCGCGAGACCGACCCGCGAGAGCCGCTCCTGCCACGGCTCGGTGAACCCGTGCCGGGCCTGCGCGCGGTCGCCCACGATGGTGAAGCTGCGCGACGGGCAGCGGAGCAGGAGCATCTGCCACTCGGCGTCCGTGAGCTCCTGGGCCTCGTCGACCACGACGTGCGCGAACGGTCCGGCGAGCAGGTCGCGATCGACATCGGGTACGGCGGAGGGGTCGACGAGCGCGTCGCGGATGCCGTCCTGCCGGAGCTGGGCGAACAGGCCATCCTCGTCGTCGAGCTGCAGGATCTCGTCGACGACGCGGTCCATCTGCTCGCGTTCGACCGCTTCAGCGGCCTCCTGCCGGCGCTTGCGCCGCGACGCCTCGCGATCGCCGAGCCGTTGGTGAGCGGCGTCGAGCAGTGGCAGGTCGGACACTGTCCAGGCCTGCGGATCCGCCCGTTGCAGCAGCCGCACCTCGTCGGAGGAGAGCCACGGCGCACACCGGCGCAGGTAGGCCGGCACCTCCCACAGGTCGCCGACCACGTCGGTGTGGTCGAGCAGCGGCCAGCTCCTGTTGAAGGCCTCGACCAGCGCGGCGTTCTGCGCGAAGGCCCGCCGGAGCTGCTCGGGAGGCACGTCGTCGTCGGCCTCGAGCTTGTCGAGCAGGATCGTGATCAGCTGCTCCCACACCTCGTCGCGTGCCTCGTTGTGCGGCGTGCCGGGAGGGGGAGCGGCGAACGCCTCCGCCCAGTCGTCGGCGCTCAGCCAGACGTCGGCCCACGGCGTCTCGACCTCCATGCCATCGGTCGGCGGCTCCTCGTACAACCGGACGGCGGGCTCGATCGCGGTCACCATCGCCGCGGTCGCCTTCAGCCGCGCGACCTCCGGATCTGCCTCGGACGCGACGCGAGCACCCTCGGGCACCAGGTCGCGCAGGGTGCAGGTCTGCACGCCCTCCTCGCCGAGGCTGGGCAAGACATCGGACACGTAGGCGAGGTAGGGCTGGTGCGGCCCGACGAAGAGCACGCCGCCCTTGCGGTGGCCCAGGCGCGGGTCGGAGTAGAGGAGGTACGCCGTGCGGTGCAGCGCCACCACGGTCTTGCCGGTGCCCGGCCCGCCATCGACGACGAGCGCTCCGCGTGAGCCCGCCCGGATGATCGCGTCCTGGTCGGCGGCGATCGTGCCCAGCACGTCGCGCATCTGTGAGGACCGGCTGCTTCCCAGGCTGGCGATGAACGCCGACTGGTCGTCGAGCGCCGCGGCGTGTCCCGCGAGCTCGTCGCTGCTGAACACCTCGTCCCAGTAGTCGCTGATCCGACCGAGCGTCCAGCGGTAGCGGCGCCGGCTCGCGAGGCCCATCGGGTGCGCGTGAGTGGCTCCGAAGAAGGGTTCGGCCGCCGGTGAACGCCAGTCGAGCAGCAGCCGGCGGCCAGTGAGGTCGGTGAGGCCCAGGCGACCGACGTACGCCGTCTCGCCGGTGTCCGCGACCACCATGTGGCCGAGGCACAGGTCGAGCCCGAAGCGGCGCAGCGTTCGCAGCCGTGCGCTGAGGCGGTGGATCTCCTGGTCGCGCTCGAGCGCCTCCTGGCCGGCGACGCTCGGCGCCTTGCGCAGGACGTCGAGACGCTCGGTCAGCTCGGCGACGGACTCGTCGAGACTGGTCGCGATGGCGGCGAAGTGCGCCTCGTCCCCGGCGATCAAGGTCGGGTCGGCCTTGGCGGCGAGCTGGTCGGACAGGTCGAAGGTGGTGCTGATCTGGTGACTCACGATGGGCGATTCTCCAGCCGCACGTGGGTCTTGCCGCAAGCCCCCGGGTGCGTTATACGTTGATGGTGGAAGGGTGCTGGGCTCTCTTCCACTCCCACGTGCTATCCGGCGACGTTGCGCTTCACCGCGACGACCGGGCATTCGGCGTCCAGGATGATCTGCTGCGAGCTGCTGCCGAGGAAGAGCTTGCCGACCGGCGAACGACGGCGCAGGCCGATCACGATCAGGTCTGCGCCCACCTCGGTGGCCGCGGTCAGGATCTCGTCGGCAGGGGACATCGCGTGCAGTGACTGCCGCAGCTCGTGGGCGATCCCCAGCGAGGTGAGGCGCTCGTCGAGCGCATCCCAGTCAGCCGAGTTCGCGAACGACGGATCGGCGTCGTTGCCACGGACGCCGGAGTTGACGATGACCAGGCTCGCGGAGTCGTCTCCCGTCGCCTGCTTGACCGCGTAGTCGATCGCGGCGAGACCTTCGGGTGTGGGCACGTAACCGACGACGATCTTCATGCCGACAGACTGCCAGTCCCAAGCCCTGTAAGGGAGTTCTCGCCAACATCAATTTCGGTCACCACCAATCCGATGCGCCCCCAGGTGCGAACACCACACGTCAACCAAGGTCCCCAACGGAGGATGTGTCGCACATGCGCACTACCAAGAAGTTCACTGCCAAGCGCGGCCTCGCCGCACTCGCCATCGCTGCCACGATCGCCGTCCCGGTGTCTGCGTGCAGCAGCTCCGACAGCGCGGGCTCCGACTCGAGCTCCTCGTCGGCCCCCAAGCCGGTCGCCTCGATCGAGGCGCTGCAGGGCGAGACGACCGCGATCGCTCTCGACAAGGGCTTCACCGATGCCCTCACCTCGCTCAAGCTCACGCCCGGTGTCGTCGGCACCGCCAAGCTCGAGAACGGCTCGCTGATCTTCCCGATCACGGGCGGTAACGTCACCGTCTTCAAGCCCGGCGAGGTCTCGCCGTACGTCATCGGCCAGATCCAGCACGAAGGCTCCGGCCTCTCGCTGACCGCCGGCGACACGAAGGTCGAGCTCACGAACTTCAACGTCGACCCCGGTGTCTCGCGGGTCTACGGCGACGTCACCGTCAACGGAGAGGTGGCCGCGACCAGCGCGTTCCTCTTCCAGCTCGACGGCCGGACCCTGAAGCCGCTCGAGACCGAGGGCAACACCGCCATCCTCGAGGGCACCAAGGTCGAGATCTCCGCTGACGCCGCGCCGCTGTTGAACCAGACGTTCAAGACCGACGCCGTCAAGCCCGGCCTGCTGGTCGGCATCGCCAAGATCACGGTGAACACCACCTCGAAGTAGCCCACCGTTGGGGGCTGACGCCCGGGACCGCAAGGTCTCGGGCGTCGGCCATTTCTTGGGAATGCGCGTCGCAGCCCACGTGGTCGAGGCGGTGCTGTGCCTGGGCCACCCAGCCTTGACTGCCGGCGTTCCGCGGGTCGTCGTACCGTGGGAGCCATGAGCGACTCGAAGCCCCTCGTCGGCACGTCCGTCCTCGTCACCGGAGCCTCCAGCGGGATCGGTGAGGCCGCCGCCCGCCGGTTCGTCGAGCTCGGCGCGGACGTCGGTCTGGTCGCTCGGCGTCGAGATCGACTGGAGTCGCTCGCTGCCGAGCTCGGCGGCGGCGGTTCTCGCGTAGTCGTCGTCGAGGCCGACGTCACCGATCGCGAGCGCGCAGAAGCGGCGGTCGCCGAGGTCGTCGACGGCCTCGGTCGGCTCGACACGCTGGTCAACAACGCCGGGGTGATGCTGCTCGGCCCGATCGCGGAGGCGCCGGTCGAGGAGTGGGAGCAGATGGTGCAGGTCAACGTGCTCGGCCTGCTCTACTGCGCGAAGGCGGCGCTGCCGCACCTGCTCGAGTCCGCCGCGACGGGACCGCGCCAGGTCGCCGACCTGGTCAACATCTCCTCGGTCGCCGGCAGGGTCGTCCGCAACGGCAGCGGTGTCTACAACGCGACCAAGCACGCGGTCGGCGCCTTCAGCGAGTCGTTGCGCCAGGAGGTGACCGGTCGACACGTGCGGGTCTCGCTCGTCGAGCCGGGTGCAGTCGCCACCGAGCTGGCCGGCCACAACCGCCCCGAGGTGCTCGCCACGCTCCGTCAGCGGTTCGTCGACATGCAGAGGCTCGAGGCCGAGGACATCGCCGATGCCATCTCGTACGTCGTGACGCGTCCGCGCCACGTCGCGATCAACGAGATCCTGGTGCGCCCGACCGAGCAGGAGCAGTAGCCGCGCTCGGTCGGGCGGACCGTCAGTGGAACGAGCCGAGGCCCTCGCGCTCGAGCAGCATGGTCAGGCCGCCGTTCCAGAACGAGAACCCGGCGCCGGTGATCATCGCCAGGTCGAGGTCCTCGGCCGCGACGACGACACCCTCGTCGAGCATCCGGCGCGCCTCGTCGGCGAGACCGGTCAGCACGCGCGTGCGGATCTCGGCCGGCTCGAGCACGACCGGCGAGGCCGGCTTCTCGAGCAGCGCCTCGACCTCGGGGTCCAGCGCGCCGTCGGCGCCGTAGTAGGACGCCTTGCGCGCCGCCACCACCCGCGCGAGCGCGGGGGAGACGTAGAACCGGTCCGGGAAGGCGCCGTGCAGCGTCTCAACGTTGTGCAGCGCGATCGCCGGTCCGACCAACGAGAGCAACTGATAAGGCGGCATCGGCGCGACGCCCGCGAACGCACCGTCGACGACCGGCACCGGGGTGCCCTCGTCGACGATCCGGCCGACCTCGCCCATGAACCGGCCGAGCAGCCGGTTGACGATGAACGACGGGCTGTCGTTGACCAGGATGGTCGTCTTCTTCAGCGCCTTGCCGGTCGCGAACGCCGTTGCCAGCGTCGCGTCGTCGGTGCGCTCGCCCTTGACGATCTCCAGCAGCGGCATCACCGCGACCGGGTTGAAGAAGTGGAAGCCGACGACCCGCTCCGGGTGCTCGAGGTCGGCGGCCATCTCCGTGATCGACAGCGACGAGGTGTTCGTCGCCAGGATGCACTCGGGGGAGACGGCCTTCTCGACGTCGGCGAAGACCGACTTCTTGACCGACATCTCCTCGAAGACCGCCTCGATCACGAAGTCGGCGTCAGCGAACACCTCTGACTTGTCGACGGCACCGGAGACCAACGCCTTGTGGCGGTTGGCCACGTCGCTGTTGATCCGGCCCTTGGCGAGCAGCTTGTCGATCTCGGCGTGGACGTAGCCCACGCCCTTGTCGACGCGCTCCTGGTCGAGGTCGGTCAGCACGACCGGCACCTCGAGGCGGCGTACGAAGAGCAGCGCCAGCTGGCTGGCCATCAGGCCCGCGCCGACGATGCCGACCAAGGTGGCCGGCCGCGCGAGCGAGCGGTCGGGCGCACCGGCCGGCCGCTTGGCCCGCTTCTGCACCAGGTCGAAGGCGTAGAGCGAGGCGAGCAGCTCGGGCGTCTGCGACATCGCCTCGAGGGCGTCGTCCTCGGCCGCGAAGCCCTCGTCGCGCGTCGACGTCTTCGCAGCAGCGATCAGCTCGACGGCCTTCTTCGCCGCCGGGCTGGCGCCACCGGTCTTCGCCAGCGCGAGCGCCTCGCCACGGGCGACAGCGGCGTCCCACGCTTCGCCACGGTCGACGTGCGCCCGCTCGACGACGAGCTCGCCACGGAGAACGGCCGAGGCCCAGATGAGCGACTGCTCGAGGAAGTCCGCGCCCTCGAAGATCGCGTCCGCCAGGCCCAGCTCGTACGCCGCATCGCCGGTGAGCGTCTTGCCGTTGTTGAGCGGGTTCTCGAGGATCACGGTCACGGCCTTGTCGGCGCCGACCAGGTTGGGCACCAGGTAGGCGCCGCCCCAGCCGGGGACCAGGCCGAGCATGACCTCGGGCAGACCGAGGGCCGGCGCGCTGTCCATGACGGTGCGGTAGTCGCAGTGCAGCGCGACCTCGAGGCCGCCGCCGAGCGCCAGACCGTTGATGAAGCCGAAGGACCTCTTGCCGCCCTCGCCGAGCTTGCGGAAGACCGCGTGCCCGAGCTCGGCCACGACGCGTACGGCGTCGGAGCCGCCGCCCGCGATCGAGGTCAGGTCGGCGCCGGCCGCGAGGATGAACTGCTTGCCGGTCACGCCGAGCGAGGTGATCTCGTGGTCGGCCAGCGCCGCGTCGATCGCGTCGTTGAGCGCCAGCAGCGAGCGCGGGCCGAACGTGTTGGGCTTGGTGTGGTCCTCGCCGTTGTCGAGGGTGATCAGGCCCATCACGCCGGCGCCGGGAAGGGCGACCTTGCGCAGGTGGGCCTGGGTCACGCGCTCGGCGTCGGAGGAGATCTCCTGGGCGCGGGTCAGCAGGTTCTCGATCATCAGGCGGCCTCTCCGGTCCAGTGCGGGTTCTCCCAGATCACGGTGCCGCCCATGCCGATGCCGATGCACATGGTGGTCAGGCCGTAGCGGACCTCGGGGTGCTCGACGAAGGTCGCGGCGAGCTGGGTCATCAGGCGTACGCCGGAGCTGGCGAGGGGGTGGCCCATCGCGATCGCGCCGCCGTAGGGGTTCACGCGTGCGTCGTCGTCGGCGATGCCGAAGTGCTCGAGGAAGGCCAGCACCTGCACGGCGAACGCCTCGTTGACCTCGAACGCACCGATCTCGTCGATCGTCAGGCCGGCCTGCTTGAGTGCCTTCTCGGTCGCCGGGATGGGACCGGCGCCCATCACCTCGGGCTCGACACCGACGAACGAGTAGGACACCAGCCGCATCTTGATCGGGAGCCCCAGCTCCTTGGCGGTCTCCTCGTCGGCGAGCAGGGCGGCGGTCGCGCCGTCGTTGATGCCCGCGGCGTTGCCGGCGGTCACCTTGCCGTGGGCACGGAACGGCGTCTTGAGCGCGGCCAGCGACTCCATGGTCGTGCCGCGGCGCATCGGCTCGTCGGTCGAGGCCAGGCCCCAGCCGAGCTCGGCGGACTTCGTGGCGACCGGGACCAGGTCGGGCTGCAGCTTGTTGGCGTCGTACGCCGCGGCCGTCTTCTCCTGCGAGCGCACGGCGTAGGCGTCGACGCGCTCCTTGGTGATCGTCGGGTAGCGGTCGTGGAGGTTCTCGGCGGTCTTGCCCATCACGAGCGCGTCCGGGTTGACGACCCGCTCGGACATGATCCGCGGGTTGGGGTCGACGCCCTCGCCCATCGGGTGGCGGCCCATGTGCTCGACGCCGCCGGCGATGGCGATGTCGTAGGAGCCGAAGGCGATGCCGGAGGCGGTGGTCGTCACGGCGGTCATCGCGCCGGCGCACATCCGGTCGATCGCGAACCCGGGGACGCTCTGCGGCAGGCCCGCGAGCAGCGCGGCGGTGCGGCCGATGGTCAGGCCCTGGTCGCCGATCTGGGTGGTGGCGGCGATCGCCACCTCGTCCACGCGCTCGGGCGGCAGCGACGGGTTGCGTCGGATGAGCTCGCGGATGCACTTGATGACCAGGTCATCGGCACGGGTCTCGGCGTACTGGCCCTTGGCCTTGCCGAACGGGGTGCGTACGCCGTCGACGAAGACGACCTCTCGCAGCTGTCGGGGCACCGTTGCTCCTTCTGGATACAGGGTGGGTTCACGGGGGTGGGGTGTGCGGCTACATTACTGCGGAGTAACAAGCAGGGCGAGGCCACCCCGTGTGCGTCCGATCACCCGCGCGGCGTATCGACCGGCTCCCGCGCGCCGCACCCCCTATCGTGAGCCCGTGCCTTCCGAACCTCGCCTCGTCCACATCGTCGACGACCTGTCCGCGTTGGACGTGGAGAGCGGCGGCGACCTGACGATGGTCCTGGTCCTGGACGGGTTCCTCGACGCCGGCAACGCGGCCGGCCGCGCCGCGCAGCACCTCGTCGATCTCTCCGACGGGCCGGTCGTGGCGACGTTCGACGTCGACCAGTTCCACGACTACCGCGCCCGACGGCCCCCGATGTCCTTCGTGCGCGACCACTACGAGTCGTACGACGCGCCACGGCTGGTGGTCCGCCTGCTGCGCGACACCGGCGGCACGCCGTACCTCCTGCTCCACGGGCCGGAGCCCGACAACCGGTGGGAGGCGTTCTGCCGGACGGTGCTCGAGGTCATCGAGCGGCTCGACGTGACCCGCGTCGTCGGCATCGGGTCGGTCCCGATGGCCGTGCCGCACACCCGGCCGACCGCGATCACCCACCACGCCAACAACCCCGACCTGCTCAGCGGCGACAGCCCCTGGCGCGGTGAGCTGCGGATCCCGAGCAGTGCCCAGTCGCTGCTCGAGGTGCGGCTCGGCGAGTGGGGCCACGACATGGCGGGCTTCGTCGCGCACATCCCGCACTACCTGGCGCAGATGGACTACCCGCGCGCGTCCGCCGCGCTGCTGGAGCAGGTCGAGATCTCCGGCCGGCTCACCATCGACCTGTCCGGGCTGCGTGCCGAGGCCGAGGATCGCGAGGCCGAGATCACCCGCTACCTGACCGCCAACGAGGAGGTCGCCGAGGTGGTGCAGGCACTCGAGCGGCAGTACGACGCCTTCGAGCGCGCCGAGGAGTCCGGGTCGAGCCTGCTCGCCCGCGACCAGCCGCTGCCGACCGGTGAGGAGCTCGGCAAGGAGTTCGAGCGGTTCCTCGCGGGACTCGATGGCCCCGACGCCGGCTCCGACACCGACAACGGCGAGGACAGCGACTGATGCCCCGCGACGCCGACGAGCTGCGTCGCGCTTCTCGATCTCGAGAAGCTCGACGACGACCTGTTCCGCGGCAACCAGATGCCGACGACCCGGCCGATGGTCTTCGGTGGGCAGATCGCGGCCCAGGCCCTGGTCGCGGCCTCCCTCACCGTCGAGGAGCCGTACGTCGCCCACTCGCTGCACTCCTACTTCCTGCAGCCGGGCGACCCGAGCGCGCCGACCGTCTACGACGTCGAGAACCTGCGCGACGGGCGCTCGTTCGTCACCCGGCGGGTGATCGCCCAGCAGCACGGGCGAGCGATCTACGCCCAGACCGTGAACTTCCACCAGGCCGAGGACGGCTTCGAGCACGGGGAGTCGATGCCCGACGTACCCGGCCCGGACGACGCGTCGGTGCGCCCGGTCAGCCGCCAGCAGCAGGAGGAGCTGCACGCCGACCAGTGGAACGTCGCGGACATCCGGTTCGTCGGCTCCTCGGCCCACGGGCTCGACGATGATCCACGGCACCCGGGCCGGCAACGGGTGTGGCTGCGGGTCTCCTCACCGCTGCCGGACGACCAGTTCTGGCACCGGGCCGCCTTCACCTACCTCTCGGACATGACGCTGATCGGTGCCGCGATGTCGCCGCACGGCATCAGCTTCGGCAAGGGCGACGCGTTCGTCGCCTCCCTCGACCATTCCGTGTGGTTCCACCGGCCCTTCCGCGCCGACGAGTGGTGGCTCTACGACCAGGTCTCCCCGTCGGCGTCGGCCGGCCGCGCCCTGGTCATCGCGCGGGTCTTCAGCCAGGACGGCCAGCTGGTCGCGTCGGTGGCCCAGGAAGCCGTGCTGCGTCCCCTGAAGGGAGCGTCGTCGTGAACCCCACCGAGGAGCTCGTCGACCTGCTCGACCTCGAGCAGATCGACGGCGACCTGTTCCGCGGCAAGCAGCCCGAGTCCGCGCGCGCCCGGGTGTACGGCGGACAGGTCGCGGCCCAGGCGCTGATGGCGGGCATCCGCACGGTGCCGGTGGAGTACGCCGTGCACTCGCTGCACTCCTACTTCCTGCTCGGCGGCGACTACGCCGTCCCGATCATCTACGACGTCGAGCGGATCCGTGACGGACGCTCCTTCCTCACCCGGCGCGTGGTCGCCCGCCAGCACGGCCGGCCGATCTACTACCAGACCCTGAACTTCCAGAAGCCCGAAGAGGGCTACGAGCACCAGGACGCGATCCCTGACGTCGGCGCGCCCGAGACCGGCTTCGACCTGGTCGAGGTGATGCGCAAGGGCGGCAACGACGAGGCCGACGCGCTCGGCAAGGAGTGGGGCGCCCTCGACGTCCGCTGGCTCGGCAACACCCGCTTCGGCCTCGAGCCGGACGACGGCCACGTGTCGCAGGCCCGGATGTGGGTGCGGCTCAAGGAGGGTCTCGGCGACGACCCGCGCGTCCACGCTGCAGCCTTCACCTACGCCAGCGACGTGAGCCTGCTCGGCTCCACCCTGTCGGTCCACGACGTGAACCCGTCCCAGACGCAGATGGCCTCGCTCGACCACACGATCTGGTTCCACCGGCCCTTCCGGGCCGACCAGTGGTGGCTCTACGACCAGTGGTCGCCGTCGGCCCAGGGCGCGCGCGGCATGGCCTTCGGCCGGATCTTCACCCAGGACGGCACGCTGGTCGCCACCGCTGCCCAGGAGGGGCTGATCCGCCCGCGCCGTGCGGGCACCGAGGGGCCCGGCGTCAAGGAGTAGCTCAGAGGTCGAAGACCAGCAGGGTGCTGCTCGCGGTGGCGACCACGGCGCCGGACGGCGTCGGTGACGACGGCCTCGGTGAAGCCGACCCGCGAGCCGGCCTTGATGACGGTGCCGGTCGCGGTGAGCAGGCCGCTCGAGGCGCGGACCGCCTTGAGGTAGCTGACCTTGATCTCGACCGAGGTGTAGCCCTTGCCCTGCGGCAGCGTGGTGTGGAGCGCGCAGCCGGCAGCGGAGTCGAGCAGCGTGCACACGAGTCCGCCGTGGACGGCGCCGATCGGGTTGTAGACCGACTCGTCCGGCGTACAGGTGAAGACGGCACGGCCGTGGGCGACCTCGACCAGGTCGAACTGCAGCGTCGAGGCGATCGGGGGAGCCGGGAGCTCGCCCTTCATCACGGCATTCATGTAGTCGATGCCGGGCATGGACAGGCCCTGCAGGGTGCCGGGGCCCGGGTCCTCCCACGTGACGGTGCGGGTGCGCTGGCCTGGTGAGTCCTGCGTCATCGGCTGATCCTCCTGTAGCGCTTCATCCGCTTCGGGTCGTCGGGCGCGACGACGTGCTTGTCGCCCCAGGCCAGCAGAGCATCGAGCACCGACAGCAGGTCCTCACCGGACTCGGTGAGCTGGTAGTCGAAGCGCTCGGGCCGCTGCTGGTACGGCGTACGCCCGATCACGCCGGCCGACTCGAGTGCCTTGAGGCGGGCGGCGATGCGGTCGCGGGGAGCGCCGGTGCCGCGCACGATGTCGCCGAAGCGAGTGCTGCCCATCGCGATCTCACGCACCACGAGCAGCGCCCAGCGCTCGCCGACCAGCTCGAGCGACGCCGCGATCGGGCACGGACGCCCGGGGATCTCGGCTAGCGGAACGGTCTGCATGCGTGTAGCGTCCCGCGAGTGAGTTTGGAAGTCAAACCAACTACCGAGACCAGGTCGCTGCTGCCGGTCGCGCTCGGGACCGCGCTGGTCCTGGTCACCTACGTGACCCCGATGGCGACGATCCCGGCCACCGCCGCCGACCTCGGCGCCGGCCCGGTCGCCCGCGCCTGGATCCTGAGCTCGATGTCGGTCGGTCTCGCGGCCGCGCTGCTCGCCTCCGGGGTGCTCGGCGACGCCTACGGGCGCCGCCGGGTGTACGCCGCCGGCCTGGCCGCCCTCGGTCTCGGCGCCCTGGTCTGTGCCGCGGCGCAGGAGCCCCTGTTGTTCATCGCGGCCCGCACCGTCGAGGGCATCGGGGGAGCGGCCGTGCTCGCCTGCGGTCTCGCCGTCCTCGCCCACGACTTCGCGCCCGGACCGGCGCGGGTGCACGCCACGTCGATCTGGGGCGCCAGTGTCGGTCTCGGGATCACGGTCGGTGCCCTGATCCCGCCCGCGCTCGACACCTGGTCGGGCTGGCGCGCGACGTACGTTGCTGTGGGTCTCCTGGCGCTCGTCCTGCTCTGGCCCAGCCGTCGGCTGATCACCGAGTCCTCAGCCCCCGACCCGCGACGCATCGACGTGCCCGGCCTGGTGTTGCTGATCGCCGCGATGACGCTGCTTGTCTCCGCGCTCACCCAGGGCCGCAACGGCGTCGACGCCCCGACCGTGGTGCTCGCCGTCCTTGCCGTCGTCGCTGCCATCGGCTTCGGCGTGGTCGAACGACGCGTGTCCCAGCCACTCGTCGAGCCCGACCTCCTCCGTGGGCCACGTTTCCGGGCGGCCACCCTCGGCTCGCTGACGCTCGGGGCCGGGATGATCGGCATGGCGTCGTTCGTGCCGACGATCGCCCAGCTCGGCCTCGGCAGCAGTCTGTGGGTCGCCAGCCTGCTGGTGGTCGCCTGGTCGGGCACCAGCGTGGTGACGTCGTACCTGATCCGGCACCTGCGCCATCCGCTGGAAGGCTCGCGTCCGATCGCGCTGCTGCTCGTGGTGGTCGCCGCGGGCGAGCTGCTCGGCTACGGCCTGGACGCCACGTCGAGCCCGTGGCGACTGGCGGTCCCGATGATCGTGGCCGGTCTCGCGACCGGCATGCTCAACGCACTGCTCGGCCGGGAGGCGGTCGCGAGCGTGCCGCCGGACCGCGCCGCGATGGGGTCGGGTGCCAACAACACCGCGCGCTACCTCGGCGCGGCCTGCGGGATCACGCTCTTCGTCGTCGTCGCGACCCACGCCGGTGACTCGCTGATCGACGGCTGGAACGTGGCCGTTCTGCTCGCCAGTGCGCTGACACTGCTCGGGGCCGCCGCGATCGCGTTGACCGGACGGCAGACGCGGGCATGATGGGGGAGTGACCGACTACAACGCGAGCATCATCGAGGAGTTCCGCGCCAACCACGGGAAGGTCGGAGGCAACTTCGAGGGCGCCCCACTGCTCCTGCTGCACGCGACCGGCGCGAAGAGCGGCCAGGAGCGGGTCAGCCCGATGATGTACCTCCGCGACGGCGACCGCTATCTCGTCTTCGCGTCGAAGGCCGGGCGCTCCCGACAACCCGGACTGGTACCACAACCTCAAGGCCAACCCGGACGCCTCGATCGAGGTCGGCGACGACACCGTCGACGTGCGCGCCGAGGAGCTGCCGCGAGCCGAGCGCGACGAGAAGTACGCCGAGCAGGCGGCGCTCTACCCGGGCTTCAAGGACTACGAGGAGAAGACCGACCGGATCATCCCGGTCGTCGCACTCGTCCCGCGCTGACCCGGTGCCGCGTGCGTCGCCGGCGCGGGCGCTTGGACGGGGGTGATTGCATCGGGGACATGACCGACGACGCACCCCACCTGCCCGAGGACGCCATCACGCTCACGGAGGGCGCCCGGATCCCGCTCCTCGGCTTCGGCACCTGGCAGATCACCGGTCAGGACGCGGTCGACGCGACCTCGGTCGCGCTCGAGGCCGGCTACCGCCACCTCGACACGGCGACGGTCTACGGCAACGAGGGTGAGGTCGGCCGCGCGCTGGTCGACAGCGGGGTGCCGCGCGGTGACGTGTTCCTGACGACCAAGTGCCCGCCCAACCGGGCGGGTCGGGAGCTCGACACCCTTCGCGAGAGTCTGGAGCTGCTGCAGACCGACCGCGTCGATCTCTGGCTCATCCACTGGCCTGCCGACGGCTCGGTCAACGTGGACATGTGGCGCGCGTTCGTCGAGGCCCGCGACGCAGGTCTCGCCCGGGAGATCGGCGTGAGCAACTTCGACGTGTCACTGATCGACGACATCACCAAGGCCACCGGCACCGCGCCCGCGGTCAACCAGGTCGAGTGGAGCCCCTTGCTCTTCGACGCCGAGACCCTGGCCGAGCACCGTGCTCGCGACATCGCGCTCGAGGGCTACAGCGCCCTTCGAGGTGGCACGCTCGAGCATCCGGCCATCCTCGAGATTGCGGAGCGGACCGGGCGTACGGCGGCCCAGGTGATCATCCGCTGGCACCTGCAGCACGACGTGATCGTGATCCCGAAGTCGGTCCACGCCGACCGCATCCGATCGAACGCCGATGTCGCCGGGTTCAGCCTGACCGACGAGGACATGGCGACCCTCGACGCCCTCGGCGGCCGCTGACCGAGGCCATGACCCGGCAGACCGTCGTCGCCAGCGCGAACATCCTGTACACGCTTCCGCTCAGGACTGCGGTCGAAGCACTCGGCCAGGTTCTGGCCGAGGGGCCGGACCTGGTGGGGCTCCAGGAGTGGTACCCATCCCGGATCGCCGGCCTTCGGGCCGTCGGGGTGCGGTGCGGCTGGCGCCGGCTCTCTGGCTCCCACTCGGTCCCGGCCTCGAAGGCTGCCGGTGAGCCGTCGTACCACTGGGTCGCCACGCTCGCCGACGGCAATGTCGTCGGGGCACGTGCAGACCGGTTCGACCTGCTGCAAGCACGCGCGGTGCTCACCGTCGGCCCCGAGCGCTGCGATCGGCCCGGCCAGCTCCTGGGGATCGAGCCGCCGAGGTTCATCGGCGTCGGCGTCTTCCGCGACCGTGCTCGTCGATCGCACCATCGCGCTGCTGAGCTACCACCTCACCGCCGGGGTCCAGGTGCGGGGGAAGTACCGCCCGGACCGCCCGCTGCTCACGGCACGGCATCAGCGGGAGGTCGTGCGCCTCGCGGATCTCGTCGTCGAGCACCAGCGGGCCGGCCGCGTGGTCTACGCCGTCGGCGACTCCAACTTCGACGGTCTGCGACTTCCGGCGCTGACGTCGGCCTGGGAAGGCCGCGAGGACGAGCCCGGAACCCTCGGTGACGGCCGGCGCAAGATCGACGACGTGCACGGGCCCGGGCGTGCCCACGACGTACGCCGGCTGGTCACCGACCGTCCGACCACGAGGCGGTGCTGGCCGCTCGTCTCGACTGAGCTGATCCGCCGGTGAGATCGGTGGTGCGACCAGCGAGGTGCGGCGCGCCGGACTTCGGGTTGGTGAGCGAGAACGCGTAGCCGCCCCAGAATCGGACTCCGTGATCGGACGCGAGCCGAAGGCGACCGTGCCCGGCAGCAGGATCGGCTTCTTGAACGCGACGTCGACCTGGACATGGCCGGGCAGCCTGTTCTCGAGGGCGCCGACGCAGCGGGCCATCGACCACATGCCGTGCGCGATCTGGCGCGGGAAGCCGAACGCCTTCGCGGTCAGGCCGTAGAGGTGGATCGGGTTGCGGTCGCCCGAGATCCCGGCGTACGTGCGACCCAGGTCGCCGGGCAGCTTCCAGACCGTGCCGGTCGGCGGAGCGGAGATCTCGTTGGTCGAGCTTGTCGAGGCCCCGTCACCCGGCCCACGGCGCAGGAACGTCGAGGTCTCCTCCCACACCAGCTCGCCACGCGAGTGGACGGTGGTGAGCATGTCGAAGACCCGGCCCTTGGGGTGCGGGCGCAGGTTGACGGGGCGGGCGGTCACCTGGAGCTTCTCGGTCACCGCGATCGGCCGGTGCTGGGTGATGGAGTTCTCCAGGTGCACGGTGCCGATCGCCGGGAACGGGAACGACCCGTCGGTCATGATCCGCATGTGCAGCCCGAACGCCAGCAGGTGCGGGTAGGGCAGCGGCAGGGTGTCCTTGCGCGGGAAGCCGCAGAGGGCGGCGTACGACGCGGCGTGCTCGACGTCGATCGGTACGTCGTGGCGGTCCAGGGTGAGCTCGGGGAGCTCGGAGCCGGTCTTGCGGATGCCGGGCAGCAGGTTGACGCCCGGGACGGCCGGCAGCGCGGCCTTCACCATGGTGGGGAGCATCAGGCGCCCAGCATCATCTGGCCGCAGACGCGGACCACGTTGCCGTTGACGGCGGTGGAGGCGGGGTTGGCGTACCAGGCGATCGTCTCGGCGACGTCGACCGGCAGCCCGCCCTGGGCCATCGCGTTGAGCCGCTGGCCGACCTCGCGGGTCGCGAACGGCACCGCCGCGGTCATCTGGGTGATGATGAAGCCGGGGGCGACGGCGTTGATGGTGATGCCGTCCTTCAGCTCGTCGGCGAGCGAGTCGACCAGGCCGATGACGCCGGCCTTGGACGCCGCGTAGTTGGTCTGCCCGACGTTGCCGGCGATGCCGGCGATCGAGGCGACGCCGACGATCGCTGCCGCCCTTGTTGATCACGCCCTGGTCGAGGAGCTCGCGGGTGATCCGCTCGGGTGCGGTCAGGTTGACGGCGATGACGGACTCCCAGCGGTCGCCCTGGTCGCTGGCGGCCATGTTGGCGAGCTTCCTGTCGCGGGTGATGCCGGCGTTGTGGACGACGACGTCGACCCCGCCGTGCTTCGTCTTCAGGTGGTGGGCGATCCGCTGCGGTGCGTCCTTGGCGGTGATGTCGAGGACGAGGTGGTCGCCGTCGAGCTCCTTCATCACGCTCTGCAGCTCGCTGGCGGCCTGGGGTACGTCGACCCCGACGACGGTCGCGCCGTCGCGGTGCAGCACGCGGGCGATCTGCTCGCCGATGCCTCGGCTCGCGCCGGTGACCAGGGCGACCTTGCCCTCGAGCGGGCGGGTCCAGTCGGTGACCTGCCGGCGGCCTTGGTCGTGCCGTGGGCACCGATCCGGACGACCTGGCCGGAGACGTAGGCCGACTTGGGGGAGAGCAGGAACGCGAGCGTGCTCGCGACGGAGCCCTCGGCCCCGTCGGCGACGTACACGAGCTGGACGGTGCCGCCGCGGCCGATCTCCTTGCCGAGGCTGCGGGTGAAGCCCTCGAGCGCGCGCTGGGCGACCCGCTCGCTGCCCTTGACCTGCTCGGGCGGCGTGCCGATGACGACCACGCGCGGGCAGCGGTCGAGGCTGCGCAGCAGGGGAGTGAAGAAGTCGCGGAGCGCGACCAGCTGGTCGGAGCTCGTCAGCCCGGTCGCGTCGAAGACCAGGCCGCGGTACGTCGACTCCGCGTCCGTCTCGCCGACGGCGGCGATGCCCAGGGTGTCGAGGATCCCGACCAGCGACTCGGCCAGCCGACCGCGGCCGCCGACGGCGACCGTGCCGTCCACGAGCGGCGCGCCCTCGACGTACCGCTGCAGCTTGGTGGGTGCGGGCAGGCCGAGGTTCTTGGTGATCAGGCCGCCGATCGAGGACGCGGCGAAGCCCTGGTAGAGATCAGTCATGGTGACGATGCAACTCCCTGTGTAACTCTGTGTCCACATTTCGTGACGTGCCCCTCATCGCCTTCTCTGTGCCCAATGTGCGGGCAAGGATGAATGCATGGTCACCACAGGCAGCACGCGTCCCGTCGGCATCGTGGGCGGCAACCGGATCCCGTTCGCCCGCTCGAACACCGTCTACAGCGACGTCTCCAACCAGGACATGCTCACCGCCGCGATCGACGGGCTGGTCGAGCGGTTCGGTCTCGAGGGCGAGCGCCTCGGCGAGGTCGTCGCCGGCGCGGTGCTCAAGCACTCGCGCGACTTCAACCTCACCCGCGAGTCGGTGCTCGGCTCGAAGCTGTCGCCCGAGACGCCCGCGATCGACATCCAGCAGGCCTGCGGCACCGGCCTGCAGGCGGCGATCGAGGTCGCGAACAAGATCGCGCTCGGCAAGTACGACGTCGGCGTCGCCGGTGGCACCGACACCACCTCGGACGCGCCGGTCGCGATCGGCGACAAGCTGCGCAAGAAGCTGATGAAGGTCAACGCCGCGCGCGACACGGTCGGCAAGGCGAAGGCGCTCGGCGCGATCCGGCCCGGCGACATCGGCCTCGAGATCCCGCAGAACGGCGAGCCCCGCACCGGCCTCTCGATGGGCGAGCACGCCGCGCTGACCGCGCTCGAGTGGCAGGTCAGCCGCGAGGAGCAGGACGAGCTCACTGCCGCGTCGCACCAGCACCTGGCGGCGGCGTACGACGCGGGCTTCCTCGACGACCAGGTCACGCCGTTCCGCGGCGTCGAGCGCGACCAGAACCTGCGTCCCGACTCGACCGTCGAGAAGCTCGCCACGCTCAAGCCGGTCTTCGGCCGGGGCGAGGCGGCGACGATGACCGCCGGCAACTCGACGCCGCTCACCGACGGCGCCTCCGTCGTGCTGCTCGCCTCCGACGAGTGGGCCGACGAGCACGGCCACCCGGTGCTGGCCTACCTCGCCGACTACGAGACGGCCGCGGTCGACTACGTGCACGGCGGCGAAGGTCTGCTGATGGCTCCGGCGTACGCCGTGCCGCGGATGCTCGCGCGCAACGGCCTGACCCTGCAGGACTTCGACTTCTACGAGATCCACGAGGCGTTCGCCTCGCAGGTGCTCTCGACGCTCAAGGCGTGGGAGGACCCGGTCTTCTGCAAGGAGCGCCTCGGCCTCGATGCGCCTCTCGGCTCGATCGACCGGACCAAGCTCAACGTCAACGGCTCGTCGCTCGCCGCCGGCCACCCGTTCGCCGCCACCGGCGGCCGGATCCTCAACGTCGCCGCCAAGCTGCTCGCCGAGCCGAAGGGCAGGGCGGCCGCGCGCTCATCTCGATCTGCGCCGCCGGTGGGCAGGGGGTCGTCGCAATCCTGGAGCGCTGAACCTGGACGCCGGGCCGTCGCACGGATGGTGGTCGGCTTGCTCCAGCACGGATGACGTCCTGCGCTAACGGGTCGCGAGCGACAACGCGGTGTGCACCATGAACTCGCGGACCTGCTCGGCGGAGATGGTGCCGACCGTGGGGATGCCGGGCGCCGCCTCCTTGACCAGGATGCCGACCCGCGCGAGCTGAAGCGCTCCGAGCCCGCTGGCGTAGAGCGTGTTGGCGAGCAGCACCGGGTCGTCGATGGTGAACGCACCCGAGGCCACGCCGTCCTCGAGCACCGCGGTCAGCACGGCCAGGCACGAGGAGATGCCGCGGCCGAGGCGGAAGAGCGCGCTCTCGGACATCTCGTCGAGGAGCTCGGGACCGGTACGACGCATCAGGGTCTGCGCGCAGTCGACGAAGGCCGGGTGCCTGACGCCGTAGTCGACGAACGCACCGACGAGTGCGGACAGCCGGGCCGCGGGCTTCTTCTTCGACGCCGCGGCCTTGGCCAGCTGCTCGCACAGCTCGTCGAGGTAGCCGACCAGGGTGAGCGCGAAGAGCTCCTCCTTGCCGGTGAAGTGCCGGTAGACGATGGCCCGGTTGATGCCGACCGCCTTCGCGATGTCCTCGATCTGGGCGTCGCGCACGCCGCGCTGGTCGAAGAGCGCTCGGGTCGCCGCGATGATGTCCCGCTCGCGGGCCCGGCGCCGAGCGGCGGCCGCGGTCCGGCGGCCGTCTGTCTCCTGCTGGGTCGTCATGTCGACATCGTAGGGCTCGTGCAACACCCAGTTGCACGACTGTGACGAGTTCGGCGTCAGCCGGTCAGCCCAGGAACGACTGCACCGTCTCGATCGTGTCGGCCTCGTCGGCAGACTTGTCGTCGCGGTAGCGGACCACCCGCGCGAAGCGGAGCGCGACGCCGCCGGGGTAGCGGGTCGAGCGCTGGACGCCGTCGAAGGCGATCTCGACGACCTGGACCGGCTCGACGTTGACGACGTACGACGACCGCGAGGTCTCGAGCTCCTGGAACCGCTCGGTCTGCCAGGCGAGCATCTCGTCGGTCATGCCCTTGAACGTCTTGCCGAGCATCACGAAGCCGCCGGCGGAGTTGCGGGCGCCGAGGTGGATGTTGGAGAGCCAGCCCTGGCGGCGGCCCGAGCCCCACTCGACGGCGAGCACGACGAGGTCGAGGGTGTGGACCGGCTTGACCTTGACCCAGGACGAGCCGCGGCGGCCGGCGTCGTACGGCGCGTCGAGGGCCTTGACGACCACGCCCTCGTGACCGGAGCCGAGGGTCTCGTCGAGGAACGCCTGCGCCGCGGTCGGGTCGGCGGTCACCAGCCGCGGGACGCGGTGGTCGGCCGGCACCAGCCGCTCCAGGGCTGCGGCGCGCTCGGAGGCGGGGGAGTCGAGCAGGTCGGCGCCGTCGAGGGCGAGCACGTCGAAGAAGTACGGCGTGACGCGGACGCCCTCGGTCATGGCGGTGCGCGACGCCGTCTCCTGGAAGGGGCGCGGGCGACCGTCCTCGCCGAGCGCCAGCGCCTCGCCGTCGAGGACGAACGACGTCGCCGGGAGCGAGCGGGCGACCTCGACCACCTCGGGCAGCCGGGCGGTGATGTCCTCGAGCGAGCGGGTGACGACCAGGACGGAGTCGCCCGAGCGGTGCACCTGGATCCGGATGCCGTCGAGCTTCACGTCGACCGCGACCTCGGCCCCGCCACCCGCCTTGACCAGCGCAGCCTCGATGTCGGGCGCGCTGGAGGCCAGCATCGGCAGCACCGGCCGACCCACCTCGAGCGCGAACTCCGCGAGCGCATCGACGCCCTCGAACGCCGCACCCGCGACGGCCACCGTCGACCCGGCGAGCATCGCGGCGCGGCGTACGGCCGCGAGCGGGACCTCGGCAGCGACGGCAAGCCCCTCCTGCACGAGCGAGTCGAGGGCGCCCTGGCGGACCGCGCCGGTGACGACCCCGCGCAGCCAGTCCTGCTCGACCGCTGTCGCGCGGCCGAAGAGGTCGGTCACCGCCTCGGCGCGGGCGGCCTGTGACCCGGCACCGGACAGGGCCGCCAGCCGCTCGAAGGCCTCGTGCACCTCGGCGACGGTCAGCGACGGATCCGATGCAGGCGAGGGCAGGGACGCGAGTCCCGCGCCAGCCGAGGCCAGTGCGCCGCTGGCGCAACGAGCCGCCGACGTAGGCCGTCACCGTCTCCAGCTCGTCGGGCGAGGAAGCAGTGAGCAGCTCGGCGATCGCCGCGACCTTGGCCTTGCGGGACCGGGTGGCGGCGACGGTCCCGGAGGTGGCGACGACATCGGCGAGCAGCACGGGTCCATTCAAGACGATGCCGCCGACATCAGTAGGTTGGCGGCGTGGGACGCAAGCAGGACCTCTTGGTCGGCGCGGAGAAGCTGTGGGACGGCGTCCGGCGCGGTCGCAGGGCACGCAAGGTGCCCGAGCACTTCCGGATCGAGACGTACGACGGGCACGGCGGCGCCGCGGGTGTCGTGGTGCGTGGGCGGGTGCTCGACAACCCGCCGCCGTCCGCCGCGGAGGACGGCGAGGGGGTCGGTGCGGCGGTCCGGCGCAGCCTGAGCCAGTTCGTCACCGACGAGCTGCCGAACGTCCCGCTGCGGGTCACGGTCGGCGACGCGAGCGTGGAGACCAGCGACCGACGGCGAGGGCTACTTCCGGGTCGAGCTGGCGCCCAGCGAGACGACGAGCCCGTGGACCACCGGCACGTCGAGCTCGTCACGCCGTACCGCGGGCTCACCGACCCCCACACCACGCCGGTCATGATCCGGGTGCCGGCTCCGGAGGCCGCCTTCGGCCTCATCTCCGACATCGACGACACGATCATCGAGACCGGGGTGCAGAAGGTCGCGGAGATGCTGATCCAGACCTTCGCCGGGTCCGCGCTGACGCGGGTGCCCTTCGAGGGAGCGCCCGAGCTCTACCGTGACCTCGCCTCCGACAAGAACCCGGTCTTCTACGTCTCGTCGAGCCCGTGGAACCTGCACTCCTTCCTGCGTGCCTTCCTCGAGCACCGCGACTTCCCGCTCGGTCCCCTCCTGCTGCGCGACCTGATCGGCACCCGCGCCGGCCGCGCCCGCAAGCACGGCCGGATCGACGAGATCCTGGCGCTGCACCCGGAGCTGTCGTTCGTGCTGATCGGCGACTCCGGCGAGCACGACCCGGAGGTCTACGCCGACATCGTGCGCACGCACCCGGGCCGGATCCGCGCGGTCTACATCCGTGAGGTCCGCCTCGACCCGGGCGACGGACGCGTCGAGGCGGTCACCGACGCCTGGGACCACGACGTGCCGTTCGTCCTGGCGGCCGACAGCGACGCCGTACGACGCCACGCAACCACCCTGGGTCTGCTGTGAGGGGACTGCTGTGACCGACGACCGGATGCTGCTCGCCGTCGACGCGCCGTCGCTGCTCCACCGCAACCACCACGCGCGCGTCGGCTCGGACCTGCGCGACCGCAACGGCCGGCCCGTGTGGGCGCTGCACGGGATGCTGCGCCAGATCCTGGAGGCGATCGACCAGTTCGCGCCCGATGCGGTGCTCTTCGGCCTCGACGACCGGCGTACGTCGGTGCGCGAGCAGGCCTACCCGGCGTACAAGGCCGGCCGCGTCGCGAAGGACCCGGATCTCGTCGACCAGCTCGACCGGGCCGCCGAACTGCTCGACGCGCTCGGCCTGCTGACCCTCACGCCCGCGGGCCTCGAGGCCGACGACGTCAACGCGTCAGCGGCGACCTGGGCCGCGCGCGAGGGCTGGCGCTGCGTGCTGATCACCTCCGACCGGGACGCGTTCGCGCACATCAGCGACCGCACGCAGGTGCTGCGGCTGATCACCGGGGGGATCAACGGGTCGCCGCTGCTCGGTCCGGTGGCGCTGCGGGCGATGTACGGCGTTGCGCCCGAGAACTACCTCGAGTTCGCCGCGCTGCGCGGAGACAGCAGCGACAACCTGCCCGGGGTGCCCGGGATCGGCGAGAAGACCGCACCGATGCTGCTCGACCTGATGGGCTCGATGCAGGCTGTGTGGGCCGACATCGACTACTGCCACGGGGCGACGCTGGTCGCGACCGTCGACTCGTGGTGCGAGGAGACCGGCCAGCGCCGGATGGGCGCAGCCCTGCTCAAGCGCCTGTGTGCGGAGGGCGCTCGCGAGCGGTTCGACTTCAACCTCTCGATGATGTCCGGTCGCACTGACCTCGATCTCGGGCTCACGCCCGACGAGCCCGGCACGCCCGGACTGCTGCCGCTCGACCCGGAGCGCGTGCTCCGGGTCGTCGGCTACCTCGGCGTACCCGCCACGACCGACCTGGCCCTGCGCGTGCTCACCGAGCCTCCGGCCAGCACCTAGGCGGAGACCCCGGCGACGGCGGCCTCGATCAGCTCGACGACCTTGTCGGGCTGCGACACCATCGGCACGTGGCTCGACTCGACCTCGACCGTGGTCGCGCCCATCCGGGCCGCGAACTGGCGCTCGGCGTCCGGCGGGATCGCCTCGTCGTTGGTCGCGACCATGAACCAGGTCGGCAGGTTGCGCCAGACCGGTACGCCCATCACGTCCTCGAACGTCGAGAGCGAGATGGGCTGCTGGACGGCGTGCATCACCTTGGCTTGCGCCGGGTCGACGTCAGACGCGAAGTGGCCGACGAAGTCGTCCTCGGGTAGCCACGCGAAGCCCAGGGGGTCGACGTCCAGGTGGGCCAGCGCCGCACTGGGCGGACCGGCGCCGAGGAGGACGCCGAGCGACTCGCCCTCGTCGAGGCCGAAGGCCGCGATGTAGACGACGCCGACGACGTTCGGGGCGTCCTCGCCGAGGGCGGTCATGATCTGGCCGCCGTACGAGTGGCCGACGATGACCGTCGGGCCGGTCTGCCGGTTGAGGACCTGGCGGAGCCGGGCCACGTCGGCGGCGAGGGAGGACTCGGGGAACTGAGGAGCGGTGACGGAGTAGCCACGCTCGTGGAGCTTGCTGATCACGGCGCTCCAGCAGGAGCCGTCTGCCCAGGCGCCGTGCACCAGGACGATGTGAGGGAGGTCTGTCATGGTCCGACGCTAGTGGCAGTGGATGCGCTCCCACCATGGGCCAGATGGGCTGTTCAGGGGGTGTTCACCAGCCGGGCGGCAGCGACGTGAAGTCCGGCTCGCGACCTTCCGCGAACGCCGTGAGCGCCTCGATGTTGGCCGGTCCGCCCATCAGCTCGGCGAAGGCGGCGTTCTCGCGCTCCCGCGCGGCGGCGATGCCCGCCTTGAGCGGCTCGGTCATCGTCCGCTTCACGGCGATCAGCGAGGAGATCGGCCGAGCGGCCAGCAGCTCGGCGTGGCGGCGCGCTTCCGGCAGCAGGTCGTCGGGCTCGCAGACGCGCCAGACCAGCCCCATCTCCTTCGCCTGCTCGGCACCGATCCACTCGGCCGAGAGCAGCACCCACGCGGCGTCCTGGCGACCGAGCAGCTGGGGGAGGAGGTACGACGAAGCCGCCTCGGGTGCGACGCCGAGGCTGGTGAACGGGCACTTGAGGCGCGCCGTGGTCGACATGAAGGCGAGGTCCGCGAAGCCGAGGATCGTCGTACCGATGCCGAGCCCGACGCCGTTGACCGCGCAGATCAGCGGCTTGGGGAAGTCGACCAGCGCATCCAGCAGGCCCATGAATCCGTGCTTGCCGGGCACGAAGTCGGGGTCGCTGACCCGGGCGTGCATCTCGAGCAGGTCGGTGCCGGCGCTGAAACCGCGGCCGTTGCCGGTCAGCAGCACGACGGCGACGCCCGGGTCGTCGGCCGCGTCGCGCAGCGCCTCGGTCGTCGCGTCGTAGAGCGCCTCGTTGAAGGCGTTGAGCGCGGCCGGCCGGTCCAGGGTGAGGGTGCGCACGCGGTGTTCGTCGGAGACCTGCAGAGTCATGGTCGGAGGATAGGGCTACGGTCGGGGCATGACCGGCCGGACGCGCGACTGGCGGCCCGACTGGCCGTGCTCGGTCGGCTCCGCACTCGGTGGCCTGCGACGCGGCGGCGGCGACCCGACGTACAAGATCGTGGGCGACCGCCACTGGCGCGGCATCCGTACGCCGGAGGGCCCGGCCACCCTGGTCATCGAGCCGCGGTCCGGTGACGGCATCGTCCGGGCCGAGGCCTGGGGTCCGGGCGCCGACTGGGCGCTCGAGTCGGTGCCCGCGCTTCTCGGCGCCGACGACGACGTGTCCGACTTCGACCCACGCGACCCGAAGGTCGCGGAGTCCTGGCGGCGTCACGACCACTGGCGGATCGGCCGCACCGGCCTGGTGATGGAGGCGCTGACGCCGGCGGTCATCGAGCAGAAGGTCACCGGCCAGGAGGCATTCGCGGGCTTTCGGATGCTGGTCCACCGCTACGGCGAGCGCGCGCCCGGTCCGGGCGTCGATCTCAAGCTGTGGGTCCAACCGTCGGCCGACACGATCCGCCAGGTCCCGTCGTGGGAGTGGCTGCGCATGCACGTCGACCCGGCCCGGTCCCGCGCCCTGGTCACCGCAGCCCGGGTGGCCGACTCGCTCGAGCGCACCGTCGGGCTGCCCGGTGACGAGGTTGAGCGCCGGCTCACCAGCCTGCCCGGCATCGGCGTCTGGACCGCCGCCGAGGTGCGGCAGCGTGCCCACGGAGACGCGGACGCCGTGTCCTTCGGCGACTACCACGTCGCCGCCCAGGTGGGCTGGGCCGTCGAGGGTCGCGACTTCGACGACGAGGAGCTGGCGGAGTTCCTCGAGCCGTGGCGGCCGCACCGCAACCGGGTCGTGACCCTGCTCCTGCTCGCCGGTCCGAAGCGACCGCGCCACGGTGCCCGGATGGCGCCGCGCACCCATCTGCCGGCGGGTGCCGGTCAGCGGGTCCTGGTGCGCTCACGACACCTGGAGCAGAGCTTCCTCATCAGGTCGCGGCGCCTCGTCGCTCGGGCAGGGCTGCGCGAGGCTGGCGGGATCTACTCGGTCCGGGGGCCGCGGCGGCTGACCCTCGTGACCTGTGCCCCGCCGTACCTCCGCGAGCGGGGCGGCTACCAGAACCTCGCCGTGGTGACGGCGCTCCCTGTCGGAGCTGCCCACGCCAGGAGCCGATCGTGAGACCGACCTCGCGCGCCGTCCCTCCTCGTAGACGTCCGCGCAACGGCCCGGGCCGGCCGGCCGGCGACCCGGTGCGTCGCCCACCCCGGAGGGTCCCGGTGCAGCTGGTCGACTGGGCGCGGGGCGACCCGGCAGCCGACCCCGACGCACCTCCCGAGACCGAGACCGAGCCCGAGCGCCGCAACCGTTGGAGGTGGGTGCGGACCGGGCTCGCGGTGGTCGCGATCGTCGTCCTCGTGGTGGAGCTCGTGGTCATCGTGCGCTCCGTGCGCGCTCGCGACGACGGGCTCGACGCCGCCGGCGCCGACCGGGTCCCGCCGGTGCCTCCCGCGGCGCTCCCGCTCCAGGGAGCGCTGGTGCGGAGCGTGGTCCGCCCCGACGGCAGCATCGCGGTGACACAGTGGCTCAGGAGCGCCGACGAGATCGACAAGGTCACCCTGTCGGTACCGACGCCGGTCGGGGGACGGGAGACTCCACGTGCGGAGGACGTCCGGCTGGTCGGCGACGACGGGACCGTCCTCGCCGACCACCTCACGGTCGACACCGCCTCGCAGGAGGTCCGGTTCGCCTACCCGACGAGGTTGGTGCGTGCGACGTACGTGCTCGGGGACGCCGTCGACCGGAGCAGCAGCGTGGATGGACGGGTGCGCGCGCTCCTGGTCGCGCTCGACGTCGACTTCGCGACGAGGACGGGACCGACCGTGGTCCAGGTCAGCGGCGCTCCTGCAGGCGCAGAGGTGCTCAACCTGGCGTGCGCGAACGCCCGATCCAGGGTGGCGCTGCTCCGGCCCTGCGGGGCCCCGTCGGGTTCGGGATGGCGGGTGCGCCTGCCTGCCGTGAGCGCCGAGGACCAGGTGACCGCACAGATCGACCTCGGTTGAGATCCTCGGCGGGCGGTCAGAGCAACGGCCGCAACGGAGCGAGGATCATCTCGGTGAACTTGCGGTGCAGGTCGCGGGCTTCCCACTCGGAGCGGGTCAGCTCGAGACAGTTCGACTCGTCGGCGCGGTAGATCTCCTCGAGCGCCTGCGCGAACGCCTCGTCGATCACCTCGACGTTGATCTCGTAGTTGCCCTGAAGGCTGAGGCGATCGACGTTCGCCGTGCCGATCGTCGACCAGGTCCCGTCGATGGTCGACGTCTTGGCGTGCACCATGGCGTCCTTGAAGCGGAAGATCCGCACGCCGGAGTTGAGCAGCTGGGAGAAGTAGCCGCGGGAGATCCAGTCGGCCACGATGTGGTTGGACTTCAGCGGCAACAGGAGGCGTACGTCGACCCCGCGGCCCGCGGCCTGCTTCATCGCGTCGACGAAGTCCTGGTCCGGGCAGAAGTAGGCGTGCGTCATCCAGACGTTGACCGACGCGCGGTTGATCGCCTCGATGTACATCGACCGGATCGGGAACATCCACAGTCGCGGCACGTTGCGGTGGAAGCGGATCCGCGACTCCCAGGTCGACGAGGTCTCCAGCAGCAGTGGCCGCTCCGACGTACCGATCCGGCGGCGCCGGTTGAGGTTCCAGAAGTCCGCGAACGCACGCTTGAGGTCCCACACGCCCGGCCCGGTGATCCGGACGTGGGTGTCGCGCCACTCAGTGGCGTACGGCGTACCGATGTTGTAGCCGCCCACGAACCCGACCGCGTCGTCGACGACGAGGATCTTGCGGTGGTCGCGTCCGTAGCGGGCGAGGTCGAAGAACTTCCAGCCCGCCGGGTAGATCGGGTAGCGCAGCACCTTCATGGTCGGCGGAAAGCGCTTGAACCGCGGCGACACGACGAGGTTCGCGAAGCCGTCGTAGACGCAGTAGACCTCGACACCACGGTCGGCCGCCGCTGAGAGCGCCGCCTTGAACCGCTCGCCGGTCTCGTCGCCCTTCCAGATGTAGGTCTCGAAGAGGATCTGTCGCTGGGCGGCATCGATCGCGGCCACCATGTCGTCGTAGAGATCCTGGCCGTAGGTGTACGGCGTGAGCGTGCCGTCGCCCACTGGCACCGGCTTGGGCGGCGTGATCGGGAAGGGCTTGGGCTTCTTGCCGCGGCGCCGGTAGGAGTCGACGAGCGACATCCCGATCGCCAGCGCGAACTGGACACCGACAAAGGTGAGCAACGTGCGTCGCAGGATCCGCAGCACCCGCTCGGTGGGAGTGGGGATCCGGATGCTCACGAGGCCAATCTAGCGAGCCCGGTCGACTCAGCGTGCGGAGGCGCTGACGGCGCCGGTGAGCTGTTCGAGGGAGTACTCCGTGACCCGGACCAGCGCCTGCTTCACCGACTCGCGGCGGCGGGCGTCGATCCGGATGAGCGGCACGTCCAGTGGCAGGGCGAGCGCGGACCGTACGGCCTCGAGCGGGTACTCGTCGGCGTCCTCGAACTGGTTGACCGCCACGATGAAGGGCAGCCCCTTCTGCTCGAAGTAGTCGAGCGGCGAGAACGCCTCGTCCAGCCGCTCGGTGTCCACGACCACGATGGCGCCGATCGCACCGACGCACAGGTCGTCCCACATGAACCAGAAGCGCCGCTGGCCCGGCGTACCGAAGAGATAGAGCACGAGGTCTTCGGCGAGGGTGATCCGGCCGAAGTCCATCGCCACCGTGGTGGTCGCCTTGCGGGGCACCGCGGTCAGGTCGTCGATGCCCTCCGACTCGTTGGTCACCAGGGCCTCGGTCCGCAGCGGCACGATCTCGGAGACCGAGCCGACCAGGGTCGTCTTGCCGACGCCGAAGCCACCGGCGATGACGATCTTGGTCGACGCCGCCGTTCGCGACTCAGAGCGTGCGTAGTCCACGGAGGGTCCTCTCGATCAGGTCTCGTCGCTCGTCGTGCGACGAGTCGTCCTGCAGGGTCGCCAGGACGCGGACATGGCCCATCTCGACCAGGTCGGCGACCAGCACACGGGCGACGCCGATCGGCATCGCCATCAACGCGGCGACCTCGGCGACCGAGCGCTGGTCGCAGAGCTCGAGCACCTGGGTGAGGGGCGCAGCGACCGGTTCGGCCGAGCCGAGGCGGCGCAGTGTCGCCTCGAGCGGCAGCTCGACGATGGGCAGGGTCCGGCCGGACGTGAGCGTGAACGAGCGGACGCGGACGGCCGCGCGCTCGTCGCCCGGGTCACTCGTGGACACGGGCCCGGGCCTGGACCATCCGGCCGACTCGGTCCACGAGCAGGGCCATCTCGTAGCCGACCTGGCCGATGTCCGCGGAGTCCTGGGTGAGGACGGCGAGGTGGGAGCCGTCGCCGACGCTCATCAGCAGCAGGTAGCCGTGCTGCATCTCGATCACGGTCTGCATCACGGCGCCGCCGTCGAAGAGACGGGCCGCGCCGACCGCGAGACTGGCGACTCCGGACGAGACAGCCGCAAGCTGTTCGGCGCGCTCGGAGGGGATGCCTGCGCTGGCCGCCATCAGCAGCCCGTCGGCCGAGACCAGGATCGCGTGGGCGGCGGCCGGCACCTCCTCGATGAACCTGCTCACGACCCAGTCGAGGTCGCGCGGTGCGCCGGTGAACCCGGCAGTGGTCAGGATGCTCTCGCTCATGCTGGGGCCTACTTCCTGCCGGGGTGGTTCGGAGGTACGGCGGCCGACCGGCCGCGTGAGACACCGGCGGCGTGGGCGGCCAACCGCGCACGGATCGCGTCCGGATCGCGGACGACCGGGGCGTCCACGGGCGCCACGCCGCCCGGAACCAGGTGGTGGCCGGGTCGCCGCATCGGCAGTCCGGTGGGGGTGAGCTCAGCGACCGGCACCTCGGCCACCCGGTCGGCGGCACGCCACCCTGCCTCGATCTCGGAGGAGGACCAGGGTTGCGCGGTGTCTCCGCTGAACCAGTTGGACTGCAGCGACTGGAAGATCGGGGTGGCGGTCTCGGTGACGACCGGCATCGGGGTGTCGGCGTCGAGCACCCCGTGGTCGAGCACCCCGTGGTCGAGAACGGCGACCGGCTCGAGAACGGCGACCGGCTCGGGGACGGCGACCGGCTCGAGAACGGCGACCGGCTCGAGGACGGCGACCGGCTCGGGGACGGCGACCGGCTCGGGGACGGCGACGAGAGCCGGTTCCGGCTCGGCCACCGGCTCGGCGCGCTCGGCGAGCCACTCCGAGAGCACCCGCTGTCGTTGGGGGAGGCCTGCGGCCGTCGGGCTGGGCGCGGGCTGTTCCGCGAACCGGGAGGTCGGCACGATCTGCTCCGGCACCGGCTCGACGGCGCTCTCCTGCGGCGACCGGGCCGGCGCGGGTGTCGGGGGCTTGGGCTGTCCCTGCAGGAGCTGGGCGGGCAGCACCACGCGCGCGGTCGTACCCCCGTCGCCGTTGGGCTCGAGCTGGACCCGTACTCCATGGCGCCGCGCGAGCCGGCTGACGACGAGCAGACCCATCCGGCGAGCCGTGTCGGCGGTGATCTCGCCTCCCGAGAGCAGCTGCGCGTTCAGCCGGCCGAGCTCGTCCTCCGGGATCCCGAGGCCGGCGTCCGCGATCTCGACCAGGACGCCCGCGACGGATGCGTTCGTCTGCACCCTCACCATGCTGGTCGGCGGGGAGTAGCTGAGGGCGTTGTCGATCAGCTCGGTCAGCAGGTGGACGACGTCGGGGGCCGCGCTGGCGCTGATCCGCGCGGTCGGCGTCGACACGAACTGCACCCGCTGGTAGTCCCGCACACCCGCGATCGCGGCCTGGAGGACGTCGGAGACGGTCAGCGCGGCGCCGTCGCTCGGCTGGGTCGGTGCGTCCGCGAGGACCATCAGGCTCTCCGCCGTACGCCGCATCCGCGACGCGAGGTGGTCGAGCCGGAAGAGGCTGTCGAGTCGGCGCGGATCCTCCTCGTCCTGCTCGAGGCTCTCGATCAGACCCAGCTGCTGGTTGACGAGCGAGGTGTTGCGTCGCGAGAGGGTCACGAACATGTGACCCACCTGGGTCCGCATCTCGGCCTCGCCGGCGGCCAGCGTGACCGCCTGGCGGTGCATCTCGTCGAAGGCGCGGGCCAGCTGCCCGACCTCCTCGTCGGTCGTGACGTCGATCGGTGTGATCTCGCCGGCCGGCTCTCCCGCGCGGATCCGTTCGACCGTCTCGGGCAGCTCGACATGGGCGGCCTGGAGGGCGCCCTCGCGCACCCGCCGGATCGGGCGAGTCAGGGTTCCTGCCACCAGGAGCGCGAGCAGGGCGGCGACCAGGAGGGCCACGCCGGTGACCACGGCGCTCGCGATCGCGAGAAGTCGTGCCCTCCCGGCCGCCGCGGTCAGGTGGCTGTCGATGTCCGACAGCAGGTCCGGGGTGAGGGTGTCGTACGGCGCGTAGGCGCCGTTGCCGCCCAGGTCGACGCCGCCGGCGCTGACCTCGCCGAAGCGCTGGGCGTTGCCCTGCGTCATCGCACTCACCTGAGGCTGCGTGGTGCCGAGGGCGGCTCCCAGACGGTCGATCGCGGCCCCCTCGACCCCGAGCTCGGCGGCCAGGTCGACGGGGTTCGAGTCGGCGCCGCTGTCGTACGCGACCTGGAACTGCTGCATCGCCAGCGACAGGCGCCCGTCCAGCGCCTGGTTGAGGACCAGGAGGAGCGGCTCGGGCTGCAGCTGCTCGTTGACGATGTCGGTGATCAGCTGGGTGACGCCTGCATGGAGCTGACGCACCTGGCTGACGGACTGGCCGACGCTGATGTAGGCGGTGCCGTCGCGCAGCTGGATGCTCAGGTCGAGGATCGAGTCGACCTGGGCGCGCTGGGTGGGACTCAGGTCGGCGGCGTCGGCGGCCGCTGCGAAGTCGTCGGCCGCCTCGTTCACCTTCACGACAGCCTTGTCCCGCTCGGGGTCGACGGCGGCGGTCTTGCGCCGCGCAAGGACGGCCGCGTCCTCGGCGGCGTTGAGGTAGTCCACGGCCGGTGGCAGCACCGTCACCTGGCTGGCGGCGGCCGCGTGGTCGGCGCTCGAGCTCAGCTCGTCGGCGACGCGGAGGCCCCCGAAGACGGCGGCGGACAGCATGGGCAGGGCGAGCACCAGCGCCAGCTTGCGGCGCAACGGCCAGCCGGAGACATTCGGTAGTTTCCGCGACATCGACATCCCCTTGGTCACGAGGCGACGGTCAAGGCCCCAGCGTCGGTGATCGAAGGGACGCAGCGCATCGGCCACATGGCTATGTCGGATGGCCCGTCTAGGCTCGTTGCATGCGACCAGTGACCGATCTCGAGCGCCGGGTGGCGCCCTTCAAGGTCGTCTCCGACTACCAGCCCTCCGGCGACCAGCCGGCCGCGATCAAGGAGATCACCAAGCGGATCGACGGCGGCACCAAGGACGTCGTCCTGCTCGGTGCGACCGGCACCGGCAAGACCGCCACGGTGGCGTGGGTGGCCGAGCAGGTCCAGCGACCGATGTTGGTGCTGCAGCCCAACAAGACGCTCGCCGCCCAGTTCGCCAACGAGCTGCGCCAGCTCTTCCCCGACAACGCGATCGAGTACTTCGTCTCCTACTACGACTACTACCAGCCCGAGGCCTACGTCCCCCAGACCGACACCTACATCGAGAAGGACTCCTCGATCAACGAGGAGGTCGAGCGGCTGCGTCACTCGGCGACCAACTCGCTGCTGACGCGTCGCGACGTGATCGTGGTCAGCACGGTCTCGTGCATCTACGGTCTCGGCACCCCGCAGGAGTACGTCGACCGGATGCTGCGACTGCGGGTGGGCGAGGAGCGCGACCGTGACTCGATCCTGCGCCAGCTCGTCGAGATCCAATACACGCGCAACGACATGTCCTTCACCCGCGGGACCTTCCGGGTCCGCGGCGACACCCTCGAGATCTTCCCGGTCTACGAGGAGCACGCGGTGCGCATCGAGTTCTTCGGTGACGAGATCGAGCGGCTGATGACGCTCCACCCGCTCACCGGCGAGGTCGTCACCGAGGACAAGGAGCTCTACGTCTTCCCGGCCACCCACTACGTTGCCGGCCCGGAGCGCATGGAGAAGGCGATCCGCGGCATCGAGCTCGAGCTCGAGGACCAGCTCGCGACCTTCGAGCGGCAGGGCAAGCTGCTGGAGGCCCAGCGGCTGCGGATGCGCACGACGTACGACGTCGAGATGATGCGCCAGGTCGGTTCCTGCTCCGGCATCGAGAACTACTCGATGCACATGGATGGCCGCACCCACGGCTCGGCGCCCAACTGCCTGCTCGACTACTTCCCCGAGGACTACCTCGTCGTGGTCGACGAGTCCCATGTCGCCGTACCGCAGATCGGCGGCATGTACGAGGGCGACATGTCCCGCAAGCGCAACCTGGTCGACCACGGCTTCCGGCTGCCCAGCGCGATGGACAACCGCCCGCTGCGCTGGGAGGAGTTCCTCGACCGGATCGGCCAGACGATCTACCTCTCCGCGACACCGGGCAACTACGAGCTCGACAAGGTCGAGGGCGACGTCGTCGAGCAGATCATCCGCCCGACCGGCCTGATCGACCCCGAGGTCGTCATCAAGCCGACCAAGGGCCAGATCGACGACCTGATCCACGAGATCCGCACCCGCGCGGACAAGAGCGAGCGCGTGCTGGTCACGACGCTGACCAAGAAGATGTCCGAGGACCTCACCGACTACCTCCTCGACGCCGGCATCCGCACCCGCTACCTCCACTCCGAGGTCGACACGCTGCGTCGCATCGAGCTGCTCCGTGAGCTGCGGATGGGGGAGTACGACGTCCTGGTCGGCATCAACCTGCTCCGCGAGGGTCTGGACCTGCCCGAGGTGTCACTGGTGTCGATCCTCGATGCCGACAAGGAGGGCTTCCTGCGCTCCGACAAGTCGTTGATCCAGACGATCGGGCGTGCGGCTCGCAACGTGTCGGGTCAGGTGCACATGTACGCCGACAAGATCACCCCCTCCATGGAGAAGGCGATCGACGAGACCAACCGGCGCCGGGCCAAGCAGGTCGCCTACAACACCGCGGCCGGTGTCGACCCGCAGCCACTGCGCAAGAAGATCGCCGACATCACCGAGATGCTCGCCCGCGAGGACGGCGACACGGCGGCGCTGCTGCAGAGCTGGCAGCAGGGCGACCCGAAGCGCCGCAAGGCCCCGGTCCCGTCCCTGTCCCGGGCCGCCGGCGGCGAGGCCGGCCAGCACAACCGCGACCTGGCCGGGCTGCCGAGCGCCGAGCTGGCCCAGCTGATCCAGGAGCTGACCGACCAGATGAAGGGCGCCGCCGCCGAGCTGCACTTCGAGCTCGCGGCCCGGCTCCGCGACGAGATCGGTGACCTCAAGAAGGAACTCCGCCAGATGATGGAAGCAGGAGCCAAATGAGTGACATCAAGCAGGTCCAGGTGACCTTCGACTGCGCCGACCCCCGGTCGTTGTCGATGTTCTGGAACGCCACGCTGGGCTACGAGTTCCCGGCGCCGCCTCCGGGCTTCGGCTCGTGGGACGACTTCTCGGCCACCTTGCCGCCCGACCAGCAGAACTCCGCCTCCGCGTCCGAGGACCCGAAGGGACACGGCCCGCGACTGTTCTTCCAGCGAGTGCCTGAGGGCAAGACGGCCAAGAACCGCGTCCACCTCGACGTCCGGGCCGCCCCCGGCCTCGAGGGCGACGAACGGATGGCCGCCCTCGAAGCCGAGGCCGAGCGACTGGTCGCCCAGGGCGCCACCCGCATCGAGCGCTTCGAGCCGGCCCCGCCGATGAGCGGAGGCCACATCGTCATGCACGACCCCGAGGGCAACGAGTTCTGCCTCGACTGAGGGTCTCGATACGCCGCCTCGTTCCTCGGCGGCTACTCGACCAACGAACGTCGTTGGTCGAGTAGCGAGCGCCAGCGAGCGTATCGAGACCCGCGCCTGAGCCTCGAAACCACCAGATCTAGGATTCGGGGAGTGAAGCCGACCGTCCGCAGCCCGTATGCGGTCTGGATCGTCGGGCTCCTCGTCTACCTGGTGGCGGTGTTCCACCGCTCCTCGCTCGCGGTCGCGGGCTTGGCGGCCACCGACCGGTTCGACATCTCCGCGGCGCAGTTGGCGACGTTCACGATGCTCCAGCTCCTGGTCTACGCCGGGATGCAGATCCCGGTCGGGTTGCTGGTCGACCGCTTCGGTTCACGGAGCGTGCTGCTCTGCGGCACCATCGTGCTGACCGTCGCGCAGGCTGGTTTCGCGCTGGCCGACACCTACTCGGCAGCGCTGATCGCGCGGGTGTTCGTCGGGATGGGCGACGCGATGACCTTCATCTGCGTCCTGCGGTTGGTGAGCAGCTGGTTCCCCGGCCGCCGGATCCCGCTGATGACCCAGCTGACCGGGACCCTGGGCCAGCTCGGTGCGGTCGGTGCCGCGATCCCGATGACCTGGGCGCTGAGTCACCTCGGCTGGACCCACGCCTACCTGCTGGCCGCGTCGCTCGGTCTCTTCCTCGCGGTCGCCGTGCTGGTGGTCCTCTGGGACACCCCGACGGCCAAGCACCTCCGCGGCCCGGCCATGTCGCTTGCCGCGGTCCGCACCAGCCTTGCCGCGTCCTGGTCGCACCCGGGCACCCGACTCGGCTTCTGGATGCACTTCTCGACCCAGTTCAGCGCGACCGCGCTCAGCCTGCTGTGGGGCTACCCGTTCTTCGTCAAGGGTGAGGGCCAGTCGTCGTCGACCGCGGGCCTGTTGCTCACGATCATGGTGATCGCGGTGATGGCGGCCGGGCCGACCCTCGGCTGGTTGGTCGGAGCGCACCCCTGGCACCGCTCCACGATGGTGCTCAGCATCGTGTCGACGATCGTGGTCGTCTGGACGGTGGTGCTCGCCTGGCCCGACCACGCACCGACCTGGCTGCTGGTGATCCTGGCGATCGTGGTCGGGGTCGGCGGCCCGGCCTCGATGATCGGCTTCGACGTCGGCCGCACCTCCAACCCGCACCATCGGTTCGCGAGCGCGAGCGGGATCATCAACCAGGGCGGCTTCATCGCCAGCCTGCTGCTGGTGATCTCGATCGGCCTCGTCCTCGACTGGCGTACGCCGGGGGGCGGCAGCGACTACACGCCGTCGGCGTTCCGCTGGGCGATGTGCACCCAGTACGTCCTCTGGGCGCTCGGCCTGACCCAGGTCTACCGCTACCGGGTCAAGGCCCGTCGCGTCGTCGACCGTGACGAGCTCGAAGGCGTGGTCTCGGACCCGCCCGGGTGAGTTATGGTCGATGTTCGTCGCCTCAGGGGGAAGGACTCGGGATGAACTCCAAGCGCAGGCTCATCGCACTCCTCGTCACGGCAGCTGCCGCGGCGATGTTCGCCGCACCGCCGACCGCGGAGGCAGCGGCCCACCATCGAGCGGGCGCCTACAAGCCGTCGCTCAAGGCCAGCACCGATCACGTGCTCGCGGGCAAGAAGGTCGTGCTCAGCGGCAAGGTCAAGCCCGCGACCAAGGGCGGCACGGTGATCATCGAGAAGAAGATCGGCGACCGGAAGTGGGCGGAGGAGAAGCGGACCACGATGGGCGGGTCCGGCAAGTTCTCCTACACCGACAAGCCCGACACGCCCGGCGTGCGCCTCTACCGGGCCGTGGTCCCGAAGTCCGGCAACCACGCGAAGGGCACGAGCAAGCCGGTGACAGGTCACCGTCTACCGCTGGCAGAGCCTGAGCAAGGTCCAGGTCCGCGGCAGCGTATCGACCTACCTCCAGCGCTCCATCGCGATCAACGGCAACGACTACGGCCCGGCGTTCGTCGGCGCCAACTACGACAACCCCGGCTCCATCGACTGGAACCTCGATCGCGCGTGCACCCAGATCAGGGCCCGGTTCGGCAACAGCGACCAGAGCGACGACCTGGCGACCGCGGCCGTGACCCTGGTCGCGGACGGCGAGACGCTCTACACCAAGACGTTCGCGCTGGCGCAGTCCGAGGTGAAGACCTTCGACATCACCGGCGTCTTCCGCCTCGGCTTCCACTGGACCTCGAGCAACCCGGACGGCACCGTGGAGGACCAGTCGGGTGCCTCCGCGGCGCTCGCCGAGCCCGAGGTGCTCTGCGCGTTCTGAGTCGACGCTCCAGGTGGGTACGACGAGGCCATGACGACCATCGATCTCGGCCGCCCCGTCCAGGGTGACGTCGTGGACCTGATCCTCGACGACCACCGCCGCTTCGAGACGCTCCTGCGCGACCTGCGCGACAGCAGCTCGGACCGCGACGCCGTACGCCAGGCCTTCGCCACCCTCCACGTCGCCCACGCGGAGGCGGAGGAGAAGTACGTCTACCCGAAGCTCCGCACGAAGCACGCCGTCGGCGCCCACGAGGCCGAGCACGGCGAGGAGGAGCACGCCGAGGGGCACGAGGCGCTGCTGGCCGTCCTCGAGCTGAAGGGCACCGACACCCAGGCCTTCGACGACGCCGTCGAGGAGCTGGCCAAGGTGGTCAACCACCACCTCACCGAGGAGGAGCTGACCATCCTCAACCCGGCCCGCGACGAGGTCGGACCCCAGGTCCGCGCCGAGCTGGGCGAGCAGTTCGCCACCGAGCGCAACGCCCAGATCGACGACAACTGCGGCACCCTCACCAACGTCCGCAAGATCGTCGCCGCCGCCCGCAAGGACGGCCTCCTGGACGACGATGACGAGGACGACGAAGACTGAGCCCGTGGACGTCGACGCGATGCTGGCGCACTGCCTCGCCAAACCGGGCGCGTGGCCGGACAACCCCTGGGACCACGACCACCCGGTGGTCAAGGTCGGCCCGGACGGGGCCGGCAAGATCTTCGCGTTCCTCGGCGCCGGGGGAGTCGGGGTCAAGGGCGGCCCGAGCCGCGAGGCCGCCGACGAGTGGCTGGACCGCTTCCCGGGCGATGCGACCGTGATGCGCTACATCGGCCGGTCCGGCTGGAACGACCTGGCGTACGGCGGCGCGATCCCCGACGACGAGCTGCTCGAGGCCGTCGACGAGTCCTACCGGCTCGTCGTCGCCAAGCTCGCGAAGAAGCATCGACCCGAGGGCTGGGACAGCTAGCGCCGCTCCTGCCGCACCACGGCGAGGCTGACCAGCCGGGCGACCACCAGCGCGACGTAGAAGACCCCGGCCACCATCTCGAGCATCGCGAACGAGCGGGCGTGACCTTGGACGGGGAGCACGTCGGAGAGCCCGACGCTGGTCAGCGTCGTGAAGGACAGGAAGAGCAGCTCGAACCAGGTCCGGTCGCCGGTGCCGTCGGCCCCGATGAACGAGCCCGGCCAGAGGACCTGGCAGGCGGCGTACGCGTAGGCGAAGGCCCACGCGACGACGGTGAAGGCGGCTCCCGTCGCGAAGAGCTCGTCGCGGGTCACCCGGTCGTCGTGGAAGAGATAGCGCAGCATCGCGAACGATATGTAGAAGTAGAACGGCACGTGGAACGCGGCGGAGGCCAGGACGATCGGGTCGCTGTGCGGCTGCCACGCCTCGAGCACGGTCAGGATCATGGCCGGCCCGCCCAGCAGCACCGCCACCCACGTCAGCGCAGGTGTCAGCCGGACCGCGGCGACGGCCGCCAGCACGACACCGAGCTGCACGACACCCAGGACGGCACGGCCCCCGACGGAACCCTCGAGGAACGGGTAGGCCAGGACCGCGACGAGCTGGGCGGCGAGCAGGACCGCCGAGGGGTGCGCGACGACGGTGTCGACGCGCTCCCGGGTCGCTCACTCGGACGCCTGGTCGTTCGGCTTCCAGGGCTGACCGAGCTCCTTGGCCTGCTTCTTGCGCAGCCGCCGCTCGTGGCTCGCGACGATGTCGCGCTTGCGGGAGACCGTCTTGGCGACGTTGATCCCGGTGCCCAACGCGACGAACCCCGGCCAGAAGAGGACGTCGCGAGTGACGAGGAACCAGATCACCGTGCAGACGAGGGTGGCGAAGAGGAAGCCGAAGACCGCCTCGCGACGGTCGGACCGGTAGGCCTCGACCGCGAGCCGGTGGATCTCGTCGGCGCCGGCGTGCGCCAGTCCCGCCCGGGCCGGCTCGACGGCCTTGACGGCGATCAGGTCGGAGACGATCGCCGGCAGCTCACCCAGGGTGCGGGCGGCGTTGGCACGGTCGCTCCGCTCGTCGTACTCGTCGCGATCCAGACGTCCGTCGGCGTAGGCGTCGGTCAGGACCTGCTGCAGGACCGAACGGTCCTGGTCCGACGCACGCAGGCCGGCCACCTGCGGGTCGCGCGGGTCGTGGGTGAACTCCGACCAGATCGTCGCTGAGTCCGTCACCGGTGCATCGCCTCCACGCGCACATCGTAGGAGCACACCGGTCCAGCCCAGGCCAGACACACGTTTCGCTGGCGTTACCTCAGGGCAAGACCGTCGTTGGGGTGGTGGGAGAACTTGTTCTACTCAGAGTGGACACGTGTTGCCTCAAATGAGAACACGTTCTAATCTGAGCGCCGGTCTAGACAGGTCAGGGGAGGTGTTGATGGCGCTCACTGCTGCGTCCGTGATCCGGGGACCCGGCGAGCTGGCCGCCATGGTGCTCGACGTCGCCGTCCGCACCTTCACGACGAAGTTCCAGTTCCGTGAGTTCATCGAGCAGGCCTGGTTCATCACCAGCGTGACCCTGATGCCGACCATCTTGGTGTCGATCCCGTTCGGCGCGGTCATCTCGCTCCAGGTCGGCAACCTGACCGGCCAGCTGGGGGCCCAGTCGTTCGCCGGCGCCACTGCCGTGCTCGCGGTGGTCCGCGAGGCGGCCCCGATCGCCGCGGCCCTGATCATCGCCGGCGCGGCCGGCTCCGCGATCTGCTCGGACCTCGGCGCCCGCAAGATCCGCGAGGAGATCGACGCGATGGAGGTCCTCGGCGTCGACCCGATCGCGCGGCTCGTGGTCCCGCGCGTGCTGGCCACCATGTTCGTGGCCTTCATGATCATCGGGATCGTGATCGGCGCCGGGATCGGCGGCGGCTACTTCTTCACGGTGATCGTGCAGGGCGGCTCGGCGGGCGCGTTCCTGTCCTCGTTCACCGCGCTCGCCAGCATCACCGACCTCTACATCGCGATCGTCAAGGCGGTCGTCTTCGGCGGGATGGCGGCCATCGTCGGCGCCTACAAGGGCCTCAACGCCGGTGGCGGCCCGAGCGGCGTCGGCCGCGCCGTCAACGAGTCGGTGATCGTCGCCTTCATGCTGCTCTTCTTCATCAACGCCGTGATCACCGCCATCTACTTCCAAGTCATTCCACCCCCGGGGCTGTGAGCGACTGATGGCCAACATCGGTGCGATGGGCACGTCCTTCGCCAAGGGTCGCCGCGACTCCCTCGAGGCGTACGGCGACCAGCTCATGTTCTACGTCAAGGCACTCGCCTGGGCGCCGCGTGCGATCAAGCGCTACCCCCGCGAGATCGTCAACACGCTCGCCGAGGTGACCTTCGGCGCCGGGGGCCTGACCCTGATCGCCGGCTCGGTCGGCGTGATCGCGTTCCTGTCGTTCTTCGCCGGCACCGAGGTCGGCATCCAGGGGTACGCCTCGCTGAGCCAGCTCGGCGTCGCCAAGCTGAGTGCCTTCATCTCGGCCTACTTCAACACCCGCGAGGTCGCCCCGCTGATCTGCTCGATCGCGCTCGCTGCGACCGTCGGCTGCGGCTACACCGCGCGGCTCGGCGCGATGCGGATCTCGGAGGAGATCGACGCGCTCGAGGTGATGGGCATCCCGTCGCTGCCGTTCCTGGTGACGACGCGGATGATCGCCGGGTTCATCGCGGTGATCCCGTTGTACGTCGTGGCGCTGAGCGCGTCCTACCTCTCGCCCCGGCTGATCACGACCTACATCTACGGGCAGTCGCCGGGCACCTACGACCACTACTTCCTGCAGTTCCTGCCGCCCATCGACATCCTCTGGTCGTTCTTCAAGCTGCTCTTCCTCGCGACCGCGGTGATCCTGATCCACTGCTACTACGGCTACACCGCGTCGGGCGGCCCGGCCGGTGTCGGCATGGCCGTGGGCCGGGCGATCCGCACCAGCATCGTCACGATCGTGGTGGCCGACTTCTTCCTGAGCTTCGCGATCTGGGGATCCACGACGACGGTCAGGATCACCGGCTGATGTTGGTCAACGTCTACCACGACAGCCCGGCGGAGCACCGTCGGCTGATGGTCGCGGGCGTCGCGTTCCTGACCGTGATCGCGCTGCTGGTCGCGCTGTCGATCGCGATGTACCAGAAGGTGTTCACCGACGTCACGACCGTGAAGATCAACGCCGACCGCGCCGGACTCCAGCTCACCAAGTTCGGCGACGTCCGCATCCACGGGGTGCTGGTCGGACAGGTCCGCAAGGTCGACCAGGACGGCGAGCAGGCCGTGATCACCGTGGCGCTCAACCCGCAGGAGGCCGAGCAGATCCCGGACAACGTCTCGGTGGAGATCTTGCCGACGACGCTCTTCGGCCAGAAGTTCATCTCCTTCGTCACTCCCGACGACCCGTCGTCGACGCCGCTCGCCGACGGCGACGTGATCCCGGCCAGCCGGGTGACCACCAACGTCGAGCTCAGCCGGATCCTCGCCAACCTCTTCCCGCTGCTGCGATCCATCCAGCCGGCCGACCTCAACGCCACGCTCAACGCCCTGGCGACCGCGCTCGGCGGTCGCGGTGCGCAGATCGGCGACACGATGGACCAGCTCGACTCCTACCTCGGCGAGATCGACGACCACCTGCCCACGCTCAAGACCGACCTGGTCAAGCTCGCGGACGTCGCCGACACCTACGACCTTGCCGCGCCCGACCTGCTCGGTGTGCTCCGCAACGTCACCGTGACCGGCCAGACCGTGATCGACAACAAGGAGCAGCTCGGCGACCTTCTTCTCCGACCTCCAGGGTCTCGCCGACACCTCGACCCGGGTCCTGTCGGACAACGAGAGCAACATCATCCGAGTCGGCCAGGTCACCGCCCCGATCCTCAAGCTGGCCGCGGTCTACGCGCCCGAGCTGCCCTGCCTCCTCGAGGGCGCGGCGAAGTACGCACCCCGCCTGGCCCGGACCTTCGAGGGCAACCAGGTCAAGCAGTACCTCGAGGTCGGCACGGCGCAGTACAAGCCGTACGGCGCCGAGGACCGCCCGACGTACGGCGAGGTCGGCCACGGACCCTGGTGCCTGGGACTCCCCAACGCGCCGGTGCCCGCGCCACCCGTCGCCCTCGACCAGGGCAGCGACATCGACGAGCACCCGCCCACGAGCCCGCTGCCCAGCCAGCTCGGTCTGGGCCGCGTCGGTGCCGACTACTCCGGCAGCACGGGCGACCAGCAGATCCTCAACGCGATGCTCGCCCAGCGCACCGGCGCCTCGGCCGACAGCTACGGGTCGCTCGGCTCCCTGATGTACGGCCCGCTGGTGCGCGAGTCCGCCGGGGGTGCGCGATGAGTCGCAACAGCACGACGATCGCGGCCGGGATCAAGCTCGGCATCTTCACCGTCGTCTCGATCCTGGTCACCGGCCTGCTCGCGGTGATCATGGGCAACATCGGGTTCGGCGGCGGCACGACCTACCAGGCGATCTTCACGACCGCCTCGATGCTCCAGAAGGGTGACGACGTCCGGGTCGCCGGGGTGAGCGTCGGCGAGGTCAAGAACGTCGAGCACTACCACCGCACCGAGGCGCTGGTGACCTTCCGGGTGCAGTCCGACGTCCCGCTGACCACGGCCTCGCTCGCCGAGATCCGCTTCCTCAACCTCGTCGGTGACCGCTACCTCGCACTCGAGGAGGGCTCCAGCACCGACGCGAAGCCGCTGCCCGCCGACGGCGTGATCCCGGTCGAGCAGACCAAGCCCGCGCTCAACCTGACCACCCTCTTCAACGGGTTCCAGCCGCTGTTCCAGGCGCTGAACCCGAAGGAGGTCAACGACCTGAGCATGAACCTCGTCCAGGTCCTCCAGGGTGAGGGCGGCACCGTCCAGGGCCTGCTCCAGAAGACCGCGTCGCTCACCAACACCCTGGCCGACCGCGACCAGCTGATCGGCGAGGTCGTCGACAACCTCGGCCAGACGCTCTCGACCGTCGACAGCCGGCACCAGCAGCTCAACGACCTGGTGATCGGGCTCAAGAACTGGATGGCCGACCTGGCCCGCGACCGGGACACCATCGGCTCCTCGCTGAAGAACGTCTCCAACCTCACGGTCGTCGTCGCCGACCTGCTGCGGCAGGGACGCCCGCTCGTGAAGTCCGACGTCGCCAAGCTGCGCCAGCTCGCCGCGCTGCTCAACGAGGACAAGAACAGCAACCTGCTCAGGGAGCTCTTCGACCGACTGCCCGAGTCGATGACCGACCAGACCCGGACCGGCACCTACGGCTCTTGGTACAACTACTACGTCTGCGGCTTCAGTGGCCGGATCACGCTGCCCGCAGGTCTCGGAGAGATCCCCGGCGTGAAGCAGCTGTTCGCCCAGCTCAACAACCTCGACTTCCACTCGAGCGCCCCTCGCTGCAACCAGGGGGGCACGCCATGAGTCGCTACAGCGAGGCCAAGACGCTCCGCCTGGGCGCGATCACCCTGGTGATCATGGCGCTGATCATGGCGGCCGCGTTCAACCTGTCGAAGTTCCCGGGGTTCCGGGGCTCGACCTACCACGCCGAGTTCAAGGACGCGAGCGGCCTGCACGTCGGCAACATGGTGCAGGTCGGCGGCATCAGGGTCGGCCGGGTCTCCGATGTCTCCCTCGAGAACAGCAACACCGTCCTGGTGACCTTCGAGGTCGACAACGACGTGGAGTTCGGCACCGACAGCCGGGCGTCGATCGAGGTGCTGAGCCTGCTCGGGGAGAAGTACCTCGACATCGAGCCCGCCGGGTCCGGCCAGCTGGCCTCGGACGACGTGATCCCGGTCGACCGCACCCAGTCGGCGTACGACATCGTCGGCGTCTTCAGCGACCTGACCCAGACCACCGAGCGGATCGACACCGGCCAGCTCTCGAAGGCCCTCGACGTCGTGGCCGACACGACCAACAAGGCCGCGCCCGAGATCGAGTCGAGCTTCCAGGGCATCTCCCGACTCTCGAAGAGCGTGGCTTCGCGCGACGACGAGATCCAGGCGCTGCTGCAGAGCTCGCAGAGCGTGACCAAGGTGCTCGCCGCGCGCAGCACCGACCTGGTCGACCTGATGAAGCACAGCGACCTGGTCTTCAAGGAGGTCCAGCGGCGCAAGCAGGCGATCCACCTGCTGCTGGTCAACGCACGCGACCTCGCCGACCAGCTCCACGGCGTCGCGACCGACAACCAGGCGCAGATCGGGCCGGCCCTCCAGCAGGTCGACCAGCTGCTGTCGCTGCTCAACGACAAGGACAAGGAGCTGAAGGCGACCCTGCACGCGCTCGGTCCCTACGTCTCGATCCTCGGCAACATCATCGGCACCGGCCCGTGGTTCGACGCGTACGCCGTCAACCTCGCTGCGATCCCCACCGGCGAGTTCCTGCCCGGATCGGTGGACAACTGACATGGCCTCCCTCCACCTCAACCGCATCGCGCGACGCTCGCTCGCCGTGGTCCTCGTGCTGCTGCTCGGCTCGGCCGTCTACTTCTTCGTGATCCGTGACGGCGACAAGAGCAAGACCGTCACCGCCCACTTCCCGCGCGCCGTCAGCATCTACGTCGGCAGCGACGTCCGGATCCTCGGCGTCAACGTCGGTCGGGTGACGGCGGTGACGCCGGAGGGCAACTCGGTCCGCGTCGACATGGAGTACGACGCGAAGTACGACGTCCCGTCCGACGCGAAGGCGGTCATCGTGACGCCGACCCTGGTCTCCGACCGGTTCGTCCAGCTCACGCCGGCCTTCGACAAGGGCGACACGGTGATGGCGGACGGTGCGGACATCGCGCTGCCCGACACCGGCGTCCCGGTCGAGCTGGACCGGATCTACGCGAGCCTGCGCGACCTCTCCGAGGCGCTCGGGCCCAACGGCGTCAACAAGGACGGCACCCTCGACCACGTCCTCGCGGCCGGCGCCAACGCGCTGAAGGGCAAGGGCGAGCTCGGCAACGAGATGCTCACCAACCTGGCCGCGGCCGCGCAGACCTTCGGCGACGGCAGCGGACCGCTCTTCCAGACCGTCAGCCAGCTCGCCGAGTTCACGACCACGCTGGCGCAGAACGACAAGTTCGTGCGGGCCTTCATCAAGGACCTCGCCGGTGTCTCGTCGCAGCTGGTCGGTGAGCGCACCGAGATCCAGGGCGCACTGTCGGCGGTCGCCGACGCCGTCGGGACCGTGAAGACCTTCGTCCACGACAACCGCGACGCGTTGGTCACCGACGTCGAGAAGCTCACCCGCGTGATGAAGACGATCAACTCCGAGAAGGGCAGCCTCGACACCGCCCTGAAGGTCGCGCCGACCGCGATCGGCAACCTGACGCTGGCCTACAACACCAAGTCCGGCTCGATCGGCTCCCGGATCGGGATCAGCGGCAACGTCTGGGACGCCGACGGCTTCCTCTGCGGCCTGGTCCAGCAGTCGGCCCTGCCGAGCGCCAGCAAGGACCTCGCCTGCAGCCTCTTCAAGCAGCTGCTCGAGCCGATCGAGGGTCAGCTGCCGACGATCCCGCCCGGTCCCGCGGGCAAGACGAGCGCCGCAGGGCGCGGCCGCCAACCGGGCCGCCCAGGTGCAGCAGAGGTACGCCGCCACCGGAACCACCTCGCTCGGCCAGCTGATGGGTGGCGCCTCGTGATCGGGCGGGTGGCACGGATCGGGGTCCTGGTGACCGGCCTGGCGCTGGTCGCCGGCGGCTGCAAGTTCGACGGCGCCTACGACCTCCCGCTGCCCGGGCTCGCCGGTCGACGCCGACCACTCCTACGACGTCACGGCCGAGTTCGCCGACATCCTCAACGTGGTCCCGAAGTCGCCGGTGATGGTCGACGACGTGACCGTCGGCGAGGTGACCGACGTCGAGCGCGACGGCTGGAACGCCATGGTCACGCTGCGGATCAAGGACGACGTGGTGCTGCCCGACAACGCCGCTCGCGTCCATCCGCCAGGTCAGCCTGCTCGGCGAGAAGTACGTCGCGCTGGAGGCTCCGGCCACCGATGCGAGCGACAACCGGCTCTCCGACGGCGACAACATCCCGCTGTCCGACACCGGCCGCAACCCGGAGGTCGAGGAGGTGCTCGGTGCGTTGTCGTTCCTGCTCACCGGCGGCGGAGTGGGCCAGCTCGGCACCATCACCCACGAGCTCAACCAGGTGATGGACGGGCGCACCGACCGGCTGCGCCACCTGCTCGGCTCGCTCGACGACGTCGTGGGCACGATCGACGCCCAGAAGGAAGACATCATCCACGCGATGGAGTCGGTCAACCACCTGACCGCGACCCTCAACACCGAGAAGAAGACGATCACCGGCGCCCTCGACGTCGCCGGACCCGCCGTCGAGGTCCTCGCCGCCCAGCACGACGAGCTGATCGCGATGCTCAAGTCCCTCGACCACCTCGGCGTGGTCGGCACCCGCGTCATCGGGCAGAGCAAGGACGACATCCTGGCCTCGCTCGACCACCTCCAGCCGGTGCTCCAGAAGCTGCACGAGGCCGGCGACGCGCTCGCCCCCGGCCTCAACCTGCTGGTGAGCTTCCCGTTCCCGAAGGAGGCGTCCGAGATCGTGAAGGGCGACTACGCCAACACCTCGATCCGGGCCGACATCAACCTCGAGAACCTGCTCCCGAACGGCAACGACGGCGGTCGGCCTCCCGCCGGTCATCGACCCCGGTCACGTGCTCACGCAGGTCGAGAAGTGCCTGCGCAGCGGCGACCTGACCAGCAAGGCCTGCCGGAAGGTGCTCGACTCGGTCGACCTCGTCAAGAACCTGACCAAGCAGTGCAAGAAGAAGAAGTACGACGGCAACCCGGTCTGCACGATCGTCGAGGCCCTGCCCGGCGGCGGTGGCGGCGGGCTGCCCGGCCTGCCCGGTCTGCCCGGTCTGCCCGGTGGCCTGCTCGGCGGCCTCCTCGGCGACGCGCTGACCAGCGGCACCGCCTCGCCGGCGCCCGACCCCACCGCGTTCTACGGAGGTGCCGCATGACTCGCGGCGTACGCATCCGGATCGGCGGCCTTCCTGGTGCTCAGCGCCGTGGGCATCGTCTACGTCGCCGGCTCCTACCTCGGCATCGTCGACCGCATCCTCGGGCGCGGCATCACCGTCCACGCCACGCTGCCCACCTCCGGCGGGCTCTTCGACGGCAGTGAGGTCACCTACCGCGGCGTCAAGGTCGGCAAGGTCTCCGCGATGCAGCGCGACCCAGGCCGGCGTCACCCTCGACCTCGCGCTCGAGGACGGCACCAAGCTGCCGATGGACTCACCGATGTACGTCCACAACCTCTCGGCGGTGGGGGAGCAGTACCTCGACTTCGAGCCGCCCGACGACTCCGGTCCGTACGCCGAGGCCGGGTCGACCCTGCACGGCACCGCCGAGTCCCTGCCGGTCGACGAGGGCGACCTCCTCGTCGAGCTCGACCAGTTCGTCAACTCGGTCGACAAGAAGAACCTCCAGGTCGTCGTCCGACGAGCTCGGCACCATGTTCACCGACACCGGGGTCCCGCTGCAGAAGCTCATCGACAGCGGCAGCACCTTCGTCCGACGAGGCGTCCGCGCACACGGCTGACACGATCCGGCTGCTCGACCAGGGCAAGCGGGTGCTCACCACCCAGCAGGGCCAGAGCGAGAACATCCGCAGCTTCTCCCGCGACCTCCACGGCCTCACCGACGCGCTCGCCAGCAGCGACGACGACCTCGAGAAGGTCCTCGACGGCACGCCCGGCACGGCCCGCGAGGTCGACGCGCTGCTCCAGGACCTCGAACCCACGCTGCCGGTGCTGCTGGGCAGCGCGGTCAGCGTCAACCAGGTCGTCGTCTCCCACCTCGACGGCATCGAGCAGCTGCTGGTGACCTACCCGCGGGTGATCTCGGCCGGCTTCACCGGCACCCCCGGCGACGGCTACGGCCACGTCAACCTCCAGCTCGACAACAGCGTGCCGCCCTGCACCGAGGGCTACAAGCCGCGCAGCCAGTGGCGGCCGGCGAGCGACCTGTCGGACTCGGCGATCTACCCGGCCCAGTGCTCGAGCGGCCCGCCGTACGTCATGCGCGGCCCGAAGTACTCGCCCGGCAGCTCGGGCAACCCGTCGCCGGGCCGGCTCTACCGGTCGTCCTACGACCCGCAGACCGGAATCATCGGAGGCGCCGTCGACCGGCACGGCAACCCGGTACGGTTCGTCGATCAGGGCAACCTGTCGATCCTGGGAGGGGACGCGTGGAAGTGGCTTCTGGTGGGTCCGGTGGTCAGCAGATGACCGAGGAAACCACGAGCCAGCCAGGTCGCCGGCGTGGTCTGAACATCGGCCTCTTCGTGCTGGCGCTGTTGCTCGCCTGCGCCTGTGTGTTCGGCGGCGTGCTCGTCGTCCAGGAGCACCGCGACCGCGATCGTGCCGCCGTCGAGCAGGAGCGGTACGGCGACGTGCTGACGTCCGCTCGGAGCGAGGTGGAGGCACTGATCAACATCGACTACCGCGACGCCAAGCAGAGCATCGACGCGGTCGGCTGCCGGCGCGACCGGTGACTTCGCCAAGCAGTACGACTCGAGCACCGACAGCGTGCTCGAGGTGCTGCAGCGCAACAAGTCGGTGATGGACGGCAAGGTGCTGTGGGCCGGGGTCGTCGACCAGGACGCCGACAGCGCCACGGTCATCGCCGCCACGACCGGGACCGTCGCCAACGTGTCGACCAAGAACAAGCCCGTCGCGCGGAGCTTCCGGGTCAAGCTCGACCTGGTCAACGAGGACGGCACCTGGAAGACCCAGAACCTGGAGTTCGTGGGCTGATGACGTCACGCAACCCCACCGGGCGCCCGCGCAAGATCGCCGGCCAGCGCCCCCGAGACTCCGGTCGCGACCGTCGGTGAGTCGAGCCGTCCGTTGGTCGAGCCTGTCGAGACCTCCGCAGCCGACGCGCCGCCGACGCCGAAGAAGCCGCGAAGAAGCCCGAAGGAGCCGACGAAGGTCGCGCGGGTCCGGCGGCCGGCGTACGACGATCGCGCTCGTGGCCGCGCTCGTGGTTCTCCTTGCGGTCGGCATCGCCGAGGCCATCTACCTGGTCCGCGACGACACGCCGACCGTCTCCGCGCAGCGACCGGTCGTGACCGGCGCGCTGACCCAGCGCGCCGCGGTCGACGCGGCCGCGAAGTCGACCGAGGAGATCCTCTCGACGTCCTACGAGGACTACGACCACCAGATCGACCAGGCGACCTCGAAGATGACCGACACCTTCGCCGAGCAGTACCGCCAGACGGCGGACGGCATCAAGGACCAGTTCATCGCGCAGCGGACCAAGCTGCAGTTCAAGGTCGTCGCCCAGGGCGTCGTGCAGGCCTCACCGGAGCAGGTGCAGGCGCTGCTCTTCCTCAACCAGTACGTCGAGAAGACGGTCGACGGCCAGCCGAAGACCGACATCGCGCAGTACCGCGCGCTGGTCACGGTGGTGCACACCGACCAGGGTTGGCTGGTCTCCAACATCGAGACGCAGTAGGCCCCCGCAAATGGGCACCGTGCGAAACTAGAACACGTTATAGTTGAGTCGACCGCCCGACGGGAGAAGGATCGCCGCGTGCCCGCAACCACGGTTGACACCGACCTCCTCGTCATCGGCGCCGGTCCCACCGGTCTGTTCGCCGCCTACTACGCCGGCTTCCGCGGGCATGCGGATCGCCGTCGTCGACTCGCTGCCCGAGCTCGGCGGCCAGATCACCGCGATGTACCCCGAGAAGCAGATCCTCGACGTGGCCGGCTTCCCGTCGGTCAAGGGCCGCGAGCTGGTCGAGGGCCTGGTCGAGCAGGCCGCGCTGTCCGAGCCGGAGTACCTCCTCGACCGCACCGCACTGACCCTGGCCGAGGACGAGGACGGCGTGACCGTCGGCCTCGACGACGGCACCGAGGTGCGCGCCGAAGGTCGTCCTGATCACCGCCGGCATCGGCAAGTTCAGCCCGCGACCGCTGCCGGCCGGCGACGGCTGGCTGGGCCGCGGCCTGGAGTTCTTCGTGCCCAGCTTCCAGCCCTACGTCGGCAAGGACGTCGTCATCGTCGGCGGCGGCGACAGCGCCTTCGACTGGGCGCTCCACCTCGAGCCGCGTCGCCCGCTCGGTCACGCTCGTGCACCGTCGCGACGCCTTCCGCGCCCACGAGCGCACCGTCGAGGCGGTCCGCGCGTCGCCCAAGGTCGAGATCGTCACCAAGGCCGAGGTCACCGCGATCAACGGCAACGGCACCGTCGAGTCGATCGACATCTCCGTCGACGGTGAGGTCACGACCCGGCCGACCCAGGCGATCGTCGCGGCCCTCGGCTTCATCGCCGACCTCGGCCCGATCCAGCAGTGGGGCATCGAGGTCGAGAAGCGACACGTCGTCGTCAACTCCGCGATGCGCACCAACCTGGCCCGCGTCTTCGCTGCCGGCGACATCACGGAGTACGCCGGCAAGGTCCGCCTGATCGCCGTCGGCTTCGGCGAGGCGGCCACCGCGGTCAACAACGCCGCCGTCGTGATCGACCCCAGCGCCCACGTGTTCCCCGGCCACTCGAGTGAAGGAAGCTGAGCCATGAAGATCAAGGTCGACTTCGACCTGTGCGAGTCCAACGCGCTGTGCGAGGCGATGGCTCCGGAGGTGTTCGAGCTGGATGACGACGACTTCCTCCAGCTCAAGACCGAGGAGACGACTCCCGAGAACATCGACAACGTGAAGCGCGCCGTGGCTGCCTGCCCGCGCGCCGCGATCTCCCTGCTGGAGGACTGAGCGTGACGAACGCGAGACCTGCTCTCGACGGCAAGGTCGCGATCGTGACCGGTGCCGGCGCCGGACTCGGGCGCGCCGAGGCGCTGGCCCTGGCCGACGCGGGCGCGCGCATCGTGCTCAACGACCTGCCCGGCGGCGCCGACGAGGCGGCCGAGGAGATCCGGTCGCGCGGTGGCGAGGCGACCATCGTCGCCGGCGACGTGGGGGAGCGGGCCACTGCTGACGCCATGGTCGCCGCGGCCGTCGACGGCTTCGGCAGCCTCGACATCGTGGTCAACAACGCGGGCATCACCAAGGACCGGATGCTCTTCAACATGTCCGACGAGGAGTGGGACCTGGTCATCCACATCCACCTCCGCGGTCACTTCCTGCTGTCGCGCAACGCCGCGGCCTACTGGCGTGCGAAGGCCAAGGAGTCCGGAGCGCCGGTCGAGGCTGCCGTCGTCAACACGGCCTCCGAGGCGTTCCTCTCCGGTCCTCCCGGACAGGCCAACTACGGCGCCGCCAAGGCCGGCATCGCCGCGCTGACCGTGTCGACCGCGCGGTCGATGGGCAGCAGCGGCGTACGCGCCAACGCGATCTGCCCGCGGGCCCGCACCGCGATGACCGCCCAGGTCTTCGGCGAGGACGAGTCCGGCCTCGAGGTCGACCCCTACTCGCCCGAGCACGTCGCGCCCGTCGTCGCCTACCTCGCCTCGCCCGCCGCCGCGCGGATCACCGGCCAGGTCTTCGTCGTGTACGGCGGGATGGTGGCCCTGGTCGCCGCGCCCGTCGTCGAGGAGCGCTTCGACAAGTCCGGCTCGCTCTGGACCGCCGACGACCTCGACAAGCAGCTCGGCGGCTACTTCACCGACCGCGACCCCGCCGTCGGCTTCGCCGCCGACTCGATCATGAAGCTGAAGGCCTGAGATGAGCTCTGTGACTGGACGGTTGGACGGCAAGGTCGCCATCGTCACCGGCGGTGCGATGGGTCAGGGTGCCGGGATCGCCCGCGCGTACGTCGCCGAAGGCGCGAAGGTCGTGATCGCCGACGTCGCGAAGGACGCCGGGCAGGCGCTGGCCGACGAGCTCGGGCTCGTCGGCCCGCTTCGCCCACCACGACGTCAGCGACGCCGGCTCCTGGACGTCGCTGGTGGAGGACACCAACGAGCGCTTCGGCCCGGTCAACGTGCTGGCCAACAACGCCGGGATCCTGCGCTTCGGTGACATCGAGCGGATGGGCATCGACGAGGTCGAGCTGCTCTGGCGGGTCAACCAGCTCGGCTGCTTCCTCGGCATGCAGGCAGTCACCCGCACCATGCGCACGAACGGCGGCGGCTCGATCATCAACGCCTCGTCGGTCGAGGGCCTGGCCGGCATGGCCGGATGTGCGGCGTACGCCGCGACCAAGTGGGCGATCCGCGGCATGACCAAGTGCGCGGCGATGGAGCTCGGTCCGAAGGGGATCCGGGTCAACTCGGTCCACCCCGGCATGATCGACACCCCGATGACGCGCGTGCACGGCGGCGACGACGCGATGGCCTACGGCGCCTCGAAGATCCCGCTGCGCCGGGTCGGCCACCCCGAGGACGTCGCCCCGCTCTACGTCTTCCTCGGCAGCGACGAGTCGTCCTACATCAACGGCGCCGAGATCTCGGTCGACGGCGGCGTCACCGCGACCCACGCGTTCGGCGGCTAGAGCGCCATGGCCAACCAGCGCGGCCAGATCGTCATGTCCGACGACGAGGTCACCCAGTTCCTCCAGCAGCAGCGCTCGTGCACCCTCGGCACCTTCGGCCCGCAGGGCCAGATCCACCTCGTCGGCATGTGGTACGCCGTGATGGACGACGGCAGCATCTGGTTCGAGACCAAGAAGAAGGCGCAGAAGACCGTCAACCTGCGCCGTGACCCGCGCTGCAGCTTCCTGGTCGAGGCGGGTCACACCTACGACCAGCTCCGCGGGGTCGCGATCGAGGGCACCGCCGAGGTGATCGAGGACGAGGCCGTCGTCTGGGACGTCTGCGTCAACATCTTCGAGCGCTACACCGCGCCGTACACCGAGGAGCTCAAGCCCTTCGTGGAGTTCATGGCCCACAACCGCGCGGCCGTCCGGCTCGACGCCGCGCGGGTCCGCTCGTGGGACCACCGCAAGCTCGGCATGGCCCCGATGGAGCTGGGCGGCTCCACGGCGGAGTTCATCGAGGTCGACGAGCCCGACCGCTGGTCGCGTCGAGGTCGGCGACTGCGGACCGTCTGAAGCCTCGCAGGGTGGGGCCGGCGACTGGCCTACCGCATGTCGAGCTGGTCGTGACCGACCGCAGCGGCGGCCGACGTGGACGGCGCTCTCCTGGGACGCGTGGCGTGGACTGGTCCAAGGCCTTCGCCATCGGTGGCGACGGGGTGCCGGTGGCCCGGACGCCCGCGCAGCGAGCGCGGTGGGGGATTCACCCTCACGGGCAAGGTCGAGGGCTACGGCTACTCCGCGACGTTCACCGCCGTCCGCCACCGGGATGGCGTGTCAAGATCGCGATCACGCGGGACACGCCGATCGAGCTCGAGGTCAACGTCACCGGCAGCCTGACCAACCTGAAGACGGCCGGGTCGATCACCCTCAGCCACGGCAAGCTCGGCCAGGCGCAGTGGCTCGCGAACAACATCGCCGGGCAAGTTCCAGCTCGGCTACTCGGCCAAGCCGATCTCGCAGTTCGGCCTCGGCGACGCGGGCGGCATCAAGATCACGCTGCCCGCCGAGATCGCCGTGCCGTTCGTGGTCGGCGCCATCCCGTTCTACGTCGGGGTCAAGGTCGCGTTCTTCGCCAGCGCGGGCTTCTCGAGCTTCGACCAGTCGCTCACCGGCAGCTACAGCCTCGACTACGACGGCCAGGGCGGCTTCCACCTGTCCAACGACGGCGCGACGACGACCCAGGGTGTCCTCGACGGGCTCGGCAAGATCGTCCTCGGTGCGGCGCAGGCGGTCGCGAACGGACCGATCAGCTTCGTCCTCGGCGCCCAGCTGCCGCAGCTCGAGCTCGGCATGGGCACCAAGGGCCTCAGCATCGCCGGCAACGTGACCCTCATCGGTTCAGACCGGGATCGCGACGTACGGCGCGGGCTGCGACAGGCGCAAGCTCGAGGTCCTCGGCACGACCGGGGTCAAGGCGTCGTTCTTCGGCTTCTCGGCCTCACTCGCGAGCGCGACGCTCTTCGACAAGTCCTACTACGCGTCGTACCCCGCCGGGCTGCGGGACGTTCCCGGGCTAGCAGCCCACGTTGGCGTCGATGTCGGCGACCAGCTGCTGGAACTCCAGCGGGATGACCGTGAACGCCGACTGCAGCTGGTCGAGCGACTGCGCATCCGCCAGCAGCTTGATCTGGTCGCTGATCTCCTGGACGCGCTGGTCCAGCGCGGAGCGGGTCTCGGACGGCGAGCTGCTCGGTCGCGTTGTCGAGCTGCTCCACCGACGTCCGGACCTTGCCCAGGCTGGTGCGTGCGTCGCCGAAGTTGCCGGCCTGCAGAGCCGACGTGACCTCGCCGATGCTCTCCTTCACGGCCGCGCCGGCGGCGCACACCTGTGCCGCGCCGGGGAGCGGCGACCCCGTGGCGGACGGGGTGGTGGATGGGCTGGCGGACGCCGAGGTCGAGGTCGACGGGTCGGCGGACGCGTCCGACGAGTCGTCGCTGCTGCAGCCGACGAGCACGGTGGCGAGCACGGCGGCGCAGGGGAGGATCAGCAGGCGGGTCAGGCGGGGCATCAACATCTCCGTGTGGATCGAGTGGCGGGTGCGCCACGAGTCTGACCTGCCGATCCAAGTCGCCTCTCAGGGGTGCGCCGATCGCGGGAAGGACCCAACTCGCCGGTAGCCTGTGCCCAGTGAGCCCGACACCCGCACCCCACTCCGCGGTGCGGCGCATGGGGGCGAGCTGCTCCGGTTCCTCCTGGTCGGCGGCCTCGCGACCGCCGTCTCGTTCGTCGGCTTCAACGCGCTCGTGCACGGGCTGTTCCTGGGGAGCGCGCCGCTGGAGGGCCAGGCGGTCGTCGCGTTCGTCCTGGTCAACGTCCTGGCAGGGTGCGTCGCGTACGCCGGCATGCGGCTTACACGTTCCGCGACCGGGAGCTCAGCGACCCGGGATCCGGCCTGGTCCCTTCTTCGGTCTCGGCGCGCTCACGATGGCGATCCCCGTCGTGTGCCTGTGGATGAGCCGGCACGTGCTCGGTCTCAGCAGCCCGCTCTCCGACAACCTGGCGGCCAACGTGATCGGTCTCGGGCTCGGCACCGCGACTCGCTTCTGGGTCTTCCGGCGCTTCGTCTTCGTCGAGACAGCTCCAGCATGAACCGCGGCGACCACATCTACGTGCGCCGTCGCGCTCGCTACAGCCACCACGGCATCTACTGCGGCGACGGCACCGTCATCCACTACGTCGGCGGCCGCGGGACGCTCCGGCGCGTCGAGCGGACCTCCCTGGAGCCGTTCGCGAGCGGCGGTGAGATCCGGGTGCGCGCCTACCGGACCCGGCTGCCCGTCGAGGAGATCGTGCGCAACGCCGAATCCAAGCTCGGCACCCACGGCTACCACCTGGTGCGCAACAACTGCGAGCACCTCGCGACCTGGTCGGCCACGGGTCTGCCGAAGAGCAGCCAGGTACGGCGCTGGGCGATCGCCGGCACCCGGAGCAGCCGCGTCGTACGGCGTCGTCGATGCCGCCGGTGGTCACCTGATGCTGCTCGGCTCGCTGGGCATGGGCTTCTACACCGCTGACCACGCGCCTGCGTCGCTCGCGTCGCCGCGGGCGGACGCGCGCGTCGATCAGTCCCGCAGCAGGAGCCTGACCGCGACCTCGATCTGCTGACCGGTCTCGGCGGCGGAGGTGCGGCCGGTGACCCAGCCGACGAGGGCGGAGAGCCACACGTCACCGATGACGCGCGCGATCGCGACGTCCTCCTCGGTGAGCTGGTGCTGACCCTCGGGGTGCATGACCCGGGTGAGCATCGAGGTGAGCAGCATGCCGACCTGGTGGATCTCGGCCTGGACCGACGCGTCGGCGAACATGAACGCGCGGGTCAGCGCCTCCGTGAGCTGCGGGTCGCTCTGCATGCCTCGGGTCGTGCGCTTGAGGACGTTGATGACCCGCTCGGCCGTGGTGTCGCCGTCGATCGGCCGCTCGCGCAGGGTGGACTCGGTGCGCTCGAACTCGCGCTGCAGCGCCGAGACCAAGAGGTGGATCTTGGACGGGAAGTAGCGGTAGAGGGTGCCGAGTGCGACGTCGGCCTTCTCCGCCACCGCGCGCATCTGGACGGCGTCGAAGCCGCCTTGGGACGCGAGCGCGATCGTCGCATCGAGGATCCGCTTGCGCCGGTCACGCTGCGCGGCAGAACCCAGATCCTCGACAGCCAATGAGTTGGCGCTGCTCACAGGGACCCCCATGCTCGATGAGTCGATCGGAACGACGTTGGTCCGCAGAGTCTAGAGACCCCCGAGTGTCCCGTTGATAACGCCAACTAGGCTAGCAACGGATGGTCTAAAATAGGAACACGTTCCACTTCAGTTTGGCCCGGCGTGTCATTGCATCCGGCCCATCGGCTCCGCCTCCCTGGCGGTGCACGTTAGTAGAGAGGGTGCGGATGCGCGTCGCATTGCTGTCGTATCGGAGCAAGCCGCACTGCGGTGGTCAGGGCATCTACATCCGCCACCTGAGTCGCGAGCTGACCAACCTGGGCCACGAGGTCGAGGTGTTCTCCGGACAGCCCTATCCCGACCTGGACGAGGGCGTGGCGCTGACCAAGCTGCCCAGCCTCGACCTCTACCGCGAGCCCGACCCGTTCCGGGTGCCGAAGCTCAAGGAGTTCCGCGACCGGATCGACGTCGAGGAGTTCGCCACCATGTGCGCGGCCGGGTTCCCCGAGCCGAAGACGTTCAGCCTGCGCGCGGTGCGCGCGCTGAGCGAGCGCGTCGACGACTTCGACATCGTCCACGACAACCAGGTGCTCGGCTACGGCATGCTCGAGATCGAGAAGCTCGGCCTGCCGCTCATCACGACGCTGCACCACCCGATCAGCTACGACCGCCGCATCGACATCAAGGCTGCGCGCAACCCGTGGCGCAAGTTCACCCTCACCCGCTGGTACGGCTTCGTGAAGATGCAGGCCCGGGTGGCGCGCCAGATGCGCAAGATCATGACGCCCTCGGAGACCTCGAAGCGCGACATCGCCAAGGACTTCGGCGTCGACCCCGCCAAGATGCAGGTGATCCTGCTCGGCGTCGACGACGGCTTCGTGCCGCCGACCAAGCCGCGGGTCCCGGGCCGGATCATGGCGATGGCCAGCGCCGACGCGCCGATGAAGGGCATCGCGACCCTGCTCGAGGCCTTCGCCAAGCTGCGCACCGAGCGTGACATCGAGCTCTTCCTGGTCACCAAGCCCAAGGCCGGTGGCACCACCGAGAAGCTGATCGACAAGCTCTCGATCGCCGACTCCGTCCACTTCGTGCACGGCGTCAGCGAGGAGGAGCTCGTCGAGCTGATGGGCTCGGCCGAGGTCGCCTGCGTGCCCGTCGCTCTACGAGGGCTTCTCGCTCCCGACCGCCGAGCTGATGGCCTGCGCGACGCCGCTGGTCGTCTCCGATGCCGGCGCGATCCCCGAGGTCGTCGGTCCCGACGGCCTCTGCGCCGACCTGGTGAAGCCCGGCGACGTCGGTGAGCTCGAGGCCGCGATCGCGGCTCTGCTCGACGACCCCGAGCGACGGGCACGGTACGGCGCGGCCGGCCGCAAGCGCGTCGACGAGCTGTTCAGCTGGCGGGCGGTCGCGGCGACCGTCGCGACGGCGTACGAAGAAGTGATCGCCGACTACCGGCGTGAGATGGAGGAGAGCACCAGTGCTGACCGTTGATTTCGACCGGCTGGGCCTGCAGCCCGGTGAGCGCGTGCTCGACATGGGTGCGGGTGGCGGACGCCACGCGTTCGAGATGTACCGCCGTGGGGCCGACGTCGTCGCCTTCGACATGGACGCCGACGAGCTGGCCGGCGTGCTGGAGATCTTCGGCGCGATGAAGGAGCAGGGCGAGGTGCCTGCCGGCGCCTCGGCCGACATCAAGCAGGGCGACGCGCTCCAGCTGCCGTTCGCGGACGGCGAGTTCGACCGCATCGTCGCTGCGGAGATCCTCGAGCACATCCACGCCGACGTCGACGCGATCAAGGAGCTCGTCCGCGTGCTCCGTCCGGGCGGCACCCTGGCGATCACGGTGCCGCGCTGGCTGCCCGAGGTCATCAACTGGCGGCTCTCCGACGACTACCACAACGCCGCCGGCGGCCACATCCGGATCTACACCGACCACGAGCTGGTCGACAAGGTCACCAAGGCCGGCAAGTACAACGACGGTGAGCCCGGCGACGCGATGATCTTCGAGGGCAAGGACTACGCCCACGGCCTGCACGCGCCCTACTGGTGGATCAAGTGCGCCGTCGGTGTCGAGAACGACGACAACTTCTTCGCCCGCAGCTATCACAAGCTCCTGGTCTGGGAGATCATGAAGCAGCCGAAGGCGCTCGAGTACGCCGGCAAGGTCCTCGACCCGCTGATCGGCAAGAGCATGGTCCTCTACTTCCGCAAGCCGGAAGCGACGGCATGACCGACCCCCTCGGACAGCTTCCGTGGGTCGACGGCATCCTCACCGCCGAGCAGGTCGCCGCGACCGCCGCGTCGATCGTGGCCATGCAGGAGCCGTGCGGCGCCGTGCCGTGGAGCGTCGGTGAGCACGTCGACATGTGGAACCACGTCGAGGCCGCGATGGCGATGCTCGTCGGTGGCGAGGTCGAGGCCGCCGAGCGCGCCTACGACTGGATGCCGACGATGCAGCGCGCGGACGGCTCGTTCCCGATGAAGATCGTGAACGGCGAGCCCGACGACGAGCGCGGTGACGTCAACATGACGGCCTACCTCGCGGTCGGCATCTGGCACCACTGGCTGGTGCGCCGCGACATCGCGTTCGTCAGCCGCTTCTGGCCGACCGTGCGGTCCGCGCTCGACTGGGTGGTCTCCCTGCAGACCTCGTGGGGCGGCATCAGCTGGACGCCGGTCGACGACTTCTGCCTGCTGACCGGCTCGTCCAGCATCTACCAGTCGCTGCGCGCCGGCGTCGCGCTCGCCGACCTGCTCGACGACCCCCAGCCGGAGTGGGAGCTGGCCGGCGGCCGGCTCGGCCACGCCGTACGCGAGCACCGCGACCTGTTCGAGGACAAGTCGGCCCACTCGATGGACTGGTACTACCCCGTCCTCGGTGGAGCCGTCCGCGGCCGCGACGCGTTCGAGCTGCTCGAGAGCCGCTGGGACGACTTCGTCCGGCCCGGCCTCGGCATCCTCTGCGTCGACACCAACCCGTGGGTGACCGGCGCCGAGACCTGCGAGCTCGCGATGGCGCTCGACACGATCGGCGACCACCGCCGGGCGCTGGCGCTGATCAAGGACATGCAGCACCTGCGCGAGGACGACGGTCGCTACTGGACCGGGTGGGTCTACGGCGACGAGGCCGAGGCCGACGGGGAGCCGCGCAACGTCTACTGGCCGGTGGAGTACACGACGTACACAGCGGCCGCGGTGATCCTGGCGATCGATGCCCTCGGTGAGGTCGCCGGGCACAGCACGGCGGGCTCCGGCATCATGCGCGGCACCTCGCTGGCGCCGCACTTCGCCGAGCTCGCGCTCGAGTGCGGCTGCCCGTCAGCCGACAGCGTCTCCAGCATCACCTGAGGTTCGCCGCAGCACGCGCATCGAGCCCAGCGCCTCCACCTCGGTGAAGGCGCCGCTCGCGAGCGCGCGCAGGAAGACGTGGTACGGCGGCTGCCCGCCGTCGGCCGGGTCGGGGAAGACGTCGTGGATGACGAGGAGCCCGTCGGCCATCAGCCAGTGCGCCCAGCCGGAGTAGTCGTTCTGGGCGTGCTCCTCGGCGTGCCCGCCATCGATGAAGAGCAGCGACAGCGGAGTGCGCCAGTGGGTCGCGGCGGTGGTGCTCTTGCCGATGACCGCGATCACCTGGTCCTCGAGGCCGGCCAGGGCGATGTTGCGCCGGAAGACCGGCAGGGTGTCCATCACCCCGAGCTCGTCGTCGACCAGCGTCGCGTCGTGGTGCTCCCAGCCGGCCTGGTTCTCCTCCGACCCACGGTGGTGGTCGACGGTGAAGAACGTGCCGCCGACCTCACGGGCGGCAGCGCCGACGTAGATCGCCGACTTGCCGCAGTAGGTGCCGACCTCGAGCCCGGGGCCGTGGGGGAGTCGCTCGCGGGCGTAGCGGTGCAGCAGCATCCCCTCGTCCTCCGGCATGAACCCCTTGGCGGCGAGGGCGTGGCTGATCCAATCGGTGGTCACGGCCGCACTCTAGTAGGATTGGAACACGTTCTAGTTCTGTGGGGTGAGCATGTCGATCGGGATCTCCGACGAGCACGGCGAGCTGGCGTCCAGCCTGCGCAAGTGGGCGGCCGACCTGGGTGGTCGGGACCTGACCCGCGCGGCCGAGGTGGACGCCGACGCGACGTTCGCGGACGTGTGGGCGGCGACCGTCGAGATGGGGATCGCCACGATCGGCCTGGCCGAGGAGGCCGGGGGCGGGGGCGGCACCGTGCTCGACGTGGCCGTGGCCCTCGAGGCCTGCGCCTACGAGCTGGTGCCCGGCCCACTGCTCGGGCCTGCTGTCGCCTCGCTGGTGCTCCCGGAGCTTCCTGACGACGCGGTCGTCGGGCTCGCACTCGGCGACGTGGTCTGGGATGCGCCGTCGGCCACCCACGTCCTCGTCGATGCCGACGGCTGGCGGCTCCTGCCGCGCGACGCCGTCGAGCTGACCCCGGCGCTCGGGCTCGACCTGAGCCGCCGCTTCGGGACGATGAAGGTCTCCGGCGACGCCTCGGGGACGGCCGTGGACGTCACGACCGACATGGTCCGTCGTACGGTCATCACACTTGCCGCGGCCGAGGCCGCGGGAGTGGCGCGCTGGTGCCTGTCGACCGCGGTCGAGTATGCGAAGGTGCGCGAGCAGTTCGGCCAGAAGATCGGGTCGTTCCAGGCGATCAAGCACCTGTGCGCCGAGATGCTCGAGACCGCCGAGTCGGTCACCGCGGCGGCCTGGGACGTGGCATCGGTGTGCCCTCGATATGGGCAGAGCGTGGATGACGAGCAGTGGGAGTTCGCCGCCGACGTGGCCCTGGCGGTCGCGTTCGATGGCGCGGTCGAGGTCGCGAAGGGCTGCATCCAGGTCCTCGGCGGCATCGGCTTCACCTTCGAGCACGACGCCCACCTCTACCTGCGCCGGGCGATGAGCCTGCGCGCGCTGGTCGGCGACAGCGACTCCGCGGCCGAGCGACTCACCGAGCGGGCCGTCGCCGGCGTACGACGCCGGGTGCAGCTCGACCTGGAGGGGCGCGACGAGCCGGTCCGCGGTGAGGTCCGCGAGACCGTCGAGCGGATCGCCGCGTTGCCTGGTGAAGAGCGGCGGCCGGCGTTCGTCGAGACTGGCTACCTGACGCCGCACTGGCCCGCGCCGTACGGCCTGGGCGCCGACGCCGTCACCCAGATCGTGATCGACCAGGAGCTGGCCCGCGCCGAGCTGACCCGGCCGGACATCGTGATCGCCGGCTGGGCGGTCCCGACGATCCTCGAGCACGGCTCCGACGAGCAGCGCGAGCAGTTCGTGCGCGGCGTCGCTCCTCGGCGACCTGGTGTGGTGCCAGCTCTTCTCCGAGCCGGGTGCCGGCTCCGACCTGGCGTCGCTGCGGACCCGTGCCGAGAAGGTCGACGGCGGCTGGAAGCTCAACGGCCAGAAGGTCTGGAACTCGGTCGCCGAGCGCGCGGACTGGGGCATCTGCCTGGCGCGCACCAACCCGGACGCCCCGAAGCACAAGGGCATCAGCTACTTCCTCGTCGACATGAAGAACAGCGATGGCATCGACGTGCGGCCGCTGCGCGAGATCACCGGCAAGGCGCTCTTCAACGAGGTCTTCCTCGACGACGTCTTCGTGCCCGACTCGATGGTCGTCGGCGAGGTCGACGACGGCTGGAAGCTCGCCCGCACCACCTTGGCCAACGAGCGGGTCGCGATGGCGACCAGCCGGCTCAGCAAGAGCACCGAGCGAGCCATCGAGCTGGTGTCCGGTGGCGCGACCTCCGCCCAGCGCGTCGCGGTCGGGCACTCGATCGCGCTGGCGACCGTCTGCGCGCTGCTCGGCGTGCGGTCGACGCTGCGCTCGCTCGCCGGCCAGGGACCGGGAGCGGAGTCGAGCGTCGCCAAGCTGCTGGGCGTCCGCAACCGCCAGGACGGCGCCGAGCTGGTCGTCACGCTCCACGGCGACGCCATCGTGCTGGGTGGATCGGGGGAGGGTGGCGACGAAGTCCGCGCCGACGTGTGGGAGATGCTCAACACCCGTTGCCTGTCGATCGCGGGCGGTACGACGCAGATCCTGCGCAACGTCGCCGGCGAGCGGATTCTCGGGCTTCCACGTTAGGGGCCGCGACGACAGCAACCGAGATCATCGAATGCTGCCGACGGCTGGGTGTGCCGCCCTTTCGACCGTGGGGAGTCAGTGGTCGCCTCGCGGATGAACCAGACCGTGGTCGAACGCCAAGACCACCGCTGCGGCGCGGTCGCGGAGGTGGAGCTTGGCGAAGATGTGTCCGAGGTGGGTCTTGACCGTGCCCTCGCCGAGGACCAGCTCGGCAGCGATCTCGGTGTTGCTGAGGCCTGCTCCGACCAGCGACAGCACTTCGCGCTCGCGTGGGGTCAGTACGTCGAGCTCGGGTCCCGGCAGGGCTGGCGAGATGCCAGCGCGGTACGTCGCGAGCACTCGGCCGGTGATGCCGGGGTCGAGCCAGAAGCTGCCTGCAGCGACCATCCGGACGGCGCGTTGAAGGTCTTCGGCGGGCACTCCCTTGAGCAGGAAGCCGGCGGCTCCGGCGCGGAGTGCCCCGGCGAGGATCTCCTCGTCCTCGAACGTTGTCAGGACCAGCACTGGCGGAGATCCTGGGACCTGGCCGAGCAGGCGGGTGGCTGTGACACCGTCGACCTTCGGCATCCGCACATCCATGATGACGACGTGGGGACTCAGTCGCGCGACGGTCTCAACGATGTTTTCGCCGCTGTCGAGCTCGCCGACGATGTCGAAGCCGAGGCGTGGGCGCAGGATCCCTCGCAGCCCTGCGCGCACCAGCTCCTGGTCGTCCACCAGCAGCACCCGGACGGCGTTGTCCATCAGGGCAGCACCGCCTCGACGAGCCATCCACTGTCGGTCGGTCCCACGGTCAGGTGTCCGCCGACGCTCTCGGCGCGCTCGCGCATACCGCGGACCCCGGAGCCGGGGGTGGCCGCCTGGTTCGGCGGCCCGTCGTTGCGCACGGTCACCGTCGTGGCATCCTCGACGGGGCAGATCCGTACCACGACCGGCTGCCCGGGGGCGTGCCTGGTGGCGTTGGTGAGAGCCTCCTGGACGATCCGGTACGCGGCGAGGCCTCGGGTCGCTCCGAGCGGGTCGAGTCGGTCGTCGACGTGGAGCTCCACGTCGGAGCCGGCGCGCCGGAACGACTCGACCAGCGCCGGGAGGTCATCCGACCCGGGAAGTGGTCTCCGGTTGTCGGGTAGGTCGGTGCGGATCAGGGCGAAGGTGGCACGCACCTCCTCGAGACTTGCACGAGTCAGACGCTCGGCTTCCCAGAGTGCGTCACGTGCCTCCTGCGGGTTCTCATCCAGAGCGAGACGAGCGCTGCCGATGTGCAGCAAGGACACCGTCAGCGCGTGGCCGATGACGTCGTGCACCTCGGCAGCGATCCGGTTCCGCTCCTCGGTGCGCGATCGGACCGCAAGCTCCTCCTGTGCTGCCCGCAGGTCCATCACCGTGAGCCGCAGGCGGTTGGCGAAGATGCAAGCGACCGCCGAGAACGAGATCCCGACGCACCACGCGCCCCAGCCCGGCTCGGAGCGATCAAGGACCCACTCGACGACGGGGACCAGGGCGAGGACCGCTCCGGCGGAGACTGCCACGGTCGTCGTCGAGGTGAGCGCGACCCAGCCCGCGATCACGCACAGACCCATCCAGCACAGGTTCGACGATTGAAGATGTCCGAGGAACGCCAGCGAACCTGCGGCGACCGCCAGGCCGGCGAGCATCGGCAAGCCCGTTGCTCGTCGAGAGGCGAGCAGGATGCCGATGACACTAGCCAGAGCCGCCGCGGCGATCGCCACCGATGGCGTCCGATTCGTCATGAGGACGCCCAGGACGGAGAACAACGCGAGCGCGGCCGGCGCCGCAACTCGCGCTCTCTGCTCTGTCATGGTGACGAGCGTAGGTTCTCTGGTGACCTACAACGCCGTACGACGGGCGGCAAGAGCCGTGGCCAAGACACCGATCGCCACGGTCGCCAAGAGCGCTGTGGTGGCGTCGCCGGTGCCGAGCCACGGCTCGCGGATCGCCTGGTTGGCCAGGGCCAGCGGCAGCCACGCCGCAATGTCGCTCAGCCCGTCCGCCATCACTGCGGGCGGTGGACCCCCGACCCCGAGCAGGAACGACGGGAAGAAGAGCAGCAGGCCGATCGCCTGCGCGGCTCGCGCCGAGGGGAGCAGGGTCCCGAGCAGGACGCCGATGCTGACGAAGGTGATCGCGCCCACGGCGGTGCCGGCGACGACGCGGAACGGGCTCTCGACGTGCGGCACGCCGTACACCGGGGCGGCCACCGCAAGCAGCAGGGCCCCGGCGATCGCGATCGCGATCAGCCCGATCGTCAGCTCCGCCAGGGCGAAGGACCAGCGCGGGAACCCCGATGCGGCGAACCGACGCAGCACGCCGCGCTCGCGGTAGGACGCGATGTGGACCGGCAGCATGATCAGACCGGTGGCACCGATGACGACGGTCAAGTAGGACGCGACGTACCAGTGCGACGGGTTCACCGGAAAGGCATCGTCCGCCTCGGTCCCGAACGATCCGCCGATGATCAACATCGTCACGATGGGGAACGCCAAGACGAACGTGAGCGTGAGCGGGTCGCGGGTAAGGAGCCGGAGCTCGGTAGCGACCAGCCGACGGGTCGTCGAGCGGTAGCGGCGCCCTCCCGGCGCCGCCCGGGCCGATCCTCGTGTGATCGACGGGTCGTTGACCATCATGCAACTCCTGTCTGGGGCTGGACCGCGGGCTGGGCGAGCAGGCTGAGCAGGGCTGCCTCGAGGTCCGGGATGTCGACCCGAAGGTCGGGTGGGATCGGCCGCCCTGAGGCGACCAGCCAGGCGCCCACGTGTGCGATCACCGCACGTGTGCCGCGAACGGAGACCTGGCCGTCCCTGTGCGCTACGAGGGAGACACCGGGCAGCCGGTTGAGCTGTTGGAGCGAGTCCGCTATCGCCGGGACACGGTCATGAGACAGGCCGAACCACACCGTCGCTTCTCCGGCGTGTCTGGCGACCAGCTCGGCAGGGGTCCCCTGGTCGAGCACCCGGCCTTCGCGCATGGCGACGACCCGGTCACAGAGCACCTCCGCCTCGTCGAGCTCGTGCGTGACCAGAAGCACCGTCGAACCGGCATCCCGCAGCTGTGCGACAGCGGACCAGACCTCACGCCGGGCGGCCGGGTCCAAACCCTGGGTGAGCTCGTCCAAGATCACCAACCGGGGCTGGTTGAGTAGCGCCAGCACCAAGAAGAGCCGCTGCTGCTCGCCGCCGCTCAGACCCCCGTACGGCGACCGCCGTCGCTCCGCCAGTCCGAACTGCTCCAACAGGCTGTCACCGTCGGCCGCCCGACGACCGGAGAACAGTGCGACTGCCTCGGAGACCCGGAGCCGGTCCGGCAGACCGGAGCTCTGAAGCTGGCTGCCGACCTGCTGCCGAAGCCGGTCCGCATCGCGGATCGGGTCCAATCCCAACACGCGGACATCGCCGGCGTCCTGGCGACGCAGCCCCTGGAGGATCTCGACCGTCGTGGTCTTCCCGGCGCCATTGACGCCGATCAGACCGAGAATCTCGCCGTCGCGAACGCAGAGATCGAGGTGGTCGACGACCGTCCGGCCGCCGTACGCCTTGGTAAGTCCGCACACACTGACGACCACCGGGTTCTGGTGCGAGCGAGATGCTGGGTCCATGGCCCCATTCGACAGCCCACGAGCCTCGCCACACATCCGCCACGAGTCAGAACCTCATCTCTACCCGTGGGGAGAGCCCACCAGCCTCCGACACCCGCGGCTCGCTTTGCCCCTCGGCCACCGAATCACGACGATCACGGACCCGCAGCCGGGTCGGCGGGGAGCTGGACGCCCACAGCTCATCGCCAGATGAGACATCCCAGCCCGCGCCGACAGGCCGGAGCGTGGCAAGCGGCGCTCTTCTTCCTTGCGGTCAACTTCTCGCTGCTTGAAGCTCAGGACTGTTGAAGTCGACTCTCAGTGCTACCTGGCGAGATGACGCTGGAGGTGAAACCCGTGACGCGCCCAGTGAACTGCCAGCGTGACCTGGATGGCGTAGGTGGCGAGCATCGAAACCAGCACCGCTACGAACAAGCTCCACCTGCCGGGCGTCATGTCGTGGGTAGCGGTGGTTTCGTCGAGCCCGATGGCGACCGCCTCGAATGCCAGCAGCATGACGCCCGCAGCGAGCAGCAGCCACGCCCACCAGGCACGGGTCCTGGCCAGGGCGAGGCATCCGGGTAGGAGTGCGAGCATGTAGAACAACGCGATGAAGAGGAGTGCGCCGAGGCTGAACTCAGGGTCGCCGTTGGTCAGCAGGACAACCGCCCGCATCAGCGCCCGGGTGATCAGTGCACTTCCAGCCCCCGCTACGGCCGCCGCCGCGAAACCCCTGCCTGTAGCGCCCATTCCGTACTCCTGCGTGCGCGGAGCCGACACCGTCTGGCGCCGGTCATCGGCACCAGGGTGGCCACGTCCTACCGCGCTGCGCAACCCAGTTCCTCTGAGGTGCAAGAGCGCACCCTGCGTGCGCCCGGGCGAGGGTGCCAAACCGTCGCCATCGCGTCTGGGAAGGACGCAGCTGTTCGGCATGAGCGCGCGCACAGGTGTCTGACGACGGCTCCGCCGTTGCCCTGCGATGGAGCAGCGGAGACCGAGAAGCTGTGATCGAGTTCGCGGCCTCGCAAGAGCTACAGCTAGACGTCGATCACGAGCCTGAGGGTCACTGTGTCGCCGACGTCGACGCCCTCGGCTCGGCGTACGGCGAGCTTGAGCGGCACGATGTAGCCGCCGTCCTTGGGCCAGAGCGACGTCGTCCACGTCGACCCGCCCAGGTGCACGGTCACCGGGATCATGCCCCAGCCGTAGGTCACCGCGGCCGCGACGTCCTCGATCACCGCGGCGTCGTCCTCGGGCACCGTGACGAAGTGGTGCGGCGCCGGGCCTCGCCAGTGCCAGATCTCGCCGGTGAGCTCGAGGTCCATGCCGACACGATAGGCGTACGGCGTACGCTCCTGCTCCGGACAGGACGGGCCGTACAGGACGGGGACGACGATGGTGGCGAGCCGATCTGCTCGTGAGCGGAAGGCGGCCGTCGAGGCCGGTCCACTGGCCACGGCGAAGATCGTGCTCGGCGAGGACAAGCAGTTCGTCTACAAGATCGGCTGCACGGTCTGCTCGGCCCGCAACGGCAAGAACTGGTCGGCCTACCGACCCGGCGGCGACAACGGCTACCTGGCCGCGATGGACCGGTGGACCTTCCACCTGACCGAGAAGCACCCGGACGCGGAGGCCCCGTGCCTGGCCTACGTCGACGCCGCCCGAGGGCGGCTGCAGCAGCGCCGCGACGGGATCACCGACGCGAGCGGATGAACCAGACGAGTGCCGCGATCACCAGGACGACGAGCAGGAGCTCCGGCAGACCGATTCCGAACATGCTCCGAACCTACGCCCTGGAGAGCCGGGCGAGCCCGCGCCGCACGCGGGTCGGCAGGCTGCCCCGTGCGCGACGCCGCTGACGCCTCTGGTCGCGTCGGAACCGTGTCATCTCCGGCGAGTCGCGGTAGAGCGGCACGATCTCGATCTCCAGCGGCACGCACACGCGGTCCGACCGATACGCCATGACTGCGAATGTACGCCGCCGAGTCTGCGCGGTCAGATCTTCAGGTGGACCGATACCGCAGGACGACTGCCCCCGACCGGAACTCCTGGCGATCGACCAGCTCGAGCTGGATGCGCTCGCGCAGACCGGCGAGCAACGTCGGGCCGTGTCCCGCGAGGACCGGCTGCACGAGGAACTCGTACTCGTCGATCAGGCCCAGATCCGCCAGCGCCAGGGGGAGCGTCACTCCACCCACCCACAAGCCCTCGCCTGGCTCCTGCTTGAGCCGCTGAACCGCCTGCCCCAGGTCGCCGCCCACCAGCTCGGCATTCCAGTCGACCCTGCTCAGCGTGCTCGACACGACGTACTTCTTCGCCCCGTCGATGGCCTCGGCGAACGGGATCTCCCACTCATCCATCCAGTCGGGCCACGGTGCCCGTGGCCGGCTTCCGCCACGCCGACTCCATCATCTCGTAGGTCACCCGGCCGAAGAGCAGGGCATCGGCCCGCTCCATCTCAGCGGTCCAGTAGCGCATCGACTCCTCGTCCGGCGGGAGCCCTGCCTCGTGATGGCAGCAGCCGTCGAGCGTGACGTTGATCGAGTATCGAAGTGGTCTCATCTCGTCGCTCTCCTCGAGGTCCTGGATCCACCGGACCGTACTCCGACTGCTAACGGCGCCATCGCTCTCGGCGCCCCGATCGCACGCCGTCCGTTCACCGAAAGTTCAGTAGAATCACTCGAGTTTGGCCGGCAATCGGTCCCGATCGTGCATAGAGTCGGCATCGTCGGGCCGATCACGACTGCCCGTTGTCCCTTGTCGCTCCCGCACCACTCGAGGATCACCACCCAGCATGCGTCTCACGCCGTCGTTCAGAATCGCCCTCAGCGTCACCCTCGCCGCCGCCGCCGTCGGAGGTGCCTTCGTGAACCGCGGCGCCCACCCACCGGTCCCGGTCGCCCTGGTGACCCGCCGCGTCGCTGCTGCGCCTGTCGAGGCCCCGGTCGCCGTGCCCCAGGCGTCGATCGCCCTGGCGCCACGGGCCGAGACGGGTGTCGTCCGCGATGCGCTGAGCGCCGCAGGGTCCGACGCCGACCTGTCCGCGGTCCCGGCGACCGCGGAGGCGGCGTACCGACGGGCCGCCGCGGTGATGACGCAGGTCGACACCGGTTGCGGGCTGACCTGGACGCTGCTGGCCGCCATCGGCGAGATCGAGTCCGACCACGGGCGTCACGGTGGGGCCACGCTCGGCACGGACGGGGTCTCGACCCCGGTGATCCGTGGTGCCGCCCTCGACGGGCGCGGCCGGGTCTCCAAGGTCCGCGACACCGACGCAGGCGCGATCGACGGCGACCGGCGCTGGGACCGCGCGGTCGGGCCGATGCAGTTCCTCCCGTCCACCTGGCGCACGGTCGGAGTCGACGCCGACGGTGACGGCGTCCGGTCGGCCGACGACATCGACGACGCCGCGATGGGTGCGGCCGTCTACCTCTGCGCGGACAAGGCCGACCTGAGCACCCGCCCGGGCATGCGGTCGGCCGTCTACCGCTACAACCACTCACGGTCGTACGTCGACGACGTCCTCCGGATCGAGGCGTCGTACGCCGCGGACGACTCCGTGGTCCCGGCGCTGCACGTCAGCGCGGTGACCGTCCGGATCCCGGCCCACCCGCAGGTCGACGCCCACGGCTCAGCCTCGCCCACGGAGACCCTGCACGCGACCCACGGCCACCACGCCGGCCACCACGCCGGCCACCACGCCGGCCACCACGGCCACCACCCGGTCGACCCGGCTCCCGACCCGGTCCCGACGCCGGACCCCGATCCGACCACCGATCCCGTTCCGGAGCCGGACCCGACCACGGAGCCCGACCCGACCACCGAGCCCGACCCGACGACGCAGCCCGACCCGACCACCGAGCCGGACCCGACCACCGAGCCCAGCCCGACCCGGACGCTGAACGGCACCCTGCTCGACTGCGGCACCGAGACCGAGCCCGCCTGGTGCATCGACGAGGTCGAGATCTACGTCGGCGATGCCGACTACCTGGTCGAGACCGCGCTCGACGACTTCGACGCCGACGGTGTCCTCGAGACCAACGCCGAGGAGCTGACCGGCTTGCTCGACCAGGAGGTCACCGTCACGACGACGGCGATCGACGGCGACGACCTGCCGTCGCTCCTGACGATCGGCGACCTCAGCTACCGCTAGCCGCCGATCAGACCGCAGCGGACTCGCGCTGGCGGCGCCAGCCGTTCCAGTGCCAGTGCAGGTAGCGGTCGATCGCGCGGACGACGTGGGCGCTGCGGATCGAGGGGAAGATGTCGAAGGCGTGCTGGGCGCCCGGCAGTTCGGCGTACACGACCGTGGCGCCGGACGTCTCTCGCAGCCGGGCCACGAAGAGCCGGGCCTGCTCGACCGACACCAGCGTGTCGTGGGCGCCGTGGAGGACGAAGAAGTCCGGCGCCTCCTTGGTGATCCGGAGCAGGGGAGTGCCGGCCTCGAAGACGTCCGGGGCCTCGGACCACCGTTGCTTGACGACCCGGGGTGCGAGGAACGTGTCGCGCATCAGCTCGGCACTCTTGAGACCGGTCGAGCCGGCGAAGTCGTAGACGCCGTAGTGGGGCACGGCAACGGCGACGCTGGTGTCGGCGTCCTCGAACCCGGGCTGGTAGTCGGGGTCGTTGGGCGTCACCGCGGCCAGGGCCACGAGGTGACCGCCGGCGGAGCCACCGGTGATCGCGATGTAGTCGGGGTCGCCGCCGTACTCCTCGATGTGCTCGCGGACCCAGGCGATCGCCCGCTTCACGTCGATGATCTGGGCGGGGAAGGGGTCGCGGGGCGCGAGCCGGTAGTTGATCGCCACGCAGACCCAGCCCTTGGCGGCGAGGTGCTGCATGAGCGGGATGCCCTGCTGGTCCTTGTTGCCGATCGTCCAGCCGCCGCCGTGGACCTGGAGGAGGACCGGTGCCTTCGACACGTCACCCTCGGCGGGCAGGTAGATGTCGAGGAGGCCACGCTTGCCGTTCTCTGGCGCGTAGACGACGTTCTTCTCGACGCGGACCGCGAGGTCGCGCATCCGGAACGGGTTGACCAGCTTGCGCCACGGCGTCGCGAGCTCCGCCGGCGTCGGCTGGGCGTCGAGCTGGTCGCCGTAGTCGAGGCCGAGCCCCTCGGTGAGCGCGTCCTCGGCGTCGCGCTGGACCCGTCGGGCCTGCCCGAGCAGGAACGCCTGCCCGGCGAGGTTGGCGGCGGCGACGGCGAGCCCGGCCCGGCTGCGGCGACCGCGACGTCGTACGACGTGGGCGGTGGTGTCGAGAGCGGTCAGTGCCGTCAGGTGCTCGGCGAGCTCGGTCGTCAGCCAGCCGGCGGCGAACGCCGGGATGCCGGCTCGGAAACCGGGGACGGGCCGGATCGCGTTGGCGGTGAAGGCGGCGGTCACGAGCTGGCGTCGCAGGAAGGACATGGGCACAAATGTAGAACGAGGTTGGGAGACGACGGCGCCGGGCATGAGACGTCCGTCACGCGTCGCCGCAGAGCGCGGACGTCGTTAGGACTGGAACGCGTTACATTCTGTTCGTCGGAGGGTGCACACATGGACCGGTTGTCGGGGCTCGATGCGAGCTTCTTGTACCTGGAGACACCCGCGCAGCTGATGCACGTGTGCGGGGTGATCGTGCTCGACCCCTCGACCATGCCCGACGGCTACACCTTCGAGGCCTTCCGCGACGAGATCGATCGCCGCGTCAGCGACGTCCCGGAGTTCACCCGCAGGCTGCGCAAGGTGCCGCTCGGGCTCGACCACCCGGTCTGGGTGCACGACCGGCACTTCGACATCGACCGCCACGTGCACCGGCTCGCGCTCCCGTCGCCGGGTGGCCGCGCGGAGCTTGCCGAGCTCACCGGCCACTTCGCGGGCCTGCCGCTCGACCGGTCGCGGCCGCTGTGGGAGATGTGGGTGATCGAGGGGTACGACGACGGCAAGGTCGTCGTGTTCATGAAGATGCACCACTCCACGGTCGACGGGGTGTCGGGCTCCAACCTGTTGTCCCACCTCTGCAGCCTGGAGGCCGACGAACCGCCGATGGAGCCCGCCGCGCCGCAGGTCTACGGCCACGAGCCCGGTCAGGCCGAGCTCCTCGGCCGCGCGCTCGTGACGACGGTGACCCGGCCGTTCAACGCGGTCAAGCTGGTCACGCCGTCCGCCCAGATGGTCACCAAGACCATCGGCCGGGCCCGAGCCGGCACGGCGATGGCGGCGCCGTTCTCGGCACCGCGGACGTCCTTCAACGGCACCATCACCGGACAGCGCGTCATCGCCCTGGCCGACATGGACCTCGATGACATCCGCCAGATCAAGAAGGTCACCGACACCACCGTCAACGACGTGGTGCTCGCCGTTGCCGGCGGTGCGCTGCGGTCCTACCTCCTGGACCGAGACGAGCTGCCGTCCACCTCGTTGCTGGCCACGGTGCCGGTGTCGGTGCGCGAGGACTCCAAGCGGTCCACGGGCGCCAACAAGGTCTCGGCGCTCTTCGCCAAGCTCGGCACCGACACCGAGGACCCGCTCGAACGGCTGCGCGACATGGCGGAGCGCAACAAGAACGCCAAGGAGCACCACCAGGCGATCAGCGCCGACTCGCTCCAGGACTGGGCCGAGTTCGCGGCACCGCGCACCTTCGGCCTCGCCGTGCGTGCGTACGCCGGGTGGAAGCTGCCCGAGAAGCACCCGGTCGTGCACAACCTGGTGATCTCCAACGTGCCCGGTCCGCCGGTGCCGCTCTACTTCATGGGAGCGAAGATCCTGGGGCTCTACCCGCTCGGCCCGGTCTTCCACGGCGCCGGCGTCAACATCACCGTGATGTCCAACAACGGACAGGTGCACGTCGGGATCATCGCCTGCCGCGAGTCGATGCCCGACGTCGACGACCTGGTCAAGCGCTTCCCGGTCGAGCTGGCCGCGCTGAAGGCGGCGGTGGTCGCTCAGCAGAACCCGACGCCGATCAGGCGAGCTCGGAAGAAGACCTCCGCGAGCTGACCTTCTCGCGTCGCGGGAAGTCGCGGCGCCGGGCGCTGACCGTCGCCGCGGCCTCGAGGAGGGCGGGGACGAACCGCTCCGACTCGAGCACGCATGCTGCGTGCCCGCCCTTGAGGTCGTGGATGGTCGCGCCCGGGATCCGGCGCGCCAGCGCGATCTGGTTGTCGGGTGGCAGGACGTGGTCCTTGAGCGTGACGACCACGGCGGTCGGCACGTCGATCTTGCCCAGCCAGGGCCGCGAGTGGTGCCGGCCGAGCGCCGCCACGGCCTGTCCCACCGCCCACGGGCTGGTGGTGCGGAACTCCTCGATCGCCCACTGGTAGATGTCGCCGGGCTCGAGGTCGAGCGCCTTCGCGGTGGTCTTCGCCGCCAGGACGGCGGTGCGGGAGCGCGACACCGAGCGGGTGCCGAACATCGCGACCTCCAGGCCCTGGTGGAAGAGCCGCTCGCGGGATCGAGGAGCGGAACCGGTCGGTGGTCGCGCAGAGGATGAGCCCGCCGATCTTCTCGCCGTGCTGGCGCCAGACCCGCTGGGCGACGATCGAGCCCATGGAGTAGCCGGCCACGATCGGATGGTCGAGCTCGAGGACGTCGATCAGCGCGGCGACGTCGTCGGCGCAGTCGTAGAGCGAGAAGTCGTCGGACTGGATGCCGCGACCGTGCCAGCGCTGGTCCATCGTGATGACCCGGAACCGGCGCGAGAGCGGCTCGATCGACGGGAACCAGGTCAGCAGCCCGGTGCAGCCGACGGCGTGCAGCAGCACGATCGCGGGGGAGTCGGGACTGGGTCCGGGAGTGTCGGTGACGTACGTCGAGCCGCGGCCCGGCAGCTCGACCATCGAGCCGGTCGGGATCCGGGTGTAGGGGATGTAGACCTGGCGGGTCATGAAGCCCCGAGGTGAGAGAAAGCCCATCGTTGCTCCTCTCTCGACGGCGTCCTACTCGCTAGAGTAGAACAGGTTACAGTTTTGAACCGGCAGATCACCGGTGTACCCGAGACGGTCGTAGGAGATGCACGTGACGCAGGACCTCGAAGCGGTCGAGGCCGTTCGCTCGGTGGCCCGGGAGGCTCTTGAGCGAGCAGGCGACGACAAGGAGCAGGCCTGGGCGGCCCTGGCCGCGGCCGGTCTGCTGTCCCTGCCCGTGCCGGAGGCGCAGGGTGGCGAGGGTCTCGGGCTGCCCGAGGTCGCCGTGCTGCTGCGCGAGACCGGGCGTGCGCGCCTACCAGCTGCCGGTGTGGGAGACGCTCTGCTGCGGGGTCCTGACCCTGGCGGCGGCCGGTTCCGAGGAGCAGCGCGACGCGCTCCTGCCGGGCGTGGCCTCCGGCGAGACGCTGCTGACGCCCGCGCTGCGGGAGCACGGCGGACCCACGACGTACGCGAACGGCACCGTGACCGGACGCAAGATCGGCGTGACGTACGCCGACCGCGCGGGTCGCTTGCTCGTCACCGCGACCGACGGCGACCGTGACGTCGTCGCGCTGGTCGACCCGAACGGCCCCGGTGTGGAGCTGCTCGAGTCGCACTCGTCGTACGGCGACACCCAGCACACCGTCGTCCTCGACGGCGCGCCGGCCGAGCTGCTCCCGGGCGACGACGCCGCTCGTGTGCTGAGCGAGCTGGCGACCGCCGGTCTGTGCCTCACGGCCGCCGGCGTGGTCGCCGGAGCGCGCGACCTGACCGCGACGTACATCAAGGGCCGCACGCAGTTCGGGCGGTCGCTGGCGGAGTTCCAGGCCGTCGCGATGCAGATCGCCGACGTCTACATCTCCTCGCGCACGCTCGCCCTCGCCGCCGACAACGTCGCCTGGCGGATCACCTCCGGGCTGGACGTCACCGACGACCTGGCGGTCGCGGCCTACTGGGTCTGCCACGAGGCGCCCGGCGCGATGCGCACCTGCCACCACCTCCACGGCGGCATGGGCGTCGACGTGACCTACCCGATGCACCGCTACTTCTCCTGGATCACCGACATCTCCCACGCGCTCGGCGCGCAGGCCGAGGACGTCCACACCGAGGACGCCGCCTCCAAGAACCTCGAGCTCACCGAGGAGCAGCGGGCGCTGAAGGCCGAGCTGCGGGAGTACTTCACCGGCCTCGCCGACGAGAACGAGCACCGCGACATGGGGCTCGACCGGCACGGCGAGACCTACCAGCGCGTCGTCCGCCAGATGGGCTCCGACGGCTGGATGGGCGTCGGCTGGCCGAAGGAGTACGGCGGCCACGGGCTCGGCGAGATCGAGCAGACGATCTTCGCCAACGAGGCGCAGCGCGCCGACGTGCACCTGCCGGCGGTCACCCTGCAGACCGTCGGTCCGACGCTGATCAAGTACGGCACCGAGAAGCAGAAGGACATGTTCCTGAAGCGGATCCTGGCCGGCGACGTGCACTTCGCGATCGGCTACAGCGAGCCCGACGCCGGCACCGACCTGGCCTCGCTGCGCACCACCGCGAAGCGCGACGGTGACCACTACGTCGTCAACGGCCAGAAGATGTGGACCACCGGCGGCCACCAGGCCGACTACCTGTGGCTCGCCGTGCGGACCGACCCGGACGCCCCGAAGCACAAGGGCATCTCGATCCTGATCGTCGACACCACGGACCCGGGCTACTCACACACCCCGATCATCACCGCCGACGGCTCGCACCACGTCAACGCGACGTACTTCAACGACGTGCGGGTGCCGGTCGACATGCTGGTCGGCGAGGAGAACCAGGGCTGGAAGCTGATCACCACCCAGCTCAACCACGAGCGCGTCATGCTCGGCCCGGCCGGGCGCATCGAGGGGCTGCGTGACCGCGTCGCCGAGTGGGCGACGAAGGCCGGGGTGATCGACCAGCCCGACGTACGCCGCACGATGGGTGAGGTGACTGCGGTCTTCCGGGTCAACGAGCTGCTCAACTGGGAGGTCGCCCGCGCCGCCGCGAAGGGCGAGATCTCCGTCGGCGACGCGTCGTCGTCCAAGGTCTTCGCGGCCGACCAGGTGCAGCACCTCTCGTCCGACCTGGTCGACATCGTCCACCGCTACGGCGACCCCGCTGATGAGGAGACCGATCACCTGATGACCTACCTGGACGGCCAGGCCAAGCGCAACCTCGTCCTCACCTTCGGTGGCGGGGTGCAGGAGGTGCAGCGCGAGCTGATCGCGATGTTCGGCCTGGGCCTGCCGCGGGTGCCCCGATGACCGGCGGCGCACGACCGGATCATGGCGGAGGCCGAGCGGATCAAGGCGCTCGGCGAGGCGTCGGAGTCGCAGGCGCCGTACGAGGTCAACCAGCCGACGATCGGCACCTGGCTGGACGCGATGGGCTACGACAACGAGCGCTTCCGCAACGGCGAGGCACCGCCGTCGATGGCGCAGGTCTGGACGATGCCCGGCCTCGGCCGCCGCCGGCCCAGCGACGACCCGCTGAGCACGATGATGGAGGTCCTCACCGACGAGGGCTACACCGCCGTGCTCGGCACCAACTGCGAGCAGACCTACGAGCGCTACCTGCGCGTCGGCGAGCAGCTGCGGGTCACGACCGCGCTCGACTCGGTGGCAGGTCCGAAGAACACCGCGATGGGCGAGGGCTACTTCGTGACCTCGCGCAACACCTGGTACGTCGGGCGACGAGAGTCGTCGCGACGATGCTCTTCCGGGTGCTCAAGTTCATCCCGAAGGAGAAGTCATGACCGCGGGTGTCATCCGGCCGATGATGGGCCGCGACTCGCAGTTCTTCTGGGACGGCACGGCCGTCGGCGAGCTGCGGATCCAGAAGTGCAACGTGTGCGGTGCCCTTCGCTTCCCGCCTGGTCCGACCTGCGTCGAGTGCGGCAAGTTCGACCGCGGCCACGTCGTCGCGGCCGGCACCGGCACGGTCTTCTCGTACGTCGTGCACCGCTACCCGCCCGTCCCGGGCAAGGAGCTGCCGATCGTGATCGCGCTGATCGACCTCGACGAGGGTGTCCGGATGGTCGGCGAGGTCGTCGACGTCGCTGACACGGAGATCGAGATCGGGATGCCCCTGCGCGTGGACTACCGCCGCATCGACGACGAGCTGACCCTGCCGATCTGGAGGCGAGCATGAGGACCGTGACCGCGGCGGAGCAGCTCCCCGAGTGGAGCCTGCCGATGACCCCGACCACGATCGTGAGCACCGCGATCGCGACCCGCGACTGGCAGGACGTCCACCACGACCGCGACATCGCCCAGGCGGCCGGGTCGAAGGACATCTTCATGAACATCCTGACCAGCAACGGGATGGTCGAGAAGTACGTCGTCGACTGGCTCGGCCACGACGCCGAGCTCAAGGGGATCGCGATCCGTCTCGGCGCGCCCGCGCTACCCGTACGACACGCTCACCTTCCGCGGCACTGTCGAGTCGGTCGAGGACGGGATCGCCACGATCAAGGTCGTCGGGTCGGTCTCCCTGGGCGACCACGTCACCGGGACCGTGCGGGTGCGCGCATGAGCCTCTACCGCAAGGCTGCGATCGCCGGCATCGGCGCGACCGAGTTCTCCAAGGCGTCCGGGCGCTCCGAGCTCCAGCTCTCCGTCGAGGCGGTGCAGCACGCGCTGGCCGACTGCGGGCTGAGCGTCGACGACGTCGACGGCCTCACGACGTTCACGATGGACACGTCCTCCGAGATCGCCGTCGCCCGGGAGCTCGGCATGAAGGAGATGCGTTTCTTCAGCCGGATCAACTACGGCGGTGGCGCAGCCTGCGCGACCGTCCAGCAGGCCGCGATGGCCGTCGCGACCGGGGTCGCCGACGTCGTCGTCTGCTACCGCGGCTTCAACGAACGCTCGGAGTCACGCTTCGGCCAGTTCTCCGTCGCGGCCGCGACGCAGGTCAACACCAACGGCCTCGACAACGCATGGTCCTACCCGATGGGCCTCGGTACGCCCGCCGCGACCGTGGCGATGCAGGCGACCCGCTACATGCACGAGTACGGCGCCACCTCGGCCGACTTCGGCGCCGTGGCCGTCGCCGACCGCAGGCATGCCGCCAACAACCCGAACGCGTTCTTCTACGGCAAGCCGATCACCCTCGAGGACCACCAGGCCTCCCGGATGATCGTCGACCCGCTGCACCTGCTCGACTGCTGCCAGGAGTCCGACGGCGCCGTCGCGCTGGTCGTCGTGTCGGCTGAGCGGGCCCGCGACCTCAAGCAGAAGCCGGCGTACATCGCGGCTGCTGCGCAGGGCAGCGGCGCGGACCAGTTCGTGATGACGTCCTACTACCGCTCCGACATCGGCATCCCCGAGATGGGCGTGGTCGGCCGCGAGCTGTGGCGCCAGTCCGGGCTCGGTCCGGACGACATGCGGATGGGCATCCTCTACGACCACTTCACGCCGTACGTCCTGATGCAGCTCGAGGAGCTCGGCTTCTGCGGTCGCGGCGAGGCGCCCGGGCTTCGTCGCCGACGGCCGGATCGAGGTCGACGGCGCCTTCCCGCTCAACACCCACGGCGGCCAGCTCGGCGAGGCCTACATCCACGGCATGAACGGCATCGCCGAGGGCGTCCGTCAGATCCGCGGCACCTCGGTCAACCCGGTCGACGACGTCGAGCACCTCGTCGTCACCGCCGGCACCGGCGTCCCCACCAGCGGCCTGGTCCTGTCCGTCTGATCAACGAAGCTTCTCGTCGAAGAAGGCCAGCACGCGGTCGACGCCTTCCTGCTGGCGGTGCTCGGTCAGGGTGGAGTGGCCCTTGCCGTCGAACTCGACCCGGATGAAGCCGTCGCCGAGCTCGCGGGTGAGGGTCTCGAAGCGGGTCCCGACGGCCACGTCGGAGCGGTAGCGCAGGCCGAGCACCTGGCAGCCGCCGGCGACGCGCTCCTTCACGGCGGACAGGTCGGCGGGGGAGAGGTTGACGTCGGCGGCGCGCTTCTTGCCGACCGGGAACGGCAGCGACGGCTGGGCGAGGACCGGGGCGACGACCGAGGTGTCGACCATCATCGCGAGCGCGAAGCCGCCGGTGAAGCACATGCCCAGGGCGCCGACGCCCGGGCCGCCGAGCTCGCCGTGCAGCGACCGGGCGAGCGAGCGCAGCCAGCCGGCGACCGGCGACGTCTGTCCCGTCGCCATCGTCGTGAACTCCTTGCTGACGCAGACCTTGGGGAAGACCTGAGCGACGTACCCCACCGTCATCGGTCGCTCCGGCGTGCCGAACAGGTGCGGCATCACGACGGTGAAGCCTGCGGCGACGACCTCCTCGCCGAAGGCGATCACGTCCGGCGTGATGCCCGGGATCTCGTGGATCACGACGACGCCGGGGCCGCTGCCCTTGCGGTAGGTCGGGTGCGTGACCCCGTCGGCGGAGTGGGAGGACCGGGTCCAGCTGTCGAGGGTCATGCCCGGAGTATCGCTAGGTTCTGGGCATGCTGCACCTGCACGCGCTCGAGCTCGTCCCGGACGAGGCGGGCCAGGAGCTCGTACGCCGCGACTGGCAGACCCTGCACGACGCCGGCCTGCCGTCCCAGCTCGAGTACCGCGGCCTGACCAACTGGCCGCACGTGACGATCGTGTCGGCGCCGGTCCTCCCGGAGGCGGCCATCGACGTGGCCCGGGTCAGGCTGGGTGCGCTGCTGCCGGTCCGCGTGCGGGCGTCCGGCCTGCTGCTGCTCGGCGGCAGCCGCGTCACCGTGGCACGGTCGCTCGACGTGGAGGACGACGTCGTACGCCGGGTGCTCGCCGTCCGCGTCCAGGTCCCGGACCGTCAGCACGTGGGCTGGCTGCCGCACGTCACGTTGGCCCGGCGGGTCCGCCGGGCGGCCGCTCAGCAGGTGATCGACCTGCTCGGTCACGAGGACGTCGAGCTGACCCTCACCGAGCTGCGGCGCTGGGACCCCGAGCTCGGCGCCGTCACCTGGGTGGCGGGGCACTGACGCCCGGTCGCACCTTCCCGGCACCGCGCCGTGGGCCCGTCCCTGACGAGAACCTGGTCGGCATCGTCGACGAGATCTTCCTGCCGCTGCCCCGGGGGGACTGACCCAGCGTTTGTGACCTCCGTCACGGGGAAGGTGACTTCCCGGTGCCCGCTCGGGTGCGCCGACGGAAGGGTAGTGATGAGACGGATCGTGCTCGCGGGAGTGGTGGCAGCGCTGGGGATCAGCGGGACGGCGACGGCGAGCGGTGTCCTCGCCCCGACCCAGGCTCCGGACGAGGCGGCGCTCGCGCCGCTGCGGGGATCACCCAGCCAACAGATCGAGCAGCGGATCAACCGGCTGCTCGCCAAGATGACGACGGCGGAGAAGCTGCAGCAGGTGCAGCTCCTCTCCGACGGCCAGATCACCGACGCCGATGCCAAGGCAGGCGTCGGCGGCGTCTTCAGCCTCACCGACCCGGCCAAGATCGACCATCTGCAGCACGTCGCGATGACCCAGTCGCGGCTGCACATCCCGATCCTGTTCGCCTACGACACGATCCACGGCTACCGCACGATCTTTCCGGTGCCGCTCGGCGCCGCGAGCTCGTTCGACCCCGACGTCGCGCGCGCCGACGCGCAGATCGGCGCCCGCGAGTCCGCGACGGTCGGCATCAAGCAGATCTACAGCCCGATGGTCGACGTCTCGCACGAGCCGCGCTGGGGCCGGATCGTCGAGGGCAACGGCGAGGACCCCTACGTCGGCTCGGTCTTCGCCGCTGCCCGGGTCAAGGGCGCGCAGGGCACGGACTACAGCGACCCTGACACGGTCGTGACCAGCGTCAAGCACTTCGTCGCGTACGGCGCCGCCGAGGGCGGGCGTGACTACAACACGACCGACATGTCGGAGCAGACGCTGCGCAACCTCTACCTGCCGCCGTTCAAGGCCGCGATCGACGCCGGCGCCGACACGGTGATGTGCTCCTTCAACGCGATCAACGGCGTGCCCGGCTGCGCCAACTCCTACACGGAGACCCAGATCCTCAAGAAGGAGTGGGGCTTCGACGGCTTCATCGAGAGCGACTACACGGCCGTCAACGAGCTGCGGGCCTGCCCACCGAAGACGCCTGATGAGGGGTCGTGCGGGCACGGCGTCGCGGCCGACGGTCCGAGTGCCGGTGCCGCCGCGCTGATGGCCGGCACCGACTCCGAGATGGTCAGCACCAACATCCGTGACTACGGCGAGCAGCTGCTCGCCAGCCACCAGATCACCATGAAGCGTCTCGACGACGCCGTACGCCGGATCCTGCGGGTGAAGTTCCGCGCCGGCCTCTTCGAGCACCCGTACGTCGACCAGGCCAAGGCGGCCGACCCGGCCAGCTTCGTCACCGCGGCCGACCGGGCGGCGGCGCGCACCGCCGCCGGCCGGTCGATGGTGCTGCTCCAGAACGACGACAGCACGCTGCCGTTCGACAAGGCGAAGAACACGGCGGTGATCGGTCCGCTCGGCGACGACCAGCACGACATGCTCGGTCCCTGGTGGGGCAAGGGCGAGGACGACGACGCGGTCAGCGTGCGCAAGGGCATCGCGGACGCGTCGACCGGCACCACGACGTACGTCCAGGGCTGCTCGCTGAGCAACGAGGAGCCGCCGGACTACGACCCCGCCGACGACTGCACGTCCTCCGACGCGTTCGCGGACGCGGTCGCCGCAGCAGCCGCAGCCGACCAGGTCGTGCTCGCCGTGGGTGAGACCCGCGAGATGAGCGGGGAGGCGACGTCGCGGTCCACGATCGACCTGCCGGGCGACCAGCAGAAGCTGATCGACGCGATCGCGGCGACCGGCAAGCCGCTGGCGGTCGTGCTGTTCAACGGTCGCCCGCTGACGCTCTCGAAGGTCGTCGACTCGGCGCCTGCCGTGCTCGAGGCGTGGTTCCCCGGCATCGAGGCCGGCAACGCGGTCGCGGACGTCGTCTTCGGCAAGGTCGACCCGGGCGGCAAGCTGCCGGTCTCCTTCCCGCAGACGCTCGGCCAGGTCCCGATCTACTACAACCACGAGCCGACCGGCCGCCCGTGCGACGTCACCCAGAAGTACGACTCCCGCTACCGCGACCTGCGCACCTGCGACCCGCTCTTCCCGTTCGGCTTCGGGCTGAGCTACACGACGTTCGACGTCTCCGACCTCCAGCTGAGCCGCGGCTCGGTGAAGCGCAGCGGGAGCGTCGTCGCGTCGATGAAGGTGACCAACACCGGCGACGTCGCAGGTGACGACGTGGCGCAGCTCTACATCCACGACCCGGTCGCGAGCATCTCCCAGCCTGTACGCCGGCTGCGCGGCTTCGAGCGCGTGACGCTGGACCCGGGGGAGTCGAGGACCGTGCAGTTCACCCTCGACGCGAGCGACTTCGGCTTCTACGACAACCGCGGGAAGTTCGTGGTCGAGCCGGGCGCGATCGAGGTGTACGCCGGCGACGACTCCACCGCGACGCTGACCAAGACGTTCCAGGTGACGCGATGAGTTGACCGTGCCGGGCGGATCACACAGGAGAAGGCAGTCACCCAGGCTGCCCGTCTCCCGGAGGATCAGATGCCCGACACCCGACACCGGCCGTGGGTCATCGTGCTCACGGCGATCGGCTCCTTCATGGCCGCCCTCGACACGTTGGTGGTCACGACGGCGATCCCGACCATCCGCGCCGATCTGGGGGCGACGCTGCCCCAGCTCGAGTGGACGATCAACGCCTACAACCTCAGCCTCGCCGTGCTGCTCGTGCCGGCCGCCGTCCTCGGCGACCGGCTCGGGCGGGCGCGCTGCTACGCAGTCGGTCTCGGGCTGTTCGCGCTCGCGTCGCTCGGCTGCGCACTGACCTCGTCGGTCGAGCTGTTGATCGCGATGCGCGCCGTCCAGGGCGTCGGCGCCGCGCTGGTACTGACCCTGGGCCTCGCGCTCCTCACCGGCGCGTTCCCGGCCGAGCGACGCGGCGAGGCGGTCGGCCTCTACAGCGCGGTCACCGGGATCGCGGTCGCCTGCGGCCCGCTGATCGGCGGCCTCGTGGTCGGCGGGCTCGACTGGCAGTGGGTCTTCTGGCTCAACGTGCCGATCGGGCTGGTCGCCGTACCTCTCGTGCTGCGGTTCGTGCCCGAGGTCCGGGTGCCGCAGAGCACGCTGGACATCCCCGGCGTACTCCTGCTCGGCGCGGGTTGCTTCGCGGTGGTGTGGGCGCTGGTGCGCAGCGCTCCGGTCGGCTGGGACGCCCCGGAGGTGCTCGGCTCCCTGGTCGTGGGCGCGGCACTCATCGGCGCGTTCGCGCTCTGGGAGCGCCGCGCCGCCCACCCGCTCATCCCGGGCAGCCTGCTCGCCCGCCGTGGCTTCGTGGCCGGCAACGTCGCGAGCGCGCTGACCCTGGCCTCGCTCTTCTCCGCGGTCTTCTTCTACGGCCAGCTGCTCCAGGTCGTGATGGGGGAGAGCCCGCTCGGCGCCGGGCTGCGGCTGATGGCGTGGACGGGGACCTTCATCGTCGTGGCGCCCGGCGTCGGCAAGCTCGCGGACCGGATCGGCGAGCGCTTCCTGCTCGGCACCGGGCTGCTGATCCAGGCGGCCGCGATGCTGTGGCTGGCCGGGGTGGTCGACACGACGAGCACCTACCTCGACGTGCTCGGGCCGTTCGTGGTCGGCGGCATCGGGGTCTCGATGGCGGTCCCGTGCGGGCAGAGCGCGGTGATCTCCGCGGTCGAGGATCGCGATGTCGGCACCGCCGCCGGGGTCAACAGCACGATGCGCGAGCTCGGCGGGGTCTTCGGGATCTCGGTGACCGTCGCCGTCTTCGGTGCGTACGGCGGCTACGGCTCGCCGCAGGAGTTCGTCGACGGCTTCGTGCCGGCGCTGATCACCGCGGCCACGCTCTCGGCCGCGGGTGCCGCGGCCGGGCTCGCCCTCCCCTCCCGCCGTCGCTTCGCGGCTCCGGTCGTGGCGGTGGCCTCGTGAGCGCGGTGCTGGTGCCCTACCGGGTGCGCCCGGAGTGCGTGGAGCTCAACGAGCAGCTGGTCGGTGACCGGTGCGAGGATCCACCTGTGGCGACCGGCGTACGCCGGATCGGCCGTTACGACGGGAGCCAGCCGTGATCACCACCGACGACCCGGCCGCGTTCGACGAGCTCGTCGCGCCGCTGCGGCCCGGGCTGCTGCTGCACTGCTACCGGATGCTCGCTTCCGCCCACGACGCGGAGGATGCCGTCCAGGAGACGCTGATCCGGGCCTGGAAGAGCCTCGACCGGTTCGAGGGCCGCAGCGCGCTGCGCACCTGGTTGGTCACGATCGCGACCAACGTCTGCCTGCGCGAGATCGAGCGTCGTGGGCGTCGGGTGCTCCCCATCGACCTGTCACCCGCCGCGCGACCCGGTGTCGCGTTGGCGGCGCCGCTGACCGAGACGGTCTGGCTGGGTCCGCTGCCCGGTGCCGGACTGACCTGGGAGTCGTCACCCGTCGACGCTGTCTACGAGCAGAAGGAGGGCGTCGAGCTCGCCTTCGTCGCAGCGCTCCAGCACCTGCCGGCGCTGCAGCGGGCCGTCCTCGTGATGCGTGAGGTGCTGGCCATGCCCGCGACCGAGGTCGCCGACGCCCTGGAGACGACCGTGCCTGCGGTCAACAGCGCGTTGCAGCGCGCCCGCGCCACGATGCGCGACCGGATGCCTGATCGCAGCCAGCAGCAGGTGCTCCGCGAGCTGGGTGACGAGCAGGTGCGTGCGACGGTCGCGGCGTACGTCGCCGCCTGGGAGCGCGCCGACGTCGACGCCGTGGTCGCGCTGCTGACCGACGACGTGGTGATGGCGATGCCGCCGTTCGGCGAGTGGTACGCCGGCCGCGAGGCCGTGCGGGGCTTCATCACGACCTATCCGCTGCGCGACGGTCGCCGGTGGTCGTGCCGCGTCGGCACCGCCAACGGTCAGCCGACGGTCGAGAAGCACGTCTGGGACGACGAGGTCGGGGCGTTCCTGGCTCACAGCATCACGGTGCTGACCTTCGCCGACGACGGCCGCATCGCCAGCCTGGACTCGTTCCTGGACCCGGCGCTCGTGTCCTAGCGCGGCCGCCGCGCGCCGCGGGTCGGCGGCTCGGTCGTCGGGTCCTCCGGCCAGGCGTGCTTGGGGTAGCGCCCGCGCAGCTCGGACCGCACCTGCGGGTAGCCCGTCGCCCAGAACGACGCCAGGTCGGCCGTGACGGCGGCCGGACGACGCGCGGGGGAGAGCAGGTGCAGGAGCAGCGGCACCCGACCGTCGGCGAGCCGCGGGGTCGCCGACCAGCCGAAGACCTCCTGGATGCGTACGGCGAGCACGGGTTGATCGCCGTCGTAGTCGACCCGGACGCTCGACCCGCTCGGGACCTGCACCCGCTCCGGCGCCAGCTCGTCGAGCCGGCCCGCCTGCGGCCAGGGCAGCAGCCGGCGTAGGGCGGTGACCACGTCGATGCGGCGCAGGTCGCGGGTGCCGCGGATCCGGGCCAGCTCGGGACCGAGCCAGTCCTCGAGGTCAGCGGTCAGCGCGTCGTCAGAGACGTCCGGCCACGGATCACCCAGCGCCCGGTGCAGGAAGGCCATCCGGGCCCGCAGCGCGGTCGCCGCCTCGGTCCACGGGAGGGCGCCGAGGCCCTCCTGACGCAGCCCCTCTCGCACGGCGCCCGCGACCAGTGCAGCAGGCGGGTCCGTCATCGGCACCGACGTCAGCTCGATGGCACCGAGCGCGACGACCCGTCGGGCGACGACCCGACCGTCCGACCACGCCACCTCCTCCGACTCGTGCCACAGCGCCGACGCGGCCTCGAGCGCCAGGTCCTCGGTGATCGGCGCGGCCGAGCGCACCGTGGCGTCCCGGACGCCTGGTCGGCGGTCCGCATCCGCGATCGCCAGCCAGGTCTGGCCGGTGAGCGCCGAGCCGGCCGGGAGGACGGCGCCGGTCCCCGAGGTCAGCAGGTACGACGTACCTCCCGGGCGCAACCGGGCGATCCGGTCCGGGTGCGCCAGGGCGACGACGGTCCCGACGGCCAGGTCGTCACTGATGTTCGTGGGGTCCGACCCGGTGAGCGCAGCGCGGAGCTGCTTGGCCGATGCTGCCCAGGCGGAGCTCTCCGGACCGCCACGGCGCACGCCGCGCAGCGCGGCGACCAGATCGCCCCCGGGTGCTCGGACGTCCTCGGACAGCAGGGCCACGACCTCGGCCGCACGCCGGTCGCCCACGACCGCAGCGCCGTCGAGCAGCGCCCGCGCGAGCCTCGGATCGGCGGCGACGCCGGCGATCGCGCGGCCGCGCTCGGTGATCGCCCCGTCGTCCGTGACTGCGCCGAGGCCGGTGAGCGTCGATCGGGCGGCCGCCATCGCCGCCTCGGGCGGCTGGTCCATCAGGGCGAGCCCGGCCGGGTCGGGGTTGCCCCAGGCGGCGATCTCCAGGGCGAACGACGTGAGGTCGGCCGTCGCGATCTCGGGTTCGGGGTGTGCGGCGAGGTGGGCGTGCTCGGCCTGGGACCAGCAGCGGTAGACAGCACCGGGGGCCTCGCGGCCGGCGCGGCCGGCCCGCTGCTCGGCGGCGGCCCTGCTGACGCTGACGGTGACCAGGCCCGGCGAGCCCACGCCGGTGATCGGTGCGCGGCTGGCGGGCCAAGCCGGCGTCCACGACGGTGCGCACGCCCGGGACGGTCAGCGACGACTCGGCGACCGCGGTCGAGACGACGACCCGACGACGGTCGCCGGCGGTCAGGGCGAGGTCCTGCTCGCGGGGGGCAGCCGACCGTGCAGAGGACGTACGTCGGCGTCCACGCCGGACAGCCGCGACGCGACCCCTGACACCTCGCCGACGCCCGGCAGGAAGACGAGCACGTCGCCGGCCTGCTCGGCGAGGGCCCGCCGTACGCACGCGGCGACGTGGTCCAGGAACCGCGGGGTGAGGCCGCGGTCGTCGCTGCGCCGTACGCCCGGCGGGAGCGGGCACCAGACGTCGGTGACCGGGTGGAGCGCGCCAGGCACGGTCACGACCGGTGCGCCCCCGAGGAGCTCGGCGGTCCGGCCCGCCTCGATGGTCGCCGACATCGCGACGATCATGAGGTCGGGTCGCAGGTTGGCGCGCACGTCGACCAGCATGGCGAGGGTGAGATCGGCGTCCAGCTGGCGCTCGTGCACCTCGTCGAGGACGACCGCCGCCACGCCGGGCAGGTCGGCGTCGCGCTGGAGTCGGCGAAGCAGCACACCGGTCGTCACGAACTCGATCCGCGTGCCGGCGCTGGTCTGCCGGTCGCCGCGCACGGAGTAGCCGACGGTCTGGCCGACCGGCTCGCCCAACAGCTGAGCCAGCCGGCGGGCGCCGGCCCGGGCGGCGATCCTGCGGGGCTGCGTGACGACGACGCGACCATCCACGAGCGCGGCGACCGCGGGCGGGGCGAGGGTGGTCTTGCCGGTGCCGGGAGGTGCCTGCACCACGACCGCGCCGTACGCCGAGAGCCCGGCCGTGATCTCGGCCAGCCCATGGCGGACCGGGAGGGCCGGGGGATCCGCGAGGAGGCGCTGGATCGGGTCGGCGGGCACGACGCCAGTCTGGCGGGTCAGTAGGGTCGGACGCATGGCCGACCTCCCCGTGCTCGACGCCGAGGAGCAGCGGCTCCTCGGCAGCCTGCTCGAGAAGCAGCGCACCGTGCCCGCGTCCTACCCGCTCACGCTGAGCTCGTTGCGGAGCGCCTGCAACCAGACCAGCAGCCGCGACCCGATCGTGGACTACGACGAGCAGACGGTCGAGCAGGTCGGACGCCGGCTCAAGGACCGCGGGCTGCTCCGGATCGTCTGGTCCGACAGTGGCCGGCGGACGCTGAAGTACCACCAGGTGCTGGACGAGACGCTCGGCCTGGACGACGAGGAGCGGGCCGTCGTCACCGTGCTGCTGCTGCGCGGGCCGCAGGCGCCCGGTGAGCTGAAGACGCGCACCGAGCGGCTGCACCCGTTCGCCGACCGCGGCGCGGTCGAGACCGTCCTGCGGGCGATGGCCGAGCGGGGGCTGGTCGTCGAGCTGCCCCGCCAGGCCGGTCAGCACGACAATCGCTGGGCGCACTGCCTCGGGGAGGTGGCGACCGTCGCGACCGTCGCCGCTGCGCCTGCGGCAGACCGCGACATCGGTGCTCGCTGACGGCGCAGAGGCCCGGGACCAGCGCGTACGCGCGTCGTACGACGCCGTGGCGGCCGCCTACGCCGAACGGCTGTCCGGCGAGCTGCTCGACGGGCTGCCGTTCGAGACCTGGCTGCTCGACCGCGTGGCCGCCCATGCCGATGGTGGACCGGTGGTCGAGGTCGGCTGCGGGCCGGGTCACGTCACGGCGTACCTCGCCGACGCGGGCGCCGACGCCTTCGGCATCGACCTCTCGCCCGGGATGATCGAGCAGGCGCGCGAGCGCTTTCCCGACGGTGCCTACGAGGTCGGTGACCTGCGCCGGCTGATGCGGCCGACGACCGCGACCGGTTGGTCGGCGGTCCTGGGGTGGTACTCCCTGATCCACCTCGCCGCCTCCGAGCTGCCCGACGCGATCGGCGCGCTGACGCCGCCCGCTGGCGCCCGGCGGCTGGCTCGTCCTCGCGATGCACGCCGGCGCCGAGGTGCGCCACAACGACGAGTGGTTCGACGTCCCGATCGACCTCGACTTCGTCTTCAACGAGACCGACGACGTCGTCGCGCTGGTGCGCGCGGCCGGCCTGGTCGACGTCGAGTGGTACCACCGCGGCGCACTGGAGCACCGCGGTGAGAAGAGCAACCGGCTCTACGTCGTCGCTCGCAAGCCCTGAGCTCGAGCCCGGAGCTCAGCGAGCGACGAGTGCCTCCGAGCGCTCCCACAGACCGTCGATCAGGGACTGGTCGTGGGCCTGCTTGTTCTCGTGGCCGTCGATCTGGAAGCGGCTGAAGTAGCGCCCGTTGATCTCGGGATCGGGGCCACGCTCGGCGAGGGCGATCAGCGGGCCGCGCCGTCGGGGACGCTGATCGTGGCCCAACCGCTTGATCGGCGAGCGGTAGACGAGACCGATGAACCACGAGTCGCGGCCGAACGAGCTGCCCACCGGGCCGGGGTGCACGGCCACCGACACCACTCCGTCGTCGGACCACCGCTGGGCGATGCCGCGGGTGAAGAGGATGTTCATCAGCTTGCCGGTGCCGTAGGCCCGGAGCTCGAGCGTCCGACGGTGCTCGTAGTCGAGGTCGTCGAGCACGATCTTGCCCATCAGGTTGCCGATGCTGGAGGTGTTGACGACCAGCGACGACCCGGCCGCCGCGAGCCTCGGGCGGAGCAGCTGGGTCAGCAGGAACGGTGCCAGGTGGTTGACCTGGAAGTTCGGCTCGTGGCCGTCGTGCGTCTTCGCCGACGGCGCGAACGTGCCGCCGGCGTTGTTCATCAGCAGGTCGAGCGTCTCCACGCGCTCGCCGACCTGGTCGGCGAGGCGGCGTACGTCGTCGAGCCGGGAGAAGTCGGCGATCAGCGGCTCGGTGCCGACCGCCTCGGCGACCGGTCGCAGCTTGTCGGCGGATCGCCCGGTGACGTGGACCGTCGCTCCCTTGGCGGCCAGCACCCGAGCGGTCTCCGCCCCGATGCCGTCGCTTGCTCCGGTCACCAGGACCGTGCGGCCCGCCATCGTCTGATCACTCATGCCGCGAGCCTAGGTCGGTGACCGCAACGCGAGCGTGAGGACGACGTCGCCGAGCACCGGTGCACCGTCGCGCTCGCCGCCGGCGACGGTCGCGGAACCGATGATCCGGCCGCCCTCGCGCCAGCCACGGATCCGGATCGTCTCGCCCGGGAAGACCACGCCGGCGAACTTCACGCCGAAGCCTGCGACCTTGGTCGCGTCGCCGTCGAGCAGCTGCTCGGTGAGCGTGCGCAGCACGATCCCGTAGGAGCAGAGGCCGTGCAGGATCGGCGCCGGGAAGCCGGCGCCCTTCGCGAAGTCGGGGTCGGCGTGCAGCGGGTTGCGGTCGCCGCAGAGCCGGTAGAGCAGCGCCTGCTGCGGCCAGACGTCGTACGTCGTGTCCGTGTCGGGCGCGCTGTCGGGCAGCTCGACCGGCTCGGACGAGCCGCGGTCGCCACCCCAGCCGCCCTCGCCCTTGACGAAGATCGACGAGCGCGTGGTCCACAGCTCCTCGCCCGATGCGGAGCGGGCGACGCCCTCCTGCCAGATGACGGCGGCCTTGCCCTTGTCCCAGATCTCGCTGATCCGGGTCGTCACGGTCGCCGAGCCGCGACGTCGGCAGGGGACCGGTGACGGAGATCGACTGGGAGCCGTGCACGACCTGGGCGAGGTTGATGTCGCAGCCGGGCAGGTCGAGCGGCGGCGGGTCGCTCGCGTGGAACGTCGGTGCGACGACGCCGAAGGACGGCAGCACCTGGAGGCCGGCGCTCTCGAGCGTGTAGGAGAGGTCGGTCGAGCCGAGGGCGAGGTGGTAGAGCAGCACGTCGCTCTCCGACCAGGAGAAGTCGGTCGAGCCGAGCTCGGCGCCGATCGCGATGTCGGGGTCGATGGGCAGTCAGGCAGTCTCCTGCGGAGATCGTCTCGGCGGCGAGGTAGCCGAAGGTCAGCGCGGGGCCGATGGTGGCGCCGGGACCGGCGTACGTGTTGCCCATGACGGCGGACGACACGTTGCCGGCGGCGTACAGGCCGGGGATCGCGGAGCCGTCGGCCCGCAGCACGCGCGCCTTCTCGTCGGTGACCAGGCCACCCTTGGTGCCGAGGTCGCCGGGGACGATCTTCACGGCGTAGAACGGGCCCTGGTCGATCGAGTGCAGGGACGGGTTCGGCTTCACGGTCGGGTCGGAGTAGTACTTGTCGTAGCCGCTCTCGCCGCGGTGGAAGTCCTCGTCGATGCCGGTCTCGGCGAAGCCGTTGAAGCGCTCGACGGTCGCCGTCAGCGCCTCCGGGGGCACGTCGATCTCCGCGGCCAGCGCGGCGAGCGAGTCGGCCTTCTTGACCGTGCCGTTCTTGTACCAGCGACCCGGGAAGGGTTGGCGCGGCGAGAGGCCCGGCGAAGAGATAGCGGTTGCGGTAGCGCTGGTCGATGACCATCCAGGCGGGCACGTGGCCGACGCCGGTCGCCTCGCCCTGGTAGATCTCGTGCACGGCCTCGACGTACGGCAGCGCCTCGTTCATGAACCGGTTGCCGGCCTGGTTGACGATGATCGAACCCGGCAGGTTGCGCTCGGCCAGGCAGAACCACGGACCGGACGGCAGCGGGATGGTCGGACCCCACCAGGAGTCGTCCATCAGGTCGATGTCGGCGCCCGCGGCGATGCCGGCGAGCACGCCGCCGCCGGTGTTGAACTGGGAGCCGGTCGTCCAGTCGACCGAGGTCGGCTGGGGCTGGTACTTCTCGCGCATCTCGAGGTTCTTCTCGAAGCCGCCGCTGCCGAGGATGACGCCGCGGCGAGCGCGGATGACGACCTCCTGACCGTCGCGCTGGGCGCGGACGCCGACCACGCGACCGTCCTCGATGACCAGGTCGGTGAGCTCGGTGTCGTAGGCGAGCGGCACGTCGGCGTCGATCAGGCCCTTGCGCAGGCCGATCGCGATCGCGTTGCCCATCGCGTACATCTTCTGGCCGCGCATCAGGCTGACGATCCGCTTGAGGAGGACCTTCGCCATCGTCAGCGGGCCGCGGATCGTGCGCAGTCCGAGGCTGATCTTGCGGTAGTCGGCCTGGGTGACGATCAGGTTGGCCGGCGCCTTCGTGTACGGCGGGTGCAGGTGCGACGAGCTCGTCGCCGAGGAACCGGGCGTCGAGCGGGATCGGCTCCGAGGATCGTCCGGCCAGCCGGCCGCCGGGGGCCTCCGGGTGGTAGTCGGCGTAGTCCGGCACCCAGGTGAAGCGGAGCGGGGTCTGCTCCTTGATGAAGTCCAGGACCTCGGGGCCGCGCTCGAGGTAGGTGTCGCGGCGGACCTTCGGCACGACGTCGCCGACGATGGAGTCGAGGTAGAGCTTGGACGCCTCGGGGTCGTCGCCCTGACCGGCCGCCTTGAGCGCGTAGTTGTTGGGGATCCAGACCCCGCCACCGCTGCGCGCGGTCGAGCCGCCGAAGTAGGCGCTCTTCTCGATCAGCACGGTGTCGAGACCGCGCGCCTTCGCGGCCAGGGCAGCGGTCATGCCGGCGCCACCGGCGCCCACGACCACGACGTCCACCTCGGTGGGCAGGGGGGTGCTCATGGCCAGAAACTGTAACAGGTTCTACTATTGCGACGTGACCTCTCAGGACGTGATCTCGACCGCTGTGGATCGGCTGTCCCAGGCGCAGGAGACCGGGGTGCCGTGCGCGCCGGTGCGCGACCTGATCGGCACCGACGACCTGCCGGCGGCGTACGCCGTCCAGCAGGGTCTCGTGCAGGCGCGGATCGCCGGGGGAGCGCGCGTCGTCGGTCGCAAGATCGGCGCCACGTCCGAGGCCGTGCAGAACCAGCTCGGCGTCGACCAGCCCGACTTCGGCTACCTGCTCGACGACATGGACGTCAGCGCCGGCGCCGTCGAGGGGGCGGACCCGATCTCGATGCGGACGCTGCTGCAGCCGCGGGTCGAGGGCGAGGTCGCCTTCGTGCTCGCGAAGGACATCGACCCGGCCGACGAGGCCGACATCACCATCGCCCTGGTGCGCGACGCCGTCGAGGTGGCACTGCCGGCCCTGGAGATCGTCGACTCCCGGATCGCCGACTGGGCGATCGGTTTCACCGACACCGTCGCCGACAACGCGTCGAGCGGGCTCTTCGTCGTCGGCCAGGAGGGCCGGACGCCTCGACGAGCTCGAGCCGGTCGACGTCACCATGTCGCTGACCATCAACGGCGAGGAGCGCTCGTCCGGCAACGGCGCCGCCTGCCTCGGCGACCCGCTCGAGGCACTGCGCTGGCTGGCCGTGCAGGCCTACCGTTTCGGCGACCCGCTGCGCGCCGGCCACCTGATCCTGTCCGGGGCCCTGGGCCCGTTCGTGCCGTTCGCCCCGGGGGACCGGGTCGTGGCCACCATCAGCGGCTTCGCGCCGCTCAGCGTCACCTTCGAGGAGTGAGCAGATGACCAAGAAGCTCAGCGCTGCCATCGTCGGGCCGGGCAACATCGGCACCGACCTCATGTACAAGCTGCTGCGCAGCGACGTGATCGAGCCACGCTGGATGATCGGCGTCGACCCGTCGTCGGAGGGCCTCAAGCTCGCCGCCGCCCAGGGGCTCGAGTCGACCCACGAGGGCGTCGACTGGCTGCTCAAGCAGGACGAGCTGCCCGACCTGATCTTCGAGGCGACCTCGGCCTACGTGCACCGTGAGTACGCCCCTCGCTACGAGGAGGCCGGCATCCGGGCGATCGACCTGACGCCCGCCGCTGTCGGCCCGGCGGTGATCCCGCCGGTCAACGGCGAGGAGCACGTGGCCGCGATGAACGTCAACATGATCACCTGCGGTGGCCAGGCCACGATCCCGATGGTCGCCGCGGTCTCCCGCGGCGCCCAGTCGTCGGGCGGAGTGTCGTACGCCGAGATCGTCGCGTCGGTGTCGTCGATGTCGGCGGGTCCGGGCACGCGCGCCAACATCGACGAGTTCACCCGCACCACGGCGGCCGGCGTCGAGACGATCGGCGGCGCCGCGCAGGGCAAGGCGATCATCATCCTCAACCCGGCCGAGCCGCCGATGATCATGCGCGACACGATCTACTGCGCGGTCGCCCCGGACGCCGACCGCGACGCGATCATCGCGAGCATCTTCGCGATGGAGAAGGCGGTGCAGGAGTACGTCCCGGGCTACCGGCTGCTCCAGGAGCCGCAGATCGACGACCCGTCCCCGGCCACCCGCGGCCAGACGAAGGTCAGCGTCTTCGTCGAGGTCGAGGGCGCGGGCGACTTCCTGCCGCCGTACGCCGGCAACCTCGACATCATGACCGCCGCCGCCACGCAGGTCGGCCAGAACATCGCCCGCTCGATCCTGGGGAGCAACGCATGAGCGACATCAACACCCTGACCGCATGGACCGACACTGGTCGGCCATGACCTCGACCTCCGCCTGACCGACACCTGCCTGCGCGACGGGTCGCACCACAAGCGGCACCAGTTCACCGCGCAGGAGGTGCACGACATCGTCGAGGCCCTCGACAACTCCGGCGTCCCGGTCATCGAGGTGACCCACGGCGACGGCCTCGGCGGCTCGTCGTTCAACTACGGCTTCTCGAAGACGCCCGAGCAGGAGCTGATCAAGATCGCGGCCGAGACCGCGAAGCGCGCCAAGATCGCGTTCCTGATGCTCCCGGGCGTCGGCACCAAGGACGACATCCGCGCCGCGCAGGACAACGGCGGCCAGATCTGCCGGATCGCCACGCACTGCACCGAGGCCGACACCTCGATCCAGCACTTCGGCCTGGCCCGCGAGCTCGGCCTGGAGACCGTCGGCTTCCTGATGATGAGCCACACCCAGCCGCCCGAGGTGCTCGCCAAGCAGGCGCGGATCATGGTCGACGCGGGCAACCAGTGCGTCTACGTCGTCGACTCCGCCGGCGCGCTCGTCATGGAGCAGACCGCCGACCGGGTCGCCGCCGTCGTCGCCGAGATCGGCAACGAGGCGACCGTCGGCTTCCACGGCCACGAGAACCTCGGCCTCGGCGTCTCCAACACCGTGATCGCCGCCCGCGCGGGTGCGACCCAGATCGACGGCTCGGTCCGCCGCTTCGGCGCCGGTGCCGGCAACACGCCGCTCGAGGCGTTCGTCGGGGTCTGCGACAAGCTCGGCTGGAAGACCGGCATCGACTTCCTCACCATCGTCGACGCGTCCGAGGACGTCATCAAGCCGGCGATGCCCGAGGAGTGCCAGCTCGACCGGATGACGCTGATGATGGGCTACGCCGGCGTCTACTCCTCGTTCCTCAAGCACGCCGGCAACGCCGCCGACCGCTACGGCGTCTCCGGCGCGAAGATCCTGCTCGAGGCCGGTCGCCGCAAGCTGATCGGCGGCCAGGAGGACCAGCTCATCGACATCGCGCTGATGCTCAAGGCCGAGCAGGAGAAGGAAGCAGCCAACTCCTGACGTCGAGGTGGTTTCGAGGCTCGCTTCGCTCGCACCTCAACCACCGTGAGCGGCTCGCTTCGCTCGCACCTCAACCACCGTGACAGTCGTACGCTGACGACGTGGTCGCTCGCGCACCTCAACCACCGACACGGTGGTTGAGGTGCGAAGGCCGCTAGGCCTGAGCCTCGAAACCACCCTCCTCGCGCATGCGGCGTTGGACGGCGGTACGCCTCGAGAGATCGGGAAGGGCTTCGAACTCACCGCGGATCAACGCCTCGCGCTTCTTCCGGCTCCACCCCTGCACCCTCTTCTCGAACGCGAACGCTTCCGATCGATCGAGTCGTACCAACAGCTCCAGACCAAGGTCACCGGCTGCCGGTGGCGGGTGTACGCCGCACCGAGGTCCGGGCTGTTGTGCTGCCAGACGCGTCCCTCGAGGTCCCAGGTACTGCCGACGTAGTAGGTGTCGTCCGCGCAGCGAACGATGTAGGTGTACGGCATCACGCCAGGGTGCGGATGTGGCCGCTTCCGAGCAACCGCATGTCGATCGCCGGTGGACAAGGTGGTTTCGAGGCTCGCTGCGCTCGCACCAACCACCGTGAGCGGCTCGCTCGGCACCTCGACCACCGTGAGCGGCTCGCTTCGCTCGCACCTCAACCACCGTGAGCGTCAGTGCTTGCAGATCAGGCCGCCGTCGACGACGAGCTCGGTGCCGGTGACGAACGACGCGTCGTCGGACAGCAGGAACGCGACGGCCGTCGGCGATCTCGCGCGGCTGAGCCATCCGCCCCAGCGGCGTCGCCTGCTCGAACTCCGCCTTGAGCTCGGGGATGTCGAGCGCCGGCTGGAGCATCGGCGTGACCACGAAGCCCGGGCAGACGGAGTTGACCCGGATGCCCTCGGCGCCGAGCTGGGCGGCCATCGACCGGGTCAGGCCGAGCAGGCCGGCCTTCGATGCGCAGTACGACGGGATCCACGGGTTGGCCGCGATGCCCTCGATCGACGAGATCGCCGACGATCGACGGGCCGGCGCTCCGGTCGAGGTGGGGGAGCACCGCCTGCGACGAGCAGCGCATGGGCGCGCAGGTTCACGTCGAGCACCCCGTCCCAGGAGTCGGCGGTGAGCGCGCCGATCGGCTCCGGGGCCACCCGTCCGGCGGCGTGCACGAGCCCGGTCAGGCCCGCCGAGCGCGGCGACCGCCTCGGCCACCGGGGCCGTCGAGATCGCCGGTGACGTCCACGACCTGGCCGTGGGCACCGACTCGCTCAGCGACCGCCAGCGTGTCTGGCGCGAGGTCCCAGATCGCGACCTTCGCGCCGCGCTCGACCAGCACCTCGGCGGTGGCCAGCCCGATGCCGGACGCGCCACCGGTGACGATGACGCGCTTTCCGTCCAGTGCGGCTCACAGCAGGAACCTCGCCTTCAGGCAGTCGGACCCGCGGGCCGCGACCGCGGCGTACGCCGCCGCGGCGTCCTCGAGCGCGAACGTGTGGGTGAAGAGGCCGCTGGTGTCGAGCCGGCCGTGCTGCACGAGCGGCACCAGCTCCGCCCAGGTGCGATGGACCGGCGCCGTCGTCATGCGCAGCGTGATGCTGCGGTAGACGCCCATCAGGGCGCCGCAGCGGGTACGGGTTCATGTCGTGCACGCCGATCACCGAGACGGTGCCGCCGGCGCGGACGCGGCGAAGGCGTCGTCGAGCGTGGCGTCGATGGCGACGGCGTCGATCACCGCGTCGGCACCGCGCCCTCCGGTCGCCTCCATCACCGCGTCCAGGAGCGGCCCGTCGACGCTCGACCGCGCCCGACGCCGGCGCGCGAGCTCGCGGCGGCCGGCGACCGGGTCGAACGCGAGGACCTGCCCGGCGCCCTGGAGCAGCGCCGACCGGACCGCGCACTGGCCGACCGCGCCGAGCCCGAGGACGACGACGGTGCCGCCCGGTGGGATGTCCGCGCGCTGCGCGCCTGCCCAGCCGGTGCCGAGGTTGTCGGTCAGCAGCAGTGCCGCCTCGTCGTCGATCCCGTCCGGGATGCGGAGCAGCTGGAAGTCCGCGGCGGGTACGGCGAGCAGCTCGCTCTGCCCGCCGCCGAGCTCGCCGGCCCCGAACACCTTCGGGCCCTGGACGCAGGTGACGGGGTCGCCGGTCGGCGCAGCCCGACGCAGCTGCCCGCAGCCCGGCGACCGAGGCGACGAGGACCCGGTCGCCCGACGCGGAAGCGGCGTACGTCGGCGCCGACCTCGACGACCTCGCCGATCACCTCGTGGCCGACCGCGACCGGGAAGAACGGCAGGTCGCCGTCGTAGAAGTGGAGGTCGGACCCGCAGATGGCCGAGGACTCGACGCGGACCAGGGCGTCGCCCGGGCCGGTGAGGACCGGGTCGGGGACGGTCTCGACGGCGATCTGGCCGGGTCCGGTGACGATGACGGAGCGCATGGCGCACACCGTAGGGCTGTTTACAGATTCTGAAAAGTGTGTACTCTACGGCGCATGCGCAACGTGCACGCCGGCCTGCCGTTCACGGCCGCCGACTTCTCCGACGAGCAGATCGCCGCGGCGCTGGAGGACCTCTCGGTGCCCGCGCTGCTGGTCTCGTGCGTGCACATGAGCCGCCCCGAGGACCGGGCCGCGATCCTCGACGAGCGAGCTGCGCCCGCTCGGGCAGCTTCCTCAACGAGTACCAGGGATTCATGGACCCGGAGGCCCAGGCGGCGGCACGCGCGCTTCGCGCTCGACGTGATCCGCGACTGGCGCGACCGCGGCTGCCCGGAGCCCGAGCCCGTCGTCGCCCGAGCTGGTCAAGCAGCTGATGGCCTGGATCGTCGGCGCCGAGGTCGGCGACGAGTACGTCCCGATGATGCTCGAGGAGCTCGAGCTCGACGGCGTCGACCGCCGCGCGGGCGGACCCGTCGGCGGTGCCGCCGACTACCCGGTGGTCGTCATCGGCGCCGGGATGTCCGGCATCCTCGCCGCGATCCGGCTCGCCGAGGCCGGCTTCCCGTTCGTCATCGTCGAGAAGAACGCCGGCGTCGGCGGCACCTGGTGGGAGAACTCCTACCCGGGCGCGCGCGTCGACGTCGGCAGCCACTTCTACTGCTACAGCTTCGAGCCCGCCGACCACTGGACCGAGTTCTTCGCCGCAGCAGCCCGAGGTGCAGGCGTACTTCCAGCGGGTCTTCGACAAGCACGGCCTCGGCGCGCACACCCGCTTCTCCACCGAGGTCGTCGGCGCGACGTGGGACGAGGCCGCCGGGACCTGGTCGGTCGAGCTCGACGACGGCTACGACGCTCGATCGCGCGCGCCGTGGTGGCGGCCGTCGGCCAGATGAACCGGCCGTTCGTGCCCGAGGTGCCCGGTGCGTACGACGGACCCGCGTTCCACACGGCCGAGTGGGACCACGACGTCGACCTCACCGGCAAGCGCGTGGTGATGGTCGGGGCCGGTGCGACCGGGTTCCAGCTCGCGCCCGCGATCGCCGACCGGGTCGCCTCGCTCACCGTCGTCCAGCGCAGCGCCCAGTGGATGTTCCCGAACCCGGGCTACCACGACGAGGTCGGGCCCGGTGTCGGCTGGGCGATCCGGCACCTGCCGTTCTACGGCCGGTGGTTCCGGTTCCTGATCTTCTGGCCGGGCTGCGACGCGGGGCTGGTCGCGGCGAAGGTCGACCCTGCCTGGGAGCCGCAGGCGACGTCGGTCAGCGAGGTCAACGACATCGCTCGCGCGATGTTCACCGACTGGATCACCAGCCAGCTGCCCGACGATCCCGAGCTGGTCGCGAAGGTCGTGCCGGACTACCCGGCGACCGGCAAGCGCACCCTGCAGGACAACGGCAGCTGGCTGCAGACGCTCAGCCGGGACAACGTGACCCTGGTGCGCGCCGGGGTCGAGCGGCTCGAGGCCGACGGCGTCGTCGACAGCCGACGGCGAGCACCACGAGCCGACGTCGTCGTCTGGGCGACCGGCTTCCGGGTCAACGACTTCCTGCTGCCGCTGCGGATCATCGGACGCGACGGCCTCGACCTGCGCGAGACCTGGGGGAGCGCGCCGCGCGCCCACCTCGGCGTGACGGTCAACGGGCTTCCCGAACCTCTTCCTGCTCTACGGCCCGAACACCAACCTGGCCAGCGGCGGCAGCATCATCTTCGCCTCGGAGTGCGAGGTCGCGCTTCATGGTCGAGTGCCTCCGACTCCTCGCCGAGGGCGGGCACGGCGCGATCGAGCCGACGCGCGCGGCGTACGACGACTGGTACGAGCGGGTCCAGGCCGAGGCGCAGACGATGGTGTGGGCGTCGCCGCACATCGAGCACAACTACTACAAGAACGCCGAGGGCGACGTGCACGGGCTGAACCCGTTCCGCATCGTCGACTACTGGGCCTGGACCCGCCGCCCCGATCCGGCCGACTACCAGCTCTCATGACCGCCCGCGACCGCTCGCGCGAGCGCATCCTCGACGCTGCCGAGGCGTGCCTGCGACGCGACGGCATCCGGCGTACGACGGTCCAGGCGGTCGCCGACGAGGCCGGGCTGTCCCGGGCGTACCTCTACCGCTTCTTCCCGGACAAGGCGACGCTGGTCTCGGCGGCGCTGATCCGGCGCGACGAGGAGTTCTGGGCGGCGGCGAACGCGCGGGTGTCTGCGGCAGCCACGATCTCGGGGATGGTGGCCGAGGCCGTGCTGATGTCGAGCGAGGCGCCGCTCGGCACCCTCGCGCTCGCCCTGGCGGAGTCCGAGCCGCAGGAGTACGCCGAGGTGATGGGCACCTTCGTCCACGAGGTCGTCCCCGGTCTGGCGGGCTTCTGGGTCGACCAGCTGACGGCGGCGCAGGACCGCGGCCTGGTCCGTCGTGACCTCGACGTCGTAGCCGGGGCGGAGTGGGTGATCCGGATCGTGGTCTCGCTGGTCGGGGTCCCGGGCCGTGCGGTCGACGTCACCTCCCGCGCATCGCTGGTCGCGTACCTCGACGCCTTCCTGAGCCCGGCGTTCGCCGATGTCTAGTCGCCTGGGCGGCGCTCGCCGCTTCCACCCCGACCTGCGCGCGGGGTCTCGGCTGCTGCCGCGAGCTGCGGTCAGCCCGCGGCTCGTGCCGTGGATCCGGAAGGCGATCGCCCGGCTGCCGGTCAGTCCGGACTTCGTCGAGACCCAGGTGTCGGACACGGCGGCGATCCGCGTCTACCGGCCGGCCCACGCGCCGACGCCGAGCCCCGCGCTGCTCTACATCCACGGCGGCGGGCTCCTGATCGGCAGCCCGGTGCAGGACGAGCCGGTGCTGCGAGCCATCGCCGACGAGCTGGGTGTGGTCGTGGCGACGGTCCGCTACCGGCTGGCCCCCGAGCACCGCTTTCCCGGCAGCGCGCGACGACTGCTTCGACGCGCTGTCGCTGGTTGGCCGAGCAGCCGGGGATCGACCCGGAGCGGGTCGCCGTCGGTGGCGGGAGTGCCGGCGGCGGGCTCGCGGCGGCGATGGCGCTGACGGCACGCGATCGGCGCGGGCCGTCGCTGTGCCTGCAGCTGCTGGTCTACCCGATGCTCGACGACCGGACCGCCGTACGCCCCGACCCGGACCGGGCCTACCGTCGGCTGTGGAGCAACGAGGCCAACCACTACGGCTGGTCCAGCTACCTCGGTCACGAACCAGGCCGGCCCGGGGTCGACCCGACGGCAGCGCCGTCGCGGTGCGAGGACTACGTCGGTCTGCCGCCGGCCTGGATCGGCGTCGGCACCCTCGACCTCTTCCACGACGAGGACCTGGCCTACGCCGAGGCGCTGCGCGCCGCGGGAGTCGGCTGCGCGACGTACGTCGTCCCCGGCGCGTTCCACGGGTTCGACGCGTTCGCCGGCAAGCCCGTCGCCCGCGAGTTCCGGGCGAGCCAGGTGGACGCGCTGCGGTCGGCGTTCGGGCTCTGAGTCAGCGCCTCAGTCCGCGAGGGCAGGGGCAGCGGCGGGGGCGGCAGCCGGCGGTGCGACCTTGTTGACGCGGATGAGCGCCAGCGACGCGATGAGCGCCAGCGCCGTCACGACGATGGCCGCCTCGAAGGCGTGCTGCTGGCCGGCCACGAAGACGTCGGCCTGTCCCGCGGCGGTGCCGGCGAGACGGCCGAGCTCGCTGGCGCGGTCGGCCGCGGCGTGGGCGAAGACCGTGCCGAAGACGGCGAGACCGATGGCGCCGCCGACCTGCTGGCCGGTGTTGAGCAGCGCCGAGGCGAGGCCTGTCTCGTGCGGCGCGACGCCGTTGACGGCGGTCATGGTCAGCGGCACGAAGCTGCAGCCCATGCCGAGGCCGAGCAGCAGGATGCGATCCGAGGAACGGCCAGTAGCTGCTGCTCGCGTCGAGCTGCGAGAACGACGACCATCGCCAGCGATGGCGAGGATCGGGCCGACGGTGAGGAACGGGCGGATGCCGATCTTCGGGATCAGTCGTCGGACCACCACGATGGACATGAACATGATCGTCGTCGGCATCGGCAGGAAGCCGACGCCGGTGTGGAGCGGGCTCCAGCCGTGCACGTTCTGCAGGTACTGCGCCAGGAAGTAGAAGGTCGTGAAGAGCGCCGCCGCGAGGAAGAGCATGATCAGGTAGGCGCCGGTGCGGTTGCGGTTGGCGAAGATCCGGAACGGCATCAGCGGGTGCGTCGAGACGTGCTCGATGATCACGAACGCGACCAGCAGGGCCGCGGCGATGGCGAGGGTCACGATGGTGGTCGTGGAGCCCCAGCCGTCGCTGGCGGCCTTGGTCAGCCCGTAGACCAGGGTCGACATGCCGGCGGTGACGGTGATCGCGCCGGGCAGGTCGAGCTTCGTGCCCGAGCCCTGCGACTCGTTGAGCACGCGCGGCGCCAGGAAGAGCACGATCGCGCCGATCGGGACGTTGATGAACAGCGCCCAGCGCCAGCTGGCGAAGTCGGTCAGCACGCCGCCGAGCAGCAGCCCGAGCGCGCCACCGGACGCGGCCATGGCCGCGAACACGCCGAAGGCGCGGGCGCGTGCCGCCGGCTCGGTGAACGTCGTGGCCAGCAGCGCGAGCGCCGTGGGCGCGGCGATGGCGCCGCCGGCGCCCTGCGCGGCGCGGGCGCCGATCAGCATCACCTCGCTGTTGGCGAACCCGCCGACGAGCGATGCGCCCGCGAAGAGCGCGATGCCGATCATGAACATGCGACGGCGACCGAAGAGGTCGCCGGTGCGTCCGCCGAAGAGCAGGAGCCCGCCGAAGGCGAGCGAGTAGGCGGTGACGACCCAGGTGAGGTTGTCGGCGGAGAAGTCGAGGTCGGCGCGGATGCTGGGCAGCGCGACGTTCACGACGGTGGCGTCGAGCACGACCATGAGCTGCGCGACGCAGATCACGGCCAGGGCGAGCCCGCCGTTGCGGGTCGTCGGGCGAGGGTGGTGCGTCAGTCATGGGGTGTCTCCGTGTCGGTGGTCGAGATGGGTCGTGGCGGGCGTCCGAGCACCGGGAGCAGCACGCTGCCCACGACCTGCTCGGCGTAGGCGCGACCGGCGGGCTGGCCGGTCATGAGCGCGCGCTGCAGCATGAGCGACGGCACCAGGCTCGCGGCCATGGCGACGTCGACGTCGGGGCCGAGCTCGCCGCGGTCGCGGGCGCGCTCGAGCATCGCGGTGATGCGCGCGATGCGCGGCTCGGTGAAGCGGGTCTTGAAGGCCTCGAGCAGCTCGGGCTCGCGGGGGAGGGCCGAGCAGATGCTCACCATCACCTGCAGCAGCCGCTGCGAGTGCGGGCTGCACGACGCGACGATCATCAGCTCGATGTCGCCGTCGAGCGAGCCGGTGTCGATGGTGTCGATGGCGGGCTTGAGCGTCGCCATCGCATCGATGACGAGCTCGGCCTTGTTGCTCCAGCGGCGGTAGACGGTGGCCTTGCCGACGCCTGCCGCGGCGGCGACGCCCTCCATCGACAGGCGGTCGTAGCCGTCGCGCACCAGGACGTCGATCGACGCGTCGATGATCGCCTCGTCGCGGCTCGGGTCCCGGGGGCGGCCTCGGCGGTCGCTCCTCGGCGAGGGCGGCGTCGGTCGTGTCCACGCCGGCGAACACTATCACGAAACGGAACGGGTCCGTATCGAAAAGAAGGTCGGCCGCGATTCCTGCCCACTCGGACCGGCTCCGCTGGGTACAGTCGCGACGCGAGGGTGGAGCCCGCGCGCACCAGGCCCGCACCGGTCCGGTCCTGGGTGATCGGAGGAGGGCAGGACATGGGAAGCGCCGTCGAACGCCCGCCCGAGTTCGGTCACGACGCGGTCATCGTGTGCGACAACCTGCTCCGCATCTACCAGACCGACACGGTCGAGGTGCAGGCGCTGCAGGGCCTCGACCTGCTGGTGCACGACGGCGAGATGATCGCGATCGTCGGCGCTTCGGGCTCCGGCAAGTCGACGTTGCTCCAGGTGCTGGCCGGGGTCGACGCAGCGACGGCCGGTCGGGCGCGGGTGGCGGGGCACGACCTGCTCGGCATGACGCGTCGCGAACGGGTGCACTACCGCCGGCACGTGGTCGGGTTCGTGCGACAGCAGAGCACGCGCAACCTGGTGCCCTACCTCACGGCCAGCCAGGTCGTCGACCTCCCGCAGAGCTTCGCCGGGGTGCCGCGACGCGAGCGGAAGCTGCGGACCGCGGAGCTGTTCGACACCCTCGGCGTGCAGCACTGCGCACACCTGAAGCCGCACCAGATGTCCGGAGGGGAGCAGCAGCGGGTGGCCATCTGCGTCGCGCTCGCCAACCGCCCCGAGGTGCTGCTGACCGACGAGCCGACCGGCGAGCTCGACAGCGCGACGGCGCAGGAGGTCTTCGCCGCCCTGCGGACGGCCAACAGCGAGTGGGGCACCACCGTCGTCATCGTCACCCACGACGCCGCCGTGAGCGGTCAGGTGGCTCGCACCGTCGCCATCCGTGACGGTCGCACCAGCAGCGAGGTCCTGCGCAGCGACGAGGTGGAGGGTGTCCCCGGGATCGCCGAGGAGTTCGCGGTCATGGACCGGGCCGGGCGCGTCCAGGTGCCCCGCGAGTTCCGCGAGGCCCTGGAGCTGACCCACCGGGTCCGCCTCGCGCTCACCGAGGACCGGATCGAGATCCGCTCCGACCGTGGTGAGGCGCGGTGACGTCTCCCGCGGGGTCGCCGATGGTCTCGGCACGCGGGTTGTCCCGCACCTACGGCTCCGAGCCGAGCATCGTGCACGCCCTGCGCGACGTCTCCCTCGAGGTCGCGTCCGGCGAGATGGTCGCCGTGGTGGGCCGTTCCGGTTCGGGCAAGACGACCCTGCTCAACCTGCTCGGCGGCCTGGACCGCCCGGACACCGGGACGGTCCACGTCGACGGGATCGAGGTGACCGCTCTCGACGACGCGGGTCTGAGCACCGTACGTCGCGAGACGGTCTCCTACGTCTTCCAGTCCTTCGGGCTGCTGCCGGCGCTCACCGCCGCCGAGAACGTGGGCGTCCCGCTCCGCCTGCGTCGTACGCCGGTGGCCGAGCGCGAGCACCGGGCGGCGCTGCTCCTCGACCTGGTCGGGCTGAGCGAGCACGCCGAGCAACGACCCGGTGAGCTGTCGGGCGGGCAGCAGCAGCGCGTGGCGATCGCCCGAGCACTGGCCGGCTCGCCGCGGCTGCTCATCGCGGACGAGCCGACCGGGCAGCTCGATGCCGAGACCGGCCTCGCCGTGATGGCGCTGCTGCGCGGCATCGTCGAGTCCGAGGGCGTCACCGCCGTCGTGGCGACGCACGACCCGGTGCTGGTCGCGCTGGCGGACCGCGTGCTCACCATCGCCGACGGCCGGGTCGGGACCTGAGATGACCATCGGCCGTGCTGAGGCTCGTCGTCCGACGAGCCTGGGTCCAACGCCGACTGCTGGCGGCGATCGTGGTCCTGGTCGTCGCGGCCACGACCCTGATGGGCTTCTACGCACTGCTGCTGGGGGTGACCGGGCCGAGGTCCTTCTCCGAGCAGGTGCAGCGCTCGCAGCCGGACGACGTCGATGTGACCGCCTACGTCGTGGGTGTGGCGGGACGCGACCTCGACGCCACGCGGCAGGAGGCCCGCGACGTGGTCCGGGACGTCCTCGCCCCGATGCATCCCTCGCTGGTCAGCACGGCGACGTCCGAGATGCGAGAGATCGGCGACACCGGCCGGTTCGGCTACGTCGCGGCGACCGACGCGGCGGCGGGACGCGGGACGTTGACGTCGGGCAGGTGGCCCGATGACGGCGCCGGGAGCCCGGTCGAGGCCGTCGCCCCGGACGCCGCGGCCCGCGCGCTGCACCTCCACATCGGCGACCGCCTGACCTTGGGTCCCGGCGCGGGGCTGGGCGCGAGCGAGCACCAAGCGACGATCGTGATCGTGGGGACCTTCCGTGGCCTGCCGGACCCTGCCGCCGAGAGCGACCCGCTGGCGGGCGCGGGGTCGGACCCCGCCTTCACCACCGGGGGCATGACCACTGCGGCGTACGGACCGTTCCTGGTCGGCGACGCTGCGTTGGTCGGCACCGGCCTCGACCTGGCCGCGCTGCGTGTGGACGGCCAGCCCGACCTGAGGACCGCCGACGACGCCACGTTGCGCGCGACGGTGAGCTCCTTGGGCGGTGCCACCACCCTGCTCTCGGAGCGGGTGGGCGACTCGGCCGAGATCACCCGGGTCGGGTCGGGGCTTCCGGCGACCCTCGATCGGCTGCATGCCCAGCAGGCCACCACCCGGTCAGCGGTGCTCGTCGCCCTGCTGCTGGACACCATGCTGGGGATCGCTGCTCTCGTGCTGGCCGGTCGGCTCCTCGCGGACAGCCGGACGCGCGAGCGGGAGCTGCTGACCGCCCTCGGCCTCTCACCCGGCCAGCAGCTCGGCGCTGCCCTGGTCGAGTCGGTCCTGCTCGCCGCGGTGTCGGTGGTCGTGGCAGTGCCGGCGGCCGCCGTTGCGTACGCCGCGGTGACCCGGCTGCCGAGCCTGCGGGCCGCCCAGCTGACCGAGGCCCCGACCGTCACGCCGGGGCTCCTCGTGGTGGCGGCGGCGGGTGCCCTCGTCCTCAGCCTGGTCCTCGTGGTGTCGCCGCTCCTGAGCCCGGACGCCAGTCGTCCACCGGGTCGCCGGCGCGCGTGGGCTCGCTCCGGGATCGACGTGCTGCTCCTCGTGGCCGCGGTCGCCGCCTGGTGGCAGCTCGACTCCCGGTCGCCGACGTCCGCCGCCGGCGACACCCTGCTGCTGCTCGCACCCGCGGTGTGCCTGGCCGCGGTCACCGTCGTGGCTGTGCGCGCCCTGCCACCCCTGTTCGCGACGGCCGCCGGGGTCGCGCGCCGGTCCCGTTCACTCCTGCCGCTGTCCCTCAGCCCGCCGGCGCTCCGCGTCGGTGCCGGGACGGCGCTGGTGCTGCTCTCGCTCGCGTCCGCGGCTGCGGCCTTCGGCGTCGCGACCCACGCGACGTGGGAGCGCTCGCAGCGCGACCAGGCGGACCTGCGCGTGGGCACGGACCTGTCCCTCGCGCTCGATGCCCCGCCGACCGCCGATGACGCCACGAGCATCGTGCGCGCGGCGCTCGGCGACGATCCGGAGACCGACGGATCGCTCGTGTCGCCGGTCACCGCACGTCTCCTGACCCTGGGGCAGTTCCTCGGCCGACCGGGAGAGCCGCCCGAGCTGGTGGCGATCGACTCGCGGCACGCAGGCACCTTCCTCCGCGGACGTCTCGACGGGAGCGCGACGTGGTCCGACATCGGCGACCGGCTGATGCCGGCCGACCTGGTCCGGGGGTCACCGCTGCCCGCCGGCGGCGCCGGAGTCACGGTGGTCGGCCACGCCCCTCCGGGGGTGGTGGTGTCCGTGACCCCGACCATGGTCGTGCAGGACGCCACGGGGCTCCGCAGCACGCTGGAGGCCGCGCCGGTGCCGGTCGACGGCAGGTCCCACCCCCTGAGCTGGTCGGTGACCCCCGGGACAGGCGAGGAGGTCGTGGCGGTCCGGCTGAGCTTCCAGGACGACGGAAGCAATGTGGCCGGAGACGACTCGGGCTCCCCGGTCTCCGTGTCGCTGCGGATCCCCGGACGAGGCGCCGACCCTGCTGCCGACTGGCACGAACAGGTGCTCGGCACCGACGGTGTCGTCGTCGCCTCGTCGGTCTCCGCGCGGCAGACCGCGGACGCAGTCGTCCTGACGACGCAAGCGCGGGTACAGGTCTCCTACCTCCTGTACGAAGAGGGCGACGTGCTCGCCACGTCGTTCGACCCGCCGTCGTCGGTCCCGGTCGCCGTCTCCCAGGCGCTGGCCGACGCCCTCGGCACCAAGGTCGGTGGCGAGCTGTCCGCCACGGTCAGCAACAGCACCCTCACGCTGCACGTCGTGGACATCGTCTCGACGATCCCCTCCGCGCCGGGGCGGGTCGCCGTACTGGCCGACGTGGACACGGTGTCCCGCGCCCTGATCGGCCGCGGGCAGCTCGAGCCCGCCGTGGACGGCTTCTGGGTGTCCGATCCCGACACCGGGGCGGCCAGCGCACTGCGCGGACTGGAGCTGGGCGACGTGACGACGCGGGAGCGGGTGACCGCCGACCTGACCGGCGGCCCGATGCAGGTCGTCCTTCCCGTCGCGTACGCGACCGTCGCCGGTTCTGCCGTGCTGCTGTTCCTCGCGGGGGCTGTGCTCGTCGTGAGCGCGGACCAGCGAAGGCGGACGGCCGAGGTCGCGAGGCTGCGCGCCCTCGGCCTGCCCCGGAGCGGAGCCCGGAGACTCGTCTTCGTGCAGCACGGCCTGCTCCTGGTCGCCCTCGTCGTCACCGGGGTGGTGATCGGCGCAGGAGCCGCGGTCGCGCTCTGCCGGGACCTGGTCCGGTCCGAGGACGGGACGGCCCCGGTCCCGTCAGCGGTCCTGGTGTGGCCCTGGGGGATAGAGGCCCTGCTTGCGGGAGGTCTCGTCGCCGCGGGCCTGGCGATCGCGGCGGTGGCGGCGGTCTCGCAGGTCGGTGCCTCGGACCTGACGCAGCTGCGGGAGAGTGAGTGACGATGCTCGCTCGACCGAGGCTGCACGTGCCGAGCATCGTCGGACGGATGCGCACCGACCCCGGCCCGCTCGTCCTGATGGCGATGGTCGTCGCGCTCACGACGTCGCTGCTGGCAGTGGCGGGTCCACTGACGACGCGCGCCTCGGACCAGGCCCTCGCTGACTCCGTCCGCAGGGCCGGGGCCCAGGGCACCGTCGTGGGGACGTTCGCCCGAGGGGAGATCACCTACGACACGCGGACGCGCGATCCCCGGGCGGCCGAGAAGCTCCATGCGGCCGTGGTCGGCGCCCAGCTGCTTCTCCCGGACCGGGTCGCCGCCGTGGTGCAGCCGGGGATCAGCGCCGTCACGACCACACCCCTTCAGCTGCTCGATGCCGGACCCGGGCGCTACCTCACGCTGGCCTACATCGACGGCCCCGAAGGCGCTCCTCGCGTGCGCTACATCTCGGGTGGCCCACCACGAGCCACGGTCGGCGCCGACCGCGCGAAGACCGAGGTCGCCGCTCGACGCGGCGCCCTGGCCCGTCCAGGTCGCCCTGTCGAGGGCGGCGTCGACGGCGCTGGGACTGCGACCCGGTGACCGGCTCCCGATGAAGGACCAGGAGGGACGCCCGGTCGCAGCCCGGGTGAGCGGGATCTTCGTGGCGAGCGACCCCGGCGAGCAGGTGTGGCAGCCGGTCCCGCAGCTGCTGCAGCCGGTCCAGGGTGTCTCGGCGGGGGTGCACACCGCGGCGGCGGGGGCGCTCGTCTCGGCCGCTGCCCTGCCCGACCTGCAGCTCGCCGTACCCGCTGTCGATCTGAACCAACGCATCTTCGCGACGCCGCGACCGGATGCCGTGCGGTGGTCGGACTCGGACGACCTGGTGCGGGCAATCGGCTCCCTGAAGGCGACCCCGCAGGTGGCGGGCGGAGCGGTCTGGGACAGCGCGCTCGACCAGGTCCTGGAGCACGGGCGGTCAGAGATCGCCGCTGCCCGTGGACAGGCTGACGTGCTGCTCCTGGCACTTCTCGTGTGCGCCCTGCTCGTCCTGTGGCTGGCCGCGGACCTTCTCGTGCGTCGCCGAGCACCCTCCGTCCTGCTGACCCGCGAACGCGGAGCGACCCTGGCCGAGATCGCTGGCGAGCTCTTCATCGAGGCAGCCGGGTGGGTGCTCGCCGGGGTGGTCGTCGGAGTGCTCTGCGCGTGGCTCGCGGTCGGGGACACCGGGTGGTCCTGGTGGTTCGCGGTCCCGTTCCTCGCCGCGGCCGCCGCAGGAGCCAGGGGAGCGGTTCTCGCGTCGCGTGCCACGGATCCCCGTCGTACGCCGGCCAACCGCAACGCCCGACGGGTCGTGGCCCGTGGCCGGCGGCTGCGCCGCGTCGTGGCCGTGGCTGCGGTGGTGGTCGCCGCCGCTCTCTCCTTCGTGGCCCTGCGGCAGCGGGGCGTCGTCAGCGACGGTGGCGACCTGACGGCGGCCGGTGCTCCGGTCTGGTGGACCATCGCCGGCGCCCTGTTCGTCGTTGCAGCGGTGCCTGCGTTGACACGCCTGCTCCTCGACAGCGCTCGGCGGACCTCGGGCGGTGTCGCCTTCTTCGTCGCGGCCAGGGTGCGCGAGACGGGTGCCCGTGCGTTGCCGCTGGTCGTGATCACGGTGGCAGTCGCGCAGCTCACCTTCGCCATCACGCTGACCAGCACCGAGCAGCGTGGGCAGGCAGCCGGTGCTCTGCTGAGCGTCGGCGGCGACGCTCGCGCGACGCTGTCGTCAGGACGTTCGGCGACCGACGTGGCGCGCGCGACCGCTGCCGCCCCGGGAGTCAGGGCCGCCGTCGCCGTCCGGATCGACGACGCCGTGCCCGCCACGTCGGGGACGAGCGCGGACACGGTGCTGCTCGCGGTGGTCGACGCGTCCGCCTACGAGCACCTCCTGGCCGTGAGCGCACTTCCCGATGCGCCCCAGCTCGGTCGGCTGGCCGATGACGACGGCACCGACGTGCCGGCCCTGCTGCTCGGCGGGGCGGCCGGCCTGCAGGACGGTCTCTCGATCCGAAGCGACGACGGTCCCCCCGTGAGGTTGAGCGTGGTCGGGACGGCGCCGCGAGTCCGGGACACCTTCGAACCCGTGGTCGTCGTGGACGCGGCGACCTACGCCCGCGCCGGAGGGGTAGCAGAGCCCGACACCGTCTGGGTGGTCGGGCCGGGCGCCGCAGCGGCACTCCGAGCACAGGTCAGGCAGTCTGACGAGGTCGAGCTCTACTCGGACGCGCTGGCCGGTCGCCGCGATGCGCCCCTCGTCAAGGGCCTGGTGCGACTGGCCGTGGCGGCATCTCTCCTGCTGCTGCTCTTCGCGATCCTCGGCGTCGTGATGGCGGCTGCGAGCGAAGCCGACCCGCGCGCGGCTTCCCTGGGGCGTCTGCGTGCTCTCGGACTTCGCGACCGTGAGCTGCGGTCCGTCCTGGGCGGTGAGCTGCTGGCACCGGTCCTGATCGGGGCGCTCGCCGGTCTCGCCCTGGGGCTCAGCGCAGCCGTGGCCATGCTCGGGCAGCTGTCGTTGGACAGCGTCACAGGGCAGGCGAGCACACCGGCCGTCACCGTCTCGCCGTGGGTGCTCCTCGGACCGGTCTCCCTGATCGTCGCCGTCGTGGTCCTCACCCAGGTGGAGTGGATCCGGCTCCGGCGAGTCGCGCTCGGCCAGCTCCTGCGCGGTGGACCGCCGCGCTGACGCTCGAGACCGGCTCGCGATCCCAGGTGCCGGTCGTGCTGACCACGCCATCGCTATGCACGGACATCGGCGGGTTCCGATCCCGTCGGGCTCCGCAGCCTTCGCCGCGTCGCGCGCCTCGCCCAGATCGGCGAGAACCGAGTCGATCACGACAAGGCCGCCTCCCAGCACGACCGCAGCGATCGGGACGGGCACTCGTGTCCTACGCACTGCGGTCGTCGCCGCGAGCATCACGGCTGACCACGACGTCACGGAGGTCGCGAAGGGCACGGTGGCGCGCTTCCACGGCTCAGTCGCATCGGGGATGATCGTGAAGACTTGGAGTCCCGGCCGGTTGAGGAACCAGCCACCCGTGAACGCCGCGAGCAAGACGCCCGAGCGCATGGACCGGTCCGGCGCCAGGCAAGCGAGCGCAACACCGACTCCCCGGGTCACACTTCCAGGTCGTACCTTCACGGCCCGCCTCCTCTGACGACGACAAGTACACGGCGCACGAGCACCCCCAGTGGTTGGCGCAACACGCTAGGCGGCCGTCTTCGGGAAGTAAATGGCCCGCATTGCCACACGATGACCGAGTCAGGTTCCACCGGCGGACCTAGCGATCAGGCACGGCGCGAGATCCGCCAGCCGGCCCAGGCGAAGGCGCCGAGGGGGATCGGCAGCCAGAACGAGAACAGCCGGTAGAGCAGCGTGCTGATCACGGCTGTGTCGGTCGGGACCCCGATCAGCACCAGCATCGCGGTCAGGCCGACGTCGACGAAACCGACGCCGCCCGGGGTGATCGGGACGATCGCGAGCGCCTGCGAGACGACGTAGGCGAGCAGCACCTCGGAGGGCCGGGCGTGCGCACCGAAGGCGACCAGCGCGGCGACCAGGGACGCGTAGTCGAACATCCGGCTCGCGGCCATCGCGAAGACGGAGCGCCACCACCGTCCGCGGAACGCGGCCGCGATCCGGTCGCGTTGCGCGACGAGACCGGCGGCGACGCCGGCCGGAGTGACCTTCCGGCGCACCAGGTGCACGACCCACCCGATGCCACGACCGGTCGTGACGAGCACCGAGGGCCAGGTGAGTGCGGTGACGCCGATCGTGACGATCACGGCGGCGAGGATCACGGAGACGACCAGGCCGAGCTGGAGCTGCTCGGCCGGCGGCGGCCCGATGAGCAGGGCGGGGATGGTGAGGACCGGTAGCAGGAACAGCACGGCGTTGTTGAGCAGGGCGATGGCGCCGAGGCCCGAGGCGACGTCCTTGCCCGGCTGGCCGGCGTCGATCATCACCTTCGCCTGCACCACTCCGCCCGCGGCACCGCCACCGGGAAGGATCTTCGCCGCTGCGCTCCCGGCCAGCTGGGCGGTCGCCGTCGTGCCCCAGCCGAGCCGGGGGACGTCGTCGCGTTCGTCGGCCGGTGCGAGCGCGAGCTTGGTGAGCCACCACAGCGAGACCAGCCGACCCACCTGGAGACCGAACAGGACGAAGAACCAGGGGACGTCGACCTCGGCGAGCTGCGGCCAGGACGCGAACATCGTGATCAGGCTCGGCGCCACGATGTAGAGGCCGATGCCGGTGATGGTCAGACCGACGGCGCGGCCACCCCAGCGCTTGACGAGCGTCCTACGCGAGGTGGTCACCACGTCAGGGATTCTTGCGTACCGTGACGGTCGTGGCGACCTGGACACGGCGAGCGGTCCTGGGGGCGGGCGCCCTCGGCGCGCTGTCGGCCTGCACGTCCGGGAGTGACACGTCGGTCCCGACGCCGACCCCCACTCCGAGCGCGTCGACCTCGGCGGCTCCGAGCGGCAAGGTCCCGTGGGCACAGCTGCGCCGGTCGACGCAGGGCTCACTCGCGCGGCCCGGCGACCCGGCGTACGACCAGGTCCGGCTCCTCCAGAACCCGAGGTACGACGGGGAGCGGCCGCTCGCGGTGCTGTCGGTCGCCTCTGAGCGGGACGTGGCGACCGGGCTGTCCTTCGCCCGCGACCACGACCTGCCGATCGCGATCCGGTCGGGCGGGCACAGCTATCCGGGCTGGTCGGGCGGCGGCAGGCCCCGCGCGCTGGTGATCGACTGCCGCCCGCTGGACCGGGTGCAGCTCAGCGGCGAGACCGCGACCGTCGGGGCCGGTGCCGCGCTCGCGCACGTCTACGACGAGATCGGCGGGCGGGGCCGGGCGATCGCGGGCGGGTCCTGTCCGACGGTCGGGATCTCGGGGCTGACGCTCGGTGGCGGGGTCGGGGTGCTCACCCGCGCGATGGGGCTGACCTGCGACGCCGTCCGCTCGATGCGCGTCGTCACCGCCGACGGCACGCTCCGCACCGCGAGCGCCGACGACGAGCCGGATCTCTACTGGGCGCTGCGCGGCGGCGGTGGGGGACACCTGGGCGTGGTGACCTCGTTCGAGTTCGAGACGACGGCCGCGCCGACGATCAGCTCGGTCTACCTGGAGTGGCCCTTCGACGCGGCCGAGGCGGTGATCGATGCGTGGCAGCAATGGGCACCGACTGCCGACGCGCGGCTGTGGTCGACGCTGAAGGCATTGGGCGGGGCGACCCACGCCGGCACCCCGACGCTGCTGCTCTCGGGCACCTGGACCGGTCCGACCTCGGCGCTCGACGCGCAGCTCGCGGGACTGCTCGACCACGTGCCGGCGCCGAACGTTCGCTCGGACCACGTCCGCGGCTACCTCGAGGCGATGCAGGCGTACGCCGGGTCCGGCGGGCGCGAGGCGTTCGCCGCGACGTCGCACGTGGCGTACGACGCTCTCGACGCCGGCGGCATCGGCGACCTGCTCGACCGGGTGCACGGGGCCGAGTCCTCGGGACTGAAGGAGGCCGGCATCTCGATCGACGCACTCGGTGGGAAGGTCCGGGACCTCGCGCCGACCGACACCGCCTTCGTGCACCGCAAGGCGCTCGCGACCGTGCAGTACACCGCCACCTTCCCGCCGGGTACGCCGAAGGCCGCCGACGGCTACGTCCACGGCTTCCGCGACGCGATGCTCCCGCACTGGGGCAACCACGCCTACGTCAACTACTCCGACCCGACGATCAAGGACTACCGGGCGGCGTACTTCGGTGACAACGCCGGCCGACTGGCCGCAGGCGCGTGCGACGTACGACCCGGACGGCTTCTTCGCGCAGCCCCAGGACTACTGACGAATCACGCTCGCAACACGCTGCTTCTCGACCAAAACGAGAACGTGTTCTAGTATCGAACCTGTCCCACCATGACAGGAGATGTCGATGTCCCAGGCTGTTCTTGACGGCGTTCGTGACCTGCTTCCCACCATCCGGGAGCGGGCCGACGAGGCCGAGCGTCTGCGGGTCGTCCCGGAGGCCTCGATCAAGGAGCTGGAGGAGGTCGGGTTCTTCCGACTTCTGCAGCCCCAGCGGTTCGACGGCCACGAGGCTGACCCGGTCGACTTCTACACCGCGGTGCGTGACATCGCCGGCGCGTGCGGCTCGACCGGCTGGGTCTCCAGCGTGGTCGGCGTGCACCCCTGGCAGGTCGCGCTCTTCTCCGACGAGGCGCAGCAGGCGGTGTGGGGTGCTGACACCGACGACGCGACTGAGCTCGTCGTACGCCCCGACCGGCAAGGCGAAGCTCACTGACGGTGGCTACATCCTGTCCGGCAAGTGGAGCTTCTCGTCGGGCTGTGACCACTGCAGCTGGGTGCTGCTCGGTGGCCTCGTCTTCAACGAGGAGAACCAGGTCGTCGACTTCAAGACGTTCATGGTGCCGCGCGAGAACTACACGATCAACGACGTCTGGCACATGGTCGGCCTGTCCGGCACGGGATCCAACGACATCGTGGTCGAGGACGTCTTCGTCCCCGACGCGTTCACGCTGTCGATGGGCGACACCGGCCGCTGCTTCGGCCCGGGTCAGGAGCAGAACACCTCCGACCTCTACAAGCTGCCCTTCCACTCGATCTTCACCGGCACCATCACCACGCCGATCATCGGCATGGCGGCCGGGGCGTACGCCGAGCACGTCGACATGCAGCAGAAGCGCGTGCGGGCGGCGTACCTCGGTGAGAAGGCGTCGCTCGACCCGTTCGCCGCGGTCCGGATCGCCAAGGCCTCCTCGGAGATCGACGCGGCCTGGGCGCTGCTGGTCAGCAACATCCGCGAGGAGCAGGCCCACGTCGCCAAGGGCGAGAAGATCCCGCTCGGTCTGCGGCTCAAGGTCCGTCGCGACCAGGTGCTCGGCACCCAGCGCGCGATCGACGCCATCGACTCGCTCTTCGAGGCCTCCGGTGGCCGGGCGCTCGCCCAGGGCACCTACCTCCAGCGTGCCTGGCGCGATGCGCACGCCGGTCGCGTGCACGCGGCCAACGACCCCGAGCGGGCGCTGCAGATGTACGGCGCGCACGAGTTCGGCCACAAGGTCGACCCGGGGATGTACTGACCGTGACGTTCACCAAGGAGTCGGTGCAGCACTCCGCCAAGGCGGGGGATCTCACGCTCAACTACTACGAGGCCGGTGAGTCGACCGACGTGGGCGGTGGACTGCCGCTGGTGATGCTGCACGGCGGCGGGCCGGGTGCCTCGGCGTGGTCCAACTTCGGCCGCGCGCTGCCGCACTTCGCGTCGACGTTCCGCACGCTGCTCGTCGACCAGCCCGGCTTCGGCGGGTCCGACAAGCCGCCGGTGGTGGGCAACTACTACCGGCACTCCGCCGACTACGTGGTCAAGCTGCTCGACGAGCTCGGCATCGACCGGATCCACCTGCTCGGCAACAGCCTGGGCGGAGGTACGGCGATGCGCCTGGCGCTCACCTACCCCGACCGCGTCGGCCGCCTGATCCTGATGGGTCCGGGCGGACTCTCGCTCAACCTCTTCCACGCCGACCCGACCGAGGGCGTCCAGCGCCTGATGGACTTCGGTGCGGACCCGACGCCCGAGCGGCTGCGGGCCTTCATCTCCTGCATGGTCGTCAACCAGAAGCTGGTCACCGACGAGCTGGTCGCGGAGCGGTTCGCCGACGCCACCGCTCCGGGTGCGCAGGACGCGATGCGGTCGATGGGGATGTCCTTCTGGAACCCCGAGACCGCCGAGGACGGCATGCTCTGGCGCGAGGCCCACAAGCTCCGCAAGCACACGCTGCTGACCTGGGGCCGCGAGGACCGGGTCAACCCGCTCGACGGTGCCATGGTCGCGCTCAAGCTGATCCCGAAGGCGTCGCTGCATGTCTTCCCGAACTGCGGGCACTGGGCCCAGATCGAGGCTGCCGAGGAGTTCGCCGAGATCTCCACGTCGTTCCTCGCCCGCCACGTGGAGAGGGCGCAGTCATGATCGACATCAAGTCCATGGGCTACGTCCGGGTGACCAGCACCGACCTCGACCAGTGGAAGCAGTTCGCCGGCAAGGTGCTCGGTCTCGCTGAGGGCCGCGGACCCAACCCCGCCAACCAGTACTGGCGGATCGACCAGGTCTCTGCCCGTCTCGTCGTCGAGCCGGGCGACGTCGACCAGCTGGCCTGTGTCGGCTGGGAGCTCGCCGACCACCGCGCGCTGCAGGAGGCCCGTGAGCACCTCGCCAAGGCCGGCGTGGAGTTCGAGGAGGGCACCCGGGCGGAGCTCGACGAGCGCCGGGTGCAGGAGCTGGTCCGGTTCAGCGACCCGTGGGACAACGTGTTCGAGCTCTTCCACGGCATCACCTACGAGTCGCGACCCGTCGTCACGCCGTACGCCGCGAAGTTCGTGACCGGCGACCAGGGGATGGGCCACATCGTGCTGCCGGTCCTCGACGACGTCGAGGCGCTGCGGTTCTACACCGACGTGCTCGGCTTCCGGCTGCGCGACTCGATGAGCATGCCGGGGGAGTTCGTCGGCAAGGAGCCGGGCTCGAAGGTCTGGCTGCGGTTCCTCGGGGTCAACCCGCGGCACCACTCGCTGGCGTTCCTGCCGATGCCCAACCCGTCGAAGTGCGTCCACATCATGCTGGAGGTCGACGAGCTCGACCACGTCGGCCGCGCGCTCGAGCGGGTGCGCAAGCACAAGGCCCCGCTGTCGGCGACGCTCGGGCGGCACATGAACGACGAGATGATCTCGTTCTACGTGAAGTCGCCCGGTGGCTTCGACATCGAGTTCGGCACCGACGGGTTGACCGTCGAGGACGACCGCTGGGTCGCCCGCGAGTCGACCGCGGTGTCCTACTGGGGCCACGACTTCGGTGCCGGACAGCAGTGAACGACTGCCCGGTGAAAGACTGCACCGCATGAGCTCGGAGGCCGGCAGCGACATCCCGGAGGGCATGAGCCCTGACGCGCGGGAGACCTGGCCGAGCCCCGAGCTGATCAACTCGTGGCTCGGTGACCAGGACATCGACTTCGAGTTCCGCCCCGGCGAGGACGTCGCCGTCCCCGACGACCCCGAGGCAGTGGCGGCGGCGCGCCGGTTCCGCGACGTGCTCGGTCGCTTCGCCTCCGGTGTCACGGTCGTCACGACGACCAGCAACGACGAGCCGGTCGGCATGACCTGCCAGTCGTTCTCGAGCGTCTCGCTCGAGCCGCCGCTGGTGCTCTTCGTCCCGGCCAAGAGCTCGCGCTCGTGGCCGCTGATCCAACGGTCCGGCAAGTTCTGCGTCAACTTCCTCGCCGCCGACCAGGCCGAGCTGTCCAACACGATGGCCAGCCGCGGCGCCGACAAGTTCGGCGACGTGAAGTGGACCCCGTCGCAGAGCACGGGCTCACCGATCCTCGAGGGCTCGCTCGCTCACGTCGACTGCACGATCCACCAGGTCCACGAGGCCGGTGACCACTACGTCGTCATCGGACGCGTCGTGGATCTCGGCATCGACGAGGGTGATGTCGACCCGCTGTTGTTCTTCCAGGGGAAGTACCGCACCACCGACGCGCGCTAGCCGACCGGCGTCCACTCCCGCCCGAACCAGCGGCTGATCCGCTCGGCGCCGAAGGCGGTCTTGTCCGCGACCAGGTCCGTCGACGGTCCGATGAGGTCGCCGGCGGGCGCCTGACCGCTGAGGAACGTCACGTCGACCTTGGCGACCTGGTCCTCGCCGAACTCGAGGTAGCAGATCCCGCGCCCGTCGTACGTCGTGGCACTGGCCTCGCCGCGGTCGCGGGCCAGCAGCTGGGCGGCGACGACCGCCGCCTGGCCCTCCGCGAAGACGCCGGCCTTGGGCGTGCCGACGCTGGTCACGTCGCCGACCGCGAAGACGTCGTCGAAACGGGTGCGCAGGGTCAGCGGATCGACCGGGATCCAGCCGTCCTCGGTCAGCCCGGCGTCGACCACGACCGCGGGCGCGCGGTGGGTGGGCACGCCGAGGAAGAGGTCGAACGGCAGCTCGGTGTCGTCGCTCAGGAGCGCCCGTCCCTCCTCGAGCGAGCGGACCAGCGTGCCGGGCCGCCACGCGATGCCGCGGTCGGCGAACTCCGCGAGCAGTGCGGCGGAGGCAGCGGGCGACGGCGGGATCGGCACGCCGAGCGGCATCACCAGGGAGACCGACGAGCGGTCGAGCAGACCGCGTCGCGACAGGAGGTCGTGGACCAGCAGCGCAGTCTCGCTGGGCGCCGGTGGGCACTTGAACGGCGTGGAGGTGACCGCGACGACGATCCGGCCGCCCTCGAACTCGGCGAGCACGTCACGCAGCGCGAAGGCACCGGCGACCGTGTAGAACTCGTGGCCGTGCTCGACCAGCCCGGGCGTGGCACCCGGGTGGAGGTCGGCGCCGAGCGCCACGACGAGCACGTCGCCGTCGTACGTGCCGGCGTCGGTGACGACCTGCTTGGTCACCGGGTCGATCGAGCGGACCTCGGCCTGCACGAACCGCAGGCCCGGCGGGGCGAGGTCGGCGTAGCGGTGGAGCACGCGGTCGGCGGTGGTGCGGCCGAACATCACGTCGAGCTTCGAGAAGCCGAAGACGAACCCGTCGGCCTTGTCGACGAGCACGACTTCGGAGCCGGCAGCGAGTCCCGTGCAGAGTGTGCTGGCCAGTTCCAGGCCGCCGAAACCGGCGCCGAGGACGAGTACGCGCATGGAGCGGAACCTAGCGGTTCCCGCGCGGGCTGTGCAGTGGTTCAGACGGTCTGGATCAGGCGATCTTTCAGTCAGGCCGGTCGACGTTCACGGTAGGGATGCCGCCGCCGACCCGCGCGATGACAGCCAGCGAGGGCTCGCCGGTCGGGTTGCTCTCGCGGTGGACGGTGTACGACGGCACGTGCACGAAGTCGCCCGGGCCGGCGTCGAGGTAGCCCTCGTGGCCCTCGAACTCGAAGCGCAGGATGCCGCGCACGACGTACAGGCTCGACTCGTTGATGTCGTGGTGGTGCCAGCCGGAGATCGCACCGGGTGCGGTCTCGACCTGGCCGGCCCACAGCAGCGGCAGCTCGAAGGCGCGCTGCCGGTTCATCCCGGGCGTCGGATCGGCGGCGACCAGGTCGGCCGGGCCGAGCACGCGGACGGGACGGGGGAGCTCGAGACCGCTCATGGCGTCAGAGTGCCACGAGCGCCGGTGCTCGTGCGGCGCGCCGAACAGCTGACCCAGGGCGTGGGCGCGCTTGAAGACCAGGTGGGCGTCGTGCTCCCAGGTGATCGCGATGCCGCCGTGCAGCTGGACGGTCTCGCTCGCGATCTTGGCGAGCGCCTCGGAGCAGTAGGACTTCGCGACGTGGGCGAGCAGCTCGGCGTTGTCGGCGTGCGTCGAGACGGCGTACGACGCCGCCCAGGACGCCGAGCGCGACATCTCGACCAGCACCAGCATGTCGGCCATCCGGTGCTTGAGCGCCTGGAAGGAGCCGATCGGCCGGCCGAACTGCACGCGTTCCTGGGTGTAGGCGACCGTCATGTCCAGCGCTCGCGCGGCGCAGCCGACGGCGAGGGCGGCACAACCGACCGCGCCGACCAGCCGGGCCCGGTCGCGGGCAGCAGTGCCGTCTCCGATGGCGGTTCTGGTGCCTCCCTCGACGGTCGCGAGCCGGAGCGTCTGGTCCATCGACGGCGTCCACGTGGCCTCGGCGCCGGTCACCTCGTAGAGCCCGTCGTCGGTCGCGACGACGAGCACGGAGGCCAGGTCGCCGTCGAGGACGTCGACGCCGGTCTCGGCGAAGGCGGCGACCTCGCCCGCGGCGATGCGGGGGAGGAGCCGCTGCTTCGCGTCCTCGTCGGCGCCGGCGAGCAGCGCCTCGGAGGTCACCAGCGACGACAGCAGGGGAGACGGCGCGAGCGAGCGGCCGACCTCCTCGAGGGCGACCAGCGACTCGAAGAGCGAGAACCCGGCTCCGTCGTACTCCTCCGGGATGCCGAGCGCGGCCACGCCGATCTGCTCGCAGAGCGTCTGCCAGAGGGCCTCGTCGTAGGTCTCGACGCGCGGGTCGGCGCGCTTGGCCAGCAGCGAACGGACCGTCGCGACCAGCTCCTGCTGCTCCTCGGTGAGCGCGAACTCCATCAGAGCAGTCCTTCCAGGACGCGCGCGCGGTGGTACGCCGGGGTGCCCCAGGCGGTCACGAGCGCGCGGATCTTGGTGATCCAGAGGCTCAGGTCGAACTCCTGGGTGTAGCCGATCGCGCCGTGCACCTGGAGGCCGGTGCGGGAGGCGAGGTACGCCGCGTCGCCGGCGGCGACCTTGGCCGCGGAGGCCGGGACCTCGCCGAGCGCGGCGCCGATCACCAGCGGGCGGGCGAAGTCGAGCGCGATCCGCACGTCGGCCAGCGCGTGCTTGATCGCCTGGTAGGAGCCGATCTCGCGGCCGAACTGCTTGCGCTGCTTCACGTAGGTGACCGAGTCCGCCAGGATCCGCTCGCCGCAGCCGAGCAGCTGGGCAGCGGTCGCGAGCACGGCGAGGTCGAACGCGTCCGTCGGTGGTTGAGGAAGGCGCGCTGGCGCCTGTCTCGAACCCCCGACTCGGAACAGCCGCCGGGTGCGGTCGACCGAGCCGACCAGCTCACCGACCTCGGTCGTGAGCGTGGCGCCGACGTAGACCTCGTCGGCGACGTCGGCGTCGAGCGCGTACGGCACGTGCGGCGGCAGCGCGACGGTGGCGACGCCCTCGACCTCGTGACCGAGCGCGATCGGGAGGTACGCCGCGGACTCGACCCACGGACCGGGGACGGCGTACCGGCCGAGCGCCTCGAACGCGATGACCAGCTCGACCGGCGTGGCCTCGGTGGCCAAGCGACAGGACGCCCTGCTCGGCGAGCCGGGCCCAGAGCTTGAGCCCCGGGGCGCTGTCGCCGTCGGCCCAGGCGCGGGCGACCGCGACGGTGTCGGACGCGGAGAGCAGGGAGTCGAGCGAGGCCGCGAAGTCGCGCTGGTCGCTGTCGAGCTCGAACCTCACTTGCTGGCCCCCTTCGGCTCGCGCGGCAGGCCGAGGATCCGCTCGGCGACGATGTTGCGCTGGATCTCGTTGGTGCCGGCGTAGATCGGGCCGGACAGCGAGAACGTGTAGCCGTCGAGCCAGGTCGAGTCGACCTCGGCCTCGGGGCCGAGCAGGTCGAGCGCCGTCTCGTGCAGCGCGATGTCGAGCTCGGACCAGAAGACCTTGTTGACCGAGCCGGCCGCGCCCATGTCGCCGCCTGCCGCGAGCCGGGTGACGGTGCCCCACGTGTAGAGCCGGTAGGCCTGCGCCTTGATCCACGCGTCGACGACGCCGTCGGCGAACGCCGGGTCGGGCTGCTCGCGGTAGAGGTCGACGAGCCGGTCGGCGGCCGCGCAGAACCGGCCGGGGGAGCGCAGCGACAGGCCGCGCTCGTTGCCGGCCGTGCTCATCGCGACCCGCCAGCCGTCGCCGGGCGCGCCGAGCACGTCGGAGTCGGGGACGAAGACGTCCTCGAAGAAGATCTCGGCGAAGCCCGCCTCGCCGTCGAGCTGGGCGATCGGCCGGACCGTGATGCCGTCGGCGTCGAGCGGGAAGAGGAAGTAGGTCAGCCCGTCGTGGCGCTCCGCCTCCGGGTCGGAGCGGAAGAGCCCGAAGCCCCAGTGGGCGAACGACGCCCGCGACGACCAGGTCTTCTGGCCGTTGAGCACCCAGCCGCCGCGCTCGTCGTCGCGCGTGGCGGTCGAGCGCAGCGACGCCAGGTCGGAGCCGGCCTCGGGCTCGGACCAGCACTGCGCCCAGATCCGCTCGCCGGTCGCCATCGTCGGCAGGAACCGGTCCTGCTGCTCCTGGGTGCCGTGGTCGAAGACGATCGGCGCGAGCAGGAAGATGCCGTTCTGGGAGACCCGTCCGGGCGCACCGGCGCGGTAGTACTCCTCCTCGAAGATCACCCACTCGACGAGCGACGCCTCGCGACCGGGTACGCCGTCGGCCAGGACACGACCGACCAGCGCGCGTCGGCGAGCTTCTTCTCCCACTCCTGGTGGGCGACGAAGCCCTCGGCGGTGTCCATCGACGGCAGCGGCTCGGCCGGCACGTTGGCCGCCAGCCACTCCCGCGCCTCGGCCTGGAAGGCCAGCTCGGACTCGGACAGGGTGAGATCCATCTACTTCCTCAACTCTGTCTTCAGCACCTTGCCGGACAGGTTGCGCGGCAGCGCGTCGACGAGCTCGACGTGGCGCGGCACCTTGAAGTTCGCCAGCCGCTCCTTGGCGAAGGCGATCACGTCCTCGGGTGTCGACCGCGCCGACGACGTACGCCTTGCCGACCTCGCCCATCCGCTCGTCGGGCACGCCGACGACCGCGACGTCGGCGACACCGTCCATCCGGGCCAGGGCCTGCTCGACCTCGGCGGGATAGACGTTGAAGCCGCCGGAGATGTACATGTCCTTGAGCCGGTCGGTGATCGCGAGGTTGCCGTCGTCGTCGAGGGTGCCGATGTCGCCGGTGTGCAGCCAGCCGTCGGCGTCGATCGCCTCGGCGGTCGCCTCCGGGTCGTCGAGGTAGCCGAGCATCACGTAGTCGCCGCGGACCAGGAGCTCGCCGTCGTCGCCGATCGCGCGTCTCCATGCCGGGGATCGCGCGGCCGCAGGTGGTCGCGACGGTCTCGGCGGAGTCGCCGTCGCGGCACATCGTCACGACGACCGCCTCGGTCATGCCGAACGCCGTGACGACCTGGTCGATCGCCAGCTCGTCGCGCATCCGCTCGATCAGCACGACGGGTACGACGGCCGCGCCGGTCACCGCGAGCCGCAGCGACGACAGGTCGCGCTCGGCGCGGCCGGGTGCGGTCAGCAGCGACTGGTAGATCGTCGGCGCGCCCGGCAGCACGGTGATCCGCTCGGTCTCGATCAGCCGCATGGTCTCGTCGAGGTCGAAGGTCGCCACCGGGTAGAGCGTCGCGCCGGTCAGCAGGCCGACGACGATGCCGATCTTGTAGCCGAAGGAGTGGAAGAACGGGTTGACCACGAGGTAGCGGTCGTCCTGGCCGGACCCCGCCCAGCTCGCCCCAGGCGCGGGCGACGCCGATCGGTCTGCCGGTGCGCGCTCATCGCGCCCTTGGAGCGCCCGGTGGTGCCGGAGGTGAAGAGGATGTCGGCGACGTCGTCCTCGGTCACCGACTCTGCGATCGCGTCGACGTCCGCGGTCGTCACCGATCCCATGTCGAGGTCGGGCAGGTCCTCGAGCTCGATCACGGCGAGCACGGACGCGAGCGCGCTGGCGGCTCGCAGGTCGGCGATCTGGGTCCGGCCGAGGAAGCCGTCGTCGACCACGACGATGCGGGCGCCGGTGCGCTCGACGACGTCGGCGACCTCGTGACCGGTGTAGCGGGAGTTGACCGGCACGAGCACGCCGCCGGCGTACGACACGGCGAGCGCGGCGACCACCCAGTCGATGCTGTTGGGCGCCCAGACGCACGACCCGGTCGCCGGGCTGCAGGCCGAGCGTCGACGTAGCCGCGCGGCGGCCGGCGACGCGACGCAGCAGCTCGGCGAAGGAGACGGACTCGCCGTCCTCGACGTACGCCGGGTGCTCGCCGAACCGCTCCGCGGCGTCACGGAGCGCGGCGGGGATCGTGCGTGCCACCGAACCTCCTGAGCCAACCAAGCAATTGCTTGGTAGGGTATCACTCGTGGACCTGACCTACTCCGACGAGGACCAGGCCTTCCGCGCCGAGGTGCGGGGCTGGCTCGAGGAGCACCTGACCGGCGAGTGGGCCGAGCTGCGCGGGCCTCGGCGGCGCCGGGCCGCGACCACGAGGCGCACGACGAGCGGCGTCGCCTGGAACCGGCAGCTCGCCGAGCACGGCTGGACCTGCGTCGGCTGGCCCGACGGAGCACGGCGGCCGCGGGCTGAGCCTGATCCAGCAGGTGATCTTCCACGAGGAGTACGCCCGGGCCGACGCGCCGGCGCGGGTCAACCACCTCGGCGAGGAGCTGCTCGGCCCGACGCTGATGGCGTTCGGCACCGAGGAGCAGAAGCAGCGGTTCCTGCCCAAGATCGTGGCGGTCGAGGAGCTGTGGGCGCAGGGCTACTCCGAGCCCGGCGCCGGCTCCGACCTGGCCAACGTGCAGACCAAGGCGCGTCTCGACGGCCGCCTGGAGGCGGCGAGTGGGTCATCGACGGGCAGAAGGTGTGGACCTCCAACGCCCACTTCAGCCAGTGGGTCTTCGTGATCTGCCGCACCGAGCCCGGCTCGGAGCGCCACCACGGCCTGTCCTTCCTGCTGGTGCCGCTCGACCAGGACGGCGTCGAGGTCCGGCCGATCGAGCAGCTGACCGGCGGCTCGGAGTTCAACGAGGTCTTCTTCACCGGCGCCCGCACCGCCGCCGACCTGGTCGTCGGCGAGCCCGGCGACGGCTGGCGGGTCGCGATGGCGCTGCTCGGCTTCGAGCGCGGTGTCTCGGTGCTGGCCCAGGTGGTCGGCTTCGCGCGCGAGCTCGACGGGGTCGTCGACGCTGGCCAAGGAGAACGGCGCGATCGACGACCCGTCCTCCGCGACCGGCTCGCCGAGCCTGAAGGTCGAGCTCGAGGTGATGCGCTTCCAGGCGCTGCGCGGGCTCTCGACCGACGACGCCCGGCGCCGCCTCGGTCTTCAAGCTGGTCTGGGCCAACTGGCACAAGCGGCTCGGCGAGGTGGCGATGGACGTCGCCGGCCCCGCCGGGCTCACCGCGCGGCCCGGGTCGGCGTACGACCTCGACCAGCTGGCAGCGGCTCTTCCTCTTCTCGCGCGCCGACACGATCTACGGCGGCAGCGACGAGGTCCAGCGCAACATCCTGGCCGAGCGCGTGCTCGGCCTTCCCCGCGAACCGAAGGGAGCCACGAAATGACGGCCACTCGACCTGAGCAGCCCACCCCCGACTACGTCCCGGGCCACGACCTGCTGGCCGGCAAGGTCGTCGTGGTCACCGCCGCGGCCGGCGCCGGCATCGGCGCCGCCGTCGTACGCCGGGCGCTCGAGGAGGGCGCGAAGGCGGTCGTCTTCAGCGACACCCACGAGCGCCGGCTGGCCGAGGCCGAGGAGGCGCTGGCCGCCGAGTTCGGCGCGGACCGCGTGCGCCAGCTGGTCTGCGACGTCACCGACGAGGCCCAGGTGCCGGCGCTGCTCGACGCCGCCGACGAGTTCGGCGGCGTCGACATCATGATCAACAACGCCGGCCTCGGCGGCACCGCGAGCGTCCTGGAGATGACCGACGAGCAGTGGTCGAAGGTCCTCGACATCACGCTCACCGGCACCTTCCGCTGCGTGCGCGCCGCCGGTCAGCGGTTCGTGGCGTCGGGCAAGAAGGGCGTGATCGTCAACAACGCCTCGGTGATCGGCTGGCGCGCCCAGGAGGGCCAGGCCCACTACGCCGCCGCCAAGGCCGGCGTGATGGCGCTGACCCGCTGCGCCGCGCTCGACCTGGCGCCGCACGGCATCCGGGTCAACGCGGTCTCGCCGAGCCTGGCCATGCACCCGTTCCTGGCCAAGGTGACCTCCGACGAGCTGCTCGCACGAGCTCAAGCAGCGCGAGGCGTTCGGCCGCGCGGCCGAGCCGTGGGAGGTCGCCAACGTGATGGTCTTCCTCGCCAGCGACTACGCGTCGTACATGACCGGCGAGGTCGTCGCCGTGAGCAGCCAGCAGGCCTGAGTCGACGCATGCCGCACGCGACCGCGCGACGCGACGAGCTCCTCGCGATCGCGGCCGGGCTCTTCGCCGAGAAGGGCTTCAAGAACACCACGGTGCGCGACATCGCCGACGCCGCCGGGCATCCTGTCCGGCAGCCTCTACCACCACTTCGACTCCAAGGAGTCGATGGTCGACGAGATCCTCCGGACCTTCCAGGAGGAGCTCTTCGGCCAGTACGACGAGATCCTCGCCAGCGACGCCGAACCGCTGGCGCAGCTCGAGCAGGCGGTGCTGGTCTCGTTCGACGCGATCGACCAGCACCGCGACGAGGTGGCGATCTTCCAGAACGAGGCGGCCTACCTGCTGACCTTCGACCGGTTCGCCTACCTCGCCGACCGCAACCGGCAGTCCCGCGAGGTCTGGCTGACGCTGCTCCAGAACGGCATCGACGCCGGCGTGCTGCGCAACGACCTCGACCTCGAGCTCACCTACCGCTTCATCCGCGACACCGTCTGGGTCGCGGTGTCCTGGTACCGCCCCGGCGGACGCCGGACGCACACCGAGATCGCGCGCCAGTACCTCTCCATCCTCCTGGAAGGGATCCACCATGCCTGAGGCCTACATCGTCGACGCCGTCCGCACGCCGGTCGGCAAGCGCGGCGGCGCGCTCGCGCGGCGATGCACTCCGCCGACCTCGCCGCGCACACGATCTCCGCGCTGATGCGGCGCACCGGCGTCGACCCGGGTGCGGTCGACGACGTCATCCTCGGCTGCTGCGACACGATCGGCTCCCAGGCCGGCGACGTCGCGCGTACGGCGTGGCTGGTGGCCGGTCTGCCCGACCACGTGCCGGGCGTGACCATCGACCGGCAGTGCGGCTCGTCCCAGCAGGCGGTGCACTTCGCGGCCCAGGGCGTCCTGTCCGGCACCCAGGACCTCGTGGTCGCCGGCGGCGTGCAGAACATGAGCGCGATCCCGATCTCCGCCGCGATGCTCGTCGGCCAGCAGTACGGCTTCTCGACGCCGTTCGCCGAGTCGCCGGGCTGGCAGGCGCGGTACGGCGACCAGGAGGTCAGCCAGTTCCGCTCGGCCGAGATGATCGCCGAGAAGTGGGACCTGTCCCGCGAGGAGCATGGAGGCGTTCGCGCTCGCCTCGCACGACCGGGCGCGTGCGGCGATCGCCGAGGGCCGGTTCAAGAACGAGATCGCGCCGTGCGGGGACTTCGACACCGACCAGTGCCCGCGCGAGACCTCGCTGGAGAAGATGGCCGGCCTCGAGCCGCTCGCTCCCGGCGGCCGGATCACCGCCGCGGTCGCCTCGCAGATCTGCGACGCGTCGACGGCGATGCTGATCGCCTCCGAGCAGGCGGTCGCCGACCACGGCCTCACGCCGCGGGCGCGGATCCACCACCTCTCGGTGCGCGGCGACGACCCGGTCTGGATGCTCACCGGCCCGATCCGGGCGACCGCCCACGCGCTGGAGAAGACCGGTCTGTCGATCGACGACATCGACCTCTTCGAGTGCAACGAGGCCTTCGCGTCCGTCGTGCTCGCGTGGATGAAGGAGACCGGCGCACCGCACGAGAAGGTCAACGTCAACGGCGGCGGCATCGCGCTCGGTCACCCGATCGGCGCCACCGGCACCCGGCTGATGACCACGCTGCTCAACGAGCTCGAGCGCACCGGCGGCCGCTACGGCCTGCAGACCATGTGCGAGGGCGGCGGTCAGGCCAACGTGACCATCATCGAACGCCTCTGAACCCTTGCCGGGCAGCATCCGCTGACATATAATCGAACACATGATCGATTCGACCGTCCACCTCGACTCCGCGGTTCTGCGGACGTGGACGGATGTGCTGGCGGAGTCGGTGCTCGACGATGACCGCGCTCGACAGATCGACGAGATCCGGGCTCTCGAAGAGCTGGTCTGCGCGGCACAGGCTCGCCAGCTCAGGTTGGCCGCCGAGCTCGACGCGGACAGCGTCGACGGACGGGGAGTCGCCGAAGAGGTCGCGCTCGCACGACGGGAGTCGCCACACCGCGGTCGGCAACACCTGTCCCTGGCCCGGATCGCGCCCGAGCTGCCACACGCGATGGACGCGTTCCGGCGCGGCCTCGTCACCGAGTGGCGGGTGACAACCCTCGCGCGGGAGACCGGGTGTCTTGAGCGCGAGGATCGCCAAGCGGTCGACCGTGCCGTCGCCCAGGATGCACAGGCGTTCAGCGAGCTCTCCGATCGAGCACTCATGGGTGAGGTCCGCAAGCTGGTCGCTCGGCTCGATCCCGCCGCTGTGGCCGAGCGCCGGCGCCGGGCGGAGGCCGAGCGGTGCGTCACGATCCGACCTGCACCAGACACGATGGTCTACCTGACCGCGCTGCTGCCGGTCGCAGAAGGAGTCGCTGCCTACGCTGCGCTCAGCGCCGAGGCGGATAGCGCCCGAGCACTCGGCGACTCCCGCAGTCGGGGACAGGTGATGGCCGACACCCTCGTCGCCCGACTGACTGGCTGCTCGACGTCCTCGGACGGCCGTCCGATCGTCCCGGTCTCGATCGGGCTCGTGATGACGGACCGCGCCCTGTTCGCCGGTGCTCACGACACCGCCGCGATCTCCGACCACGGTCCCGTCCCAGCGGACCTGGCCCGGCAGCTCGTGCTTCGCAACCTCGACGCCCGGACCCGGACCTGGGTGCGCCGCCTCTACACCCATCCTGTCACCGGCGAGCTGGCTGCGATGGATGCTCGCCAGCGACGCTTCCCGGTCCAGCTCGCGTCGTTCCTGCGCTACCGCGACCAGTGGTGCCGCAGCCCCTGGTGCAACGCCTCGATCCGCCAGGCGGATCACGTGATCAGCGCCGCGTCGGGCGGTCCCACCAGCGCTACCGACGGTCAGGGTCTGTGCGAGTCCTGCAACTACGCCAAGGAAGCGCCCGGCTGGACGCACCGTCCCCGCCCCGGTCCTGATGGCCACACTGTCGACATCGCCACCCCCACCGGCCACTGTTACCGGTCGGCCGCACCACCGCTCCTCGGCCAACGCCACCCTGCCTTCCAATTCGTGGGCGAAGGTCGCTGGATCTTGATCGCGTGAGGGTGCGGGCCGCCGGAGGAAGACGTCAGGAGACGCCGTCCAGTTCGACTCGGATGAAGGTTGTCTTCTATCTAGGGGCTAGGTAGAGTACGAGCCATGCGGATGACGATTCCCACCCAACTGGTCCTCCGGTTCCTCCTTGAGGAACCCGCCGAGGAGCGGTATGGGTACGAGATCGGCGACGCGGCTGGCCTGCCCAGCGGCACCGTGCATCCCATACTGGCCCGCCTCGAGGGCGCCGGCTGGCTGGAGTCGAGGTGGGAGGACGTGGACACTGCCGAGGCCGGCCGACCGGCCCGTCGCTACTACCGCCTGACCGCCGACGGTGTGCCGGCGGCCCGCGACGGGCTGGCCCGTGCCTACCAGTCGCGCAAGCCGGCGTTCGGCACCAGGCCGGAACCGGAACCGTCATGACCAGGTCGGAGGGACGCCCCGCATGGGGATCGGTGACGGTCACCATGGCAGCCCTCCGTCTGCTGCCGCCCGGCGGCGCCCGCGACCGCTGGCGTACCGAGCTCGTCAGTGAGCTGTGGGGTCTGTCCCGAGGCGAGCAACTACGGCACACCCTCGGTGTGGTCACGCGCGCTCCTGCACTACGGGCCGCGATCATCGCGCGTGACCGCGTCGTCACCGAGGACGTCATCAGGATGCCCCTGCGCTGCCGGGTCGGCTGGCACAGGTGGGTCAACCACTCGACGAGCGACGGGACAAGTCGCTACCTGCGGTGCCGTCGCTGTCCGAAGGAAACGGACATTCCCCGGCCCGAGGACCACATCGGAATGGGGGGCTACACCTAACGCGTACCGCTATCTCGCTGGTCGCGTTTCCGTCGCGGCGGCATCGGTCCCGCCGCGCCGCAGCCCGGCACTGCTGCCGCGCGCCCGTACACATCTGGACGATTCCGCTCACCAGGAAGGACGAGAGTCATGAGCTTCGCCACCACCATCGGACACACCTTCACCGGTGTCGGGAGCCTCCGTGGCTACGTGCACCTGCACCGGCCTCGCCCTGGCGCGCTGGCCCCGACCGGGACCGCCACGAAGCGACACCGCCGGAGCCGCTCGGCTTTCGACATCAACTCTGCCGCCACCGAGCAGCGGGGCGAGCTCGAGCAGTGGCGCACGGCATACATGCTTGCGGCGCCCTTCATGCGTTAGCCCGGAACCTCCGGTAGGCGGCGACACATGATCGCCTCCGCTCATCGGGAGTGCGTTGCAGATTTGCGCCGATAGGCGGCGGTAAGGCGCGCCTTGCGACTGTCGGACCGGTGCCGGCTTACGACGTTGATCGCAGGACGGCGACTTCGGGGTACGTCTCGGGTGGACCGTAGCCGTGCTCGGCCAGCCAGCGGATGTTGGTCAGGCATCGCCACGACCACCACGCACGGATGAGTTCGATGTCGATGTCGTTGCCGTAGCCGGCGATCACGTCGCCGAGACGCTCTGGGTGTCCGAGTGTGAGGGTGGCGAGGTCGAACAACGGGTCGCCCGGGCCTGCCTCGGACCAGTCGATGACACCGGTGACCTCGTCACCGGCGACGAAGATGTGGTCCACCTGGAGGTCACCGTGGACAAATATCGGTGCCCATGGCCGGAGAGCGGTGCGGGCGAGCTGACGATGGTGTTCGACCACCTCGGCGGGGAGAACGGCGTTTGCGACGAGCCAGGCGCACTCACCGGAGAGCTTGGATGCCAGTTCGTCCAGGCTCCGACCGGGCCAGGGTGGCGGTGGTGCGTCGTGCAGTGCTCGGATGGTGGCGCCAGCGGCGGTCCACGCAGCGGCGGACGCGGGAGACGGCTCGCCGAGGTGGCCCAGCGCTGTGCCTGGGAGCGCACCGAGGGCGAGCACGGGTGGCTTTCGCCAGAGGATCTGCGGCGTCGCGATCGGCGCCATCGCCATCGCCTCGACCTCGACATCGGTGCGGGTCTGATCGGCGTCGACCTTCAAGAACACCTCGCCCACGCGCACGGTCGCACGTTCGGAATGTGCGACGACGACCTCGACCTGCTCCACATCGACCATGATTGCGGGCACCGGCGACCGAAGTCACTCCCATGTGGATGCGCCACCGGGCGCGTACCTTCGGTCTCGAGCGAGACACGTCCATCCGCCCGCTGGCGGCTCGTCAGCTGGGCATCGGGCGGCGGTGGAGAGCTGGTTCACGCTTCGGCGGTTTCGAGCCAACGGCGTCCAATGCCTTCGGCCGCAGCGTGTGCTTGGGCGAGGTACCGGCGCGTGTTGAACCTGCGGGACGTGTCGATCACTGCTAACACCGCCGCCGGTGGGCCACTGGCCTGAGTGCCGACTGGTACCGCTAGGCAGGACCAGCCTCGGAAGAGTCCTTCGTGCTCTATGGCTTCACCGTTCGCGGCAGCACGGTCGAGGGCCCGTCCGACTTGGATGGGGTGGGTCGCGGTGTACGGCGTCATGCGCGGCACCCGTGCGCGCATCAGAGTCTCGGCCCAATTGCCAGCTCAGTGGTGGAACGCGAGCCGGCCGGGGGACTTGAGCTGCGACCCGGGAGAGCGGGGCGGGTGCGCCACACGCTCATCAGGGCCTGAACGAGAACGCCGAGCGCCAGGGCGGTGCCGATCGCCGCGATGGTGAAGACGAGCGAGACGAAGATCGCGATCTGGGTGGTGTCGTAGTTGACCATGTCCGTGACCTTTCTGCTTCGGTAGCCCGGGTGGGTTCCGAGTGGAATGTGCTCCTACTGTCCCGCCGCTCCGACCTCCCGTCTGTCACGTCGCTGACAGATCACACAAGACGGACTACGTCGAGCGTTCGTGCGAAGCCCAGCGTCAGAGGCGACGTGAGATCCATCCGCCCTGCTGCCATGAGTGGATGTCGCCGATGCCGATACCTTGCGACGTCGATGATGGCGCGCCTGTCGTGGCTAGAGCAGACCGGGCGCGCCGTGGATCACCTCGACCAACTGATCGCGGCTCGGCCCGTGGGCGTACGGCGCTCGCCAACCGGTCTCGTAGACCGCTCGGGCCAATGGCTCTGCCGGCTGGAGGCAGTCCGGAAGCTCGGTCATGGCGAGGTACGGCCCGGCGTACTCGTTGATGAGTGGGTCGGCTTGGGCTGCCTCGCAGATCCGCTCGGTCGACAACGGACGAGACGAGGTCGAGCCCGGCTCCTTGCCATCGCGCGACTGCGTCGGTGTCGATGGCGATGTGGTCCTCGACCCAGGGCCGGATGAGCTCGTCGCACCACGCGCCGAACGGATGGGCGACCGAGTCGGGATCGGCACCTTCGTCCAGCAGGCGCAACAGGGCGTCGACCTGCGTGAACGCCATCGCAATGCCACGACCGCGTGTGGGCGTTGTGGTCGCCACGGCGTCACCCACCGTGACCAGCCCGGCGAGGTCGCGCTGAGGCCGGTAGGTGTTGCGTAAGGCACCGCCAACCATCACCGGACTGGTCGGTCTCGCCCGGTCGGGGTCGGTCCACTGGGCGAGCGCCGGAACGGCGCGGCAGGCTTCGTCGAACACGGCGTCGAGCCGCAGCGGTTTCAGTGCGTCATCTGCGGTCGGGCAGACGAAGAGGACCGAGAAGTGTCCGGCCTCGTGCAGGAAGAGCAGGACTTGGTAGCCGTCGTACCTGCTGACGCTGCCGAGCGGGTTGTCCATCGGCCCCGGGTCGGCCCCGGGGAGCAGCTGGTAGGTGCGGTCGACGTACGCCAGCCCGCACAGGCCCTCCAGTTCCGGATCGGTGGTGCGGTCGATCCGGCTCGAACGGCCCGAGGCATCGACGACGAGGTCCGCTGTCAGCGGAACCTTGTCGACCACCGCGCCCGTCACGCGTCCGTCCTCGGAGAGCAGCCCGTCGACATGTCCGACGTACAGGGTCAGCCCGGGCGTGTTCGAAGCGGCAGCGCGAAGGGCTCGCTCCAGGACTGAACGACGCGAGCGACTGCCGACGTTCCGGGTGCCCGCCCCGGAACGTCGACCATCATCGGCTCGGCACCGGCGACGGTCCACGCGTCGTACGCCGCCGGCCACCGTCGCTGCAGCACGTCGGCCACCTGCGGCCGGAACCCGTGAGCGTGTTCGAACTGCATGACGCCCCGGCGCCGCCAGGTGCCGTCCGCAGCCGGTCCGGGGTCGCGGTCCACTGAGGTGACCTCGTGCCCGCGCTCCACCAGCGCCGCAGCGGTCAGCATCCCGGTCGGGCCGGAGCCGAGAACGAGGACCTTCATGACGAACCACGTTCCACTCTGCGACGAGGGGTGTCAACGCGCTTGGCGAGGGTCGATCCGTCGAGACACGGGTCTTCAGATCGCGCTCGAGACTCCGAGGGCGATGAGGGCCTGGCCTGCTGTGTAGGTCGCCATGACGACTGACTCGAGGACGGGTCGGGGTTGGGCGAGGAGGAACTTCTGAGCCGCGAGCACGCTGTCGGAGATGAGGAACAGTGCAGTGCCGGTCTGCAGGTCCTCCGCGCTCCTTGCGACAACGCGGGGTCGAGCATGCGTGAGCTCGCGAACATTGCGGACAGGATCGTCGCGTAGGCGGCGACCGGGATCCGGAGTGCCGGGTCCTTGCGCCCGGCTGCGACGCTCATCAGGGGAGCGGCGGTCAGCCACAGACCGAGCGCGACCTTGAGACCTGCGGTGTCGTAGTCCTTGGCGGCGCCGCGCACGGACAGGAACCCGGTGATGTAGGCGGCGTGAGCCGCGAAGAACGACCCGACACCGGTGAGGAACGACTGTCTTACTCGTGCCGAGCAGCGCCACATCGCCGCCCCAGGAGAACGCCTGGGCTACTGCCGTAGCGGTGTGGAGCAGGTCGGTGCCCTCACGAGCGCCACGTCCCTGGGTGCCGCCGAGGAACGCGGTCGCCAGGGCGGGCATCAGCACTGGCTTCACGACGTACCGCAGTCGTCGGGCCCTGGTGCTGCCGCTCTTGCCGGCAGCCACACTGTCAGTGATGGCGAGGACGACGTAACCAGCACTGGGCAGCAAGGTCCTGGCTCGGGGCATGCCGCTCATCTTGGGGCTTGTCGGTCGGTCCTGCCAGACCATCTGCGCATCGGCATGAACGATCCCGGGATGCGGCAGGAGCGCGTGTGGACGCAACGACGCGGCATCGTCATGTCAGCTGCCAGGACGGGATCTCTGCGGTTGCGACAGCTGCGGAAGCCCGCCTGTCGCGGCCGATCCGACCCAGCGGTGAGCAGCCAACCGAAGGCGTCCTCATCTGGCAGGCAATCGGTTGCTGGCACACCGCTGCACAGTGGCGCGGAATGCCAGTTCTGACCGCGATCGGCGTTCCCTCCGGTGACGTGCTGAAGTCCGTCAACGTGTCCTCGTTGGCGGGCCAGACGGTCTCGATCAGCTTCACGGGCGCGGAGGACAGCTCGTTGCAGACGAGCTTCGTCATCGACGACACGGCGCTCACCCTGAGCTGACCGGGCCGTCTGTCGAGGTCAGTTGAGGACGCGCATCGTGGCGGGCACGCCGCCGCCGCGGTGCACGTCCTCGACGAGCTCCTGGAGCGCGGTGAGCGCGACGTTCTGGGACATCGGGCCGTAGGAGACACGGCCCACGCCGAGCTCCTGGAGCCGAGCGAGCGACGGCACACCGGGGATGCCGATCATCGTCAGCCGCTGTGGTCCGAACGCATCGACCAATGTCGAGACCTGCGACTCGTCGAGACGGGCCGGGACGAAAACGACCGGTGCGCCGGCGTCGAGGAAGGCCTTGCCCCGCTCGACCGCGTCGGCCAGGACGTCGGCCGGGTCGCGGTCGCGACCCTTGGGGAAGGCGTCGGTGCGCGCGTTCAGGACGAAGTCGACGCCCTCCTGCTCGGCGGCCTTCATGATCTTCTCGACGTTGCCAGCGGCCTCGGCGAGCGGCCGCATCTGGTCCTCGATGTTGGCACCGACGACGCCGATGCCGATCGCCCGACGGACCGTCTCGGCGGGGTCGCCGTACCCGCCCTCGAGGTCGGCGGTGACGGGTAGGTCAGTCGCGGCGACGATCCGTCCGACTGCTTCGAGCATCAGGTCGAGCGGGATGTTCTCGCCGTCCTCGTAGCCGTACGACGCGGCGATGGAGTGGCTCGCGGTGGCCAGCGCCATGGTGCCGTCGACCGCCGCGACGACCTTCGCGCTGATCACGTCCCAGACGTTCACGACGGTGAGCAGCTCGGGTGCCTGGTGGAGCTGGAGGAGGGAGGTTGCCTTGTCCCGGGTCGCCTTGTCTGCCATGACGACCACCGTACTCAGCGGCCAATCAGCGGAAGGTGAGCCAGAGCCCGACGACGGTCGGGATCGCGCCGAGCAGGAGCCAGGGCGAGAGCATCGACTTCTGGTGGATCGCGCGGAAGACCACGACTGCGATGACGCCGAAGGCTCCGGCCAGGATGTTGAGGCCGACCTGTGCGCTGGTGCGGGCGTCATCGACGTACATCGCCGCGATCACCAGACCGCCGGCCAGGTGGACGATGGTCACTGCTGCGAGCACGGAGAGCACCCACTTCTGCACCGGCTCGAGGTGCATCGACCCGGTCGCCGCGGACTTCACCTCACGGCGCGGGTTGTCCGGGTCCATCAGGTGACGGGGACGCTTCCGGACCGGCTGCTCGCTCACACCCCTAGTGTCCCGCGCCCCGGTCACGAATGCACATCGGCGTCGCGCCGCGCGAAGACCAGCGAGCCCAGCAGCACGAAGTAGGAAGATCACGAAGAACCAGCCGAACGCCGAAACTCGGGTGCGACGGCGTACGGCGAGGTCCATGCTCGGTCGCATGGAGATCCGTGAGGTGTCGTCGGAGGACGCGGACGCAGTCGCAGCATGGGTCACGGTCGATGGAGGCGGTCCGCGAGCACGAGCAGCCGTGGTCGCACCCCTTCGTGGCCGAGGCGGTGGCGGGCGGCATGCGCTACGGCTGGGACGGCGAGCCCACCGACCACTTCCTGGCGACTGTGGACGGCAACGTCGTCGCGACGGCGCAGTACGAGACGGCGACCTACGACAACCTCCACGTCGCCTGGTTCGGGATCGACGTCCATCCCGCTCACCGCAGGCAGGGCCACGGGTCGGCGGTCCTCGCGTTCCTCCAGGACCGTGCCCGGGCCGATGGCAAGACCTCGGTCGGGATGGACAGCTGGGACCTTCCAGGTCCTCGGGCGTTCGCGGCGGCACACGGCTTCGACGCTCAAGCAGGTGTCGGTCAACCGGCGCCAGCAGCTGGCGAAGGTGGACCGGACCGCGCTGGACCGCCTGTACGACGAGGCGCTGCGCAGGCAGCCGCCGACTACGAGCTCGTACGTCGGACGGGCGCGACACCCGAGCCTGAGCTGCAGGCGATCGCTGACCTGACCGCGTCGATCAACGACGCGCCGATCGGCGACCTGGACATCGAGGACGACGAGTTCCCACCGGAGCGGATCGTCGCCTACGAGGCCGCCCAGGCCGGGCAGGGCCACCTGCTGCACCGGGTCGTGGCGCGGCATCGGGAGAGTGGTGAGCTCGCGGGTCACACGGTCGTGGCCGTCGAGTCGGCGAGGCCATCGATCGGGCACCAGCACGACACCGCGGTGGCGCGGGCGCACCGCGGTCACCGACTCGGTGTGCTGCTGAAGGCCGACATGGTCCGCTGGCTCGCCGAGGTGCAGCCGCAGCTCGAGACGGTCGACACCTGGAACGCGGAGTCGAACGGCCACATGATCGCCGTGAACGAGATCCTCGGCTACGAGGTGCTCGCCCGAGGGCTCGCCTACCAGCGCTCGCTCTAGAGCACCTGCCTAGATCACGTAGCCGGCGGCTCGGCGCAGCTCGTCGGCTGCGCGGGTGACGATGCGGTCGATGAGCTGCTCGCAGGTGGGCAGGTCGTCGATCACGCCGACCACCTGACCGCTGGCAAGCACGCCCGCGTCGGTGTCGCCCTCGACCAGGCCGGCCTTCAGCATCATCGGGGTGTTCGCGGCGAGCGCCATCTGGGCGAGGGTGCGGCCCTGGGCCTTCTTCATGGCCCGGCCGTCCTTCGCGAGGCCGACCCAGCTCATCCCGACTGGTCTTCTTGAACTCCAGCGTGCGCTTCAGGGTCGGACCCATGCGCTTGACCGCGCTGGTCTCCTCGAGCTCCTCGACCAGCGCGGTGCGCAGCATCCGGTGCGGCATGCCGTCGACCTTCGCGGTCACGATCGTGTCGGTGAGCCCGCGCTCGAGGTAGAGCTGCTTGACGGCGTCGGGCACGGCGGAGTCCTTGGTCAGCAGGAAGCGGGTGCCCATGCCGATCCCGGCGGCGCCGTACGACAGCGCGGCCGCGAGGCCACGTCCGTCGAAGAAGCCGCCGGCAGCGACCACGGGAATGTCGACGGCGTCGAGCACCGTCGGCAGCAGCAGGGTGGTCGGCACCGGCCCGGTGTGGCCGCCGCCCTCGCCGCCCTGGATCATCACCGCGTCGGCACCCCACGCCGCGACCTTGACCGCGTGCTTGGCGGCGCCGATCGACGGCATCACGACGATGTCGTGCTCCTTGAGCGTCGCGATCAGCTCGGGCTTGGGTGCGAGGGCGAACGACGCGACCTTGACGCCGTACTCGATCAGCAGCTGGCAGCGGGCGGGCGCATCGGCGGCGTCAGCGCGCAGGTTGACGCCGAACGGCTTGTCGGTGCGGCTCTTGACCTCGACGATCGCCCTCTCGAGCTCCTCGAAGGTCATCGTCGCGCTGGCCAGGATGCCGAGGCCACCGGCGTTGGCAGTGCCGACCACGAGCCGTGGACCGGCGACCCAGCCCATGCCGGTCTGCACGACCGGGTGGCGGACTCCGACGAGCTCGGTGAACGGGGTCTTGAGCAGCTGGTCGATCACTGGTCGGGCACCTCCTTGAAGCGCAGACCCTTCGGGTCCAGCACCTCGCGGATGATGATCAGCTCCTCCATAGGTGGGCTCGCGCGTGGTCGGTACGTCGCCAGGGTCACCTCGAGCTCGAAGCCGGTGGCCTCGCGGACGTCGTCGACGCTGACCCCCGGGTGCACCGAGAGCAGCTGGAGCGTGTCGCCCGCGCCCTTGACGTCGAAGACCCCGAGGTTGCTGACGACCCGGTGGATGTCGTTGTAGCGCGCGGCGGCCGGACCGGCCTGCTTGGCGAGCTTGGGACCGACGCCGGAGACGATGTCCACCTTCTCGACGAAGACGCGCGACGAGTGCTTGGGGACCCAGTAGGACGTCCGGTTGTTGACCGTGTTGCCGGGGGCGCCGCGCGAGCCGAGCAGCTGGCGCTTGGGCTGGGCGAAGTCGCCGATGGCGGAGATGTTCTGGTTGCCGTGGCGGTCGACCTGGGTCGCCCCCATCATCACGTGGCGCTTGCCGTAGGCGACCACGTCGAAGACCTTGCGGAAGGGGATCCAGCCCTCGACCACGTCGCCCTTGGCGAAGAGCGGCGGGACACCGGCGAGGAAGAGCGACTCGCCGTCGGAGATCACCAGGTCGGGGTTGCTGGTCAGCTTGGCCAGCCGCACACCGAGCATCGGCAGCATCCCCATCGGGCTGGCGAAGATCTCGCCGTCGTCCTTGAACGCGTCGGCGATGGCGGCCGCGCAGACGTCGGCCCTGGTGGCGTCGCTCATGCCTGCTCCTCCTTGAACGCTGCTACGGCCGCTTGGTAGGAGTCCTCGGCGCCCTCGAGGAAGCGGGCGCTGAAGGCGGCCCAGTCCTCGTCGCTGCCGGACGCAGCCGCGGCGTACGCGCGCTGGAACTTCTCGTCGCGCTCGTAGTCGGGGGTGCAGGTGGTGAAGTGTGCGCCGTTCGGCGTCTCGACCACGCCGCTGACCATCATCCTGCTGAGCAGCAGCCGCTGGACCGGGGTGTCGACCGTGAGGCCGGCAGTGTCGACGATCTGCTCGACGCTGACGTAGCAGCGGTCGGCGGCCATCGCGAAGAGGTCGTCGAAGTAGGGATCGGGTCCGAGGTACGTCGCGTTGCCGTGCTGGTCGGCGCGGTTGAGGTGCACCAGCGCGACATCGAGGTTGAGGGCCGGCACCGCGACCAGCTCCTCGCCGTCGGCGTACGGGCTGGTGACGGTCTTGATGTCGGGGTTGTTGACCAGGACGTCGGAGCCGAGGCCCGCGCGCATCGGCAGGAACGGCAGCCGCTGGGCGGCGGCGCGGAGGCCGGTCTGGAACATGCCCTCGTCGAGCTCGACGACCTCGGGGATGCTGCCCTCCTGGCGGGCCTTCTGGAAGTTCGGCTCCAGCGGCACCGTGTCGAGGGAGACGAACGCGTAGACGAGCTTGCGGACCTTGCCCGCACGGACCAGCAGACCCACGTCGGCGCCGCCCCAGCTGACCAGCGTGAGGTCCTTCAGGTCGCTGCGCAGGATCGCGCGCACCAGGGCCATCGGCTTGCGCCGCGGTCCCCAGCCACCGATCCCGATGGTCATGCCGTCCTTCAGCTCGCCGACGACCTCGTCGATCGTCATCCGCTTGTCGCGGGGGCCCTTGGTCACTTCTTGCTCTTTTCTGTCCCCGCGAAGGTGTCGCGGAGCTCGTCGCTCACGCCGGCGAGGTTGAGCTCCATCGTGAAGCCCTGCTCGAACCGGTAGCTCTTGTTGACGTCGATCGGGTCGATGCCGTTGAGGCACTCCTTGGCCGCGCGGATCACCCGGGTGTCGTGCGCGGCGATCTCGCCGGCGACCTTCATCGCGGCGTCGTCGAGCTGGTCGCGGGGGACCACCTCGAGCACGCTGCCGAACTGGACCAGGTCGGCGGCCTTGATGGTGCGCGCGGTGAAGTAGAGGGTGCGCATCATGTGCTGCGGCACCAGCCGCGCCATGTGCGTCGCGGCGCCCAGCGCGCCCTGCTTGACCTCGGGGACGCCGAAGAACGCGTCGTCGCTGGCGACGATGCAGTCGGCGTTGCCGACCAGCCCGACGCCGCCGCCGAGGCAGAAGCCGTTGACCGCGGCGACGACCGGGACGGCGCACTCGTAGACCGCCTTGAACGCGGCGAAGCAGCCCTTGTTGGCGCCGATCAGGGCGTCGAAGCCGGTGGTGTTCTGCATCTCCTTGATGTCGACGCCCGCGTTGAACCCGCGGCCCTCGGCCCGGAGCACGACCACCTTGGTGTCGAGGTCGGCGGCGGCCTCGTCCATCGCGGCCGCGACGTCGTACCAGCCCTGCACGGTGAGTGCGTTGACGGGCGGGGCGTTCATCGTCACCACCCGGATCCCGTCCGGGCGCAGTTCGGATGTGATCGGCACGTTGTCTCCTCTACCAAGCAAGTGCTTGGTAGGGTATCAGCATGGTGCTGTCGGTGGACCTCTCGGGACGCGTTGCGCTCGTCACGGGCGGGACCAAGGGGATCGGGCTCGGGATCACCCGCGCCCTGCTCTCCGCGGGCGCCTCCGTGGTGACGTGTTCACGCTCGGACGTCGAGCCGGTGCCCGGCTCCACGCACCGGGTCTGCGACGTGCGCGACCCCGAGGCCGTGCATGCGCTGGTCGCGTCGACTGCGTCCGACCTGGGCCGCCTGGACATCCTGGTCAACAACGCCGGGGGAGCGCCGGCGGCAGACGCCGCGACCGCCTCTCCACGCTTCCACGACAAGATCGTCGGCCTCAACCTGCTCGCCCCGCTGGTCTGCGCCCAGGCGGCCAACGCCGTGATGCAGACCCAGGAGACCGGCGGCGCGATCGTCAACATCTCCTCGATCTCCGCCGGTCGACCCGCGCCGACGATCGCGGCGTACGCCGCGGCGAAGGCGGGTCTCGACTCCTTGACCGCGTCGCTCGCGATGGAGTGGGCGCCGAAGGTGCGGGTGAACGCGATCGACGTCGGCCTCTGCCGCACCGAGCAGACCGACGACCACTACGGCGACGATGCCTCGGTCGACGCTATCGAGCAGACCATCCCGCTCGGCCGGATGGCGCGACCGGAGGAGGTCGGGAACGTCGTGGCGTTCCTGGCGAGCGACCTGGCGTCGTACGTCTCCGGCGCGACCGTGGCCTGTCACGGCGGGGGAGAGATCCCCGCCTTCCTGTTGGTCCAGAGAGGACTGAAATGAGCAAGCTTCTCGAGGGTCGCGTCGCGATCGTCACCGGCGCGGGTCGCGGCATCGGCCGGGCGCACGCGCTCGAGCTCGCGGCGCACGGTGCCGCCGTCGTCGTGAACGACTTCGGTGTGTCGCTGTCCGGTCAAGGCACGGGGGAGACGCCGGCCGAGTCGGTCGTTGCCGAGATCGAGGCGGCCGGTGGTCGTGCGGTCGTCAACACCGCCGACGTCGCCGACTTCGAGCAGGCGGCCGCGATGGTCCAGCAGGCGATCGACACGTTCGGTGGCCTCGACATCCTCGTCAACAACGCCGGCTTCGTCCGCGACCGGATGCTCGTCAACACCTCCGAGGAGGAGTGGGACGCGGTGATCCGGGTGCACCTGAAGGGTCACTTCGCGCCACTGCGGCACGCGGGCGCCTACTGGCGCGCGGAGTCCAAGGAGGGTCGCCAGCGCGCGGCCCGCGTCATCAACACCTCGTCCGGCGCCGGCCTCCAGGGCTCGGTCGGGCAGGCGACGTACTCCGCCGCCAAGGCCGGCATCGCCGGACTCACGCTGGTGGCCGCCCAGGAGATGGGGCGGTACGGCGTGACGGTGAACGCCATCGCGCCGGTCGCCAAGACCCGGATGACCGAGGGTGCGTTCGACACCTCGGCGATGGCTCTGCCTGAGGACAACTCGCCGATCGTGGCCTGGCTCGCCTCCGAGGAGGCCGGCGACGTCACCGGCCGCGTGATCGAGATCGAGGGCGGCAAGATCACCGTCGAGACCGGCTGGGCGCACGGCCCCGCTCAGGATCTCGGCACCCGGTGGACGGCGCCCGAGGTCGGCCCCGCGCTCCGCGCACTGCTCGCCGCGGCCCCGACTCCGGAGCCGGTCTACGGCGCCTGAGTCGCTTGAGCTGGGTGGTGAGCGCCCAGATGATCAGCAGGTCGAACAGGATGATGGTGATCGACCACCACGGGTAGATCGGGATGAACGCGAAGTTGGTCAGCATCGAGAGACCCGCAACGCCGATGCCGATGAGCTGACCCCAGGTCGCGCCGCGCAGGATCCCGATGCCGGCGACGAACCCGACGGCGCCGATGATCAGGTGCACCGTGCCCCAGGTCGTCATGTTCAGCTTGTAGAGATACTCCGAGCCGGCAGAGAACAGGTCGTCGTTCGCGATCGCCGAGCCGCCCTGGAGCATGTCGAAGATCGACGCGACGACGAGCAGGACTCCGGCGAACATCGCGGTCAGGTCGGCGACGAAGCTCCCGGTCGGGTCGTTCTGGTTGCGTGGCGTGCTCATACGGCGCCTCCTCGGTGACGTGTGACACCGATGGTCGCCGCGGAGCGGGTGGACCGGCCCCACCCGTGGCGGGGTGGTGACTCGGGCGCGCTCGTCAGATGCGCTCGATCACGGTGCCGGTCGCCATCGCGCCGCCGGCGCACATCGAGATCAGCGCCGTGGTCTGGTCGCGACGCTCGAGCTCGTGCAGTGCGGTCGTGATCAGGCGGGTGCCGGTGGAGCCGACGGGGTGGCCGAGGGCGATGGCGCCGCCGTTGACGTTGACCTTGTCCATGTCGACGTGGTGCTGGCCGGCCCAGGAGAGCACGACGGAGGCGAAGGCCTCGTTGACCTCGAACAGGTCGAAGTCGGAGATCGACATCCCGGTGCGGTCGAGCACCTTCTGGGTCGCCGCGATCGGGCCGTCGAGGTGGTAGTAGGGGTCGGAGCCGACCAGGCAGTGGGAGACGATCCGGGCGCGCGGCTTCAGGCCGAGGGCGGCGGCGCGGTCGGAGTCCATGATGAGTACGGCGGAGGCGCCGTCGCTGATCTGCGACGAGGTGCCGGCGGTGTGCAGGCCGTCGGGGAGCACGGGCTTGAGGCCGGCCAGGCCCTCGAGCGTGGTCTCGCGCAGGCCCTGGTCGGTGTCGACGACGCGGGTCTCGCCGGTGGGCTTGCCCTCGGCGTCGAGGACCGGCGCCGTGATCGCCGCGATCTCGCGCTTGAAGCGGCCCTCGTCGACCGCGACGCGCGCCTTCTGCTGCGAGGCGAGGCCGAACGCCTCGAGGTCGGCGCGGGTGAGCCCGCGGTTCTTGGCGATCCGGTCGGCGGCCTCGAACTGGTTGGGCATGTCGATCGACCAGTCGTCGGGCCGCGGGTCGCCGGTGCCGGGCGGCACGTTGGCGCCGAGCGGGATCCGGCACATCGCCTCGACGCCGGCAGGCGATGCCGATGTCGATGGTGCCGGCGCTGATCATGTCGTTGATCATGTGGGCGGCCTGCTGGCCGGAGCCGCACTGCGCGTCGACCATCGTGCCGCCGGTGTGCTGGGCGAGCCCGGCGTGCAGCCAGGCGCGGCGCACCATGCCGTTGGACTGCTCGCCGGCCTGGGTGACGCAGCCGGCCGACGACCTGGTCGACCAGCTCGGAGTCGAGCCCGGCGCGGGCGAGGACCTCACCCATCGCATGGCCGATGAGCACGGCCGGGTGCACGCCGGCCAGCCAGCCCTTCCTCTTGCCGAGGGGAGTGCGGACGGCGTCGATGATGACCGGAGTACCCATGGGACAAAACTAGAACACGTTCTTGTGTCTCACAACCTTCCCTGACCTACCTTCGGTATGTAACCTGTGCCACTAGAACGTGTTCCAGAACTCTTAGGGGAGCCCCCGTGACCGCAACCGACGTCCTTCGCCGCTGGGTTCGACTTCACCGACCCCGACCTCAACGAGAGGCAGTCCCGCACGACGAGTTCCGAGCTCGCGCGCGACAGACTCGCCGATCCACTGGATCGAGCAGGCCGCCGGCTCACGCAGCGGCTTCGCCAAGGAGTCGGGCACCGGCTACTGGGCGGTCACCCGGCACGAGGACGTCTCGGCGATCTCGAAGGACAGCAAGAACTGGTCGACGTCCGAGAACGGCGCGATCATCCGGTTCCCCGGCGAGATGGACCGCGAGCCAGATCGAGCTGCAGCGCGTCATCCTGATCAACCAGGACCCGCCGGAGCACACCCAGACCCGGGCGATCATCTCCCGCGGCTTCACGCCGCGCTCGATCGCCGAGCTCGAGGACACCATGGTCCAGCGGGCCAACTCGATCGTGAAGGACGCCGTCGCCCGTGGCACCGGCAACTTCGTCGAGGAGATCGCCGCCGAGCTCCCGCTGCAGGCGATCGCCGACCTGATCGGCGTACCGCAGGAGGACCGGCACAAGCTCTTCGAGTGGTCCAACCAGATGCTCGCCGGCGAGGACCCCGACTACGCCGGCAACAACGACGTCGCCGCCGCCGAGATCCTCGGCTACGCGATGATGCTCGCCGCCGACCGGCAGGCCAACCCGCGCGACGACCTGATCACCAAGCTGATCCAGGCCCACAAGGGCGAGCGTGGTCTGAACGACGACGAGTTCGGCTACTTCGTGATCCTGCTGGCCGTGGCCGGCAACGAGACCACGCGCAACGCCATCTCGCACGGCATGAACGCCTTCTTCGACAACCCCGAGCAGTGGGAGATCTGGAAGCGCGACCGGCCGGCGACGATGGTCGACGAGGTCGTCCGGTGGGGCACGCCGGTCAACGTCTTCCAGCGCACCGCGCTCAACGACGTCGACGTCGGCGGCCACGAGTTCAAGAAGGGCGAGCGGGCGGCGCTCTTCTACGCCAGCGCCAACTTCGACGAGACCGTCTTCGAGGACCCGCACGCTTCAACATCCTGCGCGACCCCAACCCGCAGCTCGGGTTCGGTGGCCACGGTGCGCACTACTGCCTGGGCGCCAACCTGGCCCGCCAGGAGATCCGGGTGATCTTCGACGCTCTGGCCGACCACGCGCCGGACATCTCCAAGCTCGCGGAGCCGGTGCGGCTGCGGCACTCCTGGATCAACGGCATCAAGGACCTGCAGACCAAGTACGCCTGACGTTCGCCGTCGTACGACGATCAGGCGGCCCGCTCGGTGAGAACCAGCGGGCCGTCGATCGTGATGGCGACCGTGTGCTCCATGTGGGCACCGCGGGAGCCGTCCTTGCTGCGCAGCGTCCAGCCGTCGTCGTCGGTGTAGATCTCGTCGGTGGTGTGCAGGAACCACGGCTCGATGGCGATGACCAGCCCGGGGCGGAGCTTGAGGCCGCGCCCGGCGCGCCCGTCGTTGGGCACGTGCGGCTCGCCGTGCATCGTGCGACCGACGCCGTGGCCGCCGAACTGCAGGTTCACGCCGAGGCCGGCCGCGCGGGCGACGTCGCCGATCGCGGCCGAGATGTCGCCGAGGCGGTTGCCGGGGCGGGCTTGGTCGATCCCGGCGGCGAGCGCCTGGGTGGTGGTCTCGATCAGCGCGAGGTCCTCCGCGCGCGGCGTACCGACGACGACGCTGAGGGCCGAGTCGGCGACCCAGCCCTCGACCTTGG
>CAVOJM010000004.1:0-507270 GCA_963696245.1 uncultured Actinomycetota bacterium
CCGTATCGGCGGTTGAGGAGGTTGCGCAGCAACCGTCTCGAAACCCCCGCAGCGTAGGCAGGGCAATGTGCGTGGCCTGCGGTGCGGTCGCGGATAACGGGATACGTGGTCGCCGCAGTCTCTGGTCGCGGTGGCCCTTTTCAGTCGCAGCGGCTTGCGGGCACGTTGGGGTCGACCGTCGTGGTTGCGGTTGAGAGATGAAGAGTCGGCTCAAGGCTCCGCTTACGTTCGTCGGTGGAAGGCGACTTTTCCGCCTGGGAGCTTGGTCATCTCGTACGCGGGGTGGTGTGCCGTGGCGTGGTGCTTGGGCAGAGGAGTCGTCCTCGTTTGAGGTCGGTGGTCCGCCAGTGCCCAGAGGACGTCGTGGTGGCCGTGGCACATGCCGGGTGGCCAGTCGCATCCTTCGGTGGTGCAGCCGTGGTCGCGGATCATCATCGCGAGGCGCTGGGCCTTGGTGAAGAACCGTTTACATCGTCCGACGTCGAGGACCTCGGACTTCCCGCCGAGGACGACGGGGATGATCTTCGCTTGCGACGCGAGCCGTCGGGCTTGGCCGGGGCTGATGGGTTCGCCGGTGTCGAGGTGGGCGGCCTTGAGCCCGCCCATCAACGTCTCGAGGGTCATGATCACGACCGCGGTGGCGTTGACGCCGCCGGCGTCGGGGATCCGGTCGGCGGGGTAGCGCTCGATGAGCTCGCCGAACGCCCGCCCCATCCGCTGCGGTCCGGGGCGCCGTTGCCCGATCGGTCGGACGCGGCTTGGTGCTTCGGGGCGGCGAATCGAGTGCAGGATCTTGGTCAGCATCGCTCCGGTGCGGAGTCGGGATCGCGAACCAACCGTAGGAGGTGCCGTGCCCGTCGTCGGTCCAGGTCAGCCGACACTTCTGCGCCGCGAGGCTTCCTCTCGCTCGAGCAGCTTCGCCTCGTGCGCGTCCGCGACGTCGGGCGCGGCGACCTCGAGGAGCCGCTGCCCGAGCAGCTTGAGGGTGCGGGCGTCGTGGTGGGCGGCCTCTGCGACCAGGTGCGCCTCGGCCTGCGCGACCAGGTCCTGGGCGAGGTCGTCGGGCAGGTCGTCGACCGCCTTCACGATGACCCTCGCCTGCTCCACCAGCACGTACCGATCGCGAGGGCGTCGCGCGTCATCGGGTGGGCCTCGAGGTCGTGACCGAGCTTCACCGCCCGGTGCGCGTCGGGTCGGGTCTGCTTCGTCTGGTGCGCCAGCCAGCACGCGGTGCTCGTCGCGCCGACGTCCTCGCCGACCTGGAGGTCGTCGGCGTGCGCCGCGACCCGGGCTTTAAGCTCGCCGACCTGGGCCTTGAGACGAGTCAGCTCCACCAACGTCGCCCGGGCGTCGGCGGCGTCCATCGACGACACCGACGCGTCCACCGCGGAGTCAGCAACCGCAGCGCATCTGCGCGGTCGCCTGATCGGCCCCGGTGGCGTGGTGTGGTCATCGCTGTCATGGTTCAACCCAAGCACTGACCACCGACGCTCAGACCCCGAAAACCCCTTGTTTCACAGGGGTCTAAGAACTTTTATCATCTATTTTCCTGGGACGACTTTGAGGCGGCTCAGCCGGATGCGATCTCGTCGTTCTCGTCGAGGCGTCGATAGCGCCGGGGGGACGGTTCGCGGAGGATGTCGCTCAGCCCATGGGTGTGGTGATGTCCGAGTAGGGCGGGTCGCCCTCGTCAGCGCGACGTGCATCCGGCGGTGTCGGTCGCATGCGCGCCTGTTGGCGGCTCGTGAACCTACCGAACGCCCATGCAACTCCAACGACCACGACGATCGCCACTACCGCTAGAACAACCCCGAGCGCGTCCATCGCGCCATTGTCTGTCCGTTCAGGAGCTCTCGGGATCGAGGCCAGCGAAGGTTCATGGCCTGTTCACGGGCACCCGGTCGCCCACGCGCCGAAGCTTGCCAACGATGAGCGTGCGGCACGATGGCGGCATGCCTGCCGCTCCGAAGGAAGTGCTCAAGGACTATCTCCAGGGTGCTCGCGACACGTTGATCTGGAAGGTCGATGGCTTGTCCGAGCGCGATCAGCGGCTACCGCGTACACCGACGGGGATGAACCTCCTCGGCATCGTGAAGCATGCTCTCAACACTGAGGTCCTCTACTTCGGTCCGGTCTTCGGTCGAGAGTGGCCGACACCCGAGGAACTCGCGCCCACGGACGGAACCGACCCACAGGCCGACTGGTACGCCACCGCACAGGAGTCAGCAGAAGGCTTGATCGACCTCTATCGGAGGGTCCAGGATTTTGCTGACGAGACCATCGACGCCCTACCGCTGGATGCGATCGGCACCGTCGCGCATTGGGGCGGGGCTGAGGTCACGCTCCACGAGATCATGGTTGACAAGACCGTCGACTTGCAGCGCCACGCAGGTCACGCCGACATCCTGCGCGAGCAGATCGACGGTTCGACGGGGCTGCTGCCCACTGCCAGCAACGTGCCTGGAGGCATGGACTGGCCGATCTACGTCACGAAGCTGACTGCCCTCGCAGAGCGCTTCTGAACGAACCCTGTGGCGCGCATGACGCGATGCGGGGCTGCCTGCACCGCATCCAAGGCCCCGCAGGCTGCGGGGTCTCGACAAGCTCGACCAACGTCGCTACGACACGAGCTCCTTGAGCTGCGCGATGGTGGCGGCCGGGTCCGGGGAGGCGGGGATGACCTGGAGGTTGGTGACGCCGGCCTCGGCGAAGGCGGCGATCCGCTCCTTCACGTAGGACTCGGGGCCGACCAGGTTGCCGAGCTCGAGGAGCTCCATCGGGACCTTGGCCTCGGCGTCGCGCTTGTGGCCGTCGAGGTAGAGGTCCTGGATCTCCTTGGCCTCCTTCTCGAAGCCGTACTGGACCATCAGCTCGTTGTAGAAGTTCTTGCCGCGGGCGCCCATGCCGCCGACGTACAGCGCGACGGTGGGTCGCGCGAAGTCGAGCAGGCCCTTCACGTCGTCACCGATCGCGACCATGCCGCCGGCGCTGGTCTGCAGCGGGCCGAGGTCGGGGGAGCGTCGTGCCGTGCCGGCGGCGAGGGCGTCGCCCCAGACGTCGTTGGCCTTCTCGGGGACGAAGAGGAAGGGCAGCCAGCCGTCGGCGCACTCGGCGGTCATCTCGACGTTCTTGGCGCCGAGCGCCGCGACGTAGAGCGGGATCTCGGCACGCTCGGGCTTGGTGAGGAGCTTGAGCGGCTTGCCGAGGCCGAGGCCCTGGTCGGCGGGGAGCGGGAGCTTGTAGATGCCGTCGTGCACCAGCGGCTCGCGGCGCAGACCCATCCGGAGGATCTCGATCATCTCGCGGGTGCGCCCCAGCGGCTTGTCGTAGGGGAGTCCGTGGAAGCCCTCGATCACCTGCGGGCCGGAGGCGCCGAGCCCGAGGATCGCGCGGCCGCCCGACACGTTGTCGAGGCCGGCGGCGGTCTGCAGCATCGCGCCCGGCGTGCGGGAGTAGACGTTGAGGATGGCGGCGCCGATCTCGATCGTCTCGGTCTTCGCGGCCAGGTAGCCCATCAGGGTCGGGGCGTCGAAGCCGTACGGCTCCGCGACCCAGATCGTGTCGAGCCCTGCCTTCTCGAGCGCACTGACCTGGTCGGCCGCGTCGCGCGGGTTGCCGGAGTACTGGAGCATCGTCGAGAGCTTCATGTTGACAGCGTAACTGTCACGATCCCGGCACGCCCTGTGACGTCAGCCTCGTCCGTGCCAGCTGTCCCAGAGAGCGGCGTACGAGCCACCGGCCTCGACCAGCTCGTCGTGCGAGCCGAGCTCGGAGATCCGACCGTCCTCGACGACCGCGACCCGGTCGGCGTCGTGCGCGGAGAAGAGCCGGTGCGCGATCGCGATGACCGTCCGGCCCTCGAGTACGGCGGCCAGCGAGCGCTCCAGGTGACGAGCGGCCCGCGGGTCGATCAGCGACGTCGCCTCGTCGAGGACCAGCGTGTGAGGATCGGCGAGCACCAGCCGCGCGAGCGCGATCTGCTGCGCCTGGGCCGCCGTGACCGCGCGGCCGCCCGAACCCACGACGGTGTCGAGGCCGTCCGGCAGGTCGTCCACCCAGCCGAGGGCGTCGACCGCGTCGAGCGCGCCCCGGACCGCGTCGTCCGACGAGCCGGGCCGGGCCAGCACGACGTTCTCCCGCAGGGTGCCGACGAAGACGTGGTGCTCCTGGGTGACCAGCGCGACGTGGCCGCGGAGGTCGTCGAGCGGCAGCTCGGTCAGGCCGACACCGCCGACGGTGACCGAGCCGGTCCGCGGCGGGTGGATGCCGGCGAGCAGCCGGCCGAGCGTGGACTTGCCCGCCCCCGACGGTCCGACCATCGCGATCCGCTCGCCTACGCCGACCGACAGGTCGACGCCGTGAAGGACGTCGCGACCCTCGACGTACGAGAACCGCACGTCGTCGGCGTCGAGCTTCTCGCCGGCCGGCTCGCGTCCGCTCACCTCGCGGTCGTCGGGCACCTGCGCGACACCGAGCAGCCGCGCGAGCGACGCGGCGCCGAGCTGGAGCTCGTCGAGGATCGACACGATCCGGTCGACGGGGTCGATCAACATCTGCACGTAGAGCGTGGCCGCGGTGACGTCACCGAGCGAGACCTGGCCCTGCGTGTAGAGGTAGCCACCGAACAGCAGCGTCGCCACGGTCGGGATCAGGTAGGCGATCTCCATGTTGGGGAAGAAGACGGTGCGCAGGTAGAGCGTGTAGCGCTCGGCCTTGAAGGACTTGTCGATGTCGTCGTCGACCGCTGCGATCCGCTCCGCGCCGAGGCCGAGCGCCTCGACGGTGCGCGCGCCCTCGACCGTTTCGGTCAGGGTCGCGTTGATCTGGGAGTAGGTCGCGCTCTCGCGCAGGTAGCCGTCCTTGGCGCGCTTGAGGTACCAGCGCAGGCCGAGCACCAGGGGCGGTACGCCGAAGAGGCACGGCAGCGCCACCCACCAGCCGACCGCGATCGCGGCGATGAAGGTGACGATCGCGCTGATCACGGCGATGGTCCACTCGGGCAGCGCCATCCGGACCGACCAGCCGAGCTGGTCGACGTCGCGGCTGGTGCGGGTCAGCAGGTCGCCGGAGCCGGCGGCCTCGACCACTCCCACCGGCAGCGCCAGTGTGTTGTCGACGAAGTCCTCACGCAGCTCCGCGAGCACCTGCTCGCCGAGCACCTGGGAGAGGTAGCGGGCGTAGCGGGTGAGCACGGTCTGGACGAGGAGGAACGCCGCCAGGATCGCGATGATCTTGTCGACGTGGCCGACCGTGGTGCCGGTCTCGACCGCCTGCACCAGGTCGCCGATGAGGCGTGGCGCAGCCAGGGCGGCGAGCGCGGCCAGCACGTGCAGGGCCAGCGCGGACCAGAGCATCTTCGGGTGCCGGCGCGCCAGCGAAGCGACGTAGCGGCGTACGGCGCCGGTGTCGGCGACCGGGAGGTGGGTGCTCATCGAACGACCTCCTCGAGCGCGGCCTCGCGGGTGACGACGCGGCGGTAGTCGGCGTTGGTGCGCAGCAGGTCGGTGTGCGGACCGCCATCGACGATCCGGCCATCGCGCAGGAAGGCCACGGTGTCGGCGGCGTCCAGCATCAGCGGGCTGCTGGAGGTGACCACGGTGGTCCGGCCCGCGCGGTGGCGACGGAGCCGCGCCGCGATCCGGGCCTCCGTGTGGGCATCGACCGCCGAGGTCGGCTCGACCAGGACCAGGATCTCCGGGTCGGCCGCGAGCGCGCGGGCGAGCACCAGCCGCTGGCGCTGACCACCGGAGAAGCTGCGGCCGCGCTCGGCGACGATCGTGTCGAGACCGTCGGGGAGGGCGTCGAGCACGTCGTCGGCCGAGGCCGTGTCGAGGGCCTGCTCGACGTCGCCGTGGCCGGTGATGTCGAGCCGGTCGCCGAGGTGACCGGAGAAGAAGAGGGACGCGGTGTCGGAGACGAGGATCCGCTGCCGGATCTCGCGCGGGCGCAACGAGGTGAGTGGTACGCCGCCGAGGCTGACCTCGTCGTCGACCGGCGAAGCCGCCATCCCGAGCCGGTCGGCCAGCGCGGCCGACTCGTCGGGCTGCTCGCTGACGATCGCGGTGAGCAGGCCGGGGCGGACCCGCAGACCGGAGCGCTCGTCGTACAGCTCGGAGCCGGGCTCCGGTGACGGTGCGAGCAGGGCCGGCTCGGTGACCTCGGGCTCGAGCGCGAGCACCCGGCAGATCCGGACCGCCGCGACGCGGGCGCGGATGATCTTGTTGGCGTACTCGGTGGCGGTCCGCAACGGGATCATCAAGAACGCGGAGTAGCCGTAGAACGCGACCAGCTGGCCGGGGGAGATGGTGCCCTCGACGGCGTAGCGCGCGCCGATCCACACCACGACCACGACGAACAGACCCGGCAGGAAGACCTGCAGCGCGTCGAGCACCGACTGGATCCGGGCGACCTGGACGCCGGCCTGACGGGTGTTCTGGGACTCGCGGCGGTAGCGGTCGAGGAAGACCTGCTCGCCCCCGATCCCGCGCAGCACGCGCAGCCCGCCGACGATGTCGCTCGCGGTGTTGGAGAGGTCGCCCATCAGGTGGCGCTGGTGGGCGCTCCGCTTCTGCAGCGGGCTGAGGATCGGGGTGATGCCGAGCATCAGGAGGGGTACGCCGAGGAGCACGACCAGGCCGAGCGTCACCGAGGTCTGCAGCAGGATCACCGCGACCACGATGAACGAGACGATGGCGCCGGCGAAGCGGGCCGAGACGTCCATCAGCTGGCCGACGTGGGAAAGGTCGTTGGTCCCGATCGCGACCACCTCGCCGGTCGAGACGCGACGCGGCAGCGTGCCGCCGAGGCGCGTGGTCTGCCGCGTGACGAGCTGGACGACCCGGTAGGCCGCCGTCAGCCAGTTGGTGACCGCGAAGCGGTGTCGCATGATCCCGGCGCCCGCCTGCAGCAGGCCGATGCCGAACAGGATCGCGGCCCACTGGAAGAGCGCGTCCCGGTCCTTCGCCGAGACGCCGTCGTCGATGGCGTGGCCGATCACCGCCGGCATCACCGCCTGCGCGGTCATCCAGACGATGCCGAAGAACATCCCGCCGAGCAGCGTGACCCACTGGCCGCGCGCCATCCACCACAGGAACCGGCCAGGTGTCCGGTGGTCGGCCACACCGGGGTGTTCGAGAGGGAGGAGGCGCACCGCACCACGTTACGAAGGAAGTCCTTCGCCGAGCGAATTGTTTTCGCGGTGACAACCGTCACCCAGGTCAGCTGCCGCCCGAGACGGTGTCGAGGGAGCCGCAGGAAGCGCGTGCGAAGTTGATGGCGCTGGCCGCTCCCGGGATGCTCATCCGCAGCGTGATCTGCCCGGCGTGCCGCCGAGGTGGAGTGCGATCTTGAACGCCGTGGCGCCGCCGGACTCCATGAAGGCGTGGTCGTCGCAGCGGTTGGGCTTGATCGGGAGGTCGATCCGCGAGGGCTCGTCGGTGCCGTGGATCGTCGCGTCCGGGCGCCAGACGTCGCTTCCGACCGGCGCGAGGACGGGCGTCCCGGAGACGGCGTCGAGGGTGAGCGCCGGTCCGGTCGCCCCGGTCGGGGTGATGACCAGGGTCAGCGTGCCCGGGTCGCCCTCAGTGCCGTCGAAGGCGACGGTGTCGTCCCAGTGGAGGTCGGCCACCTCGGCGACCGCGAGCTCGGTGCAGCGCGCCGACGCGTAGCGGCCGGCCACGTCGGTGGAGTCCGCCACCCGCTGGACGCGCACCTGGTCGCCGAAGCGAATGCTGACGGTGCCGCGTCCCTCGGGGTGGCCGCACGCCGGACGGTCGGGGAGCGCGATCTGGAAGCCGCGCTCGGACTGCGACGGGATCGCCCGGAGCCGTGTCGCGGGGATGGCGGCGCGAAAGCGCGGGTCGGAGTAGACGATCCGGGTCGGCCGGATGGTGTGAGCGGTGTCGTTGTCGACCCACACCTCCATCCGCCCGGCCGCCGCGTCGCGCGAGGACTGGCGCATGTCGGCCTTCAGCTTCCCGGTCGGGGGTGGCTTCGGCGGCAGCTGGATCGGGGTGAGCGTGCGGATCGACGGTGACGGCTCGGGTGAGGTCGTCGGGGTGTCGTCGGAGGAGCAGGCCGCCAGTGCTGCGACCGCCGTGAGGGTGACGACCAGCCAGGTGCTAGACCGCATGACGCACCAGCCGGACCGGGACGACGACGAGGAGCACGAGCAGTACGAGGGCCACCACGGTGGCCGTCACCAGGGCCGTCGGGCGGTTCACGACCACGTCGAAGATCAGCAGCACCATCCCGGTCGCGAGGAGCGAGACAGTGGTGAGCACCCCGTAGACGAAGTGGTGGGCGGACCCGACGATCCGAGCCTTGACCTGGTGGCCCGAGAGTCGCCGGTGGATGGCGATCGGACCCATCACCAGGGCGGTGGTCAGGGCGGAGAGCAGCACCAGCACCAGGTAGAGCACGGTGTCGAAGTCGTCGAGGTCGGCGAAGGTGGGCTGGAAGGGCAACGTGAGCAGGAAGCCGGCGGTCAGCTGCGCGCCGGTCTGCATGACTCGGAGCTCCTGCAGCAGGTCGTCCCACTTGCGGTCCTGCCGCTCCGCCTCCGTCTCGTTGCGATCGGCACCCTCTTCGTCCATCCGCACAGTCTGGACCAGAGTCAGCCCGCGAGTCCCTCGATCACCTCGGCGCGGGGGAGGTCGCCGGCAAGTCGCCCGGGGATGAGGAGCTTGGACCGGCGTACGCCGGAACCGATGACCGCCACCTCGATGTCGAGCACGCGCGCGTCGACCAGCAGTCGCCACCCGGCCGGCAGACCGACCGGCGTGATCCCGCCGTACTCCATGCCGGACTCCTCGACGGCCCGGTCCATCGAGAGGAACGACGCCTTGCGGACGTCGAGCGTGCGCTTGACCAGGTTGTTGACGTCGGCGCGGGTGTCGGCGCGGACCAGGCACGCGGCGACCCGCTCCTCGCCGTCGCGGCGGCCGCCGACCACGACGCAGTTGGCGCCGGTCGACATGGAGAGGCCGTAGGCCTCGGACATCGCGGCGGTGTCGGCGATGTCCGGGTCGATCTCGACGACCCCGACCTCGTGGGCGGACGGCCAGTCGCGCAGGACTGCGGCGACCGGGTCGGCGACCAGGTCGAGTCGGTCGAGGACAGGCACGGTCACGATGCTGCCGAGGGTCGGAGAGCTCATACGCCCATAGTGGAGCAGGGCATTCTGGAGGGCGTCACCTGGGGTTCATGTCGTTCCCGCCGCCCGGACACTCACCCGGGCTCTGCTGGAGGGCATGCAGGCAATGCCGCTCGTCATCGCCCACCGGGGCGCGTCGGGCTACCGGCCCGAGCACACCCTCGCGTCGTACCGTCTGGCGATCGCGCTGGGCGCCGACTACGTGGAGCCTGACCTGGTGCCGACCCGCGACGGCGTGCTCGTCGCCCGGCACGAGGCCGAGATCGGACGGACCACCGACGTGGCCGGTCGCGCGGAGTTCGCGGGGCGGATGACCACCAAGGAGATCGACGGCAAGCAGTCGACCGGCTGGTTCGTCGAGGACTTCACGCTCGCCGAGCTCAAGACCCTGCGCGCGATCGAGCGTCTCCCCGAGCTGCGCCCACGCAACACGAGGTACGACGGCCGCTACGAGGTCCCGACGTTCGACGAGATCCTGGGCCTGGTGGCCGAGGAGTCGGACCGGCTGGGACGTCGGATCGGCGTCTACCCGGAGACCAAGCACCCGTCGTACTTCGCGGAGCTGGGTCTCGCCCTGGAGGACCGGCTGCTCGACGCGTTGTACGAGCACGGGTACGGCGACCCGCACGCGCCGGTCTTCATCCAGTCCTTCGAGCCCGGCAACCTCCAGTGGCTCCGGTCACGCACCGGACTGCGCCTGGTGCAGCTGGTCGAGGCCACCGGTCGTGTGGACCTCGTGACCTCGACCGGGCTGCGCCGCGTCGCCGGCTGGGCGGACGCGGTCGGAGTGGCCAAGGACCTGGTCCTGCCGCGGCACGCGGACACCGGGACCATCGGCGATCCGTCGGCCCTGGTCGCCGACGCTCACGCCGCGGGTCTCCAGGTGCACGTGTGGACGATGCGCGACGAGAACGCCTTCCTGCCGACGGGCTACCGACGCGGTGTCGACCCGTCCGCCACCGGCGACTCCATCGAGGAGACCCAGGCCTTCCTCGACGCGGGCGTGGACGGGGTCTTCACCGACCAGCCCGACACGACGCTCGAGGCCTGCCGGATTCACGCCTCCGGCATCAGGACCCACGCCACGATGTAAGCGACGGCGATGGTGCCGAAGCTGAAGATCGCGCCGAGCACGGTCAGCAGCCGGACCACGGTCGGGTCGATGCCGAGGTAGTCGGCGACCCCGGAGCAGACTCCGGCGATCATCCGGTCATCGCGACGGCGGGTGAGGGACTTGGTGGTGGTGACATTCATCGGGACTCCTCGTCCAGGGGGTCGATCACGGTGGTGTCGACGGTGGTGTCGGCAGGGGTCTCTGCCGTGGGGGTGTCGCCCACCCAGCCGGTCTGGCGGGTGGACCACTTCTTGCTCGACGACAGACCGATGGCGAGCAGCCCGGCCAGGCCGGCCAGCACCCACGGGATGGGCAGCAACCAGCGCACGTCGCCGTTGCCGACCGTGTCGCTCTGGAGCAGCGCCCACACTCCGACCAGGCCGAGGAAGGCGATGCCCATCACCAGGTGCCCGACGTTGACGGGGTGGCGACCGGAACGGTTCTCGGTGTCGAGCTGAGTGGTGCTCATCGGTGTACCTCGATCTGTCCGACGCCGACCTGGGCGTCAATGGTGATCTGGGGGCCGGTGGTCGACCCGTTGAAGACGTCGTCACTGACGCCGAGCCCGTTGTGCTCCTGGCCGAAGAGCTCGATGTCGCCGGCGACGTTGACGTCCGCCGTGACGTGCGCGGCCAGGCCGCGCGGCAGGATCACCTCGAGGTGACCGACGTCCACCGACAGGTGGATGGTCTCTCCGTCGAGGTTGTCGATGTCGGACACGTCGCGCAGGTCGAGGACGATCTCGCCAGCGTCGATGTCATAGCTGCTGTCGACCGTGGCGGCCGACGTCGGCGTCGGGTGGAGCGTCTCGCCGTCCCAGCGGTCCGCGATCGTCGACCCGACCAGGAGGAAGGACGCGACCAGGCCGACCAGGATGATGCCGCCGGCCCGCCCGAAGAACGAGCCGACGAGGAGCATCACGCCGCAGATGGCCACGGCGACGGCGGGGTATGCCGGGTTGGCGACGTTCGCACCCGCGAGGTCGGCGATCCCGAGCAGCCCCTCGCACAGGGCGATCAGAGCGAGCGTGAACCAGAAGAGGATGGGTCCGCGCTTGCGGGGGTTCGGGACCTTGTACGGCGGCGGCTTGATGTAGACCGGCGGCTGCGGCGGGTAGTACGCCGGCGCGGGGGGAGCCGCGGCGTACGGGTACTGCTGCGCCGGGGAAGCGGCCGGCGGCGTGTAGCCGGGCGCCGGGGTGCTGTAGGTAGGAGCCGCGAAGCCGTCCGGCTTGGGCGAGCTGTTGTTGTTGCGGGTCAGCACCCACAGGGCGATCAGCGCGATCAGCGCCAGCGGCCAGGGGAACCAGAAGGCGCCCCACGAGTCGCCGATCAGGGCGAGCGCCGCGATGCCACCGACCACGAGCAGCACGATCGACCGGGTGCGGTCGTCGAGGTTGATCGTGGCGTGGTCGTCGCCGTCCTGCGGGACGAGCAGCCAGCACGCGCCGTACAGGATCAGGCCGGCACCGCCGAAGAAGACCAGCACCACGAAGGCGACCCGCAGTACGAGCGGGTCGATGTCGAGGTGGCGGGCGAGCCCACCTGCGACACCGGCGACCTTGCGATCGCTGCGCGAGCGGCGCAGCCGACCCAGGTCGCGGACCTCGTCGCGGGTGACGCGGGGGCCGGTGTCCTGGCCGGGCGAGTCCTGCGGCGGGGGTGGGGCTTCGGGCGGTGTGGTGGTCATGCGTCCAGCCTGCGCCGTCGCGAGCCCCTGGACCATCGGTGAGACCCCTGATCCTGGGCCGGGGAAGGGTCGGTGGCGTCAGGGTCCGGCCGGGGTTCGCCCTCATGGTCCGAGCCCCTGCGTTCTGCGAGGATTGAGCCACGATGAGCAGCACACGTGCGACCGCAGACGTGGGCGATCCGAGGCCTACGCCCGGTCCGCCCGGGACCCGTCGCGCCACTCGCGACACCCAGGAGCCGATCCTCGGCGGTGTGGCCGCCGGACTCGCTCGCCACCTGGGCTTCCCGGTGATCTGGGTGCGCGCCGGCTTCGTGCTCGCGGCGTTGCTCGGCGGCTTCGGTGTCGTCCTGTACGCCGGCTTCTGGTGGATGCTGCCCAGCGATGCCCACTTCGTGACCGGTGCGCCGGGCATCGAGAGCGCGACCCGTGGCGGTCGTCGCCCCGGCCGGATCCGCCGCCTCGGCGACGTCGGCCCGGCGATCGCCCTGGCGGCCCTCGGTTTCGGCGCGATCCTGCTCCTCCAGGCGGTCCTCGGCCGGGGCGCGATCTTCTGGCCGGTCGTCTTCGCGATCGTCGGCATCGCGCTGCTGTGGCGCCAGGCCGACGAGGCGCAACGCGAGCGCTGGCTCGACAGCACCGGGCGGATCGACCCGGTCCGGATGGTCTTCGGCAGCGGTGGCTGGGCGTCGTACGCCCGGGTCGCCGCCGGCGTCGTCCTGATCGTGATCGCTCTGGTCCTCTACTCCGCGCGCGGCGGCTCGTTCGGCATGGCCCGGGACGTCACCGTCGCCGCGCTGCTGACCGTCGTCGGCCTGGGCATCGTGATCGGGCCGTGGGTCTACCGGCTCGCCTCCGACCTCACTGACGAGCGCGCCGAGCGGGTCCGCACCCAGGAGCGTGCGGACGTCGCGGCCCACCTGCACGACTCGGTGCTGCAGACGCTCGCGCTGATCCAGAACAACGCCGCCGACGCAGCGACCGTCTCCCGGCTGGCCCGGGCGCAGGAGCGTGACCTCCGGTCCTGGCTCTACGTCGGCGAGTCCACCGACGAGCGCACCGTCGGCAGCGCCCTGCGCGGCGTTGCGGCTCGCGTCGAGGACGAGTACGCCGTCTCCGTCGAGGTCGTCATCGTCGGGGACTGCGACTTCGACGAAGTCCTGCGACCGGTCGTCCACGCGGCGGGGGAGGCGGTCACCAACGCTGCCAAGCACGCCGGCACCGGCAAGGTCGACGTCTACGCCGAGGTGACTGCCACTGCCGTCGACGTCTTCGTCCGCGACCGCGGCCAGGGCTTCGACCCGTCGGCCGTCGAGGCGGACCGCTACGGCGTCCGCAACAGCATCGTCGACCGGATGCAGCGCCACGGCGGATCGGCAGAGGTACGGTCCGCACCAGGTGAGGGGACCGAGATCCGGCTGCACCTGCCCCGCCCGACCACGCAGGAGGAGAGACATGGCTGAGGAGAGCGACGGCCCCACCGGTCCGATCGGGATCGTGATCGTCGACGACCACGCGATGTTCCGGCGCGGGGTCCGTGCCGAGCTCGAGGGCGCGGGCGCGGGTGCCGTGGAGATCCTCGCGGAGGCCGCCGACGTGGACGAGGCGATCGCCGCGGTGACGACGTACAAGCCCGGCGTCGTGCTGCTCGACGTGCACCTGCCCGGCGGCGGTGGCGTCGAGGTGATGCGGCGGATGGCCGCTTCCGGCGCCTCGCCCGACACCCGCTATCTCGCGCTCAGCGTCAGCGACGCGGCCGAGGATGTCATCGGCACCATCCGCGGCGGTGCCCGTGGCTACGTCACCAAGACCATCACCGGGCCTGAGCTGGTGCAGGCGATCGGCCGCGTGGCCGAGAACGACGCGGTCTTCTCCCCGCGACTGGCCGGCTTCGTGCTCGACGCCTTCTCGGGCGCCATCGACGTCGCGGCCGTCGACGAGGACCTCGACCGGCTCACCGACCGCGAGCGCGAGGTGATGCGGTTGATCGCGCGTGGCTACGCCTACAAGGAGGTGGCCAAGGAGCTGTTCATCTCCGTGAAGACCGTCGAGACCCACATGTCGAGCGTGCTGCGCAAGCTGCAGCTCTCCTCGCGCCACGAGCTCTCCCGCTGGGCCTCGGACCGCCGACTTCTCTGAGACCCAGCAGCCACGTCGAGTCACTAGTCTCGCGTCATGGACTTCCTGCGGCACCTGCTGCTCGTCATCCACATCGTCGGCTTCGCCGCGCTCCTCGGCGGCCTGCTGGTCCAGGTCCGGCGGCCGGAGAAGAAGGTCAACGGCCTGATGCGGGACGGCTCCGGTACGGCGTTCCTCGCCGGGCTGCTGCTGGTCGGGGTGATCGAGGCCGACGACGGCTCGGTCGACCACGCCAAGATCGCGGTCAAGGGCATCATCGGTCTGGTCGTGCTCGCGCTGGTGATGGCGAACCTCCGCAAGGAGCGGATCGCCACGGGGCTCTGGGCTCTGATCCTCCTGCTGACCCTCACCAACGTCTGCGTCGCGGTCTTCTGGGTGCCCGCCAGCACCTGACCCGACAAGCTCGACCCCGACCTGGTCGCGCTCGCGAGCTGGTGCCTCGCTCGCGCGGCTACTCGACCTGGCTCTCGAGTTGCGGGGCTCGCGAGCTCGGCCCGTGGGAGCTCAGGGGGTGGCTGATCGTAGGGTGGTGCTCAGCATGAGCATCTCCATCCCTCTGCCCGGCATGCCCGCACCCGAGGACACCGATCCGCGCACGACGCGACGCGGTCCCACGCGAGACGAGCTCCTCGACGGGCTCAACGAGCCGCAACGCGCCGCCGTCGTCCACGAGGGCGCCCCCCTGCTCGTCGTGGCCGGCGCCGGCTCGGGCAAGACGCGGGTGCTCACCAGGCGGATCGCCTGGCTGATCTCCGAGCGCAAGGCCCACCCGGGCTCGATCCTCGCGATCACCTTCACCAACAAGGCAGCGGCCGAGATGAAGGAGCGGGTCGAGGACCTGGTGGGCAGGCGCGCCCGGATCATGTGGGTCTCGACGTTCCACTCCGCGTGCGTGCGCATCCTCCGCAAGGAGATCACTGCGCTGGACTTCGAGGGCTCGGGCTACAAGTCCAACTTCTCGATCTACGACGCAGCCGACCAGAAGCGGTTGATGAGCCTGGTCTGCAGCGACCTCGACCTCGACCCGAAGCGCTACCAGCCCAACGCGGTCCTGCACTGGGTCTCCGACCACAAGAACGAGCTGCGCGACGCGGAGGCTGCCACCAAGGACGCCCGCAACCACCTCGAGGAGACGTACGCCGCGGCGTACACGCACTACCAGCGGCGCCTGCGCCAGGCCAACGCCCTCGACTTCGACGACCTGATCATGCTGACGGTCCACCTCTTCCAGGAGCTCCCGGAGGTCCGCGAGACCTACCGTCGGCGGTTCCGGCACGTGCTCGTCGACGAGTACCAGGACACCAACCACGCGCAGTACGCCCTGATCCACCAGCTCTGTGCCGACAACCCGGAGGAGCTCGACGACGGCTCGGAGCGGATCGAGCCGGCCGAGCTCATGGTCGTCGGTGACGCCGACCAGTCGATCTACGCCTTCCGCGGCGCCAACATCCGCAACATCCTCGACTTCGAGCAGGACTTCCCCAACGCGACGTCGATCCTGCTCGAGCAGAACTACCGGTCCACGCAGACCATCCTCAACGCCGCCAACGCGGTGATCGACCACAACAAGGGCCGCAAGCCCAAGCGGCTGTGGTCCCAGGCCGGCGACGGCGAGCGGATCGTCGGCTACGTGGCCGACGACGAGCGCGACGAGGCCCGGTTCGTCTCCGATGAGATCGACAAGCTGACCGACGAGCACGGCGTACGCCCCGGCGACGTCGCCGTCTTCTACCGCACCAACGCGCAGTCTCGGGTGTTCGAGGAGGTGTTCATCCGGACCGGCCAGCCCTACAAGGTCGTCGGCGGGGTGCGCTTCTACGAACGCCGTGAGGTGCGCGATGCACTCGCCTACCTGCGGATGCTGGCCAACCCCGACGACCAGGTGTCGTTGCGACGGATCCTGAACACTCCCAAGCGCGGCATCGGCGACCGGGCGGTCGCCTGCGTCAACGCTCTCGCCGACCGCGACCGGATCACGTTCTGGGAGGCGCTGCGCCGCGCCGAGGACGCCCCGGGCCTCGCGACCCGGTCGCTCACCGCGATCCGCGGCTTCGTCGACATGGTCGAGGAGCTCCAGTCGATGGTGGCGGCCGACGAGCGGCCCGATGTGATCCTCGAGAGCGTGCTGGCTCGCTCCGGCTACGTCGCCGAGCTGGAGGCCTCCGACGACCCGCAGGACGAGACCCGGGTCGAGAACCTCGCCGAGCTCGTGGCGGTCGCCCGGGAGTTCTCCGACGACCCTGTCGCCGGGCCATCGGCGGACCCGTCCGACGTCGACGCCGGGATCGTCGCCCCCGGGCTCGGTGACTTCCTGGAGCGGGTGGCGCTGGTCGCCGACACCGACCAGCTGCCCGACGCCACGGACGACGCCGGCGTGGTCACGCTGATGACGCTCCACACGGCCAAGGGCCTGGAGTTCCCCGTGGTGTTCCTGACCGGTCTCGAGGACGGGGTCTTCCCGCACGCGCGCTCGCTGGGCGACCAGCCGGAGCTCGAGGAGGAGCGCCGGCTCGCCTACGTCGGCGTCACCCGCGCCCGCGAGCGCCTCTACATCTCCCGCGCCGTGGTCCGCTCCGCCTGGGGCGCGCCGTCCCACAACCCCGGCTCCCGCTTCCTCGACGAGCTCCCGGTCGACCTGGTCGACTGGCGGCGCACCGAGGCCGCCCAGACCATGTGGTCACGCCCCGACCTCAGCGGTGGCTCGACCCGGCTCGGCACTCCCACCGACGCCGGACGTCGCAACTTCTCCTCGGCCGCCATCCGCGCCGATGCCGCCGCCCGGGCGAAGCCGGCCCGCGAGATCCCGAGCCTCGAGCCCGGCGACCGGGTCGTGCACGACTCGTTCGGCCTCGGGACGGTCGTCTCGCTCGAGGGCCAGGCCGACAAGACCGTCGCCTCGATCGACTTCGGGTCCGAGGGCGTCAAGCGGCTGCTGCTCCGCTACGCGCCCGTCGAGAAGCTCTGACACTCTCGTTGGTCGAGTAGCGAGCGCCAGCGAGCGTATCGAGACCGGGTGAGCTCGACAGCGTGGGCGACTGGGTCTCGATACGCCGGTCACGACCTCGTGCCTCGGTCGCGCGGCTACTCGACCTCGCCGTGGGCGCGAGCCCGCTGCGCGGCCTCGCTACGGCTGAAGTCCGTGCACCACGAGCGCGGCGTACGGGTCGACCGGGTCGCCGCCGCCGGGGCGGACCTCGAGGTGGAGGTGCGGGCCGGTGACGTTGCCGGTCGAGCCGATGTAGCCGATCAGCTCGCCACCGGTGACGGCGTCGCCGACGCCGACGATGTACGACGTCTGGTGGCAGTACCAGAGCTCGGTGCCGTCATCGAGCGTGACGACGGTCTTGTTGCCGTAGGCGCCGTCGTAGCCGACGGAGGTGACCACGCCGTTCGCGACCGCGTGGATGGGGGTGCCGGAGGGCGCCGCGAAGTCCAGACCCGTGTGATAGTGCGACCACAGGCCGCTGTAGTCGCCGAAGCGCGCGGTGAGGTGGTAGCCGGAGACCGGGAGCTGCCACTGGTTGAGGCGGAGCTTGTCGGCCTGCTGCTGGGCCTGCGCGGTGAGCTTCGCCAGGGCGGCGTCGCGGTCACGCAGCTGCGCCTCGGCCTGGGCGACCAGGGTGGCGTCGCTGGCGTCGTCGAGCGCGTCGCGGCGGGAGTCGCGGCTGACCGTCTTGCGGTCGAGGAGGCTGACCTTGGAGATGGCGCTCGCGCCGCTCAGGGCGCTGGCCTGGCTGAACCGGGGGGACTCACCCGAGCCGATGCCGCCGGCCGCGGTGATCGCGCCACCGGCGGAGATGGCCAGCGCGGCGATGCCGAGCAGGACCGGCGCCGAGGGGAGACCGCGGAAGATCGGAGCGCGGGAGGAACTGCGGCGCGCACCCGGCTGCGAGGGGCCGGTGCGGGGCGCCGGGGCGGAGCGGACGCCGCCGATGCGCGAGCTGACGTATGTCGCGGGCTGAGGAGCGGCCTCGGGAGCCTCGGCGGCGAGGGTGATGGGCAGGACCAGGGTGTTCTCGTCATCACGGAGGACCGTGATCGGGTCCGTCGCGGGGGCCGCGACGGAGGACACGGACCGACGGTCGGGCTTCTCTGCACGACGCTTCCCGACCCCAGGGGTCGAGGGGTCCGAGGGACGGCGGCCGGGGCCGCGACGTTCCGCTCGGTGGTTACCCATGAATTCGCTACTCCGCTGCTCGAGGTTCAGACGGCGAGGCCCGACTGTAACGGACGGATCACGGTGTCCGTAAAACAACGCCGGATTTGTGGATCTTTCCGTGGGAGCGATCCCCCCGAGAATTCGCTCACCAGAACTCATCGGCCGCGGGCGACTGCCGGAAACCCGTTCCTGGATCTTTTTACTCAAACCCGTCGACGTGTCGAGCCTCACCCCTGGGCTAGCCTCCGGTCATGAGCACGTCAGACGGTTCCCAGCGGATTCGGATCGTGGTCGGCAAGCCCGGCCTCGACGGCCACGACCGCGGCGCGAAGATCGTCGCCCGCGCGCTCCGCGACGCCGGTCACGAGGTGATCTACACCGGCCTCCACCAGACACCGGAGCAGATCGTGGAGACCGCGATCCAGGAGGACGCCGACCTGATCGGCCTCTCGGTGCTCTCCGGTGCGCACATGACGCTCTTCCGCCGGCTGATCGAGCTGCTGGCTGAGCGGGACGCCTCCGACATCGTCGTCTTCGGTGGCGGGATCATCCCCGAGGAGGACATCCCGGTGCTCGAGGAGATCGGGGTCGCCAAGGTCTTCACGCCGGGAGCCACGACCGGTGACATCACCGGGTGGGTCGCGCAGACCTTCGCCGGCTGAAACGCTCGTCCCGGGGTGCCCCACGTCACGTCGACCCGGCCTCGTCGTACGCCGTGGAGCGGGTCTAGGGTGCCAGGGACACCCCTGAGCACGTGGCGGCGTCTTGCGCGCCCTGCCCAGCTCCGAAAACTAGAGACTTGGTGGATCTGTGGATCTGATGGAATTCCAGGCGAAGGAGCTCTTCGCCAAGCACGGCGTCCCGGGTACCCCGGGCATCGTCGCCAGCACCCCTGAGGAGGCCAAGGCCGCCGCCGAGAAGCTCGGCGTCTGCGTGGTCAAGGCCCAGGTCAAGGCCGGCGGCCGCGGCAAGGCCGGCGGCGTGAAGCTGGCGAAGACGCCCGACGAGGCGTTCGAGCACGCGTCGAACATCCTCGGGATGGAGATCAAGGGCCTCACCGTGCACCGGGTGCTGATTGCGCCGGCCGCCAGCATCGAGGAGGAGTACTACTTCTCCTTCCTGCTCGACCGGTCCAACCGCTCCTACCTCTGCATCGCCAGCGTCGAGGGTGGTGTCGAGATCGAGGAGGTCGCGAAGACCAACCCCGACGCGGTCAAGCAGATCCCGATCGACGCCGGCACCGGTGTCGACGAGGCCAAGGCCCGCGAGATCGTCGCGGAGGTCGGCTTCCCGGAGGCGCTCACCGAGCAGGCCGTGCAGACGGTGCTCGCGCTGTGGACGACCTTCGTCGAGGAGGACGCCACCCTGGTCGAGGTCAACCCGCTGGCCCGCCTGGCCGGCGACAAGCTCGAGGCGCTCGACGGCAAGGTCTCGCTCGACGAGAACGCCGAGTTCCGCCACGAGGACCACGCCGAGTTCGAGGACAAGGCCGCGGCCGACCCGCTCGAGGCCAAGGCCAAGGCGATGGGTCTCAACTACGTGAAGCTCGACGGCTCCGTCGGCATCATCGGCAACGGCGCTGGGCTGGTCATGTCGACCCTCGACGTCGTCGCGTACGCCGGTGAGGCGCACGGCGGCGTGAAGCCCGCGAACTTCCTCGACATCGGTGGCGGCGCGTCCGCGACCGTGATGGCCAACGGCCTCGACGTGATCCTCAACGACCCGCAGGTCAAGAGCGTGTTCGTGAACGTCTTCGGTGGCATCACGTCTTGTGACGCGGTCGCCAACGGCATCGTCGGCGCGCTGGACATCCTCGGTGACGAGGCCAGCAAGCCGCTCGTCGTACGCCTCGACGGCAACAACGTCGAGGAGGGTCGCCGGATCCTGAACGACAAGAACCACCCGCTGGTGACCCTGGTCGACACGATGGACGGTGCGGCCGACAAGGCCGCCGAGCTCGCGAACGCGTAAGGGACGAGGATGACAGCATGTCGATCTTTTTGAACAAGGACTCCAAGGTCATCGTCCAGGGCATCACCGGCGGCGAGGGCACCAAGCACACCGCGCTGATGCTCAAGGCCGGGACCCAGGTCGTCGGTGGCGTCAACGCCCGCAAGGCCGGCACCACGGTCAGCCACGTCGACGCCTCCGGCGCGACCGTCGAGCTGCCCGTCTTCGGCTCCGTCAAGGAGGCGATGGCCGAGACCGGCGCCGACGTCTCGGTGGCCTTCGTGCCGCCGGCCTTCACCAAGGACGCCGTCATCGAGGCCATCGACGCCGAGATCGGGCTCCTGGTGATCATCACCGAGGGTGTCCCGGTGCAGGACAGCGCCGAGTTCTGGGCCTACGCCCAGGGCAAGAGCACCCGCATCATCGGCCCGAACTGCCCCGGCATCATCACCCCCGGCGAGGCGCTGGCCGGCATCACGCCCGCCACCATCGCGGGCAAGGGGCCGATCGGCCTGGTGTCGAAGTCGGGCACGCTGACCTACCAGATGATGTTCGAGCTGCGGGACTACGGCTTCTCGACCGCCATCGGCATCGGCGGTGACCCGATCATCGGCACCACCCACATCGACGCCCTCGAGGCGTTCGAGGCGGACCCTGACACCAAGGCGATCGTGATGATCGGCGAGATCGGTGGCGACGCGGAGGAGAAGGCTGCGGCCTACATCCAGGCGCACGTCACCAAGCCGGTCGTCGGCTACGTCGCGGGCTTCACCGCTCCCGAGGGCAAGACCATGGGCCACGCCGGCGCCATCGTCTCCGACGGCGCGGGCACCGCCCAGGGCAAGAAGGAGGCCCTCGAGGCCGCCGGGGTCAAGGTCGGCAAGACGCCTTCCGAGACCGCCGCCCTGATGCGGGAGATCCTGAAGTCTCTCTGAGTCATCTCGTACGTCGACCCGCCCGAGGCTCTCGGGCGGGTCGACGTCATTTCTGGGACTGATGTCTTCGGCCCGCGGGTGGTCTGCGGTGGCGGTCGCGGATGACGAGATACGTGGTCGCCGTCCGCTGCGGTTGCGGTACCTGGTCGCGGCTGCTGGCCGGCTTTCGGTCGCCTCGGGTCGACCGTCGTGGTCACCGCTGAGAGCGGTGAGGACGTCCGGGCATGCTGATGGCCCCGCCGGCGGCGGGGTGTGGGGCGTCAGCCTCTTCGGAGGTGGGTCTGGCCCAGCGGGCTGCGCCACAGGAACGTCGTGGGTCCGAGCCGTTCGTAGGTCCAGCCGCCGTGGGTCTTGTGGCGGTGGTGTCCCCGGCACAGGGGCGCCAGAGTCGAGGCTGTCGGTCGGGCCGAGGGGCCATTCGATGATGTGGTCGAGGTCGCAGGACCTCGATGGTCTGGCGCAGTGCGGGAACACGCAGGTCGGATGGGTCTCGATGACTTGCTCTCGTAGCCACGGAGTGGGCTTGTAGGCGTCGGTGTGCAGGTGCTCGTTGAGGTCGAGCACGGGCTGGATCTTGACCCGGGTGTTCGAGTCGGTGCACCACTCGCCGAGCTGTTCGACGGTGATCCAGGACCGGGTGTTCTCGATCCGGACCAGCCCGTCGGGGCTGGAGACGTCGTGGTGGGCGTAGATCACCAGCTCCTTGCCGCCACCGTCGCTCGCCGAGTCGGCCGAGGGCCATCGACCGGCGCACGTCCAGGGACAGGTGCGGGAACTCCTCGAGCGAGGTCGTGGGCCTTCGCGGAGAGCGGCGGCTTCGAGGGCGAGGGCGTCGGCGAGGTCGGTGGTGGCCTCGATGTAGACCTGCCCGTCGATGGTGACGTCGCCGAGGCGCACGTCGACGTCGGCGGTGCTCGGCCTGTTCGGCTCGTTTGGCTTCGGCTTCTTCGGGGTCGAACAGGTCGCGGGCGTGGTCCACGGCCCGGTCGATCTGCGCAGTAGGAGCACCGGTGCGCGACCGGTGCGACGTGCTGGTCGACGAACCCGGCACCGTCAACGGACAGGACGATGGTCGCTGGTGGCGATCTGGCGTGCCTTCCAGACCGGCACCTCGCCGGCCATGACCCGCTTCCACAGACGAGGCAGCCGGTAGCGGGTCTCGACGGCGTCGCCGAGGTACCGCTTCCCGGCACCGGTCGACATGCCCAACGCCAGGGCGAGCTCGGCGACGCAGAACTCCGCGACCAGCGGTGCACCCTCGCCGGCGATCGCGAGCTCGTCCTCGGTGCCGTCGACCATCGCGGCGTGCAGGATCGACTCGACCGGGTGCATGACCGCCCACTCGACGGCGAGCTGGAGCTTGCGGATCTCGAGGTCGGTGATCTCGGAGTGGACCTCGCGGACAGCGTCGAGCACCCCGGTCGGGGAGTCGGTCGCTGTCGTGGTCGCATGGTTCAAGCCAAGCACTGACCACCGACAGTCAGGAGCTCAGAACCCTGTGGTTTCCCGGCATTTGGACACTTTCGAGAATTGCTTTGCGACCGATTTCCGACGGTGGTTTCGAGGCTCGCTTCGCTCGCACCTCAACCACCGATGGAGCCGGAAAGCCGGGAAGCCACGTCGACCCGAAGCGCCTTGCTCAAACCACCGCGATCAGCAGCCGGAAGCCGCGAAGACACACATCGCGTCGACGACGCCGGGGAGGCTCTGGTCGCTCACTCCGATGATCTGCTCGAGGTACGCCGAGGTGACGAGGTCGTTGAGCCCGTCGGCGATCCGGTCCTGGACGACCACGGCGTTGCCGACCCGGACCATCTCGGTGACCCGGAAGCCCGGGGCCGGCTTGCCGTCCTGGCGGTACCAGGTCACACCGATGAGCGACTGATCGCCGAGACCGAGATCGGAACCGGCCCCGGAGAGGATCCGGGTGACACCGTCACCGAGGTCTTCGGTGGGACAGGTGATCAGATCGTCGAACGCATCGACGTAGGCCTTGGCCTCGGCGGGCGGAGTCGTAGACGACGATCTGTCGCGCGCGCTCCTCGCCGGGACTGTTCCAACCGCCGCGTCAACCAGTCAGCCGGGGGCGGGGTGTCGAGCATCTTGACGCCGCAGCCGCGGATCGTGCGTAGCGCCTCGTCCTGACCTGGACCGTAGCGGCCGAAGTCGTTCGTCGCGTTCGTGGTCGGTAGGCCGTCGAGCAGCGGGAAGTCCGCAGGGACGGCGGTGACGACGGTCGACTCGTCGGGAGTCGGGTCGACGGCATTCGACGCGGAACCGCAACCCGCCGCGGAGAAGACGCACATCGCGTCGACGACAGCCGCGGACTCCTGCGCGACCTGGTCGGCGGTGTCCTGCGCCGGTACGCCGATCGAGTACTTCGTCGCCTGGAAGATGGCGTTGCCGACCTGCGACCAGCTCGACCGCGTCGAGGTCGCCGCCGTCGCTGTAGTGGTTGGCGTAGACCAGCATCTCGCCGTGCTGGCCGGACGTGAGCAGCTCAACCGTGCGGTCCTGGCCGTCGGTCTGCGTCGGCACAGGCCTGCACCTTCGTCTGAAGGCTCAGGAGCACCTGCTCGGCGTCGCGGTCCGTCGGGTAGAGCGCCAGGGAGTGCGTGGACCCGCCCTCGGACGCGGTGTACGTCGCCTGACGCACGTCCACGGCGTCGGTGGGTGCCCAACCCGACCCCTTGCAGACGTCGGTGACCGGGGACTCGTAGGTCGACGTCGTGTCGACCGGTGTCGGGAGACCGGCTTCCAGCGGGAAGTCCGCGGGGATCGTCTGCTGCCACGACACCGGCGGCGCGGGCTTCGCCGGCTGCGGCTCCGAGGAGCTCTGATGACCGCTCATCAGCGGCGAACGGCGCGGCGATCACCGCGACCGCCAGCACGCCGCCCGCGGCCGCGAGCGCGGTGTTGCGCCGGCGCAGGCGGGTGCCGCGGCGCCGTACCTCGGCTGCGGGGAGCGGGTCCATGGTGAGTCCTGGGCTGGTGAAGTTCTCGAGCTCATCCATCGGGTCAGGCATGGCTCAGTCCTTCCTCGTCTGCGAGCAACGCGGCGAGAGCCGCACGGCCGCGGCTGAGCCGGGCCTTGATGGTTCCTTCGGGCACGCCGACCTCCCGGGCCACGTCCTGGACCGGGAGATCGGCGATGTGGTGCAGCACCAACGCCTGCCGCTGCGCTTCGGGGAGCTGCTTGAGGGCGGCGACCAGCGCCACGTGGGTCTCGCTCGGGGCGGCCGTCTCGGTGGCCGCGCCGAGAGCGCGGTCAGCGGGGCGCCGGGCCCGCGTCGTACGACGCCAACGGCTGACCGCCAGGCGGTACGCCGTGGTCCGGACCCACGCCTCGGGGTGGGCGGCACGGTCGAGCTTGCGCCGATGGGCCCAGGCGCGGACGAACGCCTCCTGGACGCACTCCTGCGCCTCGTCGCGGTTGCCGATCATGGCGTAGACCTGCCCGGTGATCCGCTGGAACGACGCGACGTAGAAGTCGTCGAACTCGCGTTCGTCCATCGACCTGTGTCCCGTCTCGTGCCCGTCAGCAGGGTTGCTGATCACCGTGGATACGCCCGAGTGCGACCCACGGTTGCACGGGATCGAGGAATTTCTCGGAACCTAGGGCGCAGGCATCTCGGGGACGCGTTCGAGGGCGCGCTCGACGAGCCTCACGAACGCGTCCGAGGACATGGTCACGGTCTTGTCGGGCACGAACCCGACCTGGGCGATCGCGGTCCCGTCGCGGACGACGCCCATCAGGTAGCTCACCGACTTCTCGTCGGTGATCTCGGTCGTCACGTGCCACACCGACAGGTCGCGGCCGACCGTGCTGGACGTGCGCAGAGCCGGTGGACCTCGGTGCCCATGTGCTTCTCGGAGCAGCCGGCCAGCTTGGCGTCGATGTCGGCCACGAACGCCTCGGCCTTCGTCTCGGGCATCGTGCCCACGGTCTCGGTGAGCCCGAACTCGTCGGGCAGCTTGGCCCCCGGGATCAAGAAGGTGCGGGTCATCCCGTTGCTCATGGCGCCGCCGAAGTCGGCGTCTGTCGCAGGTGGTCGCGGCCGCGTTGTCGAGCGCCTTGCGCGGCTCGGTGCCGACCCAGGGCTGGTCGATCCCCTTCACCGGGGGCAGGTCGACCACGTCGAGCATCGCGGGAGCGGCGGCCACGGGGACCGGGGTGGTCGGCCGCGGGGTCGGATCGGTCGAGCAGGCGCCGGCGCCCTCGAGCTCACAGAGGTCGTCGACGCCCGAGGCCAGCAGCTGCGCGACCTCGGCCGGCTTGGGTGCGCCGACCGGGCCGGAGGTGCTGACCACGGCGGTCGTGTAGCGGCCGGTGCGCGCGACACCGGCCAGCACGGTCTGCTGCGGGTCGGCCCAGGTGTGCAGCACGAAGAGCTCCGCCTCGTCCCCGACGCCGGGCAGCTCGTACGTCGCGACCAGCTGCGCGCGGTCGTCCTGGCAGCCGGCGAACCAGGCCGCGGTGACGTCGTACGCCCGGCTGGCAGCCCTCGTGGTCCGCGACACCGCGGACGTCTGCACCACGGTGGGTTCGGGAGCCGTCTTCGTCGCGCGGGTCCGCCTCGAGGGTGCGCACGAGAGCGGCGTCGGCACCGGGGTCGGCGTACCTCTCCCGCTGGCAGGTCATCGCGAGACCGTCACCCAGGGCGTTGTCGTTGGTGGTGACCACGCCCCAGCCCTTGCCGGGGACGGTCTCGGCGACGGTCTCGGCGGTGAGCATGGCGTCCTCGGGCACGTCGACGGGATCGGCGGTCGGGTGCTGCGACGGGCCGCCCTTCGACTCGATCCGCTCGCCGGCGAGCGTCGGGTGGACGCCGTCGGCGTCGGTGACCAGCGTGCCCGTGAGCACCAGCGCGGCGGCGGTGGCGGCGACACCGATCACGGTGTGGGTACGCCGCCGGGCGGCGCCCGAGCGTCGGATGATCGTGGCGCGCGGCCAGGGGGAGTCCTCGACCTGCGGGCGGACCGCCTCGAGGACGGCGCGGATGCTCGTCGTCGGCACGTCGCGGTTGAGCGCGAACTGGGACGTCGCGGTCTGGAGCTCGCGCTCCGCGTCGATCCGGGTCAGCCCGGCCTCGCGGGCCATCTCGGCGAGCGACGCGCTGGTCAGCTCCGTGGTGAGCAGCACCCGTCGCTGGGTCAGGGAGAGCTTGCCGAGGGCGTCGAGGGTGGCCTTCACCTCGGCGTCCAGGCCCTTCTCGCGGTGCCAGAGCTTCGCGGTGTGCCGGCGCTGGGCGCGGCTGGTGGCCCGCACCCGCACCCACGCCTCGGCGTCCTCGACGCGGGAGACCTTGCGCCAGTGGTGCCAGGCGACGACGAACGCGTCGCGGACCGCAGCGCGCGAGGACGAGAGGTCGCCGGTGAGGCAGTACGTCAGCAGCAGCAGGCGGGTGCGGACGTCCTTGTAGAACTGGTCGAACTCGTCGGGCTCCCTCATGGCGGCATCCACGGTAGCCCGCGACCTCGATCCGCGCCGAAACGGCGTGTGCGCCCCGATCCGGCGCCGCGACCGGGTGATGATGGTCCGACCATGACGTCGCTGCTCCCCGGATCGTTTCCGGCCGGTCCGACCACGGCCGCCGTCGGCCGGAGCAGCACCGACCCCCGGCACCGCGCACCGCTCCTCCTGGTCGCGACCCTGGGTGGTGCGGCCGCGGCCGCCGCCACCCTCCTGATCTGCCTGGCGTTCGGAGTCGTGGGCTGGTTCCTTGCCGATGCAGGCGCACACGGAACCCCACGCGACGGACTTCGCGTGGGGGCGCTCGGCTGGTTGCTGGCCCACGGCTCCGGCATCCACGTCTCCGGGGTCGCCCTGAGCGTCGTACCCCTCGGCATGACCGCGCTCTGCGCCTGGACGATCTGGCGAGTCGGACACCGCGTCGGTGACGCGATCTCGGGCCACGGCCCCGACGCCGACCGGGTCGCCGACGGCGAGCGCGACTGGACGGTGGCGATCGCGACCACCGCCTTCACCGTCGGGTACGTCGTCGTCGCGGTCGTCACCAGCAGCCTCGCGGCGACTCCCGAGACGGCGCCGTCCACGGCCCGGGTGATCGGGTTCACGCTGGTCCTCTGCCTGGCCTTCGGCCTGTCCGGCATCGCGACCGGCTCCGGACGGCTGGCGATCTGGGCGGCCTTCGTCCCGAGCTGGCTGCGCGCCGCGCTGGCCGGGTCGCTGCGCATCCTGGGCTGCTTCCTCGCGGTGTCCGCGGTGGTGTTCCTCGTGGCCCTCGCCACCGACTTCGGGACCGCCGTCAACGTGATGTCGCGGCTCCACACCGGCGCCGGCGACGCGACCATCTACACCGGTCTCACCGCGACCCTGGTGCCCAACGCGGTCGTCTTCACCAGCAGCTACCTCCTCGGTCCCGGCTTCCTGGTCGGCACCGGCACCCTGGTCTCGCCGACGCTGGTCTCCCTCGGGCCGGTGCCGATGTTCCCGCTGCTGGCGGCACTGCCCGACAGCGGCCCGACGCCCGCCTGGACCGCCTATCTCGTGGCGATCCCGCCGCTGGTCGCCGCGCTCGCCGCCGCCTGGGCGCAGCGTCGCAACCCCACGCTGCGGTGGGAGGAGGGCGCCATGCGCGGCTGTGTCGGCGGCGTCCTCGCCGGCGTGCTGCTCGGTGTCCTCGCCCTCATCTCCGGCGGCGTCGTCGGACCCGGCCGGATGGCCGACGTCGGACCGGCCGCCGGCGACGTGCTGGTCCACGCCGTGACGGCCTTCGGCCTCGGCGGCGCGGTCGGTGGTGTGCTGATGACCTGGTGGCAGCGCCGCCATCTAGACTCCGCCGCGTGACTCGCAGTCCCGCTCGCCTGGTCGTGCTCGTGTCGGGCTCCGGCACCAACCTGCAGGCGCTCCTCGACGCCTGCGCGGACCCGGCGTACGGCGCCGCGGTGGTCGCCGTCGGGGCCGACCGCGGCGACATCGAGGGGCTGGCCCGGGCGGATCGGTTCGGCGTCCCGACGTTCGTGCTCAAGGTCAAGGACTTCGAGTCCCGCGAGGCGTGGGATGCCGCGCTGGCCGAGACGGTGGCGTCGTACGAGCCCGACCTGGTGGTGCTCGCCGGCTTCATGAAGCTGGTCGGCGACGACTTCCTGACCCGCCACGGCGGCCGGGTCGTCAACACCCACCCGGCGCTGTCGCCGTCGTTCCCCGGCATGCACGGGCCTGCCGACGCGCTCGAGTACGGCGTGAAGGTCACCGGCGCGACCCTCTTCGTGGTCGACCCCGGCGTCGACACCGGCCAGATCGTCGCGCAGACGGTCGTGGCCGTCGAGGACGACGACACCGTCGAGTCGCTGCACGAGCGGATCAAGGTCGCCGAGCGGGCGATGCTCGTCGACTCCGTGGGCCGGATGGCACGCGAGGGGTTCGTCGTGACGGGCCGCCGGGTCCGGATAGGCACCTCGCGATAGGCTCCGCCCACACGACTGGCGCAGGTGGGTGGACCACCAGGGAGTGACGTCGGGAGCATCGACCGCCTGGGTGCTCCTCCACGTGAGCAGGAGCTGTCCCATGTCTGATACCGCCATGTCTGACCACCGCATCCCGATCCGCCGTGCGCTCGTCTCGGTCTACGACAAGACCGGGCTCGAAGAGCTCGTCCAGGCCCTTCACGACGCCGGCGTCTCGCTGGTGTCGACCGGCGGCTCGGCCAAGCTGATCGAGGGCCTCGGCGTCCCGGTCACCAAGGTCGAGGACCTCACCGGCTTCCCCGAGTGCCTCGACGGCCGGGTCAAGACGCTGCACCCGAAGGTGCACGCCGGGATCCTGGCCGACCGCCGCCTCGACACCCACGTCCAGCAGCTCGCCGACCTGGGCGTCGAGCCCTTCGACCTGGTCATCTCGAACCTCTACCCGTTCGTCCAGACCGTCGCCTCCGGGGCCACGCCCGACGAGTGCGTCGAGCAGATCGACATCGGCGGCCCGTCGATGGTCCGCGCGGCCGCCAAGAACCACCCCTCGGTCGCGATCGTCACCTCGCCGTCGTCGTACGCCGACGTGCTCACCGCCGTCGCCGAGGGTGGCTTCACGCTCGAGCAGCGCAAGCGGCTGGCCGCCGACGCGTTCGTGCACACCGCGACGTACGACGTCGCCGTGGCGTCCTGGATGGGCAGCGTCCTCACCGACACCTCGGAGGGCGAGGGCTTCCCCGCCTGGGTGGGTGGCACCTGGGACAAGTCGGCGGTGCTGCGCTACGGCGAGAACCCGCATCAGAGCGCGGCCCTCTACCTGAACGGCTTCGGCACTGGCCTCGCGCAGGCCGAGCAGCTGCACGGCAAGGAGATGTCCTACAACAACTACCTCGACTCCGACGCGGCCCGGCGGGCGGCGTACACCTTCACGGAGCCGGCGGTCGCGATCATCAAGCACGCCAACCCGTGCGGCATCGCGGTCGGCACCGACGTCGCCGACGCCCACCGCAAGGCGCACGCCTGCGACCCGGTCTCGGCGTTCGGCGGCGTGATCGCCACCAACGTGCCGGTCTCGGTGGAGATGGCCGAGCAGGTGGCCGAGGTCTTCACCGAGGTGGTCGTCGCTCCGGCGTACGACGCGGGTGCGGTGGAGATCCTCGCCGCGAAGAAGAACATCCGGCTGCTCGTCTGCGAGCCGCTCGGCCGCGGCGAGGTCGAGATGCGCCCGATCTCCGGCGGCCTGCTGATGCAGCAGCGCGACTATGTCGACGCCGACGGCGACGACCCGTCGACCTGGACGCTCGCGACCGGTCAGGCCGCCTCCGCGGAAGCGCTGGCCGACCTCGCCTTCGCCTGGCAGGCCTGCCGCTCGGTGAAGTCCAACGCGATCCTGCTCGCCAAGGACGGCGCCTCGGTCGGCGTCGGCATGGGTCAGGTCAACCGGGTCGACTCCTGCAAGCTCGCCGTCGAGCGGGCGGGGGAGCGGGCACCGGGCTCGGTCGCCGCGTCCGACGCGTTCTTCCCGTTCGAGGACGGCCCGCAGGTCCTCATCGACGCCGGCGTGAGCGCGATCGTCCAGCCCGGCGGCTCGATGCGTGACCAGCTCACCATCGACGCCTGCAACGCGGCCGGGGTGACCATGTACTTCACCGGCACCCGGCACTTCTTCCACTGACAGGATGTCCTCCGTGACTGCACAGAAGCTGGACGGCACCGCCACCCTCAAGGCGATCAAGGCCGAGCTCACCGAGCGGGTCGCCGTCCTCAAGACGAAGGGCATCGTCCCGGGCCTCGGCACGGTCCTGGTCGGCGACGACCCGGGCTCGCACTGGTACGTCGGCGCCAAGCACAAGGACTGCGCCGAGATCGGGATCGAGTCGATCCGGGTCGACCTGCCCGCCACGGCCACCCAGGCCGAGGTGGAGGCCGAGATCGACCGGTTGAACGCCGACCCTGCGTGCACCGGTTTCCTCGTGCAGCAGCCGACCGGGCTCGACGAGTTCCGGCTGCTGTCGCGCGTCGATCCCGCCAAGGACGTCGATGGCCTGCACCCGGTCAACCTCGGCAAGCTGGTGCTCGGTGAGGCCGGCTCGCTGCCGTGCACGCCGATCGGCTGCATCGAGCTGCTGCGTCGCCACGGCGTCGAGCTCAACGGTGCCGAGGTGGTCGTCGTCGGTCGTGGTCTGACCGTCGGTCGCCCGCTGGGCCTGCTGCTCACCCGCCGCAGCGAGAACTCGACGGTCACGCTCTGCCACACCGGCACTCGCGACCTGGCCGCGCACACCCGCACCGCTGACATCATCGTCGCGGCGGCCGGCGTACCCAGCATCATCACCGCCGACATGGTCAAGCCCGGCGCGGCGGTGCTCGACGTCGGAGTCTCGCGCGTCGACGGCAAGATCGCCGGTGACGTCGACCCTGGCGTCTGGGACGTCGCGGGCTGGGTCTCGCCCAACCCCGGCGGCGTCGGCCCGATGACCCGCGCGATGCTGCTCTCCAACATCGTGGCGACCGCCGAGCAGACGGCTCCGTGACCGAGCCCGTGACCGAGTTCGAGCCCGAGCAGGACGACCCCGAGGTGGAGCCTGTCTCCGCCGAGGACATCGGCTCGACGGACATGGATGAGGAGGGACGCCGCTACCCGTCGACGATCGGCGGGGCGTTCTACCTCGCGGTGCTCGCGGTCTCGGCGATCGCGATCGGCATCGTCACGACCGGGGCCTGGCGCGCTGGGATCCGCTGGTTCGGCGGCGCGCTGGTGTTCGCGGCCGTGATCCGGGCCGTGCTCCCGGCCAAGGACGCCGGCATGCTCGCCGTACGCCGTCGCTGGTTCGACTGCCTGCTGCTCGCCGGGGTGGGTGTGGCGCTGATCGTGCTCGCCAGCTCGATCCCCGACCAACCGCTCTGAAATGTCGAGTCGGCGCATGTTGCCCCGGTCTCCACAGGGAGCGGACAACAGCGCCGACTCGATGCGCTACGCGTGCAAGTCTGCGCCGACTCGGCCTCAGATGAGGCCGAGCTCCGTGACGGCAGAGCGCTCGTCGGCGAGCTCGGCCGTGGAGGCGTCGATCCTGCCGCGGGAGAACTCGTCGATCTCCAGGCCCTGGACGATCGACCAGTCGCCGTCCTTGGTGGTGACCGGGAAGGACGAGATCAGGCCCTCGGGGACGCCGTACGAGCCGTCGGAGACGACGGCCATCGAGACCCAGTCGTCGGCGGGGGAGCCGAGCAGCCAGTCGCGGGCGGCGTCGACGGTCGCGGATGCGGCCGAGGCGGCCGAGGACGAGCCGCGGGCCTCGATGATCGCGGCACCGCGCTTGGCGACGGTCGGGATGAAGGTGTTCTCGACCCAGTCCTGGTCGCCGACGACCTCGGCGGCGTTGCGGCCACCGATCTCGGCGTGGAAGACGTCGGGGTACTGGGTGGCCGAGTGGTTGCCCCAGATCGTCATCTTCTTGATGTCGGTCACCGCGGCACCGGTCTTCGCAGCCAACTGCGAGATCGCCCGGTTGTGGTCGAGGCGGGTCAGCGCCGAGAAGCGCGACTGCGGGATGTCGGGGGCGTTGGTCATCGCGATCAGCGCGTTGGTGTTGGCCGGGTTGCCGGTGACACCGATGCGTACGTCGTCCGCCGCGACCTTGTTGAGGGCCTTGCCCTGGGCGGTGAAGATCGCGCCGTTCGCCGACAGCAGGTCGCCGCGCTCCATGCCCGGGCCGCGCGGACGCGCGCCGACGAGCAGGGCGAGGTTGACGCCGTCGAAGATCGTCTCGGCGTCGTCGCCGATCTCGACCCCGGCGAGGTTCGGGAAGGCGCAGTCGTCGAGCTCCATGACGACGCCCTCGAGCGCCTTCAGCGCCGGGGTGATCTCCAGCAGCCGCAGCTCGATCGGGCGGTCGCCGAGCAGCGAGCCACTGGCGAGGCGGAAGAGCAGGCTGTAGCCGATCTGACCGGCGGCACCGGTGACGGCCACCTTCAACGGGGTTGAGCTCACGACGACTCCTTGATCAGGCACGATGAGGGTTCCGCCGCCCGACGCTAGCAGCGCGCCCGGGCCCTGGGATGCTGGGGTCCATGACGGTGAGAACGACGGCGGCAGCGGTCGCCGTGCTCATCGGGCTCACCGGGCTGACCGGCTGCGGCACCTCCGCCGTGTCCAGCCCGCCCTCCGGGGTCGACGAGCTGGTGATCCCGACACCGTCGCCCGACCCGGCGGACTTCGTACGCCGCGTGGACAACCCGTGGTTCCCGCTCGCGCTCGGCAGCACCCGGACGTACGACGTGGCCGACGCCGTCGGCACCCACGCGCAGACGGTCACCGTCGAGGCGGGTCCGGAGATCGCCGGCGTCGCGACCACCGCCCAGGTGACGACCGAGCGCGGCCGTCGGACCACCGACTACTACGCCCAGGACACCGGCGGCAACGTGTGGTGGTTCGGCCGCGACGGCGTCTGGCAGGCGGGGGAGGGCGGCGCCGAGGCCGGCATCGCCATGCTCGCCACCCCGCGCGTGGGCGACGGCTACCGCACGGCGTACCTCCCGGGCGTCGTCGAGGACGTCGTCACGATCACCGCGGTCGACGACCCGGTCCAGACGCTGGGTCGCTCGGACCTGGAGCCGGGGGTCACCCACGACCGCACCTACGAGCGCGGGGTCGGCCTCGTGCTCGACGTCGTCGTGGGCAGCGGCTACCGGACCGTCCGGCTCCGCCAGGGGTGACCGGTCAGCTGGGCGGGCGGATCTGGGTGCCGCCGTCGCCGACCTCGCCCTCCGGGTAGCCGGAGGTCTCCTCGGCCACCGGTGGCGCCGACTGCTCGGCGGCCTGCTGGGCGCGCCACTCCTCGGGCGTCTGGCCGACCGGGTGCCACTGCTGGCCGACCGGGTCCCACTGCCAGCCGTCCTGGATGATCGGCTCCGCGGCCGGGGGCTGTGCGTAGCCCGTGCTGGTCTCCTGGTTCCACTGCTGCTGCAGCTCGTCGGGGCCGATGGCTCCGGGGACCTGGGCGCCGGTGCGCGGCCGGTTGAAGCTGAGGCCCGAGCCGGGGACCGGCTCACCGGCCCGGCCGAAGAGGAGCGGGTAGCCGAGTCCGGCGATCGCGCCACCGACGAGCGGGGCGAGGATGAAGAGCCACAGCTGGGCGATGGAGTCGCCGCCTGCGAACAGCGCAGGACCGATCGAGCGGGCCGGGTTGACCGAGGTGCCGGTGGCGGGGATCGCGACGAAGTGGATCGCCGACAGCGTGAAGCCGATGGCCAGCGGGGCGAGGGCGGGGTGCTCGAAGCGCTCGTCGGTCACGGCGAGGATCACGCCGACGAAGACGGCGGTCAGCACCATCTCCAGCAGGAAGGCCGCCCACCAGGCGTAGTCGCCGGCGCTCTGGTCGCCGTAGACGTTCTGGCCCATGTTGTTGGTGGCGTCGAAGGCGCTGAAGCCCTGCATCAGCACGAAGAGGGCCAGCGCGCCGAGGATCGCGCCCACGACCTGGGCCACCATGTAGATGCCGACCTGGGGCCACGACATCCGGCCGCCGAGCCCGGCGCCGAACGAGACCGCCGGGTTGAAGTGGCCCCCGGAGACCCGGCCGAAGGCGTAGGCCATCACCATCACCACGACGCCGAAGGTGAGACCGACCGTCGTGATGGTCGACGGCAGTACGCCGCCGTTGCTGGTGGTCTGCGCGGTGCCGTAGACGATCACGGAACCACAGCCGAAGAGCACCAGGACGAAGGTCCCGATGACCTCGGCCGTGAGCTTCTGCTGGATGGTGGAGTCGGCCATGCGGGTGCTCCCCTCGTGCGTGGCGCCCCCACGGACACCGCCCAGCGATCACCTTAGCGTCGCCCGCGTTGCCCCGACCATGACCGAGTGCGAGGGTTGAGCGGTCGGATCCGTCAGGTATCTTGACGTCAAGGAATCCACCCCAGCTTCAGGAGTCGTCGCGCATGGCCAAGATCATCTACACGCACACGGACGAGGCGCCTCTCCTGGCGACCTACTCGTTCCTGCCGATCATCCAGGCGTACGCCGCGAAGGCCGGCGTCGACGTGGAGACGCGCGACATCTCGCTGTCGGGCCGGATCCTCGCGCAGTTCGGCATCGTCGACGACGCGCTCGCCGAGCTCGGTGACCTGGCCAAGCAGCCCGAGGCCAACATCATCAAGCTGCCCAACATCTCCGCCTCGATCCCGCAGCTCAAGGCCGCGATCAAGGAGCTGCAGGAGCAGGGTTTCGACATCCCCGACTACCCGGAGAACGCGCAGTCCGACGAGGAGAAGGCGACCGTCGCGAAGTACGACAAGGTCAAGGGCTCCGCGGTCAACCCGGTCCTCCGTGAGGGCAACTCCGACCGTCGCGCGCCGCTCTCGGTCAAGAACTACGCGAAGAAGCACCCCCACCGGATGGGCACGTGGTCCGCCGACTCCAAGACCAACGTCGCGACCATGGGCAAGGACGACTTCTTCTCCAACGAGAAGAGCGTGGTGATCCCCGCCGACGACACCCTGACCATCAAGCTGGTCGGCGCTGACGGCACCGAGACCGAGCTCAAGAGCGGGATCAAGGTGCTCGCCGGCGAGGTCGTCGACGGCACGTTCATGGACGTCGCGGCGCTGCGTCGCTTCCTCACCGAGCAGATCGCCCGCGCCAAGGCCGAGGACGTGCTGTTCTCCGCCCACCTCAAGGCCACGATGATGAAGGTCTCCGACCCGATCATCTTCGGCCACGTCGTGCAGGCCTTCTTCCCGACCCTCTTCGAGCAGTACGGCGAGCAGCTCGCCGCCGCGGGCATCTCGCCCAACGACGGCCTCGGTGCCCTGCTCAACGCGGTCGGCAACCTGCCGGAGGGTGACGCCATCAAGGCGGCGATCGCGGCGGGCTTCGCCGACGGACCGGCCGTCGCGATGGTCGACTCCGACAAGGGCATCAGCAACCTGCACGTCCCCTCCGACGTGATCATCGACGCCTCGATGCCGGCGATGATCCGCACGTCGGGCCACATGTGGGGCCCCGACGGCGACGAGGCCGACACCCTCGCGGTGATCCCGGACTCGTCGTACGCCGGCGTCTACCAGACCGTCCTCGACGACTGCCGCGCCCACGGCGCCTTCGACCCGTCGACCATGGGCTCGGTGCCCAACGTCGGGCTGATGGCCCAGGCGGCGGAGGAGTACGGCTCCCACGACAAGACCTTCGAGATCCCCGCGGCCGGCACCGTCCAGGTCGTCAACGGCGCCGGCGACGTGCTGATCGAGCACGTCGTCCAGCCGGGCGACATCTGGCGCGCGTGCCAGACCAAGGACGCCCCGATCCGCGACTGGGTCAAGCTCGCCGTCACCCGCGCCCGCGCGTCCAGCACGCCGGCCATCTTCTGGCTCGACGAGGCCCGCGCCCACGACGCCAACCTGATCGCCAAGGTCAACGACTACCTCCCCGAGCACGACACCGAGGGGCTCACGATCGAGATCATGGCTCCGGCCGCGGCCACGGCGTACTCCCTCGAGCGGATCCGCAAGGGCGAGGACACCATCTCGGTCACCGGCAACGTGCTGCGCGACTACAACACCGACCTCTTCCCGATCCTCGAGCTCGGTACGTCGGCCAAGATGCTCTCGGTCGTCCCGCTGATGAACGGTGGCGGGCTCTTCGAGACCGGCGCCGGCGGCTCGGCGCCCAAGCACGTGCAGCAGCTGGTGAAGGAGGACTACCTGCGCTGGGACAGCCTGGGCGAGTTCTTCGCGCTGGCCGCGTCCTTCGAGCACCTCGCCGGCTACGCCGACAACCCGGGCGCGAAGGTCCTCGCCGACACCCTCGACAAGGCCACCGGCACGTTCCTCGAGAACGACAAGTCGCCGACGCGTCGCATCGGCGGCATCGACAACCGGGGCTCGCACTTCTACCTGGCGCTCTACTGGGCCCAGGAGCTGGCGCAGCAGACGGCCGACGCCGAGCTGGCGAAGGTCTTCGCCCCGCTGGCCGAGGCACTGGCCGCTGCCGAGGACACGATCGTCGGCGAGCTGAACGCCGTCCAGGGCCACCCGGCTGACATCGGGGGCTACTACCGCCCGGACGACACCAAGGCCGAGGCCGTGATGCGACCGTCGAAGACGCTGAACGAGGCGCTCGCCTCCCTTGGCTGACCCCATGTCTGAGCAGGAGCCCGTCGAGGCTGACAGCAGCTTCGACCGCTGGTCGCAGCCGCCCGTGATCGGGACCCGAGGACTCGTCCTCGCGGTCCTGGTCCCGGTGCTGCTCGCGGCCGGCGGGTTCGGCATCGTGTCCTGGCTGTCCGAGGACACCGAGACGCAGGCGAGCGTCATCCGGGTGCCGACCTCCGACTGGATCCCGGGGCAGGCCGTCGGCACCGAGGCGATCCGCGGATCGCTCGCGGTCGACAGCCGGCAGTGCGTCTACCTCGAGACCGAGGACGCGAAGGAGCTGTGGCCGGTGTGGCCGGCCGGCTACATCGCCCGGCTCGGCTCTGACGGCAAGGTCAGCCTGTACGACGGCAAGGACCACCTGGTCGCTCGCGACGGCGAGGCCATCCAGGCGACCGGCACCTTCACCTCGCCCTCGGCGTACGTCGGTGAGCCCTGCCTGCCGACCACGGACAAGGTCGCCGCGGTGCAGTCCGAGGTCACGGCGCTGGGTTGATGGGTCTGGGTTGATGGGTCTGGGCTGACGGGTTCGGGTCAGGCGTACAAGCCCAACAGCCCTCGGACCGCCGCGTCGACGATCTCGTCCGGCGTGGCCTCGAGGGAGCCGTCGAGCCAACGTGAGATCAGCTCGGCCATGCCGCCGATGAAGAGCGCGCCGGCGATCTCGTCGTCGCGCTCGCTGCGGCGCGGGACGCTCCACAGGTCGCGGGCCTCCTCGGCCGAGCGGTGCGCGAAGTGGTGCAGCAGCTCGCTGCGCCGCTCGCGCAGCGACGGCATGGCACCGGCCTCGATGATCGCGACCCGGCCCTTGCGCGGGTCCTCCACCAGCAGCTCGACGAATGCGCGGACCGACGCGAGCGCCCGCTCGCTGGGCTCACCGTGCGTCGCCTCGGCGGCGCGCGTCGTGCGCTCCTCGATCTCCACGGCGACCGCGTCGAGGACGGCCCGCAGTGCCTCGTCGAGGTTGCGGAAGCTCTCGTAGAAGTAGCGCTCGCTGAGACCGGCCTCCGCGCAGATCGCGGTCATCGTGGTGCTGGTGTCCGGGTCCGCCCAGACGGCGAGCGTGGCCGCCATCAGACGGGTGCGTCGCTCGGCCGCGCGCTCCTTGGCCGACACGCCTCGATACACCCCGGACTGGACGGCCATGGCGTCACCTTCTCATGCCCGTACGCCTCGTTCCAGATGGTTGACAGGACGCCCTTCCTGAATGAGGCTGGCCGGTGTGACGGACCAGACAACGGTCAGAGAAGTCCCCCGGCAGCTGTCCGCCGACAAGGGCCTGCCCGTCGTCGGCCGGATGTTCGAGTACGTCAAGGACCCGATCGGGTTCTATCGGCACCAGTGGGAGACCTACGGGCCGGTCGCGCCGTTCCGCGCCTTCTTCCGCAACGCCGTGGTCCTCGTCGGCCCCGACGCCTGCGAGGCGGCGCTGCGCAACAAGGACAAGGCCTTCGCCAACGAGCCGGCATGGGGCCGGATCGTCGGACCGTTCTTCAACCGCGGGCTGATGCTGCTCGACTTCGAGGAGCACCACGGCCACCGGCGGATCATGCAGGAGGCGTTCACCCGCGACCGGATCACGGCGTACGCCGAGCGGATGCACCCCGCGATCGAGGAGGGCATGGCGTCGTGGGGGACCGACCCCGACTTCCTGGCCTATCCCGCGCTCAAGCAGCTGACGCTCGACATCGCGGCCGACATCTTCATGGGCGGCGCCGACGACACCAGCCGCGAGGAGATGGAGCGGGTCAACAAGGCGTTCATCGCCTGCGTGCAGGCGGCCGCGGGCCTGATCCGCGCCGACGTGCCGTTCACCCGCTGGGGCCGCGCCTATCGGGGCCGCAAGGTGCTCGAGGAGTTCCTGCGTCACTACCTGCCCGCGAAGCGCGCGACCCGCACCGACGACATCTTCTCGGTGCTCTGCCACATCGAGACCGAGGACGGCGAGCGGTTCAGCGACGACGACGTCGTCAACCACATGATCTTCTTGATGATGGCCGCGCACGACACGACGACGATCACGGTGTCGACGATGCTGCAGTACCTCGGCCAGCACCCCGAGTGGCAGGACCGCTGTCGCGCCGACGCGCTCACCCTGGGCCCGGCGCCGACGCTCGTCGAGCTCGAGGGTCTGGAGGCGCTCGACTGGGTGATGAAGGAGGCGCTGCGGCTGCGCGCGCCGGTGCCGATGCTCGTGCGCAAGACCGTGAAGGAGACGGTGGTCGAGGGCTTCCGGATCCCGGCCGACACCGACGTCATGGTCGGCGTGCAGTTCTCCCACGTGATGGAGGACTACTGGACCAACCCGACGGACTTCGACCCCGAGCGGTTCTCGCCCGAGCGGCGCGAGGACAAGTCCCACCGCTACGCGTGGGAGCCGTTCGGCGGGGGCGTGCACAAGTGCATCGGCCTCTACTTCGCCGGCATGGAGGTCAAGGCGATCCTCCACCGGCTGCTGCGCAACTACCACTGGAGCGTCGACCCGTCGTACGTCGCCCCGCTCGACAACCACTCGCTGCCGTTCCCCAAGGACGGCCAGCCGATCGACCTGGTCCGCGACAGCTGACCAGCACGACCCCCGTACGTGTGCGTCTGCTCGCGCGGCGCACGAGCCTGTCCACCGCGGAAGGACCACCATGGACTTCGACGACACCCCCGACGAGGCCGCGTGGCGCGCCGAGGTGCGCTCCTTCATCGAGGAGCACCGGGGCGAGCTCGGGTCGCGAGCAGATCAGCGCAGCTTCGACGACGGCGTCTCTCGTGAGCGCCAGGCTCTGCTGTACGACGCTGGCTACGTCGGCGTGACCTGGCCGGTCGAGGCCGGCGGCCGCGGCGGCACGCCCATGCAGCAGTCGATCATCGACCAGGAGATGGCCCGCGCCGGCGTCCCCGGCCTGATCAACCTGATCGGCATCGGCATGTGCGGGCCGACGGTGATCTACCACGGCTCGGACGACCAGAAGGAGCGCTACCTCAAGCGGCTCCTGCGCGCCGACGACATCTGGTGCCAGCTCTTCAGCGAGCCGGCGTCCGGCAGCGACCTCGCGGCCCTGCGCACCAAGGCCGTGCGCGACGACGAGGGCAACTGGCGGATCAGCGGCCAGAAGGTGTGGACCACGCTCGCGCACCTCGCCGACTACGGCATCCTGCTCACGCGCACCGACCCCGACGTGGCCAAGCACCGCGGGCTGACGATGTTCGTGGTCGACATGAAGGCGCCCGGCGTGACGGTGCGGCCGCTGCGGCAGATGAGCGGCGGCAGCGACTTCAACGAGGTGTTCTTCGACGACGTCGTGATCCCCGACTCCGAGCGCCTCGGCGACGTCGGCGACGGCTGGCGGATCGCGCTGACCACCCTGATGAGCGAGCGGATGACGCTCGGCGGCGGCGGCACCTCGATCGGCGTCAGCGTCGAGCGGGTGGCCGAGCACGTGGCCGAGCGCATCGGCGAGCTCTCCGAGGACCGGCAGGCACTGGCCCGGCAGGACTTCGGCCGGGCGTACGTCGCGTCGCTCGGCATCCGCTACACCGGCTACCGCCTGCTCACCGCGATCAGCCAGGGCCAGCTGCCCGGTCCCGAGGCGTCGGCCGGCAAGCTGGCCGGCACCAAGGCGGCGCGCGACCTCGCGGATCTCGCGGTGCGGCTGCTCGGCGACGACGCGGTCTACGCCGGCACCGGCGACGGCAGCGCGTCCTGGCAGGACCTGCAGGCCGTGCTCCCGGGCATGGCGATCGCCGGCGGCACCGACGAGGTGCTCCACAACATCATCGGCGAGCGCGTGCTCGGGCTGCCCCCGGAACCGCGTGCCGACAAGGACAAGACGTTCCGCGAGCTCGCCGCGGCCGGCGCCTGAAGAGAGGTTCGACGACATGTACTTCGATCTCGACGACGAGCAGCGCGACCTGGCCGCTGCCGCACGTGACTTCCTGAGCTGCCTCGGCCTCCCCGGCCGCCGCCCGCGCAGCGCTCGAAGCGGACGGCGCGGAGATCCGGCCGGGCCGGGTCGAGCTGGTGAAGAGCGGGTTCGCCACGATCACCGTGCCCGAGCACGCCGGTGGCGGCGGCGGGTCGGTGCTCGACCTGGCCGTGGTCGCCGAGCAGGCGGGGCGCGTGCTCGCCGGTCCGTCGCTGGTGACCTTCGCGCGCGCTGCGGTGCTGCTCGACGGTGACGACGACCGGCTCGCGGCGCTCGCCGACGGCAGCCTCGCCGTCGCCGTGCTCGACGGTGGGCCGGTGCTCGACGCGGTCGGCGCCGACACGCTTCCTCGCGCTGCAGGGCGACGACCTGGTGATCGGGTCCGGCACCGTCGGCACCCGCGACCCGATCGACCCGACGCGGGGCCTCGGCGACGTCGTGCTCGGCGACGTCGAGGTGCTGGAGACCGGGGCCGCCGAGCGCTGGGTCCGGGCGGAGCGGATCGGGCGCACCATCCTCGCCGCCGAGGGCCTGGGTGCAGCGGCTCGCGCGCTCGAGATCGGCGTGGAGTACACCAAGGAGCGGCACGCCTTCGGCCGGCCGATCGGCTCCTACCAGGCCGTGAAGCACGCGCTGGTCGACGTCTACGTCGAGGTCGAGCAGCTGCGCTCGCTGGTCTGGTGGGCGGCCTGGGCCGCGGACCACGCGCCCGGCGAGCTGCCGATCGCCTCGGCGGCCGCCAAGGCTGCCGCCGCGACGACGCTCGAGCGCGCCGCCGAGACGCTGATCCAGGTGCACGGCGGCATCGGGTTCACCTGGGAGCACGACGCCCATCTCTACTGGCGCCGCGCCAAGGTCGACCGGCTGCTGCTCGGCGACGACGTCGCGGCGTACGACGAGGTCGCCCGCCTGGCCCTGGAGGACGCACGATGACCGGCGAGCACCACCTCGCGCGGCTCGCGGAGGAGTCCTTCGAGCGACTCGGCGACTACGACCAGCTCTTCTTCGAGGGCACCTGGCACACCTCGGGCGAGATCATCTCGCGCGCCCGCCGGGCGGCTGCGGGCCTGGTGGCGATGGGCATCGAGCCCGGTGACCGGGTCATCGTGCTGACGATGAACACCTCCGAGGTGTTCGTCGGCTACCACGCTATCTGGCGCGCCGGCGCGGTCGTGACGCCGGTGATCTTCCTCCAGACGCCGACCGAGCTCCGCCACATCCTCGAGGACTCCGGCGCGAAGGCCGCGATCGTGAGCCCCGAGCTCGTGCCGATGGTCGTCGGATCGGCGGAGGGCCTCGACCTCCGGCTGATCGTCGCTGGGGACGTGCCCGACGGTGTGGAGGCGACCACCTTCGCCGCCCTCGAGGCGCACGAGCCCGGTGAGATCGTGCCTCGCGACGACGACGACCTGGCGGCTCTGCTCTACACGGGCGGCACGACCGGACGGGCCAAGGGCGTGATGCTCAGCCACCACGGGCTGTGGCACGCGGGTCGCGGCATGAGCGAGGTCGCCCGGACGATGGGCACCACCCGGTCGCTGCTGCCGCTGCCGCTGTCGCACGCCTTCGGGCTCAACGTCCTGGTCGCCGGTCTGCACTCCGACAAGCAGCACGTGTCGGTGATGCAACGCTGGTTCGACCCGCAGGGCTGGCTGGAGCTGGTCGCAGGAGCACCGGCTCGAGGGCAGTCCCGTGGTGCCGTCGATGATGCAGATGCTGCTCGACCAGCCGTACGCCGACTACGACCTCGGCTCGTTGGTGTCCTTCGGCTCCGGCGGGGCGCCGCTCCTGCCGAGCCTGCGCGAGAAGGTCGAGAACGCCTTCGGCGTCACGATCCTCGAGGGCTACGGGCTCACCGAGAGCACCGCGATCGCGACCGCCTCGACCGTCGACGACAACCGCCCCGGCAGCGTCGGAAAGCCGGCGCCGCACGTGCGGCTGGCCATCCTCGACCCGCTCGGGCAGCCCGTCGCGACGGGGGAGGACGGCGAGATCTGCATCGCCGGTCCCGGCGTGATGACGGGCTACTGGCGCGACCCCGAGCAGACGGCCAGCGACCGTCGTCGACGGCTGGCTGCACACCGGCGACGTCGGGCACCTCGACGAGGACGGCTTCCTCTACGTCGTCGACCGGGTCAAGGACCTGATCATCCGCGGAGGGTTCAACGTGTTCCCCCGCGACGTCGAGGACGTGCTGCTCGCCCACCCCTCGGTGACGGCTGCGGCGGTCGTCGGGCGACCGGACGAGAAGAGCGGGGAGGAGGTCGTGGCGGTGGTGGCGCTGCACCCGGGTGCGAGTGCGACCTCGGAGGAGCTCATGGACTTCGCCCGGGAGCGGCTGGCTCGCTACAAGTACCCCCGCGAGGTCCTCGTCGTCGACAGCGTCCCGCTCACCAGCGTGGGCAAGACCGACCGCAAGGCGGTCCGAGCGCTCGTGCGGAAGTAGTCCCGTCCGATCGGCCCTCGACGGCCGCATCTGGGGTGCCCTTCAGGAATAGGTGACCGCGTCGGATCGGTTGCAGACTGGTGAGTGCTGCGTACGCCGTCAGCCGTGACTCATCCCGACGACCGGAAGGGTTCTCCACCCCCATGACGACGACAGCACCCTCCACCTCGACGCCGGTCGGCGGCCGCAGTGCGGCCAGCCACTACCGGCTCGCCGTGCTGGCGCTCGCGCTGGGTGGTTTCGCGATCGGGACGACCGAGTTCGTCACGATGGGTCTGCTGCCGCAGATCGCCGACGGTGTCGGGGTCTCGATCCCCACGGCCGGGCACTTCATCTCGGCGTACGCGCTCGGCGTGGTCGTCGGTGCGCCGGTGATCGCGATCTTCGGGGCCAAGCTCCCGCGCCGGGGCCTGCTGGTCGGCCTGATGGCGACGTACGCCGTCTTCAACCTGCTCAGCGCCCTCGCCAACAGCTACGGCGTGCTGATGCTCGCCCGCTTCCTCGACGGACTTCCGCACGGCGCCTACTTCGGCGTCGCGTCGCTGGTCGCCGCCGGCATGGCCGCGCCCGAGCACCGCGGCCGCGCGGTGGCGAGCGTGATGCTCGGACTCTCGATCGCGAACGTCGTCGGCGTGCCCGCTGCGACCTGGCTCGGCCAGCAGGTCGGTTGGCGCGCGGCGTACCTCTCGACCGCAGGGCTGGCCCTGCTGACTGTCGTGCTGGTGCTCGCCTTCGTCCCGTCGATCGCGGGCAACCCGGAGGCCACCGGTCGCAAGGAGATGCTGTTCTTCCGCAACGGCCAGGCGATGCTGACCCTGCTCGCGGGCGCGGTCGGCTTCGGCGGGCTGTTCGCGGTCTACTCCTACATCGCGCCGACCGTCACCGAGGTCGGTGGCCTGCCCGACTCGGCGGTCCCGGTGTTCACCGCGGCGTTCGGTCTCGGCATGGTCGCCGGGACCTGGTTGGCCGGCCGGCTGGCCGACTGGGACGTCTTCGCGACCCTGATCTGGTCGGGCGTCGGCTCGTTCTTCGTGATGATCCTGGTCTGGGCGCTGGCGCCGTACGGCTGGTGGCTGGCCCCGGCGATCTTCCTGGTCACCGCGATCGGGTCGGTGCTCGTGGTCAACCTGCAGCTGCGGCTGATGGCCGTCTCCGGCGAGGCGCAGACCCTCGGTGCGGCGATGAACCACGCCTCGCTCAACATCGCCAATGCGCTCGGCGCGTGGCTCGGCGGCCTGGTGATCGCCGCCGGCTACGGCTACCGGGCCCCCGCCCTGGTCGGCGCCGCGCTCTCGGTCGCCGGCATCGGCGTGCTGCTGTGGTCGGCCGCCGCCGACCGGCGTACGACCGGTCGGTAACCGCCGGGTAGCCCCGTCGCCTCGTCAGCCGGGGTGATCGTGAAGAATGACCCCCATGTCCACCACGACCGCACCCGAGGTCGCCACGGAGGCGTCCGGCACGGCGACCTCCCGGCCGCGCGTGCTCTCCGGCATCCAGCCGACCGCCGACTCGTTCCACTTCGGCAACTACCTCGGCGCGCTGCGCCAGTGGGTGGACCTCCAGCAGGAGTACCAGCCGTTCTTCTTCATCGCCGACCTGCACGCGATCACGCTCGAGCAGGACCCGAAGGTGCTCCGCGAGCGGACCCTGCGGGCGGCCGCGCAGCTGATCGCGATGGGCATCGACCCCGACCGGTCCGCGATCTTCGTGCAGAGCCAGGTCCCCGAGCACGCCCAGCTCGGCTGGGTGCTGCAGTGCCTGACCGGCTTCGGCGAGGCGCGTCGGATGACCCAGTTCAAGGACAAGTCGGCCAAGGGCGGTGAGGGCTCGGCCAGCGTCGGGCTCTTCACCTACCCGATCCTGCAGGCGGCCGACATCCTGCTCTACCGGCCCCACTACGTCCCGGTCGGCGAGGACCAGCGCCAGCACCTCGAGCTGACCCGCGACCTCGCCCAGCGCTTCAACCACCGCTACAAGAAGACCTTCCGGCTGCCCGAGCCCTACATCCTCAAGGCGACCGCGAAGATCTGCGACCTCCAGGACCCCACCGCGAAGATGTCCAAGTCGGCCTCGTCGCCGGCGGGCATCATCGAGATGCTCGACGAGCCGACGGTGTCGGCGAAGAAGATCCGCTCGGCGGTCACCGACTCCGAGGCCGAGGTGCGGTTCGACGCCGAGAGCAAGCCCGGCGTCAGCAACCTGCTGACGATCTACTCCGCGCTCACCGCCCGCCCGATCGCCGATCTGGAGGCGGAGTACGCAGGCCGCGGCTACGGCGATCTCAAGAAGGAGCTCGCGGACGTCGTGGTCGACTTCGTCACCCCGTTCCGCCAGCGCACGCTCGAGCTCCTCGACGACCAGGCCCACCTGACCGACGTACTCCGTCGTGGTGCGGAGCAGGCCGGTGCGGTCGCCGAGGCGACCCTGCGTGACGTCTACCAGCGCGTCGGCTTCGTCGCGGCCAGCAAGTAGGGTCAGAAGAGTGCCGACCATTGGGGTAGCCGTAGCCATCCCGGAGCCCTGGGCGACCGAGCTCCAGGACTACCGGACGGCCGTCGGCGACGCCACCGCGGCGATGATCCCGACGCACATCACGCTCGTTCCGCCGACCGACATCGACGACGTCCACCTGGTCGAGGTCGAGAAGCACCTCGAGGAGGTCGCGGCCGAGGTCTCGGGCTACTGCGTACATCTGCGTGGGACGGGTACCTTCCGGCCCGTGTCACCCGTCGTGTTCGTGACCCTCGTCGAGGGCATCTCCCAGTGTGAGCAGCTCGCCGGCGTCGTACGCCGCGGGCCGCTGGACGTCGACCTGCAGTACCCGTTCCACCCGCACGTCACGATCGCCCACCACCTCGACGACGAGCTGCTCGACCGGGCGTTCGAGGAGCTCGCGAGCTTCGAGTGCGTGTTCGACGTGACCGACTTCCACCTCTACGTGCACGACGACGACATCGGGTGGCGAGCCGACCCGACAGTTCGCGCTCCAGGCCGCGACCGACTGACGGATGCCGTCCCTCAAGGCACGGGTCACCGGCTGGGTCGCCGAGGCGCGTCAGCGTCGGCCGCTGCTCGACCACGTCGTCCGGATGCAGGAGCACTACGGCGCCGTGAAGGCCGGCCAGCAGGCCGGCGCGGTCACCTACTTCGCCTTCCTGTCCTTCTTCCCGATCCTCGCGCTGGCCTTCTTCGTGGTCGGCTGGATCGCCAAGTACTACACCAGTGCCCGGACCGACCTCGTCGACGCCATCAACGCGGTGATGCCCGGGCTCCTCGGGGGAGAACAGGGACAGACGACGCTCGACCAGATCGAGAAGTACGCCGCAACCCTGGGTGTCGTCGGTGCGATCGTGCTGCTCTACTCCGGGCTGGGTTGGCTGGCCGCCATGCGCAGCGCCCTGCTCGTCGTCTTCGAGGTGCCGCTGAAGGACCAGCCGAACTTCGTGATCGGCAAGGTCCGCGACCTGATCACCCTCGGCCTGATCGGCGTGATCCTGCTGATCTCGGTCGCCGTCGCGGGACTGATCGGCGGCTTCTCCGGCGCGGTGCTCGGTTGGCTCGGCCTCGGTGACGAGCTGTACTGGCTGGTGACCCTGCTGACCGTCGTGCTCGGCCTCGCCGCCAACATGCTGCTCTTCTACGCGATGTTCGTGCTGCTGGCCGGGCCGCACACGCCGCGCCGCTCGCTGTGGTCCGGCGCGCTCCTGGGAGCCCTGGCGTTCGAGGTGCTCAAGCAGATCTCCGGACGGCTGATCAGCGCGACCCAGGGCAGTCCGGCCTTCCAGGCGTTCGGGATCGCGCTGATCGTGCTGATCTGGATCAACTACTTCTCGCGAGTCGTCCTCTACTCCGCCTCCTGGGCGCACACGTCCGCGGCCGCGCGGGCGCTCCGACCGGAGCCGCAGCCCGCCCCGGTCGAGGGACCGCCGTCGCCGCCGCTGCCGAGCCCGCGAGGTCGAGCACGGCCTGGGCGACGCCGTACCTCGCCGGTGCGGCCACGATGCTCGGCCTGACCGCCGTCGTACGCAAGATCTCCCGGGGTGACCGCTGACCCCGGTGGCAACCGATCGTCCTCCGCGGCGTCGTACCAGTGACGAGACGGCGCGAGAGGTGACAACCTGCTCGCAGGACGGGGAGGTGCGGCGATGAGCCGACGACAGCGGAGTGCCAGGGCGCAGGCGATGCGCGCGAGGAACGCCCGCGCGAAGGCGCTCCGGCGCCGCGCGCGCGGTGGACGTACGGCGTCCGTGGCGGCTGTGGCCGCGGTGACGCTGGCCGGGCTCGGGGCGGTCCCTGCTCCGGCGACGGCCGCAGGGCGGGTCGCGCCTCGTGCGTCGGTGCACCGACGCCGCCGAGCAACCCGTCCGTCGGAGCGGTCCTCGGCGACCGGGTCTTCTTCGCCGCCGACGACGGTGTCCACGGGCGGGAGCTGTGGTCGTCCGACGGCACGGCCGCGGGCACGGCACTGGTCAAGGACATCGAGCGCTCCACCGGCGAGTACGACAACGGGCCTCAGCAGATCGTGGCCGCGGGAGGCCGGGTGTTCTTCACCGCCGACGACGGGAAGCACGGTCGCGAGCTGTGGAGCTCCGACGGCACTGCGGCCGGAACAGCCCTGGTGAAGGACGTCAGCGACGACGACAGCTACTACAGCGGACCCGCCAACCTCACCGCGGTGGGGGACCGGCTCTTCTTCGTCGCCGACGACGGCACGCACGGACGCGAGCTGTGGACCTCCGACGGCACCGCCGCCGGGACCGTGCTGGTGAAGGACATCAGTGACGGCGAGAGCTACTACGACGGTGCCTCAACCCTCACGGCCGTCGGGGACACCGTGTTCTTCACCGCCGACGACGGCACCCACGGGCAGGAGCTGTGGAAGTCCGACGGCACGGCGGGCGGCACGGTCCAGGTCGATGACATCTACCCCGGCGCGTACGACAGCAGCCCGTCGTACCTCACGACCGTGGGCGGGTCCGTGTTCTTCACCGCTCGCGACGGCAAGCACGGACGGGAGCTGTGGACCTCCGACGGCACGGCCGCTGGCACGGCGCTCGTCAAGGACATCCACCCAGGCGTGGAGCAGGTCCAGCCGTCCTCCCTGACGGCGGCCGGCAGCACGCTCTTCTTCACCGCCGACGACGGCGTCAACGGCCAGGCCCTCTGGAAGTCCGACGGCACCGAGGCGGGCACGGTCCTCGTCAAGGACGTGAGCGATGACGACGGCTACTACAGCGGACCCCAGTCGCTGGTCGCGGTGGGTGGGACGGTGTTCTTCGCCGCCGACGACAACACGCACGGTCGGGAGCTGTGGAAGTCCGACGGCACCGAGGCGGGCACGGTGCTCGTCAAGGACATCCGGCCCGATGCCTACGGCAGCAACCCGGCGTACCTCACCGCGGTGGACGGCGAGCTGTACTTCAGCGCGAAGGACGGGGTCCACGGAGGCGAGCTCTGGAAGTCGGACGGCACGGAGGCGGGCACCGTCCTGGTCAAGGACGTCGATGCCGGCACGGGCGACTACAGCGGTCCACAGTCGTTGACGCGGGTAGGTGACCGGCTCTTCTTCAGCATCGATGACGGGGTGCACGGGCGCGAGCCGTGGATCTCGGACGGGACCGCCGCCGGCACCCGGCTGATCAAGGACGTCAACGTGGTGGTCGGGTTCACCGTCGCCAAGTCCGGGCGGCCCGACACCGGCGCCGGCACGATGCGGGTGCGGGTGTCGACCGAAGGTCCCGGGACGGTGGCGGTGGCGCCGGTGGGCGGCTCCGAGGTCAAGCGCTCCACGCGGACCTACGAGGCCGCCGACTCGACCACGATCATCGTGAAGCCGACCCGGGCCGGCCTGCGAGAGCTGCGGCGCACCGGCAGCCTGCGGGTCAAGGTCCGCTTCACGTTCACGCCGTGCGGCAGCCCGGCGAGCAGCGTGGTGCGCTCGTACAACTTGAAGAAGGAGTGAGCGCAGCGGAGGCCAGCAGCACGGAGGTCCGCTACCACCACAGCACGTCGTTCCCCGGCGTGCTGGAGAGCGCGGGCTGTGCGCTGCTGGTCTCGACCTACCAGGCGGGCCAGCTCGTGGCCGTCGGTGTGGCAGACGGGCAGCTGAGCTTCTCCTTCCGCAGGTTCGACCACGCGATGGGAGTTGCGGTCGGCGCTGACCGGGTCGTGGTCGGGGGCAAGGAGCAGGTCTGGACGCTGCTCGACCACCCGGAGGTGGCCACCTCGCTCGCGCCGCCGGGTCGCCACGACCGCTGCTGGCTGCCGAGCTCCTCGGTCGTCACCGGGCCGATCCAGTGCCACGAGGTCGTGTGGGGGATCACCGAGGCCGGAGAGCCCGACCTCTGGGTCGTCAACACGGCGTTCTCGTGCCTGGCCGGGCTCGACTCGCGCTTCAGCTTCGTGCCGCGTTGGACGCCGCCGTTCGTCTCCCGGCTCGCACCGGAGGACCGGTGTCACCTCAACGGCGTCGCGATGCGCGACGGGCGGCCGGCGTACGTCACCGTGATGGCCTCGTCCGACGAGGCCGGGGGGTGGCGGGCGGCACGCAACGAGACCGGAACCGTGCTCGACGTGCCTTCGGGCGAGGTCGTGACCACGGGCCTCGCCATGCCGCACTCACCGCGCTGGCACCAGGGCGAGCTCTACGTCCTGAACTCCGGATACGGCCGACTCGAGCGCGTCGACCGGGCGTCGGGGCAGCGCGAGACCGTCGCGACCTTCCCCGGCTACGCGCGCGGCCTGGCCTGCTTCGGCCACCTGGCCTTCGTGGGCCTGTCGAAGATCCGCGAGACCACGACGTTCGGCGGCACGCCGCTCGCGGCCTACCACGACCAGCTCAAGTGCGGCGTGGGCGTGGTCGACCTCCGCACCGGGGAGACCGTGGCGACGCTGGAGTGGGAGAACGGCGTCGACGAGATCTTCGACGTGCAGGTCGTGCCCGACGCACGCTGCCCGGTCCTCGGCGACGACCTCTGGGTGCTCCCGTAAGGGGCCGAGTAGCGGCGCTAACGTGCCTGCCGAGTAGCGTCGAGCCTCGGCGCATCGATGCTCGGGCTCGAGCAAGCATGCGCCGCCTCGACGGCCGTGAGCGGGCACTGACGCGCCGACTCGGTCGCTCGGGTCAGTGACCGTGGCGCATGGCCTGGTGGAGGTCCCAGTTGAGGCGGGAGATCACGTCGAGCGGGATCTCCTTGGGGCAGGCCGCGGTGCACTCACCGATGTTGGTGCAGCCGCCGAAGCCCTCGGCGTCGTGCTGGGCGACCATGCCGACCACGCGGGAGTCGCGCTCGGGCTGACCCTGGGGCAGCTCACCGAGGTGGGTGATCTTGGCGCCCATGAAGAGCGACGCCGAGCCGTTGGGGCAGGCCGCGACGCAGGCGCCGCAGCCGATGCAGGTGGCCACGTTGAACGCGCGTACGGCGTCCTCGCGGGGGACCGGCACGGAGTGGGCCTCGGGAGCAGAACCGGTGTTGACCGAGATGTAGCCACCGGCCTGGATGATCCGGTCGAAGGCGCCGCGGTCGACGACGAGGTCCTTGATCACCGGGAAAGCGTCGGCCCGCCAGGGCTCGATCACGATCTCGTCGCCGTCCTTGAAGGACCGCATGTGCAGCTGGCAGGTCGTGGTGACCTCGGGGCCGTGCGCCTGGCCGTTGATCATCAGGCCGCACATGCCGCAGATGCCCTCGCGACAGTCGGAGTCGAACGCGACCGGGTCCTCGCCCTTGCCGTTGAGCTCCTCGTTGAGGACGTCGAGCATCTCGAGGAACGACATGTCCTCGGACACGCCGTCGAGCTCGTAGGTGTGCATCGCGCCCTTGGACGCGGCGTCCGGCTGGCGCCAGATCTTGAGGGTCACCTTCATTACTTGTAGCTCCGCTGCTTCATCTCGATGGCCGTGTAGACGAGGTTTTCCTTGTGCAGGACGGGCGGCTCGCTGTCGCCGGCGAACTCCCAGGCCGCGACGTACGCGAACTGGTCGTCGTGGCGCAGTGCCTCGCCGTCCTCGGTCTGCGACTCGGCCCGGAAGTGACCGCCGCACGACTCACGCCGGTTGAGCGCGTCGATGCACATCAGCTCGCCGAGCTCGATGAAGTCGGCCACCCGGCCGGCCCGCTCGAGCGACTGGTTGAGGGTCTCGGCCGTGCCGAGCACCTTCACGTTGCGCCAGAAGTCGTCCTTGAGGGTGCGGATCAGGTCGATCGCCTTCTTCAGGCCGTCCTCGGACCGCTCCATGCCGCAGTACTCCCACATGATGTTGCCGAGCTCGCGGTGGTAGGAGTCGACGCTGCGGGTGCCGTTGGTGGACAGGAAGTGGTCGACCCGGTCCTGGACCGCCTTCTGGGCCTCGACCACCGCCGGGTGGTCCTCGTCGACCTTCTCGAACGGTCCGGCCGCGAGGTAGTCGCGGATCGTGTGCGGCAGGACGAAGTAGCCGTCGGCCAGGCCCTGCATCAGCGCGGACGCGCCGAGGCGGTTGGCGCCGTGGTCGGAGAAGTTGGCCTCGCCGGTCACGAACAGGCCCTCGATCGAGGACTGCAGGTCGTAGTCGACCCACAGGCCGCCCATGACGTAGTGGACGGCGGGGTAGATCCGCATCGGCGTCTCGTACGGGTTCTCACCGGTGATCCGGGCGTACATGTCGAAGAGGTTGTCGTACTTCTCCTCGATGCCGTCGCGGCCCAGGCGCTCGATCGCGGCGCTGAAGTCGAGGTAGACGCCGCGGCGTACGCCCTCGACGGCCGGACCGACGCCGCGACCCTCGTCGCAGACGTTCTTCGCGGCGCGCGAGGCGATGTCGCGGGGGACCAGGTTGCCGAACGACGGGTAGATCCGCTCCAGGTAGTAGTCGCGGTCCTCCTCGGGGATGTCGCGCGGGTCCTTCTCGCAGTCGGCCTTCTTCTTCGGCACCCAGATCCGGCCGTCGTTGCGCAGCGACTCCGACATCAGCGTCAGCTTGGACTGGTGGCTGCCGGTGACCGGGATGCAGGTCGGGTGGATCTGCGTGTAGCAGGGGTTGGCCATGTAGGCGCCCTTGCGGTGCGCGCGCCAGGCAGCCGTGACGTTGGAGCCCATGGCGTTGGTGGAGAGGAAGAAGACGTTGCCGTAGCCGCCGCTCGCGAGCACGACGACGTCGGCCAGGTGGGTCTCGATCTCGCCGGTGACCAGGTCGCGGGCGATGATGCCGCGCGCCTTGCCGTCGACCACGATCACCTCGAGCATCTCGTGGCGGGTGAACTGCTCGACGGTGCCGGCCGCGACCTGGCGCTCCATGGCCTGGTAGGCGCCGATCAGCAGCTGCTGACCCGTCTGGCCGCGTGCGTAGAACGTGCGGGAGACCTGGACGCCGCCGAAGGAGCGGTTGTCGAGGAGGCCGCCGTACTCACGCGCGAAGGGGACGCCCTGCGCGACGCACTGGTCGATGATGTTGGTGCTGACCTCGGCCAGGCGGTAGACGTTCGACTCGCGGGAGCGGTAGTCGCCGCCCTTGACGGTGTCGTAGAAGAGCCGGTGGACGGAGTCGCCGTCCTCCTTGTAGTTCTTGGCCGCGTTGATGCCGCCCTGGGCCGCGATCGAGTGGGCCCGGCGCGGGGAGTCCTGGTAGCAGAAGGACTTCACGTTGTAGCCGGCCTCGCCGAGCGTGGCCGCGGCCGCGCCGCCGGCCAGGCCGGTGCCGACGATGATCACGTCGAGCTTGCGCCGGTTGGACGGGTTGACCAGGCGGGCCTCGAACTTGCGGGTCTGCCAGCGCTCGTCGATCGGGCCGGCCGGCGCCTTGGTGTCCTGGATCGGCTCACCCGGCGTGTAGTAGCCGGCGGCGTCGTCGCCGTGGTCGCCGGGCTCGTCGTGGGACGGGTCGGACGTGAGAGTGGTGTCCGGCATGTCGGTCATGGCTGCTGACCCCTTACTTGGTGATGACGCCGGCGACGACGAAGATCGGGACGAGGGAGAAGCCGCCCGCGACGACGATGGCGACGATCCAGCCGAGGCTCTTCGCGTTGCGGCGGGCGCGGGCGTTGTTGGTGAGGCCGAGGGTCTGCGCGGAGCTCCACACACCGTGGTGGAGGTGCAGGCCGAGCGTGGCCATCGCGACCAGGTAGATCAGGGTCAGCCACCAGGTGTCGAACGAGTCGACGAGCAGGTTGTACGGGTCGTTGGTCGCACCACCGGACACGTTCACCTTGCCGATCGTGAACTCGATCAGGTGCCAGATGATGAAGAGCAGCAGCGTGATGCCGCCCCAGCGCATCCAGCGCGAGGAGAACGACGACGCGTTGTTCTTCTTCATGACGTACTGCGTCGAGCGCGCACGCTTGGCACGCTTCCACAGCGCCGCTGCGCAGGCGACGTGCACGACCAGCGACACGATCAGCACCGAGCGCAGGATCCAGAGGAAGCCCTCGCGCGGAACCATCGGCTCGCCGATCGTGCGCAGGTGCGCGGCGTACTCGTTGTAGGCGTCGTGGCCGGAGAAGGCCTTGAGGTTGCCGTACATGTGCGCGAGCACGAAAAGGATGAAGATGATGCCGCTGGCGGCCATCAGGAGCTTGAGGGTGATCGTCGAGCGCGAAGCGCGCGCTCCCTTGACCAGGGTCGTCGTTGCCACGAAGGGCCACGCTACCCCGCGTGCACGCCGCCGTTGACCTCGGGCGGTGTGACTTACATCCGGTTACCGGCTGGTCGCCCGCTGCGGTACGACGAGAGCGCGGTAGTGACGCTCCACCAGCTCGTCGACGGCGTCGGCCCAGGTTCGGGTGCTCAGCTCGCGAGCGCGGTGGCCGAGAAGGCCCCGCTGGCGGTCGGCGGCGAGGGACGCCACCGCACGGACCAGGTCGCGCGGGTCCTCCGGGTCGTGGAGCAGACCGGTCTCGAGGTGGCGGACCACGTCGACCGCGCCTCCCGAGCGGGGTGCGACCACCGGGACGCCGCTCGCCGCGGCCTCGCGCAGCGCGTGGCAGCAGGTCTCGTGCAGCCCCGGGTGGACCAGCAGGTCGAGTGAGGGGAGCACCGCGGTCAGCTCGCCGGTGGTGAGGGCTCCGGTGAACTTGGCGCCGGGCAGGCGGGCCTCGAGCCAGGCCCGCTGCGGGCCGTCGCCGACGATCACGGGTCGGATGCCGGGGACGTGGCCGAGCTCCGCGAGACGTCGTACGTCGTGCCGGTTGCGGAGGCTCCCGACGTAGCCGACGACCACGAGCGGCTCAGCCCGTGACCGGGTGAGCGACCAGCGGTCGTGGAGCCACTCGTCGCGCAGCGCCGGGGTGAACGCCGCTGTGTCGACGCCGGGTTCCCACAGCCGTGCGTTGCGGTCGAGCATCCAGGTCGACGTCACCAGCAGCCGGTCGGCGTCGACGTCCGCCAGCGTGGAGGACTGCTCGACCACCAGGGTCGGCACCCCGAGCCTGCGGGCGTGCTTGAGGGCCTTGCGGCCGACGGTGCCCGGCGAGGTGACGTGGACCAGGTCGGGACGGAAGCCGGCCAGGGCGTCGCGCACCTGCCCACCGGGCTTGTCGAGTGGCCTCAACCGGACGATCCGGCCGCCACGGTAGGACGTCAGGCCGGGCCCGGGAGCCACGATCTGGATCTCGTGGCCCGTGTCGACCAGCCGGTCGGCCACCGCCTTGACCGTGGTGGTCGTGCCGTCGACGGCGGGGAAGAAGGTCTCGGTCACGAGGGTGATCCGCATGGCCTCACGCTGACCGGCCGCCGTGTCCGGACGGCTGCCTGCGGGTGGATGTCGGATGAACCCGTTCCAGACCCGCCAACGAGAACACGTTCTCGATATGTCGGTGTGGGCCCTTTCACATCGGGCCCGGAATGTGCAGACTCACCTATCACGACCACGACCGGAGGCTGCGGATGGCGACAGATCTGACGGGTGTGAACGGGCCCACGAGGGCTCGGATCAACGCGAAGACTCTTCGTACCGACAGATGGTGGCTCTACCCGGCGGCGACGTTCGTGGTGTTCGTCGCCTTCATCATCTACTCGACGTGGCGGGCGTTCTCCGGCGAGAACTACTTCGCGGAGCCGTACCTCTCGCCGTTCTACTCGCCGTGCCTGAGCAACGAGTGCGTCCCGGGCTCGTCGGACTTCGGACAGCCGTTCGGTGGGTGGCCGCTCTCGCCGGCCTTGCTGATCCTGATCTTCCCGCTCGGCTTCCGGCTGACCTGCTACTACTACCGCAAGGCCTACTACCGGGCGTTCTGGCTCTCGCCGCCGGCCTGCGCGGTCGCCGAGCCGCACGGCAAGTACACCGGTGAGACGCGGTTCCCGCTGCTCGCCCAGAACGTCCACCGCTGGTTCTGGTACGCCGCGGTCGTGGTCGCGCTGGTCCTCACCTACGACGTGGTGCTCGCGTTCGGGCCGGCCGAGGGTGAGTCCGACGGCATCCACATGGGTCTCGGCACCGCTGATCATGCTGGTCAACGTCGTCTTCATCTGGCTCTACACGCTGGGATGCCACTCCTGCCGGCACATCATGGGCGGCCGGCTCCGGCACTTCTCGAAGCACCCGGTCCGCTACAAGCTCTGGGGCTGGGTCTCGAAGCTCAACGGCCAGCACGCTCGGTGGGCCTGGTTCTCCCTGTTCTCCGTCGCGTTGACCGACTTCTACATCTACCTGCTGGCGTCCGGCGCCTTCGACGACCCGAGGTTCTTCTAAATGACTGACTCGACCCGCCACCCCATGACCGGCAACGAGATGTCGGGTGCCAGCGAGGGTGGCATGGAGCGGCACCAGTACGACGTCGTGGTGGTCGGTGCCGGCGGTGCCGGTCTGCGTGCGGCGATCGCGGCGCACGACGCGGGCGCCAAGGTCGCGCTGGTCTGCAAGTCCCTGCTCGGCAAGGCGCACACGGTGATGGCCGAGGGCGGCATCGCCGCGGCCATGGGCAACCGGTGGCCGGAGGACAACTGGGAGGTGCACTTCCGCGACACCATGCGTGGCGGGAAGATGCTCAACAACTGGCGGATGGCCCAGCTGCACGCCCAGGAGGCGCCCGAGCGCGTCATGGAGCTCGAGGACTGGGGCGCGCTGTTCGACCGCACCGACGACGGCCTGATCTCCCAGCGCGACTTCGGCGGCCACAAGTACGCCCGGCTCGCCCACGTCGGCGACCGCACCGGCCTGGAGATGATCCGCACCCTGCAGCAGCGCGCGGTGGCACTCGGCATCGACGTCTTCATGGAGTGCACGATCACCGACCTGATGAAGGACGGCTCGCGGATCAGTGGCGCCTTCGGCTACTGGCGCGAGAGCGGCCGCTTCGTGCTCTTCGAGGCGCCGTCGGTGATCCTCGCGACCGGCGGCATCGGCAAGTCCTTCAAGGTCACCTCGAACTCGTGGGAGTACACCGGCGACGGCCACGCGCTGGCCATGCGCGCCGGCGCGAGCCTGATCAACATGGAGTTCGTGCAGTTCCACCCGACCGGCATGGTCTGGCCGCCGTCGGTGAAGGGGCTGCTGGTCACGGAGTCGGTGCGCGGTGACGGCGGCATCCTGAAGAACTCCGAGGGCAAGCGCTTCATGTTCGACTACATCCCGGAGTTCTTCAAGGCAGAGACGGCCGACACGATCGAGGAGGCCGACCGGTGGTACGACGACAAGAAGAACAACCGTCGTCCCCCTGAGCTGCTGCCGCGGGACGAGGTCGCGCGGGCGATCAACTCCGAGATCAAGGCCGGCCGCGGGACGCCCCACGGCGGCATCTACCTCGACATCGCGTCGCGCCGTACGCCGGAGTTCATCCGCAAGCGGCTGCCGTCGATGTACCACCAGTTCAAGGAGCTGGCCGACGTCGACATCACGGCCGAGCCGATGGAGATCGGGCCGACCTGCCACTACGTGATGGGTGGCGTCGAGGTCGACGCCGACACCCAGGAGAGCGCGGTCACCGGCCTGTACGCCGTCGGCGAGTGCTCGGGCGGCATGCACGGCTCCAACCGGCTCGGCGGCAACTCGCTCGGTGACCTGCTGGTCTTCGGCAAGCGTGCCGGCGAGGCGGCCACGGAGTACACCAACTCCCTGGGCGACAACCGACCGAAGGTCGACGAGGCCGACGTGAAGGCGGCGCAGACCAGCGCGCTCGCGCCGTTCGAGGTCGAGGGCGGCGAGAACCCGTACACGATCCAGTCCGACCTGCAGCAGTCGATGAACGACCTGGTCGGCATCATCCGCACCGCGTCGGAGCTCGAGGCGTCGCTCGCCGAGATCGAGGCCTTCAAGGTGCGGGCGAAGTCGATGAAGGTCGAGGGCCACCGGCAGTACAACCCGGGCTGGCACCTCGCGATCGACCTGCGCAACATGCTGATCGTCAGCGAGTGCATCGCGAAGGCGGCGCTGGCCCGGCAGGAGTCGCGCGGCGGTCACACCCGCGACGACTTCCCCGGCCCGAACCCCGAGTGGGGCACCAAGAACCTGGTCGTCAACCTGAACGCCGAGGGCACCGGCGTCGACCTGCACGAGAAGCCGCTCCCGGTGATGCCGGACGAGCTCAAGAAGTACTTCGAGTAAGGGGAACGTCATGGGCTACGACCTGAAGATGCGGATCTGGCGCGGCGACCAGTCGGGCGGCGACCTCGGTGACTACACCGTCGAGGTGTCCGAGGGCGAGGTCGTCCTCGACGCCCTCCACCGGGTGCAGGCGACGCAGGCCGGCGACCTGGCGATCCGGTGGAACTGCAAGGCCGGCAAGTGCGGGTCCTGCAGCGCCGAGATCAACGGCAAGCCGCGGCTGCTGTGCATGACCCGGCTCTCCGACTTCGACGAGACCGAGACGATCACGGTCACCCCGATGCGCACCTTCCCGGTGATCCGCGACCTGGTCACCGACGTGTCCTTCAACTACGAGAAGGCGGCCGAGCTCCCGTCGTTCGCGCCACCGCCGCGCGACGCCGACGGCAAGCGCCGGATGGCGCAGATCGACGTCGAGCGCGGCCAGGAGTTCCGCAAGTGCATCGAGTGCTTCCTCTGCCAGAACACCTGCCACGTCGTCCGTGACCACGAGGACAACAAGCCGGCCTTCGCCGGTCCGCGCTTCTTCCTGCGGTACGCCGAGCTCGACATGCACCCGCTCGACACCCACGACCGGCGCGAGCTGGCCCAGGGCGCGGCCGGGCTCGGGATGTGCAACATCACCAAGTGCTGCACCGAGGTCTGTCCCGAGGGCATCAAGATCACCGACAACGCGATCATCCCGATGAAGGAGCGCGTGGTCGACCGCAAGTACGACCCGCTCGTCTGGCTCGGCAACAAGATCGGCCTCCGCAACAAGGACAACGAGGGCCGCACCGAGGTCTAACCGGGCAGCATCCCGATGAACGCACGCGAGGCGACGTACGTCGCCCCGCCCAGCGCCGCGGCCACCAACGCGGTGACGAGCACGATCGTGACGAACGCGCGCAACGCCGCGCCGCGCCTGGTCGGCTCGCCGATCTCCCTGACTGACATGTGACCGTCTCCTCCCGAGTGCCTGACACCACTTACGACGCGGTGCGAGGCGGCCACGTTGCCCGCGGTCGGTCACGACCTGGTCACGGTTCCCTACCGCTCGGCCGCCGGTGACTCCCATCTGCCGACGCGGTTCGAGACGGCGCTGGCGCGCCTCCTCCACCACCGATTACGCCGAAAAGGTCACACTCAGTGGCCACGGTCACTCCGCGCTCCTATGGTTCGCAGCATGACTGTCGAGGGAGGGCTGGACGAGCCCACGGACCTCGAGCCCGATCAGGGCTCGCTCGACCTCGCGTCCCCGGACGACGCCTGGGGCGTCGCCGACTGGGAGGCGCAGGCCGCCGCCGTGCTCCGCAAGGCGAAGCGGCTGACCGACGAGGACCCCGACGACCTGGTCTGGCAGAAGCTGACCCGCACCACCCTCGACGGCATCGCCGTCACCCCGCTCGGCACCGCCGCGCTCCTCGACGACCTCGAGACCTCCGGTCGCCCGACCCGCTCGGGCGACTGGGACATCCGGGCCTACGTCGACGGCCGCGACGCCAAGCTCGCCAACGAGGAGTCGCTCGCCGACCTCGACGGCGGCGTCACCAGCCTGTGGCTGCGCGTGGAGGCCGACACCGATCTCGCCGTCCTGCTGAAGGACGTGCTGCTCGACCTCGCGCCGGTCGTGCTCGACGGGGGAGACCCTGCCGCGTTCCTGTCCTACCTGGACGGACGCGAGCTGCACCCCGACACCAACCTCGGCGTGCCTGCCGCCGACGCCACCGTCGACCTGGCCACGGCAGCTCTGAAGGCCGAGGTCCGCGCCTTCGTCGTCGACGCGACGACGGTCCACGACCGCGGCGCCTCCGACGTCCAGGAGCTCGGCTGGTCGATGGCCGCCGGCGCGGCGTACCTCCGCACCCTGACCGAGGGCGGGCTCAGCGTCGACGAGGCCGCGGGCCTGGTCGAGTTCCGCTACGCCGCCACCGACGAGCAGTTCCCGACCATCGCCAAGCTCCGCGCCGCCCGTCGTCTCTGGGCGCGGGTCCTCGAGATGAGCGGTGCGAGAGGCGCGAGCATGCGGCTGCACGCCGTCACCAGCCGGCCGATGATGAGCAAGTACGACCCCTGGGTCAACATGCTCCGCACCACCGTCGCGGCCTTCGCCGCCGGCGTCGGCGGCGCCGACACGGTCACCGTGCTGCCCTTCGACAGCCCGCTCGGGCGCCCCGACGCCTTCGGCCGCCGGATCGCGCGCAACACCTCCCACCTGCTCATCGACGAGTCCCACGTCGCCCACGTCGCCGACCCGGCCGGTGGCTCGTACGCCGTCGAGAAGCTCACCGACGACCTCGCCCGCGCTGCGTGGGCGATCTTCGGCCGCCTCGACGACGGGGCCGACCTCGATGCAGGAGATCGCCCAGACCGTGTCGAAGCGCGAGACCGAGATCGCGACGCGCAAGCGCCCGATCACCGGGCTCACCGAGTTCCCCAACCTCGGCGAGGTGCTGCCCGAGCGGGCACCGACCGACGAGTGGGAGGGCGTGCGCCGCTACGGCGCCAGCTTCGAGGCGCTGCGCGACGAGCCGGCCGCGAGCCCGGTCTTCCTGGCCACTCTCGGCACCGTCGCCCAGCACACCGCGCGGGCCACCTTCGCCACCAACCTGCTCGCGGCCGGCGGCATCGCTGTCGCGACCGGCGACCACGACGGCCAGCGGGTCGTCTGCCTGGTCGGCACCGACGCGGCGTACGACGAGTCCGGGCGCCGAGACCGCGGCCCGGCTGCGCAGCAACGGCGCCGAGTGGGTGATCGTCGCCGGGAAGCCCCGCGACTGGGCCGACGACTCCTGCGCGATGGGCGTCGACGCCCTCGACTTCCTGAACCGGACCAGGGAGAAGCTGTCATGACCGTCCCGAAGAGCTTCGCCGCGGAGCCCTGGATGTCCCCGGAGGGCATCGAGATCAAGCCGTCCTACGGCCCCGAGGACCTCGCGGGTCTCGACGCGCTCGACACGCTGCCCGGGCTGAGCCCGTTCCTGCGCGGGCCCTACCCGACGATGTACACCACCCAGCCGTGGACGATCCGCCAGTACGCCGGCTTCTCCACCGCCGAGGAGTCCAACGCGTTCTACCGGCGCAACCTCGCCGCCGGCCAGAAGGGCCTGAGCGTCGCGTTCGACCTGGCGACCCACCGCGGCTACGACTCCGACCACCCGCGGGTGCGCGGCGACGTCGGCATGGCCGGCGTGGCGATCGACTCGATCTACGACACCCGCACGCTCTTCGACGGCATCCCGCTCGACGAGATGTCGGTGTCGATGACGATGAACGGCGCGGTCCTGCCGGTGCTCGCGCTCTACATCGCGGCGGCCGAGGAGCAGGGGGTGAAGCCGGAGCAGCTCGCGGGGACGATCCAGAACGACATCCTCAAGGAGTTCATGGTCCGCAACACCTACATCTACCCGCCGGCGCCGAGCATGCGGATCATCAGCGACATCTTCAGCTACACCTCCGCGAAGATGCCGCGCTTCAACTCGATCTCGATCTCCGGCTACCACATCCAGGAGGCCGGAGCGACGGCCGACCTGGAGCTGGCGTACACGCTGGCCGACGGTGTCGAGTACATCCGCGCCGGCCTCGCCACCGGCATGACGATCGACCAGTTCGCGCCGCGGCTGTCCTTCTTCTGGGCGATCGGCATGAACTTCTTCATGGAGATCGCCAAGATGCGTGCGGCCCGGGCGCTGTGGGCGCGGCTGGTCCGCGAGTTCGACCCGCAGAACCCCAAGTCGCTGAGCCTGCGCACCCACAGCCAGACCTCCGGCTGGTCGCTCACCGCGCAGGACGTCTTCAACAACGTCCAGCGCACCGCGATCGAGGCGATGGCGGCGACCCAGGGCCACACCCAGTCGCTGCACACCAACGCCCTCGACGAGGCGATCGCGCTGCCGACCGACTTCTCGGCCCGGATCGCGCGCAACACCCAGCTGCTGCTGCAGCAGGAGAGCGGTACGACGGGCACGATCGACCCGTGGGCCGGCTCCTACTACGTCGAGCGGCTGACCCACGACCTCGCCGAGCGCGCCTGGGCACACATCCAGGAGGCCGAGCGGGCCGGCGGCATGGCCGCCGCGATCGAGCAGGGCATCCCGAAGATGCGCATCGAGGAGGCGGCCGCCCGCACCCAGGCGCGGATCGACTCCGGCGCCCAGAAGGTCATCGGCGTCAACACGTTCCGCCTGGCCGCCGAGGACAAGCTCGACGTGCTCAAGGTCGACAACGACGACGTCTACCGCCAGCAGATCGCCAAGCTCGAGCGGCTCCGCGCGGAGCGGGACGACGACGAGGTCCGTCGTACGCTCGAGGCGCTCACCAACTCGGCCGAGCGCGGCGCCGAGAAGGGATCGCTCGACGGCAACCTGCTCGCCCTGGCGGTCGACGCCGCTCGGGCGAAGGCCACCGTCGGCGAGATCTCCGACGCGCTCGAGAAGGTCTACGGCCGCCACCAGGCCGTGATCCGTACGATCAGCGGCGTGTACAGGGACGAGTCGAGCCAGGGCGACGGCTCCCTCCTCCAGCAGGTGCTCGACGCGACCGCGGAGTTCGAGGAGGCCGAGGGCCGCCGCCCGCGCATCCTGGTCGCCAAGATGGGCCAGGACGGCCACGACCGCGGCCAGAAGGTCATCGTCTCGGCGTTCGCCGACATGGGCTTCGACGTCGACGTGGGCCCGCTCTTCTCGACGCCCGAGGAGGTCGCCCAGCAGGCGGTCGACGCCGACGTGCACATCGTCGGGGTCTCGTCGCTCGCGGCCGGCCACCTGGCGCTGCTGCCCGCGCTCAAGCAGGCGCTCGCGGACCAGGGCCGCCCCGACATCATGGTCGTGATCGGCGGCGTCATCCCGCCCGACGACGTGCCGACCCTGCTGGAGATGGGCGCCGCCGCGGTGTTCCTGCCCGGCACGGTCATCGCCGAGTCGGCGCTCGACCTGCTCGCGAAGCTGCGGGAGCAGCTCGACCACTGATGCCCGACGTCGAGCAGCTCGTCGAGGGGATCCGGGAGGGACGGCGGGCCGCCGTCTCGCAGGCGATCACGCTCGTCGAGTCGACCAGCCGCAAGCACCGGGAGCAGGCGCGGGCGCTGCTGACCGAGCTGGCTGTCACGCCCGCCGAGGCGGTGCGGGTCGGCATCTCCGGGGTGCCCGGCGTCGGGAAGTCGACGTTCATCGAGGCGCTCGGCACCCGGCTCACCGCACAGGGCCACCGGGTCGGCGTGCTCGCGGTCGACCCGTCGAGCGTCCGCACCGGCGGCTCGGTCCTCGGCGACAAGACCCGGATGGCGCGGCTCGCCACCGACCCGAACGCGTTCATCCGACCCTCGCCGTCGGCCGGCACCCTCGGCGGCGTCGCCCGGGCGACCGTGCAGGCGATGACGGTCCTCGAGGCCGCGGCGTACGACGTCGTGCTGGTCGAGACCGTCGGCGTCGGCCAGTCCGAGGTGACCGTCGCCGGCATGGTCGACACGTTCCTCTTCCTCACCCTCGCCCGCACCGGCGACCAGCTCCAGGGCATCAAGAAGGGGATCCTGGAGATCTCCGACGTGATCGCGGTCAACAAGGCCGACGGCGACCGCGAGCAGGAGGCCCGGGTGGCTGCCCGCGACCTCGCGGGTGCGCTGCGCCTGGTGCGCGGTCACGACGAGTGGGCACCGCCGGTGGTGACCTGCTCGGCGCTCGAGGGCACCGGCGTCGACGACGTCTGGGACCGCGTGATCTCCCACCGCGACCACCTCGGCGCCGACGGTCTCGCCGACAAGCGCGCCCACCAGCAGCTCGACTTCACCTGGGCGCTGGTGCGCGACGAGCTCGACCAGCGGCTGCGCCACTCCGCCGGGGTCAAGGCGATCCGCGCCGAGCTCCGCGACGCCGTACTGTCCGGCGAGCTGCCCGCGACCGTCGCCGCCGACCGGATCCTCGCGGCGTACGACGAGCGTGACGCGAGTCGGTAGCCCGGGACAGCTCCATCCCGGTTGTGCCGGTGTGAATAGGCCAAATTGATCATGCGCCCGGGACATCAGGAGGGTCAGTCTGTGGTTCTCAGCACGAGAACCCACGGAGGAATGACATGCGTACTACTCGCCTGCTGGCCGCGCTGGCAGCCACCGCCGTCGCCGGAGCGCTGGTGGCGGTGCCCGCCGCCGAGGCCGCCGCACCGAAGCCGAAGACCCTGACCCGGCACCTGCTCGCACCCCTCAGCGTGGCCGTCGAGGGTCACGACATCTACGTCACCCAGAACTTCGGCGGCACGCTGAGCAAGCTGCGGCCGGGCAAGAGCCCCAAGACGGTCTACCACGCCAAGGGCGGCAACGAGGTCGGCGGCGTCTCGGTCCGCAAGGGCCACGTCGTCTTCACCGAGACCGCGAGCGACCCCGACACCGGTGAGCCGTCCGACTCGTGGGTCAAGGAGATCACCGCGAAGGGCAAGGTCAAGACGATCGCGCACATGCGCGCGTTCGAGAACACGCACAACCCCGACAGCGTCATCTCCTACGGCATCTCGGACCTCGACGCGGACTGCGCCGCGCAGTGGCCGACCGACGACTTCGGACCGGTCAGCTACCCGGGTCACCTGGACTCGCACCCCTACGCGACCTACCAGACCGCCAAGACCGTCTACGTCGCCGACGCCGGCATGAACGCGGTGGTCGCGATCACCGGCAAGAAGATCCGGACCGTCGCGGTCACGCCGGCCACCTCGGTCCCGATCACCGCGGACCTCGCCACGGCAATGGGTCTGCCGGACTGCACGGTCGGGCACACCTATCACGGTGAGTCGGTGCCGACGGACGTCGAGCAGGGACCCGACGGGCTGCTCTACGTGACCACCGAGGGCGGTGGGCTCGGCGAGCAGATCCCGCTCGGTGCGGTGTCCAGCATCGACCCGACGACCGGGGAGATCACCGCGCTCGCGGGCGGGCTGCTGACGCCGACCGGCGTGGCGGTCACGCCGAACGGCGACGTGCTCGTCGCCGAGCTCTTCGCCGGCCAGATCGGGCTGATCAAGGCAGGCAGCTCGGACGTGACGCCGTACGCGAAGGCTCCGCTGCCAGCAGCGGTGGAGATCGCCGGCGGCGACGTCTACGCGACCATCAACGTGCTTCCCGGCGAGGGCAAGGCACCCGACGGCAAGGTGGTCCGCTTCAACGGCTGACCTCGTCCACTCGGTGCGGGTCTCGAATGATCGGCCGGGACCCGCACCGTGCTGCCGCGTGAACTAACCTCGACACCGATGTCCGAGGCCGCGCCGACCCAGACCGGGTCCTTGATCGAGTCCGTCGTCGCCGACTGCGACGAGGAGCTCGTCGCCCTGCGCCGGGACCTGCACGCCCAGCCCGAGCTGTCCTGGCGCGAGACCCGCACGACCGCGCTGGTCGCCGAGCGGATGCGCGCCGCGGGGTGGCGGGTCACCCAGCCGGCCCGGACCGGGCTGATCGCCGAGATCGGCGACCGATGGTCCGCTGGTGGCGCTGCGCGCCGACCTCGACGCCCTCCCGGTGCCGGACCTCACCGACGACCCGTGGTCGAGCACCGTCGAGGGCGTGACCCACGCGTGCGGCCACGACGTGCACACCTCCGCGCTCGTCGGAGCCGCGATCGCGCTCGGTCGCGTCCACGCGGCGGGACTGCTGCCCGGCCGGGTCCGGCTGCTCTTCCAGCCCGCCGAGGAGGTGATGCCGGGGGGAGCGCTCACGCTGATCGAGCTGGGTGCCCTCGACGGCGTCGACGAGATCTTCGGGCTGCACTGCGACCCCACCCTCGACGTCGGCCAGATCGGGCTGCGCGAAGGGCCGATCACCGGCGCGGCCGACCACCTCGACGTGACGCTCAGCGGGTCCGGCGGTCACACCTCGCGTCCGCACCTCACCGAGGACCTCACCTACGCGCTCGCCAAGGTCGTCACCGAGCTGCCCTCGATCCTCTCCCGCCGGCTCGACCCGCGAGCCGGGGTCAGCGTCGTGTGGGGGATCGTCCGGGCCGGCTCGGCCCACAACGTGATCCCTGCGACCGGCCGCGCCGGCGGCACGGTCCGGATGCTCGACGCGGTCGCGTGGGCCGAGGCCGAGAAGCTGGTCCCGATGCTGGTCGAGGAGATCGTGGCGCCGTACGGCGTGCACGCGCGTGTCGACTACCAGCGCGGCGTCCCGCCGGTGGTCAACGACCTGGGGTCGATCGGCGCGCTCACTCGAGCCGTCGAGCAGGTGCTCGGCCCGGACGGACACGTTCCCACCCAGCAGAGTCTCGGTGGCGAGGACTTCGGCTGGTACCTCGACCGGGTCCCCGGAGCGATGGGTCGCCTCGGCACTCGGACGCCCGGCGGCCCGACGTACGACCTCCACCAGGGCAATCTCCGCGTCGACGACCGGGCGGTCGGCATCGGTGCGCGGGTGCTGGCCACGACCGCCGCGTACGTTCTCTCTCCGCACTGACCGTCGAGGCGAGGGGGTGGGTCAGTGACCGACCGACAGCCGCCAGATGGTCCGCGCCGGGGACTTGCCCCTGAACGGCGTCACGGTCTTCTCGCAGCCGTGCGTGTTGCAGTAGGTCTTCGTGATCGTCCCGCTGAAGGTGTAGTAGTAGATGCCCCAGTCGCAGAACAAGGTCTTCCCCCGGGGCACGCGCACGTCCGACGACACCGAGTAGCCCGCGTTCGTCTTCTTCGACACCCCACCGGTCACGGAGGCGGAGACCTTGCCGAAGATGAAACCAGCCTCACCGCTGACGGTGCTGCTCACGCTGTAGTCCATCTCCTTGGACTGGTTCGACGTGCAGTGCAGGTCGGAGGCGATGTTCTTCGGATTCTTGACCCCGGACCCGAAGACCAAGAGGAACTTGCGGCTGCTCACCTTGGTGGTCACGCAGGTCTTGACCGTTCCAGATCCGGTGTCCTTGGCCCGGCACGTGGCAGTCGCGGATGCGGGTTGCGCGACCAGCAGCAGCGACCCGAGGAGCAACGAGAGCACGGCGCCGACGGCGCTGAATCGCCGCAGCTGCGCGCTGCGATTCGAGGTGGTGGGTGTCATGGACTGAGCCTCCGTCGACGGGACGGTCGACCGGGTATCGGCGACCTCGACTAGAGGATGGCGCGACAGCGGTAGGGCTAAACCCGACACTTCTGGCGGCCTCGGGATGGTGGAGGTTGGGGCCTCGGCGGGTGGTTGGTCACCGACTGGTAACAACCGCACCAATTCTCCCCTCAAGGGTGACACCCCGGCCGGAAGCGGCACTAGGGTGGCGCGATGTGCCTCCGATCAGGGTGTGCACGCTGACAACCTCAGGAGGACGCCGTGAAGAAGACGGCACGTATGGCACTGGTGGCCGGCCTGGCCTGTATGGCCCTGACCGCATGTGGTGATCGCTCGGACGACAGCTCGGACGGTTCGAGCACCCCGACGACGAGCGAGTCGGCTTCGACCTCGGCGTCGCCCTCGACCGAGTCTCACCCCGACTTCAAGGCGTGCATGGTCTCCGACTCCGGCGGCTTCGACGACAAGTCGTTCAACCAGACGGCTCACGACGGCCTGACCTGCAGGCCAAGGACCAGTTCGGCATCCAGACCGGTGAGGTCGAGTCGTCCTCCGACTCCGAGTACGCCGACAACATCGCCGAGATGGTCAAGCAGAACTGCAACTCGATCACCACCGTCGGCTTCCTGCTCGGTGACGCGACCGAGGCTGCGGCCAAGAAGAACCCCGACATCGACTTCTCGATCATCGACTACGGCTACGAGAAGCCCGCGAAGAACCTCAAGGGCCTCACCTTCGACACCGCCCAGCCGGCGTACCTCGCGGGCTACCTGGCCGCGGCCGAGTCGAAGTCCGGCACGGTCGGCACCTTCGGTGGTCTGAACATCCCGACGGTGACCATCTTCATGGAGGGCTTCCGCCAGGGCATCGAGGCCTACAACAAGGACAACGGCAGCTCGCGTCAAGCTCCTTGGCTGGAACGGCAAGGACGGCTCGTTCACCGAGGACTTCGAGGACAAGTCCAAGGGCCAGACGATCGCCCAGCAGATGATCCAGCAGGGTGCTGACATCATCTTCCCGGTCGCCGGCACCGCCGGTCTCGGTGGCCTGCAGGCCGCCAAGGACTCCGACGCCAAGGGCATCTGGGTCGACACCGACGGCTGCGTCTCGGCCGCCGAGTACTGCGACATCCTGCTGACCTCGGTCATGAAGCGCGTCGACGTCGCGACGCCAGACCGCGATCAAGGACTCGATCGACGGCACCTTCAACAGCGACCCGTACGTCGGGACGTTGGAGAACGACGGTGTCGCGCTCGCTCCGTTCCACGAGGCGGACGGCGACATCGACCAGGCTGTCAAGGACAAGCTCGACGAGCTGAAGCAGCAGATCATCGACGGCACGCTGAAGGTCGGCTGACCGAAGGCCTGACGTAACCGGCAAGACACCGAGGCCGGGGTGAGGGACTATCCTCACCCCGGCCTCGGCGTCCTAGAGTCGGTACGCATGATGTGCTGTGACCTAGGTCGTGCGAGTGCGCGCCGGTAGCAAGGGAGCGGCGATGAAGCTCGAGATCAAGGGCCTGACCAAGCGGTTCGGGTCCTTCACCGCGAACGATCAGATCGACCTGACGATCGAGCCGGGCGAGATCCACTGCCTGCTCGGCGAGAACGGCGCGGGCAAGTCCACGCTGATGAACATGCTCTACGGCCTGCTGGATCCCACCGAGGGCGAGATCCTCGTCGATGGTGAGCCGGTCAGGTCTTCGCCTCGCCCGGCGACGCGATCGCACGCCGGCATCGGCATGGTCCACCAGCACTTCATGCTGGTCCCCGTCTTCACGGTCGCCGAGAACGTCATGCTCGGTCGCGAGCAGACCCGCGCCCTGGGCGTCCTAACCGGGCGCAAGGCCGCCGAGCATGGTGCGCGAGCTCTCCGCGCGCTACGGCCTCCCGTCGACCCCGACGCCCTGGTCGAGGACCTGCCGGTCGGCGTCCAGCAGCGGGTCGAGATCCTCAAGGCCCTCTCCAACGACGCCAAGGTGCTGATCCTCGACGAGCCCACCGCGGTGCTGACGCCGCAGGAGATCGACGAGCTCATGGACATCATGCGCTCGCTCAAGGAGCAGGGCACCTCGATCATCTTCATCACCCACAAGCTCCGCGAGGTCAAGGCCGTCGGCGACCGGATCTCGGTGATCCGCCGCGGCAAGGTCGTCGGCACCGCCCCGCCCACCGCGTCCGAGGCCGAGCTGGCCGAGATGATGGTCGGCCGCGAGGTGAAGCTCACCGTCGACAAGGCCAGAGCCCCAGGTCGGCGACGTGGTCCTCGACGTCGCAACGTCACCGTGGTCGACCCGCGCGGCCACCAGGTCGTCAAGGACGTGTCCTTCGAGGCCCGCGCCGGCGAGGTGCTCGGGATCGCCGGTGTCCAGGGCAACGGCCAGACCGAGCTGATCAAGTCGCTGCTCGGGACTGGTGAAGCCCGACGCCGGCGAGATCCACCTCGACGGCCGCGACATCAGCAAGCACGGTCCGCGCGAGAGCCTCGACGACGGGATCGGCTACATCCCCGAGGACCGCTCCCACGACGGCTACGTCGGTGCGTTCAGCGGTCCGGGAGAATCTCGTCCTCGACCTCTACCGCAGCGACGAGTTCTCGTCGGGCTCGCGCTCAAGCTCGACGCGATCGCGAAGAACGCCGACGAGCGGATCAAGCAGTTCGACATCCGCACCGAGTCGGCGTCCTCGACCCGGTCTCGTCGCTCTCCGGCGGCAACCAGCAGAAGGTCGTCGTCGCGCGCGAGTTCTCGCGCGACCTGAAGGTCTTGATCGCCTCGCAGCCCACCCGCGGCGTGGATGTCGGGTCGATCGAGTTCATCCACAAGCGCATCGTCGAGGAGCGCGACCAGGGGACCGCGGTGATCATCGTGTCCACCGAGCTCGACGAGATCTTCGCCCTGTCCGACCGGATCGCGGTGATGTACGACGGGCGCATCGTCGGCACCGTGAGTCCCGACATCGCCCGAGAGGACATCGGCCTGATGATGGCTGGAGCCCACGAACCCGCCGAAGGGGTGACCGCATGACCGCCCCCGTCACCGAGCAGGCGCCACGCGCCGCCGGACGAGGTCGAGCGCCCGCCTCGCTACGAGTGGGTGCCGACGGTCAAGGTCACGGCGGCCGCGTTCGCGCTTGCCCTGATCGTCGGTGCGGTCCTGATCGCCTTCAGCGACGACGCCGTGATCGAGTCGCTCTCGTACTTCTTCTCCTACCCGTGGGACTTCTTCACCCGCTCGGCCGACGCGATCGGCTCGTCGTACTGGGCGCTGCTCAAGGGCTCGATCGGGTCGTGGCACGCGATCAGCACGACCCTGGAGCGCTCGGCGCCGCTGATCTGCGCCGGTCTCGGCGTGACGCTCGCCTTCCGCGCCGGCCTCTTCAACATCGGCGCCCAGGGCCAGCTGATCATCGGTGCGATCGCGGCCGGCTACGTCGGTTTCACCTGGGACCTGCCCGCCGGTCTGCACCTGCTGGTCGCGCTGGTCGCCGGCCTGGTCTTCGGTGGTCTGTGGGGCGGGATCGCGGGCTTCTTGAAGGCGCGCACCGGCGCTCACGAGGTGATCACGACGATCATGCTCAACTACCTGGCCGGATCCGTGCTGCTCTACGTGCTGAGCAAGGACGCCTTCCAGCGTCCCGGCAGCGACAACCCGCAGTCGCCGCCGGTCAAGGACTCCGCGATGTTCCCGAGCATCGCCGACACCCACCTCGGGGTGGTGCTCGCGCTGCTCGCCGCGGTCTTCGTCTGGTGGATCCTCGAGCGCAGCACTCTCGGCTTCGAGATGCGTGCGGTCGGCGCGAACGACTCCGCCGCCCGCACTGCCGGCATGAGCGTGGCGAAGGTCTACACGCTGACGATGGTGCTTGCCGGTGCGCTGGCCGGTCTGGCCGCGACGATGAACATCCTCGGCCACCACGACAACCTGAGCCCCACGATGGCGGGCTCGATCGGCTTCGACGCGATCACGGTCGCGCTGCTCGGCCGGGCGACTCCGCTCGGCACGGTCTTCGCCGGACTGCTCTTCGGCGCCCTCAGCGTCGGCGGCGTGGCGATGCAGGCGAGTGCTGGCACCCCCAAGGAGCTCACCCAGGTGCTGCAGGCACTGATCGTGCTGTTCGTCGCGGCGCCGGCGCTGGTGCGCTCCGTCTGGCGGATGAAGGACAGCGGTGGCGGGATCCACCGTCATGGCGAAGGGATGGGGCTCATGAGCACGGCCACGAGGGCACCGGCGCCGACCGAGGACGTCGTCGTCCGCGACCGCGCCGACATCCGACGGCAGATCAAGCTGGTCGTCGTCTTCGGGATCGTCGCGCTGCTGTGCCTGGTCTTCTGGCTGACCATCGACGACGCCCACATCACCTACGCGCTCGGCGAGCGGATCACCGCGGACAACCCGCGCGGAGAACCTCGACGGCGGGCCGCTGCTCATCGGGTCGTTCGTCGTCGCGCTCCTCGCGGTCGCTCCTCGCGGCGGTCAACAAGGTGCCCAAGGGCTGGCTCGGTGGCGTCGTCTACGTGCTGGTCGGGCTGGCGTTCTTCGTCGGCTTCATGATCTGGAACTACGCCGACCAGTCCAGCAGCAGCATCCCGGGGGCCACCGGCGGCATCGCGCTCACCAACCCACTGCCGGAGGCGATCCGGCAGGCCACGCCGCTGATCCTCGGCGCGCTGGCCGGGTGCCTGTGCGAGCGGGCGGGCGTCATCAACATCGCGATCGAGGGCCAGTTCCTGATGGGCGCCTTCTTCGCGTCCGTCTTCGCCAGCCTCTTCTTCAGCGCCGAGATGGGCCTGGTCGGCGGCGTGCTCGCCGGTGTCCTGGTGGCCGTGCTGCTCGCCTGGTTCGCGATGAAGTACGAGGTCAACCAGGTTGTCCTCGGCGTCGTCCTGACCGCCCTGGCGACCGGCCTCACGTCGTTCCTGTCGGTCAGATCCCCGACGACCCCGACATCAAGAAGTACCTCAACGAACCGCCGATCCTGCAGCCGATCGACATCCCGGGCCTGTCCTCGCTCCCGATCGTCGGCAAGGCGCTCTTCGACCAGTCGCTGCTGGTCTACCTGATGTACGCCTCGGTCTTCATCGTCACGTTCATGCTGTTCGAGACCAAGTGGGGCCTGCGGGTCCGCTCGGTCGGCGAGCACCCGAAGGCCGCCGACACCGTCGGCATCAAGGTGCTCCGGATCCGTTGGCAGGCGGTGCTCCTCGGCGGCGTGTTCGCCGGCCTGGGCGGTGCCTTCTACACGGTCGGCTCCACGGGCTCCTTCGACGACAACGCCTCGTCGGGCAACGGCTTCATCGCGCTGGCCGCGGTGATCATGGGCCGCTGGCACCCGATCGGGGCGACCTTCGCCGCGCTGTTCTTCGGCTTCATGTGGAGCCTGCAGAGCCAGCTGGCGTTCGTCGACAAGATCCCCGGCGAGCTGCTGCGTGCCTCGCCGTACCTCGCCACGATCATCGCAGTCGCCGGCTTCGTCGGTCGGGTCCGCCCGCCGGCCGCCGACGGCGAGCCCTACGTGAAGGGCTGACGTGTCGAGCGACTTCGACTGGGCTGCCCTCACTGAGCGCGCGGTCGAGGCCATGGGCCACGCGTACGCGCCGTACTCGCACTTCTCGGTGGGTGCGGCGGCGCCCGTCGACGACGGCCGGGTCGTGATCGGCTGCAACGTCGAGAACGCGGCGTACGGCGTGACGCTGTGCGCCGAGTGCGGTCTGGTGCAGCCAGCTGCACATCACCGGCGGCGGGCGCCTGACCCACTTCGTGTGCGTCAACGGCGACGGCGAGGTGATCATGCCGTGCGGCCGCTGCCGTCAGCTGCTCTGCGAGAACGGCGGCCCCGACCTGCAGGTGATGACCATCTCCGGGGTGAAGCGGATGGACGAGGTGCTGCCGGATGCGTTCGGCCCCGACGACCTCGGTTGACCTGACCGACCCCGCCGTCGTCGAGCGGGACCCCAACCCGCACCTCGCGTTCGGCGTCGGAGTGCGCTTCTGCCTGGGCGCGCCGCTGACGCGCACGGAGCTGGCCGAGTCGGTCGGCGCACTGTTCACGGCGTACCCCGATCTCGAGCTCCAGGGTGAGCCTGAGTCCCGGGGGACGTTCGTGCTGAGAGGGTTCCGTAGGGTCCCTGTGGGAGGTAGGTACACACATGCACGACGCCGTCGAGGTCATCTCTGCCAAGCGGGACCGCCACGCGCTGTCCGACAGCCAGATCGACTGGGTGATCGACGCCTACACGAGGGGCGGCGTCGCCGACGAGCAGATGTCGTCGCTCGCGATGGCGATCCTGCTCAACGGGATGAACCGCTCGCGAGATCGCCCGCTGGACCGACGCGATGATCGCGTCGGGGGAGCGGATGGACTTCTCCGGGCTCTCGCGGCCGACCGCCGACAAGCACTCCACCGGTGGGGTCGGCGACAAGATCACGCTGCCGCTCGCCCCGCTGGTCGCCGCGTGCGGGGTCGCCGTACCCCAGCTCTCCGGTCGCGGCCTCGGCCACACCGGCGGCACCCTCGACAAGCTCGAGGCGATCCCCGGCTGGCGGGCGGCGCTCTCGAACGACGAGATGTTCGCCCAGCTCGAGTCTGTCGGCGCGGTGATCTGCGCGGCCGGCGACGGCCTCGCCCCCGCCGACAAGAAGCTCTACGCCCTGCGCGACGTCACCGGCACCGTCGAGTCGATCCCGCTGATCGCGTCGTCGATCATGTCGAAGAAGATCGCCGAGGGCACCGGTGCGCTGGTGCTCGACGTCAAGGTCGGCACCGGCGCGTTCATGAAGGACGACGTCGACGCCCGCGAGCTCGCCGAGACCATGGTCGCGCTCGGCCAGGACGCCGGCGTGCACACCGTCGCGCTGCTCACCGACATGTCCACGCCGCTCGGCCTGACCGCCGGCAACGCGATCGAGGTCCAGGAGTCGGTCGACGTGCTCGCCGGCGGCGGCCCCGCCGACGTGGTCGAGCTGACCCTCGCCCTGGCCCGCGAGATGCTCGCCGGCGCCGGCCGCTCCGACGTCGACCCGGCCGAGACGCTGGCCGACGGCTCGGCGATGGACGCGTGGAAGCAGATGATCCGCGCCCAGGACGGCGACCCCGACGCCCCGCTCCCGGTCGCGCGCGAGTCGCACGTCGTCAACGCTCCCGCGTCCGGCGTACTCACCCGTCTCGACGCGATGGCCGTCGGCCTGGCCGCCTGGCGCCTCGGTGCCGGCCGGGCCCGCAAGGAGGACCCGGTGCAGGCCGGTGCCGGCGTCGTCTGGCACGCCCGCCCCGGCGACACCGTCACCGAGGGCCAGCCGCTGTTCACGCTGCTCACCGACGACGAGCACCGCTTCGAGCGCGCGCTCGCCTCGCTCGAGGGCGGCTACGACATCGGTGGCACGTACGCCGCCACCCCGCTCATCATCGACCGCACTCCTGACGTGATCGAGCTCGATCGGACTTCGTGCCGACTCGACCGGTGCTCGACTGACGTCAGGTAGCAGGAGTACGACGGTCTCGGCGACGCAGGCGGGCTTGGCCTCGCCCTCGATCTCGATCGTGTACTTGATGGTGACCTGCTTGCCCGCGGACAGGTCGGCGACGTCGGCGATGGCGACGTGGGCCCGGATCCGCTTGCCGACCAGCACGGGGTTGGGGAAGCGGACCTTGTTGGTGCCGTAGTTGAGCTTGGCGCCGGGCGTGGCGAACGACAGCACCTGGCTGCCGAGGAACGGCACCAGCGAGAGCGTCAGGTAGCCGTGCGCGATGGTGCCGCCGAACGGGCCGTCCTTCGCGCGCTCCACGTCGACGTGGATCCACTGGTGGTCACCGGTCGCCTCGGCGAACTGGTTGACCCGTTCCTGGTCGATGGTCAGCCACTCGGAGGTGCCGAGCTCCTCGCCCTGGGCCGCGGAGACTTCCTCGAGAGTCGTGAAGGTGCGCATGGCACCCAACCTATCGAGTGCGCCCAGTCCGGTCTGATTGGATCGGGACATGACACCGACGCGTGACCAGGTCCTCCGGGCACCCAAGGTGCTGCTGCACGACCACCTCGACGGTGGACTGCGCCCGCAGACGATCATCGACCTCGCGGCCGAGATCGGGCACCGGCTGCCCGAGGTGCAGGGCGCGCTGACCGCGGACTCCCTCGGGCAGTGGTTCGCGGACGCGTCCGACTCCGGGTCGCTGGAGCGCTACCTGGAGACCTTCGACCACACCGTGGCCGTCATGCAGACCGCATCGGCGCATCACCCGGGTCGCGCGTGAGTGCGTCGAGGACCTGGCCGCCGACGGGGTCGTGTACGCCGAGGTCCGCTACGCCCCCGAGCAGCACGTCGAGCAGGGGCTCAGCCTCGACGAGGTCGTCGCCGCCGTGCAGGCGGGCTTCGACGAGGGTGTCGCAGCGAGCGACGGACGGATCGTCGTACGCCAGCTGCTGACCGCGATGCGCCACCAGGCGCGCTCGATGGAGATCGCCGAGCTGGCCGTCGCCTGGCGCGACCGCGGCGTCGCCGGCTTCGACATCGCCGGCGCCGAGGCGGGCTACCCGCCCACCCGCCACCTGGACGCGTTCGAGTATCTCCAGCGCGAGAACTTCCACTTCACCATCCACGCGGGTGAGGCCTTCGGGCTGCCGTCGATCTGGCAGGCGATCCAGTGGTGCGGCGCCGACCGGCTCGGCCACGGCGTGCGGATCATCGACGACATCACGGTGCACGACGACGGCTCCGTCGAGCTCGGCCGGCTCGCGGCGTACGTCCGCGACAAGCGGATCCCGCTGGAGATGTGCCCCTGGTCCAACGTGCAGACCGGCGCCGCCGCCTCGATCGCCGAGCACCCGATCGGGCTGCTCAAGAAGCTCCGCTTCCGGGTCACCGTCAACACCGACAACCGGCTGATGAGCCGCACCTCGATGACCCACGAGATGTGGTCGCTGGTCGAGGCGTTCGGCTACGGGCTGCGCGACCTCGAGTGGTTCACGGTCAACGCGATGAAGTCGTCGTTCCTGCCCTTCGACGAGCGGTTCGCCCTGATCCAGGATCTGATCAAGCCTGCGTACGCCGCCCTCGCCGAGGAGACCGCATCGTGAAGATCCACTACGTGCCGACCGTGCTGCTGCTCGGGAGCGCGGTGCTGATCCTGCTGCTGAGCCTGGGCCTGATGCTCAAAGGTCGGGCCGTACGCCGGAGTGCCGAGTCGTTCCGCAGCCGTGCCGTCACCGTGACCGCGACGGTCGTGGAGCTCGAGGCGAAGGACCTCAGCCTCAAGGCGGCCCCGGACACCCGCTACTTCCCGCGGGTCCGCTACCAGGTCGCCGGGACCGACGAGCCGATCGAGGCGCAGACCCTCACCGACGTGCCGGCGCCCCCGCCTCGGGTCGGTGAGGAGATCGCGGTCGCCTACGACCCCGAGCACCCGGAGCGCGTCGACGTGCTGGCCACCCAGGCCGACGGCGAAGGGGCCGGCCGCACCTGGTTCCTGATGGCCTCCCTGACCGTCCTCGTGGCGCTCGGCGTGGCGGCAGCCTGGCTGCTGCTGGTCTTCGTGGTGTGGACCAGCTGACATGCCGTCGGTGACCGAGTCCCTCTTCTGGATCACCCTCTGCGCCGTCCTCGCTCCGCTCCTCGCCGGCCTCGTCCTGCGCCGCCGCGTCCCCGAGGTGGTGCTGCTCCTGGTCCTCGGCGTCGTCATCGGCCCGAACGTGCTCGAGCTCGCCGTCTCCGGCGAGGGCGTCGACACCCTGCGCGAGCTCGGGCTCGGCATGCTGTTCCTGCTGGCCGGCTACGAGGTCGAGGTCGAGGAGCTGGTCGGCAAGGGCGGTCGTCGAGCGCTCGCGACGTGGGTGCTCTGCCTGCTGGCCGCCCTGGGCCTGATCGCGCTGATCGGTCTGTCCGACGCGGTGCACGCCGAGATCGCGGTGGCGATCGCGCTGACCTCCACGGCGCTCGGCACGCTGCTGCCGATCCTCAAGGACGGCGGGCTGCTCGAGACCCGCTTCGGCAAGACCTTGATGAACCACGGCGCGTACGGCGAGCTCGGGCCGATCGTCGCGATGGCGGTGCTGCTCGGGGTGCGCGGTCCGGTCCGGTCGCTGATCGTGCTGGCCGGCTTCGCGCTGCTGGCGGTGCTCGTGCACCGGTTCTCGTCGCGGCTGTCCCACGAGGGCTCGCAGCTGATGGGCGTCATCCAGCGCGGTGCCGAGACCTCGGGCCAGACCCAGGTCCGGCTGGTCGTGCTGCTCCTGGTCACCCTCGGCGCGACCGCGGCGGCCTTCGAGCTGGACGCGGTCCTCGGTGCCTTCGCGGCCGGCTTCGTGCTCCGGCGGCTGCTCCCCGAGGGCCACGAGAGCCTCGAGCACAAGCTCGAGGGCCTGGCCTTCGGCTTCCTGATCCCGATCTTCTTCATCACCTCGGGCATGGCCATCGACCCGCAGGCCGTGGTCGACGAGCCGCTCGCCCTGGTGGCCTTCGTGACCCTGATCCTGCTCGTCCGCGGCGGGCTGGTCTACGTCGCGACCCGCACCTCGAAGGTCGACGGCGAGCCGGAGTTCGACCGCAGCGAGAGCACCGCGATGGCGCTCTTCGCCTCGACCGGGCTGCCCATCATCGTGGCGGTCACCGCGGTCGCCGTGTCCGCGGGGGAGATGACCAGCACCAACGCGTCGGTGCTGGTGGCGGGCGGTGCTGTGACGGTGCTCATCTGCCCGTTGCTGGCCCAGCAGCTCCTCACCCGTCGGCTCACCCGGATCGGGTGAGCCTGAGCGACTGGCCCAGTCCCTACCGTTCGGCCATGGATTCTTTCTGGGACTTCTTCTGGTTCATCATCTCCTTCTTCCTGCTCATGGCCTACCTCGTGGTGCTGTTCCAGATCCTCACGGACCTGTTCCGTGACCGGGACACCAGCGGCTGGGCGAAGGCGTTCTGGGTGTTCTTCCTGATCATCTTCCCGCTGGTCACGTCGCTCGTGTACCTCATCGCGCGCGGCCAGAGCATGGCCGAGCGCAACATGGCTGCGATCAAGTCCGCTCAGGCCAGCCAGGAGGACTACATCCGCTCCGTGACGGGCAGCAGCGGGTCGTCTGCGGCCGACCAGATCGCTCAGGCCAAGGGTCTCCTCGACTCCGGTGCGATCACCCAGGCGGAGTTCGACGCGCTGAAGGCCAAGGCCCTCGCGTAGGGACGACTGACCACCACGGGACCTTCCACCGGGAGGAACTCGATCGGCACGACGGCCCCGCGGGCTGGGTCGTAGACGCGGAGGCCGTCGTTCTGCATTTCCAGGACCAGTACGACGTGGCGCGGCAGCCACCGGGTGCCGAGGTAGACCGGCACCGGCCCGTGCGCCAGCGCGGCGATGACCTCGTCACGCCGGAAGCGGCGCACCCGTCCGTCCAGCTCGCGCGCGACCGCCCACGGGGTGGTGCCGAGAGCGCGCGGCCAGCACCGGTTCACCCGCCGGTGCATGGCGAGCACCCGCTCCTCGAAGTCGGGCCACGGCCCGGGCAGACCCTCCACCACGACGAGGACCGACGGGCCGCAGGTCCGGGAGTCCGGCTGTCGCGGCCAGTCGGTCACGCGTGGATCTCGGCGTACGCCTCGTCGGCGGTGACCGGCGTGCAGCCCAGCGCCACCGCGTGGGCGACCACCCGCTGCTGGTCGCGCATCAGCGCCAGGCCCGCGGCGGACCAGCACCAGCGGCGGCTTGCGGTGCTCGCGCAGGTCGCGGGTGAGCCGGCGCCAGAAGGTCACCATCGGGTGCTGGCGCACGCAGTACGCCGCGGCGAGCAGGTCCGGCCGGGCAGGCCGGGACGACCTCCTGCGCGAAGATGCCCTCGGCGACGAAGACCTCGTGCCCGCCGAGGTCGACGACGTGGGTGCCGTGGCGGCCGTTGTGGGCGATGTCGTAGACCGGCACCTCGGCCCGGCCGTCGCGGCACAGCGCCTCGAGCGCCGCCAGCGCGTCGTCGAGCAGCCACGACTCCGGGTCGTCCCAGTCGACGATGCCGGCGTTCGCGCCCTCGGTGATCCGGGGGAGCGTCGGGTCGTCGCCGTCCTTGTAGAAGTCGTCGAGCCGGAGCACCGGGAGGCCCGTGCGCTCGGCGAGGCGGGACTTGCCGGCCCCCGAGGGACCGGCAAGGACGATGACGCGCGCTCAGACGCCCGATCGGGTGCCAGACCGTCTTGGTCTCCAGGAAGGCCGTCATCGGCGTCGAGCCCGGGGTCGCGCGGTCCAGTCCGGCTCGGCGGCCGGCGCGCGGCGGACCCGCTTGAGGTTGTCGGCCGCGGCGACCTCGAGGTCGGTCGCGAGCGTGGCGTCGCCGGCGACGCCGGTCAGGTCGATCGCGTTGACGTCCATGTGCGCGGCCAGCCACGGGCCGACGGTCGCCGCGGAGCCGGTGAGGATGTTGACCACGCCGCCCGGCACGTCGGAGGTCGCGAGCACCTCGGCGAACGTGACCGCCGGCAGCGGCCGGTCGTACGACGACACGACGACCACCGTGTTGCCGGTGACGATCGACCGGCGCGACCACGCTGACCAGGCCGAGCAGCGAGGACTCCTGCGGCGCGAGCACCGCGACGACGCCGGTCGGCTCGGGGGTGGAGAGGTTGAAGAACGGCCCGGCCACCGGGTTGGCGTTGCCGACCACCTGGGTGATCTTGTCGGCCCAGCCGGCGTACCAGACGAGCCGGTCGATGGCCTCGTCGACGACCTTGCTCGGCCTTGCGCGGCGGACAGGCCCTCGGACTGCGACGACGGCCTGCACGAACTGCGGGCGGCGGTCCTCCATCACCTCGGCGATCCGGTAGAGGATCTGCGCGCGGTTGTAGGCCGTGCGCGCCCGACCAGCCGCCGAAGGCCTTGCGGGCGGCGACGACGGCGTCGCGGGCGTCCTTGCGGGAGGCGAGCGCGGCGTTGGCCACGAACTTCCCCTTGCTGTCGGTGACCTCGTAGGAGTGGCCCGACTCCGAGCGGGGGAACGCGCCCGCCGATGTAGAGCTTGTAGGTCTTGCGGACGTCGATGCGGTGCTCACTCGAGGTACGCCTCCAGACCGTGGCGGCCGCCCTCGCGGCCGTAGCCCGACTCCTTGTAGCCGCCGAACGGGCTGGTCGGGTCGAACTTGTTGAACGTGTTGGCCCACACGACGCCGGCGCGCAGCTGGCTGGCCATCTGCAGGATCCGGGAGCCCTTGTCGGTCCAGACGCCGGCGGAGAGGCCGTACGGCGTGTTGTTGGCCTTCTCGACCGCCTCGGCCGGCGTGCGGAAGGTCAGCACCGACAGCACCGGGCCGAAGATCTCCTCGCGGGCGATCCGGTGCGCCTGGCGAGACGCCGGTGAAGAGCGTCGGCGGGAACCAGAAGCCGTGCGTCGGCAGCTCGCACGCGGGCGCCCAGCGCCCGGCGCCCTCGGCCTCGCCGATGTCGGACAGCTCGCGGATCCGGGCGAGCTGCTCGGCGGAGTTGATCGCGCCGATGTCGGTGTTCTTGTCGAGCGGGTCGCCGACGCGCAGCGTCGCCATCCGGCGCTTGAGCTGGTCGAGCAGCTCGTCGGCGACCGACTCCTGCACCAGCAGCCGCGAGCCCGGCGCAGCAGACGTGGCCCTGGTTGAAGAAGATGCCGTTGACGATGCCCTCGACGGCCTGGTCGATCGGGGCGTCGTCGAAGACGATGTTGGCGGCCTTGCCGCCGAGCTCGAGGGTGACCTTCTTGTCGGTGCCGGCGACGGTGCGGGCGATCGCCTTGCCGACCTCGGTCGAGCCGGTGAAGGCGACCTTGTCGACGCCCGGGTGGCCGACCAGCGCCTGGCCGGTGCCGCCGGCGCCGGTGACGATGTTGACGACGCCCGGCGGCAGGTCGGCCTGCTGGCAGATCTCGGCGAAGAGCAGCGCGGTCAGCGGCGTGGTCTCGGCCGGCTTGAGCACGACGGTGTTGCCGCAGGCGAGCGCCGGGCGCGATCTTCCAGGCCAGCATCAGCAGCGGGAAGTTCCACGGGATGATCTGGCCGGCGACGCCGAGCGGCTGCGGGTCGGTGCCGCAGCCGGCGTACTCGAGCTTGTCGGCCCAGCCGGCGTAGTAGAAGAAGTGCGCGGCGACGATCGGGACGTCGACGTCGCGCGACTCCTTGATCGGCTTGCCGTTGTCGATCGACTCCAGCACGGCGAGCTCGCGGCTGCGCTCCTGGATGATCCGGGCGATCCGGTAGAGGTACTTGGCGCGCTCGCGGCCGGGCATCCTCGACCAGACCTTGTCGTAGGCCCTGCGCGCGGCCTTCACCGCGGCGTCGACGTCGGCCTCGTCGGCCTCGGCGACCTCGGCGAGGACCTCCTCGGTGGCCGGGCTGATCGTCTTGAACGACTTGCCGTGGCCGTCGACGAACTCGCCGTCGATGAACAGGCCGTACGACGGCTTGATGTCGACGATGCTCCGCGACTCGGGGGCCGGGGCGTACTCGAAGGGGGTGGTCACAGGGAATCAGTCCAGCGTGACGTAGTCGGGACCGGAGTAGCGGCCGGTGGTCATCTTGGTGCGCTGCATGAGCAGGTCGTTGAGCAGCGTGGAGGCGCCGAAGCGGAACCAGTCGGGGTCGAGCCAGTCCTGGCCGGCGATCTCGTTGACCATCACGAGGTACTTGATCGCGTCCTTGGCGGTGCGGATGCCGCCGGCCGGCTTGACGCCGACCATGCTGCCGGTCGGCCTCGCGGAAGTCGCGGACCGCCTCGAGCATGACCAGCGTGACCGGCAGGGTCGCGGCCGGCTGCACCTTGCCGGTGGAGGTCTTGATGAAGTGGGCGCCGGCCAGCATCGCCAGCCAGCTGACGCCGGCGGACGTTGTCGTAGGTCTGCAGCTCGCCGGTCTCGAAGATCACCTTGAGGTGCGCCGGCGCCGCAGGCCTGCCTTGACGGCGACGATCTCGTCGAAGACCTGCAGGTAGCGGCCGGAGAGGAACGCGCCCGCGGTCGATGACCATGTCGATCTCGTCGGCGCCGGCCTCGACCGCGTCGCGGGTGTCGGCGAGCTTGATGTCGAGCGCCGCGCGGCCGCTGGGGAACGCCGTGGCGACGGCGGCGACGTGCACGCCGGACTGCGCCGAGGGTCTCGCTTGGCGGTGGCGACCATGTCGGGGTAGACGCAGACCGCGGCGGCCGGCCGGGCAGGTCGGGTCGGCCGGGTCGGGGCGCATCGCCTTGGCGGCCAGCGCCCGGACCTTGCCGGGGGTGTCCTGCGCCCTCGAGCGTGGTCAGGTCGACCATCCGGATCGCGAGGTCGAGGGCGTAGGCCTTGGCGGTGGTCTTGATCGAGCGGGTGCCGAGCCCGGCGGCGCGCGCCTCCGCGCCGACCTGGTCGACGCCCGGGCAGCCCGTGCAGGAACCGCCGCAGCGAGGCCTCGGACCGGGTGACGTCGTCGAACGTGGCGTCGGGGAGGGTGGAAGTGGGGGTCACCGACCCAGCATAGGGTTGTCGCCGCGATGCACCACAACCCGAAGAGAGCCGTCCGATGACCCACCAGCCCGGAGCACGGGACGACGCCGTCGTCGAGCGGTTCCCCCCCACCAGCGGGCGCATTCCGGCGGGTCATCGGCCTGATCGTGGTCGGCGTCGTGCTCGCGATCGCCGTCTACGACCGCTCGCACCGGGACCCCGCTCGGGGTCGCGATCTGCGCCTGCGCCGGCGCGGTGCTCGTCTGGGCGGCGCTGCTGCGCCCGGCGGCCTGGGTCGACCGAGTCGCGACCTCGTGCTGCGCAACATCCTGCGCACCGTCCGGGTCCCGCTCGCCGCGATCGAGGAGGTCGCGGTCACGCCAGGTGCTGGCGGTGCGCGCCGGGGAGCGAGCGCTTCGTCTGCCCGGCGATCGGCTACACCACCCGGCAGACGGTCCGGGGCAAGGCCGGCGAACGCGTCCTGGAGTCGTCGGCGCACCAGCAGCTCGGCACCGGCGACGCCTACCAGACCTACGTCGCGCAGCGGATCACGCAGCTCGCGACCGAGGCACGCGACCGCTCCCGCATCGCTCCCGGCTCGCCGGAGCAGGCCGCCCTCGCGGCCGAGCGTACGCCGTGAGCTGGGCGTGGCTCGAGATCGGCGGCACTCGCTGTCCTGGCGCTCGTCTTCGTCGTCTGGCTGGTCGCCTGATCTGATCCCGGCTAGATCCCGGCGGCGTCCTTGATGTCGTCGCGCAGCGCGTCGAGGCGGCCGGCCGCGGCGATCCGGGCGGCGTCGACGCCCGCCTCGGCGTCCACCGGGCACGACGACCTCGAGGTAGCACTTGAGCTTCGGCTCGGTGCCGCTCGGCCGCACGATCACCCGGGCGCCGTCGGCGAGGCGGTAGCGCAGGCCCGTCGGTCGGCGGGAGGTCCGCGCTGCCGAGCGCGAGGTCGTCGACGCCCTCGACGGCGAGGCCGCCGAGCTCGGTCGGCGGCGTGCTGCGCAGCCGCTCCATCGCGGCGGCGATCTCGCCCAGGTCGGCGACCCGCACCGAGAGCTGGTCGGTGGCGTGCAGGCCGTGCTCGACGCGCGAGGTCGTCGAGCACGTCGACCAGGGTGCGGCCCTCGGCCTTGGCGCCGGCGGCGAGCTCGCAGAGCAGCAGCAGCGCGGAGACGCCGTCCTTGTCCTTCACGTGCTCGGGGTCGACGCAGTAGCCGAGCGCCTCCTCGTAGCCGAACGCCAGGCCCTCGACCCGGCCGATCCACTTGAAGCCGGTGAGCGTCTCGACGTAGGGCTGCCCGGCGGCCGCGGCCAGCTTCCCGAGCAGGCTCGAGGACACGATGCTGCAGGCGTAGGTGCCCTGCTTGCCGCGGCCGAGCAGTGCGTGGCCGAGCAGCGCGCCGACCTCGTCGCCGCGCAGCATCCGCCAGCCGTGCGGCCCCGGGACGGCGGCGGCGCACCGGTCGGCGTCGGGGTCGTTGGCGACGACGAGGTCGGCGCCGCGCGCCTCGGCGAGCGCCATCGCGAGGTCCATCGCGCCCGGGCTCCTCGGGGTTGGGGAAGGCCACGGTCGGGAAGTCGGGGTCGGGCTGCTCCTGCTCCTCGACCACCGCCGGCTCGCGAGAAGCCGGCGGTCTCGAGCACCCGCAGCGACCGACGTACCGCCGACGCCGTGCAGCGGCGTGTAGACGATGTCGAGGTCGCGCGGTCCGTCGACGGCCAGGTCGGCGACGGTGTCGAGGTAGCGGTCGACGATCTCCTCGTCGAGCACCTTCCCGGCGCGGCCGCGCGGCACGTCGGCGAGCGCGCCGACGGCGGCGATCCGGGCGGCGATCTCGGCGTCGGCGGGCGGCACGATCTGGCTGCCGTCGCCGAGGTAGACCTTGTAGCCGTTGTCCTGCGGCGGGTTGTGGCTCGCGGTGACCATCACGCCGGCGGCGCAGCCGAGCTCGCGGATCGCGAAGGCCAGCAGCGGCGTCGGCAGCGGGCGGGGCAGGACGTACGCCGTGAGGCCGGCGCCGGTCATCACCTCGGCGGTGTCGCGGGCGAAGACGTCGGAGTTGTGGCGGGCGTCGTAGCCGATCACCACCGGGCCGTGGGTGACCCCGCTGTCGTGGAGGTAGGCCGCCAGGCCGGCCGCGGCGCGGGTGACGACGACCCGGTTCATCCGGTTGGGCCCGGCGCCGAGCGCGCCGCGCAGGCCGGCCGTACCGAACTCCAGCGTGCCGGCGAAGCGGTCCTGCAGGTCGGCGTCGTCGCCGCCGGCCTCGACCGTCGGCGATCACGGCCTCGAGCTCGGCGCGGGTCTGGTCGTCGGGGTCCTCGGCGGCCCAGGCGCGGGCGGCGGCGAGCAGGTCGGTCATGGGGGCACGATACGAGGGTGAGCCGCACCTTCGCCTTCCGGGACAGCTGGGTGGTCCCGGCGCCCCGCCGGCGGTGCACGACCTGCTCGTCGACCTCGAGCACTACCCCGACTGGTGGCCGCAGGTGGTCGCCGTCGCGTCGCTCGGTCCGGACGACGCGCGGGTGCTCTGCCGCTCGACGCTGCCCTACACGCTCGACCTGGTCCTGCACGCCGTGGACCGCTCGCCGGGCCGGCTCGAGGTGGCGGTCTCCGGCGACCTGTCGGGATCGGTCCGGTTCGCCCTGAGCGACGACCCGGGCGGCACCCGGCTCGACTTCGCCCAGGAGGTCACGCGTCGGACGGCCTGCTGGGCGCCGCGTCGTACGTCGCGGGTCCGGTGCTGCGCTGGAACCACGACCGGATGATGCAGGGCTGCGTGTCGGGCCTGCGGTCGACCGGCTCAGCACTTCGTCTTGAAGTCGGTCACGATCTCCGCCGCGTCGGTGCGCGGACTGACCGTCCTCGTCCCACGTGACCTCCAGGCCATCGATGTGGGCGCCCGGGGTCTGGGTCTTCACCGGGACGAAGACGTAGTAGCGGCCTGGCGAGAGCTGAGCCCCGTCGAGCGGCTCGCGGTTCTTCCAGCCGAGGTCGGACACGAGGTCGGACGGCGGGGTCGAGCCGTGCAGGGTGAAGCCGTCGGTGTGCTTGCCATCGGGGCAGGGGCGACCGCCGTGTCCCGAGCAGCGACGTTGGTCGCGCCGGTCAGCGTCACCTTGCTCAGCGTGACGGGCTGCTTCACGCGCATCGGCTCGGCGATGAGGAACGATCCGCGGTCGATCTGGCAGGACGTGAACCCGGGGTAGGACCGGAGTGAGACGGAAGCGACTGCGTCGGGTTGCGCGGCCGTCGAGGAGGAGTCGGACGTCGGCGTCGCATCCGCGGCCGGCGGGTCGTCGGAGCCGGAGCAGCCGGTCAGGGCGAGCAGGAGGGCGGGTACGGCGAGCCAGGTCCGTTGCATCCAGGGAGGGTGGCCTCGCGGCCGGGTTCCCAAACTCGAGGGCGCTCAGGCGACGCAGAACTCGTTGCCCTCCGGGTCGTGCATCAAGAAGGTGTAGCGGTCGCCGGAGGACGACGATCTCTCGATCGTCGCCCCCGCGGCGACCAGCTCGGCGACTCGTGCGTCGATGATCGGGCGACGCTCCTCGAGCGGCAGGCGGGGCTGGTCGCGGCCGGTCGGATAGACGTCGAGGTGGAGCCGGTTCTTGCCCGCCTTGGTCTCGGGCACGATCTGGAACCAGATCGGCGGTCCGCCGCCGGCAGGGTCGTGGATCCGGTCGCAGTAGTCGTCGTCGACGTCGGTCAGCTCGTCCTCGGGCACACCGGCCGCGAGGTACCACGCCCGCCAGCTCGCGTGTCCCTCCGGCGGTGGCTGCATCTCGTAGCCCAGGAGGGGCGCCCAGAACGCCGCGAGCCGGGCCGGGTCGTTCGCGTCGATCGTCAGCTGCCAGGTGACCATGCGGCCACGCTAGACCCGGCCACCGACAGCGCGGATCAGGCGTCGATGGTGCTCATGTCGCCGTAGCGGTCGCCGACCACGGCGTCCCGCGGGACGGCGGCCTCGAGCGCCGCCAGGTCGTCGGCGGTGAGCTCGACGGCCGTGGCGCCGACGTTCTCCTCGAGGTAGCGCACCCGCTTGGTGCCGGGGATCGGCGCGACGTCGTCGCCCTGCGCGAGCACCCACGCGAGCGCGAGCTGGCCGGGCGTGCAGCCGTGCCCGTCGGCGAGCTCGCGGATCTTCGTCGACCAGCGTCAGGTTGGCGTCCAGGCCCTCGCCGTTGAGGCGGGGGAAGTACGCCGAGCGGCGCGAGTCGCCCTCCTCGAGCTGCGACTCCGAGGTGATCGCGCCGGTGAGGAGGCCGCGACCGAGCGGGGAGTAGGGCACCAGGCCGATGCCGAGCTCGCGGATCGTCGGGAGGATCTCGTCCTCGAGGTCGCGGGTGAACAGGGAGTACTCCGTCTGCAGCGCGGTGATCGGGTGGATCGCGTGGGCGCGGCGGATCGTCTCGGCCGAGGCCTCGGAGAGCCCGAGGTGGCGGACCTTGCCGGCCTCGACGAGCTCGGCCATCGCGCCGACGGTCTCCTCGATCGGGACCGTCTTGTCGACGCGGTGCTGGTAGTAGAGGTCGATGTGGTCGACGCCGAGGCGCTGCAGCGAGGCGTCGCAGGCGGCCCGGACGTACTCCGGCTTGCCGTTGATGCCGACCCGGCTGCCGTCGGCGCGGCGCTCGTTGCCGAACTTGGTGGCCAGCTGGACCTCGTCGCGGCGACCGGCGATCGCCTTGCCGACGAGCTGCTCGTTGACGAACGGGCCGTACATGTCGGCGGTGTCGAGGAAGGTGACGCCGAGGTCGAGCGCGCGGTGGATGGTCTCGAGGCCGGCGGCCTCGTCGGGGCTGCCGTAGAACTCCGACATGCCCATGCAGCCGAGGCCGAGCGCGGAGACGGTGAGCGGGGAGGCGGTTCCGAGAGTGCGGTTCTGGAGAGTCATGCCTCTACTCAAACGGTTGGAGTGCGCTCCAGGTCAAGCGCCTTCGACCTTGTCGGTGTAGATGCCGATCTTGCGGTCGATCGCCCCGAGGTGCTCCTGCACCTCGGCGAGCTGGGCGAGCACCTGGATCCGGTGGGCGCGCAGCAGGTCGAGCCGCTCCTGCTCGTTGCCGTCGCCGCCGCGCACGAGCTCGGCGTAGCGCCGGACGTCGCGGATCGGCATGCCGGTCCCGCGCAGGCAGGTGAGCATGTCGATCCAGCGGATGTCGCGCGTCCTCGTAGCGCCGGTGGCCCGTCGCGGAGCGGCCGACGGGGCGCAGCATCAGCCCGTCGCGCTCGTAGTAGCGCAGGGTGTCGGGGGTCAGCCGGTCGCGGTCGGCGGCCTCGGCGATGGAGTAGCTCATCCGCCCAGTGTCACTCCTGGAGTGCACTCCAGGTCAAGCGGAGAGCGGTCGAGCGCGGGACGCTCGAACTCCGCGGTGGCGTAGGGCCCGCCGACGTGCGCCGCGTGCGCCTCGTCCCACGGTCCGCTCACGATCGAGGCGAGGAAGTCCTCGGCGTCGTCCTGCGGCTCGTAGCCGAGCGCGCGGCCGGGCTCGAGGTCCCACCAGGCCCGGGTGTTCGCCGAGATGCCGTAGAGCACCGCGAAGCCGGGCGCGGTCGCGGTGAGCGCGGCGTCGACCATCCGCACGCAGTCGTCGTGGGAGAGCCAGGTCGACAGGTTGCGCACGGTCTCGGGGCGCTCGAGGAAGGAGCCGATCCGGCAGGAGACGGCGTCGATGCCGTAGCGGTCGGCGTAGAGGCTCATCAGCGCCTCGGCGGCGACCTTGCTGACGCCGTAGAACGTGTCCGGCCGCGGGCGTACGTCGATCCCGACCAGGTCGGCTCGTCTGCAGGCCTGGGCGTGCGCCCGACCGCGTGGTTGGAGCCGGCGTAGACGAAGCGGCGTACGTCGCGCTCGACCATCGCGTCCAGCAGCGCGGCGGTGGTCACGACGTGGGAGGTCAGCGAGTCGGGCAGGCTGCGCCTCGCCCGGCGTGGCCGGCGAGGTGCACCACGGCGTCGAGCGACTCCTCGGCGAAGACGGCCGCCACGGCGTCCGGGTCGGCGCAGTCGGCGGCGTACCAGGCGCCGTCGTCGCCGGCGGGCTGCGGCACCCGGTCGAGCCCGACCACGGTGTGGCCGCGGTCGGCCAGGCCGACCGACACGACGCGACCGATGCTGCCGGCCGCGCCGGTGACGAGAACCTTCACGCAGGAAGGCTAACCGGGCGCAGGTCGACCACGGTGCGTCCCGTCGTCCGACGCGCGGCATGGTCCTCGAGCGCACCGGCGACGTCGTCGAGGCCGATCCGGCGCCCGACGACCGGCCGGACCTTCCCGGCCGCGACCAGCTCGAGCAGCGCGGCGTGCACGCGGCGGCCGGTCTCGGGCGGGAACGGGTTGATGCCGAAGCGGCGGAAGTCGCGGGGCACCTCGAGGTAGGCGAGGAGGACGCCGAGGACCGAGAGGTTCGCCATCGACAGCTTGCGCAGCGGACGGCCGGTGAGGCCCGACTCCGGGTCGTCGTTGAAGCCGACCGCGAGGTAGCGGCCGCCGCGGGTGCCGCAGGTCCACAGGGTCTCGGTCTGCTCGCCGCCGATCGGGTCGAAGATGACCTCGGCGCCGCGGTCGCCGGTGGCGTCCATGATCGCGTCGAAGACGTCCTGGCTGGTGTGGTCGACGGTCACCTCGGCGCCGAGGTCGGCGCACAGCCGGGCCTTCTCGGGGCCGCCCGCGATCGCGATCACCCGGGCACCGGCGGCGACGGCGAGCTGGATGGCGGCGGTGCCGACCGCGCTGGCGCCGCCGCGGACCACGACGGTCTCGCCGGGCTGCACGGCGGCGCGCTCGTGGAGCGCGAGGTAGGAGATGTGGAAGGGCAGCGTGAAGGCGGCCGCCTCGACGTCGTCGAGCTCGGGCGGAGCGTCGAAGACGGGGCCGGCGAGCGCTCGCTCCGCCAGGCCGCCGAGGGACTGGGGGCAGATGCCGACGACCCGGCGGCCCAGCCACTCCTCGGCGCCCGGACCGACGGCCTCGACCACCCCGGCCACGTCCATGCCGAGCGTGAACGGTGGCTGGGCCATCACTGCGGCGACCCCGCCGCGGCAGCGGGCGATGTCGCCGAAGTTGAGCGACGCGGCCGAGACCGCGACGCGGACCTGGTCAGGCCCGGGTTCGGGGACCTCGACGTCGTCGCGGACCTCGATGGCGGCGGACGGGTCGCCGTGCTGCAGGACGCGGACTGCCTTCATGGCCGGACCGTACTAAGAGGGAGTTTTAGACGTCAATGGACGGCGCGGTGACCATCCCGGCGGCCATCGCCACCAGGTTGGCGACGAACCGCTCGGTCGGCAGCTGCGCGCGACCACCGATCTGCCGGGCGCGGTCGGCGACCGAGCGCAGGATGAAGCTGGTGACGAGCGCGAGCCGCTCGTTGCGGAGGGCATCGTCGAGGTCGGGCATCCGGTGCTCGAGCAGCTCGTAGACGGCGTACCCGCCGGTGTGGTGGAGAGCCTCGGCGACGGGTGCGGCGACGGCGTCGTACTCCTCGACGAGCTGACCGACGATCACCAGGTAGCGCCGGCCCGAGGGGCCGGTCTCGGCCAGCTCGACGGCGGGGCGGACGATCGCCTCGAGGACCGAGGTGAGGTCGTTGCCGGGTGTGGCCCGGGCCTTCGTGAGCAGCTCGCCCTCGCGCTCGGCGAGGAAGTCGGCGTGCTGCTCGAGGACGGCGACGAGCAGGCCGTCGCGAGAGCCGAAGTGGTAGTGGACGGCGCCTCGGTTGCGCTGCCCGGCCCGCCGCGTGATCTCGACCAGCGAGGCGTTGAAGACGCCGGCCTCGGCGAACGCCTCGGTCGCCGCCTCGATGAGGCGGCACCGGGTCTGGGCGGCGTCCGTCGTCGTCACGTGGTCATCAGATCCGCGGGACGATCCGTCCCAGCAGCTCACCCATCCGCGACGCCGCGGCCTTGCCGGCCTCGAGGACCTCGGCGTGGTTGAGCGGCTCGCCGCTGATGCCGGCCGCCAGGTTGGTGACCAGGCTGATGCCGAGGATCTCCATCCCGGCCTCGCGGGCGGCGATCGCCTCGAGGGTGGTGCTCATGCCGACCAGGTGCCCGCCGATGACGCCGGCCATGCGCACCTCGGCCGGCGTCTCGTAGTGGGGCCCGGGGAACTGCACGTAGACGCCCTCGTCGAGCGACGGCTCGACCTCGCGGCACATGGTGCGCAGCCGGCTGCTGTAGAGGTCGGTGAGGTCGACGAAGTTCGCGCCCTCGATCGGGCTCTTGCCGGTGAGGTTGATGTGGTCGCTGATCAGCACCGGGGTGCCGGGCGTCCACGACTCCTTGAGACCGCCGCAGCCGTTGGTCAGCACGATCGCGCGGCAGCCGGCTGCGGCCGCCGTACGCACTCCGTGGACGACCGCGGCGACGCCCTTGCCCTCGTAGTAGTGGGTGCGGCTGAGGAAGACGAGCAGCTGCTTGTCGCCGGCCTTGATCGAGCGGATCTTGCCGGAGTGGCCCACGACCGCGGCCGCGCTGAAGCCGGGCAGGTCGGTCGTGTCGATCTCGGCGGTGGCCTCGCCGAGCGCGTCGACGGCGGGCAGCCAGCCGGAGCCGAGGACCAGCGCGACGTCGTGCTGGGCGACGCCGGTCAGCTCGGCGAGTCGGGCAGCGGCCTGCTCGGCCAGGGCGTACGGGGTCGTGTCGTTCACCCGGGTGACTCTAGTGCGGCACGATGGAGCGATGATCGATCACCTCGGCATCAACTGCACCGACCTGGCGGCGTCGGCCGCCTTCTACGACAAGGTCCTCGGGGTCCTCGGCTACTCGCGGCTCATGGACTTCGAGGTGGCGCTGGGCTACGGCCGCGACAAGCCCGACTTCTGGATCGGCACTCAACCTCCCGGCGAGGGCCCGTCCTCCGGCCCGAACCGCGAGGTCCACGTCGCCTTCGCCGCGTCGTCCGCTGACGACGTACGGGCGTTCTTCGACGCCGCCGTGTCCCTCGGCGCCGAGGTCCTCCACGAACCCCGCCACTTCCCCGAGTACCACGACCACTACTTCGGCGCCTTCGTCCGCGATCCCGACGGCAACAATGTCGAGGCGGTCTGCCACTCGGTGCCGCCGGCCTAGGGACATTTCCCCGGCCGGCCGGGGAATCTGTAGGCCGACGGCCAGAATTCTGCGAGTCAGCGTCCAGTTCTGCCCGTCAGCCCTAGCTGGAACGGCTTATCCACAGATCGAAACTCGTCGGGATCGCGAGTCGTCGTTGCGGGCAGACCTCACGCATGATGACTCCGCCGGAGGATCCTGACAACGCGCCGCTGCTGCTCCGCCAGGAGCTGCTGTCCGTCGGCTACACGGACAAGGCGATCGCGCGCATGCTGCGATGCGGCGAGTGGTGCCGTGTCAGGAACGGCGCGTACACCGAGGCAGGTTCTTGGGCGGCGCTCGATGAGAGCGGTCAACATCGGCTCCGTGCTCGCGCTGTGGTGGCGCAGGCCCGCACGCCGGTCGTCGTGTCGCACACTTCTGGTCTGACGTTCTTCGGTGCTCCGACCTGGGGTCTGGACCTGTCGCTCGTCCACATCACTCGTCGCGATGGTCGGACCGGTCGGAAAGAGGCCGGAGTCGACCAGCATCGCGGTGCTCTGGTCGACGGGGACGTGGTCCGCCGATCTGGCGTCGATGTCATGAGCCCTACTCGGCTCGCGCTCGAGGTCACCATGCTGGCCGGCGTCGAGCCCAGCTTGGTGGTCGTCAACGACCTGCTGCACCGCGAGCTCACCACACAGGCCGACCTGGCGAATCGCTACCAGAGCATGGGGCTTTGGCCTTGGACGCTCAGCACCGACATCGTGCTGCGACTTGCGGATCCTCGGATCGAGTCGGTGGGTGAGTCGCGCTCGTACTTTCTCTGCTTTCGGCAGGGCCTGCCGATGCCTCAGCCGCAATACAAGGTCCGCGATGCCACCGGGAAGGTCATTGCTCGTGTCGACTTCGCCTGGCCAGAGCTCGGGGTCTTTCTGGAGTTCGACGGGAAGGTCAAGTACGAGAAGCTGCTCAAGGAGGGAGAGCGCGCGTCGGACGTCGTTGTCAGGGAGAAGAAGCGCGAGGACCTGATCTGCCGGCTGACCGGATGGCGCTGCATTCGGCTCACGTGGTCCGACCTCGAGCACCCCGAGCGAACGGCCGCCACGATCCGAGCGATGCTTTTCCCGTCGGAGTCTGCCGCCTGAGGTCGGGCTGACCTGCATAACTGCAGGCTGACCCGCGTTGTTCTGCCCGTCAGCGTCCAGCTTCCCCGGCCGACCGGTGAAACTGCCGGGCGGCCGGTCACATCTCGATGGACCGGCAGGGACGCCGGCGGAGGGCAGCCACGTAGTCATCGGGAGCGTCGGCGGCCTCGGCGGCGTTGGCGAGGACGCCGAGGTACGACGCGGAGGGGAGCCCGCCCTCGTAGGCGTCGAGCACGTAGGTCCACACGACGACCTCGCCGGTGAGGGTGGCGACGCGCACGCGGGTCTTGCGGTAGAGCCCGAGGTCGGCGCCCTCCCAGCCGTCGAGGGCCGCCTCGTCCTCGCGGGTGACGTCGTAGATCGCGACGAAGACCTGGTCGATCGGGTCCTCGACGATGGTCGAGAGCGCGCCGTCCCAGCCGTGCTCCTCGCCGCCGAAGGTCAGCCGCCAGCCCTGCAGCCAACCGGTCGTCGAGAGCGGGGAGTGGGGGCAGCGGTCGCTCATCCGAACGGGATCGAGGTTGGTCCCGTAGGCGGCGTAGAGCGTCACGCGCTGCAGAGTAGTCGCAGCGCACGGCGTGAGCCGGGATCGAGGCCGGTCCCGGATTCAACGTGGCCTCGCTCACGTCAGTAGGCTGAGCGTCGTGAGCCACTTCAACCTTCTCGTCCTCGGTGCCGGCCCCGGTGGGTACGTCGCCGCGATCCGCGCAGCACAGCTGGGTCAGTCCGTCGGCATCATCGAGGAGAAGTACTGGGGCGGTGTCTGCCTCAACGTCGGGTGCATCCCGTCCAAGGCGCTGCTGCGCAACGCGGAGATCGCCCACATCATCACGAAGGAGAAGGACACCTTCGGGATCAGCGGCGACGCGACCATGGACTTCGGTACGACGCACGCGCGCAGCCGCAGCGTCGCCGACGCCAGCGCCAAGGGCGTCCACTACCTGATGAAGAAGAACAAGATCACCGAGATCGACGGCTGGGGCACCATCAAGTCCCCGACCGAGGTCGAGGTCGACAAGGACGGCAACAAGCAGTCCCACACGTTCGACAACCTGATCATCGCCACCGGCGCGAAGGTCCGGATGCTGCCGGGCATGAGCAAGAGCGACAACGTCGTCACCTACGAGGAGCAGATCCTCGACAGCGGCCTCCCGAAGAGCATCATCATCGGCGGCTCGGGCGCGATCGGCGTCGAGTTCGCCTACGTCCTCACCAACTTCGGCGTCGACGTCACGATCGTGGAGTTCCTCGACCGGATGGTGCCGACCGAGGACGCCGACGTGTCCAAGGAGCTGCTCAAGCAGTACAAGAAGCTCGGCGTGAAGGTCCTCCTCTCGACCAAGGTCGAGAACGTCGAGGACACCGGCTCCGGCGTCAAGGTGACGGTGAGCAAGGACGGCAGCTCGGAGGTGCTCGAGGCCGACAAGATGCTCGCCGCCTTCGGCTTCGCCCCGCGCATCGACGGCTACGGCCTCGAGAACGCCGGCGTGAAGGTCTCCGACCGCGGCGCGATCGAGGTCGACGCCCGCGGCCGCACCAACGTCGACGGGATCTACGCGATCGGCGACGTCACCGGCAAGCTGATGCTCGCCCACACCGCCGAGGCGATGGGCGTGGTCGCGGCCGAGACGATCGCCGACGCCGAGACCGTCGAGATCAACTTCGACATGATCCCGCGCGCGACGTTCTGCCAGCCCCAGATCGCCTCCTTCGGCTACACCGAGGCGCAGGCCAAGGAGAAGGGGTACGACGTGAAGGTGTCGACGTTCCCGTTCTCCGCGAACGGCAAGGCGCGCGGCATGGCCGAGGGCGTCGGCTTCGTGAAGATCGTCGCCGACGCGGAGTACAACGAGATCGTCGGCGCCCACATGATCGGCCCCGAGGTCACCGAGCTGCTGCCGGCGCTGACTCTGGCCCAGCAGTGGGACCTCACCGCCGACGAGGTCGCCCGCAACGTCTTCGCCCACCCGACGCTGTCCGAGGCGATGAAGGAAGCCGTCGAAGGCATCGCCGGTCACATGATCAACCTCTGACCATGGCCGGCCCAGCGGACAAGGTCGTCATCATCGGGGGCGGCCCCGGTGGCTACGAGGCGGCGCTGGTCGCCGCCCAGCTCGGCGCCGCCGTCACCGTCGTCGACACCGACGGCGTCGGCGGCTCGGCGGTCCTCACCGACTGCGTGCCGAGCAAGACCCTGATCGCCACGGCCGAGGTGATGAGCGAGCTGTCCGGCGCGGCCGAGCTCGGCGTCAACTTCCACGACGCCTCGGGAGACGCCGCCACCTCGATCCGGGTCGACCTGGGCCGGGTCAACGAGCGGGTCAAGGCGCTGGCGACCAGCCAGTCCGAGGACATCGAGCGCCGCCTCACCCGCGACGGCGTGACCCTCGTGAAGGGCCGCGGTCGTCTCGACGGCCCCGGCCGAGTCATCGCCACGGCGCCCGACGGCACCGAGCAGACGCTCGACGCCGACGCCGTGCTGCTCGCGACCGGCGCCTCGCCCCGCACCCTGCCCACCGCCCAGCCCGACGGCGAGCGGATCCTGACGTGGGAGCAGGTCTACGACCTGACCGAGACGCCGACCGAGCTGATCGTGGTCGGCTCGGGCGTGACCGGCGCCGAGTTCGCCAGCGCCTACCTCAACCTCGGCATCGCGGTCACGCTGGTCTCCAGCCGCGACCGGGTGCTGCCCGGCGAGGACGCCGACGCCGCGAAGGTGCTCGAGGACGTCCTCACCCGCCGCGGCATGAACGTGCTCTCCAAGTCCCGCATGGAGTCGGTCACCCGCGACGGCGACGTCGTCACGGTCGCCCTCACCGACGGCCGGACCGTCCAGGGCTCCCACTGCATCCTCGCGCTCGGCTCGGTCCCCAACACCGCCGACATGGGGCTCGTGGAGGCCGGCGTCATCCTCAACGACGGCGGCTTCGTCTACGTCGACCGCGTCTCTCGTACGTCGGCCCGCGGGGTCTACTCCGCCGGTGACTGCACCGGCGTGCTGATGCTCGCCAGCGTCGCCGCGATGCAGGGCCGGATCGCGATGTGGCACTTCCTCGGCGACACGGTCCACCCGCTCGACCTGAAGAAGGTCTCGTCCAACGTCTTCACCGCCCCGGAGATCGCCACCGTCGGACTGTCGCAGCAGGCGGTCGACGCGGGCGAGATGCAGGCCGAGGTCGTGATGCTCCCGCTGTCCGGCAACCCCCGCGCCAAGATGCAGGGCGTCCGCGACGGCTTCGTGAAGCTCTTCTGCCGCGCCGGCACCGGCATCGTCGTCGGGGGAGTGGTGGTCGGACCGCGCGCCAGCGAGCTGATCCATCCCGTCTCGATCGCGGTCGCGGAGTCGCTCACGGCCGACCAGTTGGCGCAGGCCTTTACGGTGTACCCGTCGATGAGTGGCTCGATCGCGGAGGCTGCTCGCCGGCTCCACCACGTCTGACCTCTCGGGAGACACCATGCCGCTTCGGCGACTCGTCGTACTCGCGTCCGCCCTCGGCCTGGCCACGATCGGGTGCGCCCAGCCGGCATCGGCCGAGACCTGGACCGTGCCGCACACGGCGACGATCACGGTCGACGGGCACGGCTACGGGCACGGCCGCGGGCTGTCGCAGCAGGGCGCGGAGCACGCCGCCAAGGAGGGGGTGGGCTACGCCGACATCGTGAAGTACTACTACCCCGGCACGAAGTGGGGCACGGCGAACGGCGGCATCCGGGTCTGGATCAGCAACGACCTCACCAACGACGTGCAGGTCCAGGCGCGCAGCGGCCTCACGGCACACCGGGTCGGCCACCACAGGTCGTGGAACCTCGCGAAGGCCAAGAAGCAGGCCACCCGCTGGCGGATCATCCCCGCGGGCGACAAGGCGAGCGTCCTGCAGTTCCGCACCGGCGGCTGGCACACCTTCAAGAAGGTCTCGGGCACCCTCGAGTTCGGCGCTAGCGGCAAGCCGATCAGGCTGTACGTCGACGGCGACAGCGTCGAGTACCGCGGCGCCTGCGCTCGGTGCCGTCCAGCGCGGGCAACCGGATCACGGTCAACTACCTCCCGATGCAGGCCTACCTGCGCGGCGTCGTCCCGAGCGAGACCTTCGCGTCCGTCTGGCAGCAGGCGACCCTGCGAGCCCAGGCCGTCGCCGCTCGGTCCTACGCCGCCTACAAGCGCATCCACCCGCAGTCGCGGGCCTACGACGTCTGCGACACCGAGTCCTGCCAGGTCTACGGCGGTGCGTCGGTCGAGTACCCCACCACCGACACCGCGGTGAAGGCGACCGCCGGCCGGATCCTGACGTACGGCGGCAGCCCGGCCTTCACCGAGTTCTCGGCCAGCAGCGGCGGCTGGACCACAGCCGGCGACTTCCCCTACCTCCAGGCGATGCAGGACAAGTACGAGTCCGCGAGCGATCCCAACGAGAGCTGGACGCGTCGACTTCAGCGACACCGAGCTCGAGCAGGCGTGGCCCTCGATCGGTGACCTCACCGGCCTCGAGATCGACGACCGCGACGGCCACGGGGAGTGGGGCGGGCGCGCTGGCACGGTCACCCTGACCGGCGACGCGGGCAGCGTGACGCTCACCGGCACGGCGTTCCGCCAGAAGCTCCACCTGCGCTCGGAATGGCTTGATTTCACGGTCTCCTGAACTACAGATCTGTAGTTCTCGCGATCCATTGCGGGGCTGGTGTGACGCGTGATGCGATTGAGAATATGCGCGCGCTCCCGGGTCTGCTCTCCGTCGCGCTCGTGGCGACCCTGAGCACCTCCGTCGGCCTCGCGGCGCCCGCAGACGCGGTGTCCCGCGACGTCTGGCAGGTGCCGGGCGACTCCTCGATCACGATCAAGGGCCACGGCTTCGGGCACGGCCACGGGATGTCGCAGTACGGCGCCGAGGGCGCGGCCCGCGAGGGGTTGACCGCCAAGCAGATCGCGGAGTTCTACTACCCCGGGACCAGCTGGGGAGCCAGCAAGGGCAAGGTGTCCGTGCTGCTGACGGCCGACACCTCCGACGACGTCGTCGTCCGCTCCCGGAGCGGTCTCGCTGTGCACGACTCGGCCGCGAAGGGCCGGACCGTGCTGCCCGACAACGGCGCCACCCAGTGGCGGATCACGACCGATCAGGGCGTCACGAAGGTCGCCTACCTGACCCGGCGCTGGCACACCTGGCAGGTGCTCCACGGCCAGGGCGAGTTCGTCGCCTCGGGCGAGCCGATCACCCTCGTCACCCCGGCCGGCGACCGCGCCTACCGCGGCCGGATCCGGGCCGCCGACACCTCGTCCGGCGAGCGGGTGACCGTCAACGTGCTCAGCCTGGAGAACTACATCAAGGGCGTCGTGCCGCTCGAGATCCCTGCCTCGTGGAGCCCGGCCGCCGTCCAGGCGCAGGCGGTCGCGGCCCGTACCTACGCGGCGTACGAGCGCAACCACCCGCAGTCCTCGGCGTACCAGATCTGCGACACGTCGTCCTGCCAGGTCTACGGCGGGTACGACGCGGAGTACCCCGCCTCCAACGACGCCGTCGACGACACCCGCCACCAGATCCTGCTGGCCGGCGGCGAGCCCGCGTTCACCCAGTTCGCGTCGAGCAGCGGTGGCTGGACCTCGGCGGGGTCGGTGTCCTACCTGCCGGCCAAGCCCGACCCTTACGACAACTGGTCCGGCAACCCCGTGCACACCTGGACGCTGAAGGTCGACGACGGGCTCATCGAGCGCACCTGGCCTTCGCTCGGCAACCTCACCAAGATCGTGGTCACCGGCCGCGACGGCAACGGTGACTGGGGTGGCCGCGTCACCTCGCTCACGCTGACGGGCAGCAGCGGCAGGGTCACCGTCTCCGGCGACACGTTCCGCTCGATGCTCGCGCTGCGGTCGACCTGGCTGACCTTCAAGGTCGCGGGGCGCTGACCTCACGCAGGAGCGGACGCAGCACCAAGCCGGCGACCAGCGCCCAGAAGGCGGAGCCGACGCCGAGCACGGTGATGCCCGAGGCTGCGACGAGGAAGCAGACCACGGCAGCCTCGCGGCCCTCCTCGTCGGCGAGCGCACCGGCGAGCGAGGCGCCGAGGGTGCCGAGCAGGGCCAGGCCTGCGGCGGCCTGCATGACGTGGCCGGGCGCCGCGGCGACCAGGGCGGTGAGGGCACCGCAGGCGAGCGCCAGCACCAGGTAGGTGATCGACGCGGTCGTTGCGGCGATCCAGCGTCGGCTCCGGTCGGGGCCGGCCATCGGGCCTGCCGTCATCGCGGCGGTGATCGCCGCGAGGTTGATCGCATGGCCGCCGAACGGCGCGCCCACCAGGGTGCCGATCCCGGTGACCGCCATCGTCTCGCGCCACGGCACCGGGTAGTCGTAGCTCGCCATCACCGCGACACCCGGCACGTTCTGCGACGCCATCGTGACGACGTAGAGCGGGACGGCGATGCTGACCACGGCCGCCAGCGTCCAGTGCGGGGTGGTCCACGCGATCGACGGCAGCAGGTCTCCCGACGAGACCGAGTCGCCGGTCGTCACCAGCACCACCGCGAGCGCGACAGCGAGCGTGACCGGCACCGCCCAGCGGCGCGAGATCCGGTGCATCACCAGCCAGGCGAGCACGACAGGTCCGACGTACGCCGGCGCGTGCGCGAGCCCGGTGACCGGCTCCAGGCACAGTGGCAGCAGGACGCCCGCGAGCATCGCCCGGGCCAGGGAGGTCGGGATCTGCGCGATCAGGTCGCCGAGCCAGGGGAGCAGGCCGGTGAGCAGGATCAGCCCGGCGGTGACGACGAAGGCGCCGACGGCGGCGGGCCAGCCGCCGGCCACCGTGCCGGTCGCGACGAGCAGCGCGGCGCCGGGTGTCGACCACGCCAGCGTGATCGGGGTGCGGTGCCGCAGGCTGAGCCAGAGCATGCCCAGCGCTTGCGTGACGAGCAGGACCAGCAGGCCCGACGCCGCCTGGGTCGCCGTCGCGCCGACTGCGGTCAGGCCCGCGAGCACGACGACGAACGAGCTGCTCGAGCCGACGACAGCGGTGACGACGCCGGCGATGACCGGCGCGCTGCGCGTGCTCAGGACAGCACCAGCACCAGGTCGCCGCCCTCCACCGCCTGGGTGCCCGAGAGGGCGATCCGCTCGACCGTCCCGGCGACCGGGGCGGTGATCGATGCCTCCATCTTCATCGCCTCGATGGTGGCGACGGTGTCGCCGGCCGCGACCTGGGCGCCCTCCTCGACCACGATCGTCACCACGCCCTGGAAGGGTGCTGCGACCTGACCGGGCTTCGAGGTGTCGGCCTTCTCGACCGTGGGCACCTCGGAGGCGACGCTGCGGTCGCGCACGTTGACCGGGCGCAGCTGGCCGTTGATCGTCGTCATCACGGTCCGGAAGCCGCGCTCGTCGGGCTCGCTGATCGCCTGCAGGCCGAGGATCAGGGTCTTGCCCTCCTCGATCTCGACCTCGTGCTCGTCGCCCCGGCGCAGGCCGTAGAGGTAGTCGAGCGTCGGCAGCACCGAGACGTCGCCGTACTTCGCGCGGGCGTCGGCGAACTCCTTCGTCGGGCCGGGGAAGAGCAGCTCGTTGAGCGTACGGCGCCGCGACGGGCTGCCACCCGCGAGACCGGCGCGCTCGTCGTCGGTCAGCTCCTCGGACGGCGCCTTGTGGCTGCGGCCCTCGAGGGCCTTGGTGCGGAACGGCTCCGGCCACCCACCCGGCGGGTCGCCGAGGTCGCCACTGAGGAAGCCGATCACGGAGTCGGGGATGTCGAACTTGCCCGGGTCCTCGGCGAACTCCTTCGGGTCGGCGCCGGCCGCGACCAGGTGCAGGGCCAGGTCGCCCACCACCTTCGAGGACGGCGTCACCTTCACGACGTTGCCGAGGATGTCGTTGGCGGCGGCGTACATGTCCTCGATCTGCTCGAACTTCTCACCGAGCCCGAGGGCCACGGCCTGTTGGCGCAGGTTGGAGAGCTGGCCGCCCGGGATCTCGTGGCGGTAGACGCGCCCGGTCGGCGACGGCAGGCCGGACTCGAACGGCGCGTAGATCCGCCGGGTCGCCTCCCAGTAGGGCTCCAGCGCGTTGACCGCGGAGAGCGACAGCCCGGTCTCGCGCGGCCCGTGGTCGGTGGCCGACACCAGCGCGGAGAGCGGCGGCTGCGACGTCGTACCGGCCATCGAGGCGGTCGCGGCGTCGACGGCGTCGACACCCGAGTCGATCGCGGCGAGCAGCGTCGCGAGCTGACCGCCGGCGGTGTCGTGGGTGTGCAGGTGGACCGGCAGGTCGAAGCGGTCGCGCAGCGCGGTCACGAGGGTCTTCGCGGCCGGGACCCGCAGCAGGCCGGCCATGTCCTTGATCGCCAGCACGTGGGCGCCGGCGTCGACGATCCGGTCGGCGAGCTCGAGGTAGTAGTCGAGCGTGTAGAGCGTCTCGTCGGGGTCGGACAGGTCGCCGGTGTAGCAGAGCGCGACCTCCGCGACCGCCGTGCCCGTGGCCCGCACGGCCTCGATCGCGGGGCGCATCTGCTCGACGTCGTTGAGCGCGTCGAAGATCCGGAAGATGTCGATGCCGGTGGCAGCCGCCTCCTCGACGAAGGCGTTCGTGACGTCGGTGGGGTACGGCGTGTAGCCGACCGTGTTGCGGCCGCGGAGCAGCATCTGCAGGCAGATGTTCGGCACGGCCTGGCGCAGCTGGGCGAGCCGCTCCCACGGGTCCTCGGACAGGAAGCGCAGCGCGACGTCGTACGTCGCCCCGCCCCACGCCTCGAGCGACCACAGCTGCGGGGTGGTGCGCGCGACGTGGCCGGCGACGGCCAGCAGGTCGCGGGTGCGGACCCGGGTCGCGAGCAGGCTCTGGTGGGCGTCGCGGAACGTCGTGTCGGTGACCGCGACGTCCTTCTGCGCACGCAGAAGCCGGGCGAACTCCTCCGGGCCGACGTTGAGCAGCAGCTGCCGGCTGCCGTCCGGCGCGGGCACGTCGAGGTTGACGTCGGGCAGCTTGGTCGCCGGGTCGAGGCTGACCGGCGCCTCGCCGTACGGCTGGTTGACGGTGACGTCGGCGAGGAAGCTGAGCAGCTTGCTGCCGCGGTCGCCCGTGCCGCGCGCCTGGAGCAGCTGGGGGTGGGTCTCGATGAACGACGTGGTGACGTGCCCGCTCGCGAAGTCGGGATCGGCGAGCACCGCCTGGAGGAACGGGATGTTCGTCGAGACGCCGCGGATCCGGAACTCCGCGACCGCGCGCCGCGCCTTCTCGACGGCCTTCTCGAAGGTGCGGCCGCGACAGGTGAGCTTGGCCAGCATCGAGTCGAAGTGCGCCGACACCTCGGCGCCGGTGTAGACCGTGCCGCCGTCGAGCCGGACGCCGCCGCCACCGGGGGAGCGGTAGGTCGTGATCACGCCGGTGTCGGGGCGGAAGTTGTTGGCCGGGTCCTCGGTGGTGATCCGGCACTGGAGCGCGGCGCCGCGCAGCACGATCGAGTCCTGCGAGAGGCCGAGGTCGGCGAGGGTCTCGCCGGAGGCGATCCGCAGCTGCGACTGCACGAGGTCGACGTCGGTGACCTCCTCGGTCACGGTGTGCTCGACCTGGATGCGCGGGTTCATCTCGATGAAGACGTAGTTGCCGTCGGGGTCGAGCAGGAACTCCACGGTGCCGGCGTTGCGGTAGCCGATCTCCTTCGCGAAGCGGACCGCGTCGGCACACATCCGGTCGCGGAGCTCCGGGGTCCAGGTTGGGGGCCGGGGCGATCTCGATGACCTTCTGGTGGCGGCGCTGCACCGAGCAGTCGCGCTCGAAGAGGTGGATCACGTTGCCCTCGCCGTCGGCGAGGATCTGCACCTCGATGTGGCGCGGCTCGACGACGGCCTGCTCGATGAAGACGGTCGGGTCGCCGAACGCGGCCTCGCCCTCGCGCATGCAGGTCTCGACCGCCTCGCGCAGGTCCTTCGGCGACTCCACGCGCCGCATGCCTCGTCCGCCGCCACCCGCGACGGCCTTCACGAAGAGCGGGTACGGCAGGTCCGCGACCGCCTCGACGAGCGTGTCGACGTCCGTGGACGGCTCGACCGACGCGAGCGTGGGTACGCCGGCAGCCTTGGCGGCCGCGATCGCGCGGGCCTTGTTGCCGGTCAGCTCGAGGACGTCGGAGGTCGGGCCGACGAAGGTGATGCCGGCGTTCGCGCAGGCCTCGGCGAGGGCGGGGTTCTCGGACAGGAAGCCGTAGCCGGGGTAGACCGCGTCCGCACCCGCCCGCAGCGCGGTGGCGACGATGGCCTCGGGGTCGAGGTAGGCCCGCACCGGGTGCCCGCGCTCACCGATCTCGTAGGCCTCGTCCGCCTTCAGCCGGTGCTCCGACCAGCGGTCCTCGTAGGGGAAGACCGCCACCGTGCGTGCGCCGAGCTCGTAGGCGGCGCGGAACGCACGGATCGCGATCTCGCCGCGGTTGGCCACCAGCACCTTGGAGAACATGCGGACACGCTATAAGCGATTGGCCCGGTCGCCGAGCGCCCGAGCTCCTGCGAGACGAGCCGTAGCCCAGCTGTCACGCGGCGGTAACGCCGCGCCACGGCCGTCAGGAGCCGCGGTGTCCGGTCACAGTCGACTCCCCAGGGTGATCCCGACCGGGCTCTGGGCGACGGCGTAGGTGCCGGGAGCCTTCGACTGCGCGATCACCACGCCACGAAGCCGCCTGCCCGTGTGCTTGTAGGTGATCTTGCCGAGGCTGCAGTTCGCCCATTCGAGCTCGATCTTGGCCGAGCCCATCCGGAGCCCGTGCAGCTGGGGCACGAAGCAGCCGCTGCCCTGCTCGGCCGAGGTGGTCGCAGTGGTCGCGGTGGGGCGGTGGCGGCGGTGGCGGGCGGCAGAGCGGCCCAGAGGTCGAGCGTCACGACGAGGGCGGCGACGATCGTGAGGGGGCGGCGAAGCCGACGCATGGACACCCTCCCTGGAGTGAGGCGGTGAGTGCCGAGCCACTCGCTGATGCGTCCAAAGTACGTCAGCGGAGCGCCGTCAGAGGAGGAACTGGTCGATCAGGTGCGGGTGCGCCTCCGGGCCAGCGCGAGGGCAGCGGGCTCGGGCACGTCGAGGACGGTGACCGACTGGCGGCCGCCGGCGGTCGTCGCGACCAGGGCGGTGAGCCCGGCCCGGCGCTGGAACCAGGTCGAGCGCAGGTTCCAGCCGATCACCCCGTCGAGCTGGAGGGCCTCACGGCGCCGGTCGATGCTGCCCGAACGCGCGACCAGGTGCCGGTCGACGAGGCGCGTGGCCCAGGGCGGCGGCCCGGTCCCGGGCGAGCAGGAGACGCGGCCGGTACGGCGAGCACGGCGATGCCCAGCGTCCACGGCGGCAGGCCGGCCCAGACGACCAGGGCCACGACGGCGAGCAGGAGCGCGAGCGGTCGGCCACAGGGCGCGGGTGTAGCGGCGGGTCCGTGCGCGCGGGCCGTGACCGGTGAGGCGTCGACTCGAGAGGCGCACTGGTGCGCAGCACCAGGCCCGCGACCCGCTCGACGACCGCTCGAGGTGCGGGTGGCACCAGGATCGAGCTCCCCGACTCCTTGCTGCCGAGCCCGGTGACGATCGCCGACACCCGGGCACCGCGCGCCAGGCGGAGCCCGATCGGCTCACCGAGGCTGACACCGCGGACCCGCTCGTCGTCGAGCGTGGTCTCGCGCGTCGTGAACAGGCCGCGCCGCAGGTGCCAGGCGCCGCGGCGGGCCGATCCGGTGTGCGACAGCTCGAAGGCCCAGTTGGTGACCAGGTAGCCGCCGATCGACAGCCCGGTGACGATCACCAGCAGCCCGACCAGGGCGAGGGGTACGGCGACCCACACCGACCAGCCCGCCGCGTCGTTCGCGACCCGCTCGGGGTCGAAGCGCTGGAGGCCACCCGCGAGGTTGATGCCCTGCATCGCCGCACCGAGCACGCCGGCCGCGATGACCAGGCCCGAGCTGGTGAGCGGCGCGAACCGCACCCACGAGGGGTCGAACCGCAGCAGCGGCTCGACCGGAGCAGTCGTCTTCTCCGGGGTGTCCGAGGTCTCGCCGAGCAGGAGCAGGTCGGTGCGCAGCTGCCGGGCCCGCTCGACCGGCAGGCCGTCCAGGTCGATCCGGTCGTCACCGTCGGTGGAGGCCGTGCCGGTCCCGATCCGGACCGACGTCAGTCCCAGCGCCCGGTGGATGGGGGAGGCGGTGACGTCGACGGTGCGGACCCGGTCGAGCGGCGTCGAGAGCAGGTGCCGGTTGACGAGCCCGCGGCGCAGCTCGACCCGCCCCGCGGCGATCCGGAAGGACGTCGTGAAGTAGCGCAGCACCCCGAGCGAGATCGGGATGGCCACGCCGATCCCGTGCCACCAGTCGCCGGCGTTCCCCGACGCGGTGCCGGCGAGGAAGAGGCCGATCAGGACCGGCAGGAAGCGGATCAGCTCCTTGACCGGGTAGACCAGCAGCATCCGGGGGTCGAGCCGCTGCCAGTCAGCGAGCTGTCGATCCACTGTCTGCGGTGTCGTCACGTGGCGTCGCCCGCCACGCTGTCGGCCCGGATCGTCAGCTCGTCGACCAGGGCGAGCGCGCGGTCGCGCTCGAGACCGGAGATCTCCAGCGCGCCGGCAGCGGAGGCGGTCGTCACCGTCACCGTCGCGAGCCCGAACAGGCGGGAGATCGCTCCCTCCACGTGGTCGACCGTCTGGATCCGCGACATCGGCGCGATCCGGCGCTCCCGGGCCCACCAGCCGGTCTGGGTGTAGACGGCGGTCTCGGTGACCTCCCAGCGGTGCACGAGGTAGCGCCACTGCGGCACGGTCACGACGTACGCCACGACCACGAGCGCGGCCAGCACGACGGTCCACCACGGGATCGGGATCCAGTCGGTCACCGGCCCGACCACGACCAGGACCGCGAGCAGCACGATGCCTTCGAGGGCCGCGGTGAGCATCCACATCGTCCGCGCGCGTGGACTCACCCGCTGGCTCGGCTCCCGCAGTCGCATGCAACCGAAACTAGCCGGTGGGCGTCCTTGGTCTGCAGTCGTCGGTCGCGGCTTCGGTTCCTCAGCCGCGCGGCTGCTCGACCTGGCTGCTGCGGCCGAGCCTTCGCGAGCCCAGCCTCGGGCAGCTCACTTGATCTCGCAGATCACCGCGCCGTTGCCGACGGTGGCGCCGACCTCGGCCTGGAGGCCGGTGACGGTGCCGGCCTTGTGGGCCTTGAGCGGCTGCTCCATCTTCATCGCCTCGATGACCACGATGGTGTCGCCCTCGGCGACCTCCTGGCCCTCCTCGACGACGACCTTGACGACCGTGCCCTGCATCGGGCTCGCGACCGCGTCACCGCTGACCTGCGGCGCCGGCCTTCTTGCCGCCGGCGCGCTTGGCCTTCTTGGCCCCCGCGGCCGGACCGGCGGCGAGGCCACCCAGCCCGCCGGGGATGACGACCTCGAGGCGCTTGCCGCCGACCTCGACGACCACGGTCTGCCGCTCGCCGGCCTCCTCCGGCCTCGCGCGCGAGTCGCCGGCGTACGGCGTGATCTGGTTGTCGAAGTCGGTCTCGATCCACTGCGTGTAGACGTCGAACGAGCCCTCGCCGGTCGGGTTCGACGGTCCGACGTACGCCGGGTCGCGCACGACCGCCTGGTGGAAGGGGATGACCGTCGGCATGCCGTCGACCACGAACTCGTCGAGGGCGCGACGCGAGCGCTCGAGCGCCTGGGTGCGGTCGCGGCCGGTGACGATCAGCTTGGCGATGAGCGAGTCGAACGAGCCGGGGATGGTCTCGCCGTTCTCGTAGCCGCCGTCGACGCGGACGCCGGGACCCTGCGGCGGGGACCACGCGGACAGGGTGCCGGGGGCGGGCATGAAGTTGCGGCCGCCGTCCTCGGCGTTGATCCGGAACTCGATCGAGTGGCCGCGGATCTCCGGGTCGTCGTAGCCGAGCTCCTCGCCGGCGGCGATCCGGAACATCTCGCGGACCAGGTCGATGCCGGTGACCTCCTCGGAGACGCAGTGCTCGACCTGGAGGCGGGTGTTGACCTCGAGGAAGGAGATCGAGCCGTCCTGGGCGACCAGGAACTCGCAGGTGCCGGCGCCGTAGTAGCCGGCCTCCTTCAGGATCCGCTTGGAGGACTCGTAGAGCTCGCTCAGCTGCTCGTCGGACAGGAACGGCGCGGGCGCCTCCTCGACCAGCTTCTGGTTGCGGCGCTGCAGCGAGCAGTCGCGGGTGGAGACCACCACGACGTTGCCGTGCTGGTCGGCCAGGCACTGGGTCTCGACGTGGCGCGGCTTGTCGAGGAACTTCTCGACGAGGCACTCGCCGCGACCGAAGGCGCTGACCGCCTCGCGGACCGCCGACTCGAAGGCGTCGGGGATCTCCTCGAGCGTGCGGGCGACCTTGAGGCCGCGACCGCCGCCGCCGAAGACGGCCTTGATCGCGATCGGGAGGCCGTTCTCCTCGGCGAACTTCACGGCCTCGTCGGCGTCCTTGAGCGCGTCCTTGGTGCCGGGCGCGAGCGGGGCGTTCGCCTTCACGGCGATGTGCTTGGCCTTGGCCTTGTCGCCGAGCGCCTCGATCGCGGCCGGCGGGGGACCGATCCAGATCAGGCCGGCGTCGAGCACGGCCTGCGCGAAGTCGGCGTTCTCGGCGAGGAAGCCGTAGCCCGGGTGCACGGAGTCGGCCCCGGACTTCTCGGCGACCGCGATGATCTTCGCGATGTCGAGGTAGGAGTCAGCGGGAGTGGCAGCCGCCCAGGGAGTGCGCCTCGTCGGCGAGCCGGACGAACAGCGCGTCGCGGTCGGGCTCGGCGTAGACCGCCACGCTCCCGATGCCCGCGTCCTTGCACGCGCGGATCACGCGGACAGCGATCTCCCCGCGGTTGGCGATGAGGACCTTCTGCAGTCCCTTGCTCTCCGGCACTGAACACTCCGCTCAATCGGTTCGATCTCCGCCGGGCAGGCTATCGCTCGGGCGGGCGGAGGGGACCCCGCGCCCGGTGTGGCCCATGTCGCATTCCCGGAAGACGGTCCGACCCTGGTCCGGGACGGGTCGTCCCGGACCAGGGCCGGACAAGGTGCGCTACGCGGTCGCTGAGGTCAGCGGCCGGCGGTCGTGCGGTTGCCGACGACGAGCGGTGCCTTCACCGTCAGCTCGTACTTGCCGTACTGCGTGATCGACTCGCTCGGGTCGTCCATCGTGACGAGTGCCGCCACGGTGGTCGCCTTCTTCCCGCCCAGCGGCCTTCTGGAGGTCCTGCCCTTGATCGAGCCGTCGAAGGACTTGTCGATCTTGAGGCTTGTGGTATCCAGGTGACCTTGTTGTCGGCGATGCCGACCAGCTGGACCGTCCAGTCCGGGACGGCGACCGGGACCACCTGGGTGATGGTCTTCCAGCCGTCGAGCGAGTCGCTCGGCAGCGTGGTGCCCCCGACGTGGATGTCGCGGACCCAGAAGCCGGACTCGTTGACGCCCGGGTCGGTGATGTAGCGGAACCCGATCAGGACCTTCTTGCCGGCGTACGCCGACAGGTCGGCGTTCTCGGTCTTCCACTCACCCGAGTCGCCGGTGAAGCCCGGCAGCTCGGCGACCACGTTGCTGCACGGCACCGGGGTCGTGCTCGTCGTGGTGTCCTCGGTCGCGAGCGACTTCCAGGTCTTGCCGCCGTCGGTCGAGATCTGGACGAAGCCGAAGTCCCAGCCCTCCTCGGTGTCCCACAGCGCCTGGAACGACAGCGTGCCGCCCGCGGCCGGCACGGTCACCGGGCGGACGATGGAGCGGTCCAGGTTCTCGCCGCAGCCGGCGTACAGCGCGGCGGCACCGGTGCCGGGCTCGACGGCACCACAGGTGGTGTCCTCGGTGGTGGCGTCCGGCGGCGTGCTGTCGACGGTCCACTCGACCGTCGTCGGGTGCGAGCGTCTGGCCACCCTGTGAAGCTGATCTGGTCGATCTTGCTCGGCGTTGAGCCAGTGACCGCGGCTTGCCGAGCCGCACGTAGTCGGACGCCGTTCGGCGGCGCACCCGGGCTGTCGTAGGACTGCGGGTTGGCCCAGTTGATCGAGGCGTTCAGGTCGGAGGCGGTGAAGAACTTCTTCGACCCGCCGTTGACCTTGCCGCTCGAGTCGATCGCCGAGTCGAGCGCCATGGTCGACCGCCCAGTCGTGGACGGTCTGCCTTGGCGGTCTCGTTGGACTCGAACTGCTTGAGCACCTTCGTTCAGGCCGCTCGAGGCCGTTGGCCGGCTGGGTGTGCAGCGCGCTCATGAACGCCTCGCCGTAGTGCGAGTAGAGGTACATCATGAAGGAGTACGCCGCGCCGTAGTCGCAGAGGATCTCGGGGCCGCCCTGGTCCTGCCACAGGGTCAGGGAGTTCTCCGCACCGCCGTAGTTCTCGGGCAGGTAGCCCTCGAAGCAGCCGATGTGGGAGTCCGCGTCGGGATCGGTCGGCGGCAGCGTTGGTGTCGACGTAGCCGACCAGCGACTGCGCGTAGTCGGAGAGGCCCTCGTTGACCCAGCTGGTCTCGTCGGCGTCGACGTAGCTCTCCAGCAGGTGCTGGTACTCGTGGGCGAAGGTGCCCTCGTAGTCGTGCGGGTGCGGCGCGCCGTAGCGGGCGGGTGTAGCCCTGCGACTGGGCGCACGCGACGTACGCCGGGTCGGCGCGAGTCGTCCGGCGGGTTGGCACCGGTGCGGTGCAGCCAGTCGCTCGCGTCGATCGTCATGATGTTGCGGTCGACGTACTGGTTGAACGTCGAGTAGAAGAAGCCCGCGATGAACGTCTGGCCGTCCGGGGTGGACGGGTCGTAGTAGTTCGCGTCGCGGACGTTGTCGACCAGCGTCGACGATGTCGTCGGCCTGGCCGGCGGAGACCTGGTAGTAGTCGGGCGCGCTGTCCGGCTTCGGGCCCGGGATCAGGTTGTTGGTCCCGTCGAGGCTCGGCGGCACGGAGAAGGACGCCGACTCCTTCGGGTAGATGTTGGTGTCGAACTCGTGGATGAAGCTGTCGACCTGCGCGTCGGTGACGTCGGTCAGGCCGAGGTCGTTGCGGCAGTCGCCCGCCGGGAACGTGGTGTCGACGGCGACCCAGACCTGGATGTGGTCACCGATGCCGCGCAGGACGAAGTCCTTGCGGTAGATCTCGCCGGTGGTGTCGTCGTTGGCCAGCCAGCTGCGGGTGTCACCGACCTGGGGGTCGTGCGCCTCGCGCTTGGCGGCGGCGCGGCGCGGCACGCCCTGTCGAGCGCCTTCTCGAGGCCCGGGGCGGCCGCGAGCGGCTTGCCGTTGTTGTAGTCGGGACCGACTTCCTGGTGGTCGGAGCCGGGCGCGGTGGCGCCGGGTCCGGTGGACCGCGCGGCACCGGGGATCGGCGGTGGCCGATCCCGCCGGGTGCGAAGAGCGCGGCGGTGACGGCTGCTGCCGTCGCGGCGCCAAGGACGACGCCGTACCTGCGATGCATGCGTGCTCCAGTTCTGCTCATGGGGGCGCAGGTACATCGTCGACGGGGTAGCCGAGATCTACCTGCTTGACCGTGGCATGCAATCCCGGAGAACTTCTCGTTGGCAAGGGTTTGGGCGAATGTTTTTCTGGTTCGTAACCTTTTGTGCCTGAATGCCCGCCACATGCCGAGACGTCCGGTTAACAAACGCTAACCAACGGGCTAGGGTGGCGCGCATGAGCACGCAGTCGACGTACGAGCTGTCCCGCGAGCACGAGGAGTTCCGGCGTGCGGTCCGCGACTTCGCCGAGGCCGAGATCGCCCCGCACGCGGCGCAGTGGGACCGCGACCACCACTTCCCGGTCGACGTGGTGCAGAAGATGGGCTCGCTCGGGCTCTTCGGCCTCACCTCGCCCGAGGAGTACGGCGGCGCCGGCGAGGACGGCGACTTCACCAGCCTCTGCGTCGCGATCGAGGAGATCGGCCGCGTCGACCAGTCGATGGGCATCACCCTCGAGGCCGCGGTCGGCCTCGGCATCAACCCGATCCTGACCTACGGCACCGACGAGCAGAAGCAGACCTGGCTGCCCGACCTGGTCGCCGGCACGGCGCTGGCCGGCTTCGGCCTGACCGAGCCGGGCGCCGGGTCCGACGCGGGCGCCACCAAGACCAAGGCGGTGCTCGAGAACGGCGAGTGGGTGGTCAACGGCGCCAAGCAGTTCATCACCAACTCCGGCTCGTCGATCACCAGCGTCGTCACCGTGACCGCCCGCACCGGCGAGCGCGAGGACGGCCGGCCCGAGATCAGCACGATCATGCTGCCGAGCGGCACGCCCGGCTTCACCGCCGAGAAGCCCTACGACAAGCTCGGCTGGCACGCCTCCGACACCCACCCGCTGTCCTTCGAGGGCGCCCGGGTGCCCGAGGCCAACCTCCTCGGCACGCGCGGTCGCGGCTACGCCCAGTTCCTCGCCACCCTCGACGACGGCCGGGTCGCGATCGCCGCTCTCGCCGTCGGCTGCATCCAGGCCTGCCTCGACATGAGCCTCGAGTACGCCGGTCAGCGGCAGACCTTCGGCGGCCCGATCGGTCGCAAGCAGGGCGTCGCCTTCCAGATCGCCGACCTCGAGGTGATGCTGCACGCCAGCCGCCTGCTGACCTACCGGGCCGCGGCGATGAAGGACGGCGGGCGCTCCGGTGAAGGAGTTCAAGCAGGCCGCGGCGGTCGCGAAGCTCTACGCCACCGAGTCCGCGGTCACCGCGACCCGGATCGCGACCCAGGTCTTCGGCGGCTACGGCTTCATGGAGGAGTACCCCGTCGCGCGGTTCTACCGCGACGCCAAGGTGCTCGAGATCGGTGAGGGCACCTCCGAGGTGCAGCGGATGCTGATCGCGCGGGGGCTCGGCCTGCCGGTCGAGTGATCCCCCCGACGACCTTGACCTCAATCGTGGTTGAGGTTCTAGCGTCGCCTCATGAAGATCTCCGTGCTCGGCACCGGGGCCGTGGGTCGCGCCGTCGCCGGCCGCCTCGACGACCTGGGCCACGACGTCACGATGGCGACCCGTGACCCGGCGACCACTGCCGCTCGCGACGACCACAGCGCCTGGGCGGCCGAGCACCCCGGCGTACGACTCGAGGCGTTCGCCGGCTCTGCGGCCGGTGCAGACGCTGGTCGTCAACGCGCTCGGCGGCGACATCGCCCTCGGCATCCTGGCCGAGGTCGGCGACCTCGCCGGCCGGGTGCTCCTCGACCTCTCCAACCCGCTGGACCACAGCCACGGCTTCCCGCCCCGGCTGTTCGTGAAGGACGACGACTCGCTGGCCGAGATGGTGCAGCGAGCCCATCCGGATGCTCGCGTGGTGAAGACCCTGAACACGATGAACAACGCCGTGATGGTCGATCCCGGCAGCCTGGGGGAGAGCACGACCGTGTTCGTCTCGGGAGACGACCCGGACGCGAAGGCGACGGTGTCGGCTCTGCTCCGCGAGCTCGGACACACCGACGTCATCGACCTGGGTGCTCTCGACACGGCCCGCGGGCCCGAGATGTTCCTGGCCCTCTGGGTGCGTACGGCGGTGGCGCTGGGCGGTTCCGACTTCAACATCAAGGTCGTGCGGGGGCCGTCGCTGCCGGCCTGACCGGAGCCAGCGGTTAGCCTTGACCGCATGGGCAGCCGGTGGCATCGGATCTTCACCGAGGCTTACCGGTTCCTCGCGGTCGGTGGCCTCGCGACCGTCGTCGCCGTCATCATCTTCAACTTCCTGGTGCACGGCTTCCACACCGGCTGGGACGCCCTGCTGTCGGGACAGCCCTACCTGGCCTTCGTGATCGCCAACCTGATCGGCATGGTCGTCAGCTATCGCGGCAGCCGCACCTGGGTCTTCAAGGACCGCCCGCCGCGCACCGCCGACGGCGGCCGGCTGCTGTTCGTGGTGATCAACGTGGCCACGATGCTGATCCCGATCGCGTGCCTGTGGATCAGCCGCAACGTGCTCGGCCTCGACGACCCCTACTCCGACAACATGGCCGCCAACGTGATCGGCCTCTTCCTCGGCATGGTCGCCCGCTTCTACCTCTTCCGGACGCTGGTCTTCCAGCGCCCGGTGCACCTCGCCGACCTCAAGCAGCACCCGATGCAGGTCTTCGAGCTGGCCGAGCTCGACATCGAGCCGCTCGACGAACCGGTGCGCGACGTCACCGAGGAGCCCACAGCTCCGTCCACGAGTGACCCAGCTCGGCCACCAGCTCCCTGACCAGCGGCAGGCTGACGCCGACCACGTTGTGGTGGTCGCCCTCGATGCCGGTGACGAACGCGCCGCCGAGACCGTCGACCGTGAACGCACCGGCCACGACCAGCGGCTCGCCGGTCGCGACGTACGCCGCGATCTCGTCGTCGGTCACGTCCGCGAAGTGGACCGTCGTCGAGGCCGTGGCCGCCGCCACCTGACCGGTCGCGGTGTCGCGCAGGCAGTGGCCCGTCTGCAGGACGCCGGAGCGACCGCGCATCGCCTGCCAGCGGCTCGTCGCGGTGGCGGCGTCGCCGGGCTTGCCGAGCGCCTCGCCGTCGAGCTCGAGGACGGAGTCGCAGCCGAGCACCAGGGCGCCGGCCGGCACGTCGTCACGCGTGGCGACCGCCGCGCACTTCAGCTCGGCGAGCTGGAGCGCGAGCTCGGCGGGCGGCAGTCCCTCGAGCTGGTCCTCGTCGACGCCGGAGACGATCACCACCGGCTCGATGCCGGCGCTGCGCAGGGTGGCCAGGCGGGCGGGGGACTGGGAGGCGAGGACGAGAGCGGTCACGCCGGCGATTGAAGCAGGTCGAGCTCGTCGCCGAAGGCGCAGGCCGCCAGTGTCGACAGCGGGTCGCCCTCCTCGAGGTGCTCGATGGCCCGCATCGAGATCATCACGTTGAGCAGCATCCCGTGGGCCACGAAGTCGCGGACCTTCTCGTCGTCCCAGCCGGTGCGCTGGATGGTCGCGAAGACCGCGCCCATGCAGCGGCGCGCGCTGGCTGCGATCTCCGGCACGTCGCCGTTCGAGAAGCCGTGCATCATCACCTGCAGGAAGTCGTGGTCGCGCAGCAGCTCGGTGTAGGCCATCCCCATCCGGACCTTGTCGTCCTCGCTCTCCGGGTCGAACGGCGAGGCGGCGAGGACGTCCTCGAACGCCGCCTTGATCCGCCCGACCGAGCTCTCGAAGACCTCGAGGAAGAGCTCGAGCTTGGTGCCGAAGATGCGGACGACGTAGGGCTGGGAGACGCCGGCCTCCTTGGCGACCGCGTCGGTGCTGGTGCCGTGGTAGCCGCCGTGCGCGAAGGCCCGGGTCGCCGCCTCCAGGACCAGCGCCCGACGGTCCTCGGCAGACATCCGGCTGACTTTCTCGACCATCATGCTTGACATGTTATCAGTCGATTACTTACGGTCTCCGAGTAAGTAATCATTCAATGCCTTCTTGACGGAGCCTCCGATGACCACTCTCGACCAACCCCGGGTCGCTGGCCCGGACCAGCCCGCGGTCCGACGCCGCCACATCCCGGTGTGGTTGGCGATCGTGGCGGCCTCCCTGCCGATGTTCATGGCCACCCTCGACAACCTGGTGATGACCAGCGCGCTGCCGGTGATCCACGTCGACCTGGACTCCTCGGTCGGCCAGCTGTCCTGGTTCATGAACGCCTACACGCTGACCTTCGCGACCTTCATGCTCCCGGCGGCGACGCTCGGCGACCGGCTCGGCCGCCGGCGGATGATGCTCGTCGGACTCACCGTCTTCACCCTGGCCTCGATCGCCTCGGCGCTGAGCACCACCTCCGAGGCGCTGATCGCGGCCCGGGCGGTCCAGGGCCTCGGCGCGGCGGCGATCATGCCGCTCTCGCTCACCCTGCTCGCCGCCGCCGTGCCCGCCGGCCATGCGTGCCGCTCGCCATCGGCATCTGGGGCGGCGTCAGCGGCCTCGGCGTCGCGCTCGGCCCGGTCATCGGCGGCGCGGTCGTCGAGGGCGTCAGCTGGCAGGCGATCTTCTGGCTCAACGTCCCGGTCGCGCTGGTGGCGCTGCCCGCTGCTGCTGGTCGCGATCCCGGAGTCGCGGGGCACCTGGCAGACGCTCGACCCGATCGGCGTGCTGCTGCTCGGCGGCGCGGTCTTCCTCGGCATCTGGGGCATCGTCCACGGCAACGACGACGGCTGGACCGACCCGCTGGTGCTCGGCCCGCTCGTGCTCGCCGGCCTGCTGCTGCCGGCGTACGCCCTGTGGGCGCGCGGTCGCTCGTACGCCGTGCTCCCGCTGCGGCTCTTCGCCGCGCGCAAGTTCCGGGTCGCCAACGTCGTCTACCTGTTCTTCACGCTCGGCATGTTCGGCACCGTCTTCCTGCTGGCGCAGTACCTCCAGGTCGTCCAGGGCTACAGCGCCGCTGGAGGCCGGGATCCGGACCCTGCCGTGGACCGCGGCTCCGATGGTGGCTCGCGCCGATCGCCGGTGCGCTCGTCGGGCGGCTCGGCTTCCGAGCGCTGCTCTTCACCGGCCTCGTCCTCCAGACCGTCGGCCCTGGTGTGGTTCGCGGTGATCACCGAGAACGGGTCGACCTACCCGTCCTTCATCGTGCCCCTGATCATGGCCGGCATCGGGATGGGTCTGACCTTCGCGCCGGCCGCGACGATGGTGCTCGACGGGCTGCCGGACAGCGACTTCGCGGTCGCCAGCTCGGCCAACTCCACGATCCGCGAGTTCGGTGTCGCGCTCGGCATCGCCGCTGCTGGTCGCGGTCTTCCTCGGCAACGGGGGAGAGCTCACGCCGACCGGGTACGACGGTGCGATCGGACCCGCCCTCCTGACCGGCGCGGCCGCAGTGGCCGTGGCGGTGGTCGCCAGCCTCTTCGCTCCCGGACGGGCGCGAAACTCCCAGAGCGCCTGACGACCACGTGCCGACGAGGCCCCTTCGACCGGCGAGCCGGTCGGAGGGGCCTCGTGCACTGCTCGGGCATGATTGCGCCCGTGCCTCTCGCCTTCCGACCGGTCGCTGCCGTCCTCGGCCTCCTGCTGGTCCTGACCGGGTGCTCCGGTGGGGGATCGGACGATCCGGGCGCCAGCAGCACGCCGGGCGGGAACCCCTACGCCGTCGGCGCGGGCTACGCCGACCCGAGCTCGCGCACGGCCCAGGCGGCCACGCAGGCGAAGGCAGACGGCAACACCGACCGTGCCGACGTCTTCTCGCGCCTGGCGAGCGTCCCGCAGGGCATCTGGCTCACGCCGGAGCAGTACCCCGCCGGCAAGGTCGGTCCCTTCGTGACCGGCGTGATGACCGCCGCGGACCAAGCGGGGCAGGTCCCGACGTTCGTGGTCTACGGCATCCCCGACCGTGACTGCAGCGGCGGCTTCTCCGAGGGCGGCCTTCCAGCGGCGGAGTACGGCCCCTGGGTCCAGGAGATCGCCGACGCGGCCGGCGCGGGTGAGCATGCGGTCGCGGTCGTCGAGCCCGACGCGCTCGCCTCCTCGCTGGAGTGCGACCGGCGCGAGCAGCGCGTGCAGCTGATCTCCGACGCGGTCGCGCGGTTGAAGGCAGCCGGCGTCGCGACGTACGTCGACGGCGGTCACTCGAACTGGGTCGAGCCCGCCAAGCTGGCGAAGCTGCTCGAGGAGGTCGGCGTCGACGGGGTCCGCGGGTTCGCGACGAATGTCGCCAACTACCAGACCGACCAGGACGAGCGCGCCTACGGCGAGAAGCTCAGCGAGCTGCTGGGCGGCGCGCACTACATCATCGACAGCGGCCGCAACGGCAACGGATCCACGCAGAACTGGTGCAACCCGGGCGGCCGAGCCTTCGGGACTCCGCCCGGTCCGGCGACCGACCAGGGGGCCCTCGACGGGTTCGTCTGGGTCAAGCCCCCGGGCGAGAGCGACGGCGAGTGTGGCGGCGGTCCGCCGGCCGGCGAGTTCTGGCCGGAACGCACGATGGAACTGGCGACTGCGTCCGGTTGGTGAGAAACCGGCGCGTTGACCTCCGCACGTGACGAGTGGAGCACTTGCCGTTGTTAGCATGCGCCTCATGGAGCCGGGCAATGACTGGGTCGCCGTCATCATCGAGGACGATCCCGATGTACGAGACCTCATCGACATCGTTTTGACGCAGTCCGGTTTCAGGACCGTGATCACGGAGAACGGCCCCGAGGGGGTCGAGGCCGTGCGGACCCACAATCCGCTGATCACGACGCTCGACGTCAACATGCCGGGCATGGACGGTTTCGCGGTCGCCAAGCGGCTGCGGGAGTTCAGCAGCACCTACCTGATCATGATCACGGCGCTGGCCGACGAGATCGACGTCGTCCAGGGCTTCGAGGCCGGCGCCGATGACTACCTCGTCAAGCCGTTCCGGCCGCGCGAGCTGCGCGCTCGCGCCGACTCGATGCTGCGCCGTCCGCGGACGCGCCAGGACAAGTCGGGTGGCTGGGCCGATGGTGATCGCGAGGTCGAGCCGGTACCGGCGCCGTCCTCGGCCGCCGCTGCCGCACGCGACCTGGCGGCGTCCGCGCCGCTCCAGCCGCTGGCGACCCCGCCTCCCGAGGCTCCGGTGGCCGCGCCGCCAGCACCCGTCCAGCAGCCGGCCGCACCGGTCCAGCAGCCCGTGGCGCCTCAGCCTGCGGCCGCTTCGGTGGACCCGCACCAGGCCGGCTGGCTGCGGTTCAACGGGCTCGCGCTCAACAACGAGACCCGCGTGGTCACCGTCAACGGCGGCGTGGTCGATCTGACCCGCACCGAGTTCGACCTGCTCGCCTCACTGATGAGCACGGGTCGCCGGGTGCGGAGCAAGGCCGATCTGGTGCTGACCATGCGTGGTCAGCAGTACGTCACGTCGTACTTCGTCAACGAAGCCGACAAGCGCTCGGTCGAGGTGCACATCGCCAACCTGCGCCGCAAGATCGGTGACGACGCCTCGACCCCGCGCTACATCGAGACGGTCCGCGGCGTCGGCTACCGCCTCGCCGAAGCCGCATGAGCGACCTTTCGTTGGTCGAGTAGCGAGCGCCAGCGAGCGTATCGAGACCCGTCGATGAGGTCTCGATACGCCGGTCGCGAGCTTCGTTCCTCAGCCGCGCGGCTACTCGATCTGGCTGCTGGTACGCTCCCGGCCCTCGCGTGCTCGGGCCGAGGCAGCTCAGTTGGCGTCGACGGGGATCGACTGGGCCTCGGTGGGCTTGTCGGAGCTGAAGATCGCGATCGGGACCTTCTGCTTGATCGTCATCTTCTCGTACTCGGTGCCGCCGGCCCTCTTCTGCACCCACACGGTGGCCGTGAAGTGCAGGTCGATGCCGGTGGTGTCGTCGGCTGTCGGCTTGATCGTGTTGTTGCGGAGCTCGAAGGCGCCCTTCGGCGAGGTGATGAGCATGCCGTACTTGGTCGACACGGGCTCCGGGTCGAAGGTGTGGTCCTTCGCGACGACGTCGAGCTCGAAGGGGTGCTCGGGTGCGCCGCCACCGCTGCGGATCGTCTCCGAGGTCACGGTGATGTGATCGAGGTAGACCCGGCGCTTGGTGGAGAACGGGTCTCGGATCTCGCGGTTGAGGTCGTAGGCCTGGAAGGTGAAGGAGAAGTACTTCTTGCCCTTCGGGTACCACTCGTTGGTGCGCGGCGTCGACTTGGTCGGGTAGAGCGTGTAGACGAAGTCCATGCCGTTGGCGCGCTTGATGTGCGACTGGAACGTGCCGTCGCGGGTGAACTGGGAGTCGTACGGCGTCTCGGTCGCGGTCGGCGACGCGGACGGCGCGGACGACGGGTCGTCGCTGGAGCCGGTCAGGTTGTCGATGGCCGAGCAGCCGGTCGACAGGGCGAGCACGGCGGCGAGACCGACGAGGCTCGCCGCGGAGGCGCGCAGGCGCGAGCGTGGAGGGGTCATGAGGGGCTCCTGGGAGAAGGTGCGGCGACGGGCCGACGTGGTCATGCCTTGAAGCCGCGGTAGCGCTTCGTGGACTTGATGATCATCCAGGCGGTCTGGAGGACGGTGATGACCCCGAGGATCGGCCAGCAGACGGCGAGGATGTCGGACCGGAGCCCGATCGGGAGCTGGATCCAGACCGCGGCCGCGACCAGGAAGATGCCGAAGGCGGCCACGAACGGGTAGAGCCAGGCGATGCCCTTGCCGCGCTCGGCCTTGGCCTGGGCGGCCCAGTTGTCGGTCTGCTGACGGCTGAAGAACTTCAGCCACGCGCGGACGAAGTGACCCATCCGGATCACCATGTAGGACTCGGCTGGGACCACCAGCACCGCGAAGAGGTAGTCGCGTCTGTTGACGAACTCCATGGAGCGCGCGACCCGGAAGTTCAGCCAGATGGCGGCGAACGGCGGGATCAGCCACCACGGGCTGAAGATGAAGGCGTGGATGCTGAGCGATCCGGCCAGCAGCAGCACGAACATGAACCGGGTCGTGATGTTGATGACCATCGACATGTGCTCGAACCACCGCAACCGCAGGTTGGGGTGGAACGGCTGACCCTTGGTGTCACCACGCTGGCCGGGCCACATCAGGTCGATGGCGCCGAAGTTCCACTTGACCTGCTGGGCGTCGAGCGAGCGAAGTGTGGTCATGCCGCCGACGTGGGCGCGGGCCCGAGCGCTGATCTTGGTGAGGTAGCCGGCGCTCTTGATCTGCAGCGACAGGAGTGAGTCCTCGACCTCGCTGTCGTTGACCCAGGGCGTGCGCTGGTGGCTGTCGCGCAGCACGTCGCGCAGCGCCTGGGTGGAGAAGATGGAGAACTGGCCGCCGAGGACTGCCATGTTGCGGCCCTTGAGCATGTTCTGCATGTTGAAGGCCGCGAACTGGGCGCGCTGGCCGGCGATCAGGAACTTCGAGATCGGGCCCTCGAGCGCGCTGTCGTCGATCGAGTAGATCGCGGAGATGCCGCCGATCCGGTCGTCGCTGGCGATCTCGTCGACGAGGTGCTGGACGGCGTCGGGCTCGGGCGTGGTGTCGCCGTCGACGCCGAGCAGGTAGTCCGCGGTCTCGACGAGGGAGTAGCCGTAGTTGAGCGCGCCGACCTTCTTGTCGGGGTTCTTGCCGATGTCGTGGACGTAGATGACGGTGCTCTGCTCGCCCGTCGGCGTCATCCGGGTGTGGGGACCGGCGTAGTAGCTGGCGATCTCGACCGAGTCGTCGCTGGTGTTGTTGATGATGACGTGGATCGTGTCGGGGAGCCGGGTCTGCTGCAGCAGCGAGTCGAGCACGCCGGCGATCGTCTCCGCCTCGTTGTAGGCGGGGATGATGCAGCCGACCGTGGGTCGGTAGGTCGGGAGGTCGCCGACCTCGTCGCCGTACTGCTCCTCGTAGTCGGCGAGACCCTGGTCCGTGATCCGGACGTAGGCGTCGTCATCCGCAGTTGCGGCGAGCGGTAGCCCCCAGTTGCCCCATGCCGTTCGGTTCCACGCGCTGGTTCTCCCGTCCCCGCGGGGGCGCCGCCGGTTGCGGTTCGCTTCCCCTTGAGTCCTCACCAGTCTGGAGCGGCGTCCTCAAGGCCCCACACGGTGAATCCCAAAGTTTCGCCCAATTATGGTGGACGAAAGGTGGTCTGGACCAGAGGTCAGCGTGGGAGCGAGCTGGCGCGCCAGCCGCCGGGACCGTGCGGGAGCGTACGGCGAACCAGGCGGTGCGGCGCCGCCCAAGCAGGAGTACGGCGCGGCGCGGGCGCCGCCGAGCCGCCGCCGATCGTCGAGAGGACCGCGACGACCGCGGCCACCTCCTCCGGCGTCGCGTCACCGTTGATGATGCGGAGCACCGGCCGCTGCTCCTCGCCGCTGTCCGTGCTGGTCACAGCGGGATGTTCCCGTGCTTCTTGGCGGGCAGGGTCTCCCGCTTGGACCGGAGCAGCCGGAGCGCCCGGACGATCTCGACGCGGGTCTCGTGGGGGCTGATCACGGCGTCGACGTAGCCGCGCTCGGCGGCGATGTAGGGGTTGGCCAGCGTGGTCTCGTACTCGTCGATCAGCTCGGCGCGCTTGGCCTCGACGTCGCCGCCCTCGGCCTCGACGGCGGCGAGGGTCTTGCGGTGCACGATGTTGGCGGCACCCTGGGCGCCCATGACGGCGATCTGCGCGGTGGGCCAGGCGAGGTTGATGTCGGCGCCGAGGTGCTTGGAGCCCATCACGTCGTACGCGCCGCCGTAGGCCTTGCGGGTGATGATCGTGACCAGCGGGACGGTGGCCTCGGCGTAGGCGTAGATGAGCTTGGCGCCGCGGCGGATGATGCCGTTCCACTCCTGGTCGGTGCCGGGCAGGAAGCCGGGCACGTCGACGAAGGTCAGCACCGGGATGTTGAAGGCGTCGCAGAAGCGGACGAACCGAGCGGCCTTCTCGGAGGCGTCGATGTCGAGGGTGCCGGCGAACTGCATCGGCTGGTTGGCGACGACGCCGACCGGGTGCCCCTCGACCCGGCCGAAGCCGATGACGAGGTTGGGCGCGAACAGCTCCATGACCTCGAGGAAGTCCTCGTCGTCCACGACGACGGTGATGACGTCGCGGATGTCGTAGGGCTGGTTCGGGGAGTCCGGGATGATCGCGTCGAGCGTGCGGTCCAGGTCCGAGAAGTCGGTGTCGGCGACCTCGTCGTACGCCGGCGCCTCGTCGAGGTTGTTCTGGGGGAGGTAGGAGAGCAGCGCCTTGGCGTAGTCGATCGCGTCGGCCTCGTCCGAGCCCATGTAGTGGGCGTTGCCGGACTTGGTGTTGTGCGTGCGCGCGCCGCCGAGGTCCTCCATCGTGACGTCCTCACCGGTGACGGTCTTGATGACGTCGGGACCGGTGATGAACATCGCCGAGGTCTGGTCGACCATGATCGTGAAGTCGGTGACCGCGGGGGAGTAGACGTGGCCGCCGGCGCAGTTGCCCATGATCAGGCTGATCTGGGGGATGACGCCGGACGCGTGCACGTTGCGGCGGAAGATCTCGCCGTACAGGCCGAGCGAGACGACGCCCTCCTGGATGCGGGCGCCGGCGCCCTCGTTGATGCCGATGATCGGGCAGCCGGTCTTCATGGCCAGGTCCATCACCTTGGTGATCTTCTCGCCGTAGACCTCGCCCAGCGAGCCGCCGAAGACGGTGAAGTCCTGCGAGAACACGCACACCTGGCGACCGTCGATGGTGCCGTACCCCGTGATGACGCCGTCGCCGTAGGGGCGGTTCTGCTCGAGACCGAAGGCGGTGGACCGGTGCCGCGCCAGCTCGTCGAGCTCGACGAACGAGCCCTCGTCGAAGAGGTGCTCGATCCGCTCCCGGGCGGTCCACCGGCCCTTGGCGTGCTGCTTCTCGACCGCCTTCGCGGACCCAGCGTGGACGGCCTCGTCGAGGCGTCGGTCCAGGTCGGCCAGCTTGCCTGCCGTCGTGTGGAGGTCGATGTCCGCGGGGACGTCGGTTCCCTCTCCGGGCTGGGCACTCATCGTCTGTGGCTCCTCATTGGCGTGCGGTTGGGACCGTGGGTCAATGTAGTGCCCGTGACCGCTGACGCCATGAGACGCCCATCACTCGATGTCGGGCGACTTGCGTCGCTCGCACCGGCGCTGGAGGTCGAGGTGCTGGACGAGGCGACGTCGACGAATGCCGTCGCCGGTGACCGCGCGCGGACCGGAGCCCCGGAGGGGCACGTGGTCGTCGCCGAGCGGCAGACGGCCGGACGTGGTCGGCTCGACCGCGCCTGGCACACGCCGGACCGTGCCGCTCTCCTCTTCTCCGTGGTCCTGCGCCCCGAGGTCGCGGCGAGCGACTGGCCGTGGCTGCCCCTGCTCACCGGCCACTCCGTCACCCGCGCGCTGCGCGGTCTGGGCTACGACGCCGGCGTGAAGTGGCCCAACGACGTGCTCGTCGCCCGTGCTGATGGGGAGAGCCGCAAGCTGGTCGGCATCCTCGTCGAGCGGGTCGAGACGCCGAGCGGTCCCGCAGCGGTCGTCGGCATCGGCATCAACGTGTCGCTCACGGTCGACGAGCTGCCGGTGCCGACGGCGACCTCGCTGGCGATCGAGAGCGGCGCCGAGCCCGATCGCACCGAGGTCCTGGTCGCGGTGCTCAGCACGCTCGTCGAGGCGTACGACGCCTGGCAGGCGGGTGGTGAGGCCGCCCGCGACCGGTTGGCGTCGTCGTACGCCGCCGCCTGCGTGACCGTCGGGAGGGACGTGCGCGTCGAGCTGCCCGGGGGCAGCCCCCTCCTGGGCCGGGCGACGGGCGTCGACCGCAGCGGCCGGCTGGTGGTCGCCGGACCCGATGGCGAGACAGCTGTCGGCGCAGGTGACGTCGTCCACGTGCGCGCGGTCGATCGGTGACATGATCGCCCCGTGGCCATCTCACCGAAGCTGCTGAACGAGGGCGAGAAAGTCGTCATCGACACGCGCACCCACGTCAAGGCACTGATCTTCCCGATCCTCATGCTCGTGGTGTTCCTCGCGATCGGGACCTGGCTCCAGACCGCGATCGACCAGGGCACTGTCACCAAGGGCGTGTGGATCCTGGTCGCGATCGGCGTCATCTGGTTCGTGCTCCGCCCGCTGGTCATCTGGGCGACCGCGACCTACACCTTCACCGACCGACGACTGATCACCCGCACCGGCGTGATCGTGCGTCGTGGGCACGACATGCCGCTGGCGCGCATCAGCGACATCGCCTACGAGTTCGGCCCGATCGACCGGCTGCTCGGGTGCGGGACGCTGCTGATCTCCGATGCGAGCACGCACGGCACGATCAAGCTCCACGACATCCCGCGGGTCGAGGAGACCCAGCGGACGCTCAACCAGATGCTGCAGAAGCTCCACGACCCGTCGGCGGGACATGACGGAGTCTGAGACAGGGCCTGACCCGAGTCCCGGTCCCGAAGACCTCGAGCGGGCCATCCTCGGCGAGACGCCGGTCTTCAACGCGCAGGACGTCGCTGCGCAGACCGGCGTCACGATGGACGAGGCGCGGCGGCTGTGGCGAGCCCTGGGCTTCCCGGAGCACGGCCTCGAGACGGCGTACACCGACGCTGACACCGAGGCGCTCTCGACGCTGATCGGGATCGTCCGGTCCGGCCTGATCGACTTCGACATGGGCGTCAACCTCACCCGCGCCGTGGGCCAGACGATGGCTCGGCTCGCCGACTGGGAGGTCTCGGCGCTCGTCAACCGGGTCGAGGAGCTGGCCGCAGACCCCGACAGCCCGACCGGCCGCACCGGGTCTGCGCTGCGCCTGATCGACGAGATCAACGGGCCCTTCGAGGACCTGCTGATCTACGTGTGGCGCCGCCACCTCGCCGCGGCGGTCGCCCGGGTCGAGGCGTTGCGCGCCAACGAGGAGGACCTCAACACGGTCCAGCTGACCGTCGGGTTCGCCGACATCGTCAGCTTCACGGCGCTGTCGAACCGACTCTCCGAGGACCGGATCGGCGACCTGGTGGAGCTCTTCGAGTCGCGCTGCGCCGACGTCGTGGCCGCCCAGCGCGGACGGATCATCAAGAGCATCGGCGACTCGGTGCTGTTCGTCAGCGACGACCCGGTCCGGGCCTACGACATCGCCGAGGGGATCATCAACGTGGTCGGCCGGGACCCGCGAATGCCCGACATCCGGCTCGGTCTCGCCAGCGGCTCGGTCGTGATGCGACTGGGCGACGTGTTCGGTCCACCGGTCAACCTGGCCGCCCGGCTGACCGCTGTTGCTCGCCGCAACCGGATCATCATCGACGCGGCCACCGCCGAGCTGCTGCCGAACGACCAGTTCGAGACGCGGCCGCTCCCGGCGCGGCCGGTGCGGGGTTTCGGCATCGTGGAGCCGGTGTCCGTACGCCGTACGTGACCGTCGCTCCGCGACCCTGTTGTCAAGCCCGCTCCGGGCCGCAGATGAGAAATGTTGTGGTTTCGGTCACACGCGGGCGCTGATCTTCCTACCGTGTGTAGATGATCGAGGTGCAGGACGTCCGACTCGATCCGGAAACCCGTCGGACGTGGCGAGGCGACGACGAGATCGTCCTGTCGCGCAAGGAGTTCGACCTGGTGCTCGCGCTGATCACCAGGGCCGGCGACATCGTCAGCCGCGAGGACCTGATGCGCGACGTGTGGCACACGACGTTCTGGACGTCGTCGAAGACCATCGACGTGCACCTCGGCTGGGTGCGCCGCAAGCTCGGTGACGACAGTCGGCATCCGCACCTGATCACCACGATCCGTGGGCAGGGACTCAGGTTCGAGAAGGACGACCTCCGCAGTCCCGCGCCGTGAGGCTCCCCTAGGCTCTGGGTGTGCCCGCGCCCGACCCCACTCACGCGCCCACGCTCGCCGTGATCGGCGGCGGCCAGCTGGCCCGGATGATGGCCGAGCCGGCCGCGGCGATGGGCCTGCCGCTGCGGCTGCTCGCCGAGGCCGAGGGAGTGTCGGCCGCGCAGGTGATCCCCGACCACGTCGTCGGCGACTACCGCGACCTCGCCACGCTGCGCGCGGTCACCGCCGGCTGCCCGGTCGTGACCTTCGACCACGAGCACGTCCCCACCGAGCACCTTCACGCGCTCGAGGCCGACGGCATCGCCGTGCGCCCCGGTCCGGAGGCGCTCGTGCACGCGCAGGACAAGGGCGTGATGCGCGAGAGGCTGGCCACGCTCGGCGTCCCGTGCCCCCGCAACACGATCGTCTCCTCGGTCGCCGAGGTCGAGGCGTTCGGCTTCCCGTGCGTCGTGAAGACCACGCGCGGTGGTTATGACGGCAAGGGCGTCTGGGTCGTGCGCTCGGCAGCGGACTGCGCCGAGCCGTTCGCTGCCGCCGAGGCCGCCGGCGTACGACTCCTGGCCGAGGAGCTCGTCGACTTCCGCCGCGAGCTGTCGGCACTGGTCGCGCGCTCGCCCAGCGGGCAGGCCGCGGCGTACCCCGTCGTCGCCTCGACCCAGCAGGACGGCATCTGCCTCGAGGTCGATCGCACCGGCGCCGGACCTCGACCCGGAGCTCGCGGGCCAGGCGCAGGAGATCGCCCTGCGGATCGCCGGCGCACTCGACGTGACCGGCGTGCTCGCCGTCGAGCTGTTCGAGACCGTCGACGGGCGGATCCTCGTCAACGAGCTCGCCATGCGACCGCACAACACCGGCCACTGGAGCCAGGACGGCGCAGTCACCTCGCAGTTCGAGAACCACCTGCGTGCCGTCCTCGACCTACCGCTCGGTTCGCCCGCTCCCCGCGTCCGGTGGACGGTGATGGTCAACATCCTCGGCGGCCCCGATGCATCGGTCGGGCGCCTGTACGACGGCTACCCGCACGCGCTCGCCCGCGATCCCCACCTGCGGGTGCACCTCTACGGCAAGGACCTGCGTCCGGGCCGCAAGGTCGGCCACGTCAACGCCTACGGCGACGACCTCGACGACTGTCTGGAACGGGCCCGCCACGCGGCCGCGTGGTTCCGTGGTGACCTGGGAAACGAGAGTGAGTGACATGGCTGAAGCACGTGTCGGCATCGTGATGGGGTCGGACTCCGACTGGCCGGTGATGAAGGCCGCGTCCGAGGCGCTGGCCGAGTTCGACGTCGCCTTCGAGGCCGACGTCGTCTCCGCGCACCGGATGCCCGAGGAGATGCTTTCGTACGGGCGGGACGCCGCGTCGCGCGGACTCTCGGTGATCATCGCCGGCGCCGGGGGAGCGGCCCACCTGCCCGGAATGCTCGCCGCGGTCACGCCGCTCCCGGTCATCGGCGTACCGGTCCCGCTGAAGTACCTCGACGGCATGGACTCGCTGCTCTCCATCGTGCAGATGCCCGCCGGCGTCCCGGTCGCGACCGTCGCCATCGGTGGCGCCCGCAACGCCGGTCTGCTCGCCGTCCGCATCCTCGCGGCCTCGTCGCCCGAGCTGCAGGAGAAGATGACCGCCTTCCAGGCTGAGCTGAAGACCACCGCCCAGGACAAGGGCGCCGTCGTCCGCAACGACAGCGGCCCGAGGCGGATCGGCTTCTAGCGCCCGCCGCCGGCCTGCGGGTCGGCTTCCGTGGGGGCGCGGATGACGGAATGTGTGGTCGCCGTCCGCTGTGGTTGCGGTGCTTGGTCGCGGCTGCTGGCTGGCTTCGGTCGCCTCGGGTCGACCGTGTGGTCACCGTGAGGCGTTGGACGTCCGGGCATGACGATGGCCCCGCGGGCCGTGGCCGGCGGGGTGGATCAACCGGTAGGTCGCGGAGGGTCGTCGGCGTCGCTGTCGGTGGTCTGACGGAGTGGCTTGATGGGTTGGATCACGACCTCGGTGTCGGGTGCGACCGATGGGTGGGTGCACCAGTCGTGGACCTGGCCGACGGAGACCGTGGATCCGGGTGTTCTCGACGTAGGCCTGTCCGGTGCGGCTCACGAGTGCGGCCTGGGTGAGGTGGACGTAGAGGACGACCTGGCGTGGCTTCACGTCGCGGCGTGGTCGAACACGGACGGCGCCGGGTACGTCGGCGGGCGGGTCTGGCTCGTCGAGGTCGGGGCTGGTTGAGGTCGAGGGCGAGCTGGTGGCGGGCCGAGGAGGCCGGCGGCCATGGAGCGGCGTACGTCGAGGGACTCGGTGCAGCCGAGGTCGGCGAGGTGTTGGGCGCCGGTGCTGATGGCGGTCTCGAGGTCGAGGGCGTCGGCGAGGTCGAGGTCGGCCTCGATGTGCACGGTGCCGTCGGAGGAGACCTGGTCGAGGTAGGTGTCGAAGTGACGGTGCTCGGCGGCGAGCAGGCGGCGGTGCTCGGCTTCGTCGGGGTCGAACATGGTCGCGGGCTTCCTCGACGGTGCGCTCGAGCTGCGCGATACGTGCACCGGTGCGCGACCGGGTGAGACGTGTTGGTCGACGAACCCGGCACCATCGGCGGGGAGGGACAGGGTGGCTTGGGCGATCTTGCGGGCCTTCCACACCGGGCACCTCACCAGCCATGACCCGCGCTCCAGAGTCGCGGGAGCCGGTAGCGGGTCTCGACGGCGTCGCCGAGGTACCGCTTCCCCGCACCGGTCGACATGCCCAACGCGAGGGCGAGCTCGGCGACGCAGAACTCCGCGACCAGGGGTGCACCGTCGCCGGCGATCGCGAGCTCGTCCTCGGTCCCGTCGACCATCGCCGCGTGGATGATCGACTCGACCGGGTGCATCACCGCCCACTCGACAGCGAGGATGAACCGGTCGATCTCGGCTTGGTTGAGGTCCGCCGTTCGCTTCCGCAGCGCGTCGAGCACCCCGGTCGGGGAGTCGATGGCGTGCTGTCGTGGTCATGGTTCAACCCAAGCACTGACCACCGACAGTCAGACCCCGAAAACCCTGTGGTTGACCGGGATGTGGACACTTTCGAGAAATTCTGCGATTCGACTGTGATCGTCCGGTCGGAGGGTGGTTTCGAGGCTCGCTTCGCTCGCACCTCAACCACCGTGATGCGGCCCGGAGAGCCGGGAAGCGACGTCGACCCGAGCCCGCCGTACCCCGTAGATGCCTATCGGCGCGCAGCCCAGCAACGCGGCCCGCAATCGCTGCGACGACATTGCGCCGTTCCTCAACCACCGTCGTCGGCCAGCGACCGGATCGCCGGCAGCTGCGCGAGCGCGTTGATCGCCACGGAGAAGACGAGCAGCCCGATCGCGAGCGACTCGTGGCCGACGTCCCAGAGTGCCAGCGACGCGAGGCCGAGGACGACGACCTTCGCCACCGGTCGACGCACGGGTCCGCCGTACGACGCCTTCGGGGAGGCGAAGAGGCCCCAGATCGTCATCGCGATCAGCGGCAGCACCCACACCAGCAGCCAGCGCGGGTCGTGCGCCCAGCCCCAGACGCCGAAGGCCGTCACCGCGAGCAGCTCGTCGACGAAGACGAGGGCGAGCACACACCAGCCGAGAATGGTCACGCTGCATCGTCTCGGCTCAGTACGGTGCCGTCCATGCTGTTTCCCGAGTCACGAGCGGCCCTGGACCTCATCGCCGGCGACACCCCCGTCTGGACCGAGGGGTACGACGTTGTCGCGGCCCGCGCCGAGGCTCGGACGGCGGCCGCCGCGGAGCCCCGCGAGGACGTCGCCGAGGTCACCGACGTCGATGCGGACGGCGTGCCGTGCCGGCTCTACCGACCGGTCTCGACAGGCTCGACCAACGAGGGGTCCGGGTTGGTCATCCACGTGCATGGCGGCGGGTTCGTCTTCAACGACATCGAGGTCCACGACGCAGCGGCCCGCCGGCTGGCCAACCGCAGCGGGAAGTCGGTCCTCAGCGTCGACTACCGCCGCCCGCCCGAGCACCGCTTCCCGGCCGCACCCGACGACGTGTCGACGGCCGTCGCGTGGGCCGAGCGTCACCACGACGGCCCGACCTACCTCCACGGAGACAGCGCCGGCGCCAACCTCGCGCTGGTCGCCGCACTCCGGCACCCGGGCCGCTTCGCCGCCCTCGTCCTCATCTACCCGTTCCTCGACCCGACCGCCGGCTTCGACTCCTACCGGACCAGCGCCGACGGCTTCGACCCGCGCGAGGCGGCCTGGTACTGGGAGCAGTACGCCGCGACTCCGGCCGATCTGACGAACCCCGACCTCGCGCCGCTGCTCTCGGACCGACTGGGCACGCTGCCGCCGACCTTGGTCGTGACCGCCGAGCACGACCCCCTGCGCGACGAGGGGGAGCACCTCGCCGGGCTGCTCGCCGACGCCGGCGTGGAGGTGACGGGCACCCGCTACCTCGGTCAGCTGCACGGCTTCTGGCGCCACCACGCGGTCTTCTCGTCGGCGGAGCCGCTGATGCGACAGGTCGCGGGATTCCTCGACCAGCACGGCTGACAGGATGAGCGCATGCGCGTGCACCTCGGCTGCGACCACGCAGGCCTCGACCTCAAGGACCACCTGATCGCCTGGCTGACCGACCACGGCTACGAGCCGGTCGACCACGGCCCCTTCTGGTACGACGCCGTCGACGACTACCCCGTCTTCTGCCTCCGCGCCGCCGAGGGCGTGGCGGTCGACCGGGCTGCGGGGCTGGACAGCCTCGGCGTCGTGATCGGTGGCTCCGGCAACGGCGAGCAGATCGCCGCCAACAAGGTGGTCGGCATCCGCTGCGCGCTGGCCTGGTCCGAGGACACCGCCAAGCTGGCCCGCCAGCACAACGACGCGCAGGTCGTCGCCGTCGGCGGCCGGATGCACTCCCTCGAGGACATGACCCGCTTCGTGGAGCTCTTCCTGGCCGAGCCGTTCAGCGCCGAGGAGCGGCACGAGCGCCGGATCGGTCAGCTCACGGCGTACGAAGCCACCCACGAGCTCCCGCCGCTGCCCGCCCGGCCGGCTGATGCCTGAGGGGCACACCCTCCACCGCCTCGCCGACGAGCTGACCGCGACCTTCGCGGGCCGGGTCGTCCGCGCGGGCAGCCCGCAAGGTCGGTTCGTCGACTCGGCGGCCCTGGTCGACGGACAGGTGCTCGTCGGCGCGGAGGCCTGGGGCAAGCACCTCTTCGTCGAGTTCCCCGACGATCGCTTCGTGCACGTCCACCTCGGCCTCTACGGGCACTTCGACGTGCATGCCGGCGTCTCGGAGGTGCCCGCCTCGGTCGGCCAGGTGCGGCTGCGGTTGGTCGCTGCCGACCGCGATTGGCACGCCTACGCCGACTTGCGGGGCGCCACCACCTGCGAGCTGGTGACCCGTGCCGAGCGCGACGCGGTCGCCGCTCGCTCGGGTCCGGACCCGTTGCGCGACGACGCCGACCCCGCGCTCGCGTGGGAGCGGATCCGACGCAGCAAGGCGCCGATCGCCGGCCTACTCATGGACCAGAGCGTCGTCGGAGGAATCGGCAACGTCTACCGGGCCGAGCTGCTGTTCCGGCACCGGATGGACCCGTTCCGCCCCGGCAACACCCTGCGCCGTGGGCAGTGGCAGGAGATGTGGGACGACCTGGTCGAGCTCATGGAGGAGGGCGTGCGGACCGGCCGGATCGACACCGTCCGGCCCGAGCACACGCCCGAGGCGATGGGCCGCCCGCCACGCAAGGACGACCACGGCGGCGAGGTCTACGTCTACCGCCGCAACGGCCAGCCCTGCCACGTCTGCGGCAAGCTGGTGCGCACCGTCGAGCTGCAGGGACGCAACCTCTTCTGGTGTGCGCATTGTCAGCGCAGGTTCCGCTCCCGAGCACTACAGTCCAGCGCAACACAGTGAGCCCACCCCAGCACGAGGACCGACGACCATGACCGCACCCCCCGAGGCGGGCCGGGGCGCCCGGCCTTCCCGGCCGCGTGTCACCCGGTGGCGTCCTGGTCTCGGCGTCGCGCCCCACAACCAGACGCTTGCCTGGCTGGTTGCTCTCTCGGTCGCGATCACCGCCGTCGTCCTGATCTGGCCGACGATCGCGCCGATGACGACCCTGATCGTCCCGCTGCTGCTCGGCAGCCTGCTGCTCAGCCCGCGCCAGCTCCCATGGTTCGTCGTCTCGCTGATGGTGATGCTGATGCTCACCATCGCGCGCCAAGACGACGTCACGCCGCGCACGGTGCTGGCGATCGCGATCCTCTACCTGCTCTGCTTCATCGTCCTGGTCACGTCGTTCCGCCGGTCCCGCCTCGGCGTCGCGGGGGCGCGCGGCGAGTCGATGCTGGTCGACCTGCGCGACCGGATCCTCGGCCAGGGCGGCATTCCGCAGCTCCCCGACGGCTGGCTCGCCGAGACGGCGCTGCGCTCGGCCGGAGGTACGCCGTTCGCCGGCGACTTCGTCGTCTCGACCGTCCCGCGCGGCACCCAACGCCTGGAGATCGTCGTCGTCGACGTGTCCGGCAAGGGGGAGCAGGCCGGTACCCGCGCACTGCTGCTGTCAGGGTCGTTCGGCGGCCTGCTCGGCGCCCTCCCGCCGGCCTCCTTCCTGCCGGCCGCCAACGACTACCTCCTCCGCCAGGACTGGGATGAGGGCTTCGCGACCGCCGTACACCTCTCGCTCGACACCTCCACCGGGGACTTCGAGCTGCGCACCGCCGGCCACCCGCCGGCCGCCCAGCTCGACGCAGGGTCGGGTCGCTGGACCGTCCACCAGGCGGAGGGGCCGGTGCTCGGGTTGATCGAGGACGCCGAGTTCACCGTGGTCCAGGGCGTCCTGCGACCCGGTGACGCACTGCTTCTCTACACCGACGGAATGGTCGAGACCGCCCAACGCGAGCTCGAGATCGGGATCGACCGGATGCTCGGCCGGGCCGAGAGCCTGCTCCGCGGCCAGTTCGTGGGCGGGGCCGACCGGCTGGTCGACGCCCTCGGCTCCCACAACGACGACCGCGCGCTGGTGCTGGTCCATCGCCCCTGAGTGCTGTCGTCCCGGTTGGGGAGTGCGGCCCTCGGTGTGGCACGATTGCACCCGCTCTGGGCATCCGCGCCCGTAGCGCGCGGATGTAGCTCAATGGTAGAGCCCCAGTCTTCCAAACTGGCTACGCGGGTTCGATTCCCGTCATCCGCTCCAAGCAGGGTTCGAGCGCCGGTAGAGCGGAGCGAAGACCCCACTTGCCGGGGCGTAGCGTAGTGGCTAGCGCGCCTGCTTTGGGAGCAGGAGACCGCAGGTTCGAGTCCTGTCGCCCCGACGCACCACATCATCAGAACTGATAGAGGAGAAAGCCTGTGAAGAGCGCCGTCGAGACCTTGAGCCCGACCAGGGCCAAGCTGACCGTCGAGGTGCCCTTCGAGGAGCTCAAGCCGAGCCTCGACGCGGCCTACCAGCAGATTGCCAAGCAGATCAACGTCCCCGGCTTCCGCCGCGGCAAGGTCCCGCCGGCCGTGATCGACCGTCAGGTCGGCCGGGGCGCGGTGCTCGACCAGGCCATCAACGACGTCGTTCCGCAGAAGTACATGGAGGCCCTGCAGGCCAACGACCTGCAGCCGATCGCGCAGCCCGAGATCGAGGTCACCAAGTTCGAGGACAACGAGGCGCTGGAGTTCACCGCCGAGGTCGACGTCCGCCCCGAGATCAGCCTCCCGTCGTACGACGGTGTCGAGGCCGAGGTCGAGGACATCGAGCTGTCCGACGAGGACGTCGCCGAGCAGGTCGAGGCGCTGCGTGAGCGCTTCGCGACCCTGATCGACGTCGAGCGCCCGGTCGCCGATGGCGACTTCGTGGTCATGGACCTCAAGGCGACCAAGGACGGCGAGGTCGTCGACGGCGCCGAGGTGTCCGGAATGTCCTACCGCGTCGGTCGCGGCGGCATGCTCGACGGCCTCGACGAGGCGCTCACCGGCCTGTCCGCCGGCGAGGAGAAGGTCTTCACCTCCGAGCTGGTCGGCGGTGACCTGGTCGGCGAGAGCGTCGAGGTCGCGGTGGCCGTCAGCCAGGTCCAGGAGCAGGAGCTCCCCGACCTCGACGACGAGTTCGCCCAGATGGCCTCCGAGTTCGACACCGTCGAGGAGCTGACCGCCGACGTGCGCGAGCGCCTCGGCCGGGGCCGCCGCCTGGAGCAGGCCGCCTCCGCCCGCGACGCCGTCCTCGAGCGGCTGCTCGAGCGGGTCGAGATCCCGCTGCCCGAGGTCGTCGTGACCGACGAGCTCAACGCGCGTCGTCGCAACCTGGAGCAGCAGCTCGCCTACGCCGGCATCACCATGGAGAAGTACCTCGAGGACGAGAAGCAGACCCAGGAGGAGTTCGAGGCCGACCTCGAGCGCCGGGTCCGTGACGCGGTCGCCGCGCAGTTCCTCCTCGACGAGATCGCCAAGGTGGAGGAGTTCGGCATCGACCAGGCCGAGCTCTCCGAGCACCTGATGCGTCGCGCCCAGCAGTCCGGCCAGGACCCGCAGGAGTTCGCGAACCACATGTTCGAGCACAACCACATCCCCGAGCTCGTGCAGGAGATCCTGCGCGGCAAGGCCCTGGCCCGCGTGGTCGAGAGCGCGGTCGTCAAGGACGCCTCGGGCAACGTGGTCGAGCTGAAGAACCTGCGCCCCGACGGCACCATCGGTGAGCCCGAGGTCGAGACCGAGATCGAGACCGAGGCAGTGGTGGAGGCCGACGAGGCCGCCGCCGAGGAGCCCGCCGAGGCCTGATCCCTCCGATAGCCGCTCAGTGCACAAGTGTGCACTGAGCGGCTATCGTCATTTCATGACCCGGACGGGACCCACCTACCTCGACGCGTTCTCGCTGCTCTCCGAGGTCGCCGACGAGCTCGTGGTGCGCAGCATCCGCGACACCCACGACGCCTGGGCCGACCGCTTCGGCGGCTATCCGGGCCGGCGGGTGACGTCCGCGGTGTACGCCGGGGTGGGGCTCGGGTTCCGCGCGGCCGCTGCCGGTCTCGGCAAGGTCGCCACCACCGATGTCGGGCCGCGGCTCGAGGACGGCCCGCGGGGTCGGTTCGTGAGCTCGGCGGTCAACGGTCTGATCGGCGACCGGCTCGTGTCCGAGCGGCCCCGGCTCGCCATCTCGATGGCGGTGCGCGCCGACGGCCGCGACGTGCCCCTGGACGCCGACGGGCTCGCGACGGCCTTCCCCGACGCGACCGGCCGGGTCGTGGTCTTCGTGCACGGCCTGTGCGAGAACGAGTCCTACTGGAACCGCTGGCGCGAGCGCACCGGCACGACGTACGGCGAGATGCTCGCCGGGGAGGGCTGGACGCCGGTCTTCCTGCGCGCCAACACCGGTCTCGGGCTGCGTGAGAACGGTGCTGCCCTGTCGGCGCTGATGCAGCGGCTGGTCGACGCGTGGCCGACGCCGGTCACCCGCGTCGCGCTGGTCGGTCACTCGATGGGCGGGCTGATCCTGCGCGCGGCGGGCGCGATCGCGAGCGACGCGGAGCAGCCCTGGACGGAGCACGTGTCCGACGTCGTCACGCTCGGTACGCCGCACCTGGGCGCCCCGGTCGCTCGCGGCATCGGCCACGGCAGCCGCGGGCTGGGCCGGGTCCCGGAGACCGCCGCCTTCGGTCGGATCCTCGACTGGCGCTCGGTGGGGGTCCACGACCTGGTGGCCGGGCTCGCCGAGGACGTGCCGCCGCTGCCGCACGCGCGCTACCGGCTGGTCGCCGCCACCCTCACCGAGCGACCCCGGCACCCGGTCGGCCACGTCGTCGGCGACCTGCTGGTGCGGGTGCCCTCGGCGTACGGCCGCGACCGGCACGGCGCGGAGCTGTTCCCCGGCGCCACCGTGCTGCACCTGGGCCGAACCGACCACTTCGGGCTGCTCAACCACCCCGAGGTGCACCGCGCCCTGCGAGACTGGCTCGCATGACTCGCCCCCATGGAGTGCGCAGCGCGAGCTGCGTGGCCTCGGCACGCAGCTCGCGACTGGAGCCCCGAGCTGGTCGCGGCTCTCGATTCGGGCCGGACGCACGGCCAGACGCCGCGTCGTAGCACCCCGTCCGGTCGAGGCCGGCATGGCCCAGACCGTCGCGCGACTCAAGGCGGCCGCCGAGTCGTGAGCCGGGCGGAGCGACGCTTCCGTCCACCAAATCCGCTGTTGGCGAACAGGGGCCCATTGGCCGTGGAAGTGTCCGCTCTTCCGGCTAGGGTCGCCCCGTGACCCAGTACTCCAGCTCCGCCTCCGTTCCGGGGACCCTCGCGCCGCAGCTGAACGGCGGCGGCGGGATGAACGTCCTCGACGACCACATCTACCAGCGGCTGCTCCGCGAGCGCATCGTGTTCCTCGGCTCCGAGGTCCGCGACCAGAACGCCAACGCGATCTGCGCCCAGCTGCTGCTGCTGTCGGCCGAGGACCCCGAGGCCGACATCTTCCTCCACATCAACAGCCCGGGTGGCTCCGTGGACGCCGGCATGGCGATCTACGACACCATGAACTACATCCCCAACGACGTCGCGACCGTCGGCATGGGCCTGGCCGCATCGATGGGCCAGTTCCTGCTCTGCGCCGGCACCAAGGGCAAGCGCTACGCCCTGCCGCACGCGCGGATCATGATGCACCAGCCCTCCTCGGGCATGGGTGGCTCGGCCTCCGACATCAAGATCCAGGCCCAGCAGTCGCTCCACATCAAGAAGGTGCTGCTCGACCTGATCGCCGAGCACACCGGCCAGCCGATCGAGCAGGTCATCGCCGACGCCGACCGCGACCGCTGGTTCACCGCTGACCAGGCCAAGGAGTACGGCCTGGTCGACCAGGTCGTCAAGAGTGCCCGTGAGGCCGTCGACGAAGGCCGTCCGGCCAGGCAGAAGGACTGATCCATGAGCTCCATGACCCCGGACCTGAGTCCGTCGATGAACTACTACATCCCCCAGTGGGAAGAGCGCACGTCGTACGGCTTCCGCCGCATCGACCCCTACGCCAAGCTCTTCGAGGACCGCATCATCTACCTCGGCACGCCGATCTCCGACGACGTCGCCAACGCGGTCATCGCCCAGCTGCTCTGCCTGCAGTCGATGAACCCCGACCAGGACATCAGCATCTACATCAACAGCCCCGGTGGCTCGTTCACGGCGCTGACGGCGATCTACGACACGATGAAGTTCATCAAGCCCGACGTGCAGACGGTGTGCATCGGCCAGGCCGCCTCGGCCGCCGCGATCCTGCTCGCCGCCGGCACTCCCGGCAAGCGCCTCGCGCTGCCGAACAGCCGGATCCTGATCCACCAGCCCTACACCGAGGGCACCTTCGGCCAGACCTCGGACATCGAGATCCAGGCCAACGAGATCCTCCGGATGCGTGAGCTGCTCGAGAAGATGATCAGCGAACACTCCGGCAAGGACATCGAGCAGGTCAGTCGCGACATCGAGCGCGACAAGATCCTGACCGCCGAGGGTGCGGTCGAGTACGGCCTGATCGACGCCGTTCTGCAGTCCCTCAAGGGCACCCCCGCGGTGACCGGCTGACCGCCTGACAGGTTCCTCGTGTCCGTCCCCGCATCGGGGGCGGCACGCGGTACCGTCAGGGAGGCCCTCGGGTCTCACACCCTGCATGACCTGCTCGTACGACCTGCTTGTTGCTCGACCAACCGGAGGATGACCGCCCGTGGCACGTATCGGTGACGGAGGCGACCTGCTGAAGTGTTCTTTCTGCGGAAAGAGCCAGAAGCAGGTCAAGAAGCTGATCGCTGGTCCCGGCGTCTACATCTGTGACGAGTGCATCGATCTCTGCAACGAGATCATCGAGGAGGAGCTCAGCGAGGGCACCGAGGTCAGCCTCGACGAGCTGCCCAAGCCGAAGGAGATCTTCGAGTTCCTCAACTCCTACGTGATCGGCCAGGAGCAGGCCAAGAAGTCTCTCGCCGTGGCGGTCTACAACCACTACAAGCGAGTCCAGGCAGGCATCCAGCCGATCTCCGGCAAGCACAGCAAGGAGGAGGTCGTCGAGGTCGCGAAGTCCAACATCCTCGTGATCGGACCCACCGGCTGCGGCAAGACCTACCTCGCGCAGACCCTGGCCCGGATGCTCAACGTCCCGTTCGCGATCGCCGACGCGACCGCGCTCACCGAGGCCGGCTACGTCGGCGAGGACGTCGAGAACATCCTGCTGAAGCTGATCCAGGCCGCTGACTACGACGTCAAGAAGGCCGAGACCGGCATCATCTACATCGACGAGATCGACAAGGTGGCCCGCAAGGCGGAGAACCCCTCGATCACGCGCGACGTCTCCGGCGAGGGCGTCCAGCAGGCGCTGCTGAAGATCATCGAGGGCACCACCGCCTCGGTGCCGCCGCAGGGTGGGCGCAAGCACCCCCACCAGGAGTTCATCCAGATCGACACCACCAACATCCTCTTCGTGGTGGGTGGCGCCTTCGCGGGGCTCGAGCACATCATCGAGCAGCGGGTCGGCAAGAAGACGCTCGGCTTCACCGCCGAGGTGCGCGGTGCGGCGGAGAAGGAGGCCGAGGACCTCCTCTCGCTGGTCCGCCCCGAGGACCTCACCAAGTTCGGCCTGATCCCCGAGTTCATCGGCCGACTGCCCCTGATCGCGAGCGTCACCAAGCTCGACCAGGAGGCGCTGGTCCAGATCCTCACCGAGCCGCGCAACGCGCTCGTGAAGCAGTACCAGAAGCTCTTCGAGCTCGACGGTGTCGAGCTCGAGTTCACCGAGGACGCCATCCGCGCCATCGCCGACAAGGCGATGGAGCGTGGCACCGGTGCCCGCGGCCTGCGCGCGATCATCGAGGAGGTCCTCCTCCACGTGATGTACGACGTGCCCTCGCGCGGTGACGTCGCCAAGGTCATCGTGACCGGCGAGGTCGTCCTCGATGACGTGGCCCCGACCTTGGTGCCCCGCGAGACCGAGAAGAAGAAGAAGTCCGCGTAAGCGTCGGCTACTCGACCAACGGGCCCGACTCGACCACCGGATGCCCTGACCCATCCTGACTAGGTCGCATAGTCCGTTCGGACTATCTGTGCACCACGGGTTTGCGATCGAGCGTCGCGGACCGGTTGACTCCCATCCGGACACGCGTTCTTTCTCGGAAGGGTGAGCAATGAGGTCTGAGCACAGAGCGCCACTGGTCGCGTCGGTGATCGTGGTCCTGGCCTGCGCCGGCGTGCTCACGCACGCGATCCGCACCGACGCTCTCGGCGGCTTCGCCTCGCGCCCGTTCCACGTCATCGCCGCTCACCTGGTGGTCCCGGCCGACAAGGCCGTCGCCGACCCCGCGCCGCTGGCGGACCGCAAGCCGACCGCCACCCCGTCAGCGTCCACGCCGTCGGCGTCCACGCCGCGTCGGCGTCCACCCCGTCGGCGTCCGGTCCGTCGTCACCGTCATCCTCCGCGCCGCAGGCGGAGCGGCATCCGGTCCGCACGACCCAGGCGCCGAAGCCCGCACACGCTCACCACGTCACGCAGCCGCAGGCGGACTCTCCTGCCTTCTCGACCGCGCCCAGCACGACGGGGCTGTCGGCCGACCCCGTGGTCCACCTGCCCGGCGTCCACGACATCGAGAGCAGCCACGACGGCTACTCCGGTCACGACTGGGGCCACCACTACTCCGCCGACTACTCCAGCGGACACTCAGCAGTCCCCACCCTCGGCCAGCTCGGCCAGCTCGTCGAGCACGTCGCCGGTCAGCTGATCTCACACCAGACCCACCACGCGGACGAGCACTCGCGGGGACACCACGGCTCAGACCATGGCTGGGACCACGGCTCAGACCATGGCTGGGACCACGGCTCAGCCCACGGCTCGGACCACGGCTGGGACCACGGCTCGGACCACGGGTTCAGCGGCCACGACTGGCACCACTGACCCGTCGCTGCGTCACTCCTCGACGGGCGCCAGCTCCGCGTCGACGGTGATCTCGGTGGCCGCGGCGTCGGCGACGAACACCAGCTCGCCGGTGATCTTGCCCGTACGGCGCAGGTCGGTCGCGGCCTGCTCGACGGCGGTGACCAGTGCTCTCCGGTCCCCGGATCTCCACCCGGGAGAGCTCGGCGCGCATCGACACCTTGGCGGTCGACTTCGCACCACGGATGCCGATCAGTGCGGCGGCGACCGCGTCGAGCGTGATCGGGTCGGCGGCCGCGGCCGAGCCGAGCTGGGCGACCGTCGGCCAGGAGGCATGGTGGATCGAGCTGCCCCCGAACTCGGCAGAGCGCCACCACGACCAGACCTCCTCGGTCACGTAGGGCAGGAACGGCGCGAGCAGCCGGAGCTGGACGTCGAGGGCGATGGCCAGTGCGGCCTTGGCGGACACCGTCTCGGCGCCGCCCTCCTCGTCGTACGCGCGCTCCTTGACCAGCTCGAGGTAGTCGTCGCAGAACTCCCAGAAGAACTTCTCGGCGGTCTCCAGTGCGGTCGTGTAGTCGTAGGCCTCGAACGCGTCGGTGGCCTTGGTGACCACCTCGGCGAGCTTGCCGAGCAGCGCGCAGTCGACCGGCTCGGACACCTCGAACGGGTTGACGCTCGTCGCGCCGACCCCGCCGAGCACGAACTTCGAGGCGTTGAGGACCTTCATCGCCAGGCGACGGCCGACCTTCATCTGGGTCTCGTCGAAGGGCGAGTCCAGGCCCGGTCGGGCCATCGCGGCACGCCAGCGGACCGCGTCGGCGCCGTACTTGTCGAGGATCTCGGTCGGGACCACGACGTTGCCCTTGGACTTGGACATCTTCTTGCGGTCGGGGTCGAGGATGAAGCCGGAGACCAGCGCGTGCGACCAGGGTGCGGCGTGGTTCTCGAAGTGTGCGCGGACGACGCGGGAGAAGAGCCAGGTCCGGATGATGTCGTGGGCCTGGGTGCACAGGTCCATCGGGAAGACTCGCTGCCACAGGTCGTCGTCGGACTCCCAGCCGCCGGCGATCTGCGGGGTGAGCGACGAGGTCGCCCAGGTGTCCATCACGTCGGGATCGCCGATGAAGCCGCCGGGCTTGCCGCGCTGGTCCTCGGTGTAGCCGCCGGGCGCGAGCGTCGACGGGTCGATCGGCAGCTCGTTCTCGCGGGGGAGCAGGGGGTGGTCGTAGTCGGGCTCGCCCTCCGCGTCGAGGGGGTACCAGACCGGGAACGGGATGCCGAAGAACCGCTGGCGCGAGATCAGCCAGTCGCCGTTGAGGCCGCCGACCCAGTTGTCGTAGCGGTGCTTCATGTGCGCCGGCAGCCACTGGATCTCGGCGCCGCGGTCGAGCATCTCGGTGCGCAGGGCGGCGTTGCGGCCGCCGTTGGTGATGTACCACTGACGGGTGGCGACGATCTCGAGCGGCTTGTCGCCCTTCTCGTAGAAGTTCGTCATCCGCTGCGTGGGCTTGGGCTCGCCGTCCAGGTCGCCGGACTCGCGCAGCGCGGCGACGACCGCCTCGCGCGCGGAGAAGGCGGTCTTGCCCTTGAGCTCCTCGTACGCCGTGGCCGCGGGCTCGTGCGCCAGCCACTCCGGGGTCTCGCGCGACATCCGGCCGTCGCGGCCCATCAGCGTGCGGACCGGCAGGTCGAGCTCGCGCCACCAGGTGACGTCGGTGAGGTCGCCGAACGTGCAGCACATGACCAGGCCCGAGCCCTTGTCGATCTCGGCGAGCGGGTGGGCCACGACGGGGATCTCGACGCCGAAGACCGGGCGAGGTGACGGTGGTGCCGAAGAGTCGCCTGGTAGCGCTCGTCGTCGGGGTGCGCGATCAGCGCGACGACGCTCGGGATCAGCTCGGGGCGGGTGGTCTCGATCAGGACCTTCTCGCCGTCGGGCGTGTGGAACGCGACCCGGTGGTAGGCGCCGGCGTACTCACGCGCCTCGAGCTCGGCCTGTGCGACGGCGGTCTGGAAGGTGACGTCCCAGAGGGTCGGCGCCTCCTGGAGGTAGGCCTCGCCGCGGGCGAAGTTGCGCAGGAAGGCGCGCTGGCTGACCGTCTGCGACTTGGCGCCGATGGTCGTGTAGTGCTGCTTCCAGTCGACCGAGAGGCCGAGGGTGCGCCAGAGCTGCTCGAAGACCTGCTCGTCCTGCTCGACGAGCTGCTCGCAGAGCGCGATGAAGTTGGGCCGGCTGATCGGGATCTGCTTCTTGGGGTCCGGCTTCTCCGGCGGCGTGAAGTCGGCGTCGTACGGCAGCGACGGGTCGCAGCGGACGCCGAAGTAGTTCTGCACCCGGCGCTCGGTCGGCAGGCCGTTGTCGTCCCAGCCCATCGGGTAGAAGACCGACTTGCCGCGCATCCGCTGGAAGCGGGCGATCAGGTCGGTGTGGGTGTAGGAGAAGACGTGGCCGACGTGCAGGCTGCCGCTCACGGTCGGCGGCGGGGTGTCGATCGAGTAGACGTTCTCGCGCGGCTGGGTGCGGTCGAAGGCGTAGGTGTCGGCCGCCTTCCACCGCTCGCTCCAGGTGGCCTCGAGACCCTCGAGAGCGGGCTTCTCCGGTACGACGACCGAGCGCTGCTCGGCGGTGGTCGTCTCCGGGGCCTGGCTCTGCGTGTCGGTCATGGCCGAAATCCTAGGCCGCGCAGGTCGTCGAGGAGAAACCGGTTGCGGCGGACCCCCAGGTCAGCCACGTGCGGACGTGCCGACCCTCGGGTACCGACCGCTGAGCGACATGGTGAGTCTGGTCGTCAGGTGAGCACTCTCTAGACTCGTCGCGAGATGAGTGACACCCCCGAAGCACCCCGACTGGCCGAGACCTACGCCGAGGTCGAGGACGCCCTGCTGTCGCGCTGGCCGGAGACCCGGCTCGAGCCGTCGCTCGACCGGATCCGCGCGTTCGTCGAGGTGCTCGGCGAGCCCCAGGCCGGCTATCCGGTGATCCACCTGACCGGCACCAACGGCAAGACCTCGACCTCGCGGATGATCGACACCCTGCTCCGCGCGCTCGACCTGCGCACCGGCCGGTTCACCAGCCCGCACGTCGAGCGGATGACCGAGCGGATCTCGGTCGACGGCGAGCCGCTGACCGACGAGGAGTTCGTGCACGCGTTCAACGACGTGGCGCCGTACATCCAGTACGTCGACGACGACCAGGACCACCCGCTGTCCTTCTTCGAGACCGTGGTCGCGATGGCGTACGCCGCCTTCGCCGAGGCGCCGGTCGACGTGGCGGTCGTCGAGGTCGGGATGGGCGGCTCGTGGGACGCCACCAACGTCGTCGACGCAGCCGTCGCGGTCGTGCTGCCGATCGCGGTCGACCATGCGGCGTACCTCGGGGACACGCCCGGCAAGATCGCGGAGGAGAAGGCCGGGATCATCAAGCCCGGCTCGATCGCCGTGCTGGCCGAGCAGAGCCCCGAGGTCACCGCGATCCTTCTCCAGCGAGTCGCCGAGGTCGGTGCGACCGCCGTGCAGGAGGGCGTGGACTTCGGAGTCGCCGCCCGGGTGCCGGCGGTCGGCGGTCAGGTGATCTCGATCCAGGGGCTGCGGGCGCGCTACGACGACGTCTTCCTGCCGCTCTACGGCGCCCACCAGGCCCAGAACGCAGCCATCGCCCTGGCGGCGGTCGAGGCGTTCGCCGGTGACAACCCGCTCGACGAGGAGCTGGTCCGCGCGGCGTTCGCCGAGGTCACCTCACCGGGCCGTCTCGAGATCGTCCGGCGCAGCCCGACGATCGTGCTCGACGCCGCCCACAACCCCCACGGCGCGGCGGCGCTGGGCGAGGCGCTCGAGGACTCCTTCACGTTCTCGCCGCTGATCGGCGTCATCGGCGTGATGGGTGACAAGGACCACGGGGGGCTGCTCGCGGCCCTCGAGGCCCACCTCGCGCACGTCGTCTGCACCCAGAACTCGACCGAGCGGGCGATGCCCGCCGAGCAGCTGGCCGAGACCGCGCGGGAGATCTTCGGCGAGGACCGGGTCTCGGTCACCCCGCGGCTGTCCGACGCGATCGAGGCGGCCGCCACCCTGGCCGAGGCCGGTGAGGCGTTCGGCGACCCGCTCGGCTCGGGCGCGGTCCTGGTCACGGGGTCCGTCGTCACTGTCGGCGAGGCACGCTCGCTGCTGGTCCGCCCGGAGCGCAAGCGATGAGCGACGCCGTCGAGCAGCCGGCCGCGCCGGGACGCTCGCCCCGGCGCGGCATGTGCGCCGCGATCCTCTGCCTCGAGGCGATCACGCTCGGTCTCACGACGCCCGTGATGATCTCGGTCGAGGGGGTCTCGACGGCCACCGCGCTGTGGATCGGCCTCGGCCTGGCCGTGGTGTGCCTGCTGCTCTCCGGCCTGCTCCGCGCCGAGTGGGCCTACGGCGCCGGCTGGGTCGTCCAGGGCGCCGCGATCGGGCTCGGCTTCGTCATCCCGCTGATGTTCGTGCTGGGCGGCATCTTCGCCCTGCTCTGGGGCAGCGCCGACTACCTCGGCCGCAAGATCGAGCGCGAGCGTGCCGCGGCGTACGCCGCCTTCGCGTCCGCAGAGACGCCGTCAGCCGAGAGCTGAGGTCAGCGCGGCCAGCGCCCGGTCCAGCTCCTCGTCGGTGACGCCGCCGAAGCCGATCACCAGGCCGGTCAGTGCCGACGACCGCGCGTAGTCCGCGAGCAGGTTGACCTCGAAGCCGGCCCGTCGCGCCGCGTCCCGGGCGCGTTCGGCGTCGGCCCCGGGGAGCAGCCACGTGGAGTACATGCCGGCCAGCGGGCCGCCCAGCTCGGCGTACGGCGACAGGGCGGCTGCCACGCGCGGTGCCCGATCGGCGTACACCCGGCGCGCGGTGCGCACGACCTTGTCGACGTAGCCGTCACGCAGGAGCGCCAGGAACGCGCGCTGCACCGGCCACGGCGCGCCCTCGTGCGTGATCACACGGCGCGCGTTGAGCCGCTCCAGCACCGAGGGCGGCGGCACCAGCCAGCCGAGGCGGAGCGAGGGCGCGACCGACTTGGCGGCCGTGCCGAGGTAGGCGACGTGCTCGCGGTCGAGGCTGGCGAGGGCGGGCACCGGCGCGACGTCGTAGCGGAACTCCGAGTCGTAGTCGTCCTCCACGACGACGGCACCCGCACGCCGGGCGGCGTCGAGCAACGTGACCCGGTCGGCGGCCGGCATCACCCGGCCGAGCGGGTGCTGGTGGGCCGGGGTCACGTACGCCGCGGCGACGCCGGTCAGATCGGTCACCGGCTCCAGCGCCGGCAGGTCGAGGACCTCGCGGCCGCTGCCGCGGGCCGTCTCGACGGCAGCGCGGTAGCCGGGGTCCTCGAGCGCCACGGGGCCGGCAGGCAGCACGGTCAGCAGGTGCCGGAGGCCGTCGGTCGTGCCGTTGGTCAGCACCAGCTCGTCCGGGTCGACGACCAGGCCCCGGGTCCGCGCCAGCCGGTCGGCGAGCGCGGCCCGGAGCTCGGGCAGTCCGCGCGGGTCGTCGTACCCACGCGGCGGCCGCGCGGTCGACACCTCGCGCCAGGCCCGGCGCCAGCCGGCCGCGTGCCGCGGGTCGATCCACGGCGTCCCGGCGTCGAGACGGACCAGCTCGCGGGCCTCGGCGCTGCGCCGCGGAGGAGGTACGGCGGCCTGCGCGGCGCCACTCGATGCGACGAAGGTCCCGGAACCGTGCCGGGTCTCGAGCCAGCCCTCCGCGACCAGCTGCTCGTAGGCCTGCTCGGTCACCGACCGGCTCACGCCCAGGTCGCTCGCGAGCGCACGGCTCGAGGGCAGCCGGTCGCCCCGGGTCAGCGTTCCGTCGTGGACCAACGCCCGGATCCGCTCGGAGAGCTGCCCACCGAGCGGCCCGGGTCGGGAGCGGTCGAGCGCGACGGGGAGGGTGGCCATTGAAGTGTCCTGCTGAACTGACGTCGGATTGGCCCGTGTGTGCAGGCCACTTGTCGCTCAGACTAGCGGGGTGACGCTGAACCCCACCCAAACGGCACTCTCGCCCACCGCCCGCACGACCGTCGGTCGCGGCCGCAACCGGATGGTCGAGGACCGCACCGAGCTGCACCGGCTGCTCGACGACGCCCTGATCGCCCACATCGGCGTGACCGTTGGACAGCCACCCGCTGGTGCTGCCGACCGCGTTCGCCGTCGACCTCGACGGGCCGGACCAGGACGGCACGCTCTACGTGCACGGCTCGGTGGCCGCCGGCTGGCTGCGTGCGTCGACCGACACCACCGTCTGCGTGACGATCACCGAGCTCGACGGCCTGGTCGCCGCCCGCTCCGCCTTCCACCACTCGATGAACTACCGCTCCGCCGTCGTGATCGGCAAGGCCCGGCTGGTGGACGACGAGGACGAGCGGGCGCCACGCGCTCGGCCTGATCGTCGACCACATGATCCCCGGGCGGTCGGCGACGCTGCGCGCCAACACCCGCAAGGAGCTGGCCGCGACGGCGGTGCTCGCGCTGCCGTTGCACGAGGCGTCGATGAAGGTCCGTGCCGAGGGCCCGGTCGACGACGTCGAGGACATCGAGGCCGGGGTCTGGGGCGGCGTGATCCCGCTGCGTCGGACGGCCGGGGAGCCGGTCCCCGGCGACGACGCGACCGGACCGGTCCCGGCCGACGTCGTACGACGGGCCGCGTCTCTATAGGCTCGCGCGCATGACCCAGCGCACGCTCGTCCTGCTCAAGCCCGACGCCGTCCGACGCGGCCAGGTCGGCGAGATCATCGGCCGCATCGAGGCCAAGGGCTACGCCCTGGTGGCGCTCGACCTGCGGACTGCGACGCCCGAGCTGCTCGCCGAGCACTACGCCGAGCACGAGGGCAAGCCGTTCTACCAGCCGCTCGTCGACTTCATGCTGTCCGGCCCGGTCGTCGCGATCGTGCTGGAGGGTGAGCGCTGCATCGAGGGCTTCCGATCGCTCGCCGGCGCCACCGACCCCACGGCGGCGGCCCCGGGCACGGTCCGCGGCGACCTCGGCCGCGACTGGGGCCTCAAGGTCCAGCAGAACCTCGTGCACGGCTCGGACTCCGAGGAGTCCGCCGCCCGCGAGATCGGGATCTGGTTCCCCGGCCTCTGATCGAGTCGGCGCGTTGTGTACGCCGTCGAGGCTCGAGTCGGCGCGTCATGCCCATCGGTGGGCAAGTAGCGCCGACTCGACGTCCCGCGAGCAAGGCGCCGACTCGGCGATTTCCCCTGGTGAGGCCGCGTGTCCTCCCGGTGAGCCGCGCGCTCGCTTCGTAGCCTGTTGTCACTTCTTCCCCAGCAGCAACACCCGAAGGCGACAGCATGGCGAACAGCGTCATCGGCCGCGACATGGCCGTGGACCTCGGCACGGCCAACACCCTCGTCTACGTCCGTGGCAAGGGTGTCCTCCTCGACGAGCCCAGCGTCGTCGCGTTGAAGGACTCCACCGGCGAGATCCTCGCCGTGGGCCACGAGGCGAAGCGGATGATCGGGCGCACGCCCGACAACATCACCGCCATCCGGCCGCTCAAGGACGGCGTCATCGCCGACTTCGAGGCGACCGAGCAGATGCTGCGCTACTTCATCCAGCAGGTGCACCGCCGCCGCTACTTCGCCAAGCCACGGATGGTCATCTGCGTCCCGAGCGGCATCACCGCCGTCGAGCAGCGGGCGGTCAAGGAGGCCGGCTACCAGGCCGGCGCACGCCGGGTCTACATCATCGAGGAGCCGATGGCCGCCGCGATCGGCGCCGGGCTCCCGGTCCACCAGGCGACCGGCAACATGGTCGTCGACGTCGGCGGAGGTACGACGGAGGTCGCGGTGATCTCGCTCGGCGGGATCGTGACCAGCCTGTCGGTCCGCACCGCCGGTGACGACCTCGACGCCGCGATCGTCGCGTGGATGAAGAAGGAGTACTCCCTCATGCTCGGCGAGCGCACCGCCGAGGAGGTCAAGATGACCCTCGGCTCGGCGTTCCCGCTGCCCGAGGAGCCCGAGGCCGAGATCCGTGGGCGCGACATGATCTCCGGCCTGCCGCGCACCGTCGTCGTCTCCAGCGCCGAGGTCCGCCAGGCGATCGAGGAGCCCCTGCACACCATCGTCGACGCCGTCCGCACCACCCTCGACCAGACGCCGCCCGAGCTGGCCGGCGACATCATGGACCGCGGCATCGTCCTGACCGGCGGCGGCGCCCTGCTCCGCGGCCTCGACGAGCGGCTCCGTCACGAGACCGGCATGCCGGTGCACGTCGCCGAGAACCCGCTCACCTCCGTCGCCCTCGGTGCCGGCAAGTGCGTCGAGGAGTTCGAGGCGCTGCAGCAGGTCCTGGTGAGCGACCGGAGGCGCGTCTGATGGCGCGCGAACGGCGCTGGCGGGGCGACCTCGACGGCAACCGACCCTCGCGCGCGCTGCTGGTCGCGCTGGTGCTCGCCTGCCTGACCCTGATCACGCTGGACTCGCGCGACTCGTCCCCGATCGACCCGGCCCGCCGCGCGGTGGGCGAGGTCTTCGGCCCCGCGGAGGTCGCCACCGCGGCCGCCGTACGCCCCTTCACGGCCGTGCCGCACTGGTTCCGCTCCCGCGACTCGATGCAGCAGGACCTGCTCGACCTCCAGGCCGAGAACTCCCAGCTGAAGTCCGACATCGCGACCCAGGACTACGACCGCAACCGCCTCGAGGAGTACGACGGCCTGACGACTGCCGCGCACAGCCTGGGCTACTCGCTCGTACCCGCCCGGGTGGTCGGCCTCGGCCCCTCGCAGTCCTTCTCGCGCACGGTCACCATCGACGCCGGCTCCGACGCGGGCGTCCACCCCGACCTCACCGTGATCAACAACGACGGTCTGGTCGGCCGGGTCCTGCGCGTCACCCGCACGACCGCGACGGTCCTGCTGATCGTCGACTCCGACTCGGTCGTCGGCGGCCGGGTCGGTCGCAGCATGGAGGTCGGCTTCCTGCACGGTCGCGGGGTCCTCGGCAGCGACGGCCGGCTCGACCTCGAGCTCGTCGACGACACGGCAGTGCCCGCCAAGCACGACACGGTCGTCACGTGGGGGAGCGAGGCCGGCGGCCCGTACGTCTCCGGCGTGCCGGTCGGCCGGGTCGTCAGCGTCTACAGCAGCCTGCGCGAGACCGCCCAGCGCGCGGTGATCGACCCGTTCGTCGACTTCGGCGCCCTCGACCTGGTCGGCGTGGTCGTCCCGAGCGGCACCACCAGCGACCGGGCCGTGATCGAGGCGGACGGGAGCCTGGGATGAACGTCCTGCGTGCGCTCGTCGCGACGGCGGCCGTGGGTGTCGCCCTGGTGCTCCAGGTGTCGGTGCTCCCCTTCATCGCGTGGGACGGCATCGTCCCCAACCTCTGCCTGCTGGTCGTCGTCGGCGCCGCGTTGACCCGCGGCCCGCAGTTCGCCGCGGTGCTCGGCTTCTTCGCCGGTGTCGCCCTCGACCTCGCGCCGCCGGCCGACCACGTGGCCGGCCGCTGGGCCCTCGCGCTGGTCGTCGTCGGCTACGTGGCCGGCCGGATGCGCCAGGACAGCCGCCCGAGCTCGAGCGCCGTCCTGGCGACGGTGGCCGCGTCCTCGTTCATCGGCACGTCGGTCTTCGCGCTGAGCGGCGTGATCCTCGGCGACGGGTCGGTCGGGTTCGGCGAGCTCCTCCAGGTGATCCTGGTCGCCCTGCTCTGGGACGTGCTGCTGACGCCTCTCGTGCTGCCGCCGGTGATGGCGATGTTCCGTCACCTCGAACCGGACCGGTCGCTCGCCTGATGACCAGCCGCTCCGGACGGTTGCGCCTGTTCGTGATCCAGGCGCTGGTGTTCTCGCTGTTCGCCACCCTGTTCGTCCGGCTCTACTACCTCCAGGTCGTCAGCGGCGACCAGTACCACGCGCAAGCGACCTCCCAGTCCCTGCGCGAGATCGTGGTCCAGCCCGAGCGTGGCCTGATCGTCGACGACATGGGCCGGCCGCTGGTCGCCAACCGCACCTCGTGGGTGGTCTCGATCGACCGCACCATGCTCGACAAGATGACCGACCACCAGCAGGGCGTGCTGATCGACCGCGTCGCCGGCGTGCTGGGCGATCCGGCCGCCGGGATCCGCGCGAACCTCGCCACCTGCGGTGACCCCGGCGCGAAGGTCGGCACCTGCTGGAACGGCTCGCCCTACCAGCCGGTCCCGGTCGCCACCGACGTGCGCAAGACGGTCGCGCTGCGGATCCTCGAGCAGCCCGAGGACTACCCGGGCATCGTCGCCGAGCAGCAGAGCGTGCGGGCCTACCCACGGCCCTACGGCATCAACCTGGCCCACGTGCTCGGCTACCTCAGCCCGATCACCGAGAGCGAGTACGACCAGGCCAAGGCCGACGGCGACAAGTCCGTCAACGGCGCCTCGTCGGTCGGCCGGACCGGGATCGAGCAGCAGTACGACCGCTGGCTGCGCGGGATGCCGGGCTACAAGAGCGTCGCCGTCGACTCGATGGGACGGGTGCTCGGCGACGACGACGAGGTCGCCGGCCAGCCCGGTGACACGTTGGTCACCAGCATCGACGCCAAGGTCCAGGGCACCGTCGAGCAGCAGCTCGCCGACACGATCAAGACCGCGCGGTCGACGTACGACCCGGTCTCGCACAAGAACTACGTGGCCGACTCGGGTGCGGCCATCGTGATGGAGGCGAAGACCGGCCGGATCGTCGCGATGGCCAGCCAGCCGACGTACGACCCGTCGGAGTGGGTCGGCGGCATCTCGAAGAAGCAGCTCGCCCGGCTCTACTCCACCCAGGCGGACAACCCGCTGCTCGGCCGGGCCACCCAGGGCCAGTTCGCGCCCGGCTCGACCTGGAAGCCGTTCATGACGACCGGTGCCCTGTCCGACGACCTGAGCCCCGACACCCGACTGGGCTGCACCAGCGGCCTGCAGATCGGCAACCGCTGGTTCAAGAACTACGAGTCGGAGTCCTACGGCAACATCTCCTTCGCCGAGGCGCTCAACGTCTCCTGCGACACCTTCTTCTACCGGGTGGGCCTGCACTTCTGGCAGAAGTACGGCTCCGACGAGCAGAACTCGAAGGCCAAGGACCCGCTCGGCGCGGCAGCGCACTCGTTCGGGTTCGGTGAGAAGACCGGCATCGACATCCCCGGCGAGGCGAGCGGCCGGGTCGGTGACCGGGTCTGGCGCGCGTCGTACTACAAGTCGATGAAGGGCTACTACTGCGACATGGACAGCAAGGGCACGGCGAAGACGCCGTTCCTCAAGCTGTTCGCGCACGAGTTCTGCCTCGAGGGCGACCACTTCCGCAGGGCGACGCCGCCAACTTCACGATCGGCCAGGGCGACACCATCGTCACGCCGATCCAGCTCGCGCGGGCGTACGCCGCTCTGTCCAACGGCGGCACCGTCTACGCCCCGCGGATCGGCAAGGCCGTGGTCGCCCCGGACGGCACCATCGTCAAGAAGATCCCGCCGCAGGTCGTCGGCCACGCGAAGGTCACCGCCGCAATCCATCGACTACGTCAACACTGCGCTGCTCGGCACGCCGAAGTCCGACGGCGCCTGGAACGGCACGCTGGCCTGGAAGTTCGGCGGTTTCCCGCTCGACCAGGTGCACCTGCGCGGCAAGACCGGCTCGGCCGAGGTCGAGGGCAAGCAGTCGACGTCGTGGGTCGCGACGTACGACGAGAACTACGTCGTGGTCATGATGGTCACCCAGGCCGGCACCGGCTCCGGCACCTCCGGCCCGGCGGTCCGCGCGATCTGGGAGAGCCTCTACGGCATCAACGGGATGTCCGTCGAGCCCAGCAAGGCCGCGATCCCCGGGACCACCCCGCCCGCCGCGCTGCCGACCTTCATGAAGGACGGCTCGATCCTCCCGCCGGCCCGCAAGGAGCAGGACTGATGAAGGCGCCCCGTCTCGACTGGATCCTGCTGCTCGCCGTCCTGGGGCTGGTCACGCTCGGAAGTCTCCTGGTGTGGTCGGCGACGTCCCACCGCGAGGACCTCACCGGCGGCGACCCCACGACGTACCTCCAGAAGCAGCTGGTCAACATCGTCATCGGCCTGGTGCTGATGGTGGTCGTGCTCGCGATCGACCACCGCTGGGTGCGCATCCTGGCGCCGTTCGTCTACGTCGCCTCGGTCGCCGGGCTGGCGCTCGTGCTGACGATGGGCTCGACCGTCAACGGCTCGCGGTCCTGGCTGCAGCTGGGCGGGATGTCGATCCAGCCGTCGGAGTTCGCCAAGCTCGCCGTCGTCATCGGGATGGCGCTGTGGGTCGCCGAGCGTGCCGACGTACGGCGTGGCAGGGCAGGCGGCAGCGCCGGCGACGTGGTCGGCATGCTGGTGATCGCCGGCATCCCCGCCGCGCTGATCATGCTGCAGCCCGACCTCGGCACCATGCTCGTGCTCTCGGCCACGGTCTTCGGTGTGCTGGCCGTCTCCGGAGCACCCCGTCGCTGGCTCGCCCTGCTCGCCGCCGGTGGCGTCACCGCCGGCGCGGCGGCGATCGCCGCCGGCTTCCTGAAGCAGTACCAGGTCGACCGGTTCCTCGCCTTCACCGATCCCAACCTCGATCCTCGCGGCGCCGGCTACAACGTCGAGCAGGCCCGGATCGCGATCGGCAACGGCGGCCTCTTCGGCCAGGGCCTCTTCGACGGTTCGCAGACCCGCGCGGGCTTCGTGCCCGAGCAGCACACCGACTTCGTGTTCACGGTCGCGGGGGAGGAGCTCGGCCTGGTCGGTGCCGGCGTCCTGATCGCGCTGATCGGTGTCGTGATCTGGCGCGCGCTCGCGATCTCGGCCCGCACCGATGACGTCTTCGGTCGGCTCGCGGCAGCCGGCATCGCCTGCTGGTTCGGGTTCCAGGCCTTCCAGAACATCGGGATGTGCCTGGGCATCATGCCGGTCACCGGCGTACCCCTCCCGTTCGTGTCGTACGGCGGCAGCTCGATGTTCGCGGGCATGCTCGCCATCGGGTTGCTGCAGAACATCCACCGGCGCTCGACGGCGATCGTCCCGACCCGCTACACGATGCCCACGCGGGTGCTGGTCAGCCGCTGATCCGTAGGGTCGTGCCATGAGCACCGCCACCCGGGGACGCTTCGCCTGGACGACGATCGCCCCGCTGGCCGCCATCGTGGTGCTGGCGCTGTCCTGGGGTCGGCACCCGGACGCCGTGCCGGCCGCGTTCATCGCGGTCTTCCTGATCGGCGCCGTGCTCGCCGCCGTGCACCACGCGGAGGTCGTCGCCCACCGCGTGGGTGAGCCGTTCGGCTCGCTGCTGCTGGCCGTCGCGGTCACGGTGATCGAGGTGGCGCTGATCGTCACGCTGATGATCTCCGGCAGCGGTGACACCTCGACGCTGGCCCGCGACACGGTCTTCGCGGCGGTGATGATCACCCTCAACGGCATCGCCGGCCTGGCCCTGCTGGTCGGCGCGCTCAAGCACCACCTGGCGGTCTTCAACCCCGAGGGTGCCGGGTCGCTGCTGACGACCGTGGTCGCGCTCGCCGGTCTGACGCTGGTGGTGCCGCGGTTCACGACCAGCACGCCCGGCCCGGACTTCTCCTCCTCGCAGCTGGCCTTCGCCGCGGTCGCGTCCCTGGCGCTCTACGGGATCTTCGTGTTCACCCAGACCGTCAAGCACCGCGACTTCTTCCTGCCCGTCGACACCGGTCCCGGACCGCACGACGACGTCCACGCCGACCCGCCGACCGACCGCGCGGCGCTGGCCAGCCTCGGCCTCCTGGTCGTCGCCCTGGTCGCGGTGGTCGGTCTGTCCAAGGTCGAGTCGCACCCGATCGAGGACCTGGTCGCGAAGGCCGGGTTCCCGCACTCGTTCGTCGGCGTGGTGATCGCGCTGCTGGTGCTGCTGCCCGAGTCGATCGCCGCCGTCCGGGCCGCCGCTCGCAACGACGTCCAGATCAGCCTCAACCTCGCCTACGGCTCCGCGATGGCGAGCATCGGGCTCACCATCCCGGCCATCGCCATCGCCTCGCATCTGGCTGGACGGGCCGCTCGCGCTCGGCCTCGAGCCCCTGCAGATGGTGCTGCTGCTGATCTCGGTCATCGTGTCGGTGCTCACCGTCGTACCGGGCCGGGCGAAGTCCCTCCAGGGCTTCGTCCACCTGGTGCTGCTGGCGGCGTTCGTGTTCCTGTCGATCAAGCCCTGACCCCCGGGCCCGGGCTCGCCACAACAGGCGTAGAATGGTTGCCGATGGCAACCACTGAACACGCGACTGCCACGCAGAGCGGCGAGTACACCCACCGGCAGATCCTCACGATCCTCTCCGGCCTGATGCTGGGCATGTTCCTCGGTGCCCTCGACCAGACGATCGTCAGCACGTCGATCCGCACGATCGCCGACGACCTCGACGGGCTGTCGGTCCAGGCCTGGGTGACCACGGCCTACCTGATCACCGCCACGATCACGACCCCGATCTACGGCAAGCTCGGCGACAACTACGGTCGCAAGAAGCTCTTCATGTTCGCGATCACGGTCTTCATCATCGGCTCGGCGCTCTGCTCGTTCGCGACGACGATGTACCAGCTCGCGGCGTTCCGTGCCTTCCAGGGCCTCGGCGCCGGCGGTCTCTTCACGCTCGTGCTGGCGATCATCGGCGACATCGTGTCGCCGCGCGAGCGCGCTCGCTACACCGGCTACTTCATGGCCATGTTCGGTACGTCGAGCGTCCTCGGCCCGCTGATCGGCGGGTTCTTCGCGGGCCAGGACACGATCCTCGGCATCGACGGCTGGCGCTGGGTCTTCCTGGTCAACGTCCCGATCGGCATCGCCGCGCTCGCCGTCGTCTTCCGCACCCTCCACATCCACCACACGCCGCGCCACCTGCGCATCGACTGGTGGGGCGCTGTCGCCCTCGTGGTCGGCCTGGTGCCGCTGCTGACCGTCGCCGAGCAGGGTCGCTACTGGGGCTGGGACTCACCCCGGTCGATGGCCTGCTACGTCATCGGCGTCCTCGGTGTGATCGGGTTCGTGCTCGCCGAGCGGATGATGGGCCCGGCGGCGCTGATCCCGCTGCGGCTCTTCCGGATCCGGCCGGCAGCGGTCGCGATCGGCGCGAGCCTGACCGTCGGCGTCGCGATGTTCGGCGGCATCATGCTGCTGCCGCTCTACATGCAGATCGTGCACGGTGCCTCGCCGACCGAGGCCGGCCTGCTCACGCTCCCGATGGTGGCCGGCATGATGACCGGCTCGATCGGCGCCGGCCAGGTCATCTCCCGCACCGGCCACATCCGGATCTTCCCGATCGTCGGCTCGGCCATGGTCGTCGTCGGACTCGTGCTGCTCTCGCTCTGCGGCGCCGACACGTCCCTCGTGTGGGTCAGCCTGTCGATGCTGGTCCTCGGCCTCGGGCTCGGCAACTGCATGCAGCCCCTGCTGCTGATCATGCAGAGCTCCGTCCCGCCGACCGACATCGGAGTCGCGACCAGCTCGGCGACGTTCTTCCGCCAGATCGGCGGCACGCTCGGCGTCGCGGTCTTCCTGTCGGTGCTCTTCAGCACCGTCGGTGGCAACATCGCGGACGCGATCAAGATCGAGTCGCAGACGCCGGAGTGGCAGCAGGCCGTGGCCGACGGGACACGGCCTCGACCCGTCGGTCATCGCCCAGGTCCAGGACGACTCGTCGTTCATCGACACCCTCCCGGCGGTGATCGCGCACCCGTTCAAGGTCGGCTTCGCCGAGTCGATGGACCTGGTCTTCCTGCTCGCCGCCGGCGTCGGCGTGCTCGCCTTCTTGATCCTGCTGCTCCTGCCACCGGTCGAGCTGAGGTCGACCTCGGCCAGTGCCGCGGCTCGCGCCGAGGCGTCCGAGCCATCGCTGTGAACATCTGTTTGGATGGACCGCATGAGTGACCGACCTGTCGAGCCGGACATCCACGACGCAGTGCAGACCGTCGCCAACCGCTACGGCGTCGCCGGCCTGGAGGACCTGATCGCCCTCGCGCAGGAGGAGCTGGTCGAGGCCCGCCGGGCTCTCGAGGCGCTCGCGGCGGACAGCGACTGACGGTTCGCCGGGAGACCCCAGCACGCCGTACGCTGGGGGTTTCCCCGATCCACGTTGTGAGGTAGTCGCATGTCCGCGCCCGTGAGCGTCTTCGCTCGTCTCGAGCCCCGCCTTCCGTCGGTCTCGAAGCCGATCCAGTACGTCGGTGGCGAGCTCAACTCGACGGTCAAGGAATGGGACTGCGCGACCGACGGTCCGACCGTCCGCTGGGCGCTGATGTACCCCGACGCCTACGAGGTCGGCCTGCCCAACCAGGGCGTGCAGATCCTCTACGAAGTCCTCAACGAGCGGGACTGGATCGTCGCCGAGCGCACCTACGCCGTGTGGCCCGACATGGAGCAGGTGATGCGCACCGGCGACGAGCACGGCGCGATCCCGCAGTTCACCGTCGACGCCCACCGCCCGGTGCGAGCCTTCGACGTCTTCGGCCTGAGCTTCTCCACCGAGCTCGGCTACACCAACATGCTCAACGCGCTCGACCTCGCCGGCATCCCGCTGCACGCGGCGGACCGCACCGACGAGGACCCGATCGTGCTCGCCGGCGGCCACGCGGCGTTCAACCCCGAGCCGATCGCCGACTTCATCGACGCCGCCGTCCTCGGTGACGGCGAGGAGGTCGTGCTCGCGATCTCCGAGGTGATCCGCGACTGGAAGTCCGAGGACTGCCCCGGTGGTCGCGACGAGGTGCTGCGCCGGCTCGCTGTCAGCGGCAACATCTACGTGCCGCGCTTCTACGACGTCGCGTACGCCGAGGACGGCACGATCGAGGCCGTCGTCCCCAACCGGCCCGGCATCCCGTTCCGGATCCGCAAGCACACGCTGATGGACCTCGACGCCTGGCCCTACCCGGCCAAGCCGCTGGTGCCGCTGGCCGAGACGGTCCACGAGCGCTTCTCGGTCGAGATCTTCCGCGGCTGCACGCGCGGCTGCCGCTTCTGCCAGGCCGGGATGATCACCCGCCCGGTGCGGGAGCGGTCGATCGAGACCATCGGCAACATGGTCGAGAACGGCATCCGCAAGTCCGGCTTCGAGGAGGTCGGCCTGCTCTCGCTGAGCTCGGCCGACCACACCGAGATCGGCGAGGTCGCCAAGGGACTGGCCGACCGCTACGAGGGCTCGAACGTCTCGCTCTCGCTGCCGTCGACCCGCGTCGACGCCTTCAACATCACGCTGGCCAACGAGTTCTCCCGCAACGGCCGCCGCTCCGGTCTGACGTTCGCCCCCGAGGGCGGCTCGGAGCGGATGCGCAAGGTGATCAACAAGATGGTCACCGAGGAGGACCTGATCCGGACCGTCGCCGCGGCGTACTCCCACGGCTGGCGCCAGGTGAAGCTCTACTTCATGGTCGGCCTGCCGACCGAGACCGACGAGGACGTCCTCCAGGTCGCCGAGCTGGCCAAGAAGGTGATCGCCAAGGGCCGCGAGGTCTCCGGTCACAACGACATCCGCTGCACGGTCTCCATCGGCGGCTTCGTGCCCAAGCCGCACACGCCCTTCCAGTGGGCCGCGCAGCTCGACGTCGAGACCACCGACCGCGGCTGAAGCAGCTGCGCGACACGGTCCGCGACGACAAGAAGTACGGCCGCGCGATCGGCTTCCGCTACCACGACGGCAAGCCCGGCATCATCGAGGGACTGCTGTCGCGCGGCGATCGCCGGGTCGGCGCGATCATCGAGCAGGTCTGGCGCGACGGCGGCCGCTTCGACGGCTGGAGCGAGCACTTCTCCTACGACCGCTGGATCGAGTCGACCGAGGCGGCCCTCGCCGGCTCCGGCGTCGACCTCGCCTGGTTCACCACGCGCGAGCGCGACTACGACGAGGTGCTGCCCTGGGACCACCTCGACTCCGGGCTCGACAAGGACTGGCTGTGGGCCGACTGGGAGGACGCCCTCGCGGTCGCCGACGGCAGCTCCGACGTCGAGGTCGAGGACTGCCGCTGGACGCCCTGCTACGACTGCGGCGTGTGCCCGGAGATGGACACCGAGATCCAGATCGGGCCCACCGGCCAGAAGCTGCTCCCGCTCGCCGTCGTCTGATCACCCGATCCGGGGGAGACCGGATCGGGATCGCGGCGTACCTACCTTGACGGTCGTCGGGGACAGTCGTCAATGTCCGACGGGAGTCCCCCATGTCCAGCAGCGCGCCGACCGCAGGACCCGTCCGCCCAGGAGCGCCTGGAGTGGATGGGCAAGAACTCCACGCGGCTGATCATCGCGCTGGTCGTGATCGTCATCGCGGCCCTGGTCGTCATGTTCTCGTTCAGCCTCTTCAGCAGCTCGTCGGCCAACCCGGGCAACATGGCCACCAGCGGCATCATGGAGCAGGACAACTCCAAGGACGGCGCTGGCGATCCTCACCGTCGAGAAGCTGCTGCCCGGCGAGACCGGGACCGGCACGGTCAGCATCACCAACGTCGGCGACGCCGACGGCGACTTCACGCTGACCGCCACCAACCTGGTCGACACCCCGCCGACGCCGGCGTTCTCCTCCGTGCTCACCCTGGTCGGTCACCGACGACAACGGACCATCGGTCTACAACGGCCTGCTCTCCGACGCGGATCGCCGACCCGTCGACCTCGGCACCTGGCCCGCCGGCGCCCAGCACGACTTCACGTTCACGGTGACCTTCGACGCGGCCTCCGGGAACGAGTACCAGGACGCGATGTCGACCCTCGACTTCACCTGGGACGCCACGCAGAGCACCTCCTGAGGCCTCGGTGGCCAGACCCGGCGTCCGAGCTGCCTCCGAGACCGGCGGCTGATGCTGCTGCTCATCGCCGGTGGCGTGATGCTGCTCGTCGTCCGTGACGCGTCATCGGGTTCTCCGGGGCCTACTTCACCTCGACCTCGCGGGTCGCCCGGCAACGAGTTCGCGGCCGCCGGCATGGGTCTCGACCTCGCCGTGCCGGGCGAGATCGTCGACGGCGACGAGATGCATCCCGGTGACGTGCGGACCGGTGACCAGACCGTCACCAACACCGGACACCGTGGCGTCCTCGTGCTCGAGGCGCAGGACCTCGACCGTGTCGCGGCAGCTCAGCAAGGTCCTCGAGATCACGATCCGGCAGACCGACTCCGGCGCAGCCGGTCCCGGTCTACGACGGGCCGCTCGACCGGCCTGGCCGCCCTCGAGCTCGGGACGATCGAGAAGGACGAGAGCCGCACCTACACCTTCACGGTCACCTGGCCCGCGCGCCAGGACTCGCGCGCCCTGGCCGGGACAGACGACGAGCCTGGTCGTTCGACTGGCAGCTGGAGTCGGTCCCGTGAGCGTCCGCTCCCGACGCTGGCGGCGCCGCGGCGTCTCGATCCTCACCACGGTGGTGCTGATCGCGCGCGCTGCTGCTCGCGGCCGCTGATGGTGGTGCCGACGCTGCTCGGCTACGAGCGCTACGTGATCGTCAGCGGCTCGATGGTGCCGACGATCCCGGTCGGCGCCGGTGGTCTACGACGAGGTGGTGCCGGTCGACGACATCGAGACCGGCGACATCATCACGTTCGTCCCGCCGCCGGAGTACGACATCGACGACCCGGTGACCCACCGGGTCGTCGAGATCACGCGTCGCCGGCGAGAACAGCAGCCACCCCGGCGCGCGGATCTTCCAGACCAAGGGCGACGCGAACGAGGACGTCGACCCGTGGCAGATGGTGCTCGACGGCACCGACCAGGCGCGCTACGTGCACCACCTCCCCTACGTCGGCTACGTCTACATGGCGCTCCAGGTCCGCTGGGTGCAGGTGCTGGTCATCGTGATCCCGTCGATCGCCCTGATCGTCTACATCGTGCGTCACCCTGTGGCGGGCGTCCGGCGACGGCGTGCGCGAGGAGCGTCGACGCCGGGAGGAGCAGGCGGACCGCAGGAGCAGGCGGAGCCGGTGCCATGAGACGCCTCGCCGCGCTGCTCGCCCTCGTCGTCGTGCTCGTCGCCAGCGGCGGCCTCGCGGAGGCTGCGTTCACCACGCACGAGTCGAACCAGCAGACGTTCACCGCCGGGCCGTTCCGGGAGCCGGCCGACCTGGTCGCCCAGTCCCGGACCAACGACGGCGGAGCGTCCGGCAGCCAGATCCAGTACGGCCTCCGGCTGACCAACGTCGGCGGCGAGCGGATCGACCTCGACACCGTGACCATGCGCTACTGGTTCACCGCGGACGGCAGCACCGGCGACGCCGGTGGTGGCCTGCTACTACGCGACCTTCGGCTGCGGCAAGATCGCGCAGTCCGTCACCGACCTCCCGGAGCTGCTCGACGGTGCCGACCACTTCGCCGAGGTCGCCTTCACGCAGGGCCAGCCTCGACCCGGGCGAGTCGGCGTCGCTCGACCAGCTCGCGATCCGCGACCCGGGCGGCGCGACGTACGTCCAGGACGACGACCACAGCTTCCTCGGCAACGGGCAGCTTCACCGACAACCCGCACGTGACGGTGTACGTCGACGGGCAGCTCGTGTGGGGCACCGAGCCGCGCCCGGTCCCGAGGTCGAGTCGGTCGAGGTGCAGTACGCCAACCTCGACACCGACCCGCGGGACAACGCCATCAAGCCGGGTCTGAAGCTCCGCAACACCGGCACCGTCGACCTCGACCTCAGGCGGCTGACGCTGCGCTACTGGTTCACCGCCGAGCCGCCAGGCCCGATGCAGCGGGTTCTGCGACTACGCCGAGCTCGGCTGTCCCGAAGGTCACCACGTCCTTCGGACCGGTCAACCCGGCTCGGCCCGGGGCCGACACCTACCTCGAGGTCGGCTTCACCGGCGGCACCCTCCAGGCCGGGAGCGGCACCGGGCAGATCCAGCTCCGCGTCCACGGCGCCGACTTCTCGCCGTTCGACGAGCGAGACGACTACAGCCGCGGCACGAACACGTCGTTCGCCACCACGATGAAGGTCACGGCGTACCTCGACGGCACGCTCGTCTGGGGGACCGAGCCGTGACCGACGACGCGAGCGCGCGGAGACCGGCTGCGCTGGCTCGGCCGGACCGCGTCGATGTGGATCCTGGCGATCGTGCTGCTGGTCGTCGCGGTCCTCGTCGGCGCGAGCTGGACCCTCGGCCTGTTCACGTCGTCCTCCGCCGAACCCCAAGAACACCGTCAGCGCCGGCAGCATGAGCCAGGACAACAGCGCCGACAACGCGGCCATCATGGGCGCCGGCCGACATGGTGCCCGGGCGACATGGTCGAGGGCTCGGCCACGATCGAGAACGTCGGCGACGCCCGGGGCGACTTCACGCTGCGGGTCAAGGACGTCGACGACGACCCCGGCCCGAACGGCGGGCTGCTCTCGTCGCGGCTCGACGCTCAAGGTGTTCGAGGGCAAGCAGATCAAGCCGATCTGGTCCGGCAGCTCTGCCGACCTCGACGCTCGACCTCGGCACCTGGGCGCCGCAGGAGAGAGCGCACCTACCGCTTCGAGGTCAGGTTCCCCGAGCGCGGGCGCCGCGGTCGACAACCAGTACCAGCGCTCGCGGGTCACCGCGACGTTCGAGTGGAACGCGGTCCAGGTGCACTGAGGCCTCGCCGGCGAGCTGGTCCTCGACGAAGCGGACCTTCGAGACGTACGTCGCGAGCGGGAAGAGCGGGATCGCCAGCACGAGCAGCATGACGAGCGGGACGGTCCAGCCCCCGCTGGCGTCGTGGACCAGCCCGACCGCGAACGGTCCGAGCGCCGCGATCAGGTAGCCGGTCGACTGGGTGAACGCCGAGAGCGCGGCGGTGCCCTCCGGGGTGCGGGCGCGGAGCCCGATCAGGGTGAGGATCAGCGGGAAGGTGACCGTCGCGACCCCGATGACGACCGCCCACAGGATGGCCAGGTCGTGCGGGGCGATCAGCAGGCCGACGTACCCGATCGGGTAGCAGGCGATGATCGTGTAGAGCACCCACCGCGGGTCCGTCGTGCGCGCCAGGACGTTCGGCAGCCACAGCGACAACGGGATCGCGGTGCCTGCGAGCAGTCCGGCGAGGATCCCGGCGTGGGTCGCGGAGTAGCCGTTGTCGCGCCACAGCTGGGCGAACCAGCCGAAGATGGCGTACGCCTGCAGCGACTGCAGGCCGAAGAAGAGCGCCATCACCACGCCCAGCCGGGTGCGGGCGACGTCGCGGAAGGACACGGTCCGGGCCACCCGCTCGAGATGGCGGTCGCGCGGCGCCAGGGCGAGCCACGGGATCGCGGCGACGACGGCGATCACGGCCCAGACGCCGAGGCCGTAGCGCCAGCCGCCGAGCGCGTCGGAGATCGGCACCGTCAGCACCAGGGCCGCGGTGAGACCGGTCGAGAGCGCGGTCGTGTAGATCGCGGTCATCGCACCGATCCGGTCCGGGAAGTGCAGCTTGACCAGGGACGGCAGCAGCACGTTCGCCATCGCCATCCCGGACAGCGCGAGCAGCGAGAGCAGCAGGAAGAGCGCCTCGCTGTGGGTCACCGCGCGGCCGGCCAGCCCGGCGATCACGATCAGGACCGCGACGAGCGTGACCCGGTGGACCCCGAAGCGGGCCGCGGCCGCAGGGGCGAGGGCGCCGAAGATCGCGAAGGCGATCACCGGCAGCGAGGTGAGCAACCCGACCGCGGCCGGCGACATGCCGAAGCTGTCGCGCACCTCCTTCAGCACCGGACCCACGCTCACCGCGGCCGGTCGGAGGTTGAGCGAGAGGAGGACGATGCCCACCAGGACGAGGAGCGGTGGTACGGCGCGCAGGGGTGCTCACTGGCCCGATGCTCTCACCACGGTCGTCGGTCGTCTTCGGCAGGATGGTCCACATGCGACGGGTGACTGATGTCGAAAGACGCCACCGACTCGGGCGGCGTCACGCCCTCGCGCCCGGGCACCGGGTCGCCGACCCCGAGGCGGCGACCCGGGCGATGACGGTCCTGCACGCCACCGAGGCGCCGACGGTCTACCTCTCGTCGTGGGCCGCGTCGACGGGCTGACCGTCGCCGACGTCGACCGGGCGCTCTACGACGACCGCAGCCTGGTCAAGCAGCTGGCGATGCGGCGCACGCTCTTCGTCTTCCCGCGCGACCTGCTCCCGGCGGCGTGGGGGAGCGCGTCGGCCCGGGTGGCCGCGGCGCTGCGCACCCGCTTGGCCAAGGAGGTGGTCGCCGGCCGGGTTGGCCGACGACGGCGACGCCTGGGTCGATGCCGCCGAGGCCGCGACACTGGCCCACCTCGCCGAGGGCACCGAGCTCTCGGCGCAGCAGCTCCGCGAGGCGGTGCCGGAGCTGGCCGGCCGGATCGAGATGTCGCCCGGCAAGTCCTACGGCGCCAACGTGCCGATCGCGCCGCGGGTGCTCACCCAGCTCGGGCGTCGAGGGCCGGATCGTCCGCGGTCGCAACGCGGCGCACTGGCGCACCGCCCGCCCGCAGTGGACGCGATGTCGACCTGGCTCGGTCGAGGTGCCGCGAGCCGGCCAAGGAGCGGCGAGGGGTACGCCGAGCTGGTGCGCCGGTGGCTGACGCACCTTCGGTCCCGGCACCGAGGCCGATCTGCGTCTGGTGGCTCGGGTCGACGCAAGCCGCCGTTCGCGGCGCGCTCGCCGACGTGGCCGCGGTCGAGGTCGCGCTCGACGGGGGCCAGGCCGGCTGGGTGCTGCCCGACGATCTGGACGAGGCGCCCGCGGTGGAGCCGTGGGCGGCGCTGCTGCCCGGTCCTCGACCCGACCGTCATGGGGTGGAAGGAGCGCGACTTCTACCTCGGCTCGCACGGCCCGATGCTGTTCGACACCAACGGCAACGCCGGCACCACCGCGTGGTGGGACGGGCGGATCGTCGGGTGCTGGGTCCAGGACCCCGACGGCGTCGTGCTGCTCAACCTGCTCGAGGACGTCGGCTCCGAGGCCCGAGCGGCGCTCGACGCCGAGGCGGCGCGGCTCACGGCGTGGCTCGAGGGCGCACCGGGTGAGCACGGTCTACCCCTCGATTGCGATGAAGACCGCCCTCGACCCGTAACCTTGACCGGTGCGTGACCAGCCCGAGCAGCAAGCCCCACCCGTCCAGCGGCTGCGGATCCGCTACGCCAAGCGTGGCCGGCTCCGCTTCACCAGCCACCGCGACTTCAGCCGGGCCTTCGAGCGGGCGATCTTCCGGGCCCGCGTCCCGATGGCCTACTCGTCGGGCTTCAACCCGCACCCCCGGATCTCGTACGCCGGCGCCGCGCCGACCGGATCGGCCAGCGAGGCGGAGTACCTCGAGATCGCCCTCGCCGAGGTCGTCGACCCGGCCGCGATCGGGGCGCTCCTCGAGGAGGCCCTGCCCGACGGCCTGGACATCGTCGAGATCGTCGAGTCGCCCGGGGGAGCCCTCGCCGACCGGCTCGAGGCCAGCCACTGGCTGATCGACCTCGCTGCCGACCCCGACGAGGTGGCATCCGCGGTCGCCACCTTCCTCGCCGCGGACGAGATCTCGGTCGAGCGGATGACCAAGAAGGGTCTGCGCGAGTTCGACTGCCGGGCCGCGGTCGTCACCCTCGCGGCCGACGGTCCCCGTCTCGACCTGGTGCTGCGCCACGCCGTACCTGCTGTCCGTCCCGATGACGTGCTGTCCGGGCTGGCGTCGGTCGCCGGCCTCACCTGGGACGGCTCGCCGCTGCTCACCCGGCTCGCGCAGGGCCCGTTCGACGCCACTACCGGAGAGATCGGCGACCCGCTGCTCGCGCCACGGTGACGCTGCACACTCAACCGTGTGCGATACTCGCCGTGGTCGTCCCCGGAGCTCGTGCGGATCGACCCGACGACGTTCTCGCCTGACCGAAGGGCCAGGCACAGTGGAGACACGTTCGTCGCCAGACCGCGACGCGGCCCGGGTGGATCGGTGACAGCGACCACCTACGAGTCCCACGAGGACCAGGGCATGCGACCGCGGCAGGTGACGGTACGCGCCCCCAGTGACGCACCGCGGAGAGTGTCGCCGCCACATGAAGGCTTTGCGTCGTCCGCCCTGAGTTCGCGGGTGGAGGGCGTCGGACACGCCCGAGGGGCCGCGCGCACCTCGGGCTGAGGAGCAGACACACCATGCCCGACGAGAACCAGGTCGGCTCAGACATCGCCGCCGCATCGGCTTCGACCGAGGCGGCCACCGCTGCCCCGGTGGCGAAGAAGACCACCACCAAGAAGGCCGCCGCCAAGAAGGCGCCGGCCAAGAAGACCGCCAAGAAGGTCGCCGACCCGGCGCCCGACCAGCCCCTCGAGGGCACCGACGCGGTCCCGGCCAAGAAGGCAGCGACCAAGAAGGCCGCCGCCAAGAAGGCCCCGGCCAAGAAGTCGGCGGCCAAGAAGGTCGCCGCCGCACCGGACGAGGCACCCGCCGCCGCGGTCGAGGTCGCACCGCGTCCGGCACCGTGCCGCTCTTCCAGGCGCCCGAGGCGACCAAGAAGGCGCCCGCCCGCCGCACCCGCAAGACCACCCCGGCTGCCGAGACGGCCGAGCCCACCGAGGCTCCCGCCGGCGAGGCTTCCGCGGACGACGCGAAGCCGGCCAAGAAGGCCGCCGCGAAGAAGTCCACGACCAAGAAGACCGCGGCCAAGAAGGGCGCGAGCAAGGCCTCCGCGGCCGACGACGTGGCGCAGGACGCGTCCGCCGACCAGCAGTCCGACGACCAGACCGACGACGAGACCGACGGGTGCCGAGGGTGGCGAGGGCGGCGCCCGTCGCCGCCGCCGTCGCGGTGGCCGTCGCCGTCGCAAGCCCGGTGAGGGCAACCAGCAGGACGGCAACCAGAACGGCAACCAGGCGCAGTCCGACGACGACGAGAGCGCGGACGGCGAGGACAAGGGCGACGACGCCGGGTCCGACGACGCAGGTGGCGAGTCCGGCAGCGAGGGCACCTCGCGCCGTCGCCGCCGTCGGCGCCGCTCCGGTGAGGACGGCGACGGGGGCTCCGACGACCCGGAGAACACCGTCACCCGGGTCCGCCGGCAGCGCTCCGCCGAGGACGAGATCACCTCCATCCAGGGCTCGACCCGCCTGGAGGCCAAGAAGCAGCGCCGCCGCGACGGTCGCGAGGCCGGCCGTCGCCGTGCGCCGATCGTCAGCGAGGCCGAGTTCCTGGCCCGCCGCGAGTCGGTCGACCGGGTCATGGTCGTGCGCCAGCGCGACGAGCTCACCCAGATCGGCGTCCTCGAGGACCGGGTGCTCGTCGAGCACTACGTCGCCCGCGAGTCGCAGACCTCGCTGATCGGCAACGTCTACCTCGGCCGGGTCCAGAACGTGCTGCCCTCCATGGAGGCGGCCTTCATCGACATCGGCAAGGGCCGCAACGCCGTGCTGTACGCCGGCGAGGTCAACTGGTCGGCGCTCGGCCACAAGGACGGCCAGCCGCGCAAGATCGAGTCGGTCCTCTCGTCGGGCCAGTCCATCCTGGTCCAGGTGTCGAAGGACCCGATCGGGCACAAGGGCGCCCGTCTGACGAGCCAGATCAGCCTGGCCGGCCGGTTCCTGGTCTACGTGCCCGACGGCACGACCAGCGGCATCTCCCGCAAGCTGCCCGACACCGAGCGCAACCGGCTCAAGACGCTCCTCAAGGAGCTCGTGCCCGACACCGCCGGCGTCATCGTGCGGACCGCCGCCGAAGGCGCGAGCGAGGACGAGCTGACCCGCGACGTCGAGCGGCTCAAGGCCCGCTGGGAGGACATCGAGGGCAAGGCCAAGGGCAGCGCCCCGCAGCTCCTGTACGGCGAGCCGGACCTCACCCTCAAGGTCGTCCGCGACCTGTTCACCGAGGACTTCGCCAAGCTGGTCATCCAGGGCGACGACGCCTGGGAGACCGTCCAGAGCTACGTCCAGCACGTCGCGCCCGACCTGGAGGAGCGCCTCGAGCGCTACGAGCCGGGCGCCGACGGGCGAAACGGCAAGGCCGACGTCTTCGCGGAGTACCGGATCGAGGAGCAGATCGCCAAGGGCCTGGACCGCAAGGTCTGGCTGCCCTCGGGTGGTTCGCTGATCATCGACCGCACCGAGGCGATGACGGTCATCGACGTCAACACCGGCAAGTTCACCGGCTCCGGGGGCAACCTCGAGGAGACGGTCACCAAGAACAACCTCGAGGCCGCGGAGGAGGTCGTGCGCCAGCTCCGGCTGCGCGACATCGGCGGCATCATCGTCGTCGACTTCATCGACATGGTCCTCGAGTCCAACCGCGACCTGGTGCTGCGTCGCCTGGTCGAGTGCCTGGGTCGTGACCGGACCCGCCACCAGGTCGCCGAGGTGACCTCGCTGGGTCTGGTCCAGATGACCCGCAAGCGGATCGGCACCGGCCTGGTCGAGGCGTTCAGCGAGAACTGCTCCACCTGCCAGGGCCGCGGCGTCGTGATCCACGACCACCCGGTCGAGCCGAAGGGCGGCGAGGACGACTCCCGCCGTCGCGGCGGCGGCGGTGGCGGTGGTGGCGGCGGTGCTGAGAGCAGCGGTGGCGGCGGACGTCGCAGCCGCGGTGGTCGCGGCCGTGGCCAGGACCAGGACTCCGGCGGCAACAACGGCGGCAACGGCGGCGGTCGAAGTCGGCCCCGTCGCCCAAGGACGTCGCCGCGATGGCCCGCGAGCACGAGGCGAACGACGAGGCCGCAACGGACGACGACTGGTTCGTCACCGCGGAGCCGGTCGTCGAGGCCAGCGAGCCGGTGGTCGAGGCGCCAGTGGCGTCCGAAGCCCCCGAGGTCACCGAGACGCCGGAGACGGCTCCCGAGGCACCCAAGGTCGTCACCCGGACCCGCCGGCGCAGCTCGAGCCGGCCCGCCGGCCAGCCGACGGCCGTGGAGCCGGTCGTGGACGCCGAGCCCACTCCCGAGCCCACACCCGAGCCGGTCGTCGAGCCGGTGGTCGAGGTGCCCAGCGCGCCGGAGCCGCCCAAGGTCGTCACCCGCACCCGAGGCCGCAGCGCGAGCCGTCCCGCGGGTCCGCCCGAGTCCGGTCTGGTCGAACCCGGCACGACTGCGGACGTCGAGCCGGGGGCGGACGACGCCCACCCGGTCGAGCACGTCCCGATCAAGAAGAAGGGCTCGCGCAAGCGCTAGAGCGCTGCGACGGTCAGGCAGTGGTTTCGAGACGTGTCGCACGGTCCCGCGCTGACGCGCGGGTCCCTGCCGACACCCTCAACCTCCTCGCTGGACCTTCCGGTCCTCGCAGGCTCGGTCCGGAAGGCTCGGATTTTGCCGTGGAGGCGCCCGGTCCGTAGTATTGACCCTCGGTGCGCTCATGCGTGCCCCACCATCTTCGCGGCGCCCTCGAGCGGCGCCGAGACCACTGAGTTCGATTACTGGCCAAGCAATGAGTTCGACAAAGGAGACCGCGGTGTACGCGATCGTGCGCGCAGGCGCCAAGCAGCAGAAGGTTGCCGTGGGCGACGTCATCGAGATCGACAAGGTCGCCACCGCGGCCGGCGACTCGGTCACCCTTCCCGTGGTCCTCGTTGTCGACGGCGAGAAGATCACCTCGGACGCGAAGGCGCTCGACAAGGCGTCCGTGACCGTCGAGGTCCTCGGCGCCACCAAGGGCCCGAAGATCATCATCCAGAAGTACAAGAACAAGACCGGCTACAAGAAGCGCCAGGGTCACCGCCAGAAGTACACCCAGGTCAAGGTCACCGCGATCAACGCCTGATCGCCTCAACGAACTCTTCGAAGGACTGAACAGATGGCTCACAAGAAGGGCGCCGCGTCCACCAAGAACGGCCGCGACTCCAACTCCCAGCGTCTCGGTGTGAAGCGCTACGGCGGTCAGCTCGTCAACGCGGGCGAGATCATCGTCCGCCAGCGTGGCACCCACTTCCACCCGGGCACCGGCGTCGGCCGCGGCGGTGACGACACCCTGTTCGCGCTCGTCGAGGGCGCCGTCCAGTTCGGCACCCGTCGTGGTCGCCGGGTCGTCAACATCGTCCCGGGCGAGTGAACTGACGCTCACTCACCACACTTCGTAGTACCTCGCCGCGGAGGGCGTCCCTAGACTCGGGACGCCCTCCGCGCATTTCGTAGGAGAAACACCATGGCAGTGCCCACCTTCGTCGACCGCGTGTCGCTGCACGTCAGCGCCGGTCGCGGCGGGCACGGCGTCGCGTCGGTCCACCGGGAGAAGTTCAAGCCGCTCGGCGGCCCCGACGGCGGCAACGGCGGCCCCGGCGGCTCGGTGATCCTCCGGGTCGACCCCGACGTCACCACGCTGCTGGCCTACCACCACAGCCCCAAGCGCAGCGCCGAGTCCGGTGGTCACGGCGCGGGCGACCACAAGAACGGCGGCCACGGCTCCGATCTGGTCCTCCCGGTGCCCGACGGCACCTTGGTGACGGATCCGCAGGGCAACGTCCTCGCCGACATGGTCGGCCCGGGCACCGAGCTCGTCGTCGCCCAGGGCGGCCGCGGCGGTCTCGGCAACGCCGCGCTGGCATCGTCCAAGCGCAAGGCTCCCGGCTTCGCGCTGCTCGGCGAGCCCGGTGACGAGCTCGAGATCGTGCTCGAGCTCAAGGTCGTCGCCGACGTCGGTCTCGTCGGTTTCCCGAGCGCCGGCAAGTCCAGCCTGATCGCGGCGGTCTCGCGGGCCCGGCCCAAGATCGCCGACTACCCGTTCACGACGCTGGTCCCCAACCTCGGGGTGGTCACGGCCGGCGACACGACGTTCACCGTCGCCGACGTACCCGGGCTCATCGAGGGTGCGAGCGACGGCCGCGGTCTCGGCCACGACTTCCTGCGCCACATCGAGCGCTGCGCCGCGTTGGTGCACGTCATCGACGCCGCCAGCATCGAGCCGGGCCGCAACCCGGTCGACGACCTCGACGTCATCGAGAACGAGCTCAGCCGCTACGGCGGGCTCGAGGACCGGCCGCGTCTGGTGGCGCTCAACAAGATCGACGTGCCCGACGGCCGCGACATCGCCGGCTTCGTGGTCGACGAGCTGCGCGAGCGCGGCCTGTCGGTCTTCGAGATCTCGGCCGCGTCCGGCGAGGGCATGCGGGAGCTCACCTTCGCGATGGCGGCGATCGTCGAGGCGGCCCGGGAGGCCAAGCCGGTCGTCGAGGCGACCCGGATCGTGCTGCGGCCGCCGTCGGCCGACGGCAAGGACGAGTTCACGATCAAGCAGACCGCCGACGGCTGGCGGGTGCGTGGCGAGAAGCCCGAGCGCTGGATCCGGCAGACCGACTTCAGCAACGACGAGGCCGTGGGCTTCCTCGCCGACCGGCTCAACCGGCTCGGGGTCGAGGCGAAGCTGGTCGCGCTCGGTGCCGAGGAAGGCGAAGCCGTGCTCATCGGACATCCCGACAACGCCGTGGTCTTCGACTTCAAGCCCGGCATCGACGCCGGCGTCGAGCTGCTCAGCCGACGCGGCGAGGACCAGCGCTTCGACGAGCAGCGGCCGGCCCACGGGCGCCGCCGGGCGATCCAGGAAGGCCTGCCCGAGCGAGCCGAGGGCGAGACCCGCGCCGACGTCGCGCGGCGGCTCGACAAGCCCGAGACGTACGGTCCCTCGTCGTACGAGATCGGGGGCTCGGACGACCCCGACTGGGCGGAGTCGGACCCCGGCGAATGAGTCTCGACGAGCTCGACCTCCGGAGGGCGGAGGTGACCGGGGCGAAGCGGGTCGTCGTCAAGGTCGGGTCCTCCTCCCTGACCACGGCCGCTGGCGGCATCGACCCGCAGCGGGTCCGTGACCTGGTCGACGTCCTCGCCAAGCTGAAGACGTCCGGCACCGAGGTGGTGCTGGTCTCCTCGGGTGCGATCGCTGCCGGCCTGGCGCCGCTCGGCATGCCCAAGCGGCCGCACAGCCTCGCGGCGCAGCAGGCGGCCGCGTCGGTCGGCCAGGGCCTGCTCGTCCACCGCTACACCGAGGAGCTCGCTCGACACGGCGTGATCGCCGGCCAGGTGCTGCTCACCGTCGACGACGTCACCCGTCGTTCTCACTACCGCAACGCCTTCCAGACCTTCGCCAAGCTGCTCGAGCTGGGCGTGCTGCCGATCGTCAACGAGAACGACACGGTCGCGACCAGCGAGATCCGGTTCGGCGACAACGACCGACTGGCGGCGCTCGTGACCCACCTGGTCCACGCCGACCTGCTGGTGCTGCTCTCCGACGTCGACGGGCTGTACGACGCCAACCCCAGCGACCCGGGCAGCTCGCTGCTGCCCGAGGTGGTCTCGGTCGACGACCTGGCCGACGTACGGATCGGCAAGACCGGCGCCGCTGGTCTCGGCACCGGCGGCATGCAGACCAAGATCGACGCCGCCCGGATCGCCACCGGCGCCGGCATCCCCGTCGTGCTCACCTCTGCCGACCAGGCCGGGGCCGCGCTCGCGGGCGAGCCCGTCGGCACCCTCTTCCACGCCACCGGACGCCGCCGGCCGACCCGGTTGCTCTGGCTGGCCCACGCGACCGAGCCCAAGGGCACCCTCGTGCTCGACGCGGGCGCGGTGCGTGCGGTCGTCGAGCGCCGAGCATCACTGCTCGCGGCCGGCGTCACCGGCGTCACCGGCACCTTCGTCGCCGGCGACCCGGTCGACATCGTCGGCCCCGACGGCGTCACCGTCGCCCGTGGACTGGTGAACTTCGACGCGGAGGAGCTCCCGAACCTGCTCGGGCGCTCCTCGAAGGAGCTCAAGAGCGCTCTCGGCGCGGGCTACGAGCGCGAGGTCGTGCACATCGACGACCTCGTGCTCCTGTGACGTCATACCGCTGAAACGCGCGGAGCCCTAGCCTGGGCGCCATGTTCCGCGTCCCCGCCGTCGACATCACGCCGTACGTCGAGGACGGCACCATCGAGCAACAGGTGACCGTCGCGGAGGCGATCGACACCGCCTGCCGCGAGATCGGGTTCATCCAGATCCACGGTCACGGCATCGCGGACGAGGTCGTCGGCGGGCTGGGTGACGCGATGGACGCGTTCTTCGCGCTCGATCTCGATGCCAAGCGCGCCTACGTTCGCCCGGCTTCCGAGAACCGCGGCTACACGCCGCCCAAGTCGGAGTCGCTGAGCCTGAGCCTGGGCGTCGAGTCGGCGAGCCGGATGAACGACTTCTTCGAGGCCTTCAACGTCGGCCGGGCCGCGAGCGAGTACGCCGGCGCCGAGCTGCCGGTCGAGCACTTCGCGGAGAACACCTGGCCCGACGTCGCCGGCTTCGAGGACCGGGTGACGACCTACTTCGCGGAGGCGGGCCGGGTCGCGCGCACCATGACTCGGATCTTCGCGGACGCGCTCGGGCTGTCCGAGGCGTTCTTCCCCGGGCTGACGTCGCCGTCGATCGACGTGCTGCGGATGAACCACTACGCGCTGGCCGAGGGCACCGACGTGACGCTCGACGGGGACCTGGTCGGGATGAGCGAGCACACCGACTTCGGCATCGTCACGGTCCTGTGGGCCGACCGGGTCCGGGGGCTGCAGGTGCTCGACACCGAGGGCGTGTGGCACGACGTCGACCCGGAGCCAGGAGCGTTGCTGATCAACCTCGGCGACCTCACGGCGCGGCTCACCAACGAGCGCTGGCAGTCGACGCTGCACCGGGTGAAGCCGCCGCTGGTCGACGGGACGATCCAGCGGCGGCGCTCGGCGGCGTACTTCCACGACGGCAACCCGGAGGCGGTCGTCGTACCCCTCGACTCCTGCGTCGACGAGTCCCACCCGCGGCTCTACGACGCCGTCACCGTCGACGAGCACATCCGGGCCAAGCTGGCCGGGTCACGCGCCGGGCAGCGCAACGACGCCGCGCCACGCGAGGGTGCGCGCGTGCTGCAGTCGCAGCGGTAGTTTCACACCCGTGCGCGCGCGGGTGGTGGTCCTCTGGCTGGTCGTCGCCGCCCTGCTGGTGCCGGCGCTGCTGCTCACCTTCGCCCGGATCGTCGAGCCGGGCACAGCCTTCTGGATCCAGCTCGAGGCGTTCACCCCGTTGGGCATCGCGTTGTACGGCGCCGCGCTGCTCGTCGTGGTCATCCGCCTCCTCGTCGTACGTCGTTGGCCGTCGCCGGCCATCCCGCTCGCAGCCCTGGCCGCGGCCGGGCTGGTGCTCCACGGGTGGTGGTACGCGCCGCAGGTGACGGGGCCGAACCCGCCGCCCGCGGCCGGTGCCCCGCACCTGGTGGTGATGACCGCCAACCTTGCCGAGGGGGAGGCAGACGGGATCGAGCTGGTCCGGCAGGCGTCGGACGACGACGTCGACCTGCTGGTCGTCGAGGAGATCACGGCCGCCGAGCTCGCCGACATGGACCGGGCCGGGCTCGCGGACCTGCTGCCCTACCGCGTCGGGGAGCCCAACGACGCGGCCGACGGGACGATGGCCTTCTCGCGGACCGAGCTCACCGACGCCACCCCGATCGCCACCTCCCACGACGGCTGGAGCTTCGCGATGGGTGACCTCGACGTGATGGCCGTGCACCCGTTCGCACCGACGGACGCCGGACCAGTGGCGCGCCGACCTGGCGCTGATCAACCAGCTCGTCGGAGGCGTCCGATCCGGACCTCGTGGTGGGTGACCTCAACGCCACGCTCGACCAGCCGCCGTTGCGCGCCCTCGTCGACCTCGGCTACCACGACGTCGGCGAGCTGGCCAACCAGGGCTGGCAGCCGACCTGGCCGGCGAGCGGCCCCTTCGACGTGCTCGGCCTGCCGCTGGCCCAGATCGACCACGTCCTCGTGGGTCCGGACCTGGCGGCGATCGGGATGCACACCGAGGAGATCGGCGGCAGCGACCACCGGGCCGTGATCGCCGAGGTTGCCGCCAAGTAGGACAGCCGTGTGCAACTCGAGGTTTCAGGTCCTGGTCGAGTGGTTACCGTCACAGGTACGTCGCATCCGGGAGGGATGCGCCCCCTGAAAGGCAGAGAATCACCTTGCTCACCTCGAAGCACACGTCCCGACTCGCCGTCGTCGGAGCCACGGTGGCCCTGGCCGCCGGCACCGTCCTGGTCGCCACGCCCGCCGACGCCGCGGTCAAGTCCGTCAAGACCGGCTTCACCTGCGCCAGCGACTTCGGTCCGCAGTCGTTCGACATCACCACCAAGATGGACCTGCCGGCGAAGGTGAAGAAGGGCAAGACCGTTCCCGGCAAGCCCGTCAAGCTCGTCGCGAAGATCTCGTCGGGCACCGCGGACCTGCTGCGCACGATCGGTGCCAAGTACATCTCCGTGACCGCCGACAAGACCGTCGCCTCCGCAGGCAAGACGAAGATCCCGGTCGCCGGCGTGCACTCCCCGAAGACCAAGGTGCCCGCCTCCGGCGGCTTCACGGTCACGTCGAAGGGCAAGGCCGCCGACTTCTCGATCAAGAAGCCGGGCAAGTACGCGGTCAAGATCCCGACCAAGTTCCTGTTCAGCATCACGCAGTACACCGACCAGTTCCCCGACGGCGCCCCGCTGCTGCAGGACGCCCAGTGTGCTGCCGACAAGGGTGAGCCGACCAAGATCAGCACGCTGAAGGTCACCAAGTAGCACCGTTCCACGCCTGCTTCGACCGGGGCGGTCCGACGCGATGCGTCGGGCCGCCCCGGTTGTGTTTCCGTCAAGTTTCGGGGGTTCCTCTGCGCGCTAGACCAGGACGGTTTACTGTCTGGTAACTCAGCGCCCGGGAGGGGGGCTGCTTGTTCAGATGGAGAAACCCTTGATTTCGAAGTACATGTCCCGTGTGGCCGCTGTTGGTGCCGCTGGTGCCCTGGGTGCCGTGGCGCTCGTGGGGATCGCCCCGTCCGCCGACGCCGCCAAGCCGCTGGCCACCAACTACACCTGCGACATCGTCGGTGGCCTCGACACGGCCGTCACCATCGGCCTGCCGTCCAGCGTCAAGGCGAAGGACGCCAAGAAGGGCCTCTCCGCGAAGTCCTTCACGCTGACCATCACCCTGAGCGAGGGCATCGCCAGCGCCCTGCGCGGCCTGACCGACACGGTCGCCGGCTCGGCCAGCGGTGTCGCCTACAAGGTCGACGGCGTGAAGAAGGCCGTCGCGGTCAACAACCTCGCGATCAAGCCCACCGACGTCGGCACCAGTGGCCCGCTCGTCCTCAAGGCCCAGCGCCTCGGGCAAGCAGGGCGTGTTCAAGCTGACGAAGGCCGGCACCTACGCGATCTCGGCGCCGAAGAGCTTCACCTTCACGCCGACGGGCGGCGACGGCGCCCCCCTCGTGGGCGACCTGGGCTGCGCGCTCAGCGCCGGTGCTCCTGCGAAGGTCGGCAGCCTCAAGGTCAAGTGACCTCTGCTCGATGACTCACCCGGCGGCCCGGTGCTTCGGCACCGGGCCGCCGGTCATTTCACCGGTTGCCGACCCGGCGCCGTACGCTGGTCGTTGCGATGACCAGCCGGAACCGTCTACCTCGACCACGCCGCGACGACACCCATGGTGCCGGCGGCGGTCGAGGCGATGACGGCCCACCTCCTCGAGGTCGGCAACCCGAGCTCCCTGCACGCCTCCGGGCGACACGCGCGCCGGGTCGTCGAGGAGTCGCGCGAGACCATCGCCCAGGCGCTGAACTGCCGACCCGGCGAGGTCGTCTTCACCTCCGGCGGCACCGAGGCCGACAACCTCGCGCTCAAGGGCATCTACTGGTCGCGACGGGCCGCCGACCCGCGCCGGGTCCGCATCCTGTCGACGTCGATCGAGCACCACGCCGTCCTCGACCCGCTGCACTGGCTGGGTGCGGCCGAGGGTGCCGAGGTCGAGCTGCTGCCCGTCGACGCCGCCGCGCGCGTCGACCTCGCGGCGCTGCGGGCCTCCGTCGAGCGCGACCCCGCGTCGGTCGCCCTGATCTCGGTGATGTGGGCCAACAACGAGGTCGGCACGCTCCAGCCCGTCGACGAGGTCGTGGCGATCGCCGCCGAGCACGGCATCCCGGTGCACACCGACGCCGTCCAGGCGGTCGGCGCGGTCCCGGTCGACTTCGCCCGCTCCGGTGTCGACGCGCTCACGCTCACCGGCCACAAGGTCGGCGGGCCCTACGGCGTCGGCGCGCTCGTCGTACGCCGTGAGGTCGACGTGACCGCGCTGGTCCACGGCGGTGGTCAGGAGCGAGACATCCGCAGCGGCACCATCGACCCGCCGGCCATCGCCGGCTTCGCCGCGGCCGTCGAGCTCGCGGTCAAGCAGCAGGCGGAGCACGCCACCCGGGTCCAGGCGCTGCGCGACGACCTGGTCCGCCGCGTCGTCGAGGCGGTGCCCGACGCCCACCTGCACGGCTCCGTCGGACGCCGGCTGCCCGGCAACGCCCACCTCGGGTTCCCCGGCTGCGAGGGCGACTCGCTGCTGATGCTGCTCGACGCCCGCGGCATCGAGTGCTCCACCGGCTCGGCCTGCTCGGCCGGCGTGCCCCAGCCCTCCCACGTGCTGCTCGCGATGGGCTGCACCGAGGAGGCCGCGCGGCACTCGCTGCGGTTCACCCTCGGGCCACACGTCCACGCAGGACGACGTCGACGCCCTCGTCGAGGCGATCGTCCCCGTCGTCGAACGCGCCCGGGCAGCAAAACGGTGAGGCCCTGTCGATGAAGGTGGTCGCTGCCATGTCCGGCGGCGTCGACTCCGCCGTCGCCGCGGCCCGCGCGGCCGAGGCGGGCCACGACGTCACCGGCATCCACCTGGCGCTCTCGCGCAACCCGAAGTCCTACCGCTCCGGCGCCCGCGGCTGCTGCACGATCGAGGACGCCAACGACGCGCGGCGTGCTGCCGACGTGATCGGCATCCCGTTCTACGTCTGGGACCTCAGCGAGCGCTTCCACGAGGACGTGGTCGAGGACTTCATGGACGAGTACGCCGCCGGGCGGACCCCCAACCCGTGCCTGCGGTGCAACGAGAAGATCAAGTTCGCCGCCGTGCTCGACCGCGCACTGGGCCTGGGCTTCGACGCGGTCGCGACCGGTCACTACGCGCAGCTCCGCACGGGTGCCGACGGCCTGATCGAGATGCACCGCGCGGTCGACCACGGCAAGGACCAGTCCTACGTGCTCGGGGTGCTCGACCAGGAGCAGCTGGCCCACTCGCTCTTCCCGCTCGGCGACTCGACGAAGGCGTCGGTGCGCGAGGAGGCCGCTCGCCGTGGGCTCCTGGTCGCCGACAAGCCGGACAGTCACGACATCTGCTTCGTCGCCGATGGCGACAACGCGGGCTGGTTGCGCGAGAAGCTCGGCGACCGCGCGCCCAACCACGGTGGCGCGATCGTCGACGAGTCGGGGGAGGAGCTCGGCACCCACTCCGGCACCTACGGGTTCACGATCGGCCAGCGCAAGGGACTGCGCCTGGGGCGCCCGGCGCCCGACGGCAAGCCGCGGTTCGTGCTCGACATCGAACCCGTCTCCGGCACCGTCACGGTCGGCCCGCGCGAGCACCTCGCCGTCCACCGGCTGACCGGGATCAAGCCGCGCTGGTGCGGCACCGTGCCGCGATCGCTGTCCGGCACGGTCCAGCTGCGTGCGCACGGCAACGAGCTGCCGGCCCGCGTGCACGTCGGCGAGACCGTCGAGATCGAGCTGCTCGAGCCGGCGTACGGCATCGCGCCGGGCCAGGCCGCCGTGCTCTACGACGGCACCCGCGTGGTCGGCTCGGCCACGATCGCGGCGACCGCATGACGCTCGCGACCGCCGTCGGGTCGATGCCGGGCGACGACCAGCCTGCGTTCGACGAGGCCGTGCGGATCGTCCTCGGCGACCTGCCCGACCTGCCGCACCTGCCCGAGGTCCCGGGCCGCGGAGCCGCGCGCGAACATGACCGGCCGGGGTCTGGCCGTCGTGTCGGGGATCGGCGCCGACCTGCAGCCCGCGGGCTGGCGGCTCACCGACGCGTCCGGGGTCGACCACCGCCGGGCGAAGAGCCTGCTCGCCCAGGACCTCGACACTCTCGAGGAGCTGGCCGACGGCGCTCTGCCGACCGAGGGCGGGGCCTTCAAGATCCAGGTCGCCGGGCCGTGGACGCTCGCCGCGACCGTCGAGAAGCCGCGCGGCGACAAGGTGCTCAGCGACCACGGCGCCCGGCGTGACCTGGCTCAGGCGCTGGCCGAGGGGTTGACCGACCACGTCCGCGACGTACGGCGCCGGCTGCCGGGTGTCGAGCGGCTGGTCGTGCAGATCGACGAGCCCGCGCTCTCGGCCGTCCTCGACGCGAAGATCCCGACCGCGTCCGGCTTCGGGCGCCACCGGGCGGTGCACCCGCCCGAGGCCTCCGAGGCGCTCGGGTGGGTGCTGGCCGCGATCGCGGCCGAGGACGCCGAGCCGTGGGTCCACACCTGCGCGTCCGGTACGCCGCTCGCGCTGCTGCGCGGCGCCGGCGCTCGCGGGCTGTCGGTCGACCTGTCGATGATGACGGCGGCCGACCACGACGCCCTGGGCGAGGCGCTCGAGGCGGGGGAGACGGTCGCGCTCGGCGTCGTACCCTCCCTCGACCCGGCGACCGCGCCGACCGACACCGAGGTCACCGAGCGGGTGCTCCGCTGGCTCGACATGCTCGGCCTCGACCCGGAGGAGCTGTCCGAGCAGCTGGTGCTGACGCCGACCTGCGGCCTCGCGGGCGCGTCGCCGGCGTGGGTACGCCAGGCACTGTCTCTGACCCGGACCAGCGCCGCCAACGTGTCAGGCTGAGCCGCCCGGGTACTGCCCGGCCATGACCGATCTGACTGGCAAGACCGTGGCCATCATCGCGACCGACTTCTTCGAGGAGGCCGAGCTCGTGAAGCCCCGCGACGCGCTCCGCGAGGCCGGCGCCGAGGTGCTGATCTACTCGACCGGGACCGACCCGATCCAGGCGGTCGAGGGCGACACGACGCCGACGCAGAAGGTGGACGTCGACGGCACGCTCGACGACCTCGACGTCGGTTCCGTGGACGCCGTCGTCGTGCCCGGCGGCACGGTCAACGCCGACCGACATCCGCGTCGAGGAGCGGGCCCAGGACGATCGTCCGGCAGGCGATGGCCGACGAGCTGCCGCTGGCCGTGATCTGCCACGGGCCGTGGCTGCTGGTCTCGGCCGGCCTGGCGCAGGGCCGCCGGCTGACGAGCTACCCGAGCCTGGCGGACGACGTACGCAACGCCGGCGGCACCTGGGTCGACGAGGAGGTCGTCGTCGACGGCACCTGATCACCAGCCGCAACCCCGACGACCTCCCGGCCTTCATCAAGGCGATCGAGGACGCCCTGGCCTGAAATGACGACGACCCGCCCGAGGAGCTCGGGCGGGTCGACGTGGTGGATCGATCAGCCGACGTGGACGCCTTCGGGACCGTCGGTCGCGAGCTCCTCGTGCTTCACGTTGAGGAAGACCCAGGTGACCGCCGAGGCGACCAGCATCAGGATCGCGCCGATCAGGAACGCGTCGGTCGCACCGGCGGTGAAGACCTGGTGTCGCGACGATCGTCGGGCGGTCGGGCGTCGGCTGTCGGCCGCCTCGAGCGCCTTCGGCAGCGTCGCGGTCAGGTCGTCGATCGTCTGGGTCGCGACGGTCGCGAGCAGCGACAGGCCGAGCGCGCCGCCGACCTGCTGCATGGTGTTGAGCACGCCGGAGCCGATGCCCGTGTCCTCGTCGCGCAGGTGGTGCACCGCGGTCAGGGTCAGCGGGACGAACGTCATGCCCATGCCGAACGCCATCAGCACGATGAACGGAAGCAGGTCGGTCCGTAGCTGGCCGTCGACGTCCTGGATCGGCAGCGTGGTGTCGTTCGGGAGCCGGGAGAACCCGACAGCGCGACCGCGGCCATCAGGGTGCCGATGCCGGCGAGGATCCGCGGGTCCATCCGGTTGATCAGGTTCGACGAGATGCCCGCCGCGAGCCACCAGGCCGACGCAGAACGGCAGGAACGCGACGCCGGCCTCGATCGGGCTGTAGCCCATCACGGTCTGGATGTACTGGCTGAGGTAGAAGAACATCGCGAACATCGCGGCCGGGGCGAAGAACATCGCCACGAAGCTGGCCGCCCGGGTGCGGTTGGCGAAGACCCGGGTCGGGAGCAGCGGGTGCTCGACGCGGCTCTCGATGAGCAGGAACACGCCGAGGAGGAGACGCCGGCGGCCAGGCTGGCGATCGTCCAGGTGTCGCTCCAGCCGTCGGTGCCGGCGCGGCTGATGCCGTAGACGAGGCCGAGCAGGCCGAGGGTGCCGGTGACGGCGCCGGGCAGGTCGAGCTCGCCCGGGTGCGACTCGGACTCCTTGAGGAAGCGCGGCGCGAGCAGCGCGGTGACGATGCCGATCGGGGTGTTGATCAGCAGGGTGAGCCGCCAGCCGTCGATGTGCAGGCTGCCGAATGTCGAGGTGGCGTGCCGGTCAGCCAGCCGCCGAGCAGCAGGCCGACGGCCGCACCGACGCCGGACATCGCGGCGTACACCGCGAAGGCGCGGTTGCGCGCGGGTCCGGCCGGGAACGTCGTGGCGATCAGCGCGAGTGCGGCGGGGGAGGCGAGCGCGGCACCGAGGCCCTGCAGGGCACGGGCGGCGAGCAGCGTCGTCTCGCTGTTGGCGAGACCACCGAGCAGCGACGCGACGCCGAAGATCACGAGGCCGATCATGAAGATCTTGCGACGGCCGTAGAGGTCACCGAGGCGACCGCCGAGCAGCAGCAGGCTGCCGAAGGCCAGGGCGTAGCCGGTGACGACCCAGCGCAGGTTGGCCTGGCAGATGTCGAGGTCGTGCTGGATGAACGGCAGCGCGATGTTGACGATGGTGCCGTCGAGCACCACCATCAGCTGCGCCACCGAGATGAGCACGAGTGCCCACCCCAGGTGTTGCTTCTTGCCCGAGGTGATGTCCTCGGAGCTGACGACGTCGGTCATGAGAGATCCTTCTCGTTCGCGGTCGGGAGGGGTCGGGCCGGGTCGCGGGTGGCGGCCGGCAGGATGATCTGGTCGATCACACGGGTGATGACGTCCGCGTCGGGCGTCTCGCCCATCAGGAACACGCGGTGGAGCACGATGCCGGCGAGCGCCGGCTCGAGCAGGGACAGGTCGACGTCCTCGCGCAGCTCGCCGCGGTCACGAGCCCGCTGCCAGATCTGCTGGGAGAAGGCGAGCTTGGGGCCGATCACGTCGCGCCGGAACGCCTCGGCGAACTCGGGGTCGCGGGTGATCGCGGTCAGCACGCTGGAGAACATGGCGACGGAGCTGGGGTCGTCGAGCCCGCCGTCACCGCAGAAGGCGATCCGCAGATCCTCGCGCAGCGAGCCCGTGTCCGGTGTCTCGTGCGGACCCTTGGTGTGCTGCAGCGCTTCGATCACCAGGCTGACCTTGTTGGTCCAGCGGCGGTAGAGCGTCGCCTTCGAGGCCTTCGCCTTGGTGGCGACGGCGTCCATGGTGAGGCGGTCGTAGCCGACCTCGCCGAGCACCTGGAGGGTCGCCTCGAGGATCTCCTGCTCACGGTCGCCCTCGATGCGAGGGCGTTCGGTGACGGGGCTCATCGGCGGTGTCCTCTCCTGGTCGCCTGTCGTTTACCTGGATGAAACGGAACGGTTTCGTTTCATCGACAACAGCGTAGGTCGGCGGGTTCATTCCGGCAAAGCGGATATTTCTGAATGTTTTTTCACGCGCCCCACCGGCGCCGCGGGTGTCGGAGCGGCCGGGCAGAATGCGTCCTATGACGGATCCCCGCGAGGAGCACCGGCTGATCGCCGAGGAGATCGAGGAGGCGCGCTACCGCTACTTCGTGCTCGACAGCCCGACGCTCGACGACGCCGACTACGACCGGCGCATGCGCCGGCTGCAGGAGCTCGAGGAGGAGCTGCCCGAGCTGCGCACCCCTGACTCGCCGACCCAGAAGGTCGGGGGAGCGGTGTCGACGGAGTTCACGGCGGTCGACCACCTCCAGCGGATGGAGAGCCTCGACAACGCGTTCTCGTACGACGAGCTCGAGGCCTGGCACGCCCGCCTGGCCCGCGACGGCGTCGACGACCCGGCACTGCTGTGCGAGCTCAAGGTCGACGGGCTCGCGATCAACCTCCTCTACGAAGACGGCCGCCTGGTCCGCGCGCTGACCCGCGGCGACGGCTCCACCGGTGAGGACGTCACGCCCAACGTGAAGACCATCGAGGCGATCCCGCACCGGCTCACCGGCACCGACGAGTTCCCGGTGCCAGCGCTGCTCGAGGTGCGTGGTGAGGTGTTCCTGCCGGTCGAGGCGTTCGAGCGGCTCAACGCCTCGCTCCTCGACGCCGGCAAGGCGCCGTTCGCCAACCCGCGCAACTCCGCCGCCGGTTCGCTGCGCCAGAAGGACCCGCGGGTGACCGCGAGCCGGGCGCTCGGGATGGTCTGCCACGGCATCGGCGCGCGTCGCGGGTTCGAGCCCGTCGCGCAGTCGCACGCCTACGACGCGCTGGCCGCGTGGGGGCTGCCGATCTCCGAGCAGGTGCGGGTGCTGCCCAGCCTGAAGGACGTCGAGGGCTACATCGAGAACGCCGGCGAGCACCGCCACACGATCGTCCCCTACGAGATCGACGGCGTCGTCGTGAAGGTCGACGACGTCGCGCTGCAGCGTCGGCTCGGGTCCACGAGCCGGGCGCCGCGCTGGGCGATCGCGTTCAAGTACCCGCCCGAGGAGGTCAACGCCAGGCTCCTCGAGATCCGGGTCAACGTCGGGCGCACCGGCCGCGTCACGCCGTACGCCGTCATGGAGCCGACCAAGGTCGCCGGCTCCACCGTCGAGAACGCCACGCTCCACAACTACTACGAGGTGAAGCGCAAGGACGTGCGGCCGGGCGACACCGTGATCCTGCGCAAGGCCGGCGACGTGATCCCCGAGGTCCTCGGGCCGGTGCTCGCGTTGCGCCCGGACGACCTGCCGGAGTGGGTCGGCCCCGAGGACTGCCCGGCGTGCGGGACCACGCTGGTGGAGCAGAAGGAGGGCGACAAGGACCGGCGCTGCCCCAACCACCAGTTCTGCCCGGCCCAGGTCCGCGAGCGGGTCTTCCACGTCGCCGGCCGGGGCGCGTTCGACATCGAGGGCCTCGGCTACGAGGCGGCGGTCGCGCTGCTCGACGCCGAGGTGATCGCCAACGAGGGCGAGGTCTTCGACCTCGACGCCGACAAGCTGCTGCGTGCGCCGCTGTTCACCCGCGCACCGAAGAAGGGCGAGGAGGGTCCGCAGCTGTCCGCCAACGGGCAGCGGCTTCTCGACAACCTGGCCAAGGCCAAGGACGTGCCGCTGTGGCGGGTCCTGGTCGGTCTCTCGATCCGCCACGTCGGCCCGACCGCGGCGCGCGCGCTGGCCGGGGAGTTCGGCTCGATGGAGGCGATCCGCGCGGCCACCGAGGAGCAGCTGGCCGCGGCCGAGGGCGTCGGCCCGACGATCGCCGAAGCGGTCATCGAGTGGTTCGGCGTCGAGTGGCACGTCGAGATCGTCGAGAAGTGGGCGGCGTCCGGCGTCACCATGGCCGACGAGCGCGACGAGTCGATCGAGCGCACGCTCGAGGGCCTCACGATCGTCGTCACCGGCTCACTGATCGACTTCAGCCGCGACTCCGCCAAGGAGGCGATCCTCATCCGCGGCGGCAAGGCTGCCGGCTCGGTGTCGAAGAAGACCGACTACGTCGTGGTCGGCGACAACGCCGGCTCCAAGGCCGACAAGGCCGAGCAGCTCGGCGTCCAGGTCCTCGACGAGGAAGGCTTCAAGGCCCTGCTCGACCGAGGACCGGACGCCGTGCCCGCTGCGGGTCAGGACTCGTAGGTCTGGTTGCCGTAACGCAGGTCGTCGGGGGCGACCCCGCCGCCCTCGGCCGGGATCGTCACCTCGCTGGGTGTGCACTCCCCGGTCGACGTCGAGCAGGTGATGAGCTGCCGGCCCTTGACCTTGAACAGGTCGCCGTCGGGTGACCAGCCGTAGTCGAAGGACTGGCCGTTGAGCGTGACGTGGGTGCCGGCGTCGACGTCGTAGACGTCGACGCTCTTGCCGTCCGAGTCGACCGCGGCGTAGCGCCCGTCGGGGGAGAGCTGGAGGTAGCCCATCTGGCCCAGCTCGACCTTGAGCAGCACCTCGCCGGTCGCGACGTCGACCACGGTGCCCTGGGCACCCGCACTCGTCGCCGTCCTGCTCGACCGCGCGGCCGCCCGACACGTCGGGGAAGCCGGGTGCGATCGCGTCCGTCGTGCCCACCTCGCCGGTGCGCCAGTTGACCGTGCGGGCGATGTCGTCGGTCCCGACGTAGACGATGTCGCCGCTGAGCGCGACGGGGGGAGCGGACCAGCCGCCCCACTTCTTCGCGTCCGGGACCGGCACGCGGGCGACCTCCTTGTCGGTCGCCACGTCGTGCACGACGACCTGGACCTCGCCGTCGACGACCTCGGCGTAGGCGAGGTAGGGCTGCGTCGGATCGATGCCGGGCACGACCTCCTCGGTCACGACCGAGACGGGGTGGACGGTGCCGTCCTCGGTGACCAGCGAGAACCGCTGCGGCCCGCCGCCGTCGCTGTAGTTGTTGTTGCCGTGCCGGACCAGCAGGCCGGCCGACGTGTAGAAGGTCGACTTGATCGCCTTGTCGTCGATCGTCGCGGTCTTGGTGCCGCCGTCGTAGAAGACGGTGGTGCCGAGGGTGAAGACCGCGCCGTGACCGGTGCTCGGTCCGGCCGGCTCGATGGCCTGGCCCTCACCGCCGACCCGGCTCACGGCGTACCCCGCCGTCGCGGTGACCACGGCGACGACCGCGACGACCGCGACAGTGGCGCCGATCCGGTGCCGGCGCCGCAGGCGGTGGCCCTCGGTGATCACGTCGGACGCGGGCGGCGCGGGCACGACGACACCGTCGGCCTCGGCGCGCAGGAGCTGGGCGAGTCGCTCAGTCATGGCGGGCTCCTTCGGTCTGGGGTACGACGGCCTCGCCGAGCTGCGTGCGCAGCCGGGCGAGCGCGTCGGAGGTCTGGCTCTTGACGGTGCCCTCGCTGATGCCGAGGGCGTGCGCGACCTCGCGGACGCTGAGGTCGTCGTAGTAGCGGAGCACCACGACGGCGCGCTGTCGCGGCGCCAGGGTGCGGAGGGCGTCGACCACCGCCGGGCGGGTGCTCGGGTCGCGCTCGGATCCTGCGTCGGGCAGCACCTCGGTCGGGTGCTCGTTGCGCCACGACTTGCGGCGGAACCACGACGCGGCGGTGTTGGCCAGCACCACCCGCGCGTACGCCGGTGCGGCCGCTGGATCACGGACCTTGTGCCACGACACGTAGGTCTTCGCCAGCGACGCCTGCACCAGGTCCTCGGCGAGCTGGTGCTCGCCGAGCATGAGGTACGCCGTGCGGTAGAGACTGGGCCACGTCGCGTGGACGAACTCGGTGAACTCGTCGTCCGACACCCTGGTTCTCGCCATCGATCCTCCTCGAGCGGTCACCGGGGAAGACGCCCCACCAGCCCGATCGGTTGGGTCGAGCCATCCTCTCCTAGGATTGACCCCATGCCTGAGATTCCTGGATCGAGTAGCACGCGAGGAACGAGCGGGCGTATCGAGATCACTCGCGACGAGGTCGCGCACCTGGCGAACCTCGCTCGGATCGACCTCGACGACGCCGAGCTCGACCACCTCGCCCCGCAGCTGTCCGTGATCTTGGAGTCGGTGGCGTCCATCAGCGGCGTCGCCGGCGACGACATCCCGCCCACCTCGCACGCACTTCCGCTCACCAACGTCTTCCGTGAAGACGTCGTGGTGCCGTGCCTGACGCCCGAGCAGGCGCTCTCCGGCGCCCCGGCCGTCGACCAGCAGCGCTTCTCCGTGCCGCGCATCCTGGGGGAGGAAGCCTGATGGCGCTCATCCACCAGACCGCGGCCGAGATGGCCGACGCGCTCGCCGCCGGCACGGTGACCTCGGTCGAGCTGACCCAGGCCCACCTCGACCGGATCGCCGCCGTCGACGGCCCGGTCCACGCCTTCCTGCACGTCGACGCCGAGGGTGCGCTCGCGCAGGCCGCCGAGTCGGACGCGCGCCGCGCGGCCGGGTCGCCGGCGTCGTACCTCGACGGCGTGCCGATCGCGGTCAAGGACGTCCTGGCGACCGAGGGGCTCCCCACGACCTGTGGATCGAAGATCCTCGAGGGCTGGATCCCGCCGTACGACGCGACCGTGGTCGCCAAGCTCCGCGCGGCCGGCCTGCCGATCCTCGGCAAGACCAACATGGACGAGTTCGCGATGGGCTCCTCGACCGAGCACTCGGCCTACGGCGCCACCCACAACCCCTGGGACCTCGACCGGATCCCCGGCGGCTCGGGCGGCGGCTCGGCCGCCGCGGTGGCTGCGTTCGAGGCCCCGCTCGCGATCGGCACCGACACCGGCGGCTCGATCCGCCAGCCCGGCGCCGTCACCGGCACGGTCGGCGTGAAGCCGACGTACGGCGGAGTGTCGCGCTACGGCCTCGTCGCGCTCGCCAACTCGCTCGACCAGGCCGGCCCGGTCACCCGCACCGTGCTCGATTCGGCGCTGCTGCACGAGGTCATCGGCGGCCACGACCCGAAGGACTCCACGTCCATCGACCAGCCGATGCCCGACCTGGTGGCCGCCGCCAAGCAGGGCGCCGCCGGCGACCTGACCGGCGTGCGCGTCGGCGTGATCACCGAGCTCTCGGGCGACGGCTGGCAGCCGGGCGTGATGACCCGCTTCCAGGAGTCGGTCGACCTGCTGGTCAAGGCTGGCGCCGAGGTCGTCGAGGTCTCGTGCCCGAGCTTCGTGCACGCCATGGCGGCGTACTACCTGATCCTCCCGGCCGAGGCGTCGAGCAACCTCGCGAAGTTCGACGCGATGCGCTACGGCCTGCGGGTCTGGCCCGAGGGCAAGCCCGACGCGAGCGCCGAGGAGGTGATGCGCGCGACCCGCGACGCCGGCTTCGGTGACGAGGTGAAGCGCCGGATCATCCTCGGCACCTACGCCCTGTCCAGCGGCTACTACGACGCCTACTACGGCCAGGCCCAGAAGGTGCGCACGCTGATCGCGCGCGACTTCGAGGCGGCCTTCGAGAAGGTCGACGTGCTGGTCTCCCCGACGGCGCCGACCACGGCGTTCAAGCTGGGCGAGAAGCTCGACGACCCGATCGCGATGTACCTCAACGACCTCGCGACCATCCCGGCCAACCTCGCCGGCGTGCCCGGCATCTCGGTGCCGAGCGGCCTGGCCGAGGAGGACGGCCTGCCGGCCGGCTTCCAGATCCTGGCGCCGGCGCTCGCCGACGACCGCTGCTACCGCGTCGGTGCCGCCCTCGAGGCCGCGCTGCTCGCCGCAGTGGGGCGGCCCGCTGCTCGACAAGGCTCCTGCTCTGGAAGGAGGCATCGGCATGACGGACACCCTGGTTGGCTTCGACGACGTGCTCGCGTCGTACGACCCGGCGCTGGGCCTGGAGGTCCACGTCGAGCTCAACACCAACACCAAGATGTTCTGCGGCTGCCCGGCGGTCTTCGGCGGCGAGCCCAACACCCAGGTCTGCCCGACCTGCCTCGGCCTGCCCGGCGCGATGCCGGTCGTGAACGCCAAGGCGATCGAGTCGGCGATCCGGATCGGCCTCGCGCTCAACTGCGAGATCGCCGAGTGGTGCCGCTTCGCCCGGAAGAACTACTTCTACCCGGACATGCCGAAGAACTTCCAGACCAGCCAGTACGACGAGCCGATCGCGTTCGAGGGCTACCTGGACGTCGACGTCGACGGTGAGATGTTCCGCGTCGACATCGAGCGCGCCCACATGGAGGAGGACACCGGGAAGTCGCTGCACGTCGGCGGCGCGACCGGTCGCATCCACGGCGCCGACCACTCGCTGGTCGACTACAACCGCGCCGGCATCCCGCTCATCGAGATCGTCACCAAGCCGATCCAGGGTGCGGGGGAGAAGGCGCCGGCGGTGGCTCGTGCCTACGTCTCCCAGCTCCGCGACCTGATCCTCGCGCTCGGCGTCTCCGAGGCCCGGATGGACCAGGGCAACCTGCGCGCCGACGTCAACCTGTCGCTCGCGCCCAAGGGCTCGGGAGTGCTCGGCACCCGCACGGAGACCAAGAACGTCAACTCGTTCCGCTCGGTCGAGCGCGCCGTACGGTACGAGATGCAGCGCCACGCCGGCATCCTCGACGCCGGCGGCTCGATCCTGCAGGAGACGCGTCACTGGCACGAGGACACCGGGATCACCACGAGCGGCCGCGAGAAGTCGGACGCCGAGGACTACCGCTACTTCCCCGAGCCGGACCTCGTGCCCGTCGCGCCGTCGCGCGAGTGGGTCGACGAGCTGCGCGGCACCCTGCCGGAGAACCCGCTGCTCAAGCGGGCCCGCCTGCAGGCCGACTGGGGCTACACCGACCTCGAGATGCGCGACGTCGTCGCCGCCGGTGTCGTCGGGCTGATCGAGGAGACCGTCGCCGCCGGTGCCAGCGCGCAGGCCGCCCGCAAGTGGTGGCTCTCCGAGCTCGGACGCCGGGCCAACGACGCCGGTGTCGACATCGCCGACCTCGGCGTCTCGCCGGCGCAGGTCGCCGCCGTCCAGGCGCTGGTCGACGCGGGCACGGTCAACGACAAGCTCGCGCGCCAGGTCTTCGACGGCCTGATCGCCGGCGAGGGCACGCCCGAGGAGATCGTCGCGGCCCGCGGGCTGGCCGTGGTGTCCGACGACGGTGCCCTCGGTGCCGCTGTCGACGCCGCGATCGCCGCCAACCCGGACGTCGCCGACAAGATCCGCGACGGCAAGCACGCCGCCGCCGGCGCGCTCATCGGTGCAGTCATGAAGGACATGCGCGGCCAGGCCGACGCCGCCCGGGTCCGCGAGCTGATCCTCGAGAAGCTGCAGTAGCGTCAGTCGACCCGGTAGAAGTACGGGTCGAGCACCGACACCTCGGTGACCGAGTCGACCGGGAGGCCGGTCGAGGAGGCCGCGGCCCGGATCGACTCCGGGCTGGGTCCGTCGTAGATGCAGAAGGTCTTGGTGCGGTCCGGGGACACGTAGGAGTGCACCCAGGTGACACCGTGCTGCGCGTTGGCGTCGACCACGTCGAGGCAGGCGGCGGCGCCGGCCTGGGTCTGCGGGATGGAGAGTCCGTCGGCGAACGTGCGCTCGACCAGGTAGCGGGCCATGAGTTTCCTCCAGGGGAGTGGGGTGATCTGTCTCCACGACCGTAGGAAGCCGGTGACTCGTCACGCGGATCCGTGAGCCTCACCCAGGTTGGTGCTGCGGCCTCACCCAGGTCGGCGCGCGACTCGACGCCGAGCTTCGCGAGCACCGACGACACGTGGTGCTCGACCGTGCGCCGCGAGAGCACCAGCCGCTCGGCGATCTCGGGGTTGGACAGCCCGTCGAGCAGGAGTCCGGTGCACCTCGGCCTCGCGGGCGGTCAGGCCGTCGGGATGGGCACGGGTCGCGGGCCGAGGACCACGAGGGACCGGTCCGCCGTCGTCGCGGATCCTGCGACGGACCAGGGCGGCGAGAGGGCGCGCACCCAGTCGGTCGAGGATCGTGAGCCCCTCGACCACGGCCGCCTCGTCGCCGTCGACCAGGGCAGCGGCCTGCTCGTAGGGGCAGCCGAGCGTCCGCCCACGCCGTCGGCCGCGGCCCGCCAGTCACCGGCCACCTGGGCGCGGTACGGCGCCGCGGCGCCGGTCCGGCAGCTCGTCGACCTCGCCGAAGCGCCACAGCCACAGCCCGACCTCGCCGGTCGCCCAGGCGCCGTCGGCGGCGAGGGCGATCGGCCAGGCATCGCGCAGGGCGAGCGGCGCAGGCGCATCCGGCTCGGTCAGCCAGACCCGCTCGGCCTCGGCGCAGATCGACGGCCAGCGGTGCTGGAGCTCCTGCCCGGCGAACGCGAGCGCCTCCTCGATCAGGTGCGGCCGCCCTCGGGTCGCCGCGGCGCACCCGGAGCCGGCTGATGACGCCCAGGTAGGTCAGCCGGGCGACCGGCGCCTGCACCGTCTGCGAGAGCCGGTCGGCGAGTCGGGTCGCGTCGTCCCAGCGGCCCTGCTCGAAGGCGATCCGGGCCTGCCAGGCGGTCGCGTACGACGCGGCGAAGTCGGCGTCGTGGCCGTGGTAGACCGCGTCGATCTCGTCCAGCGCGCTCAGCGCCGCGTCGTAGCGGCGCACCTCGCCGGCTCCGCTGCCGACCATCAGCAGGCAGTCGGCGGCGGTGCGTCGGTCGCCGCGTTCGAGCGCGAGCCGGCGTACCTCGTCCAGGAGCGCGAGCCCGCGGTCGGCGTCACCGGTGACCAGCTCGGTCGTGCCCTCGGCCAGCCGTGCGTGGAGCACCTCGTCGACGTCACCGATCGACGCGGCGACGGCGGCCGACTCGCGGGTGAGCGCCAGGGCCGGTGCGTGGTGGCGGGCGAGCATGGCGTGCCGGCCGGCGACCTGGAGGGCGAGGGCCAGCTCGGGTCCGGGGCCGAGCGGACGCAGGATCTCGAGCGCTGCTTCGACCGACTCGGCCGCCGCGGCGGGGTCGCCGCTGCGCCACTCCACGCGCGCCTGGATGGCGCCGACCCGTCCGCGGAGAAGCGGGTCGCCGGCGACGGCGGCGACCTCGCCCGCTTCGCGCACCCGGACGAGCGCCGCGGGCAGGTCCGACGGCCTCGGACAGGGCGTCGGCCTCGGCCAGGAGCAGTCGGACCCTCTCGTCGGGCGGGAGGTCTGCGGCGTGCGACCGGGTGGCGCCGTAGAACGCGGCGGCCTCGGCGTACGCACCGTGCCGCAGCGCCGCGTCGGCGGCGACCGGGGCGTGCCGCAGCACCAGGTGCGGCGTCACCCGCGGCGACCGAGTGGTGCGCGAGCCGCGCCGGGTCGTCGACGCCTCGTTCCTCGATCAGCGCGACCAACCGGCGGTGCATCTCCGTGCGGCGTACGGCGGGCAAGGCGTCGTACGACGCGAGCCGGGCGATGTCGTGGCGGAACCGCAGCACGGGACCGCCGTCGACGATCCCGGCCAGGGCCGGACTGGCAGCGGTCTCGGCCGGGATCCCGAGATCGGGCAGCAGGTCGGTTTCGAGCCCTCGTGGCTCGACCGAGACCACGTCGACCAAGCGCCGCTCGTCAACCGTCAGGGCGGTGAGTCGGCCGAGCACGGCGTCCTGCACGGTCGCGGGCACCCCGCCGCCGGCCGCGACCACCTCGGTCACGAAGAACGGGTTGCCCCCGGTGACCGCGTGGAGCTCGGTGGGGTCGAGGCCGGACCCGGTGGCGAGCTCGGTGACGGCGGCGACCGTGAGCGGATGCACCTCGAGCCGGTGCACGGTGCGAGGTTGCCGGGCGAGGTCGGCGAAGGCGCGGTGGACGGCCCGTCCGGGCGGTGCCTCACCGGGGCGGTAGGTGACCAGCACCAGGGCAGGGACCGCCTCGATCCGCCGGCCGAGGTAGAGCAGCAGGTTGGCGGTCGCGTCGTCCGCCCAGTGCACGTCCTCGATGACCAGCACGGCGGGTGCCGGTCGGTCCGCGAGCGCCGAGAGCACGGTGGCGTAGACGTCGTACGGCTCGGCGCCGGCGATCAGCACCTCGTCCAACGGGCCGCCCAGCTGTCGAGCGACGTCGAGCAGCGGACCCAGCGGTCGGGGGGTGACCAGCGGGTCGCACCAACCGGTCAGTGCGTCGCGGTCGGCGGCGAACTCGCGGACCAGCGTCGACTTCCCGCTGCCCGCCTCGCCGCCGATCAGGACCAGCGAGCCTCGGCCGTCCGCGGCGCGCTCGAGCCACCCGGACAGCTCGGCCAGGTGCTGCTCCCGCTCGAGGAGGCTCACGCCGGGAGCGTAGCGGGGGCGCAAGGGTTTATGCTGCGCGCACCTATCAACTACGCCCGCAACGGGGAAAGCCGGTCCGAGTCCGGCGCTGACCCGCAACCGTAGGCCGCCGGTCCCCTCGAGGAGACCGACGGCGAGCCGGAGCACCTTTTGCGACGCGTCCCCATCGCGCTGTCGTGGAACGCAGCAGCGGGAAGGAAACCCCATGCACCGCTTCACCCGTCGAGCCGCAGCAGCGCTCGCCGTGCCCGCCCTCGCTCTGACCGGCCTGATCGCCACCTCGACCCCGGCCTCCGCCGCGGCGGTCGACCCCGGGCCGGCCGCCGCCGCCTCGGCTTGGCTGGAGAGCCAGCTGACCGACGGCCTGATCCACAACGATCAGTACGACTCCACCGACTACGGGCTCTCGATCGATACCGGACTGGCGCTGGACGCGGTCGGTGGGCACGGCGCCACGGTCGACAAGATCGCGGCCGCCGTGGCTGACCACATCGACGACTACACGACCGGTGACGCGTTCGGCGACGTCGGCAGCCACTACGCCGGTGCTGTTGCCAAGGCCCTGTGGTTCACGGAGGTCACCGGCGACGGCGACGCCGACCTCCAGGCACAGCTCGAGGACCTGGTCTCGACCACGGCCCCCAACACCGGGCGCATCGCCGACGTCAGCACCTATGGCGACTACGCCAACGTCCTGGGGCAGTCCTACGCGGCGGAGGCGCTCTTCGCGGCGGGGAGTCCGTCGGCCGACTCGGTCACCGACTTCCTCCTCGACCAGCAGTGTGCTGAGGGCTGGTTCCGCCTCGACTTCTCCAAGCCGGACGCCGCCAAGCAGACCTGCGACGCCGACTCCGACAGCATCCCGGACACCGACGCCACCGCGATCGCGCTGATGGCGATGGTGAGCATGCACAAGGACTCGCTCAAGTCTGCCATCGACAACGCCGAGACCTGGCTGCTGAGCACCCAGAAGCCCAGCGGCGCCTGGGGCGGTGGGAAGTCCACGAAGGGCCCGAACGCGAACAGCACCGGCCTGGCCGGCTGGGCGCTCGGTGAGCTCGGTGGCGACGACGCAGCGGTGGCACGCGCCGCCGCCTGGGTCCGCGGGCACCAGCTCACCAACGTCGCCAACTGCGTCTACTTCGGCCACGCCGATCTCGGTGCGATCGGCTACAACACCCACGCCGTCGACGCCGCCGGTGCGTCGCCGATCGACGCTGAGAAGCAGGACAAGTTCCGCCGGGCGACCACGCAGGCGCTGCCCGTGCTCCAGTGGTCGCCGGGGGGCGACGGGGACCGCAACGTGCTGTTCGCACCCGACTACGTGAAGGCCGGCAGCACCGTGTCGGTCGGCGTCATCGGAGCCACGCCGGGTGAGGCGCTGTGCGCCATGCTCGGCGAGGAGTCCGTGCTCGGCTTCGCGAGCGCCGACGGGGAGGCGCACCTCCCGGTCGTGCTCCGGAAGTTGCCCGGCAGGAGCACGGTCAGGGTCGCCAACGCGGACGGCAAGTTCGGCACCGCCGATATCCACGCGCTGGGCAAGAAGAAGCTCGGCCTGTCGATCCAGAGCAAGGTCGCGCCGGGCAAGAGGCAGCACATCAAGGTCAACGGCCTGGCGCCGGGAGAGATGGTCAGCGTGTCCATCAGGTGGCCGTCGACCGGCCACTCGTCCTCGGGTGACGGCATCGGCGGGCAGGCGAACCGCAAGGGCGTCTTCACGACCTGGATCAAGGTTCCCCGGACGCCGGGCACGGCCAAGGTCAAGGTGTCCGGCGCCTTCGGCAACCGCAAGGCCAGCAAGACCTTCACCGTCACCCACTGACGTGCGGGTGGTTTCTCGCAACCTCACCCTGCTCGTCGCCGCGGCCGCCCTGGCCGCGGCGACGAGCACGGTCGCGACCCCGGCTCCGGCCTCGGCCGCGACCTGCTCGTCGACCCACGGGGTGAGCATCGTCGTCGACTTCCACGAGCTCGGCGGCGGCGTACGCACCGCCTGCGTCGCCGACGGCGGGGGCCGCCTCGCCTCCGACCTGTTCCCGGCCGCGGGCTTCTCCTTGGACTACGTGCAGCGCCAGCCCGGCTTCGTCTGCCGGGTGAGCGGGGTGCCCGCCAGTGACCCGTGCGTCAACACGCCCGCCGCCGACGCCTACTGGGGTCTGTGGTGGTCCGACGGCAAGACCGGGAGCTGGTCCTACGCCTCGAGCGGCGCCGCCTCGCTGCGCGTCCCCGAGGGCGGGTACGCCGCCTTCTCGTGGAACGGCAGCAGCGCCCGGTCGACGCCCGGCGCGAGCCCGGCTCCGCACCCGACCGCGACACCGACGGTGAGCTCCCCGACCACCTCGTCGACCCCGCATCCGTCGCAGCACCCCAGCAGCCACCACTCGGCCACGTCGACGCCCTCACCCGCGGGCGCGTCGTCGAGCGAGTCCGCGAGCGCGTCGGGGTCACCGGACCCGACCGACATGGAGACGGCGACACCGTCGAAGCGTCACCACCACACGCCGTCAGCGACCCCGAGCTCGGACCCGACGTCGTCCCCTTCCGCGAGCCCGGACCAGGTCTCGCCGATGGCGGCTGACGCAACGGACCCGGCTGACCCCGATGACAGCGGGCTGCCCGCCTGGGTGGCCCCGATCGTGATCGTGGTGCTCTTCGGCGCGGTCGGCGGAGTGCTCGTCGTACGCCGGCGCAGAGCGAGCCCATGAGCTCGCGTCTCCCACGCGACCTGCACCCGGTGGCCTGGTGGCTCTGGGCGCTCGGTCTCGCCCTCGCGGCGTCGTTCACGACGAACCCGCTCGTGCTGCTGATGCTGATCGGGGTCGCCGCACTCGTCGTGGCGCTGCGCCGCTCCGACCAGCCCTGGGGCCAGTCGTTCCGGATCTACGTCTGGCTCGGCGTCGCGATCGTCGTGATCCGGGTGGCGTTCCGACTGGTCTTCGGCGGCTGGATCGGCGGGCCGGTGCTGCTCCACCTGCCCGAGATCCCGCTGCCCGACTGGGTCGCGGGGATCCAGCTGCTGGGCCCGATCTACCTGCAAGCGCTGCTCTTCGCGCTGTACGACGGGCTGCGGCTGGCGACCATCGTGATCTGCATCGGCGCCGCCAACTCACTGGCCAACCCCAAGCGGCTACTCCGCTCCGTGCCGCCCGCTCTCTACGAGATCGGCACCGCGCTGGTCGTCGCGGTCACCGTGCTGCCGCAGTTCGCCGAGAGCGCGCGTCGGGTGCGCGCTGCGCAGAGCCTGCGCGCCGGTGACACCGCGCGGGTCGGGCGACTCCGACGGTTCCTCGTGCCCGTGCTCGAGGACGCCCTGGAGCACTCGCTCGCGCTGGCCGCCGGCATGGACACCCGTGGCTACGGGCGCGCCACCGGCCTCACCCGTGCGCAGCGCCGGGTCACCGGCACGCTGATGCTGGTCGGCCTCGGCGGGATCTGTGTCGGGGTGTACGCCGTGCTCGACACGACCGCGCCGCGGTTCCTCGCCCTGCCGATGCTCGCGATCGGGGTGGCCGCGGCGGTCGCCGGGCTCCTCAGCGCCGGCCGGCGGGTCGAACGCACCCGCTACCGGCCGGACTCCTGGCAGTGGCCGGAGCTCGCGGTCGCTGCCTCCGGCCTCGTGGTCGGCGGACTCGGGTGGTGGATGAACCAGCACGAGGTCGACGTCGCCTACCCACCCCTGGACGCATTCCCGCCGGTGAGCGCCACCGCGCTCGCGATGGCACTCGTCGCTCTGCTCGGCCCGCTCTGCTCGCCACCCCCCGCCCGCCCGTTCGTCGCCGTCGCGCCGGTGCGGGTCCGCGAGGAGGTGGCCGCATGATCGAGTTGCGTGGCATCCGGTTCGCCTACGACGACGGGCCGCCGGTCCTGGGCTCCGGTGACCAGGGCATCGACCTCACCATCGACGAGGGCGAGCTGGTGCTCGTCTCCGGTCCGACAGGGGTCGGGAAGTCGACGTTGCTCGGCGTCGTCACCGGCCTGGTGCCGCGGTTCAGCGGCGGCGTCCTCGACGGCGACGTCCTCCTCGACGGCGTCAGCATCGTCCGCACGCCACCGCGCGAGCGCGCCCACGCGATCGGGTACGTCGGACAGAACCCGGCCGCCGGCTTCGTCACCGACACGGTCGAGGAGGAGCTCGCCTACGGCATGGAGCAGCTCGGTCTGCCGCCCGAGACGATGCGCCGCCGGGTCGAGGAGACGCTCGACCTGCTCGGCATCGCCGAGCTCCGCCAGCGCGACCTGCGCACGCTCTCCGGCGGCCAGCAGCAGCGGGTCGCGATCGGCTCGGTGCTCACCATGCACCCCCGGCTGCTGGTGCTCGACGAGCCGACCTCCGCCCTCGACCCGACCGCGGCCGAGGAAGTCCTCGCGACACTGACCCGGCTGGTCCACGACCTCGGCGTCTCGGTGCTCCTGGCCGAGCACCGCCTCGAGCGCGTGGTGCCCTTCGTCGACCGGATGTGCCTGCTGACCGGCGCCGGCCAGGTCCACGTCGGGGCGCCGGGCGAGCTGCTGGTCACCTCGCCCGTCGTACCCCCGATCGTCGAGCTCGGCCGGGCGGCCGGCTGGACGCCCCTGCCCTTGAGCGTGCGCGAAGCCCGGCGGCTCGCCCGCGACCTGACCGCCCGGATCGGACCCCCTCCCGCGGTCGAGGAGGTCCACGTCGCCAGCGCCGCGACGGTCCGCAAGCTGACCGTCGCGCACGGCCAGACGGTCGCGGTGCGCGACCTCGACCTCGACCTCGGTGTGGGACGTGTCACCGCGCTGATGGGCCGCAACGGCTCCGGCAAGTCGTCGCTGCTGTGGGCGATCCAGGGCAGCGGACGGCGTACGTCGGGCAAGGTCGACGTCGGCGGGGCGGAGCCGGCGGGGCTGGCTCCCGCCGAGCGTCGAGCCCTGGTCGGGCTGGTGCCGCAGAACGCCGCGGACCTGCTGTACCTCGAGACCGTCGACCAGGAGTGTCACGCCGCCGACGGCGGCACCGGCGCGTGCCGGGCGCTCCTCGACCAGCTGGTCCCGGGCATCCCGGGCGACCAGCACCCGCGCGACCTGTCCGAGGGGCAGCGGCTCGCGCTCGTCCTCGCGCTGGTGCTGGTGTCGCGGCCCCGGTTGCTGCTGCTCGACGAGCCGACGCGCGGCCTCGACTACGCCGCCAAGCACGTCCTCGCCGGGATCCTGCGCGGCCTGACCGACGACGGACACACCGTGCTGGTCGCGACCCACGACGTGGAGTTCGTGGCCCAGGCGGCCGACGACGTGGTCGTGCTCGCCGAGGGCGAGATCGTGTCGTCCGGGCCGGTGCGCCGGGTCGTCGCCGAGTCGCCCGCCTTCGCGCCCCAGGTCACCAAGGTCCTCGGGGCGCCGTGGCTGCGCGTCGACGAGATCGTCGAGCGGTTGAGCGCGTCATGAACGCACCCGCGGTCGCGATCGCGCCGCGCTCGGTCCTGGTGCTCAGCGTCGCGTCGGTGGCAGGGCTGATGATGCTCTGCTGGCCGCTGCTGGTGCACGTGCACACGGGTGAGCGGGTCGACCCGCCGTTCCTCTTCCTCGGGCTGCTGCCGGTGGTCATCGCCGTCGTGCTCGCGGAGCTCAACGAGGGTGGCCTCGACCCTCGGGTGCTGGCGATCCTCGGGGTGCTCAGCGCGGTCAACGCCATCCTGCGCGGCATCTCGCCCGGCCTGGCCGGTGTGGAGCTGACGTTCTTCCTGCTGATCCTCGCCGGCCGGGTCTTCGGGCCTGGGTTCGGGTTCGTGCTCGGCTGCACGTCGCTCTTCGCATCGGCGCTGATGACGGCCGGCGTCGGACCGTGGCTGCCCTACCAGATGCTCTGCTCGGCGTGGGTCGGGATGGGCGCGGGCCTGCTGCCGCGCCGGGTCACCGGGCGGGCCGAGATCGCGATGCTGGCGGCGTACGGCGTGTTCGCGGCGTACGCCTTCGGGATCTTGATGAACCTCTCGGGCTGGCCGTTCCTGGCCGGCATCGCCGTCGCGGGTCACGCGGGCTCGCTGTCGTTCGACCCGGGTGCGCCGCTGCTCGACAACCTGCACACGTTCGCGGTCTACACGCTGCTGACCTCGACGGGCAGCTGGGACACGATCCGCGCGATCACCAACGCCGTCGCCATCGTCGTGCTCGGGCCGGCGATCATGAGCACGCTGCGCCGAGCCTCGCGACGGGCGACGGTGACCGGGTCGGTCAGGGCCTGACGAGCAGGATCCGGTCGTCGCCGGGCTTCGGGAAGCCGCGGCCGTCCTGGTTGCTCGTGGTGACCCAGAGGTTGCCGTCCGGCGCCGCGACCACGGTGCGCATCCGGCCGTACTCACCCACGAAGAAGTCCACGGGGTTGCTGGCGCGATCGCCCTTGACGTCGATGCGCCAGAGCCGGGACCCGCGCAGCGCCGCGAGCCAGAGGTGTCCGTCGAGGTAGGCCAGCCCGGACGGCGACGCCTCGTCGGTGCTCCACACCACCTGCGGGTCGGTCAGGCCCTCGCCGCCGCCCTGACCCTCGACGATCGGCCAGCCGTAGTTGTTCCCGCGCTCGATCAGGTTGAGCTCGTCGAAGGTGTGGTCGCCGAACTCCGAGGCCCACAGCCGGTCCTTGTCGTCGAACGCCAGGCCCTGGACGTTGCGGTGGCCGTAGGTCCAGATCGGCGATCCCTTGAACGGGTTGCCGGGCGCCGGATCGCCGTCGGTGGTGATCCGCAGGATCTTGCCGGCCGTGGTGCTCTTGTCCTGGGCCAGCTCGCTGTCGCCGGTCTCACCGGTCGACGCGTAGAGGTAGCCGTCGGGTCCGAACGCCAGCCGGCCGCCGTCGTGGATGAAGCCGTTGGGGATGCCGTCCAGGATCACCTTCGGGGTGCCGAGCCGACCCTTCTCGAGGGTGGCCTTCACGATCCGGTTGTCGGCAGCGGTGCTCAGGTAGAAGTAGAGGAGGTGGTCGCTGTCGAAGTCGGGGGAGACGGCCACGCCGAGCAGGCCGGCCTCGCCGCCCTCGCTGCCGAGCGGCGCGGCCGCGCTGATCACGCCGACCTGGCGCACGTCGTACGACGGCGCCTTGAGCAGCAGCACCCGGCGGGTGTCGCGCTCGGTCACGACGGCGTCGCCGTCGGGCAGGAAGCCGATGCCCCACGGGGTCTTGAGGTCCTTCGCGATCGTCCCGATCACCTTGGCCGGGCGGTCGCCGGCCGCTGTGTCGTCGCTGGGCGGGCTCGTGCTGTCCGGCTCCGTGGGGGAGTCGGACGTGGCCGGGGAGTGCGGGGTCGCGGTGACCGTCTGGTTGGGGGTGGCGTCGCTGTCGCTGCCGGAGCAGCCGGACAGGAGTGCGGTGGTGACCACGGCAGCACTGGCAAGGGTGGCGAGACTGCCGAGGCGGGCCATGTCAGCCGACCCTACGCAAGAACTCCAGCAGCCGGAGTGCACGCGGTCGGGCTGCTTCATCTGCAGGAAGTGGCTGCCACGCAGCTCGGTGTAGGTCGCGCCGTCGATCCGGGCAGCCGCGCTGGCCATCGCCGTCGGGCCGGCGAGCACGTCGAAGCGACCGGCCACGAAGGCGGCCGGGACCCGGATCCCGCGCAGCGAGACCCGCGGGTGGCGGGCGGTGTGGAGCGCGACGTGCATGTACCACTCGACGGGCGTCTCCAGGAACGCCGCGACCGCACGCGCGGCGAGGTCGCGGTCGGGCACGTCGAACATCAGCCCGCTGTGGGTCAGGGCGGCGACCGTGCGCTCGCCCACGGGCAGCCGGGCGGCGACCGGCGTGATCGCGCGGCCGGCGTACTTCAGGGTGCGGGCCAGGTTGACGGCGACCGTCTTGGCGGCGAGGGGAGGCAGGCGCAGTGGCGCGAGCATGGTCGAGAAGGTGTCGCCGGGGACGCCGGCGACGGCGAAGAGGCCGGAGACTCGCTCGGGGTGGCGTACGGCGAGCTCGAAGGCCGTGTTGACGCCCATCGACCAGCCCACCGCGACCGCGCGCTCGACGCCGTAGTGGTCGAGGACCGACAGGGCGTCTTCGGCGAACTCCTCGATGCCGACCCGGCTGCGGTCGGTCGGCCGCTCGGAGCCGCCGGTGCCGCGGTGGTTCCAGGAGACGACCCGGACGCCGCAGTCGGGATCGAGGAAGGCCGGCCAGGTCCAGGCGCTGGTCCCGAGCCCGTTGCACAGCAGCACGGTCGGGCCGTCGATGGTGCCGTCCGGGTCGTTGGTCCAGGCGCGGAGCCGGGTGCCGTCGTCGGAGCGGACCTCGGCGAAGGCGAGCTCGGCGAGCGACTGGGGCTCGACGGGCTGGGTGGCGGACACCTGCGCATCCTGCCCCGGAAACGGGGCGAAACATGCCGGTGTGGCTGAGTTCACCGGGCGGCCAGGGAGAGGCAAGTCCGCCCGGTGAACTCAGCCGTGCGCAGCCTGGGCTGCAACCTCCGGTGCCGGGACGAGGGCGAGGGTGGTCAGGAAGTCCTCGACCTCGTCGAGCTCAGCACGCCGTTGTGCGAGGGCGGTGGAGGCGATCATGGCGTTGCGGCGAGCGCGCTGCTGCGACTCGACCGGCCAACGTCTCACCGTGTCGACCGCGTGGCCGAGGAGGTGCAGAGCTTGCGTCATGTGCGGGCTCCCCATGAAGCTTCCTGACGGATGGAACGTGACGATCACGCTAGGAGGGCGCCGATTCGCGCGGGTCAACGTCGTGTGACGGTTCCGTGAACTCGTTGCGTATCCACAGGTGTCGATCGGATCTGTGGGTTTCGGCGCCCAGGCTGTGGAGGACGCAGGGCCATTTCTGTGGAGCAACCGCTGACTTTCGGTGGAACCAGAAGAATGTTCGAGAAAGCTCTTGCGCGGTGATTCTCGCAGGGCATAGAACTTCTCCCACGCCCTCCGGCAACGGGAGGCGGGACGACTCGGAGACGAGGGTCCACACGCTGGTTCTGCGGCTTGCCGCAGACGCGGCGCAGCGGCTGGGTGACGAGGCCGCTGGGACCTGAGGAGACGAGCTGTCGACTGGGAGCGTCACCGGTACCAGTCACCCGAAGGGCCCTTGCGACTCATACTCGCAAGGGCCCTTCATCCATTTCCGGGCAAATCGCTGAAATCGAGAATCCCTCTCAACTGTGGGGATCTGAGCATTTTCTGTGGAGAACTACCCTCGTGTCTGTGGATGAACTGACCAATTCCGGTGGAACCAGAAGAATGTTGGCGAAAGCCCTTGCGCACCCCTTCCCGGAGGGCATAGAACTTCTCTCACGCAGTCCGGCAACGGGCGGCGGGACAGCTCGGAGACGAGGGTCCACACGGCGAAGAACCAGCTTGCTGGGGAAGCGTCGCGGAGGCTGGATGACGAGGCCGCCGGGACCGGAGATGAAGAGCAGTCGATCGGGAGCGTCATCAGTACCGATCAAACCGAAGGGCCCTTGGAACTCATACTTCCGAGGGCCCTTCACCTATTTCGTCGTCGACGCCGAATCGGCGGACCGGCCGGTAACCACGACACTGGTCGGGTGGAGATGTACTCGGTCGTGCACGCGGTGGTGGCCCCGGTCTCGAAGCTGATCTGGCGACCCACGGTGACCGGCCTGGACAACGTGCCGACGCACCGGACCGGTGATCCTCGCCAGCAACCACCTGAGCTTCGCCGACTCGCTGGTCATCCCGATCGTCGCGCCGCGCAAGGTCGCCTTCCTCGCGAAGTCCGACTACTTCACCGGCACCGGGCTCAAGGGCACCGCCAGCCGGCTGTGGTTCGAGGGTCTGGGGATGCTGCCCGTCGACCGCGACGACAGCAAGGCAGCGCTCGCCAGCCTCGACACGGCGCTTCAGGTGCTCGGCCGCGGCGAGGCGTTCGGCATCTACCCCGAAGGCACTCGCTCGCGCGACGGTCGGCTCTACCGCGGTCGCACCGGCGTCGCCCACCTCGCGCTGACGGCCGGCGTCCCCGTCGTACCCGTCGGCCTCACCGGCACCCAGAAGCTCCAGCCGGTCGGCGCCCGCTTCCCCAAGGTCGTGCCCGTCACGCGTCTCCTTCGGGAAGCCGATCGAGGTCGCCGGGAGGTACGACGGCGTGCCGCTCGGCCGCGCCCGCCGCGAGATCACCGACGAGATCATGACCGCGATCCAGGCGATCACCGGCCAGGAAGAGGCCGGGATCTACAACGAGCGGGCGCCGGACGCCTGATCGCCGTCGACCTGACCGAGGTCGCGCTGGCCGATCACGACTCTCAGGTCAGGCACGACGCTGACCGGCCCGCTGGCAGAGGTTGCCGATGAAGAGCCTCCTCGTCGGCAAGGTCTGCCGTGGCCGGGCCGGGAGGCGGACGGTTGAATCGGGGCGTGCCCACCCATGAGCTCGTCGATCGCGGACGCGACGCTGCGCGGCCGAGACGGACGCTGGCAGATCGGCATCGACGACGGCGTGATCGCCGCGGTCGACGCAGGACACCGCTCACGGGGCGCACGGAGGTCGACGCGGCCGGTGCGCTGGTGACCGAGAGCTTCGTCAACGGCCACATGCACCTCGACAAGGTCTACACGCTCGACCGGATCGGCGACGCCGCGCTGACGGCGTACACCTCGGGCGAGATGGGCTCCGCGCTCCACTCGATCGAGCTCGCGTCGGCGGTCAAGGCCGACTACGACCGCGAGTGGATCGAGCCCAACGCGCGCAGGGCCGTGCTCGAGGCGGTGCGGTACGGCGTACGCCACGTGCTGGCCTTCGCCGACGTCGACACCCACGCGCAGCTGGAGGGCGTGATCCCGCTGCTCGCCCTGCGCGAGGAGTTCCGCGGCGTGGTCGACCTGCAGGTGGTCGCGTTCCCGCAGGACGGACTGCTCCGCGACCCGGGGGCGGAGGAGCTGGTCGCGAGACGCGGTCGACCTCGGCGCCGACGTCGTCGGCGGCATCCCGTGGATCGAGCACACCGACGCCGAGGCGCGCGAGCACGTCCAGCGGATGTGCAGGCTCGCGGCGGCGCACGGCCGCCGGGTCGCGATGCTGGTCGACGACGCGGGCGACGCGAGCCTGCGGACCACCGAGATGCTCGCCGAGGCGATGCTCGAGCACGGCCTGGTCGGCAAGGGCGTCGCCAACCACGCCCGCGCGGTCGGCCTCTACGCCCGCCCGTCGCTCGAGCGGCTCGCCGGCCTCGTGAAGCGGGCCGGCCTCGGCTTCGTCAGCGACCCGCACACCGGGCCGCTGCACCTGCCGGTGCGCGAGCTGACCGCGATGGGCGTGCCGGTCGCGCTGGGCCAGGACGACATCGAGGACGCCTACTACCCGTTCGGCCGCCACAACATGGTCGAGGTCGCGTTCCTCGCCGCGCACGCGCTCGAGGCGGTCGACACCGCCGGCATCGACCTCGTCTACGACGCGCGTCACCACCACCGCGGCCGACCGTGCTCGGCGTGGCCGGTCACCGCCTCGAGGTCGGCGGCAACGCCGACCTGGTCGTCCACCACCACGCGACGCTCCGCGAGGTGCGTCAGCCACCACGACGGCCCCGGCGTACGTCGTCGCGTCGGGCAGAGTGGTCGCGAGCTCGACGTCCAGCACCACCTTCCACCTCGAGCAGGAGATCTCATGACCCGCCGCATCCGGATCGGCATCGACACCGGCGGCACGTTCACCGACGTGGTCGCCTTCGACGAGGACTCGGGCGAGCTGGTCGACGACCAAGACGCCGTCGACGCCCAGCAACCCGGCCGACGGATTCCTCGCCGGCATCGACAAGGTGCTCGGCCTGCTGGGCGGGACCGGCGCCGACATCGACGCCGTCAGCCACGGCACCACGGTCGCGACCAACCAGCTGCTCGAGGGCAAGGTCGACCGGCTCGGCTTCATCACCACCGAGGGCTACGAGGCGATGCTCGAGATCGCCCGCCAGTCGGTGCCGGACGGCTACGGCAACTCCTACTTCTGGGTGAAGCCCGACCGGATCGTGCCGCGCGACCTCGTGAAGGGTGTCGGCGGCCGTCTCGACTTCACCGGCGCCGAGGTGCGGCCCTTCGACGAGGAGTCCGCGCGTACGGCGGCCCGCTGGTTCAAGGCCCAGGGCGTCAACACCCTCGGGGTCTGCTTCCTGCACGCCTACGCCAACCCGGAGCACGAGGAGCGGATGCGCGCCGTGCTCACCGAGGAGCACCCCGACGCCGTGGTCTCCCTGTCGAGCGAGGTGCTGCGCGAGTACCGCGAGTACGAGCGCGCGATGACCACCCTCGTCGACGCCGCCGTGAAGCCGCGGCTCTCGGCGTACGTCACCAACATCGCCAGCCGGCTGCACGCCCTCGACGACCGGACCATCCCCTTCTACGTGATGAAGTCGAACGGCGGCGTGCTGTCGGCCGCCGAGGTCGTGCACCAGCCGATCACGACCGTGCTCTCGGGCCCGGCGGCCGGAGCCCTGGGCGCGGCGCTGATCGCGAAGGTCGCCGGCTTCGACAAGGTCCTCACCTCCGACGGCGGCGGTACGTCGACCGACGTGTCCGTCGTGATCGACGGCGAGCCGACGCTGACCACCGAGGGCTCGGTCGGTGCCTTCCCGTCCAAGATCCCGATGATCGACGTCGTCACCGTCGGCGCCGGCGGCGGCTCGATCGCCTGGCTCTCGCCCGAGGGCACCCTCAAGGTCGGGCCGCAGTCGGCCGGCGCCGACCCGGGCCCGATCTGCTACGGCAAGGGCGGCACCGAGGTCACCATCACCGACGCCCACGTCTTCCTCGGCCGGATCCCTCCGCACCTGCTCGGCGGCGAGATCCCGCTCGACGTCGACGCGGCCCGCGACTGGCATCGAGGCGCTGGCCGCGAAGCTCGGCATGACGCCCGAGGCCTGCGCCAGCGGCGTCCTGGAGATCTCCGCGTGGAACCAGGCCAACGCGCTGCGTCAGGTCACGGTCAAGCGCGGCCTCGACGTCCGCGACTTCACGCTCACCACCTTCGGCGGCTCCGGCTCGCTGCTGCTCTGCCGGCTGATGGACGTGCTCGGCATGCCCGACCGTGCTCGTCCCGCCGAACCCGGGCAACGTCTCGGCGTTCGGCCTGCTCACCGTCGACGTGAAGAACGACTACGTGCAGACCCACGTCGCGCTCGCCGACCAGCTCGACCCGGCCACGGTCTCCGGCATCTACGACGAGCTCACGCGCGGGCGGCCGCCGCACTGTCCGACGAGGGGTTCGCCCCGGCCGAGCACGTCTTCGCCCGGACCGCCGACCTGCGCTACTTCGGCCAGGCCTTCGAGGTCCGGGTCCCGGTCGGCGCCGACCTCGACCCGACCGCCGTCGCCGACGCGTTCCACGAAGCGCACCGCGGGCTCTACGGCTACGACTTCTCCGGCGACCCGACCCAGCAGGTCGAGTGGGTCAACCTCCGGGTCTCCGGCATCGGCCCGATCCAGCGCCCCGAGATCAAGAAGACCCCGGAGGGTGGTTTCGAGGCTCGCTCCGCTCGCACCTCAACCACCGTCAGGCAGGTCTGCTTCGAGGCAGGTGACGGGTACGTCGAGACGCCGGTGCTCTGGCGACCGGACCTGTCACCGGGGACGGTGGTCGTCGGCCCGGCGATCATCGAGGAGTTCGGTTCGACCGTGCCGCTGCACCCGGGCTTCACCGCCCGCATCGACGACTACCTCAACATCATCGTGACCCGTCACGAGGGAGAGAGCGCCTGATGACTGACTCCCGGAGAGCCCCCACCCAGTTCCCGTTCGGCCACCTCACCGACGACGCCGGCGCGAGCGCCGACCCGGTGCTGGTCGAGATCGTCCAGGGTTCGCTGGCGAGCGTCGAGATGGAGGTCGAGACCGCCATCGGCCGCACCAGCCGCAGCCCGATGATCCGTGACGCCCACGACTTCCGGGCCGGCATCCACGACCGGCTGCTGCGCAAGCTCACCGGCCGCTCCTACTCCGCCCTCGTGCACCCGATCGCCCGCGACTTCCCGATCGAGGAGATGCAGCCCGGCGACGTCTTCTTCCACAACGACGTCTACCGCTCCGAGGGCGGCATCGGGCACCTGCCCGACCTCTGCGTCACCGTGCCGGTCTTCAGCGACGGCAAGGTCGTCGCGTTCGTCCAGGCCTTCGGCCACCACGACGACATCGGTGGCGCCGTACCCGGCTCGATGCCCTCCAACGCCACCAGCGTCTTCGAGGAGGGCCTGATGGTGCCCCCGATCCGGCTCTGGGACGCGGGCGTGCCCAACAAGGCTGCCCTGTCGATCATGACCCGCAACTCCCGGATGCCGGAGTCGCTCGCCGCCGACCTCGACGCCGAGTGCTCGGCCTGCCTGATGGGCGCGCGCCGGCTCGGCGAGCTCTTCGACCGGTACGGCACCGACACCGTCGAGTCCTGCTTCGACGCGATCATCAGCCGTACGACGGAGACCTACCGCCGCGAGATCCTCAGCCAGATCCCGGTCGGGGAGTGGGTGTGGGAGGACTACGCCGAGCACGACGGCGTCGACGAGCCGATGCTGCACACGCAGCGGATCACCCTGACGCGTACGCCGGCCGACGACCCCGACGGCGAACGCCTGATCCTCGACTTCGGCGGCACGTCGCCGCAGGCGAAGGGCCCGATCAACCACTGCGGCGACTACAGCGACGGCGTCTTCCTGAAGAAGTGGCTCGCGCCGATCCTGCGCAACCTCGCCGAGAACCCTGAGCGGATGGCCGAGCTCGACGTCAACGAGGGCATCGTGCCGCTGATCGAGATGCGCTTCCCGCCGCCCGGCACCCTGCTCACACCGGTCTTCCCCGCGCCGACCAACGCCCGCACGTTCGTGATCCTGCGGCTGCTCGGGGTCCTCGCCGGCGTGGTCGCCAAGGCCGTCGACGGCCGGATGCCCGCCGACCAGGAGACGATCCGCTACACCGGCGTGTACGGCGACGATCTCGACGGCCGGCCCTACCTGATGCGCGAGGTGCTCGGCGGCGGCTCCGGTGGCCGCTACTACGCCGACGGCGAGGACACCATCCATGTGGTGCCCGACTCGCGCAACCTGCCGAGCGAGTTCACCGAGGCGCGGTTCCCCTTCCGGGTCGAGTCGTTGTCGCTGGCGATGGACAGCGGGGGAGCCGGGCAGTTCCGCGGCGGCCTCGGCTACGAGAAGCACATCCGGATGCTCAAGGACGGCCACTTCATGTCCATCGCGGACCGGTCGATCCTGGCCTGCTGGGGCGTGAAGGGTGGCCTCGCCGGCCAGCCGTTCGAGGTAGTCATCGACGCGGGTGGCCCGAACGAGCGCGAGGTCGACGCCCTCGCCGACGCCGAGCCGGTCGCGGCCGGTGAGGTGATCCGGATCCGCACCACAGGTGGCGGCGGCTGGGGCAACCCGCTCGATCGCGACCCGGCCGTGGTGGTTCGCGACGTCGTGTGGCGCAAGGTGTCGCCGGAGGCCGCGCTCGCGTCGTACGGCGTGGTGCTGACCGGTTCACTCGACGACGACTCGCTGTCGTACGACGAGGCCGCGACCGCCGCCGAGCGCGCAGGTCGTCCCGCGCCCGAGCGAGGCGTTCTTCGACCGCGGCCCGGGCTACGCCCGCCTCGCCGCGGGTGCGCCGTACGCCGAGGTCGACCTGGTCTGAACCCTGGGTGCCTTGTGGCCGTGGAGAGGGTGACGCACCATGAGGGTACGGCGCACGAAGAAGGTGATGCCGATGGGCACGAACGATGTCCTGCGCAGCTCCATCCGGCAGACGCACACCCAGCTGGCCGACCGGCTGGACGCGGCGCGAGACATGGCCGCCCCGCCCGGCAGGCCCCGGCAGGGCCACGAGCGCATCGACACGTTCCTGGCCAGCACCAGCAAGCACCTGCACGCGGTCGACGCGGTGCTGCTCGCGCCGGCGCGCAAGCAGGTGCCCGACGGTGCCGACCTCGTCCACGACTACCTGCACACGGCCAAGGAGCTGGAGGTCGTGCTCGCGCACGTGAAGGCGCACGAGTACGGCTCGGTCTACGAGACTTCGTACCTCTGGGCGGACGTGTGGTCCGACGTCGATACGGCGCTCGCCGACCACCGCGACCACGAGGAGCAGCTCGGCGACCGGCTCACCGACACCCTCGACGACCCCGACCTCGATCGCCTGGCCCAACGGCTGTGGCACGCCGAGCTGGCGGCCCCGAGCAGACCGCACCCCTACACCCCCCACACCGGCCTGCTCGGGCTCGTCTCCCGCAAGGTGATGCACAGCGCCGATCGCTTCTGGGACGCGGCCGAGGGACGGATGGTGCCCCAGCCCGCTCGGGCGGCGAGGAAGCCGCCGGGCAAGGTCGCGCAGTACTTCCTCGCGGACCCGCACTTCGAGGAGGAAGACCAGACATAGGGTCGTTGCATGACCCGCGTCGCAGTCGTCGGTGGCCACGGCAAGACCGGTCGCGCGGTCTGCGCTGCCCTGCCCGATGCGGTCCCGCTGGGCCGCGCGGACTGGCCCGATCTCGCCGCCGCGATGGCCGGCTGCGACGCGGCGTACCTCATCGCACCGAACCTGCACCCCGACGAACCGGCGTACGTCGCCGAGGCGCTGGCCGCGATGACCGCGGCCGGCGTGGGGCGGGTCGTCTACCACTCGGTGGCCTCGCCGTACGCGCCTGAGATGGCGCACCACGTCGGCAAGGCAGTGTCCGAGGACCTGGTCCGCAGGTCCGGCCTCGAGTGGACGATCCTGCAGCCCGGCCCCTACCTGCAGAACCTCGACCTCAGCGGACCGGTGCGGGTGCCGTACGACGTGCACGCACCGTTCGGGTTGCTCGACCTGGCCGACCTCGGTGACGTTGCCGCGGTCGTGCTGCGCGAGGACGGCCACGCGGGCGCGACGTACGAGCTGGCCTCACGAGCCGCTTCGGTGGCCGAGCTGGCCGCGGAGGCCGGGGTCGTCGCCACGAAGACTGACGACCCCGGCACCCACCCGTGGCTGACCGCGATGTTCGCGTACTACGACCGGCACGGGCTGCCGGTCGGCACGCTGCCGCTGCGCGCGTTGCTGGGGAGGGACTAGTTGCTGTTCTGCTGCGGGAGCTGGGGGATCAGCCAGCCGAGGAACGCGTCCTGGCTGCGGGTCTGCACGTAGATCCGGCCCGGGCCGGTCAGGTCGCAGACCAGGCCCTCGCCCGAGAAGAACGTCGACTTCCAGTTGCCGACCTTGCGGACGGTGTACTGGATGCCGTCGGTCCAGGCGACCATGTGGCCGGTGTCGACGGTGTAGGTCTGGCCCGGCTGCAGGTCGATCGCGTGGATCGCGCCGTAGCTGGAGAGGATCAGGTCGCCCTGGCCGGCCACGCGCAGCATGAAGAGACCCTCGCTGGAGAAGAAGGTCTTGCCGCCGCCCCACTTGGTGTCGATCTCGATCCCGCTCGACGAGGCGAGGTAGGAACCGGACTGCACGAAGAGGGTGCCGTTGAGGGGCCAGTGCACGATGTCACCGGAGAGGGTGGGCGCGAGGTAGAGCTCGGCGCCGTCGGCCTGGGCGGTGAAGGTGTTCATGAAGAACGACTCACCACCGAGGACGGAGCGCTTCAGGCCCTTCAGGATGCCGCCCTGGGTGGTCGTCTCCATCGACATGCCCGGCCCCATCGCGAGCATCGCGCCGGACTCGGCGCGCACGGTCTCGCCGGCCGCCATGGTGAGCTTCGCCGACGCGTAGGCGGGGCTGTACAAGATCTCGGTCTTCATGGGGCGAGCGTAGGGCGCGCCGTCAACAGAGCGCCTTCACCACGCAGGAGGCCGAACACTCCCGTCGAGCCGCCGCTCCGCAGCGGTCGCTGAAGGTCACGGCGACCTTCTGTCCGCGAACGGAGCCGACGAGACCCTGTCAGCCCCAGACCTCGTCGGCGAGCTCGACCAGGAGCGCGAGCTTGGCCTTCTCCTGCTCGACGCTGAGCGAGTTGCCCTCGAAGGTCGAGGAGAAGCCGCACTGCGGGGAGATGCAGACCTGGTCGAGGTCGACGTACTTCGCGGCGTCGTCGAGGCGAGCCTTGAGGGCGTCCTTCGACTCGAGCTCGCCGTGCTTGGTGGTGACGATGCCGAGGACGACGAGCTTGTCCTTCGGCACGTGCCTGAGGGGCTCGAAGGTGCCGGACCGCTCGTCGTCGTACTCCAGGAAGAAGCCGTCGACGCTCAGCTCGTTGAAGAGCGCCTCGGCGACGAAGTCGTAGCCGCCCTCGGCGACCCAGGAATCGCGGAAGTTGCCGCGACACATGTGCGTGGTGACGCGCAGCCCGTCGGGGCGGCCCGGCGAGGGCCTCGTTGAGGTGGCGGATGTAGGCCTCGTGGAGGTGCTCGGAGTCCTCGCCACGGTCGGCCAGCGCGCGCCGCTGCTCGGGGTCGTTGAGGTAGGCGAGCGAGGTGTCGTCGAGCTGGAGGTAGGTGCAGCCGAGGTCGTGGACGCGCGCGATCTGGTCGCGGTACGCCGCGGTGAGGTCCGCCCAGAACTCCTCGACGTCCGGGTAGACCGCGCGGTCGATCGCGGCGGCGCCGCCGCGGTAGTGGACCATGCTCGGCGAGGGGATCGTGAGCTTGGGCGTCACGCCCTCGGAGACGTGGTCGCGCAGGAACGAGAAGGCGTCGCCGAAGATCGTCTCGGAGATCCCGAGCCGCCCGTCGACCTTCAGCGCGGCCGGCGTGAAGTCGAGCTCGCCGTCGGCGTTCTTGAAGTGCACCTTCAGGTTGTCGGAGGCCTTGCTGATCCCGTCGAGCGCGTAGATGAAGTCCATGTGCCACGAGCCACGCCGGAACTCGCCGTCGGTCGCAGACTGCAAGCCCGGCCTCGCGCTGGAGCTCGATCACCTCGGTGATCGCGGCGTCCTCGAGCTCGCGCAGCTGCTCGGCAGAAACGGTGCCGGCGGCGTGCTCCTCCCTGGCCTTCAGCAGGCTCTTCGGGCGGAGCAGGCTGCCGACGTGATCGGCACGGAACGGCGGGGTGTCTCGGAGCATCTCCCCACCATGCCACGCAGGCCATTTCCGGGCGGACTGAGAGACTCGACCTGTGAAGCCGCCACTCGCCGCAGCCCTCGACCTGGAGCCGCACCCGGAGGGCGGGTGGTACCGCCGCACGTGGCGCTCACCGGTCGATGTGACGCTGCCCGACGGCCGGGTGCGACCGACCGCGACGCTCATCTACTTCCTGCTCCCGGCCGGCGAGTCCTCGGCCTGGCACAAGGTCGCCTCCGACGAGCTCTGGATGGCACACCAGGGCGCGGTGACGCTCGAGCTCGGCGGGAGCGGTCCGACGCCCGCGCTGGAGTCCAGCGTCGTCGTCGACGTCGACCACCCGCAGGCGCACGTGCCGGCCGGCGCCTGGCAGCGGACCGTCCCGACCGCCGCCGACGCCCTGGTCAGCTGCCTGGTCTCGCCCGGCTTCGACTTCGACGACTTCGAGCTCGAGCCCCATGAGTGACAGAGCCGTCACGCTCGTCACCGGCGGCACCCGCGGCATCGGGGCCGCGATCGCGGCGCCTCAGACCGACGCCACCGCGCCCTCGGCCACCGCTCGGATCTCGTCCGCTGACCACGCGCCGCTGATCCCGGGAGCACCGACCAGGTAGCGGGCGATCCGGTCCGCGTCGTACCCGTGCGACTCGCGCAGACCGACCGAGATCCAGTGCAGGTACGGCGCTGTCGGAGCCGCGAGCGGCAGGCTCCCCACGTCGTGGTGGGTGATCGTGAACATCGCGACATCGTCGAGCTCGCCGAGCCGGACCACCGTCTCGTACCGACCCGGCCCCGTGGTCACCATCGTCTCCACGTCGGGCAGCAGCCCGGCGAGGTCGCGGGCGAACTCGCCGCCCGGAGGACGCCGGAGCTCCTGGGCGGCGACATCGGCGAACTGTGGGGTCGTGACCAGGTGGGCACGGCAGGCCACGACGCCGGTTCCCGTGGGGTCGAGGAACGCCATGCCTCCGCCCCAGACCCCCGACTCCGCGGCGAACACCAGCGTGCCGGTCACCTCGACGCCCTCGCTGCGGGCGGGCTCGTGGTGTCGCCGCAGCCTGGGTACTCGCGAGAAGCGCCGTCCGGGCGACCGCCGGACAGGTAGCAGCGGAACCGACCCATCGCCAGGTTCGAGCCGTAGGCGACGTACCAGATCCGCTGCATGGCCATCTCAGCCCGGCAGCGGCACTTCCTCGAGGGCGAGCCGTGCCTCCTCCAGGAGGATCCGCTCGGCGTCGCGGTAGCGCCGGCCCGCCTCGGACGGGGTGTCTCCGACGGCGGTGAGGCCGATCCGGCCGTGCTCGGTCAGGCAGCTGATCATGTGGAAGACGACGCCGACCTGGCGCGACTGGTCGAAGCTGGAGTCCCGTGCCGGGCGACGATGTCGAACAGGTCGGACAGTGCCAGCCCACGGAGCCGCTCGCCCTCGAGGTGGTCGGTCGCGACCAGGTGCTTCTCGTGGCCGCGCGGCGTGAGGAACAGGGCCGTGGTCGGATCGTAGCGGCCGTCGGTGAGGAACTGCAGCGTCAGGAACGGGTGCGTCGTCCCGCCCTTGCGGAGGTTGAGCTCGATGGCGTACGGCGTCCACTGCGCCGCTCGTCTCGCGGACCACGACGAAGTCGACCGCGAAGCGACCGAGCGCGCCCAGGCCGGCCAGGTGCTGCCCGATCAGGGCGGCCTGCTGGGTGATCGCCCGGGCGTACTCGGGCGCCGCGGGGAACGTGCAGCCCAGGTAGCTCTGCCGCTCGCGCCGCCGAGCAGCTGGTCGTGCGTCGAGAGGCAGCTCGACGCCTCCGTCGGGAAGCACCCGCAGCTGGACGCTCGGGCTGCGGATCTCCTCGCCGACGATGCGCTCCTCCACGATCCCCGCTCCCTCCTGGAACTTGGCGAGATAGGCGTCGAGGGGAGTGGTCGTCGACTCCAGCTCCATGACCCGCACGCGGTCCATGACGGCCGCGCGCTCGGTCGAGGACCCGGGCGGGGGCAGGCCCGACAGGCGTACGACGGCGTTGCCCTCCCCGGAGACGCCGTCGTTGAGCTTGACGATGGCGCTGTCCATGGTCGGTCGCGCGGCGCGCATCTCGACGACGGCGTCGGCGAGGTCGTCGAGCGTGCGCAGGTTCTCGACACCCGAGCGGATGGGGCACGCCGATGGCCGCGAACATCTGGCGGCAACCGGTCTTGGAGCCGAGCGGGGCGAGCCGCGGGTCCGCGCCGTACATGGGGATCCCGAGGCAGAGGGCGACGTCGCGCTCGAGCTCGGTGGTGTTGTAGGGCACCAGGTGCGACCGCTCGCGGTTCGGGAATCAGTGCCGCGATCCGGCTCAGCAGGTGCGGCCGTTCGAGAAGCTTCTCGCTCAACGAGCGGGGCGATGCGTCATGGACGGCGACCAGGGTCAGACGTGCTCGGGCGTGGCTGGGGATGACCCCGGGAGCAGAGCGAGGTAGTACTCGACGATCTCGGGTGCGATCGGGAGCGACGTCACGTAGACCATCCGCAGCCGGGGCTGGCGCAGGAGCATCAGCAGGAAGAGGAACCGCTCCTCGTAGGACTGGGAGATGCTTCCGCTCGACACCACGGCCGGTCGAGGGTGATCGAGGGGATGACGACCACGGACTCGTCGTCGTGGTTGAGGCGCATCGCGTCCCAGACGTCGACCATCCGGGCCTGCAACAGGTCGAAGCGGCGGTAGCGCTCCTCCTCGTCGAGCCGCGAGAGCACGTCGGTCGTCGCGGCCGGCGGCGTCCAGAGGTCGCCGCTCACGGCAGCGTCCTGGCGTTGTCGATCCCCTTGACGTCGAACGCGTGGATCCTGCGGCTGAAGCCGCGCAGCTCGCGGGTGCCGGCGTCCGTGCCCACCGCGACGGGGCCGGCGGCCGAGAAGACACGCTCGGTGACGAGGATCTGCCACGGGTCGGCGTCGTCGCACAGGCGCGAGGCCAGGTTGGTGACGCTGCCGATCGCCGCGTAGTCGTGGCGACCGTCGAATCCGATCCGGCCCAAGCGTGGCGTAGCCCTGGGCGATCCCGATGCCGAGGGCCAGGTCGTGGCCCTGCCGGGCCCAGGACTCCGCCAGGCCTCGGACCCGGGTGCGCATCGCCACGCTCATCCGGATCGCTCGCGCCGGCCCGTCGTCGCAGCGGACCGGGTCGTTGAAGAAGACCATCAGGCCGTCGCCCGCGAACCGCTCGAGCGTTCCCTCGAAGCGGAAGATCAGGTCGCCGAGCGCGGCGTGGTACTCGCGCCAGGACGCCCATCACCTCCTCGGGCTCGCTGGACTCGGCGAACGGCGTGAAGCCGCGCAGGTCGCAGAACACCACGACGATCTCGCGTCGGTGGCTCTCGAGGAAGGACTCGTCGCCCGAGTCGACGATCAGCTCGGCCAGCTGCGGCGACAGGAAGCGCCGCAGCCGGCCCATCCGCTCGATCTGGGACACCTGCTCCGGCCACGCGTGCCGTCAGCTCCGGCGTTCCAGCGCGGCGAGCTCGTCGGACTGACGCTTCGACGGTGTCCTGGTAGCGCTTGATCCGGGCCAGCGAGGCCACCCTCGCGAGCAGCTCGCTGCGTGTTGATCGGCTTCGTCAGGAAGTCGTCGGCGCCGGCCTCGAGTGCGTGGATCTTCTGCTCGTCACCGCTCGCGGTGACCATGACGATCGGGCAGGTACGCCGTGGCCGGGCGCTCCCGGATCGACCCGGCACACCTCGTAGCCGTCCATGCCGGGCATCACGATGTCGAGGAGGACCAGGTCGGTGCTCGTCGGCGTCGATCGCGGCGAGCGCCTGCGTCCCGGACGTCGCCGTACGGACGTCGTACCCGCGCGGCGCGAGGATCGCCTCGAGCAGCCGGATGTTGGCGGGCTGGTCGTCGACGACCAGCACGCGTGGCCGGGCAGGGAGCGCTCGTCGTTCACGGCGACACCTCCGAGCCTGAGGAAGTCACGGACCTGCTGGAGGAAGACGCGCACGCTGATCGGCTTCTCGACGTAGCCGTCGAAGCCAGAGTCGAAGGCCGTGTCCGGTCGTCGTTCATCGCGAACGCCGTGACGGCGACCACCGGGACCCGGCGGCCCCGGCTCAGCCCGGATCTGGCGCAGCGCCTCCGCGCCGTCGATCCCGGGGAGCTGGAGGTCCATCAGGATCAGGTCCGGCGCCTGCATCGAGTCGCCAGCCGGACGCCGTCTTCGCCCGACGTCGCCTCGACCACCTCGTAGCCGGAGTGCGTCAGCACGTCGCGCACCAGCTTGAGGTTCTTCGGGTTGTCCTCGACCACGAGGATGCGAGTCTGCGTCATGCTCCTCGGACCTCGACTTCGTGAGCGATGCCGGCCGTCGGCACGGGCGCGCCGACGGCCGCGAACGCGGCCAGCAGGCTTCTCGCGGCCGATCGGCTTGACGAGGTAGCCGGCCGCGCCCATCGCGACGCCGCGAGCCCGCTCGTCGACGATCGACACGACGATCACGGGGATGCCACGGGTCTCCGGGTCCGCCTGGAGCGCCTGCAGCACGGCCCAGCCGTCGATGCCGGGCAGCCGGATGTCGAGCAGCACGGCGTCCGGCCTGGTCCGTCGTACCGCGGCTCAGGCCTGACCTGGCCGTCTCGCGCGGTCGTGACGCTTCAGGGACGGCGCCGGACAGGTAGGCGCTGAACAGGTCCAGGGACGGGCGGTCGTCCTCGATGACGACCACCGATCCGCTCGCCGGCGTGCAGCTCTGCGTCCGTCGGTCGAACGGCGTCCGTCTGGTCGTCGCGCGGGCAGCGAGAACCCGAAGGTGCTGCCCACGCCGACCTCGCTCTCGAGCCACATGCGGCCGCCGAGGAGCTCGACGAGACGGCGCGACAGCGTCAGGCCGCAGGCCGGTGCCCTTCCTCGCGCGAGCTGCCTCGCCCGCCCTGCTGGAAGGACTCGAAGATCCGCTCTCGATCGGCCTCCGGCACCCCGATGCCGGTGTCGGTGACGGTGAGGTCAGCACCTCGGCGTCGGCCTGCGCCGCACGCACCTGCCACCGAGCCGCCGTCGCCGGTGAACTTGACCGCGTTGGTGACCAGGTTGAGCACGACCTGCTTGAGCCGGAGCTCGTCGGAGTACGACCTCGGTCACGTCGTCGTCGACGTCGACCGCCGAGGTCGATGCCGTGGGCGACGGCCCGCTCGCGCAGCATCGACACGGCGGCGTCGAGCAGCGAGCGGAGGTCGAAGGACGAGTACTCGAGCTCCATCCGGCCGGCCTCGACCTTCGACAGGTCGAGGATCTCGTTGAGCAGCTCGAGCAGGTGCTTGCCCGAGCCGTGGATGTCGCGGAGGTACTCCTCCTGGCGCTCGTTGATGTCGCCGAACATCCGCTCGAGCAGCACCTCGGAGAACCCGAGGACCGCGTTGAGCGGGGTGCGCAGCTCGTGGGACATGCTCGCCAGGAACTCGGACTTGTGCCGGCTGGCGAGCTCCAGCTCGGCGCTCTGGTCCTTGAGCTCGCGGTAGAGCTGCGCGTTCACCAGGGCGAGCGCGGACTGGCTGGCGAAGGTCTCCAGCAGGTCGAGGGTCTCGTCGGCTGAAGTCGCCGGTCCGCTTGCGACGCACGATCAGCGAGCCGACGATCTGGGCCTCGCGCAGCATCGGGACGGCGGCCAGCGAGCGCCATCCGGCGTCGTGGAGGATCCGGAGGTGGGGGTCGAGGTCGACGGCCTCGAGGTCGGGCACGGCGATCGGGCGGCGCTCGCGCGCGGCCCGACCGACCAGCGTCTCGTCGAGGTCGATCCGCACGGACCGGAGCCGGTCCACCACGTCGGGGTCGGTCCGGAAGACGCTCCGGACCCGGAAGCAGCGGTCCGGCTCGGAGTACTCCATGATCGAGCCGCCGTCGGTGCCCGAGAGCCGGACGGCGTGCATCGCGATGGTCGACAGCACGTGGTCGACGTCGAGGCTCGAGCCGACGGCCTCCCCGACCTCGCGCAGACGCCTCGAGCTCGGCGACCTTGTGGGCCAGCTCGGCGCTGCGCGCCTCCAGCTGCTGGACGAGCGTCACGCCGTTGACCGCCATCGCCGCCTGGCCCGCGAACGCGGTGACGATGGCCATCTCGCGCTCGTCGAACGGGTTGACGTCGGTGCGCCAGACGGCCGAGCGCGCCGACGACCTGGTCGTCGATGCAGCATCGGGGCGCCCATCGTCGTGCGGAACCCGGCGATCCGCTGGAGGTCGTGCCGGCCGTAGTCCGGGATCGGCGAGCACGTCCGGGATCTGCTGGGTCCTGCGATCGAGCCCGACTCGCCCGATGAGGGTGTCCCGGTCGACGGGCATCGGGTGCTCGGCGATGAAGCGGATCGACTGCGCGGTCGAGCCCGGTCGACTTGATCAGCCGGTAGATCCCGTCGTCGATCAGGTAGAGGTGCGCGGCATTCGAGCGGCACAGCCGACGGGCGCTCTCGACGATGGTCGCCAGCACCGTCTCGGGGTCCGACGCGGAGCGGCCCATCGCCGACAGGACCTCGTCGGCGGCCTCGAACTGCTCGCGCAGCGCGTCGAAGTCCCGTCGGAGCCGCGCAGGCTCCTCGGCGCTGCCGTCGTCCCGCTCGGAGCGAGGTGTTCGCTCGACCATGGCTCTGCTCTCGGTCCGGGAAGCTCGGGACTCCGCGACGACCGCGTTCGAGTGTCCCGAACTTCAGGCCGCGCGGCAATCGCTCTGCCCCGGCTGCTGCGAGACTAGCCCCATGGACCCGACCCACTTCGGCGACGTCGAGCTCGCGCCGTGAGCCTGACGCTGGTCACCGGCGGCACCCGCGGCATCGGGGCCGCCACCGCGCTGCGGCTGGCTCGCGACGGCCACGACCTGGTGCTCGGCTACGCCAGCGACGAGCGCGCCGCCGAGGAGACCCGCCTCGCGGTCGAGGACGCCGGAGCCCGCTGCGTCGTGGTCCGCGCCGACCTCACCGACCCCGAGGGTGTCGACGTCCTCTTCGCCGCGGCCGCCGAGCACGGTCGGCTGACCGGCGTCGTCAACAACGCCGGCGCGACCCTCCACATCGGTCCGCTCGCGGAGACGCCGCCCGACGTCATCGCCGCGACGGTCGACCTCAACCTGACCTCCGCGCTGCTCGTCGCCCGCGCCGCGGTCCGAGCCCTCGGGACGTCGTACGGCGGACAGGGCGGCGTGATCGTCAACGTCAGCTCGGGGGCGGCGACGCTCGGGTCGCCGGGGGAGTACGTGCAGTACGCCGCGGCGAAGGCCGGTGTCGACACGCTGACCGTCGGGCTGGCCCAGGAGGTCGCGGGCGAGGGGATCCGGGTGGTCGGGGTCGCGCCCGGCATCGTCCGCACCACGATCCACGCCGACGCGGGCGAGCCCGGCCGGGTCGAGCGGGTCGGTCCGCTGGTGCCGCTCGGGCGGGTCGGGGAGCCTGGCGAGGTGGCCGACGCGATCGCGTGGCTGATGAGCGACGAGGCGTCGTACGTCACCGGCACGACGCTGCGGGTGGCCGGCGGTCGCTGACCGCTCTTGGCAACTTTTGCCAGTGGATCGGGCACCTCCTCGTCGCTGCCTACGGTGATCGGCGACCACGGGGTCACTAGGTTCGACACATGAGGGTCCTGCTCGCGCTCGGCGGCAACGCCATGACGAACGCCGACGGCCGGGCCCGCCCGGAGGACCAGATCGCCGCCGCGGGCGTCGCGATGGCCGCGGTCGCCGACCTGCTCGCAGCACGACGTCGAGGTCGTGATCACCCACGGCAACGGGCCGCAGGTCGGCAACCTGCTGGTCAAGAACGAGCTCGCCGCCGCGGTCGTGCCCCCGGTCCCGCTGGACTGGTGCGGCGCCCAGACCCAGGCCACGCTGGGCTTCGTGCTCATGGACGCCCTCGACGCCGCGCTCGCCGAGCGGGGCGTGGACCGGCGTACGGCGACCGTGGTGACCCGCACCCTCGTCGCGTCGAACGACGACGGCTTCACCCGCCCGACCAAGCCGATCGGGCGCTACCTGCCCGCGGACGAGGCGGCCCTGCTCATCGAGCACGGCGAGACCTGGGAGGACCGCGGCGAGAAGGGCTGGCGGCGCGTCGTCGCCTCGCCCGAGCCGCTGCAGATCCTGGACGCGCCGGCCGCGCGGGCACTCGTCGACGCCGGCTTCGTCGTGGTCGCGAACGGCGGCGGCGGGATCCCCGTCGTTCGCGACCTCGACGGCATCGCTGCACGGCGTCGAGGCCGTGATCGACAAGGACCTCGGCGCCGCGCTGCTCGCGAAGACCGTCGACGCTGACGTGCTGGTGATCGGCACCGACGTGCCGCACGCCGTGCTCCACTACGGCACGCCCGAGGCCGCAGACGTCGGCACCGTGACCGTCGCCGAGCTGCGGGCGTACGCCGCGGAAGGGCACTTCGCGAGCGGCTCGATGGGACCGAAGGTCGATGCGGCCTGCCGGTTCGTCGAGCAGGGCGGCAGCCGCGCCGTCATCACCGATCTTGCCCATCTCGCCGAAGCCATCACCGGTGCGACCGGCACCGTCGTCGTACCCAACTAGCAAAGGAACGCTCATGCCCAGACGCCATCGAAGTCCGCAAGGTCCCGATCCACTCCGTCGCCGACGCCAGCGAGCTCGCGAAGCTCATCGACGACGGCGTGATGGAGGCGTCCCGCGTCATCGCGATCATCGGCAAGACCGAGGGCAACGGCGGCGTCAACGACTACACCCGGATCATCTCCGACCGTGCCTTCCGCGAGGTGCTGATCGAGAAGGGCGCCGCCTGCCGACCAGGTCAAGCAGGTCCCGATCGTGTGGTCCGGCGGCACCGACGGCGTGATCAGCCCGCACGCCACGATCTTCGCGACGACCGACGCCGAGCCGAGCGACGAGCCGCGGCTGACCGTCGGCTTCGCGATGAGCGAGGTGCTGCTGCCCGAGGACATCGGCCGGGTCGCGATGGTCGGCAAGGTCGCCGACGCGGTGAAGGTCGCGATGGAGCGGGCCGGGATCACCGACGTCGCCGACGTCCACTACGTGCAGACCAAGACGCCGCTGCTGACCGTGCACACCATCCGCGACGCGAAGTCGCGCGGCAAGACCGTGTGGACCGAGCACACCCACGAGTCGATGGACCTCTCCAACGGCACCACCGCGCTCGGCATCGCCGTCGCGCTCGGCGAGATCGAGATGCCGACCGACGCCGACGTCATGCACAACCGCGTCGCTCTTCTCCGCGGTCGCCTCCTGCTCGTCGGGCGTCGAGCTCGACCAGGCCCAGGTGGTCGTGGTCGGCAACGCGACGGGTGTCGGCGGCCGCTACCGGATCGGCCACTCGGTCATGAAGGACGCGCTCGACGCCGACGGCATCTGGGCGGCGATCAAGGACGCCGGCCTCGACCTGCCCGACCGGCCGCACACCAGCGACCTGGACGGCCGGCTGGTCAACGTCTTCCTCAAGTGCGAGGTCTCGCAGGACGGCGTCGTCCGCGGTCGCCGCAACGCGATGCTCGACGACTCCGACGTGCACTGGCACCGCCAGATCAAGTCGGCCGTCGGCGGTGTCACCGCTGCAGTGACCGGCGACCCGGCGGTCTTCGTGTCCGTCTCGGCCGCTCACCAGGGCCCCGACGGTGGTGGCCCGGTGGCCGCGATCGTCGACCTGGGCTGAGGTTCTGCGTCGGTCCGACCCGCGGACGCGACAGCGGGGTCGTGACAACAAGGTCGACTGACTAACTATAGTTACTCCCAGTGTCCCGGGTGCGCCGTGACCAAGGAGCAACAAGTGAGTCAGCGCGTGCGCGCCGGTGCCTCCGACCCCGCAATCTCCGACCTGGCGCTCGAGTCGCCTCCCGACGCACGGCGCGGCTGGGAGGTCCTCCGGGTCGCGGTCCGCCCCCACCGGCGGGTGGCAGCGCTCGGCATCATCACCGGCCTGTGCTGGACGGCGTCCAAGCTGGCGGTGCCGGCCCTGGTCGCGCGGACCATCGACCAGGGCGTCGTCGCCGACGACCGGCACGCGCTCTACGTCAACATCGCCCTGCTCGGCTGCGTCGGTCTTGCCGGCGCCCTGATCGCCGGCCTGCGCCGGTGGTACGCCCAGCTCCTCGCCTTCCTCGTCGAGCGCGACATCCGGCAGCGGCTGGTCGCCCACCTCTACCGGCTCCACCTCGGCTTCCACCACGAGACACCGACCGGCCTGCTCGTCTCGCGGACCGGCTCCGACCTGCTGCAGATCCAGCAGCCCTTCATCGGGATCCCGATGCTGCTCTCCAGCCTGGTGATGTTCGTCGGCGCGGTCGTGCTGCTCGCCCTGATCAACGTGCCGCTCATGCTGGTCGCGCTGAGCCCGACGGCGCTGATCCTCGTCGTCGCGATCCGGCTCACCCAGCAGCTCGGTCCGCGATCCGAGGAGCTCCAGCACCGGGTCGCGGACCTCTCGGGAGTGGTCCAGGAGTCCATCACCGGCATGGGTGCGATCAAGGGGCTCGGCGCCGAGCCGGCCGAGCTCCGCCGCCTGCACGACCGGGCGGCGGGCGTGTACGGCGCCGCGATCGGTCTCACCCGCACGCGCGCGACGTACCTGCCGCTCTTCGACTTCCTGCCGGCGCTCGGCCTGATCGCCACGCTGGTGCTCGGGTCGGCCCTGGTCGATCGGGGATCGCTCACCCTCGGCCAGCTGGTCCTCTTCAACTCCTACGTGCTGATGCTCGTCGGGCCGCTGCGGCTGGTCGGCATGACGCTCTCGCAGCTCCAGCGCGCGCTGGTCAGCGCCTCGCTGATCGGGCGGCTGCTCGACGTCGAGCCGGACGTCGCCGACCCGGAGCACCCGGTGCCGCTGCCCGACGCCGGCGGCGAGCTCCGCTTCGAGGGCGTCGACTTCGCCTACCCGGGCTCGGACCAGCCGGCACTGCGCGGCCTGGACCTCACCGTCGCGGCGGGGGAGACGGTCGCGATCGTGGGCGCCACCGGGTCGGGCAAGAGCACGCTCGCCTCGCTGGTGCCGCGACTCACGGACCCCACCGCCGGCCGGGTCCTGATCGACGGCGTCGACCTCCGCGACGCGAGGCTGGACGACGTCCGCTCCGCGGTGGCGATGGTCTTCGAGGACACCTTCCTCTTCAGCGGGTCGATCGCGGACAACATCCGGTTCGGTGCGCCCGACGACCACCGAGCACGAGATCCGCTCGGTGGCCAGGACCGCCGGCGCGCACGAGTTCGTCGCCACCCTGGAGGACGGCTACGACGCGGTCGATCGGCGAGCGCGGGACCGGCCTGTCCGGCGGGCAGCGCCAGCGGCTCGCGATCGCCCGCGCGCTGCTCGGCCCGGCCCGGATCCTCGTCCTGGACTCGGCGACCAGCGCGGTCGACGCGGTGAAGGAGGCCGAGATCCGAGACGCCCTCGCCATGGCGACACGGGACCGTACGACGCTGCTGATCGCCCACCGGGCCAGCACGATCGCCATCGCCGACCGGGTCGTGCTCCTCCACGAGGGGGTGATGGTCGACAGCGGCACCCACACCGAGCTGTTGTCCCGCTCGGCGCTCTACCGCCGGGTGCTCGCCCAGGCCGAGGACCCGGCCGGCGACAACGAGGGCGATGCGCCCGAGATCGAGCTGGTGAGCTGATGGGGCGCCGCGTCCTCGCGCTGCTGCGGCCGTCGTGGGGCAAGCTCGCTCTCGCCGTACTCCTCGTCGTCGTCACCACGGCCGCCTCGCTGGCCGGACCGTGGATCCTGCGGCACGCGATCGACCACGGCCTCACCGGCACGCAGCCCGACCTGGGCGTCGTCACCCGCTCGGCGCGTGCTCTACCTCGGCATCGCCGTCTCGGCGCTGGTGCTGATCCGGGTGCAGACCAACCTGGTCGGCCGGATCGGTGAGCGTTTCGTGCGCGACCTGCGCGAGCGGGTCTTCACCCACATCCTCGCGATGCCGCCGCGGTTCTTCGACCGGATGCCGGCCGGACAGCTCGTGTCGCGGATGACCTCCGACATCGACGCGCTCCAGCTCCTGGTGGAGATGGGGATGGTCCAGCTCGCGCAGAGCCTGCTGACGCTGGCGCTGCTGGCGGTCGCACTCGGGGTGCTCTCCTGGAAGCTCAGCCTGGCCTGCCTGCTGATCGCGCCGTTCGTCGCGGTCGCGGCCGTGTGGTTCCGGCGCAGCTCGCACCGCGCCTACCTCACCCTGCGCGACCGCGTGTCCGACACGGTCGGCACCCTGGTCGAGGGCATGTCCGGCGTACGCGAGATCCAGGCGATGGGCCAGCAGGAGCGGATGCTCGCCGAGTTCTCCGAGCGCAACCAGCGGCAGTACGACGCCAACGTGCGCTCGGTCCGCGTGCAGGCGGTCTTCCTGCCGGTGATGGAGCTGCTCCCGATCATCTCGAGCTGCATCGCGCTCGGGCCTCGGCGGCTGGCTGGTGATCGAGGACGAGCTCACCGTCGGCAGCCTGAGTGCCTTCCTGCTCTACCTCCAGCTGACGTTCGAGCCGATCCAGTCGCTGAGCTTCCTCTTCAACCAGGTGCAGTCGGCCGGGGCGGCGCTGCACAAGATCCTCGGCCTCCTCGACACCGAGAGCGACCTGCCGGAGGGCGCCGGAACCCTGCCGGACCACGGGGACATCGAGCTGCGTGGCGTGGGTTTCCGGTACGCCGCGGACGCACCCGAGGTCCTCGCCCGCGTCGACCTCCTGGTCCCGCGCGGCGAGCACCTCGCGCTGGTCGGACCGACCGGTGCGGGGAAGTCGACGCTCGCCAAGCTGGTCGCCCGCTTCTACGACCCGACCGCCGGCAGCATCACCCTGGGCGGCACTGACCTGCGCGAGGCCGACCTCGCAGGCCTGCGCGGCCGGATCGCGATGATCACCCAGGACGGCTACCTCTTCGACGCGAGCGTCCGCGACAACATCCGGGTCTCACGCCCGTCCTCGACCGACGCCGAGGTGGACGCCGCGGTCGCGCGGATCGGCGCCACCGAGGTGCTGTCGGCGCTCTCGTCGGGCCTCGACACGCCTGCGGGCCAGTCGGGGATGCAGCTCTCGGCCGGCCAGCGCCAGCTGGTGGCGATCGCGCGTGCGGCCCTGCTCGACGCCGAGGTGCTGATCCTCGACGAGGCGACCTCCGACCTCGATCCCGGCACCGAGCTCACGGTCACGGCCGCGATGACCGAGGTGATGCGCGGCCGTACCGTCCTCGTCATCGCGCACCGGCTCTCGACGATCCTCGACGCGGACCGGATCGCCGTCGTCGCCGACGGCGGCATCGCCGAGCTCGGCACCCACCAGGAGCTGCTCGCTCTCGGCGGTCGCTACGCCGCGCTCCACGCGAGCTGGCCGCGCGGCGAGCTCATCACGCGTTCGCCGGCGGGCTGAGGGCTACCGATCCGCTCGGCGCCGAGCAACACTCGGACCATGACGCTCCTCGACGCGCAGACCTGGACCGGCAAGATCTTCATCGACGGCTGGACGGACGGAGGTGGCGGCACCGCCGCCGCGATCGAGCCGGCCACCGGCGAGCGGCTCGGGGAGTACGGCGTCGCCTCGGTCGACGACGTACGCCGGGCAGCGACCGTCGCCGCGAAGGCCCAGCAGGAGTGGGCGCAGACCAAGCCCGAGGAGCGGGCCGCCGTCCTGCGCCGGGCCGGGCAGCTCTTCGAGGAGCACGCGGCGGAGATCGAGGACTGGATCGTCCGCGAGTCCGGCGGCATCCCGCCCAAGGCGGGGCTCGAGACCCACATCGCCGCGGGCGAGTGCTACGAGGCCGCAGGTCTGCCGGGACACCCGGCCGGCGAGGTGCTGACCACCAACGAGGACCGCTGGTCCTTCGCCCGCCGCCGCCCCGCCGGGGTCGTCAGCGTGATCGCGCCGTTCAACTTCCCGCTGATCCTCAGCATCCGCGCGGTCGCCCCGGCGCTGGCGCTGGGCAACGCCGTGCTTCTCAAGCCCGACCCGCGCACGGCAGTCTGCGGTGGCGTGGTCCTGGTCCGGATCTTCCAGGAGGCAGGCCTGCCCGACGGTCTGCTCTCACTCGTGCCCGGCGACGGCGAGATCGGCGCGGCCGTCGTCGAGGCGCCCGAGGTCTCGGTCGTCGCGTTCACCGGCTCGACCGCGGCCGGTCGCAAGGTCGGCGAGGCCGCGGCTCGCGGCCTCAAGCGCGCCCACCTCGAGCTCGGCGGCAACAACGCGCTCGTCGTCCTTCCAGGCGCCGACGTCGCCAAGGCGGCCTCGGCGGGCGCCTTCGGTGCATTCATGCACCAGGGCCAGATCTGCATGACCTCGGGCCGCCACATCGTGCACGAGTCCGTCTACGAGGAGTACGTCGCCGCGCTGGCCGAGAAGGCCAAGCACCTGCCCGTCGGCGACCCGAAGTCCGGCACCGTCGCGCTCGGCCCGATCATCGACGAGAAGCAGCTCAAGCGCGTCGACGGCATCGTCCAGGACGCCGTCCAGCACGGTGCCCGGCTGCTCGCCGGCGGCACCAACGACGGGCCCTACTACCAGCCGACCGTGCTCGCCGACGTCGCGCAGGACAACCCGGCGTGGACCGAGGAGATCTTCGGCCCGGTGGCGCCCGTCGTGTCGTTCTCGACGCTCGACGAGGCCGTGGCGCTGGTCAACGACAACGAGTACGGCCTGTCGGTCGGCATCCTCGGTGACCTCGCCGACGCCATGCGGCTCGCCGACCGGGTCAGCTCCGGCAAGGTGCACATCAACGAGCAGACGGTCTCCGACGAGGCGAACGCACCGTTCGGTGGCACCAAGTCGTCGGGCAACGGCTCGCGGATCGGTGGCGCCCAGGCCAACATCGAGTCGTTCACCGAGATCCAGTGGCTGACCATGCGGCCGGAGATCGCGCCGTACCCCTTCTGAGCCGACGTCCTTCCGGGCGGGAGGTCATACGGATGGTGTGTCCCCTTGCTCCGTCCGCATGACGTCCTCACCGTCAGGCCTCGACGTCGGACAACCCGAGGTCGCGCGCGGTCGCGCGGGCGGCTTCCGCCAGCTCCGGGTCGAGCTCGACCAGGAGCGCTGTGACCTCCGCACCGGTCTCGGCGATCTCTGCTCATGAGGGGCTCACGAGTCCAGCCACTCCCGGATCGACTCGTTGTGCTGACCGAGTGTCGGGGGAGCGAGGTGGTCGGAACGCCCACCGGAGAAGGGGTTGTCGTCGAAGCGGATCGGCGAGCCCGGGCAGATTGAGCGCGCCCTTCGTCGCGTGCTCGACCGTCGAGCAGCAGGCCCTGCGACAGCGTCTGGTCCCAGGTGTAGACGTCGTCCATCGAGCGCACCTTGCCCGACGGGCACGCCCGCATCGGCGAGCGCGGCCAGCCAGTGCTCGGCCGGCTGGTTGGCGAAGAGCGTCTCGATCCGCTGCACCAGCGCGTCCCGGTTGGCGACGCGCAGCGCGTTGGTCGCGAACTCGGGCTCGGCCGGGTCCCAGCCGAACGCTCCGCACAGCGCCCGCCACAGACCCTCCGACCCGCAGGCGATCTGCACCGGGGCAGATCCGGTCGCGAACATGCCGTACGGCGAGATCGACGGGTGGTGGTCGCCCGCGAGACCGGGCACCTCACCGGCCACCGTCCACCGGGTGCCCTGATAGGCGTGCACTCCGATCATCCCGGCCAGCAGCGAGGTCCGGACGACCCGCCCGCGACCGGTCTGCGACCGCTCGTGGAGAGCGGCGAGCACGCCGTACGCGCCGTACATCCCGGCGATCAGGTCGGCGACCGGCACGCCGACCTTGGTCGGCTGCTCGGTGCCGGTGATCGACATCAGCCCGCCCTCGCCCTGGGCGATCTGGTCGTAGCCGGAGCGCTTCGCCTCGGGGCCGTCGTGGCCGAACCCGGTGATGGACAGGACGATCAGCCGCGGGTTCAGCTCGTGCAGCCGCTCGACCGGGAAGCCGAGCCGGTCGAGGACGCCGACCCGGAAGTTCTCCATCAGCACGTCGGCGCGCTCGACCAGCCGCGCCAGCACGTCGCGGTCGTCCTCGGACTTGAGGTCGAGGACCAGCGACTCCTTGTTGCGGTTGGCCGACATGAAGTACGTCGACTCGCGGTCGTCGCCGTCACCGAGGAACGGCGGCCCCCAGCCGCGGCTGTCGTCACCCGTGGGCGACTCGACCTTGATCACCCGCGCGCCCATGTCGCCGAGCATCATCGCGGCGTGCGGGCCGGCGAGCGCGCGGGTCAGGTCGAGCACGAGCAGGTCGGACAGCGGGCCATCGGTCATGGCTGCGGCACGCTACTGAGCGGCGTACGGACGCGTCCTACGGCGAGGGTGGGGGGTCGAGTCCCCGCAGCACGACTGCTCGGACGCGGCGCGTCTGGGGCGCGGGCTTCGCTGGCGCGATCCGAGCCTTCGCATCTCAGGCGGGCAGCTCGCCACATCCACTCCATCTCGCTGACGGTCGGTCTCGAGTCGGCGACCGGCCAGCTCCTGTACGACGTACAGGCGACGCGTCGACGCCCGCCGAGACGCCGGCGGAGGTGACGACCCGCTCGCTGCTGCGCACGAACCGCTGCCCGCGCACGACGGTCGTGGTCGGCGACAGCGCCGCCAGCTCGTCGAACGCGTCGTGGTGCGTGGTCGCCGACTGCCGCTCGAGCAGCCCGGCCGCGCCGAGCACCAGCGCGCCGGTGCACACCGACACCAGCAGCTCGACCTCGCTCGCCCGCTCGCGCACCCACGCGAGCAGCCGCTCGTCCTTCAGCAGCGGCGCGCGTGCCGGCGCCGCCCGGGATGACCAGCAGGTCGGACGGCGGAGCGTCGTCGAGGGAGTACGTCGGGAGCACGGTGAAGCCGCCGCGGCCGACGGCCGGGGCGCCGGTCAGACCGACGGAGAAGACGGAGAAGGGGTTGCCCTCACCCAGCTCGCCGGCGACGTTGAAGACCTCGTAGGGACCCGCGAAGTCGAGCACCTCCATGTCGTCGAAGGCCAGGATCGCAACCGTGCGTGGACTCGCCATGCGCCCATTCAACCGGGTGTCGGTCGCGGATGGTTGGCTAGCCACATGACGACCACCGCGATCTCCTACCGCCTCGTGCGGCCGGACGTCGCGGTCGACGTGCCCACCCTCGACGAGCACCAGCAGCGCGTCGTCGACCACCCGGGCGGACCGCTCCTCGTCCTCGCCGGTCCCGGCACCGGCAAGACCACGACGCTGGTCGAGGCGATCGTCGACCGGATCGAGCACCGCGGCGCCCGGCCCGACCAGGTGCTCTCGCTGACGTTCTCCCGCAAGGCCGCCGAACAGCTCCGCGACCGGGTCACCGCCCGCCTCGGCCGCACCATGTCGACCACGCTGAGCTCGACGTTCCACTCCTTCGCCTACGCGCTCGTACGCCGCTACTCGCCGGCCGAGCTCTACGAGGCGCCGCTGCGCCTGCTCAGCGCTCCCGAGCAGGACGTCGTGCTCCGCGAGCTGCTCACCGACCACCCCGAGTCGGTGACCTGGCCCGACTCGCTCTCCCGCGCGCTCGGCACCCGCGGCTTCGCGCGCGAGGTCCACACCGTCCTGTCCCGCGCCCGCGAGAAGGGCCTCGACGGCGACGAGCTGCGCGCGCTGGGCGAGGCCGAGGGGCTGCCGGAGTTCGTGGCCGCCGGGCTCTTCCTCGACCAGTACCTCGACAGCCTCGACAGCCAGGGCGCGATCGACTACGCCGACCTGATCCGCCGGGCCACGATCGAGGCCGAGGTCCACCGCGACGAGCTCCGCGCCCAGTTCCGCCACGTCTTCGTGGACGAATACCAGGACACCGACCCCGGGCAGGTCGCGCTGCTCCGCGCGCTGGCCGGTGACGGCCGCGACCTGACGGTCGTCGGCGACCCCCACCAGTCGATCTACGGCTTCCGCGGCGCCGAGGTCCGCGGCATCCTCGACTTCCCGGCCGCGTTCCCGCGCGCCGACGGCGCACCCGCCGACGTGATCGCGCTGCGCACCACCCGGCGCTTCGGCCCGCGGCTGCTGGTCGCGTCCCAGCGGCTCGCCCACCGGCTGGCGCTGCCCGGCTCGATCCCGCTCGAGGCCCGCGAGGCGTTCCTGTCTCCTCAGGCCCAGGCAGGTCCGCTCGGCGAGGGCCGCGTCGTCGTCCGCACCTTCGACACCGAGCGTGCCGAGGCCGAGCACCTCGCCGACCTGCTCCGCCGCGCCCACCTCGAGGACGGCATCGCCTGGGACGACATGGCCGTCCTGGTCCGCTCCGGCCGCACGTCGATCCCGCCGCTGCGCCGCGCCCTCGGCGCTGCCGGCGTCCCGGTCGAGGTCGCCAGCGACGAGGTGCCGCTGGTCCGCGACCCCGCGGTCCTGCCGCTGCTCGACGCCATGCGGGCCGTGGTCAACCTCGACAACACCGATGTGGACCACGTCGAGCACCTCGACGTCGCCCGGGCCGAGGCGCTGCTGCTCGGCCCGCTCGGCGGCATGGACGCCGGCGACGTACGCCGCCTCGCGCGCCTGCTGCGCGCGCGGGAGAAGGAGCAGAGCAAGGCCGAGGGCCGGCCGCCTCGCACCTCGCGCGAGCTGGTCCGCGCTGCGGTCCTCGCGCCCGGGTTCCTCGACGGGCTCGACGGTCCCGAGGTGGTCCGCGCCCGGGCGCTGGCCCAGCTGCTCGTCGACGGCCGCGAGGAGCTGGTCGGCGGTGCCTCGGCCGAGGAGCTGCTCTGGACCCTCTGGTCCCGCACCGGCTGGCCGCAGCGACTCCGGCGCTCGGTCGACCTCGGTGGCGGCGCGGCCCGTCGGGCCCACCGCGACCTCGACTCGGTGTGCGCGCTCTTCGAGGTCGCGGCCCGCTCGGAGGAGCAGCGCGACCACGTCGGGGTGCGCGCCTTCCTCGCGACGCTGGTCCAGCAGCAGATCCCGGCCGACACTCTGGCCGAGCAGGGCGCCCGCGGGGCCGCCGTACGCCTCCTCACGGCCCACCGCTCCAAGGGCCTGGAGTGGCGGCTGGTCGTCGTCGCCCACGTCCAGCAGGACGGCTGGCCCGACCTGCGTCGTCGGTCCACCCTGCTCCAGGCCGACCGGATCGGCGAGGACGGCCTGGTCCCGCCGGTCTCCGTGCGCGAGCTGCTGATGGAGGAGCGCCGGCTCTTCTACGTCGCCTGCACCCGCGCCCGGCAGCGGCTCGTCGTCACCGCGGTCGCGTCGGCCGAGGACGACGGCGAGCAGCCGTCCCGGTTCCTCGACGAGCTGGGCGTCAACATCGACAAGGTCATCGGCCGCCCGGCGCGGCCGCTGTCGATGACCGGGCTCGTGAGCGAGCTGCGGCGCACGCTCGCCGACCCCGCGACGAGCGACGCGCTGCGCGAGGCAGCGGCCCGCCGGCTGGCGCGGTTGGCGCCGGAGGTCCGGATGGCCGACCCGTCGACCTGGTGGGGCACCCGCGCGGCGAGCCGCTCCGTCCAGCCGATCCGCGACCCCGACCAGCCGGTGCCGGTGTCGGCCACGGTGCTCGACTCCGTGGCCGTCTGCCCGACCCAGTGGTTCCTCGAGCGCGAGGCCGGTGGCGTCTCGCGCGCCCACCAGTCCGCCAACCTCGGTGAGCTGCTCCACGCCCTCGCCCAACGGGTCGCCGTCGGGGAGGTCGAGCCCGCCGTCGACGCCCTGATGGAGCACGTCGACGCGGTCTGGGACCGACTCGACTTCCGCACCCCGTGGTCCAAGCTGCGCGAGCACGAGCGGGTGCGCGCCGCCATCGGCCGGTTCCTGCAGTGGCACCTCGCCAACCCGCGCGAGCTGATCGGCACCGAGGCGCCGTTCTCGACCGTGGTCGAGCTCGAGAGCGGCGAGCGGGTGCAGCTCTCCGGCTACGCCGACCGCCTCGAGCTCGACGCCGACGGCAACGTCGTCGTGGTCGACCTCAAGACCGGCCGCACCAAGCCGACCAACAAGGCGGTCGAGTCCCACGTCCAGCTCGGCCTCTACCAGTACGCCGTCGACCACGGCGCGCTCGACGAGCAGGTGCCAGGTGCCCGCGCCGGCGGCGCGGAGCTCGTCCAGCTCGGCCTCACCGACGGCGGCGACTCGGCCGTCGTGCAGTCCCAGGACGTGCAGCCCGAGGACGGCGCGGGCCGCGACGACCTGCGGCTACGGCTCGCCCACGCCGCGTCGCTGCTGCGGGCCGAGACCTTCCCCGCGGTGGCCGGGCAGCACTGCCGCGACTGCTCGTTCGTCCCGATCTGCCCGATCAAGGGCGCGGGGTCGGTGACGTCGCAGTGAACATCCAGGACATCCGCACGCCCGACGACCTCGCGCGGGTGATGCACACGCCGTTCGTCCCGAGCGAGCAGCAGTGGGCAGCGATCTCCGCACCGCTCGCCCCGGCGGTCGTGATCGCCGGCGCCGGTTCTGGCAAGACCACGCTGATGGCGGCCCGCGTCGTCTACCTGGTCGTCACCGGCCAGGTCCGCCCCGACGAGGTGCTCGGCCTGACCTTCACCACCAAGGCCGCGAGCGAGCTGCGCCGCAAGATCCGCGACGCGCTGCGTGAGGCCGGTGCCCTCGATGAGCCGGAGGACGACGCCACCGGTGAGCAGAGCGACGTCCTCGAGCCGACGGTCGCGACCTACAACGCCTACGCCGCCGGCCTGCTCACCGACCACGGCCTGCGGATCGGCCACGAGCCCGACACCCGGGTGATCACCGACGCGGCGCGCTACCAGCTCGGAGCCCGGGCGGTCGACCGCTTCACCGGCGAGGTCCGCCACCTGACCGACCATCCCGCCACCGCCATCCAGAACCTCCTCGCCCTCGACAGCGCGATGAGCGAGCACCTCGTCGCGCCCGACGACGTCCGCGCGCTCGATGCCGACGCCCGCGTCCAGTTCGAGCGGGCGCTGGCCGAGGAGGTCGCGGGCAAGAACCGCGTCACCTATCGCGCGCCGGTCGAGAGCGCCATCTCCGCCATCGACCGGCGCACCGAGCTGCTCGGGCTGGTGGCCGCCTACCGCCGCCTCAAGAGCGACCTCGGGCTGATGGACTTCTCCGACCAGATCGAGCTCGGCGCCCGGCTGGCCAGCGAGCAGCCCGACGTCGGCGAGCTCGAGCGCTCGAAGTTCAAGGTCGTGCTGCTCGACGAATACCAGGACACCTCGGTCGCCCAGGCCGTGATGCTGTCCCGGCTCTTCGCCGGTGGTCACGCGGTCACTGCGGTGGGCGACCCCAACCAGGCGATCTACGGCTGGCGCGGGGCCTCGGTCTCCAACATCCTCAACTTCGGCGACACCTTCCCCGCGGCCGACGGCGGCCCGGTCCCGACCTACCCCCTCACGGTCAACCGGCGCTCCGACGCCCGGATCCTCGAGGTCGCCAACCGGCTGGCCGAGCCTCTCTACGCGAAGTTCAGCCAGGTCGAGCCGCTGGTCGCCAAGCCCGAGGCAGCGGTCGGTGAGGTGACGCTCGGTGTCTTCGAGACCCACGCCGACGAGCTCGACCACCTGGTCGAGGCGGTGTCCGCCGCCCACCAGGCCGGGTCTGATCGGGGGTGGTCCGACATCGGCGTGCTCGCCCGCGACAACGCCCACGCCGAGGACGTCTTCGACGCGCTGACCGGCGCCGGCATCCCCGTCGAGATCGTCGGCCTCTCCGGCCTGCTCCGCCTGCCCGAGGTCGCCGAGATCGTCGCGATCCTCCACCTGCTCCACGACGTCACCGCCAACGCTTCCCTGCTCACGCTGCTGTCCGGCCCGCGGTGGGCGATCGGCCCGCGCGACCTCCGCCTGCTCAGCCGTCGCGCGCAGCAGATCGCCGGTCGCCAGGGTCGCGGAGGAGAGGCCGGGCCGGTCATCGACCAGCTGCTCGAGATCGCCGACGGCATCGACCCCGCCGAGATCCCGTCGCTCGACGACGCGCTGGTCGACCCGGGGGAGGCGCCCTACTCCCCGGAGGCGCTCGAGCGGTTCGCGCTGCTCGCCGGCGAGCTGCGGACCCTGCGGATGTACGTCGGCGAGCCGCTGCTCGACATCGTCCGTCGGATCATCGACACCAGCGGCACCGACGTCGAGCTCGCTTCGGCCGTGAGCCCGGCAGCGGCCGCTCGGCGCGACAACCTCGACCTGTTCGTGAAGGCGGTCGCGGAGTTCCAGGCGGTCGACGGCGACGTCACGCTGCCCGCGCTGCTGGCCTACCTCACGGCCGAGGACGACCAGGGCAACGGCCTCGACATCGCCACGCCCGACCGAGGCCGACTCGGTGAAGCTGCTGACCGTCCACCGGTCGAAGGGCCTCGAGTGGGCGTCGGTGTTCCTCGTCGGCGTCGGTGAGACCCGCTTCCCGTCCAACCGGTCGCGGACGCTGTGGACCTCCTCGCCGTCGATCCTCCCGGCGCCGCTGCGCGGCGACGCCCACGACCTGCCCCAGCTCGCCGGCTGGGACAAGGCTGCGCTCGACGCCTACCGCGCGGACACCCGCGACCACGACGCGGAGGAGGAGCTCCGGCTCGGCTACGTCGCCTTCACCCGCGCCGCTCACCGGCTCTCGGTGACCTCCTACCTGTGGAGCCCGCGAGCGACGCCGTTCGGCCCGTCGCCCTACCAAGCCGTGGTGCGCGACCAGCTGCGAGGTCTGGGGCGAGCCGACCGACGGCTGGCGCGACAAGCCGCAGAAGGGCGACCCCAACCCCTACGCCGCGGTCGACCCGTCCCGTCCGTGGCCGGCGACCGGAGTCGGCCGCGAAGCCGCGCTGCGCATCGAGGCCGCTCGTCGGGTCCGTGAGGTCGACGCCGACGCCGCCGACGCCGGGCTCGACATGATCGAGACCGCCCAGGTCGCGGACTGGGACGCCGAGCTCGACCGGCTGCTGGCCGAGTCGCGCCGCGACCGCAGCTCCGACCTCGCCGTACCTCTCCCGAGCAGCCTGTCCGCGACCGCGCTCGGCCGTCTGCGCGACGACCCCGACACCTTCGCCCGCGAGCTGGCCCGGCCGATGCCCAGGCCACCGTCCTCGGCGGCCCGGTTCGGCACCCGGTTCCACGCATGGGTGGAGGCGCGCTTCGGCCAGCAGGACCTCTTCGACTACGGCGACCTGCCCGGTCGCGGCGACGCCGGCATCGACGACGACACCGACCTCAAGGAGCTGATCGCGACCTTCGAGGCCGGCCCGTTCGCGACCCGCACGCCCCACCAGGTGGAGGCGCCGTTCGCGCTCGTGCTCGCGGGCCAGGTCGTGCGCGGTCGGATCGACGCGGTCTACGCGGATGCCCGACGGCTCCTACCTGCTCGTCGACTGGAAGACCAACCGGTCGGCCACGGCCGACCCGCTCCAGCTGGCGATCTACCGGGTCGCCTGGGCGGAGCTGCTCGACGTCCCGCTCGAGTCGGTGCGGGCAGCGTTCTACTACGTCCGCACCGGTCAGCTCGTCGAGCCCGACGGCCTGCCGGACCGCGCCGACCTGGAGCGGCTGCTCGGCTCGCTGTGAGGGCGACCGAGCCGGTGCGCGGCCGCTTGGACGGTGGGTGCAGGATGAATCCGGATCCGAACACCCTTCACACCCCGAGGAGATCCCATGGTCAAGAAGCTCGTCATCGTTCTCGCACTCGTCGTCGTCGGCGGCCTGATCGCCAAGAAGGTCACCTCGAAGTGACCACCTCGGCTGCGGGAGCTGGGGCTCCCGCAGCCAACCAGGCGGCCACGCCCTTCGCGGCGGTCCGCCCGGCCCGGTTGGCACCGATCGTGCTGGCCGAGGGGCCGTAGCCCACCAGCTGCACGCGTGGGTCCGCGACGGCCGTCGTGCCGTCGAGCTGGATGCCGCCGTGCTCCGAGCGCAGGTGCAGGGGCGCGAGGTGGCCGACCGCCGGCCGGAACCCGGTCGCCCAGAGGATCACGTCGACCGGTTCGAACGACCCGTCGGCCATGCGTACGCCGTCCGGCTCGATCGCCGTGAACATCGGGTGTCGCACGTAGGCACCCAGCCGCTCGGCCTCGCGCTCCTGCTCGCGCAACGCCAGCCCGGTCACGCTCACCACGCTGGCGGGCGGCAGCCCGCGGCGTACCCGCTCCTCGACCAGCGCGACGGCCTGCCGGCCGACGTCGGGAGTGAAGTCCGCGGTGCGCCAGACCGGCTCGCGTCGGGTGAACCACACGGTGTCGGTGACCGGCGCGATCTCGCCGAGCAGCTGCACGGCCGACGCGCCACCGCCGACGACCGCGACCCTCCGGCCGCGGAAGTGCTCCGCACCCGGGTAGCCGACCGTGTGCAGCTGCTCGCCGGCGAAGGTCTCCATGCCGGGATAACGCGGCACGAACGGGTGCGACCAGGTCCCGGTCGCGTTGACGAGCGTCCGGGTGGTCCAGGTGCGGTCGCCGGCGTGCACGACCAGCAGGTCGCCGTCCTCGGTGACCCGGTCGACACGCACCGGGCGCACGACCGGCAGGTCGAAGCTGTGCTCGTAGTCCGAGAAGTACGCCGGCACGACCGTGTTCGCCCGGCCGGCCTCGTCGCGCGGCGACTCCGAGTCGGGGAGCGCGGCGATGCCGTGCACGTCGTGCATGCTCAGCGAGTCCCACCGGTGCTGCCACGCGCCGCCCGGGGTGGCGTCGGCGTCGAGCACGACGTGCGCGATCCCGCGCCGCTTGAGGTGGTACGACGCGGACAACCCGGCCTGACCGGCGCCGATCACCACCGCGTCGTAGATCTCCACGCTCGGTGAACGCCGCGGGCGCGTGCGGTTAGTCCTGCGCGAGCGCCCGCCGCGAGTGCGATCTCCACCATGTCGCCGAAGGTCTGCTCGCGCTCCTGCGAGGTCGTCTCCTCGCCGGTGACGATGTGGTCGGAGACCGTGCAGATCGCCAGCGCCTTCCGGCCGAACTTGGCCGCGATCGTGTAGAGCGCGCTGGCCTCCATCTCGACCGCGAGCACGCCGTACTCCACCATCCGCGCGGCCAGCTCCGGACGGGCTGCGTAGAAGGAGTCGCTGCTGTAGATCAGCCCGACGTGCACCTTCCCGGTGGTCGAGCCTGTCGAGACCCCAGCGGCAGCGTCGTACGCCGCGCGCAGCAGCCCGAAGTCGGCGACCGGGGCGTAGTCGAGACCCTCGAAGCGGATCCGGTTCATCGACGAGTCGGTGCACGCGCCCGAGGCGATCACGATGTCGCGGACGGCGAGCTTGTCGGTCATCGCGCCGCAGGAGCCGACCCGGATCACCGACTGCACGTCGTACTCCGCGAAGAGCTCGTTGGCGTAGATCGCCAGCGACGGCTGGCCCATGCCGGAGCCCTGCACCGAGACCCGCTGGCCCTGCCAGGTGCCGGTGTAGCCGTACATCCCGCGGACCTCGGTGTAGCAGCGGGCGTCGTCGAGGAAGGTCTCCGCGATCCACTTCGCCCGCAACGGGTCGCCGGGCATCAGGACGAGGGGGGCGATGTCGCCGGGCTGGGCGCCGATGTGGGTGCTCACTGACAGGAGCCTAGCCTCGCCGATCGTGACGTTCCCGCACGAGAAGCTCTCCGCCAACCCGCACGACCGGACCGCCGCTGCACCGCGCGGACGACGCCTGGCTGGAGGAGCGGTGGGCCGACCCGGAGACGCGGGTCCTCGTCGTCTCCGGCACCCGGATCAAGCCGGTGGACGGCCGGATCGACTGGGTCTCACCGGCGGACGCGCCCGAGGGTCTGCGGATCCTGCTCGGGCGAGCAGGACGACCGGGCCTGGTTCGCGGTGATCGTCGACGCCGAGGTCTCGAAGGCCGCGAAGGGGGAGTGGACGCCGCTGCGCGGGCTGCTGCCCTCCCTGGCCGACGACGCCGTCGCGAGCGCGCCGCTGGTCTTCCACGCGCTCGGCCTCGCGGAGTGGCTCTTCGCCACCCGGTTCTGCCCGCGCTGCGGGGAGCCGCTCGCGCCGATGAAGGCCGGCCACGAGCTGACCTGCGCCAACGGGCACACGCAGTTCCCGCGCACCGACCCGGCGGTGATCATGGTCGTCACGTCGGGCGAGCCGGGCTCCGAGGACGAGCGCTGCCTGCTCGGTCGCCAGGCGGTCTGGCCCGAGGGCCGCTACTCGACGCTCGCCGGCTTCTGCGAGCCGGGCGAGACGCTCGAGGACGCCGTACGCCGTGAGGTCGCCGAGGAGGTCGGCATCGCCGTCGGCGAGGTCGAGTACTTCGGCAACCAGCCGTGGCCGCTGCCGGCCAGCCTGATGGTCGGGTTCGTCGCGCCGGGCGCTCACCACCGAGGTGACCGTCGACCAGCGACGAGATCGAGGACGCGCGCTGGTTCACCCGCGCCGAGATGAAGGACCTCGCCGAGGCCGGCACCCTCGTGCTCCCCGGCGGCGTCTCGATCAGCCGCTCCCTGGTCGAGCACTGGTACGGCGGGCCGCTGCCCGGCCAGTGGTGAGCGCCGGTCAGCCGCGACGCCGGTCAGACCGCCAGCGACTCGAGCTTCTCCTTGACCTGCGCGAGCGACGGGTTGGTCTGGGCGGTGCCGTCGGCGTAGACCAGCGTCGGGACGGTCTGGTTGCCGTTGTTGGCGGACTCGACGATCTGCGCGGCCTCGGGGTTCTGCTCGATGTCGACGACGTCGAACGCGATGCCCTCACGGTCGAGCTGGCCCTTCAGGCGGTGGCAGTAGCCACACCACGGGGTGGAGTACATCGTGAAAGTGCCGCTCATTCGGACTGTCGCCTCCGGCGTCTAGGGTTTGGAACGTCGCTCGATAGAACCATCCGCTCCGAGGAGTTGTTCCCGCGCATGACCGTTGCCCCCGACCTGCTCGACGCGCTCGATCCCGAGCAGCGCCAGGTCGCCGAGGCGCTCCGTGGTCCGGTCCGGGTGCTCGCCGGTGCCGGCACCGGCAAGACCCGGGCGATCACCCACCGGATCGCCCACGGCGTCGCCACCGGCGTCTACGCGCCCACCGAGGTCCTGGCCGTCACCTTCACCACCCGGGCGGCCGGCGAGATGCGCGGACGGCTCCGCGACGCTCGGCGCCGGGGGAGTCCAGGCGCGCACCTTCCACTCGGCCGCGCTGCGCCAGCTGCGCTACTTCTGGCCGCACGCACCAGCGGCCACGAGCTGCCCGACGCTGACCGAGTCCAAGATCGGCCTGCTCGCGTCCGCCGCGCGCCGCCAGCGGCTCAACGCCGACCAGGCGCTGCTCCGCGACCTCGCCTCCGAGATCGAGTGGGCCAAGGTCAGCAACGTCCACCCCGACGACTACGCCCGGATCGCCCGCGCCCGAGGCCGCTCGGTCACCGGCCAGGACCACGAGACCGTGGCCCGGGTGTTCGCGGGCTACGAGGAGGTCAAGCGCGGCCAGGGACGCATGGACATGGAGGACGTGCTCCTGCTCACCGCCGGCATGCTGGCCGACGACGAGCGGGTCGCTGCCCAGGTGCGCCGTCAGTACAAGTGGTTCGTCGTCGACGAGTACCAGGACGTCTCGCCGCTCCAGTCGGCCCTCCTCGACCTGTGGCTCGGCGGCCGCGACGAGCTGTGCGTGGTCGGCGACCCGGCCCAGACGATCTACTCCTTCGCCGGCGCCGACGCGACCTACCTCCGCGAGTTCCCGGCGAAGTTCCCCGGCACCACCTCGATCGAGCTGGTCCGCAACTACCGGTCCACCCCCGAGGTGGTCTCCGCCGCCAACACCCTGCTCGCCGGCTCCGCCAGCCAGCGGCGTCGAGCTGCGGGCCCAGCGTCCGTCCGGCCCGACCGTCACCTACACCCAGCGGCTCGACGAGGTCGCCGAGGCCGAGGCGGTCGCGGCCCAGATCGTGCGGCTGCGCGACGCCGGCCGGTCGCTGGCCGAGATCGCGGTGCTGTTCCGCATCAACGCCCAGTCCGAGACGTTCGAGGAGGCGCTGTCCGCGCGCGGCGTCCCCTACGTCATCCGCGGCGCCGCCCGGTTCTTCGACCGCCCCGAGGTCCGCGAGGCGGTGACCCGCATCCGGGGCGCGGCCCGCTCCGGCGAGGCCGACGGCAGCTCGCTGGTCGAGGCGGTCGGTGGCGTGCTCGCGGGCATGGGGTGGACCACCGAGGCGCCGACCGCTCGCGGCCAGACGCGCGACCGGTGGGAGTCGTGGAAGGCGCTGTTCAACACGGCCACCGAGTTCGCGGCCGCCAACCCCGACCTCAACGCGTTCGTCGACGACCTCGACCGTCGCGCCGCCGAGCAGCACGCCCCGGTCGCCGACGGCGTCACCCTCGCGACCTTCCACGCCGCCAAGGGCCTGGAGTGGGACTCCGTCTTCCTGTGCGGCCTCCAGGACGGCACCCTCCCGATCACCTACGCCGACACCCCGCTCGCGATCGAGGAGGAGCGCCGGCTGCTCTACGTCGGCATGACCCGCGCCCGGGTCGACCTGCGCGCTGTCCTGGTCGTTGGCCCGCAACCCGGGCGGCCGCGCCTCCCGCAAGCCGTCGCGGTTCCTCGACCCGCTGCTGCCCGACGAGGCCCGCGCCGGCCGCGAGCTGCCCCGCAACCGCAAGGTCGCGAGCTGTCGCGAGTGCGGTCGACCGCTGTCGACGGGCGCCGAGAAGAAGCGCGGACGGTGCGCGGACTGCCCGGCGTCGTACGACGAGGAGCTCTTCGAGCGACTGCGCGAGTGGCGCAAGGACCGGGCCGGGGAGGAGAGCGTGCCGGCGTTCGTGGTCTTCACCGACGCGACCCTGCAGCTGATCGCCGAGCACAAGCCGCGCACCCCCGAGGCGCTGCTGCGCATCAACGGGATCGGCCGGCCGAAGCTCGATCGCTACGGCGAGGACGTCCTCAGCGTGGTCGGGTGAGGGTCCGCCGAGAGGGCGAAAGAAATTCCGAGAAATACCCACTAAATCGTTTGCCCATTACAACGGGGAGACGATAGTTTTCCTCAGAACCCACAAGCACGCGCATCACGGTCTTGGCAGGACCGGCGCACGAAGCAACGAAGGAGGTGGCCCGCATGAACAGCAACAAGCTCTGGAAGACGGCTCAGACCCCGTCGTCGCTTTGTCATGCCCATTTCCGGTCACGCCTTCGGCGCGGCCGTCCGAGGCGTCGATGCCTGCACCACCGCCACGCTCGTCGTGCGCGAGCGGGGCACGGACATCGCCGGCACGAAGGGCGCCTTCAAGGCAGACATGGGCCTCGCCCAGTCCTACTTCCCGGGGACCAGTGCCTGGAGACCACCGACCTGTTGAGAACCAACAGCATCGGCAGCCTCCAGGCCGCGGAACCCGAAACCGGGATCCGCGGCCTTTCTGTTTCTCAGAACTGGTTTTCGGACCCAGCACCGCACCACCCAACGCGATCAGGTCAGAAGAAGGAGGTGAAAACATGACCATCAGTGAACTCGTCCGCACCGATGGGACTGGCCGATGAGGCGTCAGCCTCGGTCAGCTGCACGACCAGGCCACCAGCGTCGACGACGACCTGCTGCCGTGCCGGGTCAACAACCCGGAGCTGTGGTTCGCCGAGTCGCCCGTCGACGTGGAGTTCGCCAAGGCCCTGTGCCAGGACTGCCCGGTCCGGTCCCTGTGCCTCGACGGTGCCCTCGAGCGCCGTGAGCCCTGGGGTGTCTGGGGCGGCCAGCTCTTCCTCCAGGGCGTGGTGATCCCGCGCAAGCGGCCCCGCGGCCGGCCCCGCAAGAACGAAGTCGCCGCCTAGGCGTCCCACCGCAACTCCACCTGCACATCCACCTCTTTCGACAACGACGTCAAAGGAACCGCCATGAACATCAACCACGAGAACCTGGCTCCGCGCCCAGGTGAGCGCTCGCCTGAGGAGGCACGCGTGTGCCGCCCGGGTCGTCAGCTCGCCCGCGCGCTCCGCTCCGACCGCTCGCCGAGGAGCTCGCTCAGCAGGCCCGACTCGCCCTCGCCCGCACGCTCTGAGCGCGCGGCGAACAACGAAAGTCGACAACGACTCCCATGACCACCACCGCGAACACGAACCCGAACGGAATGATCGACATGAATCTCATGCACGAAGACCTGGCGCGCGCACAAATGTCCGCGCGCCTGGGAGAGGCGCAGCGAGCTCCAGCGCGGCCACCAGCTGGCCCGTGCCCGCCGGCTCAGCCGCAAGGCCGAGCAGGCAGCGCAGCAGGCGCGACTCGCCCTCGCCCGCGCACTGTAAGGACGAATCCACCTCACCCTGATCGCGGGTGTCCAGAGACCGAGAGCCGGTTCCGACGCACGTCGGGGCCCGGCTCTCGGCGTCTACGGTGGCCGCATGCGCGACCTGCGACTTCTGCGGCCGGCATCGAGGCCGACGAGGCGAAGACGCTGACCTGGACCACCGCGGTCGAGCGCGGCCGCAAGCGGGTCTACTGCGACGAGTGCTCGCGCACCCACCTGCGCGCGATGGAGGGCAAGCTCGACAGCGAGTGGTGGTGAGTCAGCCCGACGAGGCCGTCGGCCCACGAGCAGCCGCAGTGCGGGTGCCGGGTCCACGTCCTGACGCACGGGCGCCAGGTCGGCGCCGATCGTCGACGCGTCGCCGACCAGGTCGACGGGACCTGCCCGTCGAGCGCAGCTGAGCAGGTCGCGGACCGCCCAGGCGGTGGCCACGGCCTGGCAGGCCGGGATCGGGCGGTCCGGCCGGCCGGCCGGCCGAGCTGCTCGACCACCACCGCCCGACGCGGGTCGTGCTCGCCGCGGTGGGCGTCCACGCAGCGCAGGCAGGCGGTGGGCCGGGCACGCACGAACGGGCCGACCGTGAAGCCGTCCGGCGTGGCTGCTCACCACCAGGTGCGGCGCGACCGTCGCGCACCTGGGCGTCGACCGACGGCCCGGCGGGCTCGCCCTCGGCAGCACCAGGACCGCGACCGTGGCGTCGTCGGTGGCGGCTACGGCCACGCGGCAGTCGGCCGCCCGCAGCAGCCGCAGCACGTCGCCCGCAGCCGGTCCGGTGGCCTCGACCGACACCAGTGCGCTGGTGCGCTCGGTGGTCGCGGCCGGGTCGACCAGGAGATCGGCGGCGATCAGGTCCTGCAGCGCGCGGTGCGACTCGGGCGTCGTCGGGGCCGGAGACCGGCCCGCCGACAGGTCGGCGAGCAGCCGCTGGACGTCGGGCTGGTCGGGGACGATCACCCGCCAGGGCGGGTCGACGCCGACCTGGAGGTGCCGGTCGTCGCGGCGCACGACGTGCAGGCCCGGGCGCAGCCGGCTCGGCGGGATTCTCATGCGAGCCGTCTACCCGGTCAGGGACGACCGCGCAGCCGGTTGTCCACAGCCGTTCTGGTCGGAAATGCCGACGGCGGCACCAGCCCGGTCGATGACCGGGTCGGACGCCGCCGTACAAGCTCGTTGGGGCGCTACGCGCTAGTGCGTCAGGCCTTGCCGAGGATGCGGTTGAGGTTCGTGCCGCAGACGGGGCAGACAGCCTTGGCCATCCGGGTGCCCTTGTCGTTGACCCTGACCTCGCCCTCAGCCTCGCGCTTCTCCTTGCACTTCACGCAGTAGAACTCGCCGCTCCAGGTCTCCGCCATGACGGCCTCCTTGCCTATTCATTATCGGTCGTCGCGACGGGGTGAAGGGGAAGACCCGTCGGAGTCCGGCGACGGGTGCCACCGAACCGACACGACCCTACGACACGCCTGGGCGCAGGCGTAGGAGGCACACCGCAAGTCGCCTGTGAGCGGTGAATCGGGTCACGGCGCGTCGGGAGCCGGATGAGTACGTTGTGCCCATGTCCGAACTCACCCACCTGCAGCCTCGTCCCGACCCGTCCGACGGCGTCGCCGTGCTGACCCTCGACAACCCCGACCAGCGCAACGCGATGTCCGACGCAGATGACCGCTTCCTGGGTCGCAGGCCGTCGACGAGCTGGCCGCCGACCGCTCGGTGCGAGCCGTCGTCGTGACCGGTGCCGGCTCGGCGTTCTGCTCCGGTGGCAACACGTCGTGGATCGCCAGCGAGCCGGACGCGTCGGTCGACCACCTGCGCACCCGGATGATCGCGTTCTACCGGGCCTGGCTGTCGATCCGGAAGCTCGAGGTCCCGACCATCGCCGCCATCAACGGCCCGGCGATCGGCGCCGGCCTGTGCCTCGCGCTGGCCTGCGACATCCGCTACGCCGCCGGCGGCGCCAAGATGGGCGTCCCGTTCGTGAAGCTCGGGATGCACGCCGGCATGGCCGGCGACCTACCTGCTGCCCGAACGTCGTGGGGGAGGCGCACGCGCGCGACCTGCTGCTCACCGGCCGCGTGGTCGACGCCGACGAGGCGCTGCGTCTCGGGCTGGTGTCCCGGGTGATCGAGCCCGGCGTCGTTCCTCGACGAGGTGCTCGCCACCGCCGAGGGGATCGCCGCCACCGCGCCGATCGCGAGCAAGCTCACCAAGCTGGCGCTGCGCCGACGGCGGGCACGCCGACTTCGAGAGCTGCCTGCAGTGGGAGGCGATGGCCCAGCCGATCACGCTGGCGACCGCCGACCTGCAGGAGGGCATCCGCGCCGCGCAGGAGAAGCGTCCGGCGGTCTTCACCGGCCAGTAGCGCCGGAAATGTGAGGAGACCCCCGGCTACTTCCTGGACACTTGCCTTCCCCTTGCGAGCGTCCGATCCGTGGCCGAGGGCCTCGTCTGCGGCACACGCTAGGAGCGGCGGGCCACGAGGGTCAACGCACGGCGGCCACACCCTGTGGACAACCCTGTGGACAAACCTGTGGAGAAGCGGGCCTTCCGGTGGAGGAGGCCCCGGAAACCCGGGAGCGTGCTGTGGACGGGCGGGGCTGCTGAGCGCCGTACCCGCCGCTGACCAGCGACAATGGCTGTCCACGGGGTGTGGACGAAAAACAGTTCGGGACGAGTTCGGAGGTCGTCGGCGTGTCGGAGGCGACGTACGACGGGGGTCCGGTCGCCGCGCTGCGGCGGATCGCCTTCCTGCTCGAGCGCGCCCGCGAGGACACCTACAAGGTCAAGGCGTTCCGAGGCGCGGCCGCGACGATCCTGCCGATGCCGGCCGAGGCAGGTCGCCGCCGCGGTCGACGACGGCACGCTGACCGACCTGCCCGGGATCGGGGCGAGCTCGGCGAAGGTGATCGCCGCCGCGGTCCGCGGCGAGCTGCCGGAGCGGCTCGCCGACGCTCGAGCGTGAGCACGGCGGCCCGCTGACCAGCGGCGGCGCCGAGCTGCGGGCCGCGCTGCGCGGTGACCTGCACTCCCACTCCGACTGGTCCGACGGCGGCTCGCCGATCGAGGAGATGGCCTTCACGGCGATCGAGCTCGGTCACGACTACCTCGTGCTCACCGACCACTCGCCGCGGCTGACCGTCGCGCACGGGCTCAGTCGCCGAGCGGCTGACCCGCCAGCTCGGCGTCGTCGACGCGGTCAACGAGCCACCTCCTGGATCGGGGAGGCGACGGCTTCACCCTGCTCAAGGGGATCGAGGTCGACATCCTCGACGACGGCTCGCTGGACCAGGACGACGACGCTGCTCGCCCGGCTCGACGTCCGGGTCGCCAGCGTCCACTCGAAGCTGAAGATGGACGCCGACGGAGATGACCGCGCGGATGATCGGCGCGGTCCGCAACCCGCGCACCAACGTGCTCGGCCACTGCACCGGCCGGATGGTGATGGGCAACCGCGGCACGCGGGGGGAGTCGCAGTTCGACGCGAAGGCGGTCTTCGAGGCCTGCGCCGAGAACGACATCGCGGTCGAGATCAACTCGCGTCCCGAGCGCCGCGACCCGCCGACCAAGCTGCTCGAGCTGGCCCGCGACCTCGGCTGCCTGTTCTCGATCGACAGCGACGCGCACGCGCCGGGGCAGCTCGACTTCCAGGTCTACGGCTGCGAGCGGGCCGAGGAGGCCGGCATCGAGGCGGATCGGATCGTCAACACCTGGCCGAAGGAACGTCTTCTGGCCTGGGCGAACCGATAGATTCTGGTCATGTCGCAGCAGCCCGAGGTGGAGGTACGCCGCTCGAAGCGGCGCCGTCGCACCGTCTCGGCCTACCGCGACGGCGACCGGGTGTCGTGATGATCCCCGCCTCGCTCTCGCGCAAGGAGGAGGCCGAGTGGGTCGAGACCATGCTCGCCCGGCTGGAGCAGTCCGAGCGCAAGCGCAAGCCCACCGACGACGACCTGATGAAGCGCGCCAAGAGCCTCAGCGACCGCTACCTCGGCGGGCTGGCCATCCCCGAGTCGGTGCGCTGGGTCGACAACCAGGAGTCCCGCTGGGGGTCGTGCACGCCGGGCGACCGCTCGATCCGGCTCTCCGGGCGGCTGCAGGGGATGCCGTCATGGGTCATCGACTACGTGCTGATCCACGAGCTCGCCCACCTGCTTCGAGTCCGACCACAACGCGAAGTTCTGGGCTGGGTGGACCGCTACCCGAAGGCCGAGCGCGCCAAGGGCTACCTGATCGGCTGGTCGGCCGCGGCCCGGCTCGACTCGCCCCCGGGTGAGCCGCCCGACGACGTCGACTGAGCGATCCGCGCCCGCGCCAGCGCGACCAGCTCGACCAGGTCGGGCTGCGGCTCGGGGAGCGCATCGGCGGGCCACCAGCGCACGTCGAGCGACTCGTCGCTGACGGCGTGCTCGGCGCCGGGCGGGCGACGGCCACGAACCGGACGTCGAGGTGGTGCACGTCCCCACTCGGGCCGCAGAACGGTACGGCGTGCTCGCTGAGCTGCACCGGCACCGGGTCGAGCACCAGTCCGGTCAGGCCGGACTCCTCGGTCGCCTCGCGGGTCGCCGCGCCGGCGAGCGTGGCGTCACCCGGCTCGCAGTGGCCGCCGAACTGGAACCACTGGCGGGCCTTGGCGTGCAGGGTCAGCAGCACCTCGTCGCCGGTCGCGCTCAGCACCAGCGTGCTGGCGGTGAGGTGGTCGGGCCGGCAGCTCCCGGGTCATCGCGTCGGGATGGTCGCGCAGGTGCGCGACGTACCGCTCACGATGCTGCTCCTGGGCGGCGTTCGGCGCCGACCAGCCGTCGAGGACGGCCAGCGCGTCCGCGTGGAGACTCACTCCTGCGGCGGGTCGAGGAGCTTCTGCAGCTCGGCGTCGAAGTCCTCGTCGCTGAGCTCGGCCGGGGCGGAGGCGTCCTCGCGGAAGCCCAGCGGGTCGTCGAGGTCGGCGGCCGTCGGCAGCAGGTGCGGGTGCATCCACACGCCGTCGCGGGCCTCGGTGCCCTGGCGGGTGCGCAGCGAGCCCCACAGCGTGGAGGCGTCGCGCAGCCGACGCGGCCGCAGCTCGAGACCGACCAGGGTGGCGAACGTCTGCTCGGCGGGACCGCCGGCGGCACGGCGGCGGCGGAAGATCTCCTGCAGCTTGGTCGCGGTGGGCATCCGCTCGGCGGTGGCCTGGCCGACGACCTCGTCGACCCAGCCCTCGACCAGCGCGAGGGTGACCTCGAGCCGCTGCAGCGCGGCGTCCTGGGCGGGGGAGCCGGTCGATCTCGAACAGGCCGCCGTCGAGCAGCTCCTGCATCGACTCGGGGTTGGTCGGGTCGATCCCGCGCATCTGCTCCTCGATCTTCGCCGACATGCCGGCGGCGTTGACCTCGATGCCGCGGGCGTAGTCGGTGACCGCGCCGATCAGGTGGTCGCGCAGCCACGGGACGTGGGCGAACAGCCGCTGGTGGGCGGCCTCGCGCAGCGCGAGGTAGAGCAGCAGGTCGTCGGCGCTGACGTCGAGTCCGTCGGCGAAGGCCGTCCAGGTTGGCCGAGCACGATCGCGGCCTGACCGGGCGCCGCGAGGGGCAGCCCGATGTCGGAGACGCTGAGCACGTCGGAGGCGAGCGCGCCGAGGCCGGAGCCGATCTGGCTGGCCAGCATCCCGCCGACCGCCTGGCCCAGGATCCCGAGGATCGGCCCGGTCATCTCTGCGGCCTCGTCGGGGAGCGCCCCGCTGAGGGCCTGCACCGAGGACTCGGCGATCGGCTCGACCAGCACCTTCCACACGTCGGTGGTGCCGACGACCCACTCGGCGCGGCTCCAGGCCGCGGTCGAGGTCACGCCGGAGGGGAACTCCGTGGTCGCGTCGAGCCAGTGGTCGGCGAGCCGGAGCGCGTCGGCGACGGCGTCGCTCTGCTTCTGCGACGGCGTCGGGTCGGGCGACTGGGCCACGGTCTTGCGGGCCAGGTCGAGCGCGAAGTCCCAGTTCACCGGGCCGTCGTGCGGCTGCATCATCGACTGGATCTGGCTGAAGAGCTGCTGAGGTCCGGCATCCCGGCGCCGCCGGCAGCCGCCCATGGCGCCGCCCGATCGCACCGAAGAACTGCTCGAACGGCGTCCCCTTGAAAGGGTTCTGGTCGCCGTTGTCGGGGGTGTCACCCGGCTTGTCGTTCATGTCGACAACGGTACGCGGATAGTGTCTGCCCGTGTCCGCCATCCGCCTCGTCGATCTCCGCGAGACCCCGCTCGACGTCGCCGAGGTCGTCGCCGCCCTCGACGACGACGCCTCCGGCGGCCTGACCCTCTTCGTCGGCCGGGTGCGCGACCACGATCACGGCATGGGCGTCACTGGCCTCGACTACAGCGCGCATCCGACCGCGCTCGCGAAGCTGCACGAGGTGTGCGACCGCGTCGCCGAGGAGTACGACGTGCAGGGGGTCGCTGCGGTGCACCGCGTCGGCAGCCTCGACATCGGCGACGTCGCCGTCGTCGTCGCGACCACCTCGGCCCACCGCGGGGACGCCTTCGCCGCGTCGCGGGCGCTGATCGACACGCTCAAGGCGGAGGTGCCGATCTGGAAGCACCAGCGCTTCGGCGACGGCACCGACGAATGGGTCGGGACCCCGTAGGTCGCGCCTCCCGGCCGAGGAGCGTCGCGTTGCCTACCCTCACCGTGTGGAGATCCTGCTCTGGCTGGTGCCGTCGGCCGTCGTCACGGCGCTGGCGATGCTGTGGGTCGGCTGGCTCGGCCGTGAGGGCCGCGGCGAGGTCGACCGCGACGTCGCCGTACGCCGCCTGGGCAGCGCCCTCGAGCGGAGATTCGCGTCGTCGACGCCGACCGGCACCCGGCTACGCCGCGCCGCAGCCCGCGCGCGATCGGAGCAGCGGCATCGCCGTACGCCCCTCGCGTCGGGTCTCCTGATCCGCGCGCCGTTGGGCGCGATCTGACAGTCTTGGCGCGCATGACGCAGCGCACCCTCGCCGGCATCCTGGCCGTGCCGCTGCTCCTCGCGCTGTGGGTGGCGGCCGCGTTCGAGTCGCTGCCCTACGTCACCTATGCGCCCGGGCTGACCGTCAACGTCCTCGGCACCAACAGCGACGGCAAGGAGATCATCCAGGTCGACGGCCACCCGACCTACCGCGACGACGGCGAGCTGCGGATGACGACGGTCTACGTCTCCCAGCCCAACGGCGAACAACAACCTCTTCGAGCTGATGCACGACTGGATCAGCCGCTCCAGACGCCGTCTACCCTACGACGCGATCTACCGCGACGACGAGACGCCCGAGCAGAACCGCAAGGAGGGCGCAGCAGGAGATGACCTCCTCGCAGGACGCCGCCACCGCGGTCGCGCTCGAGGAGCTCGGCTACGACGTGACCGAGGCCGTCGTCGCCGGTGTCGGCAAGGGCACCCCCGCGGACGGCAAGCTCGAGACCGACGACGTGATCCTGGCGATCGACGGCACCGAGGTCGCCAACGGCGACGACGTCGTGGACGCCGTCACCGGTGCGCAGGCGGGTCAGCCGATCGAGTTCACCATCAAGCGGGACAAGAAGAAGTCGACGGTCTCCGTGACGCCGGCCGAGGTCGACGGCAAGCCGCAGATCGGGATCCAGATCGGCACCCGGACCACCGACTTCCCCTTCGACGTGACGGTCGGCATCGACCCGTCGATCGGCGGCCCGAGCGCGGGCCTGATGTTCTCGCTCGGCATCTACGACACGCTCACACCGGGCTCCATGACCGACGGCGAGACGATCGCCGGCACCGGCACCATGGACGCCTCGGGCAACGTCGGCCCGATCGGCGGCATCCAGCAGAAGATCGTCGGCGCCCGCGACGCCGGCGCCGAGCTCTTCATGGTCCCGCCCGACAACTGCGACGAGGCCGTCGGTGCGCCGAACGGCGACATGCGCCTGGTCGAGGCGCCCACCATGCACAGCGCCCGCGAGTCGATCGAGGCCTGGGCCAAGGACCACGACGCCGACCTGCCGACGTGCAAGGGGGACTCGTGAGCGACGACGAGCCACAGCCCGACGCGCCCTTCGACCCGCAGCTGGACGTCGATCCCGCACTGGCCTCGGCCGTGCTCGAGATCGAGAGCCACGTCGCCGGCGAGGGCTGGGACCGGCCGGCTCGTCTCTACGCCCTCGTCGACACCGCTGCGCTGGTCGCCCGCGAGCCGGCGCTGGCCTCGATGATGGGCCTCGACACCGCGTCCGCGCGAGGGGTCGCTGACCTCGATCGAGCAGGACCACCTCGCCCCGGACCAGCCGCTCGAGAAGGTGCTCGAGTCGATCGTCTGGCCGGCCGAGGTGGTCGGCTGTGCCGCGGTCGTCGAGCGCCTGGTGCTGCCGCCGGACGCGGACCGGCACATCCCCGACGACCGGGCCTCGGCCGAGGAGTTCGCGCGCGAGCACCCCGACCGCCAGGAGGTCCGGATCGTGGCGGGCGTGACCCGCGCGGGTGCGACGTACTGTGCACTTCGACTGCGCGCGCACGACGACGACCAGTCCGTGGTCGGTGGCGCCGACCTGGTGCCGGGGCTGCTGGAGCTGCTCGGCACGACCCTCGAGGAAGATCCGGAGTGACCAGGGCAATGAATGACCGAGGCATGAGTGACCAGCGCATGAGCGAGCTGTTCGACGAGGAGTCGGCGAGCGCCCCGCCGCCGCGGAGCTCGCGCCGGTCGCGCGCGCTGATCATCACCGCGGTGGTGCTGGTGCTCGCGTTCCTGGGGCTCTCGACGTTCGCGTCGCTCTACACCGACCGGCTCTGGTACAAGAACGGCGGCTACTCCGAGGTCTTCAACACCCTCTTCTGGACCAAGACGGGCCTCTTCCTCGTCTTCGGCGCGCTGATGGCGATCGTCGTCGGCGTCAACATCTACCTGGCCTACCGGTTCCGGCCGTTCTTCCGGCCCAACTCGCCCGAGCAGAACGGCCTGGACCGCTACCGCGACGCGATCACCCCGATCCGCACCTGGCTGCTGGTCGGCGTCTCCATCGCGATGGGCGCCTTCGCCGGCAGCTCGGCGATCGGCGAGTGGCGCGACTACCTGCTGTGGCGCAACGGCGTGCCGTTCGACCAGAAGGACACCTGGTTCCACAAGGACATCGGCTTCTACGTCTTCGACCTGCCGTGGCTGCACTACCTGGTCGACTTCACCATGGCGGCGCTCGTCATCGCCCTGATCGCCGCCGCGGTCGTCCACTACCTGTACGGCGGGATCCGGCTGCAGACCTCGCGGGACCGGCTGTCCGGGCGCCGCGCAGGCGCAGCTGTCGTTGCTGCTCGGCCTCTTCGTGCTGGCCAAGGCCGCCGACTACTACCTGGACCGCTTCGACCTCGTGCACCAGTCCGGGTCGTTGATCACCGGCATGAACTACACCGCAGACCACGCGGTGCTGCCGGCCAAGAACATCCTGCTCGGCATCGCGGTGATCTGCGCGATCCTCTTCTTCGTCAACGTCTGGCGCCGCACCTGGCTGCTGCCGTCGGTCGGTCTCGGGCTGCTCGCGGTCTCCGCGATCCTGCTCGGCCTGATCTGGCCGGGCATCGTGCAGCAGTTCCAGGTCAAGCCCTCCGAGGCTGACAAGGAGGCGCCGTACATCAAGGCCAACATCGACGCGACCAGGTCGGCGTACGACGTCAACAGCATCGAGGTCGAGGGCTACGACAAGACGGCGACGGCCACCAAGGACCAGCTCGCCTCGCTGATCGACCAGACGAAGTCGGTGCCGCTGGTCGACCCGCAGCTGGTCAACCAGACCTTCGACCAGAACCAGCAGCTGCGCGCCTACTACTCCGTCGCCGACGTCCTCGACGTCGACCGCTACAAGGTCGACGACATCGACCGAGCCCTCGTCCTCGGCGTGCGCGAGCTCAACCAGGACGACATCAACAGCGGCGACAAGAACTGGTCCAACCTGCACACCGTCTACACGCACGGCAACGGCATCATCGCCGCCTACGCCAACCAGCGCCCGGCCGACGACGGCGCGGAGCAGACCGCGACGCAATGGGCCGAGGGCCTGCAGACGGCCAACCAGCACTCGCTGACCGAGCAGTCGACCGGGCCCTACGAGACCCGCGTCTACTTCGGCGAGGACAGCCCCGACTACTCGATCGTCGGCAAGACCAGCGACAGCGCCCCCGACGTCGAGCTCGACCTGCCCTCGACCGACCAGTCCGCTGCGGACACCGCGAACGAGCAGCAGGCAGCCCAGAGCGACGACACGACGACGTACGACGGCGACGGGGGAGTCCCGGTCGGCAGCTTCTTCAACAAGCTGATGTACGCCGTGAAGTTCGGTGAGCCGAACTTCCTGCTCTCCGAGCGGGTCAACAGCAACAGCCAGGTGCTCTACAACCGCGATCCGCGCGAGCGGGTCGAGAAGTTCGCGCCCTGGCTGACCATCGACAGCGACGCCTACCCGGCGATCGTCGACGGCAAGATCCAGTGGATCCTCGACGGCTACACGACCACGAACAACTACCCGAGCGCGCAGCGCGAGTCGTTCGCGACGATGACCGACGACACGCTGCAGGACCCGACCGGGCTGCGCACGCTGCCGACCGACGAGATCAACTACATGCGCAACGCGGTCAAGGCGACCGTCGACGCCTACGACGGCACGGTCACGCTCTACGAGTGGGACGACGACGACCCGATCCTCAAGGCGTGGGAGAGCGCGTTCCCCGGCACGGTGCACCCGAAGTCGGACATCTCGCCCGAGCTGATGAGCCACCTGCGCTACCCCGAGGACATGTTCAAGGTGCAGCGCTACCAGTTCGCGCGCTACCACGTGACCGACCCGGGCGACTTCTACCAGGGCAACAACCGCTGGGAGGTGCCTGTCGACCCGAACTCGACCGGTCACCTGCAGCCGCCGTACCGCCTGTTCGTCAACGACGAGAGCGACGGCACGTCGGACATCCCGGGCGAGACCTGGTCGCTGACGTCCAACTACGTCTTCTACGGCAAGAACAACCTGTCCGCGTTCGTGTCGGTCGACTCCGACCCCGAGGATCCGGACAACTACGGCAAGATCCGGGTGCTGCAGATGCAGGACGCGCAGGTGAAGGGTCCGAGCCTGATCGCGTCCGACTTCTCCGGCAACCAGGACGTGCGCGACAAGCTGCTGCCCTTCCAGTCCGGTGGCAACCCACCGAAGTTCGGCAACCTGCTGACCGTGCCGGTCAAGGACGGTCTCATCTACATCGAGCCCGTCTACGCCGCGCGTTCCGGGTCGACCGGCGGCTATCCGATCCTGCAGTACGTCCTGGTCTCGTACGGCGGCCAGGTCGGCATCGGCACCACGCTGACCTCGGCCCTCGGCGACGCACTGCTCACCGGGCCGATCAGCGGCAACGACAACAACGGCGACCAGGGCGGCGACGGCTCGGGGAACAACAGCGGTGGCGGGACCTCGACCGGAACGATCTCCGAACGGATCCGTGGCCTGCTCGCCCGCGCCCAGGCCGCGTTCATCGCGGCCGACGAGGCGCAACAGTCGGGCAACACCGTGAAGTGGGCCAAGCTGATGGAGCGGGGCAAGGACCTGGTCGGCCAGGCGGTCGACCTGAGCAACGTGGCCCCAGGGAGTGGTACCCCGAGCTCGGGTGCGAGCCCGTCCGGGTCGCCCTCCGAGACCGCATCGGAGCCGCCGTCGGACTCGGCGAGCCCCTCGTCCTGACCCCGATTTGGCTCGCCCCACGCCGGTCTGTAAGGTTGCGTTCACCGACGCGGGGTGGAGCAGCTCGGTAGCTCGCTGGGCTCATAACCCAGAGGTCGCAGGTTCAAATCCTGCCCCCGCTACAAAGCCAAGAGGCCCTCACAGTCTGACTGTGAGGGCCTCTTGCATGTGCGCAACCCCCGGGGGCACCAGGTGCGACTCGCTTCAGACCTGGGCCGCGGGTGCTGCGGCGTACTCGTCGTCGGTGACGGGAGTGAGCCAGTGGACGACGTCGTGCTGGTCGTCGGCCTCGTTGATGGCGAGATGGACCATCAGGCGGTTGGGTGCGGCACCGTGCCAGTGCTCCTCGTCGGCCTCGAAGAGGACACGGTCGCCGGGACGGATGACCTCGACGGGGCCGCCGCGGCGTTGGCACAGGCCGACGCCCTCGGTGACGAACACGGTCTGGCTCAGCGGGTGCCGGTGCCAGTGGGTGCGGGCGCCGGGCATGAAGTGCACGAGGTTCGCGGTCATGCGCGACGGGGACGGCGCCGCGGCGACGGAGTCGATGTAGACATCGCCGGTGAACCAGTCAGCCGGGCCTTTGGCGGTGTCGATCGAGCTGCGGGTGATCTGCATCAGGTTCCTTCTACGTGTTCGTGGAGCGGTTGTTGAGAGGGGTCTGCGGGTGCTGCCCAGGAGGCGAGCAGACGGAGACGCTCGGCCGAGGGCGAACCGGGTTCGGCCGTGTAGACCAGCAGCACCAGCCCAGGCTCAGCGGTGATGGCGAGCTCCTCGTAGGCGAGGGTCAGCTCGCCGACGACCGGGTGCTGGAAGCGCTTGGTGCCGGCGCCGTGGGAGCGGACGTTGTGGTCGGCCCACAGGTGGCGGAAGGTCTCGCTCTGGGTGGCGAGCTCTCCGACGAGGTCCTGCAGTCCTCGGTCATGGGGGTCACGGCCCGCCTCGGCGCGCATGATCCCGACACACATCTCGGCGAACAGCTCCCAGTCGGGGTAGAAGTCGCGGGAGGCGGGATCGAGGAACTGGAAACGGGCGAGGTTGGGAATCCGGCCGCCGTCGCCGATGACGGGTGAGTAGAACGCACGGCCGAGAGCGTTGGTGGCGAGCAGGTTCTGGTGGGGGTCGCGGACGAACGCGACACCCTCAGTGATCGCCTCCAGCGCCCACTGCAGGCTCAGCCGCGAGGCGGCCTTGCTCGGCGTACGACGGCGTGCGCGTCCCGAGGTCGGGATGCCGTCGGCGGCGCGCGCCAGGTCGAGCAGGTGGGCGCGTTCGGTCTCGTCGAGCTGCAGGGCTCGAGCCAGGGCGTCGAGGACGCCGGTGGAGGCGCCGGCGATCTGGCCGCGCTCGAGGCGGGCGTAGTACTCGACGCTCAGGCCCGCCAGGGACGCGACCTCGCTGCGGCGCAGTCCGGGCACGCGGCGGGTGCCGGTGACCGGGAGGCCGACCTGGTCCGGGGTGATCCGAGCGCGGCGGGTGGTGAGGAACTCACGCACCTCCTGGCGCACGTCATGGGGTTGGTCCACGCCATCGAGCCTAAGCCGCTGTTGGCGCGGACCGGAGCCACGAGGGATGCCCTGTCAGTACACCTATCAACAGTGACTTCCAGCGGATCAGGACAGCGGGTTCACTCGATGTCGTGGCGCAGCGTCGGTGCCACGACCACGTGAAAGAAGCAACGAAGAGGAGTGCGCCGCGATGCGTCAGGTAGTCATGCACGGTCCCGGGGACGTCCGGGTCGAGGACCGCGAGGACCCGAAGATCATCGAGCCCACGGATGCGATCATCCGCCTCTCGGCGACCTGCATCTGTGGCAGCGACCTGTGGCCCTACCGCGGAGCTGAGCCCGTCGACCACCAGGTGATGGGCCACGAGTACGTCGGGGTCGTCGAGGAGATCGGGGCTGATGTTCGCACCGTCAAGGTCGGTGACTTCGTCGTCGGTTCCTTCTGGGCATCCGACAACACCTGCGAGATCTGCCTGGCGGGCTACCAGGCGTACTGCACGCACCGCGTCCTGATGGGCACCCTCGGCACCCAGTCCGAGCTGGCCCGCATCCCGCTCGCCGACGGCACCCTGGTCGCGACTCCGGGGATGCCGGAGCCGGACCTCATCCCGTCCCTGATGGCAGCCTCCGACGTGCTCGGGACCGGCTGGTTCGCCGCCGTCGCGGCTGAGGCGGGACCGGGCAAGACCGTGGCGGTCGTCGGTGACGGCGCGGTCGGTCTGCTCGCGATCCTGGCGGCCCACGAGCTCGGTGCCGAGCGCATCATCGCGTTCAGCCGCCACGCCGACCGTCAGGCACTGGCGCGCGAGTTCGGTGCCACCGACATCGTCGAGGAGCGCGGCGAGACCGGTGTCGCCAAGGTCAAGGAGCTCACCGACGGACTCGGGGCACACTCGGTCATCGAGGCGGTCGGCACCCAGGAGGCCATGATGCAGGCGATCCACTCCACCCGCCCCGGTGGGCACGTCGGGTTCGTCGGCGTCTCCCACGACGTCGCCATCCCCGGCGACGAGCTCTTCATGGCCGGGGTGCACATCCACGGCGGTCCCGCCCCGGTGCGGCGCTTCCTGCCCGAGCTGATCCGGCTGATCTGGGACCGCAAGATCAACCCCGGCAAGGTCTTCGACCTCACCCTCCCGCTCGAGAAGGCAGCCGAGGGGTACCGAGCCATGGACCAGCGCACGGCGACCAAGGTCCTGCTCACGCTGTGATTGCGATCCCGATGCCAGCAACAGCCCAACGACGTCCCCGAGCACCGAAATCACCACCCCGGCCAAGGACGAGGAGAGCAGGATGAGAATCCAGATCACCATCGGCGAGCAGCGCTTCCAGTCCACCCTCGCCGAGAGCTCAGCCGCCCGGGACCTGGTCGCTCAGCTGGTACAGGGTGACTGAGATGGACCTTCGGGAGTTCCTCGACCACGTGAACCGCGACGCGCTGATCGAAGGGGGCTCGGCAGAACACCTCTTCATGCACGGCGCAGCCCAGGACGCCCTGCGGATCACCGCCGACCTCAACACCGGCTACCGCACACCCGCGGAGGTGCGGTACCTGCTGGCGGAGCTCACCGGCAAGGACATCGACGAGTCGGTCGCCCTCTTCCCGCCGTTCTACTGCGAGTTCGGCAAGAACCTGACCCTCGGGACGGATGTCTTCATCAACATCGGCTGCCGCTTCCAGGACACCGGCGGCATCACCATCGGCGACGGCACACTCATCGGCCACGGCAGCACACTGACCACCCTGAACCACAGCGTCGATCCCGCGCGGCGCGCTGACATGATCCCCGCGCCGATCGTGATCGGTCGCCAGGTCTGGCTCGGCGCCTCCGTGACAGTCGTCCCTGGTGTCACGATCGGAGACGGCGCGATCGTGGCTGCTGGCGCAGTCGTCACCAAGGACGTAGCAGCCAACACGATCGTCGGCGGTGTCCCGGCCAAGCTCATCAGAGGGACTGGCTACGACGCCGCCCCCGGCTGAGCCAGGGTCTCGATCGGACGGACATAGGTCTGTCCGCGCCATGTGCTTCGATCCATCTATGAGCAACGGGTGGAGATGCCCTGGCAGGTGCCTTGTGCCGCGGGGGAGGGGACGGTCCACGGGACGAGCGCAGACCTGCGCGCGCAACATCGATGGCGGCTTCTCTCTCGTCCTGCCCCTCGGCATCGCCGTTGACGAGCAGTGGCGATATGTCGCTCATGCGGATCTGCTGTCCGAAGGGGCACGCAGCGTTCGACCCGTAGCCGCGCCAGACCGTCTTGAGGTTGCAGAACTCTCGGAGCCCGGCACCCGCGAGCTCGCGCCCGTAGCCGGAGCACTCGATACCCGCCGCGATCCCAGCCCTAGAGACCCGGCTACGCGGTCAGGATTCGTCGTGTTCGTCAGAGATCTGTGGCATTCGCACCGTCTCGGAGTTCTCCTCGATCCCTGCCGCCGGGAGGGAGGTGGGCCGGCGTCGGGAGGGATGGGGCCGCAGCGGCGCTGGCCAGGTCCGGACCGGATGTCGGAGCTGGAGCTGGCGGCGCATGCGCTGCTCGAGATCGAGCTCGCGCTGGACGCGCCTCACGGTGGAGAGCGCGCTGTCGTGCAGCTCGCGCAGGTCGGCGTCGGCGACTGCGGTGGACATGTCCTCCAGGCGGCTGCGCGCCTCGGACAGTCCCTGGATCGCCTCCCGCAGCGCCGTGAAGTCCGCCGAGTCCGCCTGCCGGGCGGGTGCTGCCTCGAGGCGCACGAGCTCACCGAAGGCATCGACGGCGTCTGCCAGGTCCCGGAACGTCTGCACCAGGCCGATGAGCACGTCCGCGGCGCCCTCCGACTCGAACCAGGCAGGGTCGCCTGCGGTGGCGTCGGCGAGCGCCCGGTACATCGACCGCACGCTGAGCGCGGTGTGCTCGAGCGACTCCAGCCCGTGCCGCAGACCTGGTCCGAGGTCCGCCGTACCCACCGCCCGGACGTTGAGCCGCCGGCTCTGCTCGGCACGCAGTAGTGCCGCGCCGACCCGGGGGACGTCGTGGTGGGTGACCCGACGCGCGTCCCCGAGCCAGGCCTCCGCGGCCGAGGCGATGGCGCGCCGGTCGTCGGCCAGCTGTTCCACGGCGTCGGCGGAGCGTCGTAGGAGGTCGCTGATCGCGTCGGCGAGGTCCTCGATCTCCCGGCCGGCGTCGGACGTGGGGACCCGGGGTGGGAACAGCAGGTTGGCGACGATGCCGACTGCGGCACCCACCAGTGTCTCTGCTATCCGCTGGCCGGCGGCGGCCTCGGCGGCAAGGGAGCCGACGCCGAGCACGAGCATCCCGCTGATCGCGACCTCGATGAGGTTCGCACGCAGCCGGAGAACCTGCCCCACCGTGATCGACATGAAGATGAGGACGCCGAGGCTCCACCACTCCAGAGGCACGACGGCGGAGAACGCGATCGCCAGCGAGACACCGGTCACCACCGCCACGACGCGATCCAGACCGCTGGCCAGCAGCGAGATCGGCGTGACCTGGACGACCAGCATCGCGGTGAGCGGTGCGAGCAACGGCTGCGTTCCCGGGAACAACAAGGTCGCCACGACATAGCTGGCCACGGCCGCCACCGTGATACGCAGCGACCAGAGCACCGCGCCACGCCACCCTGTGCGCAGGCGCCTCAGCTCCCGTTCGAGCCGCCCACGCCTCTGGTACCGCATCTGTCCATGATGACCCACCGCTTCATAGGACTGGCACCGGGAATTCTTCCGCGCCGGCAGCCCTCCATCCGGGATGGCGACAGGCGTAGGTCGGCGACGTGCCCGCGGCGATCTCGGTGCTTGTTGAGCACTACGAACGACGCAGGGACGGGGTCGTGCTCCTGCTCGCGCAGGCTCACTTGGAAGTTGCTGCGCCGCGATCTGCGACTGAATCTTCCAACCACGGAGTCACGGATTCGTCGACTTGTGACCACCTTGATCGACAGCTGATCGCGACAGTAGGAGTTGACCTGTGGTCGACATTCTCTTCGTCACCTGGGCCTCGGTCTGGGGTTTCCGAACGAGAACTGCGAGTGCCTGGACGGTGTGGAAGCAGTACTACTGCTTTCTGCGGTGAACGAGCGCAACCAGGTTCGGCAGAACCATTCCTCGCGAACGGGGCGGATTACTGGCTGAGGAGGTGCCGCTCGTGCTGACGGGCAGCTGCATGCTGCGCTGCGCGCAGGAGTTCGGCAACCTCACTTTGTTTGCGCCCGGGGAAGTCGTTCCAGCGAGTGAGGTCGAGGATCTGCAACCTCCGGTCGTGTGGGCTCGGAGACCATCGGACCGGTCGTTCGGGATCTTCGCGGAGGACGTGCCAGGTCAGGGCCACGGACCGCTGGACGAGCTGCGTGCGCACCGTTGCAGGCCCTCCGGCAGCGTGCACGATCGAACCCACCAGGCACGCGCCAGTGACAGGGTTGTGTACCAGGAGGCCGAGGTCATACGCCGTGACCGCTCTCGGGCCAGCCGTGGTGGTGACGTTGAACCAAGCGCCGTGGACCCACTCGGTGGCGACGATGTCGGTGGCCCGATCAAGCAGCGATCGCATCGCGAACAGCTCGCCCAGGTGGCGAGATCGCGTGTCCTGGCGGCGAAGCTGACGGCGTTGCGCCCGCAGCGCTGGGCCTGCCGGGACTCGGGTTGCGGTAGTGACGGCGCTCATGGCGATCCTCTCGGCAGGCGCAGAGAACTGTCTTAAGTGTCAGCGACGCTGCGTGCAAGGGCAAGGACTTCGAGGAGCCTGCGCGCGGAGTTCAGGCGGGCTTTCGCGCTCCGAGGTGGCGTTCCAACTTCACCCTTCGTCTCGCTGAGTTCAAGGTGTGCGCGGACCGGGGAGTTCGATGCGGCGGCGTCGAACGATGAGGAGCACGCCGACGACTAGGTATGCAGCGATGGCAGCGGCTGACCCGGCGTAGGGATCCTGGTCGATGACGATCATGGTGCCGGTGATGATCGAGAAGTCGAAGAGACCGTGGATGACGGAGTTGAGGGCGTTGCCGCCGCTGACTCGCCTGATGAGGTAGAAGAAGTAGCCAGCGAAACTGACGGCGATGGCTTGCGGGAGCGCCCTGCTGATCTCTCCGGTGAGGGCATTGCTGATGTGAACGGCCCCGAAGATGATGCTCGACCACAGGGCGACCCTGCCCTCGGTCAGGCCGTGTGATCGCAGTGTGGTGATACCGATTCCCCGGAACATGCCTTCCTCGCCCCAGCCGACGAACTGAGTCGCGACCAGCAGCGCCAGGATGTAGCCGATGTTCTTGTCGGCCAGGTCGCCGTAGTCGATGGCCGCAGCGATGCAGACGGCGAAGATGATCGGCACCGCCCAGACCCACCTCTGGACGCGGTTCCGCTCGCGAAGGACGGGGTCCCACCAGCGCAGGGCAGTGACAACGGCGTACGTGAAGACGAAGGCTGCGCCGAGGGGCACCCACATCTGAACGATGACGTCCCGGGTGGTGTACAAACCGTCGTTGGGGTCCCATACCTGACCGGCGATGTAGCCGACACCCTTGATGACCGCCAGGTAGGCGATGACGATCACCGCGAACCAGCCGTACGGCAGGGAGCGGGTTGGCAGGCTGGGATCGCGCAATGTCATGGGCCGAACGTAGAGCCCTCGGCGTCCTGAGGCTCAATTCGACGCCTCGTCGTGCGGACCCGACCGACCGAGTCCCCGGGGCGGCACCGGCGACAGCGCCTTGATGTTCGCCGACGGTTCACCCAGGTGTCGGTTGCTGCCCGGCGATCGCCGCGAGAGTTCGGAGATCCCCGAACTCAGGAGTGACATGCGCATCTCTCTCGTCCCGGTCCTCGCTGTCGGCGCGGTGCTGGCCGTGCTCCCGCTCACGGCCCAGGCGGCACCGCCCGAGTCCGGCGGCAAGCCGAACACGAACGGCTCGTTCACGTACGCGATCTACGGCGACGCGCCGTACGGCGTGAACCCCACCGACACCTCCGAGACCGACGCGACCCCGGCGTTCATCGACGCGGTCAACGCCGACCCCGACGTCAGCGCTGTGGTCCATGTCGGCGACATCCACTCCGGCAAGCAGTACTGCACCGAGGCCTACGACCGCCAGGTCGCCGGCCTCTGGAGCCACTTCGCCGACCCCATGGTCTACACGCCGGGCGACAATGAGTGGACCGACTGCCACAAGGCCGCCGAGGGCGGTGGGACCTACAACCGGACGACCGGGCAGGTCGACTACGTCAAGGACTCCCACGGCAACCTGGTCGACTACGCCGGCGGCAACCCCGTCCAGAACCTCGACCTGGTCCGCTCGATCTTCTTCCCGACTCCCGGCGGCACGCTCGGCAGCGGTGCACTGCGGACGGTCTCGCAGGCCACGGCGTACGACCGCGTGCACCCCGAGGACGCCGCGTACGTCGAGAACGTGATCTGGCAGCGCAAGGGGTTCGTGTTCGTCACCCTCGACATCCCCGGTGGCTCCAACAACGACACCGACCCCTGGTACGGCGCGCCCGCGATGAGCGACGAGCAGGCGACCGAGACCCGGCAGCGCACCGCCGCCGACCTGCGCTGGCTGGACCAGGCCTTCGCGGTCGCCTCGGCTCAGGACGCCCAAGGCGTCGTGGTGATCCAGCAGGCCGACATGTGGGACCTCGACGGGAAGCCGCAGACCCACCTGAGCCAGTACGAGCCGATCGTGAAGAGCCTTGCCGATCACACCCTGGCCTTCGGTCGGCCGGTACTCGCCCTTGAGGGTGATTCGCACGCCTACCGCTCGGACAACCCGCTCCAGCAGGCCGCGTCCTGCACCGGTGACGGGGACGTCTGCTCCTACGACGCCTGGGCCAGCCACCCGTCGTACGCCGTGCCCAACTTCCACCGCATCGTCGTCCACGGCAGCACCGTGCCGCTGGAGTACCTCAAGCTCGTCGTCACCCCCGGCGGCCACCAGCCCACAACCGGTACGACCTTCGGTCCCTTCTCCTGGTCGCGTCGGACGGCATGAGAGTGCTCAGGAAGACCGGACAAGTCAGCGGACTGACGGTGCCGTCGAGCGCATCTGGAGAACGCATGGGCTATCTGCCCAGGGCGAGAGCGAGGAGGGTATTGACCGCAGTTTCGAACGGACGGATGTCCCGTTGAACTTGGGCGAGTAGAAGCCCAGCATCGGCGCGTTTGCCACTTGTCGTACGCAGGCTGTACTCGTTGCCGTCCGTGCGGCCAATTCAATCCCTTCGGCGAGATCGGTGACCGAGTCGCGCACAGGGAGATGAGGCGGTCCGCATCTGCCCGCCGCTGGCGGCGCACGTCGGGCGTTGTGCGCATGTCTCCCCCTGGGTGGTCCCTGGCTCTGTCTGAGGTCTTGCCGGTAGGGACCTCAGCCAGATGTGGGTCCCGAGCCGCTTCGCGAGCCTGGAGTCAGATGCCGCTCGACCGAACGGCACGACCCGCAGGAGTGCACATGTCGGCCATCTTCACGCCATCCCCTGTCACGACAACCACGACCACGACCACGGCCGCAGTCTCGGCTCGGGCAGTCGGCGTCACCAAGCGGTACGGCGCGGGGGACGCCGCCGTGACAGCGCTGGATGACGTGAGCGTCAGCCTGGAGGTGGGCCGGTTCACCGCGATCATGGGGCCGTCTGGGTCTGGCAAGTCGACGCTGTTGCATCTCCTCGCCGGCCTGGACCGGCCCACCTCCGGCGAGGTCTACGTCGGTGACACCGAGATCACGTCCCTGAAGGACAAGGCACTGACCGTGCTGCGCCGTGACCGGATCGGGTTCATCTTCCAGGCCTTCAACCTCCTGCCCACCATGACGGCACTGGAGAACATCCTGCTCCCGATGCGGATCGCCGGGCGCAAGCCCGATCTGGCGTGGGTCGACTCGATCGTGGAGACCGTCGGTCTCAGCGGCCGACTCGCGCACCGCCCGGGCGAGCTGTCCGGAGGCCAGCAGCAACGCGTGGCCGCTGCCCGGGCGCTGGCATCGCGCCCGGAGATCATCTTCGCGGACGAGCCCACTGGCGCCCTCGACACCCGCTCGAGCACCGACCTCCTGGCCTTCCTTCGCCTGGCGGTGAACGACTGGGGGCAGACGGTCGTCATGGTCACCCACGATCCCGTCGCGGCCAGCTTCGCCGACCGCGTCATCTTCCTCACCGATGGCCACGTCGTCGACGAGCTGCTGGCGCCGAGCGCCGACGAGGTGCTCGACCACATGAAGAACTTGGAAGGTTGAGCGACATGCTGACCGTGACACTGCGTGGGGTCGCTGCCCACAAGCTGCGCCTGATCTTGACAACGGCCTCGATCGCCCTCGGGATCGCGTTCCTCGCCGGGACGCTCGTCCTGACAGACACCATGTCCCTCGCCTTCAACCAGCTGTTCGGACAGGTGTCCTCCGGGACCGACGCCGTCGTCCGGACGAAGGCGCCGTACGTCGCCTCCGACGGCATCGACACCAGCAGACCTCCGGTCGGCGCCTCGGTCCTGTCGACCGTCACCGGCGTCGACGGCGTGCGGGTGGCCGAGGGGTCGGTCAGCGGCTACGCACTGCTGACCGACAACAAGGGGAAGGCGGTCGTGACGAGCGGCGGCGCCCCGACCATGGGCTACAGCCTGCCGGCCGACGAGGCCCTGCGAGGCGACGTGGTGCTGCGCTCCGGCAAGGCACCCGGCGGGCCGCACGAGGTCGCGATCGACGCGACGAGCGCCACGTCGCACCACATCGCGCTGGGCTCGACGATCACCATCCTCTTCGTGGGGCCGCCGCAGGACTTCACCGTCGTCGGCACCGTCGGCTACGGGCACGAACCCGACCTGGGCGGCACCACCTCGGCGTACTTCGACACCCGCACGGCCCAGTCGCTGCTGGGGGACCCGGGATTCTTCGACAAGATCGACGTGGCCGGCGACCCCGGTCTGAGCCAGTCCCGGCTGGCCGCTCGGATCGAGGAGGCGGTCCCGGACGGCGTGGAGGCGGTCACCGGCGTGCGCGCTGCGCAGGAGAGCTCCGATGCCATCCAAGCCGAACTGGGGATCGTCGGCATCCTGTTCCTCATCTTTGCCGGCATTGCCCTCTTCGTCGGCTCGTTCATCATCTGGAACACGTTCACGATGATCGTCACCCAGCGTTCGCGGGAGATCGCTCTGCTCAGGGCGATCGGAGCGACCCGGCGACAGGTCCTCCGGGGACTGGTGCTCGAGGCGATCCTCATCGGGCTCGCCGCCTCGGCGGTCGGCGTCGTCCTCGGAGTCGGTGTCGCCCGAGGACTCCAGCTGCTCATGGATGCGTTGGGCTTCGGCCTGCCGACCACGTCCCTGCAGGTCCAACCGAGCACGGTGGGGATCTCGCTCCTGGTAGGGACCCTGGTGACGGTTGTCGCTGCACTGGTGCCGGCGCGCCGGGCGACCAAGGTGCTGCCGGTCGAGGCGCTGCGCGAGTCCGTGCCGGCCTCGGGTGCCGTGTCCAGATCACGCGCCGTCATCGGGCTGACCCTGGCCTGCGCCGGGGTGGCCGGCATGCTCGCGGTGCTGTATGGCGGGGCGCCCATGCCGATCTTCGCGCTGGGTCTCGTCGGGGCCCTGGTGGGTGTGATGGTGGCCCTCCCGCTCGTCGTACGCCCCCTGGCCTCGCTGATCGCCGTACCGTTGCGACTGCGGAGGCTGCCTGGCGACCTGGCCTGGCAGAACGCCACCCGCAACGCTCGGCGCACCGCCTCGACGGCGGCCGCCCTGATGATCGGCCTGACACTGGTCGTCGGCATGAGCGTCTTCGCCTCGTCGCTCAAGTCCTCCCTGGGCGCCGTCCTGACCGGACAGACCAACGCCGACCTCTTCCTGCGACCATCCAGTGAGCAGGGGCCGGGATTCAGTCCGTCAGCGGTTGGCGCGGTGCGAGATGTCCCCGGGGTCGCGACGGTCTCCGGCGCAGGCTGGGGAGAGACTCGTTTCGACGGTGCAGCGTCCAGCTTCTCCGCAGTGGACCCGGCGACCGTCGAGAGCGTCATGAACCTCGAGGTGTCCCAGGGATCCTTCGGTGACCTGGGTGCGGATGGTGTGGTCGTCTCCCGCGCCGCCGCCGAGACCCATCGCTGGGTGCTGGGAGACCCGGTGCAGGCGGAGTTCGCGGCCACTGGTGAGCACCGGCTGCGGGTCGTGGGGATCTATGACGGGAAGGGCCTGCTCACGGACGACTTCATTCTCAGCCTCGATGAGCAGAGCGCGTTCGCCGGTCCTCAACTGCTCACCTCGGCCTTCGTGGTCCTCGACCCCGGGGTCGACCGCGGACACGTACAGGACCTGGTGGCCGCCGCGCTGGCCGGGCACCCCGACACCAGAGTGCTGGACCAAGAACAGTTCGAGAAGGTCTCCGCCGGGTTCATCGACTCCCTGCTCACCTTCGTCACCGTCATGCTCCTGCTGGCGGTCGTCATCGCGCTGCTCGGCATCATCAACACGCTGGCCCTCTCGGTGCACGAACGAACCCGAGAGCTGGGGCTGCTCCGCGCCGTCGGGATGACCCGCGGCCAGGTGCGCGCCATGGTGCGCTGGGAGGCGGTCGTGATCTCGCTGATCGGGGCGCTGATGGGCGCCGCGCTGGGGATCGCAGTCGGGCTCGCGCTCGCCAAGGCGCTGGAGAGCGAGGGCGTCACCACGATCTCGGTGCCGGGCCTCTCGATCGCGGCGTACGTGGTGCTGGCCGGCTTCGCCGGGGTGCTCGCCGCGATCGCTCCAGCGCGGAGTGCGGCGAAGGTCGACGTCCTCCGCGCGGTGGTCGTCGACTGAGCCACCCGTCATGCCGGCGAAAGACGGGTCTGCAGACAGAGGCCCGGCGACGTCCGGTGCGCGTAGCGTCGCAGCATGAGTCTCCGCCCGGCTGTGTCCGCACCCCGGCGTGGCATCGCGCGGGCGCTGCCTTGGTTGGATCGGATCTCAGACCCGGTCATCGCGGTCGCTGCGGTGGCACTCGCCGTGACAGGTCATGTCGCGAGCGACATCAAAGCGGTCGACCCCAGGCTGCACGAGGTCGACCTGCTCTCACTGGTCGCCACCGTCGTCGCAGCGGGGTCACTGGGTTGGCGACGCACCCGGCCCGGCACGTCGTACGTCGTCTTCATGGTGGGCTGCCTGGTCGTCAGCGGCTCCTTCCACTACATCGGCCTGCTGGCCGTGCTGCTGCCCTTCAGCCTGTTCTCCCTCAGCACCTACGGCACCCGCCGGCAAGGTCTGGCCGGTCTCGTCGCCTCGATCCTGTGCTTCGTCGGCCTGGGCCTCGCCGGGGTACCGGACCTGCGGACCAAGGACCTGCTGCTCTCTATCGCCCTGCTCGTAGCGGCGTGGGCGCTGGCTGAGGCACTGCGCTCGCGGCGGGACCAGCAGCGTGACCGGATGAGAGCTGCCGTCACCGACGAGCGGCTGCGAATCGCCCGAGAGCTCCACGACGTGGTGGCGCACAGCATGTCGCTGATCGCGGTCCAGGCCGGTGTGGGGGCGCATCTGCTGCGATCCGACCCGGCCGCCGCGCAGCAGGCACTGGAGGTCATCGCGGAGTACAGCAGACGCGCCCTGGAACAGACCAGGTCGATGCTGGGGGTGCTCCGCGAGGAGTCCGAGGCCGGCACGCGAGCGCCCACGCAAGGACTCGACGACCTGCCGGCCCTGGTGGACGACGTACGAGTTGCCGGCCTAGACGTCACCCTGGTCCGGTCCGGTGGCGTGCCGGACCTCGACGCCATGGTGTCTCTCGCGGCCTACCGGATCGTCCAGGAGTCGCTGACCAACGTCATCAAGCACTCCGCCGCCGACACCGCGACCGTCACCCTGACGACTGGTCAGGGAAGCATGGAGGTCGCGGTCACAGATCCTGGACCTCCGCGCGGAGTTCAGAGAGTCGAATTGTCCGGTCACGGGTTGATCGGGCTCGGGGAACGGGCGCGCTTGGTGGGCGGCGCCCTCACGTACGGCTCCCTGGGCGTCGGGTTCGGCGTGCAGGCGACGCTGCCGACCGGAGCCGGTCGATGATCCGCGTCGCGGTCGTCGACGACCAGGACTTGGTGCGGGCCGGGTTCGTGCTGCTCCTGCGGGCCTCGCCCGGGGTCGAGGTCGTGGGTGAGGCCAGCGATGGGCTCGAGGCGGTCACGTTGTGCCGGCGAACGGTGCCCGACGTCGTGCTGATGGACATCCGGATGCCGCATCTCGACGGACTCGCGGCGACCCGGACCATCCTGGCCGACCCTGCTCTCCAGGGGACCCGGGTGCTGGTGCTGACGACGTTCGACGACGACGACCTGGTTCTGGAGGCACTGCGGTCCGGAGCAAGCGGGTTCCTGCTCAAGGACACCCGCCCCGCGCAGCTGCTGGAGGCGATCGACGTCGTCGCGGCCGGTGAGGCGCTGTTGCACCCGAAGATCACCCGGCGACTGATCGAACGCTTCGCGGCATTGCCGAGGAGGCGCGACATCGCACCCGACGACGGACTCACCGACCGCGAGCGCGAGGTCCTCGTGGCCGTCTCGCAGGGACTGGCCAACGTAGAGATCGCCGCTGAGCTGCACCTGGGCTATGGCACCGTCAAGACGCACGTGAGCCACCTGCTGACCAAGCTCGGCTTCCGAGACCGGGCGCAGCTGGTGATGTACGCCTACGAGTCCGGGCTCGCGGTCCCCGGACGCGCCTGAGCCGGTTCTCGGCTCTCACCTCAAGCTGAGGCCAGACCCAGGACCACCAGGAACTGGGCCACTCGCCGCTGAGCGTTGAGGACTAAGGGCGCGGGCTGCACGATGTTCGACGGTCGACGGCGCGGTGGAGATGGGGCAGGTCCCGAGCCTGAAAGCATTTAGATTTGATCTGTCGGCCAGAAACTGGCCTTAACGGACGTCGCTCCCGGCCGCCGAGCCCTCTCGCGACGGCGCCCGCGGGGGAGCGTCGAGCATGAAGACACCTCCCAACAGCCGTCCGTCACCATCCGCAGCTCGTCCTTCGCCGGCGTATGTCCAGCCCGGTCTCACCGCCGTGACATCGAGCGGGTCGCGGCCGCCATCGAGGCAGAGCTCGCTGCCTCCACCCGAACCGTCTACGCCTCGGCCTGGCGCCGATGGGAGACCTGGTGCGCCGCCCGCAGCATCACCCCCTGCGGAGCCCTCCCGAAGCACTCGCCGCCTACCTCGCCGAACGAGCCGAGGACGGCGTCACCTACTCAAGCATCGACATCGCGAGCTCCGCGGTGTCCTTCCAACACCGGTGACAGTGCTGGGGAGCTGGCTCACCGTTCGACCACGGGGCAGCGGACCTCTGTTCACCCGAACTCGCAACAACGGGTCCGCAACCCTTTCAGCCGATCTGCGCCCGCACCGTCAGCCGCATGATCCAAGCCCGCAGCCGAACCGCCGGCCTCGGGCACCTCCCCATCACCGGGCACTCGCTGCGTGCCGGCCACGCCACCACTGCCACAGCGAACGGCGCGGCGATGCGGATGTATTCTCCGCGACCCGAACATCGGGGTCGCCGCGCGGACTCGGTGCAATGACACTGGTCCGTCAGCGCGCGGATCGCGGCAGCTCCGGTCGTTCGGCTCGAGCGCGAGACTCAGCGGGCAAGTCACCACCGATGACGAGAGTTCGGACGGCCGAGGCAGGCGGCGTTCGGCACACTCCGGGCCGTCGTCCGTGCCTCGAAGTCCCTCACCCAGACCACGGACTGAAAGCCGTGTGCGCAAGCACGCCGTCCTTCGGCAACCGAAGGACGGCGTCTCGCTTGCCTGCTCAGCGGCCAACGAGCTCGCTCGGCTCTGACAGGGTCCCGCCCGCAGGCGGCCCCGACGGGGCCGTGCTGGACGACTCATCCTGCTCGTGGTCCTCGACGCTCAGGTGCGGCAGGACCCGGTCGAGCCAGCCAGGAAGCCACCAGTTGGCCTTGCCGAGCAACGCCATGGTCGCCGGCACGAGCATCATCCGGATGACGGTGGCGTCGAGGAAGATGGCGACCGCGAGTCCGAGGCCGAGCATCTTCAGCGACGGGATGGGGCTGAAGATGAAGCTGGTGAACACCGCGACCATGATGAGGGCCGCCGAGGTGACCACCCGGCCGGTCCCGGCCAGACCGCGGGCGACGGACTCGGTGTTGTCCCCGGTGCGGTCGTACTCCTCCCGGATGCGCGAGAGCAGGAACACCTCGTAGTCCATCGAGAGCCCGAACAGGATCGGGAACATGATGATGACGATGATGGATGTGAGAGGCGTCGGTCCGTCGAGGCCGAGAAGCCCAGCGCCCCAGCCCCACTGGAACACGGCGACCATGACGCCGTAGGCGGCGCCGATGGACAGCAGGTTCATCACCGCCGCCTTCAGCGGAACGAGGATGGAGCGGAACACCATCATCAGCAGCAGGAACGACACTGCGATGACGGCGCCGATGAACAGCGGCAGCTTGGCCGAGAGCTGGGCGTTGAGGTCGTCGGTGACCGCGGTGATGCCCGAGATGTAGACGTTGCCGGGGATGACGTCGCGGACCCGGTCGATGGTGGCCGAGGTGTCCAGGTCGGCCGGGCCGGTGGTCGGGGTGGCGGTGAACACGACCGTGTCGCCGTCCTCGGAGGTCTGCGGTTCGCTGACCGACACGATGCCCGGGACGGCCGCGATGTCATCGGCCACCGCCTGAACGCCGGCGGCGTCGGTGCCCGGGACGCTGAGGTCGACGACGACCATCAAGGGCGCGTTGATGCCGACGCCGAAGCCGTCGGTGAGCAGGTCGTAGGCCTGGCGGTGGGTGGTCTCCTTCGGGGCGTCGCCGGCGGCCGGGAACCCGGTCTGCATCCACAGCGCGGGGGCGGCGATGGCGAGCAGGACCGCGACGGAGCCGAGCAGGTAGGGCCACGGGCGGGCGGACACGCGGTGCCCGAACCTCCACCAGGCGGTGTCCTCCACGGCCTTGACGGGACGGTGCCGGCGGCCGATGCGGCCCTTGTCGATGCGGTCGCCGAGCAGGGCGAGCAGTGCCGGGAGGAGGGTGACGGCTGCGATGACCGAGGAGAACACCATCATCGCGGTCGCGAGCCCGATGGAGGTCAGGACGCCGACACCGGTGATCGCCAAGGCAGAGGTCGCGATGACCACGGTCCCGCCGGCGAACACGACAGCGGCACCAGAGGTCCCCATCGCGGCAGCGAGAGCAGCTTGGTTGTCCCGGCCGGCCGAGCGGTTCTCGCGGTAACGGGCGACGACGAACAGGGCGTAGTCGATGCCTACGCCGAGTCCGACGAGACCGGCGACCGGGATGGCGGAGACGGACACGTTCATGAACCCGGCCATGAGGGTGATGCCGCCGATGGCGGCGCCGACCGCGACGAGGGCGAGGCCGATGGGCAGGACCGCGGCAACCAAGGAGCCGAACACGACGAGGAGGACGAGGAGCGCGACGAGAAGGCCGATGCCGACGTGCCCGGAGCCGCCGCCACCGGCGTTCAGGAACACCGCGTCGCCGCCCAGCTCCACCCGGACGCTGTTGGTCGAGTCCGCGCCGATGCCGGTGACACCGTCGGACAAGGTCGCGAAGGCAGGCTTGCCCATCTCTCGCTCGGCGACGTCGAGGGTCATGACCGAGTAGCCGATGCGGCCGTCCTCGGAGATGGTGCCAGCCTCGAACGGGTCGGTCAGTGACGCGACGTGGTCGAGCCCGCCCACCTTCTCCAGGACCGCGGTGACGGCCGCTTGGTCCTCTTCGAGGGTGGCGCCGTCCGGGGCTTCGAACACGACCAGGGCGTTGCCCTTGGCGGCCTCCGGGAAGTTGCTGTTGACGAGCTCCATCGCTCGGGAGCTCTGGCTACCGGGGGCGGAGAAGTCATCGACGAACGTGCCCCCGCCGACGGCCGCGAGGAAGAAGACGGCGACCAGGGCGAACACCCAGCTCGCAATCGTGCGCCACGGGTGCCTCGCGCTGGCCATCGCCACGGCGCGGGTGAGTCGGTTCATGGTCGTGCCTTTCAGGTGGGGTGGCCGGCGTGGTGTTGCCCGGTCCGAGATGTCTGTCGGGGTGCGCGGCTGCTGCTGCGGGAGTGCCTGTTGGTTGTGAACCTAGGAACCGATGTGGTGAGCCGTCCTCACCACACGTGGTGAGCTGGGTGGTGATATCGGGCGGATTCGACTGCCGGGCGCGAGCAGTTCCTGGCGCGTTGAGACGCCCCCGGCTCCATCGAGGAGCCGGGGGCGCTTGGGTGTCGCGGTCGTGGACCGCAACAGCGTCGGACGGGGGCCGCGCGGGGGATGACGGCGCCGTCCGTCGGGACCGGTCAGGCCGCAGCGCGGCGGACGAGGAGGCGGCCGCGGGCCTTGTGCAGGCGAGGCATGAGCCCGTAGATGACGATGGGGACCGCGATGGTGGCGAGGACGAACGTTCGCAGGACCGGGTTGGTGTCCTTGAGGGACGGGCCGATGGTCAGGTTCAGCACCGTCAGCGTCGGGAAGACCGCGATCCAGATCATCAGCGCGAGCTGGTGCTTCGAGGGCGGTCCGACCGGTCGGACCGGCCCGGCGGACGCGCTGACGCCCGTGTTGGGGGTGGGGGTGGGGTTGGACATGGTGAAGCTCCTTCGGAGTCGAGGGTGGTACGCCGGGTCAGCGGGGTGCTGGCCCGGTCTTGTGCGGCCGGGGGCCGCGTGTCGGTGGGACCGAGTCAGGGGACGAGCTCAGACGAGGGGCTCAGCCGAGGGGGAGGCCGAGGCGGAAGTTGGTGACCGCGATCGGCAGGTCCTCCTCGACGAGGTCGTTGTTGATGGCGATGGCAGCTGCGGACCCTTCGCCGGCGGCGGTGATGACCTGGGCGCGCGGGTTCACGGCGTTGCCGGCGGCCCAGACGCCAGCGACGCTGGTCCGCCCGGTCACGTCGACCGCGACCCAGCCGTTCTGCCCGGTCGCGCAGCCGAGGTCGGAGAGGAGGGTGTCGTTCGGCACGAACTGCGGGCGAACGAACACCGCAGACCGCGGCACGACCCGACCATCAGGGAACGCGACACCGGTGAGCCGGTCGTTCTCGACGACGAGGCGGGTGACCTTCTCCGAGACGATGCCGATGGCGCGAGCGATGAGCTGTTCGCGGGCCGCGATGCTCACGGTGTGGCCGTTGGCGAAGAACACGACGTCGTCGGACCACTGCCGCACCAGGTGCGCGTGGGCCAGTGCCTGCTCGAGCGCTTGGGTGTCACCGTTGCCGTCTGCGAGGACGCCGAGGGGTTGGTCGCGGACCTCGTAGCCGTGGCAGTACGGGCAGTGCAGTAGGTCGCGTCCCCACCGCTCCCGCACTCCGGGGAGGTCCGGGATGTCGTCGCGCAGCCCGGTCGTGACCAGGACGCGACGTGTGGTGAGCGTGGAGCCGTCCGCGAGCGCGACCACGAACCGGCGGCGGGTGTCAGCGCTGGCGCTCTGGCACGCAGTGATGGTCGCGACCGTTCCGGAGACGAGCTCGCCGCCGTAGCCGGTGACCTCGGCGCGGGCCGCGGCAAGGAGCTCGGACGGCGACAGGCCGTCGGAGCCGAGGAAGCCCTGCATGTGGGCAGCGGCTGCGTTGCGTGGCTGGCCTGCGTCGACGACTGCGACGCGGCGGCGGGCGCGGGTGAGGACCAGGGCTGCGGAGAGGCCGGCAGCGCCTCCGCCGACCACCACCACGTCGTATGTGTTCATGTCACGAGAGTGACCCCGCCTCGGGCTGACGACAACAGCTGTTGCCGATTCCGGGAACGGCGCGGTGCAATGCTCGCATGGCAACGACTCGAAGTACCCCTGTCGGTCCGGTTCCCACGGACGCTTCAGGTGCCCTGTCGCCGATAGCGGCGACACTGGACCTGGTCGGTCCACGACTGCGGCGGGTGCGTGAGCAGAGAGGTGTGACCCTGACGGAGGTCGCTCACCTGACGGGGATCTCGAAGAGCACGTTGTCGCGACTGGAGAACGGGCAGCGGCGCCCGAGCCTGGAGCTTCTGCTGCCGCTCGCGCAGACCTACCGGGTGCCCATCGACGACCTCGTCGGTGCCCCCCAGGTAGGAGACCCCCGCATCCGGCTGAAGCCACGCCGGGTCAACGGGCGCACCGTGCTTCCGCTGACTCACCCGGGTGGCATCCAGGCGTGGAAGATCGTCATCCCGACATCCCAGTCGGACCCGAAGCCGCGCACGCACGACGGGTTCGAGTGGCTCTACGTGCTGTCCGGGCAGATGCGGCTCGTGATGGGCGACCAGGACATCGTCCTGGGCGTCGGCGAGGCAGCGGAGTTCGACACCCAGGTGCCGCACTGGTTCGGTAGCACCGGGGAGGGTCCCGCCGAGGTCCTCAGCATCTTCGGCCGCCCCGGCGAACGGATGCACACTCACGCCAGCACCACCGAGTCGGCGCACTGACGCGGGCGGCGGCGAAGCGGCGGTCGACCCGCGACGAAGGCCGTCTCCTGCCCTACGCTCGGGGGGCGTCGGGTCCGACGCCTAGGAAGGGGAGCCTGAGCGTGGCCGACCCTCTGGTGGAGACGAAGCTGCTGCAGCCGAGTCCACGGCGCGACGTCGTCGCGCGGCCTCGGCTTGCCGGCATGCTTGAGCGTGTGGCCGGCCCGCCGGTGACGCTGGTCTCTGCGCCCGCCGGGTTCGGGAAGACATCGCTCCTTGCTGCCTGGGTGAGCACCAGACCCGACACCTCAGGGGGCGAGCACCCCGTCGCATGGGTGTCGCTCGACGGCCGGGACCGTCAGGCGACGTCGTTCTGGACCTACGTCCTGCTGGCCCTGGACCGGGCGGTCCCGGGCTCTGGTGATGCCGCACTCACTCTTCTGCAGTCTGGGCAGACTTCGGTTGAGTCCGTGCTCGCCGGGGTGGTGAACGAGCTCAGCGTCCAGTCTGGCGATGTCGTTCTGGTGCTCGACGACTACCACCTCGCTGACAGCGTCGAGGTCGCGGCCGGAATGACGTTCCTCGTGGACCACATGCCGCCACAGCTTCGGGTGGTCATCAGTACCCGCGCGGACCCCGCACTGCCTTTGTCGCGACTGCGGGCCCGCGGAGAGCTGCTCGAGATCCGGGCATCCGACCTCCGCTTCACCGGCGACGAGGTGACCACCTACCTCAACGACCTTCACGGCTTCGGGCTCACGGCGTCCGACATCGCGTCGTTGGAGACCCGCACCGAGGGCTGGGTGGCAGCGCTTCAGCTCGCCGCTATCTCGCTACGCGACCGCGACGACCCGTCCGCGTTCATCGCCGGGTTCGCTGGCGACGACCGGTTCGTCGTCGACTACCTCGCCGACGAGGTCCTGAGCCGCCAGCCCGACGACGTTCGCCGCTTCCTGCTCGACACCTCGGTCCTGTCGCGACTCACCGGACCGCTCTGCGACGCGCTCAGCCCGCCTCCACCCGTACGTGGGCGCAGCGGCAAAGCGATGCTCGAGACGTTGGACCGTGCGAACCTCTTCCTCGTCCCGCTCGACGACCACCGCACCTGGTACCGGTACCACCACCTGTTCGGCGACGTGCTCCGATCCCACCTGCTCGAGGAACGGCCCGGAGACGTGTCCGAGCTGCACCGGCGAGCAGCCGACTGGTACGCCGCAGCCGGCCAGATCGAGGCCGCGGTCCGCCATGCCCTGGAGGCCGACGACCTCGACCTGTCCGCGGACCTCATCGAGAACTCCTATCGAGCCCTGGGCCGCGAACGGCGCGAGGACCTCCTGAGCCAGTGGGCGCGCCGACTGCCCGATGAGGTGCTGAAGAACCGCCCGGTCCTCGCGATCGCGCTCATCGGCGGACTGATGGCCAGCAACCAGTTCGACGACGTCGACCAGCGCCTCGACCACGTCGAGGACCTACTAGCGAGGCCGAGAGCGGACCTCGTCGTCGCTGACCCCGACGAGCTGGCGCGGGTGCCGGCCGCCGTCGAGATGTACCGCGCCGCGCTCGCGCTCCTCGGCGGCGACCCACCCGGTGCCATCGCCCGCGCCCAACGCGCCATCGACGCTGCGCTCGACGGCGACGACCTCGCGGTCGGGGCAGCGGCGGCACTGTCCGGCCTGGCGTCCTGGTCGACCGGCGACATCGCCTCAGCGCACGCCAGCTACGCCCGGTCCATCCCGGCCCTGACCCGGGCCGGACACATCGCGGACGTGCTGGGCTGCTCCATCGCGATGGCGGACATGGAACTGCGCATGGGCCGGCTCCGCGACGCCGAACAGACCTTCGCCCACGCACTCGAGCTGGCCGAGGCCAACACCCCACCCGGGGCCCGTGTCATGCGGGGCACCGCCGACATGCTCGTCGGCCTGAGCCGGATGGCCTGGTACCGCAACGACCTGGTCGCCGCTGCCGAGCACCTGCGTCGTTCCGACGAGCTCGGCGAGGCAGCATCACTCCCTCAGAACCCGTACCGGTGGCGCGTCGGGATGGCCCGACTGCGGGCCGCCGAGGGCGACCTGGCCGCAAGCCTCGACCTGCTCGACGAAGCCGAGCGGGTCTACGTCGGCGACTACTCCCCGAACGTGCAACCGGTCCACGCCTCCCGCGCGCGCGTCCTCGCCGCCAGTGGAGACCTGGCCGGTGCGCGTGCCTGGGCGCGCGACCACGGCGTCGCGGTGGATGACGAGCTGTCCTACTTCCGCGAGTACGAGCACATCACCCTCGCCCGAGTGCTGCTGGCAGAGCACGCCGCTACCGGGTCCCCGGAGCCTCTGGACGCCGCGACCGTTTTCCTGGATCGCCTGCTTGCAGCGGCTACCGACGGCGGCCGGGACGGGTCGGTCATCGAGCTCGAGGTGCTCCGAGCCATCGCGTACGACGCGACAGGGCAGAGGGGTGCGGCGCTCGAGGCGCTTCGTCACGCCGTCGAGCTCGCCGAGGCCGACGGCTGGGTCCGGGTGTTCGTCGACGCCGCGTCCGCCCTGACGCCGCTACTTCGCGACCTCTCGACCACCCAGCCCCGGTCCGGATACGCCCACGAGCTGCTGGACGCCGCGGTGGCCAGGAACGCCGAGAACGGCGTGGCCCGGGACGCCGGCTCCCCGTCCACCTCCAGGTCCAGCTCCGAGAATGCGCCGCCGCCCGCATCAGCGCTGTCTCTCGAATCACGGATGGGGTTGGTCGACCCGCTGAGCGACCGCGAACTCGACGTGCTGCGACTCCTCGGCTCAGACCTCGATGGCCCCGCCATCGCACGCCAGCTCGTCGTCTCTCTGAACACGGTCCGCACCCACACCAAGCACATCTACACCAAGCTGGGCGTCAACAACCGCCGCGCCGCCATCAGCCGTGCCCACCAACTCGGCCTCCTGGCACGCTCGGGCCGCTAACCCTTCCTCACCGCGGCTGGGTGCCTGCGTGGCCCCGCGTCAGTGCGTCGCCGCGAGGGTCGCGGCGGCGGTCGTGTGCGCCCGGGGAGTCTGGAAGCCCTTCGTGAGCAACCAGATGGGTAGCACCAGCGCTTCGAACAGGCCGCCGGGCACGAGGAGGGCCTGTCCCGCCCCGGCGTCCATGTCGAGGACGCCGAGAAGGTCCAGGGGCACACCGACGGCAAGGCAGGCGTAACCCACGAGTCCGAGCAGCGCGATGGGTCGCGGAACGAGCCGTGACACGAACAGCAAGTACGTGAGGATGAGGCCACCAGCAGCCGTTGGGACGTACACCCACAGCAGATGGTTGGGAACGACCTCCAACTCGGTCAGGAGGTAGATGCCGCAGGCCGCCGAAACGGTGAATTCGACGACCCGCAGCACGGGATACCAGATGGCCAGTCGCGCATCGATCGGCTTCAGGACCGGGTACATGAGCAGGCCGATACCGACGACGGCAAGGCCGGCGAACATCATGAACAGGACACCTGCCGTGAGTGCCGTCCGGCTGGCGTCGCCCTCGGTGTAGGCCGATATGAGACCGGACCCGGCAATGGCGGTCGCCATCTGTACGAAGAACAAGATTCCGACGGCAGTCGCCGTACTGCTTCTCGAGCTCATGACGAGCTCCCCTCTGCCGCAGGACAACGCCTACAAGCACTCGCGAGATGACACCTGACCGGCAATCGTCGACAGGAGTGTTCACGAGCCAGATGAGTGCCATGCGGCGTAGGCCGAGACCCGGGGCACCACCACGTCGTGTGTTGTCACCGACAGTCCTCGCATGCGTCGGAGACCACAACCGATGTTGCCGAAACGGGGACCGACGGCCTCGACACCTTGGCCACGCGCGGGCGAGAAGTTCACCACCCTGGTCACCACATGATGTGACGACCACTCACCGCTTCGGCTCCTAGCTTGCTGCCACCAGGACGACTTCAGCTCTCGCTGGAACCGTCAGGACCAGCAAGAGGAGCACTCCCGTGAACACCCCACCCGGTGACCAGCACGAGCCCGGTCTGTACGAGATCCGCCTCGAAGGGCGTCTCCACGAACGGTGGCTGGCGTGGTTCGACGGCATGACCCTGACGAGCGTCCCCAACCGGGATTTGGACAGCCATGCCAGCGCCGGGCAGGGCGTCGTCACGGTCCTGCGCGGGCCCGTCGCGGACCAGGCCGCCCTGCACGGCATGCTCGCCCGCCTCCGCGACTTCGGGATGCCCCTCATCTCCGTCGCCCGCGTCGAGCCGGGCCGGGCAGCCAACGCCGACGCGGTCGCCGGTGACGAACGGTGAGCCACGTTCCAGCACCTGACCTCGCACGCAGCATCGAGTCCGCGGTTCGAGCCCGACCCCAGGCGAGCTGGCCGGTACCGGTCGCGCTCGTCGCGTTGAGCATCATCCCGCTCACCGCGGGCACCCTGCGCCTCATCCAACTGGCTGGCGGACCCGCCGTCATCCCCGCCGACGCCAGGTTCACCGGGCTCCCGGCCGCCCTCGTCGTCCACATCATCGGCGCCGCCGTCTTCGCCCTAGGCAGCATCCTCCAGTTCGTGCCCCGGTTCCGACGCAAGCACCTGCCCTGGCACCGACGCGCCGGACGAGTCCTCGCCGTCGCCGGACTCATGGTCGCCGGGTCCGCGCTCTGGCTGACGCTGACGTACTCGCCGAAACCGGGCACGGGGGGCGTGCTCTACGCGTTCCGGCTGGTATTCGCGTCCGCCATGGTGGGCGCCATCGTTCTCGGGGTTCGTGCTGCCCGCGCCCGCAACATTCCTGCCCACCGGGCCTGGATGGTTCGCGCCTACGCCATCGGCCTCGCAGCCGGCACCCAGGCGTTCACCGAACCCCTCGGCGGCGCACTGTGCGGCACCGGGAGTGTCCGAGACGACTTCGCGAAGGGCGCCGCCTGGGTCCTCAACCTCGCCATCGCCGAATGGGCCATCCGCCGCCAACCCCGACGCCCCTCTGGCAGACAACTCCGGCAACCCAGCCACCAAGTCCCTCACCCCTCCGGCGCCTGGCTCGACACCGTCCTTTCCGACGAATGAAAACCCGTAAGCCCGTGACCCTCACCACCCCAGGAGATCTCCATGACCAGCACAGTCAGCGGTCTGACTACCGGCCCCGCGGACCCGCCCGCCAGCCGCCCGCCAGCAACGCCCGTGACCACCGCCAGCCTGTCCGTACGTCGCCTGAACCTGATGCGCGTCGGCTACCTCTTCATGGGCCTCGGACTCGTCGCGGTGAAGTGGCCGCTACTTCCACAGGCACACACACTCTCGCTCTACGAAGGCGTCACCGTGTGCGTCCTCGTCGCGATGTCGCTGTTCGCGCTCCTCGGCGTGCGCTACCCGACCAAGCTGCTCCCGCTGCTGCTGCTGGAAACGGCCTGGAAGGTCCTGTGGCTCTCCGTGGTCGCACTCCCCACGGCCATCGCCGGCGACCTGGACCCTGCGACCACCACCGTTCTCGTCAACTGCTCATTCGTGGTCGTCATCGCGGCCGTCATCCCCTGGCGCTTCACCTGGCGTCGATTCGTACTCGAGAAGGGCGAGCCCTGGCGCGCGGCAACACATGGAGCAAGGCTGGACGCTTGACGACCTCATGAGCGCTGGTGGACGACTACCGATGAGAAGCCGTAGCCACGACCTGACCCAACCCGTACCGGTCGGCCCCAGGGTCGGCAAGAGGCTCAAGTGAGGTTTGCCCAGCTCTAAGTAGCGTTGCCCTTCCCGACTCGACGTCTACTGGGATCGACGTCATCCCTGGGAGCCCAGCGCATGCGCGCAGGTTTCGGCTGGTCATCATGGAGCGCCGCTCGGGCAGCCTGCTGTGAGTCGTACGGCTCGTAGATGACGGAGGTCCCACACACCCGAAGCCTCATCCGGGCCAGGAGCTCGAGGTGCAGAGGCGGCGAAGAAGCCCCCTGAGCATGGCAAATGCGGGCCATTGCCTTCCGGCAGGGCCCCTGCCACTCTGAGACTTGGGGGAGTGACCAAGAGGAGGGGACGGGATGTTCCAACACCACGGGGTTCCTCGGGCACGGATCGACGTGCTCCGCCAGGTCCCGTTCTTCGAAGGGCTGTCCAGCAAGCACCTCGCTCGCATCGACGGGTACCTCGACGAGGTGAACGCTGAGCCCGGACGGGTGCTCACGACGGAGGGCGAGGGCGCGTACGAAGCGTTCATCATCGCCGACGGGGTGGCCGAGGTTCGTAAGAACGGCGAGGTCCTCCGCGACACGGACATCGGTGAACTGATCGGAGAGATCGGAATCCTGAAGAACTCCCTGCGCACCGCGACCGTCGTGGCGAAGACGCCGATGCGCTTGCTGGTGTTCAACAGTAATCAGATGAGAGGCCTGCTCAGCGAGGACAAGAAGGTGGCAGATCGCGTGGAGGAGAACATGAAACGCCACCTCGAAGGCCGCTGAACGTCGCAGGTCGAACGCTGCACCTTGCCCAACGACGCCGCTCGAGTCCTGACGATGACGGTCGAGCGTCCGCTGACTGGGAGGGCCTCTTGCATGTCCGCAACCAGGTCGTCAGAGCCGGGATCAGCCGGATCGGGACTGACTTCCAGCCGCGAAGGGTGTTGTTGTGGTGACGTACGGCGTCGCCCGCCGGCTCGATGCGGCGGATGCGGCGCGCCATCGCGGTCAGGACTGCTTCCGCTTCAAGGCGCGCGACGTGCTGACCCACACACTGGTGGATGCCCATGCCGAAGCCGACGTGTCCGGAGGGGTCGCGCGACAGGTCGAACCGGTCCGCGTCGACCCAGCGGCGCGGGTCTCGGTTGGCGGCGGCAAGGACCAGCAGGACCTTGTGACCGTCTGGGATGACGACGCCGTCGATGTCGACGTCGCGGGTCGCCGTTCGGAAGAAGGTCTGCACGGGTGACTCGAGCCTGATGGCTTCGTCGAACGCCACGCGGGCGAGCCCGGGCTCGGCTCGCAGCCGGTCCCACTGGTCGGGCTGCTCGACGAACGCATGGATGACTGCGCTGAGCCCGTGGACGGTGGTGTCGACCCCGGCCGTCAGGAGCGAGCGCACCATCAGCGGTGCCATCTCCGGCGTGACGTCCCCTCGGTCTGCGGCCGCCCAGATGTCGGCCCCGAAACCGACCTCGGCGAGCGCCTCTCGTGCGCACTGCGCTGCGATCCAGGCCGAGGTCGCTCCGATGTGCTCCTGGCCGCGCTCGACCAGGTGGTTCGACGGCCCGAACGAGTTGAAGGTGTGGTCGCCGTAGGGGAGGAGGTTCTCGCGGCCGTCCTTCCGCAAGCCGACGGCGTCGGGGAACACACGCAGCGGGAAGACATCGGCGATGTCGTGGGCGCCGTCAACCTCGTCCATCTCGAGGATCTCGTCGACGAGGGTCTCGGCGTCGGCGTACCACTGCTCTCGCAGGTGGCGGAGCTTCCTGGGGTTGAGGATCTCCTCCAGGGCGTGACGGGGTGCGTCGTGGCGCGGGGGGTCGGCCTCGAGGAGAAGGCTCGGGGGTCGCCACGGCTTCTCCTTGCGGAAGTTGGACAATCCGACCCCGGCAGCTGACTGGAAGGTCTGCCAGTCCGTGAGACCGGCGTGCACGTCGTCGTAGCGACCCATGACGAACAGGTCGTACTGGGGGACGTAGGCGACCCGGCCGGCCTCTCGCAGCCTCTCGTGGAAGGGCAGTGGATCGTCGAGGACGGCGAGACCGAACGGGTCGTCGGACAGGATCGGAGCTGGAACGTGGCTGATGGTCGTCATGGCTTCTCCGCGGCTGGGTGTCTGGTCAGAGGTCGAGCACGAGGCGGTCACTGCAGGAGCGAGAGACGCAGACGAACATCGACTCGCTCCGCTGCCGTTCGTCCTCGGACAGCAGCGAGTCCCGATGGTCCGGCTCGCCGGCGACGACACCGGTCTCGCAGGTGCCGCAGATGCCTTGGCGGCAGGAGGTCAGCACGGGCACACCGGCGCCCGAGAGTGCGTCGACGATCGCCTCGTCGGGTCGGACCGTGACGACCGTTCCCGACGATGCCAGCTCGACCTCGAACGCAGTGCTTCGCACCGGTGCCGGTGGCGCCTGAGCGACGAAACGCTCGACACGAAGGGCGCCAGGCGGCAGCGGGGCGCAGGTCTCCGCGATGGCGGCGAGCAGTGGCGTCGGTCCGCAGCAGTACACGCGAGATCCGTTGGGCAACCGCGCGACAGCCTGGGCGAGGTCGAGCAGGCCGAGCTCGTCCTGAGGCACGGTCTGCACGCGGTCGCCGTACTCCTCGAGCTCGTCCAGGTAGGCCATCGAGGAACGGGACCGGCCGCCGTACAGCAGCTCCCACGACGAGCCCATCTGCTCGGCGGCCCGCACCATCGCGAGGATCGGGGTGATGCCGATCCCGCCGGCGACGAAGAGGTAGTGCGGTGCCGGTGTCAGCCGGAAGTTGTTGCGCGGCCCGCCGATACCGATGACGTCACCGACCATGAGCCGGTCGTGGACGTAGGCGGAGCCACCTCGGCCGTCATGTTCGCGAAGGACGGCGACCCGGTACGTGTACGCATCGTGCCGATCGCCGCAGAGGGAGTACTGCCGAACGTGGTCGCCAGGGAGCATCAGGTCGATGTGAGACCCCGGCGTCCAGTCCGGCAGGCGACGACCGAACGGGTCCGCGAGCCGGAGCTCGCAGACGTCGTCGCGAGCTGACGCTTCTCGACAACCCGCACGGACGTGCGCGTCTGGGATGCCACGACGGGCGCGGCGGTCGAGTCGCTGCTGCGACTCGAGATGGCGAGGACGTGATCACGGTCACTGAGTCTGCGGCGGGCCGTGGCCGACTTCGACGGGCCTTCCACTCAGCGGGAGACTTTCTGTGTCGGCAGTCACTCCGCGGCGGCGTTGCCCGCCATCGCGCGCTGGATCCCGTGTGCGGCGGCGCGGAGGGCTGGCACGGTGCGCACGGCGACATCGTCGTTGGGGACGACGACCCCGAGCGAAGCGACGACCCGTTCCTTGGTGTCACGAACCGGCACGGCGACGCCTGCGGCGGCGTCGCGGATGTGTCCCGGGGTGTGGACGAACCCGGCTCTCCGAATCTCCGCGAGCACCGTTCGCAGCTCCGCGGTCGAGGTGATGGTCGAGGGGGTGAAGGCCCGCAGCTGACCGGCGAGCACCGATTCCTGGATCTCGGGCGCGTGCGTACGCAAGCAGGACGAGCCCGGACGACGATGCATGGAGCGGGAGTCGACCGGCGACCTCGGTGACGTTGATGACGGCTTCGTGCGCCGAGAGTCTCTCGACGAACAGCACCTCCTGGCCGTCGAGCACGCCGAGCTGGACGTGGTGGTGGATGACGGTGTGGAGGTCCTCCATGAACGGGAGTGCCGCCTCCCGCAAGGTTCGCGTCGGTGCCGCCCGGGACGCGAGCTCCCACAGCCGCACTCCGACGCGGATGCGACGGCCGTCGTCCGAACGCGACAGCAGACCATGACGCACGAGCTCGGCGACCATCCGCGAGGTCGTCGACAACGGCAGCCCGGCTCTGCGGGACAGGTCCGAGACGGTGAGCGAGGTCGAGCGGCTGTCGAAGGCTTCGAGGAGTCGCACCGCGCGGGCGATGACCCCTTCGATCGGCTCAGGCCCCGGCATCTTTCACCATGCTGCCGGCCTCGAGCAGCGTCTCGCGCAGCCACGCGTGGGCGGGGTCTGGGCGGTGGCTGGGGTGCCACCAGAAGGCCTCGACGAGCGGGACGACGTCCCATGGGCATGCCAGGAGGCGGACGCCGGCCGCGTCGGCGAGACGCGTGGCCAGCTGGCGTTGGAGCAGCGCGACGCGTGGGGTGCCGGCCACCAGGAACGGCACGGGAAGGAAGCTCTCGACGACGACCTGGACGTCCGGCTCGACGCCGATCATGGTCAGCTGCCTGGCCGCCGGGGTGAACGCGGTCGGCTCGTGGTGGGTCATCACCCACGGCAGCCGCGCGAGCTCCTCGAGGCTCACGGCGTCCCCGACGTCGTCGTTGTCGCGGGACACGACCAGGACCCAGTCGTCGGAGTACAGGTCGACCGCGGGGACGTCGGAGAGGAACCCGTGGGGGAGGACCATGCCGTCGACCGAGCGCAGCGACTCGGGGGCGTGGTCGACGTCGAAGTGCGACTGCGCCTTCAGTCGCAACCGCACTCCCGGCGCTCGCCGCGCTGCGACGGTGGCCAGGTGGTCGCCGATGACGGTTGCGGCGTAGTCGGACACGATGACGGTGAACTCGCGGGTCGCTGTCGCTGGGTCGAAGCTCGGTGAGGCTCCGAAGACCCGCTGGACGCCTGCGAGGGCGGCAGCGGCCGGTTCGCGCAGCTGCTCGGCCAGGGGCGTGAGCTGGTACCGGTTCCCGTCGCGGGCGAGCAGCTCGTCGTCGAAGTGCCGGCGCAGCCGGCGCAGAGCAGAGGAGACCGCCGGCTGGCTGAGCCCGAGACGACCGGCGGCCCTGGTGACGTTCTGCTCCTCCAGGAGGGCGTCCAGGGTGACCAGCAGGTTCAGGTCGAGGTTGCGCAGCGAGGTTGCACCCACCTTCGCACCCTAGAGGGCCGGAGGACCGGCCGCGTGCTTGCAGGCCGATCTGCGCTCATGCCACCGATCGCCGTCCGAGGTAGCTCGACAGGCCGACCGCGATGGCGAGCGCTGCGCCGTTGAAGACCGGGGTCACCCAGGCCTCGGCGCCGGCGAGGGTCAGGCCGCTGACGCTGACAGCGACGAGCGCGACGCCGACCACGGTCCCCACGACGTTGAACCTGCCCGGGTGGATGGCGGTGGCGCCGAGGAAGACCGCGGCCAACGCCGGGAAGAGCATCGTCGTCCCGTTGTCGGCGGTCGCGCCGCCCGTTCGAGCCGCGAGGACGACTCCGGCGACGGACGCCAACCCTCCGGCGAGGACGAAGGCGAGGAGGCCATAGCGCTTGACAGGCATGCCGACGAGCCGGGCGGCGACCGGGTTGTCTCCGATCGCGTACAGGGAGCGACCGTACGGAGTCTGAGCCAGGAGGTAGTAGACCGCCGCGACCGCGATCACGACGACGTAGACCACACGAGGCACACCGAGCCAGGTCATCGAGCCGAAGTCGATGAGGTCGGGCGAGATGTTCGAGCTGATCGCCTGTCCCTCGGTGTACCACTGGATCGCCCCGCCCAGGAGCGTCGCGGTGGCCAAGGTCGTCACGAACGAGTTCATCCCGAGCCGAGTGACCGCGATGCCGTTGGCCGTGCCGACGAGCAGGCCCACGACCAGGGCGGCGACCACGCACACCGCCAGGGGTGAGTCGTGCTTCGACATCAACCCAGCCGCAGTCACCGACGATGCCGCTGCGATGGCTCCGAGGGAGAAGTCGAAGTGTCCAGCCGATCAGGGGGACCATGGCCGCGAGCGCGAGCAGAAGGGTCACGGACTGGTTGGCCACGAGGATCTGCAGGTTCGCACTGGAGGGAAAGACGTCCTTGGTCGACGGCAGTACGCAGAAGAACAGCGTGACGGCCAGCAGCAGGCCGACGAGCGCGTAACGCTCCGCGAAGCCGAGCGCAGCGCGGCCGCGACGCTGACCTTCGGGGCTTCGCCGAGGCTGGGGCGGTCGTGGCTGCGGGTTCGGCGGTGTCGGTGGTCGATGTGGTCATGAGGTTGCCTCCACGGCGTGGCGAGCGGATTGAACGAGCTGGGTCAGGCGCTCCGGGGTGAGGTCGTCGCCCGCGAGGGTGGTGATCGGCGCACCGTCTGCGAGCACCACGACTCGATCGCACACCGCGACAAGCTCTTCGTGGTCCGAGGACGCGATGAGCACGGCGCATCCTTCGACGGAGGCGTCGCGTACCGCGCTGTAGATCTCCTCGCGGGCAATGACGTCGACACCTTGGGTCGGCTCGTCGAGCAGGAGGAGACGAGGGGCACGTCGAAGCCAACGCGCCAGGACGACCTTCTGCTGGTTGCCACCCGAGAGCGAACGGATCGAGGCCTCGGTGCCCGCGGTCTTGATGTTGAAGCGTTGGCTCAGGTCGCGGGTCTCGGCCCGCTCCCGCCCGGTACGCATCCAGCCTGCCCAGAACCGTCGGATCACGGTGGCTGATGCGTTCTCCCGCACCGACATGGACGCGAAGACGGCGTCGCGCAACCTGTTCTCGGGCACGTGAGCCACTCCGCGGCCCATGGACGCCTTGATGCCCTCGGGGCCGAATGCCTTGTCGCCGATCACCACGCGGCCGGAGTCGGGGCGGCGGGCGCCGAACACCACGTCGAGCAGCGTCGATCGGCCCGAGCCCAACAGGCCGGCCACGCCGACGATCTCTCCGGCGCCGACACTCAGGCTCAGGTCACGCAGCGGGCCGACCGTCACGTTCTCGACCTCGAGCATCGCCGGTCCTATGGGCGCGGTACGTGCCCTGCGCCCTCGCGTGGCCGTCGGGAGCCTTCCCGGGCCGGCGATCAGCGCGACGACGTCGTCCTCAGGTGCGTTCCCGGGCAGGGTTCCAGCGACCTTGCCGTCGCGGTAGACGGTGATCTCGTCGGAGACCGCGCGGACCTCCTGGAGGCGGTGGCTGACGAACGCGATCGTCTGCCCGTTGGCCGCGCGCTCCCGCAGGGCCGTCAGCAACGCCTCTGACTCGTGCCGGGGCAGGCTCGCGGTCGGCTCGTCCAGCAGCAGTACGAACTCGCTTCCGGTCTGGTCTCGCAGGGCACGTGCGATCGCGACCAGCGTCTTCTGTGCTGGCCGCAGGGTGCCGACCAGGTCGCGCGGGCGGGCGTGGATCCCGTACTGCTCCAGCAGGTCGGCGACCTGACGTCGGAGAGCGCGCCACTCGATGTGGCCACCGACGCCGGTGGGGAACCCGCTGTCGAACGCGAAGTTCTCCTCGATCGAGATGTGGTCGAAGAGGCCAAGGTCCTGGTGCACCACACGGAGCCCAGCGTGGTGCGCCTCGATAGGACTGATGTCAGCCGCGGCGATCTGACGGCCGTGGATCGTGACCTCGCCAGCGTCCGCGCGGTACACGCCCGCCAAGCACTTCAACATGCTCGACTTGCCCGACCCGTTGCCGCCCAACAGGGAGTGAACGGTCGCCCGGCCGCAGGAGCAGGCTGGCGTCATCCAGCGCCTGGGTGCCACCGAAGCGCTTGTAGACCCCCCGGGCCTCGAGGGCGAAAGCCCCCGAGACCCGGGCGGTGTCCGTGAGGTCGGCTGACGTCACGAGGCGTTCCACAGCTTCTGGTACGCCGACGCGTAGTCGACCACCGGGTTGTAGGCGAACGGCTGGCCCTCGGCAGGCATGTTGTTGTCCGCATCGATGACCTGCAGGCCGATCCCGGCCGGCACGACCTTGTCGCCGTTGAGCACCCGGATGAGGGCGTCGACTCCGGCCCAGCCGCTCCAGTCGGAGCTGAAGCCGACCGTCGCGTCCTCGCCGCCGCTGCTGCGGATGAAGTCGAGGTTGCCGACCTCACCGAAGTTGCCGATGACGTTCAGGTCGTTCGAGCGACCCGAGGACTGGATCGCCTGCGCGAGACCCGCGAAGAACCAGCCGTCGAGCGGAACGTTCACCGCGTTCGCCGTCGGCGTCTTCAGCAGGGCCGTGGAGACCTTCTGCGGCAGCTGGCCGCTGCCGACGTCCTGGTTGCCCAGCTCGAGCGTGTCCTCGATCTTGCAGCCGTCGCAGGTCGCGAGCTCGGCCTCGAAGCCGTCCTGGATCCAGCCGCCCCAGATGGCGTCGGTGAACTTGAGGCTGAGGACGCTGGCCTTGCCGTCGGTCTTGCCGATGATCCAGGCCGCCTGGAGTGCGCCCATCTTCTCCCACCACTGCTGGGCGGTCATGTCAGGCAGCATCTGGGTCGTGGCCGAGTAGAGCTTGTCGCCGCCGCTGATGTCGCAGTCGTTGCCACCGGCGCCGATGGTCGGGATGCCGGCGTTCTTCGCCTCCTGAAGGGCGGACTGGAAGCTGGAGCAGTCCTGGCCGATGACGATGATGCCGTCGACCTTGGCGCTGATGCCCTGACGGATGCACTCCGACCAGCCCTGCGGGTTGAGCTTGCCGTCGCACGAGGTCGCCTCCATGCCCGCGGCCTTGGCGGCCGCGACAGCACCCGCGGCCGGGGTGGCGCAGGTCGGCACGGACTCACCGCACGACACCACCCAGACCTTGGCGCCCGCGGGCGCCTTCGACGGCTCGGTCGGCGGAGTGCCGAGGATGCCGGCGTACGCGGCGTCGATGCCGACGGCTTCCGCGCCTGCGTCCTGCGTCGAGTCCGCGGCAGCGGTGCTCCCGGACGTGGAAGGAGAGTCAGCGTTCGAGTCGTCGGAAGCGCCACAGCCCGAGAGGGCGCCGAGGGCGAGCAAGGCTGCGGCCGCGAAGGCCGCGGCACGGGAATGTCTGGGCATCGAGATGCTCCTCGGGAGTGATCGGGGTGGGTCAGAGCGACCACACGCCGAGCATCATGAGGTGACCGCGATCACGCGGTCCAACGCATGATTCGTATGCGCTTCATCCATCCGGTGAATACCCGCACCGGCCGATTCAAGACATTCATCGGACGAATGACAGTCATAGGCAACCTGCCCTTCCGTGATGCCATTTCGCGGCACACAGTGGTGGCCGTCACAGCGTTCAACTGCTCCTGGAGGTCCCGCCATGCCCGCTGTCCGTTCCGTTCTCGTGGTCGGCTCCGGCGCCGCCGGCACGGCGGCCGCGATCCTGCTCGCCGAGCAGGGGATCTCCGTCGACGTCGTCGAGGCGAAGCCCGACGTGGCCGCCCTGGGCTCCGGCATCACGATCCAGGGCAACGCGCTGCGCGTGCTGCGCCAGCTCGGCGTCTGGGACCAGGTCCGCGACCGCGGCTACGCCTTCGACACCCTCGGCATCCGCGCCCCCGACCCGGCCGGCACCCTCGTCTTCGAGCTCGACGACCACAAGACCGGCGGCCCCGACCTGCCCGCGACCCTCGGCATGTACCGCCCCGAGCTCGCCCAGATCCTCGTCGACCGGGCCACCGAGGCCGGAGCGAAGGTCCGCTTCGCCACCACCTGCACCGACCTCACACAGGACGACGACGGCGTACAGGTGACCTTCTCCGACGGGTCGACCGGACGTTACGACGTCGTCATCGGAGCGGACGGGATCCGATCCTGGACCCGTCGCGCCATCGGCATCGACGTCGAACCCCAGGGCAACGGCATGGGCATCTGGCGCGTCTTCGCACCGCGCCCCGCCTCCGTGACCCGCACCGACCTCATCTACGGCGGCCCCTGCTACATCGCCGGCTACTGCCCGACAGGCGAGGACTCGCTCTACGCCTACCTCGTCGAAGACGTCCAGGACCGCTCCGAGCTGACGGCCGAGGAGTCGCTCGAGGTGATGCGCGGACTCTCCGAGGCCTACCACGGCCCCTGGGACGAGATCCGCGAGCAGCTGACCGAACCCGAACGCGTCAACTACGCACGCTTCGAGAGCCACGTCGTGCCGGCCCCGTGGAACCGAGGACGCGTCGTCATCATCGGCGACGCCGCCCACAGCTGCCCCCCGACCGTCGCCCAAGGAGCCGCGCAAGCACTCGAGGACGCGACCGTCCTCGCCGAGCTGCTGCTCACCCACGACGACCTCGACGACGTGTGGCCGGCCTTCACCGAGCGTCGCTACGAACGCGCGAAGACCGTCGTCGAGAGCTCGCTCCAGCTCAGCCAGTGGCTGCTCGACGGCGTCCAGGGCGACGTGCCCGGGCTGATGGCCCGCGTCTCCCACCTCGTCGCCGAGCCCGCCTGACCACCAGCCGACACCAAAGGACACGACCGATGACCGAGATCGCCAGTGCGCCCGCAAGCGAGCGCCTGATCACCCACCTTCGCCACGTCGACCTCGCCGTGCCCGACTACGACAAGCAGCTCGAGTTCTACACCGACATGTGGGGCCTCAAGCCGGAGACGACCGAGGACGGGCTCGCCTTCCTCGCCACCGAGGGCTCTCCGGAGCAGTACGCCGTACGCCTCCGCAAGGACGACGAGAAGCGCCTCGACCTCATCTCCTTCGGCGCCGCCAACACCGCCGACGTCGACGCGATGGCCGAACGCCTCGGCACCGCCGGCGTCCAGCTCGTCTCCGAGCCCGACAAGCTCCAGACGCCCGGAGGCGGCTACGGCTTCCGGTTCTTCGACAACGACGGCCGCACCGTCGAGGTCTCCTCCGACGTCGCCGTGCGCCAGCACCGCAAGGTCGAAGAAGGAGAGTCGATCCCGGTCAAGCTCTCCCACGTCGTCATCAACTCGCCGAACCCCGAGGCCACCGTCGCCTTCTACCAACGCCACCTCGCCTTCGCGCTCTCCGACACCCTGATGCACCCGCACATGGGCGAGATGATGTGGTTCCTGCGGACGAACTCGTTCCACCACAGCCTCGCGATCGCACGCGGCCCCCACGTCGCGCTGCACCACGCCTCGTTCGAGATGCGCGGCATCGACGAGTACATGCGCGGCACCGGACGCCTCCTGCGCGGCGGCGTCGAGAAGGTCTGGGGACCCGGACGCCACATGGCCGGCAACAACACCTTCAGCTACTTCCTCGACCCCCACGGCAACACCGTCGAGTACACGACCGAGCTCGAACAGCTCGACGAGGACAGCTGGCACCCGCACCTCTACGACTTCACCGACCCGATGGTCTCCGACCAGTGGGGCACCGCGAACCCCATGAACGAGTTCGTCGCCAAGAAGTCGTTCAACGACCCGGACCGTGGCTGCTTCGTCGCGCCCCCGGTCTGAGCCGGGCAGTCGATGAAGCTTGCGACCTACACCGCCAGCGGTGTCGAAGAGCCTCGTGTCGGAGTCGTCGACGCCGACACGATCTACCCGTTCCCCATCGGCTGGACGATGCGCGACGTCATCGACGCCGGCCTGGACGAAGCGGCCGAGCTCGCCGCCAACGCACGCACCAGGACCGGCCTGCCCCTCGCCGACGTACGACTCCTCGCGCCCCTCAAGCCAGCGTCCGTGCGCGACTTCGTGGCCTTCGAGGAACACGTGCAAGGTGTGCGCCAAGCCATCGAGGGCACAGGCACTGTGCCCGACGCCTGGTACGACGCACCGACGTTCTACTTCACCAACCCGCACGCCATCCTCGGCCCGGACGACGAGATCTGCTTCCCCGGCGCCAGCCAAGCGCGAGATCTCGAGCTCGAGGTCGCGGTCGTGGTCGGCAAGCCCGGCAGCTCCCTGAGCGTCGACGAAGCTGCACAGCACGTCTTCGGCTACACGATCATGAACGACTGGTCGGCTCGCGACGTCCAGGGACGCGAGATGCAGGTCGGCCTCGGGCCGGCCAAGGGGAAGGACTTCGGCACCACCCTCGGGCCGTGGATCGTCACCGCCGACGAGCTGGAGCCGTACCGCGACGCCGACGGGTTCCTCGACCTCTGGTGCACGGTCACCGTGAACGGCGACGAGATCGGACGCGACCTGCTCTCGGGCATGGGGTGGACCTTCGAGACGCTGATCGCCTACGCGTCCCGGGACAGCGCGGTCGAGGCTGGCGACGTCCTGGGGTCCGGGACCGTCGGCAACGGCGGCTGCCTGGCCGAGCTGTGGGGCCGTCGCGGCACCCAGGACCCGCCCCCGCTCCAGCCCGGCGACGTGGTCACCCTGACCGTCGACGGTCTGGGCTCCCTGACCAACACGGTGGGAGTCGCCGCGCCTGCGCCCGTACTTCCGCCGGTACGTCGACGCGACCCCAACGAGGCCAGGGCCAACCGCCGATGACCGACCTGACCGGACACACCGTGGTCGTGACCGGAGCCGCCTCGGGGATCGGGGCGGCGGTGAAGACAGCGGTCGAACACGCCGGTGGCACGGTGATCGGCCTCGACCGCACCGCCACGGCTGACGTTCGCGCCTTCGACGTACGCGAGCCGCGAGAGTGGGCACGCTTGGCGACCCAGTTCGCGGAGTCGGCCGGCGACACCACGGCACCCCTGCGGGGACTGGTGAACTGCGCAGGCACCACCTGGCGGGCCCGGCTCGGTGACGTCGACCCCGAGCACTTCACCGACACCCACGCAGTCAACGTCCTCGGTCCTCTCCTCGGCATCCAGGCACTCACACCGCTGATGTCGGCAGGAGGGTCGGTGGTCAACATCGGGTCGCTGGCCGCGCTCCAGGGCCACTACCCGGTCGCGTACACCACCAGCAAGTGGTCGCTACGCGGACTCACCTCGGTCGCTGCCCTCGAGCTCGCTCCCCGCGGCATCCGCGTCAACATCGTGCACCCGGGGTTCATCGACACCCCGATGACCGACTCAGCGCCGACCGCCTTCCGCGACGCGTCCCTCGCCGAGACACCGCTCGGGCGCGCCGGACGACCCGAGGAGGTCGCGGCCGTCGTCGCGTTCCTGCTCGGTGACGGAGCCTCGTTCGTCACCGGAGCCGAGATCCCGGTCGACGGCGGCGCCAGCTCCCACGGCGGCGCGAAGACAGTCTCCGACGCCCTTCGTCCCTCTGTACGAGCCACCCAACCTCGTCCCAGCTCCCTGACCGCAACGCAACCAAGCAGCAAAGAAGGATCAACGATGTTCGAGTACTTCCCCGGCAACTACGTGTGGAACCTCGGGGTGGTGGCCACCCTCAACGCCGGTGGCACCATCGACGAGGTCGACCGAGCCTGCCGCCCCCTCAAGGACCTGGCGTCCCAGGGGTCCGACGTCGGGACCGCCGACTTCATGACTGCCTGGCGGAACGTCGCCGACCAGCTCGAGGCGCAGGCCGACGAGGCTCTGAAGGCGGGTCACCTGCGCACCGCCGGCCAGAAGTACTTCCGGGCGTCCGTCTACGTCTCGCAGGCGGAGCGGATGCAGAGCGCCAAGGACCCCGGGCGCAACGCTGAGTACGAGCGCAGCGTCGAGCTCCTGGTGCGGTCCTTCGAGTTCAACGACCCCTCGACCACGAAGGTCGCCATCCCGTTCGGCGACGCCGAGCTGCCGGCGTACTTCCACGACGCCTCGTCCGACGGGACTCCCACCCCCGTCATGATCGTGTGGAACGGACTCGACTCGACCAAGGAGATGATGGTCGGCTGCGGCATCCACCACGAGCTCGCAGCCCGCGGCATCTCCACCCTGATGGTCGACTGCCCGGGGAGCGGTGAGGCCCTGCGGCTCCACGGACTCACGGCGCAGATCGACACCGAGGTCTGGGCAGCCGCCTGCATCGACTGGTTGGAGACCCGCGCGGGGGTGCGCACCGACCGCATCGGTCTCGTGGGCTGGTCCCTCGGCGGCTACTACGCCCCCAGGGCCGCCGCCTTCGAGAAGCGGCTCGCACTCTGCGTCGCCTGGGGCGCCAACCACGACTGGGGAGCGGTGCAGAAGCGGCGGCTGGACCGCGAGGGCGAGAATCCTGTTCCCCACTACTGGGACCACGTGCTCTGGGTGTGGGGACAACCTGACATCGACACGTTCATCGAGTTCGCCGAGGACGTCAACCTCGACGGCGTCGTCGAGCAGATCACGGTGCCGTTCCTCATCGCGCACGGACAGAACGACCGGCAGATCCCGCTCGAGTACGCACACCGGTCCTACGACCAGGCCGTCAACAGCCCCAAGCGCGAGCTGCGGATCTTCACGCCCGAGGAGGGAGCCACCGAGCACATCGGGCTCGACCACTTCCCGCACATCATCGGCTACATCGCCGACTGGGTGAGCGACACCTTCCGCGAGCTCGACGAGGCAGCACGATGACGCTGACGATCGACCCCAACGACCCCGAAGGCGCGGTCGCCGAGACCGCGAAGCGCGTGTCGAACTGGGGACGGTGGGGACCCGACGACGTCCGCGGCACCATGAACTTCCTCGACGACTCGAAGCGACGCGAGGCGGCCGCTCTGGTCGTCGACGGCACGTCGTTCTCGCTCTCCCAGCCGTTCGACATGGACGGACCGCAGCGGGGCTGGCGGCGCCGTACGAACCCGGTCCACACGATGCTCGACACCGGGACCGATGCCGTCCTGGGTGACCAAGGTCTTCCGCACGGCATCGGAGGCGCCGACGACGTGGTCGCCATGCCCCTGCAGTGCTCCACCCAGTGGGACGGCCTCGGCCACATCTTCGACCACGGCGTCGCCTGGAACGGACGGCCGGCCAACGAGGTGGTGACGAGCGCCGGTGACCTCGTCACCGGGATCGAGACCGTCGCGGACGTCATCGCGGGTCGTGCCGTCCTGCTCGACGTCGGCCGTGCGCTGGGGACAGACGGAGAGCTTCCTGACGGCTTCGCCATCACCCAGGCGCACCTCGAGCAGACCATCGAGCAGCAAGGAGCATCATCGACCGTCGGTCGCGGCGACATCGTCCTCGTGCGCACCGGCCAGTTCGCTCGCACCCGTCGCGAGGGGTGGGGCGAGTACGCCGGCGGCCCGGCGCCCGGGCTGTCCTTCACGACCGCCGACTGGCTTCACCAGAGCGAGATCGCGGGGATCGCGACGGACACCTGGGGGTTCGAGGTCCGACCGAACGAGTTCCACAACGCGTTCCAGCCGCTCCACCAGGTCGCGATTCCGCACATCGGCCTGTTCATCGGGGAGATGTGGAACTTCGAGGCCCTGCCGGACGCGTGCGCGGCCGACGGTCGCTACGACTGCTCACTGGTGGCTGCACCTCTACCGATCACGGGCGCCGTCGGATCGCCGGTGAACCCCATCGCCGTTCGATGAGGCGTCGACCCTGAAATGCCAACCGCTCCCCAACGTTAGGAGTTCCAGATGTGGAAGACAACCATGCGAGGTAAGGCCGGGCTTTCCCTCGCTCTGACCGGGGCCGTCGGCACCTTGGTGCTCACCAGCCTGCTGCCAGCGCAGGCATCGGCTCCTGGCCACCGCACTCCCAGTCCTGCAGCAAGCCCAGACGCGGTCGGCGCGAAGACCCTGGCCCCGAGGGCCAGCCGCACCCACCGACCTCGGACCCAACGTGAAGATCTTCGGGCCGAAGACGTCGGACGCCAAGATCAACGCCTACCTCCAGGGCATCGCAGGCGAGGAACAGTTCAGCACCGGCCGACACCTGGTGCTGTTCAAGCCCGGCACCTACGGCAGCGCGGCCAGTCCCATCAGCTCGACGGTGGGCTACTACACCTCCATCGCGGGCCTGGGCTCCTCCCCGCGCGACGTCGTCATCAACGGCGCTCTTCACGTCGACCCCGAGACAGGCCCGTTCGGCCCTAGCGCGCTTGACCACTTCTGGCGATCTCTGAGCAACCTCACGATCAACCCGGACCAGGTCGGGGAGGCGCCGCACACGATGAGCTGGGCGGTTTCCCAGGCCGCGCCGCTGCGTCGGGTGAACATCACCGGCAACCTCGACCTGACCGGGGTGGGTGGCTCGCTCGCCTTCGGCTCCGAGATCGCAGACAGCCGGATCGCCGGCACCGTGAGCAGCGGCAACGCGCTGGCCGGCGAGCCCGCTCAGGCGCAGTACTACATCCGCGACAGCAGTATCGGCGGTTGGGACGGCACCGGCGTCAACCTGGTGTTCTCGGGCGTCAACGGCGCCCCCGCAAGCAGTTTCGACCCGAACGGCTACACCACCCTGCGCAGCACACCGGTGTCGCGTCCAGCACCGTTCCTCTACCTCGAGCACGACAAGTACCAGGTGTTCGTCCCCTCCGCGGCCACCCACACGGCCGGCGTCAACTGGTCCACCGGCCACCGGGCCGGGCGGAGCCTGGCAATCGACCGGTTCTTCATCGCCAAGCCCACCGACACCGCGGCTCGGATCAACCGAGCCCTTGCCGCCGGGAAGAACCTCCTCCTGACGCCGGGCGTCTACGACCTGGAGGCACCCATCCAGGTCACCCGGCGCAACACCGTGGTCCTGGGCCTGGGCTACGCCACCTTGATGCCGACCCAGGGCACAGCTGCGCTACTGATCCGCGACGTACCCGGAGTCGTGGTCTCAGGACTGGTTGTCGACGCCGGCACGGTCCCGTCGGAAACCCTCGTTCGTGTCGGCCAGCCCGGCCAGCACAAGGACCGCAGCGACGCGGACAACCCGACCACCCTGACGGACCTCTTCGTCCGAGTCGGAGGCGCCACTGCCGGTGTCGCCAACACGGGCGTGACGATCAACAGTGACCACGTCCTCATCGACGACAGCTGGATCTGGCGCGCAGACCACGGCGCCGGAGGCGGCTGGACCACCGCCCCGGTCGATCACGGCCTGATCGTCAACGGCGACAACGTCACCGCGACCGGACTGTTCGTGGAGCACTGGCAGAAGCAGCAGGTGATCTGGAACGGCCAAGATGGCGAGACCGTCTTCTACCAGAGCGAGATGCCCGAGGGCATGCCCAACCAGGCAGCCTGGATGAACGGCACGACCGAGGGCTATGCGTCGTACGCCGTCGGCGCGGGCGTGCGTACCCACCGCGCGACCGGCATGTCCATCTACAGCCTGTTCCCGTTCCCGCCCACCGAGGCGATCCACGCCGCGGCCGCCATCACCTCTCCGACGTCGCCCCAGGTCCGCTTCACGTCGCTGGCCGCTGGCGTGGTGATCGGCCAGGGCGGCATCCGCCACATCATCAACGACACGGGTGACGCCGCTGACGCCTCAGCTCCGAACCACGTGGACGGCATGACCGCCGTCACTCGGTTGCTCGCCTATCCCGCGGAGTGAACGTCTGACGCGGCACAGCAACACGGCACGGAGCCCCGCCGTGCACAGCGCGGGGCTCCGTTCCCGGTGCGGGGTCGGTGGGGTGAATGGCGACACTCCCGCGCCGTGATAGTTGACTGTGACTGTCAAGTTGATAGACTCTGTCATCAAGTTGTTCGGGCGATGCGAGCGCGAGACGCAACGCCCAGGGAGTGCTGATGGCAGAGCTGGATGACCGGGAGCGTGAGGCGCTCGAGTCGTACCGCGCCTACGTGGCTCAGCGTGAGCTGTGCGTGTCCGGGGAGGCGCCCTGGGCGACGATCGGTGCCTGGTTCACCGAGGACGCGGTCTTCATCGATCCCGCCTGGGGTCGGGTCGAGGGTCGTGATGCGATCGCGTCCTTCTTCGACATGGCCATGGCCGGTCTGGACGGGTGGAGCTTCCCGGAGGAATGGACGATGGTCGACGGCGACCGCGTCGTGACCTACTGGTGGAACCGCCTCCCCGGCGGCTGGGAGGACGGGAGGCCCTACCAGGCGCCCGCTTTCTCGGTGTTGCACTACGCGGGAAACGGCCTCTTCGACTACGAGCTGGACGTCATGAACCTGGCCGAGGTCGGCGATCTCCTGGCGCGCACCTCCTGGGTGCCGGGCGAGGGGATGTCGGCCCCTGGGCCGACACCCCAACCGCGATGTCACCCCGCCGCGACTCGAGTCGCCATGACGACCGTCCTCGACGCCGGTTTCAACGGTCCCCATCGGGCAAGGCCGACTATCGCTGGGCAAAGGAGCAGGTGAAGCCATGACGATTCGCGTAGTGCAGTGGGCAACTGGGGGCGTCGGAAAAGCAGCGATCGAAGGGGTTCTCGCGCATCCCGACCTCGAGCTGGTCGGCGTCTGGGTGCACTCGGACAACAAGAACGGGAGGGATGCCGGGGAGTTGGTCGGCCAAGGTCCGACGGGCGTTCTGGCGACGACCAGCAAGGCCGACATCCTCGCTCTCGACGCCGACTGCGTCGTCTACAGCCCGCTCCTGCCCGACGAGGGCGAGGTCGTCGACCTCCTGCGCTCGGGGAAGAACGTCGTCACCCCGGTCGGCTGGATCTACCCCGACCTCGACAACAGCAAGGCGATCCTCGACGCGTGTGCCGAGGGCGGCACGACCCTGCACGGCACAGGGATCCACCCCGGCGGCATCACCGAGCGGTTCCCGCTCATGGTGTCCGCGCTCAGCGCGCGGGTCACCCACGTGCGGTCGGAGGAGTTCAGCGATATCCGGACCTACAACGCCCCCGACGTGGTCCGACACATCATGGGCTTCGGGGTGAGTCCGGAAGAGGCGATGGCCGGCCCGATCGTCGACCTGCTCGGGGCGGGCTTCAAGGCGTCGGTACGCATGATCGTGGCCGAGATGGGCTTCGACGTGGACCCGGAGTACCGCACGGTGCAGGAGGTCGCCGTTGCGACCCAGCCGATCGAGGCGCCCGTGGGAGTCATCGAGCCGGGCCAGGTGGCGGCACGGAAGTTCCACTGGAGCGCGCTGGTCGACGGCGAGCCGGTCGTGACGGCGAGCGTCAACTGGTTCATGGGTGAGGAGCACTTCGACCCGGCGTGGGGATTCGGGCCGGAGGGTGAGCGCTTCGAGGTCGAGATCACCGGCGATCCCGATGTGAAGCTCACCTTCAAGGGCCTCCAGCCGACCAGCATCGAGGAGGGTCTCGTGCGCAACCCGGGCGTCGTCGTGACGGCCAATCACTGCGTGAGCGCGATTCCGTACGTGGTCAACGCGGAGCCCGGCATCAAGACCTATCTCGACCTCCCGCTGATGGCAGGCCGCGCAGCGCCGGACCTGGGACTGGAGCGCGCGAGGTGATCCTCGACGAGTTCCGGCTCGACGGTCGGGTCGCGATCGTCACCGGTGCTGGGCAAGGCATCGGACGCGGCATCGCCATCGGTCTGGCACAGGCCGGCGCCAGCGTCGTCCTCGGCGCACGCACGTCCTCCGACCTGGACGACGTCGTGGCGCACATCGAGAGCGAGGGCGGCACGGCGATCGCCGTGCCGACCGACGTACTCGTCGACGAGGACCGTCGACGTCTCGTCGAGCGCGCCGTCGAGGTCTTCGGGCGGCTCGACGTCCTGGTCAACAACGCCGGCGGCACCGGACCCCGCCCGGCCCTGGCGACGTCCGAGCGGTTCTTCGACATGGCGATGAAGTTCAACGTCACCGCGCCGTTCCTCATGAGTCAGCTGGTGGCGCAGCCGATGGTCGACACCGCGGGCGGGGGTGCCATCGTCAACATCTCCTCGCGTTCCTCCGACATGGTGCTCAGCTCCTTCGCCGCGTACGGCGCCGGCAAGGCGGCGCTCAACCAGCTCACGCGCAACCTGGCCGGGGAGTTCGCTCCGTACGTCCGTGTCAACGCGATCATCGTGGGCGGGGTGGCGACGCAGGGGCTCGAAGTCGTGCTGACCAACGACGAGCTGCGTGCGGAGTTCGAGGCCAACACCCCGATGGGTCGACCAGGAACACCGCAGGACATCGCGTGCGCAGCGCTCTACCTCGCCTCGCCCGCGTCCGCGTGGGTCACCGGCAAGCTGCTCCACGTCGACGGCGGGTGCGAACGGCCGGCCATGGACGTGCCGGTTCCGCGCCTGCGTCCGACGCCGGCCGCCGGTGATTCCCGGTAGGCCGCGGGTCGTCGTCGCCGGGCTGGGCGACATCGGGGTCCTCACCGCGATCCACCTGGCACGCCATGTGGAGGTCGTCGGGATCTCGTCGAAACCCGAGCTCGTCAGTGGCCAGGAGCTGGGCGTCCGTCTCGCCAGGCCTGACGACTGGGCCGCGGACAACCGCATCGACTTCGCGCGCTTCCGTCGGCTCGACAGCGTTCGTCGCGTGCATGGCTCCTTGACCGGCCTCGACCCGGTCGCGCGCGAGGTGCAGGTGCGGCTCGCGGACGGCAGCGGGGTCGTCGAACCGTACGACGTGCTGATCATCTCGACCGGGGTCACCAACGGCTTCTGGAGGACGTCGGCACTGATGTCGCGCGACGAGGTGGATGACCACGTCCGAAGCCACCACGAGAGACTCGCGTCCGCCCGGTCGGTCGCCGTCATCGGCGGAGGTGCGGCCGCCCTCAGCGCCGCGGCCAACCTGCGCATCCGCTGGCCGCACCAGGATGTCGACCTCTTCTTCCCGGGAGACCGCCCGCTGGTCCACTACCACCCGCGAGCCTGGAAGCCGGTCCGCAGTCGCCTCGTCGACCTAGGCGTCAGGCTGCACCCGGGACACCGCGCCGCGGTGCCGGACGGCTTCGCCTGCGACGAGATCACCAACGAGCCTGTCGAGTGGCAGACCGGGCAACCCGCGACCCGGGCCGACGCCGTCCTGTGGGCCATCGGCAAGGTGCAGCCCAACACCGACTGGCTGCCAAAGGACCTCCTCGACGACCTCGGATTCGTCGAGGTGTCGACCACTCTGCAGTCGGTCCGCTGTCCAGACATCTTCGCCATCGGCGACGTAGCGGCCACAGATCCTCAGCGCTCGAGCGCGCGCAACCGAGCCGACAGACTGCTTGCTGCCAACGTCCGCGCCTTCCTCGCGGGCACGTCGCTCCAGCCGTACAAGGCGACCCGGTCGCGTTGGGGTTCGATCCTCGGTGTCCAGGACGACGGACTGCTGTTCGTGGTCGCCGACGGTCGCACCGTCCAGCTACCCGCGTGGGTGATCCGCCGCGTGCTGCTGCCGTGGGTCGTACGCCGCGGCTTCTACCGCGGGATACGACCAGCGCGAACGAGGTGACGCGACGGGACCTGAACGGTCACGACGTCGGTAGACCCCCGGTGACCTGCGCGAGCGCCTGCCGGGTGAGGTCGTGCAGACGAGTCGGCATCGTCGTGCCCGAGCCACCACTCGTAGGCGTACTCGACGGCGGCGACAGCGGACCGGACCAGCACACCAGCCCGCAGCTCGTTCGAGTCGTCGAGGCGAGCAGCGACCGCCTCGATGAGCTCGTCGCAGTCCTCGCGGTTCAGCAACGACGCACGGCGCATCTCCGCAGGCGCCGACGCCATGGCTCGCCGCCACAGCTCGAGAGTCTCGCGGTCGTCGACGAACTGTGCGGTGCGACTCAGGATCGCCGCGACCAGTGAGTCGGCGACGTCCTCGTCCACCGGCCGCGCCCGGAAGCTCGCGAGGATCTGCGCCCGACCGCGGTGAGTGGCGCCGAGAAGGAGCAGCTCCTTGCTCGGGACGTGGCGGAAGAAGGTGCTCGGGGAGATGCCGATCGCCTCCGCGATCGCCTCCGTGGTCACGTTCTCGAAGCCTTGAGTCGCGAACATCTGCAGCGCCATCTGCTGGATCTCGGCGCGCAACGCGATGCGCTTCCGCTCGCGGAGCGGCAGCGACGGGGCACCATCCGCCCGGGACTCGCTCATGCTCTCGTCCGGGGCTCGAGCGGCGGCACGGGGATCTGGACGGCCGGGATGGTCGAGCCGCCATCGACGTTCAGGACGGTTCCCGTCACCCAGGACGAGGCCGGCGACGCCAGGTACAGGGCTGCGCACGCGATGTCCTCAGGCTCGCCGGCACGGCCCATGGGAGTGCGCTCGACGAGGTCGCGGCGCATCTGGTCGTCCTCCATCACCGTCGAGAGTGCACGAGTAGCGATGGCGCCGGTGCCGATGGCATTGACGCGAACGGCGGGGGCGAGCTCGGCAGCGACGTTCTTGGTCATGTGCGTCAAAGCCGCCTTGCCGACCCCGTGGGCCACGAAGGAAGTCAGGACCATGTCCGCGACGCGCGACGAGATGTTGACGACGCTCCCACGGCCGGCCGTGTCGACCATGGCCTGAGCGGCCAGCTTCGTGAGCACGAACGGCGCGATGGCATTGAAGTGAAGTGCGGAGTGGAGGAAGCGCTCGGACGTCATCATGGCCGGTCGGGGAGCCGTGCCGCCTGCGTTGTTGACCAGGATGTCGAGACGTCCGAAGACGCGTAGCGTCTCGGCCACCAGGTGCTCGAGCTGCTCGGTCTCCATCACGTCCGTCGGCACAGCATGGGCACGCCGACCGGTCTCCTCGATGCGTGCCACGACCTCATCGAGGTCGGTCGCGGTGCGCGCGGCCACGACCACGTCGGCGCCGGCCTGGGCCAGCCCGATCGCGATGCTTCGTCCGATGCCGAGACCCGCTCCGGTGACGATCGCGACCATGTCGGTGACGGCGAATCTGTCGAGGATCACGGGTGGGCCTCCATGCTGTCGTGGCAGCCTCGTGCGAGGCCGTGACACCGGGCTTTCCTGCGTCGGGACGACCATCCTGAGGACAAATGACAGTGACTGTCAAATTGTGCGATTCGAGTCACGACACCTGGGTGACGGAGCCGCGGAGGTGGGGTTGGGCCTGTTCGCTCACGGTGAGAGCTCCTGTTGAGCCTGTCTGCCGGTGCTCGTCGGTGGGGCCGGATCTCGGCGGGTGAGGATCCGGACCCCGAGCCCGGCGGCGGCGATTCCGCAGACGATGCCCGTGATGCCGGCCGACTGGCTCGGATCATCCGGGTGGGTGAAGGACAGGATCGCGGCCTGCGTCACGGGAAGGACGATGAGAGCACCGGCCAGGTTGGAGAGCTGCAGGGCTGCGACCATCGGTGCGGGATGGTGGCGGTTGCGGATCGCGCCGTTCACTGCCAGCCCGATCTCGGTGAACGTGATGGTGGCGATCGCGATACCGGCCACCTCGGTGTAGTTCTTCGTCCAGCTCTCAGTGCCGACGACCATCGGGATGCAGGTGATGGAGTACGCGAGCGAGAGGACGATCACGGCGACCCCGATGGTCCTCCTGTTCCGGGTCTCGTCTCGCAGGTAGGTGCGCAGGGCAATGGATCTGATCACCGAGAGCGCGATGGCGTAGAGGCCAGTGATCGCCAGGAGCAGCGACTCGTAGGGAACAGCGAGGACCAGCTTCCAGCCCCCGGTCAGCACACTGACCGGGAGGGACAGCTTCGTGAACAGCACCAAGCGCGCACGACCATCGGTGGCGAGCCGCCGGATCCAGGACCAGACCCAAGCCATCTCCATCACTCCGCTCTGGTGCCACCCAGTTTCGTGGTCGGCTGTCCCGGCCGGCACAACCCGAGGAATCGGCTTCATCCTCTCTTCATGTTGCACCTTCTACGTTGCTCTTCATGAACGATCTACTCGCAGTGGAAGCGACCGGAGTAACCAAGACCTTCGGGTCCATTCGCGCGGTTGACGACATCACCATCCGGGTCGCCGCGGGTGAGGTGTACGGCGTCCTCGGGCCCAACGGAGCCGGCAAGACCACGTTCCTGCGGATGCTCTTCGGTCTGATCCGTCCCGACTCCGGCACCATCAAGGTGTTGGGCAAGACTTGGGGAGCCGACGGTGTCGGTGTGCTCGACGGGGTCGGCGGTTTCATCGAGAGCCCGCGGTTCTACCCCTACCTGACCGGTCGGCAGAACCTCGAAGGTCTGGCACTCCTCGACGGCGGTACCCGCCCCGGCTTGCTCGAGGAGCTCCTCGAGCTGGTCGAGATGACCGACCGTGCCGACCAGAAGGTCGGCGGCTACTCCTATGGGATGCGTCAGCGTCTCGGTGTCGCGGCGAGCCTGCTGCGCGAGCCGCGGCTGCTGGTCCTCGACGAGCCCGCCAACGGGCTCGACCCTGCCGGCATCCGCGACATGCGCGCCCTGGTGAAGCGGCTGGCCAGCAGCGGGCTGACGGTGCTCCTCAGCTCCCACGACATGGACGAGGTCGAGGAGATCTGCGACAACGTCACGATCATGAAGCGCGGCACCGTCGCGTTCCACGGCACCATCGCGAAGCTGCGCACGATGGCTCCGGATCCCGGGCACCTGCTCGCCACGACCGACGACACACGCGCGCTCGGCCTGGCCGAGCAGCATCCCAGCCTGACGGTCACGCGCGACCCAGAGGCAGCTCTCGTCGTCACCGGTCCCGCAGGCAGACGTCTCGGCGTACGTCGCCGCGCTCGTGCGCGCCGACATCGACCTGCTCGCGTTCAACCAGACCCAGACACCGCTGGAGGCGCTGTTCTTCATGCTCACCGACGACACCACCCACCAGACCCTCGACCGGCCGGCCGAGCTGACGCAGGGCGCCCGATGAGCGCCACGACCGCCGTACCCCTCGCCACAGCAGAGGGCACAGCAGGCGCCCCGAAACGCCCCGGCCTCGTGGCGCCTCTGCGCTGGGAGATCCGCAAGCTCCGCGCCCAGTACCGCGCGAAGGCTGTCCTCATCGGCGCTCTCGTGCTCCCGATCATCGTCGTGGTCGTCATCCACGGCCAGTCCCGACCCCCGAAGGACACCCTGTTCGGCCGGTTCGCCACGGTGAACGGCTTCGCGCTCGCGCTGCTCGTCCTCGGGTTCGCCGCGCAGTGGGTCCTCCCGCTGCTCACCGCGGTTGTCGCCGGAGACATCTTCGCCAGCGAGGACCAGCACGGCACCTGGAAGACCGTGCTCACCCGATCCACCAGCCGCGCGCAGCTGTTCTGGGCGAAGACACTCACGGCATCCGGGTTCGCGGTCATCGTGCTCGCCGTGCTCGCCGCGTCCACCATCAGCTCGAGCTTGCTCATCGTCGGGCACCAACCGCTGATCGGACTATCGGGACAGACCATCCCCGCCTCCGAGGCATTGCGGCTGGTTGCTGCGAGCTGGGCGAGCATGCTCCCGGCGATGCTCGGGTTCACCTGCCTGGCGATCCTGCTCTCGGTGTGGTCCCGCAACCCGGCCGTCGGTATCGCGGCGCCGGTGGTCATCGGCATGGTGATGCAGCTCGTCGGTGCCCTCGGTGGCGTCGAGGCGATCCGTCCGTTCCTGCTCACGACACCGTTCGAGGCCTGGCACGGTCTCTTCGCCGACCCCCGGTTCTTCGGGCCGCTGACCGAAGGACTGATCACCAGCGCCGTCTGGTGCGCCATCTCCCTCGGAGCGGCCTTCCTCATGCTCCGCCGACGCGACATCACTGGAGGCTGAACACCATGCGTCGTACCATCCTCGTCATCCTCGCGGCCCTGGTCGCAGTCATCGCCCTCGGTTCGGCCGTCGTCGCCACCAACGGCGACAACAGCACCGTCACCCGGCCCCGACTGGAGCGGTCGCTCACCACCACCTTCGCCAACGTGTACGCCGAACAGGCCCGTATCCAGGGGCGCACCGTCACTCCCGCGTCGCTGCACGCCAAGGCCATGTGCGACAAAGCCGGCGCCCAGAACAAGGACGTCGGACCGGGCGGCGACTGGAACTGCCTGATGAGCTGGACCGACCCGGAGGTCCCCATGCCACCCGAGGGCTACGGCAAGTTCGAGCTCAACGTGCACAGCAACGACTGCTACACGGCGAGCGGGCCCAGCAAGCTCACCGGGTTCCTGACCATGACCGACGCCCAGGGGGACACGGTCACCAACCCCGCCTTCGAGTTCGACAGCTGCTTCGACCCGCACGGCGACAACACACCCACGGGAGTCGTGTACCCCTCCGTCCTCGCCATCGCCTCCACCGTCGTCACACCCGACGCCCACGGCAATGCCAGCCTCCAGGTCACCTGCGGCAGCGGCAACAAGGGCTGCGCAGGCACCATCGCCGTCACCGTCGGCGACACGAAGCTCGGCACGATCCCCTTCAAGCTCGCCGAGGAGTCCACCCAGACACTGCCGCTCCCGGCGCCTGTCCCGGACGGCGCCACCGAGGTCACCTTCACCGTCCACACGACGACTGGGTTCGGACCGACCAGCCCGGTCACGCTCCCGGTGCAGGCGTCATGACACGTCGACTCGCCAACCTGACCAACTCGGGGTCGACTACGGTCTGAACGATGGAGCGGATGGTCCTCCTCGCAGGTGTCGCACTGGCGCTCTGGGCGATCAGCTGCCTGGTGATGGTGCTCGCTGCTTCACGGCTCCCGAACGGGCTGATGAAGCAGGTCGCCGAGTTCCTTCCGGCCTGCGTCACCACCGCAAGGACGCTTCGCAAGAACCCACTAGTACCGCGACGAGCAAAGATCGCCCTGCTCGTCGCGGTGCTGTGGGTGCTGTCCCCGATCGATCTCCTGCCGGAGTTCCTCCCGGTCATCGGACCACTCGACGATGTGGTGGCCGTGATCCTGCTGTTGCGCTACGCCGCGAGGAGCATCCCCCGCGACACGCTCCTGGCCGCCTGGCCGAGCGATCCCACGCTGCTTGAACGCCTCCTCGGCCCGAAGCGGGAGTCCTCCGCAACGGATTGACAGCTCAGGGACGTACCCCAGACGTGGAACCAGTGTCGGAGCTCCATCCTGGTGTCGTACCCGTCGGGGACCTGTCGAGCAGGTCGGCAACGAGGACCAGCCCCGTTGGCGTGCCGACGACGTCTCCTGTTTCGTCGAGCGCGTCCAACGGGAGTGGCGCAGGTCCGGAGCTGGTGGTCAGGGTCGACAGCCGTACGGCGATGTCCGTGGCAGTGGGTCGCGCTGCGGGGTCGGCGGCTGTCATCTGGGTCAGCAGCCGGGTCCACCTGGCGCCGAGCGAGACTGGCACGATCGGGCTGCGGTGGAGTCGGGCGAGGGCTGCTTCGGCCGGCGGGCCGGTGTAGGCGCGGCGCCCGGTGAGCACTTCGAGGAGGACGAGACCCAAGGCGTAGACGTCGCTTGCCCCGGTGACCGGCTGACCTTTGACCTGTTCGGGCGCCAGGTAGGCGGCGGTGCCGATCGTGTGGCCCGTTTGGGTCAGGTCGTGGTCGTCGCCCATCATGCGGGCGACACCGAAGTCTGCCAGTTTCGCTGTGCCGGTGAGGGTGAGGAGGACGTTCGCGGGCTTCACGTCTCGGTGGACCACTCCGAGGCTATGGACGTGGGCCAGTCCTTGCGCGATGCCTGCACCGACGGTGGCGGCATCGCCGTGTGTGAGCGGTCCGCCCTTCAAACGTTGGGCGAGCGTTGGGCCCTTGACGAGCTCCATGACGAGCCAGGAGCACGCCAGGTCCTCGGACTCGTCGACACCTGCGTCGAGCAGGGTGACCAGATGAGGGTCGTTGAGGCTGGCAAGCAACTGGGCCTCGGACGCGAACCGCTGGCGATCTACCTGCCCGCCTAGTGCGCTGTGCATGATCTTGACCGCAACCTCGCGACGCAGGGTTCGGTCGAAACCTCGGTGGACCTCGGCCATGCCTCCTTGTCCGATGAGTCCGCGCAACTCATAGCGGTCGTTGATGGCGACGGGTGCTTCGTCGATCACGGCGGCGCGCACTGACTCAACGCAGAAGCTCGTGTCGTCTGGTGGTCAGACGCCTGTGCGGGTGGATCCGACGACCAGCAGGAAACTTCCGGCTCCACAGCCCATGACGAACGCTCCTTCTTGCGAGTTTGCGATCCCGAGACCGTGGCTGGACAGTGCCCCGGTCCGCACCGCTGCAAACGGTCACGAACGTGCTGGTCAGGTTGTTCGCAGGTAGGCGAGCAGGGTGCCGGGGATGATGCCCCTCAACGGCTCAGCACCGAACGATGCGACGCACTACCTGGGGTTTCACAGCTTGAACCGTCCGGCGAAGGCCCGCAGCGGCAGGTCGGCGCTGGTCACGATCCCGGGCGGCGCGGCCACGACGGAGCGGATCGGCGTGCAGAGCCGGCATCCCGGTGACGGTCATCCCGATGGAGGCGAAGTCCTCGGCGTTCTTCAGGTCCGCGCCTGCGGCCGGGAAGATCATGTGCTTGTTGTAGATCTGCGGGTCGCCCTTGATCTGGGTGATGTAGCAGCCCTTGATGTCCCAGCTCGGGTCGGTGTGCGGGGTCATCTGCCACTCGAGGTGGGTCTCGACGCGGGGGACGCCGTCGATGAGGCCCTGGTACTTGATGTAGCTGCCGCCCAGCGAGCCCTTCGGCAGCTGGTACCAGCCCAGGTCGACGTCCTTGGTGCAGGCGCCGAGCTCGTAGGAGAAGGTGACCTCGTCGAGCTCGAGGCCGAAGCAGTCGGCCTTGAGGTAGACCGAGTCGGCGAAGACCTCCGTGTACTTCTTCAGCATCGCCGGCAGGGCCGGGTCGTCGACGGGCAGGCCGTAGCCGACCTCGCGCCAGGTGTCGGCGGAGTGGTGGCAGGACACGTCCACCGACTCGATCGTGGTGACGTTCTCGATGTCCGCGACGTCGGCGGAGCAGACGACGCCGAGGATCTGGTTGAGACCGGGGTTCATCCCGGTGCCGTAGAACGACGAGCCGCCGCGCTCGCACGCCTCCTGCAGGACCTGGCTGGTCTTACGGCCCGAGGGGTGCGGGTGGTTGGTGTCGCGGTGGTAGCCGGTGATCCAGTCGGCGGTGGTGACGATGTTGATCCCGGCCTCGAGGACGCGGACGTAGAGGTCCTCGTCGGGGAAGACGCCGTGGAAGGTCACCACGTCGGGCCGCGGCGGCGATGATCTCCTCGACCGTGCCGGTGGCGGTGATGCCGACGGGGTCGATGCCGGCGAGCTCGCCGACGTCACGGCCGATCTTGTCGGGCGAGTAGCAGTGCACGCCGATCAGCTCGAGGTCCGGGTGCGGGCCGAGACGCTTGATCATCTCGGAGCCGACGTTGCCGGTGGCGACCTGGAATACGCGGATCATGCGGGGCTCCCTGTGGTGACAGTGGTGGTGGTCTCGGGGTAGAACTGCTCGGCCCACTTCCGCAGGGCCGTGAAGCCGGGGTACTCGCCGCGCGACAGGGCGGCGGGGCTGGCGTACTTCTGGTGCGACCAGATCTCGATGTCGGCCTCGAACTGCTCGATCACGCCGCGGGCGTGGCGGTCCGCGGACTCGGAGTGGTCGCGGTCGTCGCCGGGCTTGCGACCGATCCAGACGCTGAACCGGACGTCGCAGGTCTCGTCGTCGACGGGCGTGACCGCAGACGCGGTGCGGTTGTCGATCATGCCCCAGCTCTTGGTCACCGCCAGGCCGAGGCCGCAGTTGAAGGCGTTGACGCCGCTGTTGATGTCCTCGATCTTGCCGCCGGTGTCGGACTCGTCGAAGGTGATGGTGAAGTCGACGAGCGCGATCGGGTCCACGAACTCCTGCTTGGTGAAGAGCGGCACGATCGGGACCTGGTGGACGTACTTGAAGTGCGCGAAGTCGACGCCGTTCTCCAGCACGTACTGCGGGTGCAGCTCGAGCCGCTGCTCGAACAGACGAGCGTGCTCGCACAGCGGGTAGTAGTCGTCGGCGCTGGCGCCGTCGCCGAAGCCGGTGAAGATGTCGGGTACGTCGAAGTAGGGCTCCCGACCCTCGACGTCGTGCCAGACGTAGATCGACTCGTTGAGCTCGACCACCGGCATCGTCTTGATCTTCTTGCCGATGTTGGGGCGGTCCTCGTAGGGGATGCAGACGTTGCGGCCCTGGTCGTTCCACTCCCAGCCGTGGAAGGGGCAGCGGATGCGGTCCTCGACGACCGTGCCGCCGTACCCGAGGTGCGCGCCGAGGTGCTCGCAGTAGGCGTCCATCACGGTGACCTTGCCCGAGGTGGCGCGCCAGGCGACCAGGTCGCGGCTGAAGTACCTCATCCGGTGCACCTGGCCGACGCCGACCTCGTGGGACCAGGCGACCTGGAACCACCCGGTCGGATTCATCGGAAGCGTCGGCTTCACGCTGCGATCTCCTCACGCTAGAATAACTGTTCTGCGAAACAGAACCATTGTTCTGAACATCGGTCAAGGGGATCAAGGAGAACTCGTGTCGGTCGCCACGAAGCGCCACAGCATGTACCGGGATCTGGTCCTCGCCGCCGCCGAGCAGGAGTTCGCACGAGTCGGGTTCGCGGAGGCGAAGATGGCCGCCATCGCCAAGGCGGCCGACCTGTCGCTGGCCACCGTCTACAAGACCTTCCCGGGCAAAGGGGAGATCTGGAACGAGCTCCATGCTGAGCGGATGGCCGCGCTCCTCGCGCTCGTCGACGAGCGGACGGCCGGCACCGCTTCGCCGCTGGACCGCCTGGTCGGCGGCATCGCCGCCGTCGCCGAGTTCCTGATGGCCCACGGCGCCTACCTCGAGCTCAGCCTCGGAGCAAGCTCCGGATGGCTCAGCGCCGGCGGCAACCCCGGCGTCCAGCACACCGTGTGGGACTCCGGACTCCACATGATCGCCGCCGGCGTCGAAGCAGCAGGAGCCGCGGGCCAGCTCGTCGACCTCCGACCCCGGATCGCCGCCGGCATGGTCGTCTCAGCGCTCCAGGTCTGGCTCGCCGACTGGGTCGAGTCCGGTCGCGACCGCGCCCCCGAAGATGTCGTCTCAGACCTCGTGGCCCACCTCAGGCTTCTGCTCACGACGACACGGTAGGCAGCCCGAACACAGGTCGGGTCGCGGTCTGGTTGCGTACGCTGCCGCCGTGACTGCCCGCAGAACCCAGGCCGAACGACGTACGGCGAGCCGCGCGCCCGCAGATTCGCCGTACTGGGACCCCATGGACGAGGCGATCGACGCCGCGCCGTACGACGTCTGGACGCGGCTGCGCGACGAGGCCCCGGTCTACTACAACGACCGTCACGACTTCTGGGCGCTGTCGCGGTACGACGACGTGGCCGCCGCGCTGAAGGACACCTCGACGTACAGCTCGGCCCACGGCACGGTCCTGGAGATCATGTCCGCCCGGCGGTACGACACCGGGATGATGATCTTCGCGGACCCGCCCGACCACACCCGCCTGCGCACGATGGTCTCCCGGGTCTTCACCGTCCGCCGGATGTCGGCGCTGGAGCAGCGCATCGGTGAGATCTGCGACGAGCTGCTGGCGCCCTGGACGCCGGGGGAGGAGTTCGACTTCGTCCAGGACTTCGCGGCGCAGCTGCCGTCGATGGTGATCGCCGAGCTGTTGGGTGTGCCCGCCTCGGACCGGGAGTGGGTGCGCGAGCAGATCGACATCTCGTTCCACATCGAGCCTGATGTCGGGATCATCAACGACATCTCCTTCGGTGCCCGTCTCGAGATCGACGCCTACATCGTGAAGCTCCTCGAGACCCGGACTCGCACACCCGGCGACGACCTGCTCTCCGGGCTCGTCCAGGCCGACCTGACCAACCGCCAGGCCGCCGACTTCGCCCAGCTCCTCGTCACGGCCGGCACCGAGACGGTCGGCCGGCTCCTCGGCTGGGCAGCGATGCTGCTCGACGAGCACCCTGACCAGCGCGCGGCGTTGGCTGCCGACACCTCGCTCGTCCCGAACGCCGTGGAAGAGCTGCTGCGCTACGAGGGGCCGTCGCCGGTTCAGGCCCGCTGGTCGACGCGCGACGTCGAGCTGCATGGCACCACGATCCCTGCGGACTCGAAAGTCCTGCTGCTCACCTCGTCGGCGGGCCGCGATGAGCGGAAGTACCCGAACGCCCACCTCTTCGACGTACGCCGCGACATCGACCACCACGTCTCGTTCGGGTACGGCGTGCACTTCTGCCTCGGTGCCGCCCTGGCTCGCCTCGAGAGCCGGGTGGCGCTGACGAAGGTGCTGACCAGTCACCCGGTCTGGGAGATCGACCACGACCGCGCTGTCCGCGCCCACACCTCGACCGTGCGCGGTTGGTCATCGATCCCCGTCACCTGAGAACCCCGAACGAAAGCTGGACCTCATGACCGACGCCCTCATCGTCTCCACCGCACGTACGCCGATCGGCCGCGCCCGCAAGGGCTCCCTGGTCGGAGTGGACGCCTTCCAGCTCGCGGAGGTCGCCGTCGGTGCCGCGCTCGAACGATCCGGCGTCGGTGCCGCCGACGTCGACGACCTGGTCCTGGCCGAGAGCTTCCAGGGTGGCGGCGTGATCGGCCGCAACGTCGCCGTACGACTCGGACTGGACTCGGTCCCAGGTGTCGCCGTCAACCGGCACTGCGCCAGCGGGCTGTCGGCCGTGGCGAACGCCGCCGCATCGATCAGGTCCGGCATGGACCGCATGGTTCTGGCCGGTGGCACCGAGAGCATGAGCACCCAGCCGATGACCACGAAGCCGGGCCTCGACGGCGCGCAGTCGTGGTGGATGTCGGAACCCAACCCGAGCACGCCGGAAGCGCCGGCCTTCGACATGCCGATCACGGTGGGGGAGAACACGGCTCGGCACCTCGGCCTGACCCGTCGCGACGTGGACGAGTGGGCCGCCTACAGCCAGGCGCGTGCGGTCGAGTCGATCGACAACGGCTGGTTCGTCGACCAGATCGTCCCGGTGGAGCTGGCGAACGGCACGTTCGCGGTCGACGAGCACCCGCGCCGGGGTACGACGGTCGAGTCACTGGCCGGGCTCCCGGTCCTGCGACCCGACCTGGCCGACGCGACCGTCACCGCTGGCAACGCGGCCGGCCTCAACGACGCCGCCGCGGTGGTCGGGGTCGCGAGCAGCGACTTCGCCACGGCGCACGGGCTGACCCCGCTGGCCCGGATCCGCTCCTGGTCGGCCGTCGGCGTGTCCCCGGCGCTGACCGGCATGGGCCCGACCGCGGCGATCCCGAAGGCGCTCGACCGCGCCGGCCTGACGCTCGCCGACATCGACCTGTTCGAGATCAACGAGGCCTTCTGCTCGGTCCCGGTGGCTACCGTGCGGAGCCTCGGCATCGACCCGACGATCGTGAACGTCAACGGCAGCGGCGCCAGCCTGGGCCACCCGATCGCGGCCACTGGTGCCCGGATGCTGATCACGATGATCCACGAGCTCCGCCGCCGGGGTGCGACGCTCGGCTGCATCTCGATGTGCGCCGCCGGCGGCATGGGGGCCGCCATGGTGGTCGAGATCGTCTGAAGCACCGGGACGAACGCAGATCGGCGCGCGCGAGCCACGAGGGTGGGCGGTCAGGAACCTTGCAGGTCGACGCCGCGATGATGGTCGCCTTCCGAGACGAAGGTGGGCGCCAGAGGTGGACCCCGTGCTCGTGGCATACGTGCTTCCGGTGTACGACGAGGCAGAGGGCATCGACGCCTTCCACGCGGAGCTCATCGACATCGCCGGCGGCAGGCCGGACCTCGCGTTCGAGTTCGTGTACGTCGACGACGGCAGCCGAGACGACTCGTTGGCTCGGCTGCTCGCCCTGCGGGAGGCCGACGACCGGGTCACGGTCATCAGCCTGTCGCGCAACCACGGCCACCAGATGGCCGTCACGGCAGGTCTCGACGCATGCGCGACCGCCGATGCGGTCGTGGTCATGGACACCGATCTCCAGGATCCGCCCGGGGTCAGCCTGCGGATGCTGGCGGCCTGGGAGGGCGGAGCCGACGTCGTCTACGCCCAGCGCCGCACCCGCCAGGACACCTGGTTCAAACGCACGACCGCGTCGGCCTACTACCGCGTCCTCAATCACGTCTCCGAGGTCGAGATCCCGCGCGACGTCGGCGATTTCCGGCTCATGGACAGGCGCGTCGTCGCGGAGGTGGCTCGCTACCGCGAGCACGACCGCTTCCTGAGGGGGATCGTGGCGCAGGTCGGCTTCCGACAGGAGGCGGTGCTCTACGACCGGGCCGCACGGCACTCCGGGCGTTCCCACTACCCCCTGCGCTCGATGACCAGGCTCGCGGCGAGCGGGGTGATGGGCTTCTCCACCACACCGCTTCGCCTGATCAGTCGGACCGGCTTCGCGATCTCGGTCGTGAGCGTCGCCCTCGCGGCCTATGTCTTCGGGGTGCGGGTCTTCGATCCGGACCAGGCCGTGCCCGGGTGGGCATTCCTCGGTGTCGGCATGTTCCTCCTCGGTGGCCTGCAGCTGGTCATGATGGGGGTCATCGGCAGCTATCTCGGCCGCGTCTACGTCGAGGCCCAAGGGCGGCCGCTCTACGCGATCGCCTCGTGTGCGCGCGGTCGGGTCGATCAGGTTCGACCGGACAGGTCGTACACGGTGTAGTCGCCGGCGCGCACCGCTGGGGCGTGCGTCTCGACCCACTGCAGGATCGTGTCGCCCGTCGTGCCGCTGGTGCTGCCCGGCACGAACCAGTGGATCTGGTGAGCGTCGACCAGAGCGACGAACGCTGACAGGGTGGGCGTCGGATCGGTGCCCTTGTAGCCGCCGATGGCGAGCACCGGCTCCCCGAGTGCGAGCTCGTACGACGCGGCAGATCTCGCGCCCAGCGTGGCGGCTGCCCACCGGTAGTCGCCGCCGTTCGCCCGGAGCGTGTCGACCACCTGCTTCGAGACCACTCCCGAACCGTCCAGCAGAGGTACGCCGAGGAGGTCGGAGCCGTCGGAGACGAGCGCAGTGGTGGCGGCAGCGTGACCGGGGCCAGCCATCGGTCCAGATCCGACGTGGGCGGACTGGATCGTCTCCCAGGAGAACAGCGCCGGCCCGATCAGCGCGACAGACAAGGCCGCCGCCGTCGTCACCGTGCCCAGACGCCTCGGGCCGAGGCGACTGGACAGAACGACCGCCGCCACGGCGCCCACCACCACGATCGGCGCCGCCCACGAGCGAACCTGATAGCCCACCGCGGCGACGGTGCCTGCGGCCAGGACGGCGCTCGCCGCGACAGCGAGCCCGAGGGATCGACGTACGGCGCGTTCCTGCCGGCGATCCCAGGCGAGCCAGAGCCCGATGCCGATGAGCGCGGCGATGGCCGGGGCGATCACGACCGTGTAGTAGGAGTGGAAGATCCCCGCCATCAGCAGGAACGTCGCCGACGCGACCACGAGCCAGGTCGTCCAGAGGAGCAGGCCGGCCCGGACCCGGTCACGGGCGGGGTGGTTGCGGCTGAGGAACCATGCCAGCACGGCGAGCACGACCGCGGCGGGGAGCAGCCAGGTGATCTCGCCGCCGAGGTCGGTGCGGCCGATGCGAGCGATGTTGGTGGCTCCGAACCCGCCGCCGGTCGGGGTGGAGTTGGTGCTCCCGGTGAGGCGGCCGACGCCGTTGTAGCCGAGGGCCAGCTCGACGACCGAGTTGGTCGACGAGCCGCCGATGAACGGCCGGTCGTGGACGGGCCACAGCTCCACGGTCGCGATCCACCACCCCGACGCGGCCACCAGCGCGGCACCACCGAGGGCGAGATGGCCCAGCCGGGCGAGCAGCCGCGGTCGACCGTACGCCGCGTAGGTGACCGCCAGCGCCGGGAGCACGAGGAAGGCCTCGAGCATCTTGGTCAGGAAACCCAGGCCGGCGAGTGCTCCCACGAGCACCAGCCACCGGGCCGGCTGGTCGCTGTCGACTGCGCGCAGGGTCCCGTAGGCGCAGCCGAGCAGGAGGAGCGTCAGCATCGCGTCCGGGTTGTTGTAGCGGAAGACGAGCACCGTCACCGGGGTGAGGACGAAGACGCAACCCGCGACGGTCGCCGGCCAGGCAGGTCCGACCGTCCGTCGTACGCAGAGGTAGAGGACGACGACGGCGCTCACGCCCTCGAGGGCCTGGGGGAGCAACACGCTCCACGAGGACAGTCCGAACAGGCGCACGGACATTCCCATGGGCCACAGCGCCAGTGGCGGCTTGTCGACCGTGATGCCGTTCGCGGCATCCAGCGAACCGAAGAGCATCGCCTTCCACGACTGCGCGCCCGCCTGAGCGGCTGCGGAGTAGTAGGAGTTGGCATAGCCAGACACGTCCAGGCGCCACACGAACAGAGCTGTCGACACGACGACCAGGGCGAGCAGCGGTGCCGCGCGCCTGAGGGCCCAGCCGTCGTCCATGCCGGCACGGTCGCAGGTGCTACCTGAATCCCACCTGACACCGTCAAGCAACTAGGCGACGGCGGCCTGGCCGGCCGCCGACTCCCGGAGGCGACTCAGGGTGCGGTTGAGAAGCCGGGAGACCTGCATCTGGGTCACCCCGATCTCGGCACCGATCTCGGACTGGGTGCGGCCCTCGACGAAGCGCAGGTAGAGGATGAGCCGCTCGCGCGGAGTCAGGTCGCGGGTGAGGGTTCCCAGGATGACCCGGGCTTCGGCCGCGTCGAGCTCGTCGATGCCGTCGCTGGCGAGGAGGCTGTCGCCGAGGGTGTCTGCGCCGTCGCTGGTGGGTGCGTCGAGCGACTGCGGCGCGAAGCACCCTTGCGCGAGCAGGGCATCGCTGACGTCCTTGACCGGCAGGCCGAGCCGGCGGGCCACCTCATCGGCACTCTCGGGGTGTCCGTCGGAGGCGCGGCTGTCGCGGTTGATGAGCGCCTGGACCTCCTGGAGGCGCCGCGGCGGCCGGATGGTCCAGCCGTGGTCGCGGAAGTACCGCTTCACCTCTCCACTCATCGACGGGACCGCGTAGGTGAGGAAGTCGTCGGCCTGGTCGGGGTCGAACTGGTTCGCGGTCCGCACGAGTGCGACGCATGCGGCCTGCTCGAGGTCCTCGACCGCGATGCCGCGACCGCGGTAGCGACGCGCGATGGAATGGGCTACCTCGAGGTTGAGGACGATGACCTGATCGATGAGCTGTCGGCGTTCCGCTGCCGGTGCATCTCGAGCTTCGCGGAGCAGGCGGTTCGTCGCGGCGTTCCGGTCTTCGCGACGAGTCCCTACGGACTCCACCAGGGTTGTCATGCCATCGATGTCCCCTGCGCAGAAAAGGTTGAAACCGGCATCTCCTCACCCGAAGGTGTGGACTTTCGGGCACGATCAGCCGTGGTCGACGTCCTGATCCTCGCCGCGCGTCTGCCGGAGACGACGTCCGCGCGCGACGTCCGCTTCGTCCTTCCGAGCGGCCTTCTCGCTCTTGCGGGTGTCGCGGGCAGGGAGCTGGATGACCTCCTCGGCGGCGATCCCGGCCTGCAGCTCGCGGCCGCGCTCGAGCTCGGCATCCAGCTCGGCGCCGAACAGGAGCGCGAGGTTGGTGATCCACAGCCAGAGCAGGAACGCGATGACCCCCGCGAGGGACCCGTAGGTCTTGTCGTAGCTGGAGAAGTTGGCGACGTACAGCCCGAACAGGACGGACGCGACGACCCACGTGACGATGGCGACGACCGCTCCGACACTGATCCACCGGAACTTCGGCTGACGCACGTTCGGGGTGGCGTAGTAGAGCAGAGCGACGATGAGGACGACCAGGGCGAGCAGCACCGGCCACTTCGCGATGTTCCAGATCAGGAGGACGGTCGAGCCGAGTCCGATCGCGTCGCCCACCGCCTGCGCCGCTGGCCCCGTGAGGACGAGGCCGAGCGCGACGACAGCCGTCAGCACGACGGTGATGAGGGTGACGAGCAGCATCGCCGGTCGAAGCTTCCAGATCGGCCGTCCCTCGTCGACCTCGTAGATCCGGTTCATGCCTCGGGCGAAGGCTCCGACGTATCCGGACGCCGACCAGAGGGCGGCGGCCAGACCGATGACCAGGCCCCAACCGACGTTCTGGCTGTGGCTGAGCTGCGTCAGTGTGGGTTCCAACGTGTCGGCGGCGCTCGTAGCGCCGACGTCTCGCAGGATCTGGAGCACCGTGTCGACCGTGCTCGGTCCCTGTCCGACCAGACCGACCAGAGACAAGATGGCGATGGCGGCGGGGAACAGCGCGAGGACGGAGTAGTACGTCAGCGCCGCCGCGAGGTCGGTGCACTGGTCGTCGGAGAACTCGCGGACCGTCTTGCGCGCGACATAGATCCACGAGGATCTGGTGAGGTCGTCGGGGGAGTCCGGCTTCGCAGCCGAGTCGGCAGCGGGCGCCGCGGAACGGCTCAACGGCTGACCTTGTCCGACACCGTCTCCGTGACCTTGTCGGCCACCGTGGACCCGGCTTCGCCGGCCTTGTCCTTGACGACCTGCTGCGCGCGGTCCGCCTTGGCCTGGACACGCGGATCACGCCACACCTCCTGCGCCTTGCCGGCGATCTGCTCGTAGCGCTCGCGACCTGCGCGTGCACCCAGCACGTATCCCGCGCCGAACGCGACGAGCAACGAGAACTTGCGTGTCATGGCGAACTCCTCCGTGTGTGCGCCCACGTCTCAGGCGCCGGCGGCGCCGGGCCGACAGGTGGGCAGGCTCTTGCTTGTCGGTGCCCACACCGGGAAGCGACATGCGGCGGTCGGACCGTCGATCTGCGGTTCCTTCGGTTTCACCTGTTCGGGTAGGGCTCCGTGCCTCACGACCTCGTCAACCAGCGTGCAGCAGGACGCTCACGGTCATCGAGGCGGAGTGGCTGCAGCCGACTGGGACCGTGCCTCCGTGGCTGGTGTGCCTGCCGTCGAAGCAGAGGCGGAGCTCACCGCCGGTCAGGTCGACGATCTGCTCGACCAACGAGAGTCCGAGGCCGGCTCCCGGGCGTGATCTCGCCTCCGCCGACCGGGTGAACCGCTGCGTCGCCTCGGCCAGCAGCTCGGGGTCCATCCCGGGGCCTTGGTCCTCGACGGTGAGTCGGACCCAGGCGTCGACGCGCTCCACGCGCACCCGTACCGGGGGCTCGCCGTGGGCGAACGCGTTGGCCAGCAGGTTGTCGACGACGCGTTCGAGGGCGGTCCGTTCGACCTCCACCGTCAGCGGCACGGAGCCGCTCTCCACGGCCAGCTCGATCAGCTGATCGGGGAACGCGAGCCGGCGGCGTACGACGACGTCGGTCACCGCGGCGCGGGCGTCCGTCGTCCCCGTGTCCGCCCCCGCCGAGCCGAGGGCGAGCAGCTGCTCGGCCAGGTCGGTGAGCCGGGTGACGTCGACGGCCAGCTCGTCGAGGACGGCCTCGTGCTCCGCGACGGTGCGGGTGCGCCGGCGGGCGAGCTGGATGCGGCTCTTGAGCACGGTCAGCGGCGTCCGGAGCTCGTGGCTCGCCTCGTCGACGAACCGACGCTCGTGCTCGAGCGAGCGTTCCAGCGAGGCGAGCATGTCGTTGAGCGTGCGACCGAGACGGGTGATCTCGTCGTCGCGCCCCTCCGGTACGTCGAGCCGCAGACCGCCGGCGCCCCCGGCGATCTCCGCGGCCCGGCGCCGGTAGCGCTCGACCGGGCGGAGCGCGGCCCGGGCCAGGAGGTCGCCGACGAGTGCGGCGACGGCGAGCGCGCCGAGCCCGGCGAGCGTCAGCTGGAGAAGCAGCTCGCGAAGCGCCTCGTCGCGGTGGTCGCGTCGTACGCCGACGACGAGGTAGTGGTCGCCGGGATCGAGGGCGGTGACCTGGACCCGGTAGGGCTTGTCGGCGATCGGCAGCAGCTTGCCGATGTCCTCGGTCAGGGCGCTACCGCCGACTCGGTCGAGGTCCGCCGCCCGCACGAGCGGATCCGTCGGCGCGGTGCCGCCCGAGTCGACCACGGCGCCGGTCTCGTCGAGCACCTGCCAGCCGGCGCCGGTGGCGTCCGCGGCCTCGGGGGAGGTGACCTGGCCGGAGGCGTCCACCAGCGGGGTGATGACGGCGGTCGCCTGGTCGAGCTCGGCGTCGAGTCCGCGGTCGAGCGCGTACTCGACCCGCCAGTAGACGAACGCGCCAGCGGCGGTCAGCAGCACGAGCATGGCGACCACGAACCCGGCGACGAGCCGGACCCGCAGGGGCAGGCGGCTCACGGGTCGACCCGGTAGCCCGCGCCGCGGACGGTGGTGATGGTGCTGGTGCCGAACGGTCGGTCGATCTTGGCGCGGATGGACGCGAGGTGGACGTCGATGACGTTGCTGCGCAGGTCGGTCTCGCCGTCCCAGACCTCGTCGAGGATGGTGTAGCGCGACACGACCTGCCCGGTCCGGGCGACGAGCAGGTGCAGGATGTCGAACTCGCGGGCCGAGAGCTCGATCGGCGGTCCCCGCGCGCGCGACGGTGCGGGCGCCCGGGTCGACGACGAGGTCACCGACCTCGACGACCGCCTGCTCGCCGTACGTCGAGCGACGTACGAGCGCTCGCAGGCGAGCGAGGAGCTCGTCGAGGTCGAACGGCTTGGGCAGGTAGTCGTCGGCTCCCGCGTCCAGGCCGTCGATCCGGTCGCGGACCTCACCACGGGCGGTCAGCATCAGCACCGGCGTCGTCAGGCCCGAGGTCGCGCAGTCGTCGGCACACGGTGACGCCGTCCATCTCGGGCAGCATCCAGTCGAGGAGCAGCACGTCGTACGGCACACCGTCGGGCAGCGCCCGTCCGTAGGCCGCCTGGCCGTCGTGGACGACCTCGACGTCCCACCCGGCCTCGCTCAGCGACTGGTCGAGGAGGTCGGCGAGTCGGACATCGTCCTCGGCCACCAGGATGCGCACGCGCCCACTCTGCACCCATGCCGGTCGGTTCATCGTCCCTTCATGTTCCAGCTCCTGCCGTCGAGCTCGCGGACGGCATCGCCACCTCGCAGACCAGGGAGATCGACGCCATGCGGGTCTTGCTCGGCTGACCCCCTGGCCCGTTTGACGTGGATTTGAGGTCGGGTTGTCCTGACGATGACCTCGGACTCGGGACGCTGGCCCCGGCCGGCGCGCGACGGGTGCGCCGTACGAAAGGACCTGTCGCATGCCCTCGACGATCTTCGGCCTGCCCGTGCACCCGCTGCTGGTGCACGCGACGGTCGTGTTCGTGCCGCTCGCCGTGGTGCTGGTGATCGGCGCCGTGCTGTGGCCGAGGTTCCGGGCCTGGGCCGGCCCGCTGCCCGCCGCGGTGAGCCTGGTCGCCCTGATCCTCACCCCGCTGTCGACCGCGACGCGGCGAGAACCTGGAGCACCAGCTGCCGCACAACGCCCTCGATCGAGGAGCACGCCCGGCTCGGCGACCAGCTGCTGCCCTTCACGATCGCGTTGTTCGTGTTCGCCGCGGCGTTCTGGTGGCTGACACGGGACCGGGACGGCACGCGACGACCGGTGGCCGCGCGCGCTCGTGGTCGGCGTCGGCGTCCTGGCCGTGGTCGCTGCGGTCGGCACCGGGGTGCAGGTCGCCCGGATCGGCCACAGCGGCGCCAAGGCCGCCTGGTCCGACGTCGGGTGCGTGACGGACTACTGCTGCGCCCATGGTGCGGATCCTGGTCGTCGAGGACGACGACGCGATCCGCCGGGCGCTGACCCGCGGCCTCACCGAGCACGGCGCGACCGTGACCGCGGTGGCCACCGCCGTCGAGGCGATCAAGGCGCTCCCGGTCGACCGTCCTGAGGCGGTGATGCTCGACCTCGGGCTGCCCGACCTCGACGGCGCCGACGTGCTCGCCCTGATCCGGGCCACCAGCGACGTGCCCGTCGTGATCGCGACCGCGCGCGACGACGAGCGCGAGATCGTCCGGCTGCTCGACGCCGGGGCCGACGACTACCTGATCAAGCCGTTCTCCGCAGGCCAGGCGATGGCCCGGATCCGCGCGGTGCTCCGGCGTACGTCGCCGACGGCCACCGCGGACCCGCGCGTGGTGGTCGGCGGACTCGTGGTCGACCCGGTCTCGCGTACGGCGAGCGTCGACGGTCGCGAGCTCACGCTCAACCGCAAGGAGTTCGACCTGCTGCTCGCGCTGGCGTCGCGACCCGGTGAGGTGGTGAGCAAGCGCCAGCTGCTCGCCGAGGTCTGGCAGATGCCGTGGGGCGGCGCGGACCGCACGGTCGACGTCCACCTGTCCTGGCTGCGCCGCAAGCTCGGCGAGACCGCCGCCGAGCCGCGCTACCTGCACAGCGTGCGCGGCGTCGGGGTGAAGCTCGTCGATCCCGGGGTGCGATGAGCCTGCGGAGCCGGATCCTGGCCCTGACGGTCGGGGTCGCCGCGGCGGTGCTGGTGCTGTTCTCCGTGCCCCTGGTGCTGCTGCTCCAGCAGGCGGCGACCGAGGAGGCCCGGCAGAACGCCACCGACGTCGCCCAGGGCGTCGCCGACTACCTGAGCACCGGCACCGTCGACGCCGCCGCGCTGCAGGACTACGTCGACCGGATCAACGACCGCGACGAGGCCTTCCCGGTCGAGGTCGTCCTCGCCGACGGCACCAGCATCGGGGCCGAGGTGCCCGGCCTCGACGAGACCGATCCCGATGGCGACGGCCGAGGCGGCGGTCCGGGCGACGGACAACGACGGCGACGGCGACAACAAGTACGGCGACCTGCGGCCCACCTCCACCGCCCAGGTCCGCTCGGTCGAGGGTGGCGAGCTCGTGGTCATCCAGGTGGCCTCGGCCGACGGGCCGGTCACGGTGGCCACCTTCTCCTCGGACTCGGTGGCGCGCAAGACCGTCGAGGAGCGTCTGCTGCTGCTCGGTGGCGCCGGGCTGGTCCTGCTCCTCGGCTGCCGCGGGCGCTGCCGAGCTGGTCGCCCGCCGTCTGGTGCGCCACCTGACCGCCGCCGCCGAGACCGCCGACCTGCTCGGCGAGGGCGACCTCACCGCACGGGTGCCGGACGAAGGGCCCAGAGGAGGTACGCCGGGTCGGCGCCGCGCTCAACCGGCTCGCCGGCCGGATCGACGAGCTGCTCGCAGCCGAGCGCGAGACCGTCGCCGACCTGTCCCACCGGCTGCGGACGCCGCTGACCGCCGTACGCCTGGACGTCGAGTCGCTCCCCGACTCCGACGACAAGGCCGAGCTCGAGGAGCACCTCGCCCAGCTCGAGCGCACCCTGACCGCAGTCATCCACGCGGCCCGCCGCCCGCAGCGCGAGGGCGCTGCGCCGCACTGTGACGCGGGCGCAGTGGCGCGCGACCGGTTCGAGTTCTGGGCGCCTCTCGCCGAGGACCAGGGCCGGGAGATCACGCTGTCGATCGCGACAGGATCCGCCGAGCGTGCGGTGCGCCGACGCGGACCTTGCTGCGGCCCTCGACGCCCTGCTGGAGAACGCCGTCGCCCACACGGCAGAGGGCACCGCGATCGCGGTCGTGCTCGAGCCCGGCGGACGGCACTGATCGCGCTCGACGTCCGAGATCGCGGCCCGGGGGTCCCGCCGACCGCGGTCGGCCGCGGCCGGAGCGACCGCGGCTCGACCGGCCTCGGTCTCGACATCGCGCGCACCTGCGCAGAGGCATCGGGCGGCCGCCTGGAGCTGGTCAGCGTCGACGGTTGGTCCGTGGTCCGGCTGGTGCTCGGCCGGCCGTGACACACCGCCCGCTGACAGGTTGTTTTGACCCGGATTTGAACCGGCGTTTCCGTCCGCCTGATCCGCGCCGACGCACGCTGGGGCCATGACCGAGAACCCACGCACGAGCCTCCTCCGGCTGGCCCGCCGCCGCACCGCTGCCATCGTCCTCGGCACCCTCGCCGGCACCGGCCTGCTGACGGTCGGCATCGCCGCGACCGCACAGCAGGCGGCCGGGCAGGGCGGCGGTACGACGAGCGACACCAACTCCCACACCACCAACTCCGGCAACGTCCGGCAGCTCCGGCAGCTCGTCGGGGACCAGCTCCGACCAGCAGTCGAGCGGCGTCTCCTCGAGCACGGGATCGGGCAGCTCCGACGGCCAGACACAGTCGTCATGACCGTCTCGACGACGTGGCAGGACTGGTCGTGCAGCGTCCGCGTGACGCTGGCGGCCGGCGACGGGGCAGACCTGGTCGTCGCCTCCGACGTCGTCAGGGACCTGATGGACGACGTCGCCCGCGCGGCCAGCAGGTTCCGCGCCGACTCCGACCTGTCGCGCGTCAACGCGCCGCCGGCGCGCTCGTGCCGGTCGCGCCGCTCACCCTGTCAGCTGGTCGACGTCGCGCTCGACGCGGCTCGCCGGACCGACGGTGCCGTCGACCCGACGGTCGGTGCGCACCTGCTCGACGCCGGCTACGTCGACGACATCGACCAGGTGCGCGCCCAGCTGCAGCAGTCCGGCACGACCGCCTCGGCGCCCGCGCCGACTGGCGGGCCGTGGCATCGACCGTGAGCTCGGCCGGGTCGCCGTCCCGTCCGGGATGCTGCTCGACCTCGGGGCCACCGCCAAGGCCTGGACCGCCGACGAGGCGGCCCGCCGGGTCCACGCGCGGCTCGGCTGCGCAGCCCTCGTCGGCATCGGCGGCGACCTCGCCGTCGCGGGCCGGACCACGCGACCGTGGTCGATCGACGTCGCCGAGGTGCAGCGGTGGGTCGAGCGTCCGGGTCGATCTCGCGTCACGGCGGCCTGGCGACCTCGTCCGTGCTGGCCCGTGCGTGGACGTCGACACGCGGCGCCGAGCACCACGTGATCGACCCGGCGACCGGCGCGACCGGCTCGCGGGTCGGTGCGCACCGCGACCGTCTGGGCGCCGACGGCCCTCGCCGCCAACACGTGGAGCACGGCCGCGATCGTCTGGGGCGACGCCGAGCCGGCTCCGCGGTGTCGACGCGCGGCTCGTCGACACCGACGGCAAGGTCACGACGCTCGGCTCCTGGCCGACCGAGGAGGTGGCGGCATGACGCTCTGGTACCTCGCCCGCGCTGCGGGCTTCGCCGCGCTGCTCGCCGCGACGGCGTCGGTGACCCTCGGCGCGCTCGCGTCGGGTGCGCGCGCCCGAGACGCTGCGGGCCGCGACCGCCGCGTGCTGCGCCAGCTGGCCCACCGGTCGGCGGCGATCGTGACGGTCGCGATGCTCGCCCTCCACGTCGTGCTGATCGTGCTCGACAGCTACGTCGACGTCAGCCTCCCCGGTGCGCTCGTGCCGTTCACGGCCGGCTACCGCGGGTTCGCCCTCGGTCTCGGCACCCTCGCGACCTACGCCCTGCTGGTGGTGGCACTGACCGGAGCGGCCCGCGGCCGGATCGCGTCGTCCGCCGTCGGAGCCCGTGCCTGGCGTGCCGTCCACCTGTCGGCGTACGGCGTCTGGGTGCTTGCGATGGCCCACGGCCTGCTCGCCGGGACCGACACCGGGACCTGGTGGTCCTGGGCGTTGTACGGCGGATGCGCCGTCTCCGTCCTCACCGCCGGCTGGATCCGCGTCGGCGCAGCCGACCGCGAGGACACCGCACCACTGCCGACGGCTCGCCGGCAGCTCACCTCCGGAGGAGTCCGATGACCGTGCTCGACGCCCGTTTCGCTCCCGTGGCTTTCGGCAGCGCTCGGCTGCTCGCCGGAGTCACCTCCGGTCGGCCGGCCGGCCTGACCCAGCACCGGGACCACCACGGGGAGCAGCGCTTCCACGACCACGCGGGCCTCGCCGACCTTGCCGAGCGAGTGCGGTTGCTCGGTCGCGGGGGAGCGGCGTTCCCGGTCGGTGTGAAGCTGCGCGCGACGCCGTACGGCGCAGCGACCCACGTGCTCGTCAACGGCTCCGAGAGCGAGCCCGCGAGCCAGAAGGACCGCACCCTGATGCGCCTCGCGCCCCATCTCGTGCTCGACGGCGCGCTGGTCGTCGCCCGTGCGCTCGGCACCCACCGGGTCACCGTCGTCGTGCACGACGCTGACTCGATGGCGGCGCTTGCCGCCGCTCGCCGGGAGCGTCGCGACGCCGCCGAGGTGCGCATCCTCCGGACCGACGGCGGCTTCGTGTCGGGGGAGGTCCGCGCGGCGATCCGCGGGGTGAGCGGTGGTCCGGCCGTGCCGCCCGGCCGCCGTGTGCTTCCCCACGAGCACGGCGTCGACGGGGCTCCGACCTTCGCGTCGAACGTCGAGACCTTCGCCCAGCTGGCGCTGCTCTCCTCGCTCGGTGCCGATCGCTTCGCCGAGGTGGGATCGCCTGACGAGCCCGGGACCACCCTGCTCACCCTGGTCGGCGACGTCCCGCACGCCGGCGTCGTCGAGGTGCCGACCGGTCTGCCGCTGGCCGCACTGCTCCCCGACCAGGACCGCGACCCCCGCCCGGTCCTGGTCGGTGGCTACCACGGGAGCTGGGTGAGCGACGTCCGCGACCTGGTCGTCTCCCGTCCAGCCCTGCGCTGCGGCCGGTACGCCGCTCAATGCCGGCGTCATCGCTCGCCTGTCGTCGGACACCTGTGCGCTCTCCGAGGTGGTGGCGGTGACCTCGTGGCTGGCCGCCCAGTCGGCGGGCCAGTGCGGGCCCTGCTTCTTCGGCCTGCCGGCCGTCGCCCACGACGTGCACTCGATGCTCCGAGGCGTCGACCCTGGGGCCGACCTCGCCCGACGGGTCGCCCAGCTGCCCGGTCGCGGTGCCTGCGCTCATCCCGACGGGTCTGCGATGTTCGTGCGGACCGGTCTCGCGGCACTCGCCGACGAGGTCGCCGTGCACCGCCGCGGCGGCTGCGGTCGACCCTGGCGACAGGAGCTCCCCGTCGACGTCCGCACGACGACGCGGAGGGTCTCGTGAAGCTCGAGATCGACTGGACCCGCTGCGACGGCCACGGTCTGTGCGCTCGGCTGCTGCCCGAGCGGCTCGCGCTCGACGAGTGGGGGTTCCCGATCGTCACCGACCCGATGATCGACGCGTCGCTCGAACGGCATGCCCGACGGACGGTCGCGGCCTGCCCGCGGCTGGCTCTCCGGCTGACCGCCGACCGGTCTGGCACCTGACGACCGCGCATCAACCGCAGCAGACGGCCGCAGACTCCTGCGCTGGGGACGGAGGGACGATCGCGTCGGTGCAGCACTCCTGGTCGGGAGCCTCGCCGTACGGCGTGATGCTGTCGGCCAGGACCGTGTAGACCTCCCAGGCTTCGCCGTCGGGGGTGCCGGCGACCCAGAACTTGTCCTGCTTGGCGTAGCAGCAGGTGGTGTCGCGTTCGTCGACCGAGGCGAGGCCGTCGGACGCGAGGCGGGTCTGGATGGCGTCGACCGCGTCGACGTCCTCGACCTCGACGCCGAGGTGGTTGAGCGAGCCACCGTGACCGGGGTTCTCGATCAGGACGAGCTTCAGCGGGGGCGATGCGACGGCGAAGTTGGCGTAGCCGGGGCGGACCTTGGCCGGAGCTGGTGGCGAAGAGCTTGGAGTAGAAGGCGATCGACGTGTCGAGGTCGTCGACGTTGATCGCCAGCTGGACACGGGACATGGGTACTCCTGCAGAGAGATTGATGGATGTCTATGTCGCGACATTTGCATCAGACATAGACGTCTGTCAATATCGACGCATGTCGAAGTCCCTGCTCGAGCTCACCCCGGTCGAGACCGTCGCCTGCTGCGCACCGCTGACCAAGGAGCCCTTGAGCTCCGATGCGGCCGAGCGGATCGCGCCGCTGCTCAAGGCGCTGGCCGACCCGGTGCGGCTCCGGCTGCTCTCCCTGGTTGCCTCCCACGGCGACGGCGAGGCGTGTGTGTGCGACCTGAACGATGCCTTCGACCTGTCCCAGCCCACGATCAGCCACCACCTCAAGGTGCTGCACGAGTGTGGCCTGCTGGAGCGCACCAAGCGCGGGGTCTGGGTCTACTACCGCGTGCAGCCCGCGGCCCTGGCCGATCTGGGCGCCCTGATCGGCGGCGTCGCCCGGTGAGCCTGGTCCGTCGAGTGGCCGCGGAGACCGTCGGTACGGCGTTCCTCGTGATGGCGGTCGTGGGCTCCGGCATCGCCGCCCAACAGCTCTCCCCGGGCGACGTCGGGCTCCAGCTCCTCGAGAACAGCCTCGTGACCGGTGCCGCCCTGGTCGCGCTGATCCTGGCGTTGCAGCCCGTCTCGGCCAGCTTCAACCCGGTCATCACGACCATCGAGCGCGCACTCGGGAAGATCACCACCCGCGAGGCCACCCTCTCCGTCGCCGGCCAGGTGGTCGGCGGGATCGTCGGCTGTGTGCTCGCCAACCTGATGTTCGACCTCGACGCCGTCTCCGTCTCGGACCACCACCGCGTCACGTCGGGCACCCTGCTCGGCGAGGTCATCGCCACCGCCGGCCTGGTCGTCATCGTGTTCGGCACCCTCCGGTCCGATCGACCCGAGTCTGTTGCGTACGCCGTCGGCGGCTACATCACCGCGGCCTACTGGTTCACCAGCTCGACGAGCTTCGCCAACCCCGCGGTCACGCTGGCGCGCACGCTCTCCGACACCTTCGCCGGGATCGCACCCGCGTCCGTCCCGGCGTTCGTCCTCATGCAGGTCATCGGCGGTGCCGTCGGACTCGGGCTCATCGCCGTCCTGCACCCGACCCGAGGAGCCGCCGCATGACCGGTCACGACGAATCGCGGCCCACCGTCTTGTTCGTCTGCGTGCACAACGCAGGCCGGTCCCAGATGGCCGCCGGCTATCTCCAGCACCTGGCCGGCGACCGGATCGACGTCCTCTCCGCCGGCTCCCAGCCTGCCGACCAGGTCAACCCCGCCGCCGTCGAGGCGATGGCCGAGGAAGGCGTCGACATCGCCTCCCGGCACCCCAAGCTGCTCACCGACAGCGCCGTGCAGACCGCTGACGTCGTCATCACCATGGGTTGCGGCGACGCCTGTCCCTTCTATCCCGGCAAGCGCTACGAGGACTGGGTGCTCGACGACCCGGCCGGACAAGGAGTCGAGGCCGTCCGGTCGATCCGCGACGCGATCAAGGTTCGCGTGGTCAACCTGATCGCCGAGATCGACACGACCCGATGACCCGACAGAACCGTCGATCGCCCGACGGCCACGACTCTGGTCACAGGCCGGAGCATGCCCCCACCGAAGTCGCCGCCGGAGCGCCGATGTCGCGGCGTTCACGACGATCCAGGAACCAGAGCCCGAGGTAGAGCGCCCCCAGCCAGCCGGCGGCGACCACCCACGACGCGAGGACATCGGTAGGCCAGTGGTAGCCGAGGTAGACGCGACTCCAGCCGATGCCCAGGGCGAGGACGATGGCCGCTCCGACGGCGACTGCTCGCCACCACGGTCGGGTGAGCCTCGGCCAGAGCAACCACACCACCGCCGCGAGGAAGACGGTCGTGAAGAGGGTGTGGCCGGACGGGAACGAGTAGCCGTGGTCGACCGGGCCGAGAAGGGTCGCCGGCCCCGGTCGCGCGCGCAGCACCAGGTGCTTGATCCCGACCACGAGCACGGCCGCGCCTCCCATCGCCACCGCTACGACGGCTGCGTCCCGGCGACGGTGTGCCAGGACGAGACCGAGGAGGAGCGCGAGCGAGAGCAGGGCGATGCTGAGCTCGCCCCCGGCGAAGGTGACGGCCTTGGCCAGCGGTGTGAGTACGTCGCTCCGGTGCGCGACGACGCTCGAGGCGATCGAGGAGTCCGAAGCGGCGAGACCGTCGTGCTCGAGGGCCGCGTCCGCCAGCGCCGCCGTCGCCAACGCGCAGGCTGCCACCCCGGCTCCGACCAGCGACGGTACGACGTACGGGTTGCCCGCCAGGTGGGGCCGCAGCATCGCGATGCCGGCGGGGATGAGCGAGAGGAGGACGACACCGATGGTGATCAGCTCGATGTGACCGTTCACGAACGCCACGCCGCCGAAGAGGTAGCCGGCGCCCAGCATCGTGGCGCACCAGGCGATCGCGCCGATCGCGTTGTAGACGACGAAGCGTCGGTAGGGCATCTGTCCGGCTCCGGCGGCCGGGGGTGTGAAGGTCCGCGCGACGGGGATGAAGCGGGCCAGGATCACGGCGCGTGGCCCGTGCCGGTCGAAGAAGGAGGAGGCGCGCTCGAGGTGGCGCGGGGTGAGCACTCGTGACTGCGGTCTGCTCAGCACTCGTGGTCCCAGGCGACGGCCGATCAGGTAGCCGACCTGGTCGCCCACGAAGGCGGCGAGGGACACCGCGATGACGACGACCCAGATGGGCATGCCGATCGTGCCGTGCGCGACGAGCAGGCCGGTGGTGAAGAGCAATGAGTCGCCTGGCAGGAAGAACCCCGCGAGCAGACCGGTCTCGGCGAAGACCACCCCCATCACGATCAGGACCGCGAGCGGCCCGAGCGAGGTGAGGAGCGAGTCGAGGGCTGACGTCACGCGGAGACCTGCTCGTCCAGGTCCTGGAGTCGTTGCCCGATGCCCGCCGGGCGCGCGAGGAAGCGCCAGGTGAAGACCCGCCACAAGGCCTCGACGGCGATCGCCGCGCTCATCTTGGAGTCGCCCTCCTGGCGCTCCACGAAGGTGATCGGGACCTCGGTGATCCGCAGGCCCGACGTCGTGGCACGCCAGGTGGTCTCGATCTGGAACGAGTAGCCCGATGCCTCGGTGCCGTCGGGTGCGATCGCGGCGAGCACGCCGGGCCGGTAGGCCCGGAAGCCGGCCGTGCAGTCGCGGACCGGCAGCCCGAGCAGCAACCGCACGTAGGCGTTGCCGGCCCGGGAGATCAGCTTGCGGTGCCAGGGCCAGTTGACCGTCCGGCCGCCCGGGACGTAGCGCGACCCGATCGCGACGTCGGCGTCCTCGAGTGCGACGACCAGGTCGGCCACCGACTCCGGCGGGTGCGAGCCGTCGGCGTCCATCTGGACGACGACGGAGTACCCGCGCTGCTCGGCCCAGGCGAACCCGGCGCGGTAGGCCGCACCGAGCCCGTCCTTGCCGCCGCGCTCGAGGAGCAGGACCCGCTCGCCGTACGACGGGCTGGCCCGGACGACCGCAGCGGTGCCGTCGGGGCTGGCGTCGTCGACCACCAGGACGTGGAAGGTGTCCAGTGCGGGATCTTCCAGGATCCGGTGCAGCAGTCCGGTGACGGTCCGGGCCTCCTGGTAGGTGGGGATCACGATCAGGTCCATGCCTCGGACTCTGGTCGGGGCGGTCTGCAAGCAACCTGACCGCCGAGGGTCGGTCGGGCTGCGGGTTGTCAGGTACTTTGCAGGTTCCGCGCGGAAGGATCGGCCCCATGGCGAAGATCGGTCTCTGCGAGGACGACCCGGCGATCCGGCGGATCGTCCTTGCGGCCCTGCAGCACGCAGGCCACGACACGGTTGCCGCCCACGACGGTCGAGAGGCGCTCCAGCTCCTCGGCACCGACGACTCGATCGACGTGATCGTGCTCGACATCGGGCTGCCCGACGCCGACGGTCGTGACGTGTGCCAGGCCCTCCGCTCCGGAGGTCAGACCGCGCCGGTGATCTTCCTGACCGCGCTGGGCGCGGTGCACGAGCGGCTCGCCGGCTTCAGTGCCGGAGCCGACGACTACCTGCCCAAGCCCTTCGACGTGAAGGAACTGATCGCGCGGGTCGAGGCGCTCGCCAAACGCGGCCGCCTCGTCGTCGCCGAGGCCCCCGAGGACCTCGTCCTCGACCCTGCCCGTCACGCCTTGGTCTGCCACGGGCGCGAGGTGCTGCTCACCCCGACCGAGTTCCGGATCCTCGCGGCCATCACGTCGCGACCTGGTGAGGTCGTCCGCCGACGGGCGGTGGTCGCGGCAGCCTGGCCCGACGGCGCGATGGTCAGCGAGAACACCGTCGACTCCTACGTACGCCGGATCCGAGCCAAGCTCGCCGAGGTCGACTCGCCACTGCGGCTGCAGACCGTGCGAGGCGTAGGGTTCACGCTGAAGTGAGCGAGCAGCCCTGGGGTCGGATCCGGCCGACCGTCCTGCGCGGTGGGCTGCGCCGTTTCGCGCCGAGGTCGTTCCGTGGCCAGATAGTCCTGTCGACCGTCCTGTTGATGACGGCCGTGATGCTCGTCCTGGGCATCGGGGTCCAGGTCCTCCTCGCCTACACGGCCAAGCGGGACATCGACCGGGTGCTGGAGGACCGCGCCGACTCCGTGACCGCGGTCGTCGACGCCAACTCGGACGGCGGGCCACGGATCTCGGTGCCGGAGGACCTGCTCGACCCCGGCGTACGGGTCTACGACGACCAGGGCCGGCTCGTGGCCGGCTCGATCGAGCGCGAGGCGCGGGACGCGGCCGACGACCTGGCCACCACGACAACCGTCCGCAACGTCAACGCCAACGCGGACCTACGGTTGCGGGCGGTGCCGTTCACGACGCAGACCGGCCAGACCGGCGTGGTCGTGGTGAGCCAGGAGACGACGCCGTACGAGCGCTCCGAGCTGTACGCGTTGTTCGCCACGATCGGCATCGGCCTGCTGGTCATCGGGGCTTCGGCGGCGATCGCCAGCCGGGTGACGACGCAGGCACTGACCCCGGTCGCGCAGATGGCACAGCGCGCCACCGACTGGAGCGAGCACGACCTCGCCTACCGCTTCGACCTCGACGGGCCCGACAACGAGCTGGCCCAGCTCGGCGCCACCCTCGACGGGTTGCTCGACCGGGTCACGATGGCGATCAGGTCCGAGCAACGGCTGACCGCCGAGCTCGCCCACGAGCTGCGGACCCCGCTGACGGCGATCCAGGGTTCGGCGGACCTGGCTCTGCTGCGTGGTGTCGACGATCCTGAGACCCGCGCCGAGCTCGAGCAGATCGCGGCGTCCGCACGCGAGATGTCCGTCGTGATCACGACGTTGGTCGACGTCGCCCGGGACCAGGCCGCAGCGGGCGCGGCCTCCACCTCCCGGGTCGTCGACGTCGTCGACGCGGTGCGAGCGATGGTGCCGTCGGAGATGGTGTTCGTCGATGCCACGACAGGCTCGGGCGCCCGGATCGCCGGACCGCGCGACCTGGTCCTCCGCATCCTCGCCCCGGTCGTGGACAACGCCGTGACCCACGCCAGGGGGACGATCACGCTGTCGGCGGTCGACACGGCACGTGCCGTCGAGATCTCGGTGGCGGACGACGGCCCCGGTGTCGATCCGCAGGTGCGGGACACCCTGTTCGAGGTCGGCGCCTCGGCGCGCGGCGGCACCGGCCTCGGGCTCGGCATCGCGAAGCGGGTCGCCCGGTCGATGGGTGGCTCCGTGCACGTCGGCGAAGCGGTCACCGGCGCGGTCTTCGTCGTCACACTGCCGCGCGCCTGACTCCCCGTCACGCGTGCGATCAGGTCGGATGCAGGTACGTCGCGAGACCGTCATGTCATGGAGCACACCCACGCAGTAGACACCGGCGTACGAGGCCGGGGTCGAACGATCGTGGCGACGATGCTCAACAAGGTCCCCGAGGTCACGATCCTCTTCTGGGTCGTGAAGATCATGTCCACGACCGTGGGAGAGACCGCGGCAGACTTCCTCGCCGACCATGTCGGCCTGGGCCTGACGAACACGTCGCTGATCATGGCGGTGCTCCTCGCCGGGGCGCTCGTCGTGCAGTTCCGGACCCGCCGCTACGTCCCCGGCATCTACTGGCTCGCCGTCGTGTTGATCTCGGTCGTCGGAACCCTGATCTCCGACAACCTCGTCGACAACCTCGGCGTCAGTCTGTGGACGACCACCCTCGTCTTCGCGGCGGGCCTCGCGATCACCTTCACGACCTGGTACCGCTCGGAGCAGACCCTGTCGATCCACTCGATCGTCACGCGTCGCCGCGAGACCTTCTACTGGCTGGCCGTCCTCTTCACGTTCGCGCTCGGCACGTCCGCCGGCGACCTGGTGTCCGAGAAGCTGGGCTTCGGCTACCTGCCCGCTGTCGTCTTCTTCGCAATGATCATCGCCGCGGTCACCCTCGCCTACTACGCCGGCATCAACGCGGTCCTCACGTTCTGGGCCGCCTACGTGCTCACGCGCCCGTTCGGTGCGTCGATCGGCGACCTGCTCACCGCGGACACCAGCGAGGGTGGGTTCGGCCTCGGCACCAACGCCGTCAGCCTGGTCTTCCTGACCGTGATCCTCGCCGCCGTCGGCTGGTTCACCGTCCAGGACCGTCGGCAGCGCAGTCTCGACGAGGTCTGACCATGCTCGAGACCCGGAGGCCGGAAATTCGTCGACTGGCGACCGTCACCCTGGCGAGCGTCCTGATCGTTGCAGCAGTGCTGCGCTCCCACCTGTGGCCGCTGTGCCTGCTTGCGGGGTTGGGTGCAGTGGTCGGGCTCCTGGTCGGTTCGCAGATGCGTGAACCCCGAGACCTGTTACGGATGCCGGTCCTGGTGGCGCTCACGGTGCTGGTGCTGGTCGGCATCGGCCAGCTGGGCGTGGTCGGCATCCTGCTGGGGCTGGTGCTTCTCGCCGTCGCGGCGCCCTCGACGACATGACCCGCACCTTGTCTGGGCACTGGGCGACCAGTGCGTGTCGAGCCGGGTCCCTGGCCGACGTACAGAAGGCCGATCTCCCGGAGGGTTCGACATGATCGAAGCACGCTCACTCACCAAGCGGTACGACGAGAAGGTCGCCGTCGACGGGGTGTCTTTCACGATCAACCCGGGGATCGTCACCGGTTTCCTGGGGCCGAACGGAGCCGGCAAGTCCACCGCGATGCGGATGATGGTGGGGCTCGACCGACCCACCTCGGGGACGGTGCTGGTCAACGGCAAGCCGTACGCCGAGCACGCAGCACCCCTCAACGAGGTCGGCGCCCTGCTCGAGGCCCGAGCCGTCCATCCAGGGCGGAGTGCGCGCAACCACCTGGTGGCGTTGGCCCTGACGAGCGGGATCCGGCGCTCCCGGGTGGACCAGGTCCTCGACATGGTCGGGCTCACCGACGTCGCACACCAGCGGGTCGGTGCGTTCTCCCTCGGCATGGGCCAGCGTCTCGGGGTCGCCGCAGCCCTCCTGGGCGACCCGCACACGCTCATCCTCGATGAACCGGTCAACGGCCTGGACCTCGACGGCATCAGATGGATCCGGTCGTTGTTGAGGCAGCTCGCGAACGAGGGCAGGACCGTGTTCTTGTCGTCGCACCTGATGAGCGAGATGGCTGTGACCGCCGAGCACGTGATCGTGATCGGCAAGGGCCGTCTGCTTCGGGACCAGTCGATGGCCGACTTCATCCGCGAAGCATCCGTCGACTCGGTCCACGTGCGCAGCCCGGAGGGCACTCGGCTCGCCGACCTGCTGAGGAACGCCGGCGCGAGCGTCACCGTGAGCCAGGCCGATCCCGAGGACGGTCCGAACCCGACGAGTCGGCACGGCGACGGGCCTGCCGAGTCGCTGAGCGTGCAAGGAGCCACTGGCCGCGAGGTCGGCACCCTGGCCGCGGAGGCCGGGATCACCCTGTGGGAGCTCGCGCCGCGGTCGGGCTCCCTCGAGGACGCCTACCTCGCCCTGACCCGGGACTCGCTCGACTACTCCACACCTACCGAGGAGATCGCGTCATGACCGCGTCGACAGACTTGACCGCACCGGACAGTCCATCCGCCCCCGTGGATCTCGGCGGACCGGTCGCGGGTCGGGTCGACGGGCCGGTGACCCAACGCGGCGTCATCGCGTCCGAGTGGCTGAAGTTCCGGAGCCTGCGATCCACCGTGCTGGTGCTCGCTGCTGCGGTCGCGGCCATGGTGGTCTTCGGTGGGGTGATCGCCTACAACACCCGCAACCCGGCCGGACAGGACCCTGAGGACCTCGTGGCCTCCGGTCCGCTCCAGGGCTACTACCTCGGCCAGCTGCTGATGGGTGCGCTGGGCGTGCTCGTGGTCAGCGCGGAGTACAGCTCCGGCATGATCCGTGCGACGTTCGCCGCCGTGCCGAGACGCACCCCGGTCCTGATCGGCAAGGCCGTGGTCTTCGCCGTCGTGGTCGGCATCTCGATGGTGGTCGCCTCGGTGGTGGCGTTCCTCGTCGCCCAGGCGGTGCTGTCCGGCCACCGTCCGACGTTCAGCCTCAGCGACGGCGCCACGTTGCGGGTCGTCATCGGCACCGGGGTCTACCTCACGCTCGTCGGCCTCATCGGAAGCTCCCTCGCCTGGATCGTCCGCAGCACGCCCGGCGCGCTGGTCGCCACGCTCGCGGTCATCCTCGTCCTGCCGATCCTGCTCGAGCTGGTCCTCCCCAGCTGGGGCGACTACATCGCGGCCTACCTCCCGACCGGCGCGGGTCAGAGCTTCTCCACGAGCCTGCCGCTGCCGCACGCGTTGTCGCCCTGGACCGGGTTGGCCGTGATGGTCGGCTGGGTCGTCGCCGGCCTGCTCGCGGCAGCCGTCGTCCTTCGGCGCAAGGACGTCTGACCCGGTGGTGCCGGCACGGCGAGGTGGCTCGGCCCTGAATCTCACCTGATCGGGTGGAGTTTGCCGACAGGCGCGTCGGGACACTGGAGTACAGGTTGCCCGGTCGATCCGTCGCCGGCTCGGGACTCACGCAGACCGTGAGGGTGCGGATCGACCGGGTGTTTCCCTGCCGGCGCTACTCGGCCAGGTGCCGCTCGACTGCCCGGTCCACGCTGGGGTGGAGATGGTCGCGACCGATGAGGTCGACGACTCCGCCGCGATCGAGGATGCGACGTACGCCGGGGGCGACGCGGGCCAGTCGGAGCGTGACGTCGTGCTCCTCGGCGAACATCGCGAGCTCGGTGAGCGCCGCAGCGCCCTGGGAGTCGACGAAGGTGATCGCCGAGCAGTCCAGCACCACGCAGGTGACCGGCTCGGGGCCGTCCTCGACGAGTGCACGCACCCGTTCGTCGAGGGCCTCGGAGGTGGCGAAGAACAGCCCGCCCTCGAGGCGCAGCACCGCCATGCCCGGGAAGCGCTCGTAACCCGGGTGTCCCACGAGCTCCCGGAACATCGTCGTGCCGGGCCGGCGACCGAGCTGCGGCATCGCCGGGCGCGTCGTGACTGCGACCAGCCAGAGCAGGGAGAGCGCGATCCCGAAGACGACACCGGCGAGGACGCCGAAGGTGAGGGTCGCCAGGATCGAGACGACCGCGATCCAGAAGTCGACCCGCTGCACCCGCAAGAGCCGTCGCATCTCGGCGACGTCCATCATGCCCATCACGACCGCCTCGATGATGAGCGCCGCCAGGACCGGTTGGGGCAGGCCGGCGAAGAGCGGGGCGAGGAACACCAGGGTGAGCACGACGACGATGCCGGAGGTCAGCGACGCGAGCCCGGTCCGGGCGCCCGAGTGGTCGTTGAGCGAGCTGGCAGAGAGGCTGGTCGAGACCGGCATGCCCTGCAGCAGTCCCGCGCCGGCGTTCGCGATTCCCTGCGCGACGGTCTCCTGCTCCATGTCGATCCGGTAGCGGTGCCGGGTCGCGAACACCTTCGCGTCGCCCGCAGTCTGCGAGAACCCGATCAGCACCAGCGCCGACGCGGCGGTCAGCACCACGGCGGCGTGGTCCCACAGGAGCCCGACGTCGGGGATCGTCGGCGCGGGTAGCCCGCTGGGGATGTCGCCGACCACCGCGACGCCGCGTGCCTCGAGGTCCAGCAGCGCGCTGACGACCAGGCCGCCGACCAGCAGGACCAGCGCGCTGGGGACCGACGGGGCCACACGTCGTACGCCGAACGCGACGACGAGCGCCGTCGCGCCCACCGCGAACGTCGTCGGGTCGATGTCGCGCCACGTGCCGATCCAGGACCAGAGCTCGGCGAACGCGCTGGAACCGTCGGCGTCGGTGCCGGTGATCTTCGGGAGCTCGCCGATCACCACGTCGAGGGCGGCACCGAACAGGAAGCCGGTCACGACCGCCTGCGAGAGGAACCGCGCGATCCAGCTCATCCGCAGCACGGCGAGAAGGAGGAAGAGCAGGCCCGACACGACGGTGATGCCTGCGACGAACGTTGCCGTGTCGGACTCGCCGGCGATCCCGGCAGTGAGTACGGCGCTCGCCGCGACCGCGGCCAGGCCCGAGCTCGGACCCATCGAGATCTGCCGGGAGGTGCCGAAGACGGCGTACAGGATCGCGGCCGCTGCGGCGGCGTAGAGCCCGTTCTGCAACGGGATCCCGGCGATGCCGGCGTAGCCGAGGTTCTTCGGGATGATCAGGGCCGCGACCGCGACACCAGCGACCAGGTCGCCGCGCAGCCAGCGGCGGTCGTAGGACCGGGCCCAACCCGCGATCGGCACCAGCATGGGCGGGAGCCTACCCACGGACTACCGCGCAGCGGTCCACTCTGGGAGCCTTCGAGGGTGGCATTCGTCGAGCTGGTCCCCCGTTGGGAGTGGCGCTCCTTCGCGCCCGACTTCGGAGAGGCAGGGCGGGTGCTGGCCGCCGAGGCGACCGTCGTCGTCGACAGCGACGAGGTCTACCTGCTCTCCGTGGCCGAGGACGCCCTGGTCAAGCTCCGCGACGGTCTGCTCGACATCAAGCGCCTCCAGCAGGTCGACGAGGACGGGCTCGAGCAGTGGGTGCCGACGCTCAAGGCGCCCATCCTGCTCGCGCCGTCCGACTTCGACGAGGTCACCACGGCGTTGGGCGTCGTCCGGGTCGACGTGCACAAGACCCGGCACCGGTCCACGATCGACGGCTGCATGGCCGAGCTGACCGACGTGCGCGTCGGAGGCTCCTCGATCAGGAGCATGGCGATCGAGTCGGAGGACCCGGCGAGGTGACTGCACTTCTGCGTCGACTCGACCTGATGGGTCGACCGAACACCAACTACGCGCGCGGGCTCGCGGACCTGGTCGGCTTCGGCGTACGACGGTGCGCGGTGATCGACGTCGGCACCAACTCGGTGAAGTTCATCGTCGCCGAGCGGTCGGACAGCGGTGACTGGCGCACGCGTCGTCGACCGGGCCGAGGTGACCCGGCTCGGCGAGGGGCTCACCGAGGGCGGACCGATCCTGCCGGAGCCGATGCAGCGGACGGTCGACGCGATCGCCGGCATGGCCGAGGAGGCCGAGCGCCTCGGCGCCCGTGAGGTCGTCGCCGTCGGGACGGCTGGGCTCCGGATGGCGACCAACTCCGGCGACGTCGTCTCCGCGGTCCGTGACCGCAGTGGCGTGACCCTCGAGATCATCTCGGGCGAGGAGGAGGCGCGGCTCGCCGTCCGGGCGGCCACGGTCGGGCTGCCGGCGGCCGCCTCGCTCGTCGTCTTCGACACCGGCGGCGGCAGCTCGCAGTTCACCTTCGGCGCCGACGGTGGGGTCGACGAGCAGTTCAGCGTCCCCGTGGGTGCGGTCCGCTTCACCGAGCGGTTCGGGCTCGACGGAGTCGTCTCACCCGAGGTGCTCGCTGAGGCCCGCGAGGCGATCGCTGCGGAGTTCAGCCGCCTCGACGGTCGCGAGTCACCCGCGCTGCTCGTGGGCATGGGTGGCGCCCTGACCAACCTCGCCGCGGTCAGCCACGGGCTGGCCGACTACGACCCGGACGTCGTGCACGGCACCGTGCTCGACCGGGCCGAGATCGACCGGCAGATCGAGCTCTACCGCACCAGCGACACCGAGCAGCGGCGTACCGTGGCCGGGCTCCAGCCCGCCCGCGCCGAGGTGATCCTGGCCGGCGCCTGCATCGTGCGGACCGTCCTCGAGAAGCTCGGCGCCGACCGGCTCCGGGTCAGCGACCGCGGCCTGCGCCACGGTGTGCTCGCGGACCGCCTCGGCTAACGCTGCAGGTCGCGCAGCACCCGCTGGCTGGCCAGCTTGCCGGGAGCGCCGATGACGCAGCCGCCGGGGTGGGTGCCCGAGCCGCACTGGTAGTAGCCGTCGATCGGGGTGGCGTACTGGCTCCAGCCCGGGCGCCGGACGGAAGAAGTACATCTGCGGGGCGAGGAACTCGCCGGCGAAGATGTTGCCCTCGGTCAGGCCGGTGCGCGTCTCGATGTCGACCGGCGTGACGACCTCGCGGTGCAGCACCAGGTCGCCGAAGCCCGGGAAGTGCGACTCGAGCACGGCCTGCGCCTTGTCGCCGAAGTTGTCGCGCTCGGTCTCCCAGTCGCTGCCGCGCAGCTCGTACGGCGCGTACTGCACGAAGCAGGACATGACGTGCTTGCCGGGAGGGGCCATGTCGGGGTCGACGACCGACTGGATCGCGGCGTCGATGAAGGGCTTGCTCGCTGTACCAGCCGTACTTCGCGGCGTCGAAGGCGCGCTCGACGTACTCGATGGTCGGGCCGATGTTCATGAAGCCGCCGTAGTGGTCGACGGTGTCCGGCAGGGCCGGGAAGACCGGCAGGCCGTCGAGGGCGAAGTTGACCTTCGCCGAGACGCCGCGGAACTTCATCCGGCGGATGTTGTCGACCAGGTCGAGCGGGAGCTCGCGCGGCTCGACGAGCTCGAGGAACGTACGCCGGGGGTCGAGCGCCGAGACGACGACCGGCGCGCGGAACTCGGTGCCGTCCTCGAGCACGACGCCGACGGCGCGGCCGTTGTCGGTCAGCACCGAGGAGACCTGGGCGCCGAGCCGGATCTCCGCGCCGTACGCCTGCGCGGCCCGGCCGAGCACCTGGGTGAAGCCGCCGTTGCCGCCCTTGTGGAAGGCCCACGAGCCGAGGTGGCCGTCGTGCTCGCCCATCTTGTGGAAGAGCAGCACCAGCCCGGAGCCGGGCGACATCGGGCCGACCTTGGAGCCGATGATCGACGAGGACGCGTGGTAGCCCTTGATCGCCTCGTGCTCGAAGTAGTCGTCGAGCCAGTCGGCCGCGCTGCCGGTCAGCAGCCGTACGACGTCGTGCATCGTCTTGCGGTCGATGCCGCCGAGGTGGTCCATCAGCCACTTCACGTCGACCGCGTCCTCGGGGTCGGTGCCCGAAGATGTTCGGCGGCGCGTTGTCGAAGAGCGGCCGGATCGCCTGGCACACCCGGTCGAGGTCGCGGTGGTAGCGCTCGTAGGCGTCCGCGTCGCGCGGCGAGTGGCGGCGGATCTCCTGCAGGTTCTGGGCGTGGTCGTCGCCGAAGAGCAGGTAGTCGCCGTCACCGGTCGGGTGGAACGACGACGGCATCATCAGCGGCAGGAAGCCGTGCTTGACCAGGTCGAGCTCGTGGATGATCTCGGGCCGCAGCAGGCTCAGCGCGTAGGAGAACGTCGTGAACGAGAAGCCGGGCATCAGCTCCTCGGTGATCGCCGCGCCACCGACCATGCTGTTCTTCTCGAGCACCAGCGTGCGCAGCCCGGCCTTGCCGAGGTAGGCCGCGTGGGTCAGGCCGTTGTGGCCGCCGCCGACGACGATCGCGTCGTACTCGTGGGCACTCATGCCTTCTTCCTGTCGGGCGTCGAAGAACGGCATCGAGGTCGTGGTGACCCGGACCGTCGTGTTGTGGTGGTTGACCGCGAGCTCGAGGCGCAGCTCGGTGCCGGCGGCGGCCAGGTCGGGACGGACCCGGGCGATGCCGATGTGGCTCTGGAGCACGGGGGAGTAGACGAAGCTCGTGCAGTAGCCGACCTCGTTGCGGTCGTCGTCGAGGATCATCGACTCGTAGGGCAGCGGGTGCTCGGACTTCGGCGGGAAGAGGTCCGCCTCGCGGTAGAGCCGGTCCCAGTCGGCGGCGTCGACGACGATGCCGGTGGTCGCCCAGCGCGAGGTGCCGTCGACGAGCTCGCGGCGGATCGCCTCGGAGCCGACGAAGCGGCGCGAGCCGTCGCGGACGCCGCGGAGCATCCAGCCGAGGCCGAGCTCCTTGGGCGTCACGCAGTCGGCGTCGCTGAGGGTGAGCCGGGCGTCGTGCCACTCGACGTCGACGAGCGGCAGGCCGGCCTCGATGCGCAGCGTCATCAGCGCCTCCTCGCCGAACGGCCGGATGCTGTGCGGTCGCGCCGGCCTCGAGCACGGCGTCGAGCACGGCGAGCGGCGTCGTCGGCGGCGACGGTCAGCTCGAAGCCGAGGTCACCGGTGTAGCCGGTGCGCGACAGGGTGATCGGCGCGCCCGCGACCTTGGCCGGCACGTGGTCGAAGTAGGCGAGGCTCTCGGCCTCGGGGGCCAGCGCGGCGAGCACGGCCCGCGACCGCGGACCCTGGACGGCGAGCATGCCGTAGCTGTCGGTGACGTCCTCGAGCTCGACCCGCAGCCCGGTGCCGAGCTCCTGGAACCACGACAGCGCCGGGCGGCCGGCGGTCAGCAGGAACTCGTCGGCGGAGTGCCGGAAGACCACGCCGTCGTGCATGACGTAGCCGCGGTCGTCGCACCACGCCGTGTAGTGCGCCTGGCCCGGCCGGCAGGTCCGGATGTCGCGGACCAGCGACCCGGCGAACAGGCGCTCGGCGTCCGGCCCGGTGACGGCGTACTTGTAGAGCGGCGAGGTGTCGAAGACGCCCACGCTGTTGCGGACCGCGAAGTACTCGTGCTTCGGCGCGTGGGTGTAGCGCAGCGGCGAGAGCTGGCCCTGCCAGTGCGTGTACAGGTGCTGCGAGTTGAGCTCGCTGAGCCGTGCGTGGAACGGCGTCGTCCTGATCATCGGAGTCGTCCTTTCAGAGCACCGCGTCGAGGAAGGTCTTCGTCTCCGGGCGGGTGGGCGCCGTCACCATCTGCGCCGGCGGGCCCTCCTCGAGGATCCGACCCTCGTGGAAGAAGCACATCCGGTCGGCCACCTCGCGGGCGAAGCCCATCTCGTGGGTGACGACCATCATCGTCATGTGCAGGTCGGTGGCCAGCGCGGTCATCACCGACGAGCACCTCGCCGGTGAGCTCCGGGTCGAGCGACGACGTCGGCTCGTCGAAGAGCATCACGTCCGGCTCCATCGCCAGCGCCCGGGCGATCGCGACCCGCTGCTGCTGGCCGCCCGAGAGCCGGATCGGGTGCTCGCCGGCCTTGTCGGCCAGCCCGACCCGGTCGAGGAGGTCGAGGGCGCGCTTCTTGACCGACCGCCTCCTTGCCCTGCCGGGCGCACATCGGACCGGCACATCACGTTGTCGAGCACGGTCATGTTCGGGAACAGGTTGAACTGCTGGAACACCATCCCGGTGCGCAGGCGCAGCTCGCGGATCTGGCGGCGCTTGCGCCGGGTGCGGTGCCCGCCGCCGAGGCGTACGCCGGAGACCTCGATGGTGCCCTCGGTCGGGTCCTCGATCATGTTCACGCAGCGCAGCAGCGTGGACTTCCCGGACCCGGAGCGGCCGAAGATCACCACGACCTCGCCGCGCTGGACCTCGAGGTCGACGCCCTTGACGACCTCGAGGTGGCCGAAGCTCTTGTGCAGTCCCTGGATGCGGACGATCGGGCTCGCTCATGCGAGCACCTCCTCCGCCGCCGTGGGGCTGGATCGGGCAGCGCCTTCGGTCGGCGTCCGCACGTAGCCGCGCGCGAGCCGGTTCTCCAGCCGGCGCTGGAAGAACGAGAAGATCGCGGTGAGGCCCCAGTAGAGGAGCGCCACGGCGAGGTAGGCCTCGAGGTTCTTGAAGTCGGCCTTGCCGAGCAGCTGGGCGCGGCGGAAGATCTCGGCGCTGGCGATGGTCACGCCGAGGAACGAGACCAGCGCGGTGTCCTTCATCATCGCGATGAACTCGTTGCCGGTCGGCGGGATGATCACCCGGAACGCCTGCGGCAGGATCACCTTGCGCATCTTCTGGGCGTGCGTCATGCCGAGCGCGTCCGCCGCCTCGGACTGGCCGACCGCGACCGCCTGGATGCCGGCCCGGAAGATCTCGGTCATGTAGGCGCCGTAGTTGAGGCCCAGCGCGATGGTGCCGGCCACGGCCGCGTCCAGGACGAGCGCGGACTCGAAGCCGTCGGGCAGCCAGCGTGTACTTGTCGGTGAGGTTGCGGCCCACCGGCGGCAGCGCCAGGTAGAGCAGGAACATCTGGACGATCAGCGGCGTGCCCCGGAAGAACGAGACGTAGAACCCGGAGACGCCGTAGGCGATCGGGTTGCGCGACAGCCGGGCCAGCGCGCCGAGGGTCGCGAGCACGATCGCGATCACGATGCCGCCGACGGCCATGACCAGCGTGTAGCGCAGGCCGCCCGCGATGTAGCGGATGTTGTCGCGGATCCAGTCGCGGTCGAAGCCGGCGGCCAGGACGAACAGCGCCGAGCAGCACGAAGATGACGACCCAGACCGCGGCCACCTTCAGCCGGAACGGGATCCGCGCACTGGCGAGGGCGAGCCGCTCCAGCGGCGACTCCGCGCCGTCGCGAGGCTTCGGTCACTGCTGGACCGTCAGGTCGACCCCGTCGTACCACTTCTCCGAGAGCTCGGTCAGGGTCCCGTCGTCGTGCATCTCGCCGACGATCTTGTCGACCGCCTCGACCAGGCTGGCCGGGTCGGCCTCGGAGGACTTGTCGATGGCCACCGCCAGCGGCTCGTAGAAGACCGGGTCGCCGACGATCTTGACCGGGTTGCCGGCGTCGATGTAGCCCTGCGCGGTCGTGAGCGAGGTGATGACGGCGTCGAGGCGGGTGCCGTCGCCGAGGGCGAGGTCCTGCAGCGCGGTGGTGTCGGTGTCGTAGCCGTGGATCTCGGCGTCGTCGATGACGAAGTCGAAGTTGAAGCCCTTGATCGCCAGGGTCTTGTCGAGGAACTGCTCGTAGGTGCAGCCGGAGCAGACGCCGATCTTCTTGCCGTCCAGGTCGGTCGTCAGGTCGGTGATGCTGGTGTTGTCGGCGTTGACCACGACGACGGCGGGCGTGTAGTAGTACGGCTGGGTGAAGTCGAGCACCTTCTGCCGCTCGTTGGTCGGCGTCATCGAGCCGACGCTCATCTGCCAGCGGTCGTTCCAGCTGCCGGCGGTGATGACGTCCCAGGACGGCGTCTCCCAGGCGACCTCGACGCCGAGGCGCTTGGCGATCTCGGTGGCGACGTCGATGTCGAAGCCGACGTACTCGTCGGTCTTCGGGTCGAGCGAGGACTGCGGCGGGTACGCCGGGTCGGTCGACACCGTGATCGTGCCCTGTCGCAGACCTCGGCGAGCAGGTCGCCGGACGCGTCGGTCGTGGCGCAGACGCCGCTGCCGCCGGTGGAGCGTCCGCGGCATCACTGCCGCCACTGTCCGACCCGCACCCACCGAGAAAGAGGGCGGCCAGGGCCGCTGTTGCCGCGATCAGTGAGTGCCGCTTGAGCATGTGCGCGCCTCCTCGGAGTGGGACGCATCCGCGTCCGCCTGCAGGATGGCAGAAAAGTTCGTGCCGAGCAGAGGTTGGGGCGCACCAATTTCCGGTCGCGGGTCAGGACGACGGGAGACCGAACTATCGACCGCTCGGTGCCGCTGCGACGGGTGTCGCGGCGCGCACGCGGTAGATGTTGAGGTCGTCGACGGTGTGCACGACCCGGTACTCCCGGTCGAGGACGGGCTGGGCCTGGCTGGTGTCGACGCCCCACGTCGCGAGGCTGGTCCCGCTGACGACGATCCAGGTCGGGCGGTCGGGGCTCAGCAACGTCTGGGTGAACGCGGCGAGCTGCGAGTCGCGGACCCGGACCGGCAGGCTCCACAGCTGCGGGTAGGGGCTGCTCAGGTGCGCGGCCTGGAGGATCGCCGGGTCCCCGAACGCCACGGTCGCGGTGTCCCCGACCTGTCGGTGCTCGGAGAGGTAACGCTCGACGGCCACGTCGGACGAGGTGCCGGACTCGTGGATCGTCACGGCGACGGTCGCGGCGACACCGACCACTGCGCCGTACGCCAGGGCCATCGCGAGCACGCGCGTACGACGCGGCCGGTGGATGGCGACGGCGACGGCGGCGAGCACGAGTCCCGCGACGCTGCCGATCAGGTAGTGCAACCAGTAGCTGCCGCCCGAGACCACCGCCACAGACTCCCACGCGAGCACCGCACCGGCGAGGAGCCGTAGGTCCGGGAGCTGAGCGTCGCTCGCCGGGCGCTCGCGGTGGCGCCCGGGCAGGAACGCAGCGACCAGCACGATCAGCGCCCCGCTGGCCAGAAACGCCTCGGTGATCTCGACCGCTCGTTGCGGAGTGGCCGAGTTGGCCTTGCTCGAGATCACCGCCGCGGCTTGACCGCGGAAGACGACCACGGCGTCCCACAACCCCGACGGCGACGTGCCGTGAGCCATGGCCCAGGCGAGCGTCGTGACGAGCACCGCTGCGCCGCCGAGAGCGAACAGCGCCAACCCCGAAGCCGCCTCCCGCGCCCGGTGTCGTCGCAACAGCCACGCGATCACGACGGCGGCGAGCACGAAGCCGTCGACCATGCTCTGCTTCACCAGCGGTGCGGCCATGGAGGCTGCACCCGCGACCACCCACCACGTCACCCGGTGCGGCGTACGACGCAGTGCTCGGAGCACCGCGAGCATCCCGAGCAGCACCCACGGGACGGCGAGCAGCTCGCCGTCGACCTCGGCCGCTCCGAACAGCTGGGTGGTCATGAAGACCATGGCGGTCAGCGACGCGAAGACCGGCGCCGCCCGGTTCTCAGGGGCGGCGGTGTGCCCGATGGCACCAGCCAGGAGCACGCTGCCGACAACGGCGAGCAGGCCGATGATCCGCAGGGCGACGGAGCCGCCCCCGAGGTCGGCAACCTGGAACAGGCCGATGAGCAGCGGCGGCCGGTCGACCCAGTAGTCGCCGTACAACGACGTCCCCGGTGACCACTGGGAGGCGACGAGCAGGAAGCCGCCCTCGTCGGACGAGAGCGGCTTCATGAAGGTGGGTAGCCAGAGCACGCCCGCCGCGGCCGCCGCCAGGTAGACGGTCTGCGGCACCCTCGTCAGAGCGGGGAGGAACCGACCACCAGGCGCCAGCATGATCCGAGCATCGGCCGGTCCACCTGCCACGCACCTGACTGGCGGGCTCAGCGGGCGTGCAGGCTGTGCTCGCCCAGCGGCCCGAGAGGCAGGTCGGCCAGGCCCCGGCTCGTCCCCGGCTCGTCGGTGTCGGCGTCGGCGTCGGCGTGCGAAGACGAACCGCCGGTAGGACCAGTAGCGGAACGCGGTGCCGAGGCCGAGCCCGATCACGTTCGCCGAGATGTTGTCGGCCAGACGGCTGGTCATCCCGAGCAGGTTGTGGGTCAGCAGCAGCATGCCGACCGAGATCCCGAGGCCGATGATGTTGAACAGCACGAAGAGAGCGATCTCGTGGCGGCCGGTGCTGGTGCGGTCGCGCCACGTGATCAGCCGGTTGCCCAGGTAGGTCACGACCATCGCCGCGGCGACCGCGAGGACCTTGGCCAGGGTCGGGTCCACGCTGCTCCGGAACCAGTTGAAGGCGACGACGTCGACGACGTACCCGGCGGCACCGACGGCCAGGAAGGACAGCACCTCTGGCCGGAGGAGGGCGGCTGCACGGGTCATGTGGCCAGGGTGCATCGACGTGCCTGCCAGCAACGTGACTACGTCAGCGCACGACGCGCAGGCTGGCGAAGATGTCGTCCTCGAGGCGCCGACCCGGCACCCGACCGACCTCGCGGAACCACTCCCGACCGAGCACCCTGCGGGCGACGGGCCGGGGCAGCCGGAGCAGCAGGGTGAGCGTGCGCGGCCCGCGACCGCCACCGGTCTGGCTGGCGTGCGCGCGCATCGAGGCCAGCTTCGCGGGCAGGTGACGGCGTACGTCGACGCGGTGGGTCAGGTCCGTGCGCGCGGTGTAGACCTCGTCCGAGCGTCGGGAGGTCCGGCATCGGCCCGGGGACCCGGCGGAGGACGCCGAGCAGCCGGGCGATGAGGGTGCGGTCGATGGTCGCCTCCAGGACGACCGGGGTGCCCGCGAGCTCGGCGGCTCGGCGTCCGACCCGGTGGACCTGCACGTGGTCGGGGTGCCCGTACCCACCCGCGCGGTCGTACGTCGTCAGGACGTCGGCCCGCTCCTCGCGCAGGATCTCGGCGAGCCGGGCCGCCGCGATCTCGGGATCGATGTCCCCGAACCGCCCGTCCGGGTAGCCGAGCACCTCGACCCGGGTCGCGCCGATCGCGCGCGCGGAGTCGGCGAGCTCGCGGGTGCGGCGCCCGCCGAGACCGGAGGCGTCGGCGGCCAGCCCGGCCTCCCCGGCGGTCGCGACCACCAGGACCACCCGATGTCCGTCGGCGGCCGCCCGCGCCAGGGTCCCCGCCGTCAGCAGCGACTCGTCGTCGGGGTGCGCGTGGAAGGAGACGACCGTGTAGGTCATGTCGATGCCCCACGAGGGTGAGGCGGGCGACGCGTGCCGACGCCGCCTCGAGGTAGAGGGCCTCAGTACGGCGGAGCGCGTCGGTCCAGTCGTGCAGCGGTCGGACGGTCGCGTTGTGGTGGGCGATGCTGTCGCGCAGCGCGTCGTCGGAGAGGAGCCGGGTGACGTGGGCGGCCAGGGCGGCGTCCGTGTCGCCGAGCAGCCCCTCACGCAGGTGCGTGACGAACTCCGTGACCCCGCTGTGCGCGCTGGCGACCACCGGCAGGCCCGCCGTTCGCGCCTCCAGCGCGGCGATCCCGAACGACTCCAGCTCGGCGGGCGCGAGGTAGACCGCGCTCCGGGCCAGCTCGCGCCGGATCTCCGACCGGTCGAGGCGACCGGGCAGCTCGACCCAGTCCTGCATCCGGTGCCGGCGTACGAACCGCTCGAGCGCGGCTCGCTGCGGTCCGTCGCCGACGACGACGGCGCGCAGCGGCTGGTCGTCGGGCAGCCGGCGTCGTACGTCGAGCAGGATCCGCGCCAGGGGCAGCGTCCGCTTGGTGTGGGTCAGTCGCATCACGCTCACGACGGTCAGCGGGTCGGTGGCCTCGGTGATGCCGTCTCGCCAGAGGTCCGCGTCGATCGCGTTGGGCAGGACCCGGACCGGGATGTCGGGGCCGAGCATCGTGCGCAGTGGTGCGGCTGCGGCGGAGCTGACGGCGGACCACGCGATCGGCCAGGTGCGCAGACGGAGCACGAGGTTGGCCGCCGCGGGCAGCGGCCCGAGCCGCGACCACATCGAGTGCACGGTGACCATGGTCGGGAGGCCCATCGACGCCGCCCGCCGGGCGGCCACGGTCGCGAACGGCGACAGGATCGAGACGTGCACGTGGACGACGTCGGGGGCGAGGTCGTCGAGGGCCTGCCGCAGGTCGGAGATCCCGCCGACCCGGTGCACCCAGGGATCGTCGGAGAGGTCGCCACGCGGCGTCGTGGTGAGGACCCGGGCGTCGTCGCCGGCGTCGCGCTGATGCCCGACCAGGTCGCTCAGGTGCAGCTCGATGCCGCCGAGCCGCGGCCAGTAGCAGTCGCTCACGTGGAGGATGCGCATCACGCCACCTCGTCCCGTCGGCGCAGCCACAACCACGCCACCAGCCCGATCCCACCGACCGGGATCTCGAGGCCGAAGGTGAGCGCGCGGTAGAGCAGGACGCCCGCGACGACGCCGGCCGGGGTGCCGCCGAGGGCGATCAGGGCGCCCGTGAGACCGATCTCGACGATGCCCGCGCCGCCGGGAGTGATCCCCGCGAGCGTGAGCAGCCGCTCGACGGCGAAGCCGCCGAGCACCGCCGCCGGCGCGAGCCCGGAGCCGGTGACGGACAGGCACGCCCACATCAGGGCGAAGAGGAGCGCGGTGTAGAGCGTCATGCCGGCGGTCAGCCGCACCCAACGGGTGCGGACGACGTGGCCGCAGCTGGCCTGCAGCTCGACGAGCGCGTGCTGGAGGTTCAGCTCCCGCTGCGACCGGGTCAGTCGGAGCGCGGCCCCGAGGCAGCGGTCGGCGACCCGGCCGACCCGGGCCGCCACCGACGGGCGGGACAGCCCGGCCGCGACCAGCCCGGCGACCACCGCGAGCACGGCGGAGACCACCATCGAGGGGCCGAGGACCGGTCGGACGGCGGCATCGGAGAGCAGGGCGAACGCGGGCACCACGGCGAGTGGCAGGGCCAGCTTGCTCAGGACGTCCCACGCGTTCGTGACGATCGTGTACGCCGCGAACTGTGGGTTGGTGAAGCCCCAGTGCCGGGTCATCCGGTGGTTCAGGGCGATCCCGGCCGCGCCGCCGAGCGGGAGGACGTTGGCGACGGCGCTGCCGGTCAGGCTCAACGTCAGCGCGCGGCGGTGGGTCAGCGTCGGCAGCGCCGCGGTCAGGGTCACGGTGTGGCTGAGCAGACCCAGCGCCCAGAGTGCGACCAGAGCGAGCAGCTCCAGCACCGGCACCTCGGTCACCACCGCCCAGGTGCTCGCCCACGGCACACCGGTCATCGACGGCAGCGCCACGACGAGCAGTGCCACCGCTGCCGCTCCACCCAGCAGCCACCGGCCCCGTGCGACAAGGCCGGGGGGCTGGATCGCGGGCTGGGTAACGGTCGCGCTCACCTGGACAGCGTCGGGGCGCCAACCTGCCAAGGACCTGAACGCCGCGACGGCTTGGTCAGGTCATTGGCAGGTGGGCGGCACGATCCTCGCCCGGTGGCCCTCTCCGTTCCCTACATCGCCGGCTCACCTGTCGGGGACGACGGCTCCGCCGATGTCGAGCCCGACCACCGGTGGCTGCTCCGCATCTGGCTGGTCGTGGCGGCGTTCGCCGCGGTCACGTTGTGGCGCTCCCACGAGGTCGGGATCCCGCTGCGTGACCCCCACGGCGAGATCCTGCGCAGCCGCGTCGCCATCACGGTCGGCGTGTTCGCGGGGCTCGCGCTCCTCGACGCCGTACGCCGGACACCGCGCGGGTCCCGTCGGGTCCGCGCCGTCGTCGCGATGCTCCGCGGCCGGTGGCCGCTGCGCCGGCTGGGCCTGGCCGCGTGCGGGCTGCTGGCCTATCACCTCGTCTACTTCTGCTACCACAACCTGAAGAGCTGGGACGTCCTGAACGCCCCGCAGGACGACGCCCTGACCCGGGTCGACCGGGCGCTGTTCCTCGGGCACTCACCGGCGGTGCTGCTGCACTCGGCGCTGGGCGAGCACTGGGCGGCGTACGCCCTGGTGCTCGTCTACGAGTCGTTCCCGACCCTGGTGACGATCGCGTTCGTCGCGGCGGTCGTCTTCGCCGACCGACTGCGCGACGGGATGGTCTTCCTGGCGTCCGCGATCTGGGTCTGGATCTTCGGTGTCGGCCTGCTACTACCTGGTCCCGTCGCTCGGCCCCTTCGACAACGTGCCGCACGACTTCGCCGGGCTCCCGCACACGATCGTGACGCGGACCCAGGCGCTGTACATGGGCCAGCGCGCCGATCTGCTGGCCGACCCGTCCGCGCACGACGCCTTCGCGCAGGTCTCGGCGTTCGCGAGCCTGCACGTGGGTGTGACCGCCGTGATCGTGCTGATGCTCGCCTACTACCGCTTCCGGCGGACCACCATCGTGATGACCGTCTACCTGGCGCTCACGATCGTGGCGACCGTCTACCTCGGCTGGCACTTCTTCGTCGACGACGTCGCCGGGCTGGCCATCGCCGCCGCGGCGGTGGGGCTCGGGCACCTGACGATCTACCCGGCCGGTCGGCCCGTGCTCAGCGCGGCCGAGCCCACCCCTCCTGAGAGCGTTGGACGACGCCGCCTGCGCGCCTGAGCCGGTCCGCGCTACCATGGCTGCAACGCAGCGCCCGTCGGGCCTGCGTCCCCGCGGTCCTGGTGCAGCTCAGTGGACCGCATCGCGTCGTCAGTGGCCCACCCGGCCACGCCGTACGACGCGCGTTCGTCCCGGTCCGGGGATCGTGCGCGGCGGCCAAGCCGTTCATCGGTCTCCGCGGCAGTAACTCCTGAGGAGGAGCCTGTGGCTCGAGGAGGCCAGCGTCAGTCAGGCGCTCGCCGTACCCCCCAGCGCACTCAGCGCCGGGGTCGTCCGCTCGACAACGAGGGCATCATCCCGGTGCTCGCACGCGCTGTGCGCGAGGTCGAGAACGCCGTCGAGCGTCGCTCCGCGATGCCCGGTGTCCGCACCAAGTTCCAGGTCGTCGCCCTGCTCGTGCGCGACGAGCGCGCCCGGATCAAGGCCGACACCGAGACGACCGAGGCGCAGCGCGCCGAGCAGCTCAAGCGGCTCGACGGCATCGCGACCATCCTCGCCAAGTCCGCGGCCCGCGACACGTCGCTCTTCGCGCTGCTCGCCGAGGACGCCGTCGTCTCCGACTCCGCCAAGGCGTTGAAGCGGGAGATGATCCTGGCCGGCGGCCTCGAGGCCGAGGAGCCCGAGGAGCCGGAGGAGGACGAGGCCGCCGCGACCCATGCGGCGACCGAACGTCGCGCCGTCCCGCAGTCGGTCATCGCCCGCCAGCTGTCCAACCCCTTCCTCGTCCCCGACTTCTCCGCCGCGCAGGCGCCCAAGGCCCGCACCCACCGGCTGGTCAGCTGGGAGCTGCTCGGCCCGCTCTTCCGCTCCTTCGAGACCGCCGCCGCCGGCGCGACCTCCTGCATGGAGCTGCCCGAGCCCACCTCGCTGAAGGCTCCCGGTGGTCTCGAGCTGATGCGCCACCAGGCGCAGCTCGTCGCCTCCGCCGAGGCCGGTCACCGCACCTATCTGCTGGCCGACGAGCCCGGTCTCGGCAAGACCGCCCAGGCGCTGCTCGCGGCCCAGGCCGCCAACGCCTACCCGCTGCTCGTGGTCGTGCCCAACGTCGTCAAGACCAACTGGGCGCGCGAGGTCGGGCTGTGGACCCCGCGTCGTACCGCCACCGTGATCCACGGCGACGGCGAGACGATCGACGGCTTCGCCGACATCGTGGTCGTCAACTACGAGGTGCTCGACCGGCACGTCGGCTGGATCGGCGAGCACGGCTTCCGCGGCATGGTGGTCGACGAGGCGCACTTCATCAAGAACAAGTCGTCGCAGCGCTCCCAGCACGTCCTCGAGATCGCCGAGAAGATCCGCCAGCGCACCTACCGGCCGCTGATGATGGCGCTGACCGGCACCCCGCTGATCAACGACATCGAGGACTTCCGGGCGATCTGGCAGTTCCTGGGCTGGATCGACGACAAGAAGCCGCTGCGCGAGCTGATGGTCGCGCTCGAGGAGACCGGCCTGACGCCCGCCGACCCGGGCTTCTACCCGGCCGCGCGCCGCGCCGTGGTCGACCTCGGGCATCGTCCGGCGTCGCAAGGTCGACGTCGCTGCCGACATCCCGGCCCGCCGGATCGCCGACCTGCCGGTCGAGCTCGACGACGAGGCCGGCCGCTCGATCCGCGACAGCGAGCGCGAGCTCGCCCGCCGGCTGGTGGAGCGCTACGAGATGGCGCTCGCGACGCGTACGTCGGGCAAGGTCGTCGACGGGATCGACCACGACCTGGTCCGCCAGGTCGCGACGTGGGAGCGCGAGGACACCGACAGCTCCAGCGGCGAGAACGTCTTCAGCATGATGCGCCGGATCGGTCAGGCGAAGGCCGGACTGGCCGCCGACTACGCCGCCCAGCTCGCGCGCAACGTCGGCAAGGTCGTCTTCTTCGCCAAGCACATCGACGTCATGGACGTCGCCGAGGAGACCTTCGCCAAGCGCGGGATCCGCTACACCTCGATCCGTGGCGACCAGACGCCCAAGGTGCGCCAGAAGAACATCGACGACTTCGTCAACGACCCCGAGGTCGAGGTCGTCGTCTGCTCGCTGACCGCCGCCGGCGTCGGCCTCAACCTGCAGGTCGCGTCCAACCTGGTGCTCGCCGAGCTCTCCTGGACCGACGCCGAGCAGACGCAGGCCATCGACCGCGTGCACCGGATCGGGCAGTCCGAGCCGGTCACCGCGTGGCGCGTCATCGCGGCGCAGACCATCGACAGCCGGATCGCCGAGCTCATCGACAGCAAGGCCGGCCTCGCGGCCCGTGCGCTCGACGGCGCCGGCGAGACGGTCCCCTCGTCGGTCGACGTCCAGCTGGAGGCCCTGGTCACGCTGCTCACCGACGCGCTGGAGAAGCAGGCAGCCTGACCGGCGCCCCTGGTCCACACTGAACCGAATCCGTCGTTCGCCCGTGAGTCGGGTGGGAGGTGTGATGTCGGAGCCGACACCGGTCGCGGTGATGCAGCAGCTGCACGACGAGCACGCTGCCGCGCTCTGGGGCTACTGCCTGCGGCTGACCGGCTACGACCGGGCGCGGGCGGAGGATGTCGTGCAGGAGACGCTGCTGCGCGCGTGGCGCAGCCTCCCGATCCTCGACGAGTCGCAGGGCTCGGTGCGGGCCTGGCTGTTCAAGGTGGCCCGCAACATCGTGATCGACGAGTGGCGCACCAAGCGCTCCCAGAGCGAGGTCACGGTCGCCGACGTGCCCGACGGCACCGGCGAGCCGGACCGCACCGACCAGGTGCTGTTGTCCTGGGTCGTCGCCGAGGCGCTCACCCGGCTGTCCGCCGAGCACCGCGCCGTGCTGCTCGAGTGCTACTACCGCGGCCTCCCGGTCGCCGAGGCTGCGCGTCGGCTCGACATCCCTGTCGGCACCGTGAAGTCCCGCACCCACTACGCCCTGCGCGCCCTTCGGCTCGCCCTGGAAGAGATGGGGGTCGTGGCATGAACACCCCACGGAATCCTGTCTTTCCCCCGCTTCGCTCCTCCGAGCCACGATTCCGAGGGGACCCCGAATGAGCTGCGAGCTCGAGCTCGACGCCGGCGCCTACGTCCTCGGCGCGCTGCCGCCCGAGGAGCGGCTGGCCTTCGAGCGGCACCTGGCCACCTGCCCGAGCTGCTCTCGGGCGGTTCGGGAGTTCGCGGGCCTGCCCGGCCTGCTGGCCCAGGTGCCGCTCGATGTGGTCGAGTCCGCCCCCGCGCCGGAGCCGCTGCCGGAGACGCTGCTGCCCTCCCTGGTCCGGGAGGTACGACGCGGCCAGCGCCGGCGCCGCCTGGTGACCGGGCTGGTCGCGGCCGCGGTCGTGCTCGCGGTGGGTACGGCGTCGGTCGTGGTGGCGACTGCCGTGACCGGCGACGACACGCCGTCGGCGACGCCGACCGCGCCGGCGAGAACCGCTGCTTCCGAGCCGATGACGGCCGTCGACCAGGATGCGGTCCAGGCCAACGTCTCGCTCACGACGGTCCTGTGGGGCACCCGCCTCGACCTGGAGTGCAGCTACGTCGAGCCGGACGTGGCCGGCCCCGGCTACACCGAGTCCGCAGACACGACGTACGCCATGGTGGTGCGCTCGGTCGACGGTGACGTCGAGCAGGTCGCCACCTGGAAGGCGCTGCCCGGCAAGACCATGCACCTGACCGGCGCCACTGCGCTCACCCGCGACGACATCGCGGCCGTCGAGATCCGGACCGCCGACGGGCGGCCGGTGCTCGAGCTCGCGGGTTGAGCCCTACCCGTCAGCGGCCTGGCGCCACTGGCGTCGGCCCTCGACCTCTTCGTTGACCAGCTTGACGAACTGGTGGGCCTGGTCGGTCAGCTTGGCCTTGACCTTGAGCTCGTGGGGGTCCTTGCCGTTGACAGGACGACCGTCGTTGACCGTGACCTGCACCCGCGTCCGTCCGGTCGCGGACTCGACCACCGTGGCCCGCTCGACCTGTTCCCACGGCACCTCGTGCACCGGGTCGACGTGGCGGGCGGCGGCGCCCGACTTGCTGCGGAGGAAGGTGAGGCCTTCGAGGTGGAACAGGATGCTCCCGTTCGTCCCCACCAGCTGACTGTCTGACACGGACAAAGTTGACCACATCGAGATGAACGAGGTGCCCCTTCGGTCTAGATCGGTCCGAAGGTCGAGAGGAACCGGTCCCGGAACGAGTCCATCGGCCAGACCGGCGCGTCGGGCGCGGGGCGTAGGCCGTCCTGCCAGTCCCAACCACGGATCCGGTGCAGGATCGACGGATCCTGGGCGATCACGGAGACCGGTACGTCGTGGCCGGGGCTCGGCCCGCTCACGTAGGAGTGCGGTTGGTGGTCGCCGAGGACGACGAGCACGAGGTTCGGGTCGGGGTGCTGCTCGAGCCAGGAGACGAGGGTGTCCATCGTGTACTCGATCGACTGGCCGTAGAGGGTCTGCACGTCCGAGGAGCCCGGTTGGGTCGGCGAGCTGTCGAACACCGACCCGTCGCCGACCTGGTCCCACGGCACCAGCAGCGGGGAGGGCGCCCACGGGTGATGGCTGGAGACCAGGTCGATCTCGCCCATCACCGGCGACCGGTCGACCGGATCCAGCTCGAGGCTCTGGAACCTCTTCAGCGTGAACTGGTCGGGCATCGGCGCGTATCCGAACTGGGGACCCTGGTAGCCGACGTTGCGGGAGTCGTACATCTGGTCGAACCCGTAGAAGCCCTCGCCCTCGGGCCAGTCCTTGGTGTCGGCCGGGACGTCGGACACCGTGCGCCAGCCGGCCTTCTCGAACACCGAGGTGAGCGTGAGCCGGTCGGCGCCGAGCAGCTGGTCGTAGCGCTGCTGGCTGTCGACCCAGAGCCCGGACTGCAAGGTCGAGTGCGCCAACCAGCTCGCGGCGCCGAAGGTCGGTGAGGTGAGGAAGCCGGAGCGGGCGTGGAACCCTGCGGCTGCCAGCCGGCGGGTGCCGTCGTCGAGGACCGCATCGACGCCAGGGGAGAAGGTGGTGTCCTGGACGGCGACCCGGCCGTAGGACTCGACGAACACGACGAGGACGTCCTTGCCGCGCAACCCCGGGAGCAACTGGTCGCCCGGGGTGTCGGCGTACGCGTCGGTGTCGATCTCGCGTCCGAACGTCTGTCGGTCGGCAAGGTCGGCGCGCACCTGCACGACCTCGTCGTACGCCAGGACCGCTGCGTTGGTCGAGCCGACCTGGGTCAGTGCGGCGAGCACGACGATGGTGCTGGTGACGAGTGCGGCCCGGCGGTGGCCGGCGACGGAGCGGGCGACCCGGACCGTCGCGAGAGGCAGGAGCACCAGGACCGCCACGACCAGGACGACTGCCGCGACAGCCGTCGCGCGGGCGGCGGGGACGCCGATCGAGTCGCCGAGCACGCCGACGCCGGGGCCGAGGTAGACCCAGTCGGCCGTGGGGTCGAACGGTCGGTCCAGGATCTTCTCGAAGCCGGTGTCGACGACCTGCAGCACCACGACGACACCCAGCGCGACTCCGAGCACGGCCGCGGCCGCGAGCCGCGCGCGACGCCACGGGAGCAGGGCGACCGCGACCACCAGCAGCACCTCCACGGGCAGCTGGACCAGGTCGCCCGGCGTCCGCGGGAGCACGATCGCCACCCAGACCACGCCGACCGCGAGCATCGTGAGCCCGCCTGCGGTGGGGTACGGCGCCTCGATCCTCCGGGTGCGCCAGAGCCACCACACGTCGCGGCCGAACGACTCGGCGAGCAGCGCGAGGGCCACGACCAGGGCCGCGTCGGTGAGGTCGCGGGGGAGCAGCTCCGAGGCAGCGGCTGCGAGCACGATGCCTTGGACCGCGGCCACCACCTTGCGCCAGTGGCGCGGGGGCACCGGCCGGCGCAGCCAGGGCCAGACCCGTTCGGCCAGCCAGAGCAGGTAGCGCGCGGCACCGATCAGCAGGACCCACCAGCCTGCGTCGACGGCGACGTACACGCTCAGGACGGCGATGAGGAACGCGTCGGTCTCCATGTCGAAGCGGGCGCCGAACGCCGACTCCGTGCGCGTGCGCCGGGCCACCTGGCCGTCGACCCAGTCCAGTGCGAGCGCGACCACGACGAGTGCCAGGCCGGGTCCGGTCGGGCCGACGATCGCGACCGTCACGGCGAGTCCGGCCCGCACGAGCGTGATCACGTTCGCCGGATGCTGAACCTGGGGCACCGCGCCTCCGTGTGTGGGGGTGTGACCAGCCCTACGGCATCGGCCCCGCCACGGTTCACCGCCACGCGTGACGCGCTGGCGTACTGGCTGCGCGAGCCCGGCCGTGGCGAGCTGCGGCCCGAGCGGCTGCCGGAGCCCGGCCCGGACGAGGTGCTGGTCCGGACGCTCCACTCCGGCATCAGCCGCGGCACCGAGACGTTGGTGCACCGCGGGGGCGTGCCGGTCGGGCAGTACGACGTGATGCGGGCGCCCTTCCAGGTGGGTGGCTTTCCCGGGCCGGTGAAGTACGGCTACCTGAGCGTGGGCGTCGTCGAGGAGGGCCCGTCCTCGTTGCTCGGCCGCACCGTCTTCTGCCTGCATCCCCACCAGACGGCGTACGTCGTCCCGTCCGACGCGGTGAGCGTGATCCCCGACGACGTACCGGCTCGACGGGCGGTGCTCGCCGGCACCGTCGAGACCGCCGTCAACGCGCTGTGGGACCTGGCGCCGCTGGTCGGCGACCGGATCGCCGTGGTGGGTGCGGGCATGGTCGGCTGCGCGGTCGCGCGACTGCTGGCCGAGATCCCGGGGGTCGAGGTGACGCTGGTCGACATCGAGCCGGACCGGGCGCAGGTCGCGGACGCACTCGGCGTCGGCTTCGCCGTCCCGGGGCTCGCGCCGCACGGCCGCGATGCTGTCGTGCACACCAGCGCCACCTCGTCCGGGCTCCAGCTCTCGCTCGACCTGCTCGCGCCCGAGGGCACGGTGCTCGACCTGAGCTGGTACGGCGAGCAGCGGGTCCAGGTCGCGCTCGGCGGCGCGTTCCACAGCAGCCGGCTTGCGGTGCGCGCCAGCCAGGTCGGCCAGGTCTCGCCGGCTCGTCGCGCGTCGCGCACCCACGCGGACCGTCTCGCGCTCGCTCTGCGCCTGCTCGCCGATCCGGCGTACGACGCACTGCTGACGGGGTCCTCGCCCTTCTCGGACCTGCCGGCCGTGATGACCCGACTTGCCGACGGGCAGCTGCGGGCGATCTGCCACACGATCGACTACGGGGGTGCGGCCTGATGTTCACGGTCAATGTGCGCGACCACATGATGATCGCCCACAGCTTCACCGGCGAGGTGTTCGGTCCGGCGCAGCGGCTGCACGGCGCGACGTACGTCGTGGACGCGGCGTTCGCCGGTCCCGAGCTCGGTCCGGACGGGATCCTGCTCGACATCGGCCGGGCTTCTGAGCTGCTGCACGAGGTGCTCGGTGCGCTGACCTATCGCAACCTCGACGACGAGACGGACTTCGATGGCGTGAACACCTCGACCGAGGTGCTGGCCCGCGCCGTCGCCGACCGACTGGCGGTGCAGGCTGCGTCCCTGGGACCGGTGACGCGGCTGACGGTGACGCTGCACGAGTCCCACGTCGCGTGGGCGAGCTATGCGAGGGACCTGTGATCACATGGTGATCCACCTGGTGCGTCCCGCAGCCGTCGACGACCCGGCCCGGCCGTCGGGCGGCAACGTCTACGACCGGCGCATCGCCTCGGTTCTCGGGCTGGTCGAGCACGCGTCCCTCGCCACGGTCCCGGACGGTGCGCTGGTGATCGTCGACGGCCTGCTCGCCTCTGCTGCTCTCGTCGCCGAGTGCTCGCGGGTGCGTGTGGTGGTGCTCGTGCACATGCCGCGCTGGGAGTCGTGGGAGGGACCTGTCCTGCACGCCGCGGCCGGCGTGATCGCCACGAGCCGGTGGACCCGCGACGAGCTCGTGGCCCGCTACGGCCTCGAGCGGGTCTTCGTCGCCGAGCCAGGGGTGGACCCCGCCCCGTGCTCGCTCGGATCACCGTCCGGGGGTGCGTTGCTGAGCGTCGGTGCGGTGACCCGGCTCAAGGGGTACGACGTGCTCGCCGCCGCCCTGTCATCGATCTCCGACCTCGAGTGGACCTGCCGCGGAGTCGGGTCGCTGGAGATCGAGCCGGCCTTCGCATCGTCGCTGCCTCCCGTCGTCCGGCTCAGCGGCCCGATGACTCGCGCCGACCTGGATACGACGTACGCCGAGGCCGACCTGCTGGTGCTCGCCTCGCGCGCCGAGACCTACGGCATGGTCGTCACCGAGGCACTGGCTCGCGGAGTGCCCGTGGTCGCGTCCGACGTCGGCGGGGTGCGCGAGGCGCTCGGTGGCGGCGGCATGCTGGTGCCGCCGGACGACCCGTCTGCCTTGGGTGCGGCCCTGCGGGAGTGGCTGACGTCGTCGACGCACCGCTCGTCCATGCGCGACGCCGCGCGCGCCCGTCGTGCCGAGCTGACCGGCTGGGACCGCACTGCGTTGCTCGTCTCCGAGGCCCTGGAGGCCGTCGGATGAGGTGGCTCAAGATCGTCGGCGGCGCTGCGATCCTCGCGCTGGTGGTGTGGCGGGTCGGCACCGGTCCGTTCGTCGATGCCGCCGCTGCGGTCAACCCGGTCGCGCTCCTCGCGGCGCTGGCGATCACCGCGATGACGACGCTGTGCTGCTCGTGGCGGTGGCAGCGGGTCGCGAGCGGCTTCGGGGTCGACGTACCGCTGCGGACCGCCGTGGCGGCCTACTACCGCTCGCAGTTCCTCAACTCCACGCTGCCGGGCGGTGTGCTCGGCGATGTGCACCGGGCCTTCCGGCACGGCATCGGCGGCGTCGCGGCCGAGCGCACCGTCGGACAGGTGGTGCAGGTGGTCGCCACCGGGGCGGTGCTCCTGGTCGGGCCGTTCCCGCCGGGCGCGGTGCTCGGCGGGTTGGCCGTCGCGGTCGCCGCCGTCCGCTGGCCGGTCGTCGTCATCACCTCTCTCGTCTCCGCCTCCGGCCACGTCGCGGTCTTCCTTGTCGCGGCGTGGGCCGTCGGCACCGACGCCTCGATCACCGAGCTGGTGCCGCTCGCCCTCGTCGTGCTGCTGGCCGCCGCGATCCCGCTCAACGTCGCCGGATGGGGACCGCGCGAGGGCGCCGCTGCCTGGGCGTTCGCCGGTGCAGGTCTGGGTGCGTCCCAGGGGGCGACCGTTGCGGTCGCGTACGGCGTACTCGCACTGCTCGCCACCCTGCCCGGCGCCGTACTCATCTCTCGGGAGGTGGTGGCTCGTGGCTGAGCGCCCGTACACGTTGCTGAGCTGTGCGATGTCGCTCGACGGCTATCTCGACGGTGGCTCCGACCAGCGCCTGGTGCTCTCCAACGACGCCGACCTCGACCGCGTCGACCAGGAACGGGCCGCGTGCGACGCGATCATGGTCGGCGCCGCAACCGTGCGCAACGACGACCCGCGCCTGCTGGTCCGCGAGCCCGGCCGCCGCGACGAGCGCATCGCCCGCGGCCTCAAGCCCAGCCCGGTCAAGGTCACCGTCACCTGCCGTGGCCGGCTCGACCCGTCGTCGCGCTTCTTCACGACCGGTGAGTCCGAGAAGCTCGTCTACTGCTCGTCCAGCACGCTCCCTGCCACCCGCTCACGTCTCTCCGCCGTCGCCACGGTCATCGACGGCGGCCCCCGGGTCTCGATGGCCGGCCTGGCCGAGGACCTGCACGACCGCGGCGTGCACCGCCTGATGGTCGAAGGCGGCGGCACCCTGCACACCCAGTTCCTCACCGCCGGCCTCGCCGACGAGCTCCAGCTGGTCGTCGCACCGTTCTTCGTCGGCGACTCCCGCGCCCGCCGCTTCGTCGATGACGGCCACTTCCCGTACGACGCGAGACGCCGGGCCACTCTGGTCGACGTACGCCCGATCGGTGAAGTGGTCCTGCTCCGCTACGCGCTCTCGGAGCGGTTCGGGGAGTAGGCGATAGTCGAGGCGTGACCGAGAACCTCTTCGACGAGAAGCTGGCGCAGTGGCAGGCCTGGTGCGAAGCACCGTGGGTCGGCTCCGCTTCACGGTCGTGAGCGAGACCTTGCGGCGTCCGAGACCGCGTCAGCTCGCGGCCACCGGTCGGAGCTGATCGGTCGAGGACGATCGAGGCGGAGATGAGCACCGCTCGGGCTCGCGTCGTCGGGCGCTCCGCAGCCTCGCGTCGCCAACGACTACGTCACCGATGACGCGCTCAAGGACGATCCCACTACTTCGCCGCCCTGGAACGACTCGAGCTCGCTCTGTGCGACCGCGAGCCGTACGTCCGGCTGGGCGGGATGTGGCAACTCGTCGGCGAGGCGCGCTGACGGCATGGCGATGGCCCCGCCGGCGGCGGGGTGTGGGGCGTCAGCTTCTTCGGAGGTGCGTCTGGCCGAGGGGGCTTCGCCACAGGAAGGTCGTCGGTCCGAGGCGTTGGTAGGTCCAGCCGCCGTGGGTCTTGTGGCGGTGGTGTCGCCGGCACAGCGGCGCCAAGTTCAGGCTGTCCGTCGGTCCGAGGGGCCATTCGATGATGTGGTCGAGGTCGCAGGACCTCGACGGTCTGGCGCAGTGCGGGAAGACGCAGGTCGGATGGGTCTCGATGACCTGCTCACGGAGCCATGGCGTCGGCTTGTACGAGTCGGTGTGGAGATGCTCGTTGAGGTCCAGCACGGGCTGGATCTTGACCTTGGTCTTGGTGTCGGTGCACCACTCGCCGAGCTGTTCGACGGTGATCCAGGACCGGGTGTTCTCGATCCGGACCAGCCCGTCGGGGCTCGAGACGTCGTGGTGGGCGTAGATCACCAGCTCCTTGCCGCCACCATCGCTGCCGAGGCGGCCGAGGGCCATCGACCTGCGCACGTCCAAGGACAGGTGCGGGAACTCCTCGAGCAGGTCGTGGGCCTTCGCGCGAGAGGGCGGCTTCGAACGCGAGGGCGTCGGCGAGGTCGGTGGTGGCCTCGATGTAGACCTGCCCGTCGATCGTGACGTCCCCGAGCCGGACGTTGACGTTGCGGTGCTCGGCCTGTTCCGCTCGTTTGGCTTCGGCTTCTTCGGGGTCGTAGAGGTCGCGGGCGTGGTCCACGGCCCGGTCGATCTGGGAGTAGGAGCACCGGTGCGCGACCGGGGCGACGTGCTGGTCGACGAACCCGGCAGCATCAGCGGACAGGACGATGGTCCTCGTGGCGATCTGGCGTGCTTTCCAGACCGGTACCTCGCCGGCCATCACCCGGTACCAGAGACGAGGCAGCCGGTAGCGGGTCTCGACGGCGTCGCCGAGGTAGCGCTTGCCGGCACCGGTCGACATGCCCAGCGCCAGTGCGAGCTCGGCGACGCAGAACTCCGCGACCAACGGCGCACCGGGTCCGGCGATCGCGAGCTCGTCCTCGGTGCCGTCGACCATCGCCGCGTGCAGGATCGACTCGACCGGGTGCATCACCGCCCACTCGACGGCGAGGCGGAACTTCTCGATCGCGGCTGCGTTGCTCGACCTGGTGCTGCTCACGGACAGCGTCGAGCACCCCGGTCGGGGAGTCGATGGGTGCTGTCGTGGTCATGGTTCAACCCAAGCACTGAGCACCGACATTCAGACCCCGAAAACCCTGTGGTTGACCGGGATGTGGACACTTTCGAGAATTTCTTTGGACTGCTTTCGGAGGGTGGTTTCGAGGCTCGCTTCGCTCGCACCTCAACCACCGCGGAGGCGGCGGAAGGCCGGGAAGCAACGACCCGAAGCCGCCGTACCCCGTAAATGCCTATCGGTCTGCCACCACAGGCCACCCGCAGGCTGCGGGGTTCGACGCGGCCGTCGCCTGCCACGACTACCCGCAGGTCTACGACATGACCGCGAGTCCGACGCGAGCTCGACTCGATCACGACCCCGGCCAGGGCGCGATGATCGTCCAGCAGTTCCCGAGTCGACGCGATGGGTCTGCGGACCTGGGGACGAAGCGCACCGTCGCGCCAGTCGAGACGTCATCGACCGGTGGAACCGGGCGACGACCTTCACGCTCCACGGCGTACGCCTCGTCAAGGACCTCGCCGTCAGCGGCACGGTGACGTGGCACCGCTACGAGGGTCGAGACCGACCTGCACTGGTAGACATCGGGCATGGATCTCCAACTGCTCGCCGACCGCGACGAGATCCACCGGCTCGTGCTCGCCTACTGCCGCGCCGTCGACCGGCTGCAGTACGACGACATCCGCGCGGTCTACGCCCGCGACGGGATCGACCACCACACGGGGTTCGACGGCAGCGCCGACGAGTACGTCGCGTGGCTGCGACGTGGGCTCCCGCACCTCGGCGGCACGATGCACATCGTCGGCAACCACCTCGCCGAGATCAGCGGTGACCGGGCCGTCGCCGAGACCTACGGCACCGCGGTGCACTGGGGCTCGCCGGCCGACGAGCCCGCGCTGAACTTCACCACCGGCTTCCGCTACGTCGACGACCTGGTCCGCGAGGAGGGCGCCTGGCGGGTCAAGGAGCGGTGGGCGATCCGGGAGTGGACCCGCTCCGACGCCGGGCTGCGACGCGACCCCGAGCGGGTCGGGCCGGCCGGCAGTCGAGACCGGGACGACCCCTTCTACCGGTTGCTCGCTCGGCTAGCCTCCGAGGCGTGACCGACTACGGCCAGGACCTCCAGTTCGGCACCTTCCTGACACCCGACGCCGCCACTCCCGACCGGGTCGTCGAGCTGGCGTTGCTCACCGAGGCGGCCGGGCTCGACCTCGCGACGGTGCAGGACCATCCCTACCAACGACGGTTCCTCGACGCCTGGGCGCTGCTCGCGACGATCCTGGCGCGTACGTCGAGCCTGCGCGTCACGACCAACGTCGCCAACCTCCCGCTGCGTCCGCCCCACGTGCTCGCCACGACGGTCGCCAGCCTCGACCTGCTCAGTCGCGGCCGGGTCGAGCTCGGCATCGGCGCCGGGGCGTTCTGGGACGCGATCGTCGCCGCCGGCGGACCACGGCGTACGCCGGGGGAGGCGCTGCGCGCGCTCGACGACGGCATCGCGGTGATCCGCAAGACCTGGGCCGCCGGTCCCGCTCCCGCACACGACGTCGAGATCTGGATCGGAGCGATCGGCCCCGGATGCTCGAGCTCACCGGACGCGTCGGTGACGGCTGGCTGCCCAGCGAGTCCTACGTGCCGGTCGACACCCTCACCGAGCGCAACGCCCGGATCGACGACGCCGCGGTCGCCGCCGGCCGCGATCCGTCAGCGATCCGCCGTCTCTACAACGTCACTCCCTCGACGGACCCGTCATGGCACGAGCAGCTCGCCGGGCTCACGCTCACCCACGGGATGAGCACCTTCATCCTCGGCAGCGACGACCCCAGTGAGATCCAGAGGTACGGCGTCGAGGTCGCCCCCGCGGTCCGCGACCTGGTGGCCGCAGAACGCGCCGGCGCACCACGTCCGACGCCGGAGCCGGAGACGGAGGTCGTCGTGGCTGCCGGTCCCGCGGTCCAGCCGACCCCGGACGACGGCAGTCGTCGCAGCGACCGGGCGCCGTGGGACGAGTCCACCCGTCCGACGTACACCTCACCCCACCCGCCGATCGCCTGGACCGCGCACGAGCGGGCGACCGGGCAGCACCTGGTCGACGTGCACGACCACCTGCGCTCCGAGCTCGCCCAGCTCTTCGACATCATCGACCAGGTCGAGGCCGGCGCCGTCGACGCCGGTCGCGCGCGGTCGCTGATCAACGCGATGACGATGCGGCAGAACGACTGGGCGCTCGGTGCCTACTGCCAGTCCTACTGCCGGGTGGTCACGACCCACCACTCGATCGAGGACCAGTCGATGTTCCCGCACCTGCGGGCGCGCGACACCGAGCTGCGCACCGGTGATCGACCGGCTCGAGGAGGAGCACCACGTGATCGCCGGGGTGCTCGACGAGGTCGACCGGGCACTGGTCGCGGTCGTCGCCACACCCGACGGCATGCCGCAGCTCCGCGCCGCCGTCGACCTGCTCGCCGACACGATGGGCTCGCACCTGTCCTACGAGGAGCACCAGCTGGTCGAGCCGCTAGCCCGCTACGGGTTCTACTGAGCGCTCGCTGGCCCACAGCCGGAACAAGAGGTACGCCGAGACCGCATCGAGCAGGTGCCACGCCGCGTGCCCCTGCAGCAGCGAGTGGGGGTCGCACCACGCCGACTTGGTGACGTTCCAGATCGCGAACGCCAGCAGGATCGCCCCGAGCGAGGCGGCGCCCCACCACAGGTCGGTGCGCGTGCCGCCCCGCCGCCACAGGCGGACCTCGAGGACGACCGCGGTCAGCAGCAGCGCCGCGAAGGCGACGTTGCCGGGCTGCTCGACGACCGGGACCGTTGCCGAGGAGGTTCCCGACCAGCTCGCAGGCCGCCACGAAGAGCAGGAACAGCTGGGTGAAGAAGAGCACGCTCCGTCGGTACCACCGCATCAGGGCGTACGCCGCCGCGAACGACGCCACGAGATACATGCTCAGCAGGTCGAACTGGCCACCCGTCTCCGCCTGGGTCGCGTGCATCGCCGCGCTCGCTGGTCCCAGCAGCACGACCAGGCAGGCGTACGCCGTGGCCAGGCCGGCGTGCCGCGGCAGCACGTCGCCGAGCTGGTCGGGACGGCCGGCGCGCCAGGCGACGAGCAGCCCGGCGACCACGAAGCCGAGGTTGGACCAGGTGTTGGCGGGCTGCTTGACCCAGCCGGACCGGGCGGCTTCGCAGAAGTTGTCACCGCGCCCGACGTCGGGCCCGAGCCAGCCGTAGCCGACCGCGAGCACCAGCAGCCCGGTCGAGAGCACGGCGACGGCCGCCGCGTAGGCGAGAGGGCGCAGCGAGCGAGTCACCGGCTCAGGCTGTCAGGTCACGGCGGCTGGTGGGACCGCACGCGCCGACGACGTAGACCAGCGCGAAGGCGCCGGTGACCACGACCACCGGGTCGGGGGTGAGTGGTGCGGTCACAGGGGAACCGTAGGGGGCCCCGCCGACAGTCAGCTGCCGCCGGAGATCTTCTCGATCAGCGCGGTCGTCGAGATGGCCGGCGTACGCGTCAGGTAGACGACCTCGCAGATGTCCTTGAACTCGTCGAACCGGCCCGCCCAGTCGTCGCCCATCACCAGGACGTCGGCACCGAACTTCTCGATGTAGTCGCGCTTGAGCTCGAGGCTCTCCTCGACGAAGACCTCGTCGACGGGCTTGAGCGCGGCGACGATCGCGAGCCGCTCGGCCTGGCTGAAGACCGGCTCGCGGCCCTTCTTGCGCAGGTTCAGCTCGTCGGCGGAGACGCCGACGACGAGCCGGTCGCCGAGCGCGGCGGCGCGCTCGATCACCCGGAGGTGTCCGACATGGAACACGTCGAACGTGCCGAAGGTGATGACGGTGCGAGACATGCGGAGAAGTCTGACATGAGGCTCCGTGGGGCAGAATCGCGGGACGATGACCGCCACCGTCACGATGATCACCCCGGACCCCGATGCCGATGTCGAGCGCCGCAGGGGGCTGCGCCGGATGCGCACGCTCGCGGTGTCGCTCCTGCTGGCCGCCGCGGTCGTGTACGTCGCGACGCTCGACCAGGACGGCTTCCTCGGCTTCGTGAACGCCGGCGCGGAGGCCTCCATGGTCGGCGCGATCGCCGACTGGTTCGCCGTGACGGCGCTCTTCAAGCACCCGCTCGGCCTGCCGATCCCGCACACCGCGCTGATCCCCAAGCGCAAGGACGATCTCGGCCGCGGGCTCGAGGAGTTCGTGGGGGAGAACTTCCTCCAGGAGGACATCATCCGCGAGCGGGTCGCCGCCGCGACCATCTCGATGCGGGTCGGCCGCTGGCTCGCCGTACCCGCCCATGCCCGCAAGGCCGTGGACGAGGTCTCCGACGTCGCGGTGATCGCGCTCGGCGCGGGTGCGCGACGAGCACATCGAGGCGCTGATCCGCGACGCGCTGGTGCCGCGGTTCCACGAGGAGCCGATCGCGCCGCTGCTCGGGAGCCTGCTCGAGGAGACCGTGCGCGACGACCTGCACCACGGGCTGGTCGACCTCACCCTCGACGAGCTGTACCGCTGGCTGGTCGACAACCCCGACGCCGTCGCCGAGATCCTCGGCGAGCGGGCGCCGTGGTGGGCGCCGACGCGGCTCAACGACGCGGTGATCTCACGGCTCCACCGCGAGCTGGTGCGCTGGGTCGCCGACATCCGCGCCGACCCGCGCCACGACGCCCGGCTGGCGCTCGACTCGATGCTGGCGCAGCTGGCGCAGGACCTGCAGCACGACCCGGACACCCAGCAGCGGACCGAGGCGCTCAAGGAGCGGCTGCTCGACCAGCCGCAGGTGATCACGTCGGCCGTCTCGCTGTGGAACGCGCTGCGCCGGTCGCTCACGGCCTCGCTGGTCGACCCCGAGGGCGCCGTACGACTCCGGCTGCTGCAGGAGGTGTCGGCCTTCGCCGAGCGGCTGGTCACCGACGAGACGCTGCGGGCCCGGCTCGACGGCCTGGCCGCCGACGCCGCGGTCTTCGCGGTCGAGCGGTACGGCGACGAGGTCACCACCGTCATCACCCACACGATCGAGCGCTGGGACGGCAAGGAGGCGGCCCGCCGGATCGAGCTCCACGTCGGCCGCGACCTGCAGTTCATCCGGATCAACGGCACCATCGTCGGCGGCCTCGTCGGCGTGCTGATCCACGCGGTGAGCGTCGTGGCGAGCATAGTCACGGACGTTGTGGTGGTCTGGGAACGTTCCCACCCAACCAATTCGTCCGTGACTACCCCGACGGACACAATGGAGACATGAGCGAGCCGATGGACGTCCCGATCCGCGACGAGTCGATCCGGCTCGGTCAGTTCCTCAAGCTCGCCAACCTGGTCGACTCGGGGGCCGAGGCCAAGCCGCTCATCCAGGACGGCCAGGTCCGCGTCAACGGCGAGGTCGAGACCCGTCGCGGCCGGCAGCTCGTGCCGGGCGACGTGGTGACCCTGGCCGGGCAGTCCGCCCGGGTCGCCGACGAGGGCACCTTCGACGACGGACTGCCCTGGTAGGTCAGCTCAGCTGACGCCGAGCAGGTCCACCACGAAGATCAGCGTCTCGCCGGGCTTGATGACCGCCGCCGGCGCCGCGGTCGCCGTACCCCAGGTGCGGCGGGATCACGAGCTGGCGGCGGCCGCCGACCTTCATGCCCTCGCACGCCCTGGTCCCAGCCGGAGATGACCTGGCCGACGCCGAGGCGGAACTGCAGGGGCTCGCCGCGGTTGTACGACGCGTCGAACTCCTCGCCGGTCGAGTGGGCCACGCCCACGTAGTGCACCGACACGGTCGAGCCCGAGGTGGCCTCGGGGCCGTCGCCCTCGGTGATCTCGGTGACGACCAGGTCGGTCGGCGGCTCGGGGTCGAAGAAGTCGATCTCAGGCTTGTCCATGACGCTCAGCCTAAACGTCCCGCCGGACGCGCCGCCGACTGGCAGGATCGTCGCGTGAACTCCCTGCACGTCGGCTCGCGCCGTCTCGACACCGGCCTCGTCGCCGGCTTCGGCATCCTGGCGGTCCTGGTGGTGCTCTCGATCACCACGCCCGCCCAGCTGGTCGCCGTCTTCGCGGGCTCGGCGATCGTCGCCAGCCTGCTCACGACCACCCGGCGCACGGCGATCGTGGCCGGCGGCCGTCGGTCTGCGCCCTGCTGTCCGGCGCTCTGGCTCGAGACGGTCGGCACGTTCGACTGGTTCGTCCGGGTCGGGCTGTGCGCGCTGCTCGGTGTGGTCGGCATCCAGAGCGCCGCGTTGCGCGAGCGGCGCGACGGTCAGCTGCAGCGGATGACGGTCATCGCCGAGACGGCCCAACGGGCCGTGCTCCGCGCCATCCCGACCGCGATCGGCTCCGTCGGCCTGGCCGCGCGCTACGTGTCCGCGACCGCCGAGGCGCTGGTCGGTGGTGACCTCTACGAGGTCGCTGCGACGCCGTACGGCGTGCGCGTCATCGTCGGCGACGTCCGCGGCAAGGGGCTCGAGGCCGTGCAGACCGCGGCCGCGGTGCTGGGTGCCTTCCGCGCGGCGGCCTTCACGGAGCCGGACCTGGGGGCACTGTCGCGGACGATCGACCAGACGCTGGGCCGGATGGTCGGCGACGAGGAGTTCGTGACCGCGATCGTCGGTGAGTTCCACGGTCACCAGGTCACGCTCGCCAACTGCGGCCACCACCCGCCCCTGCTCGTGGTCCGCGACGGGGCCACGACCCTCGACACCGGCGAGCCGACGCTGCCGCTCGGTCTGGGCTCGGACCCGGTCCTCACCGAGCACGCCTGGCCGATCGGCGCCCGGATCCTCTTCTACACCGACGGCCTGGTCGAGGCGCGCGACAAGCGCGGCGACTTCTTCCCCCTCGACGACTTCGCCGCGGAGCTCGGCGCGGGCACCGTCGAGGAGGCCATGGACCGCCTGGTCGAGCACCTGCTCGCCCACAGCGGCGGCCGGCTCAAGGACGACATGGCCCTGGTCCTCGCGGAGAGCGAGCAGCGGTAGCGCGAGGCCGGAGCAACTCAGGTCTGGTGCACGTAGGAGTCGAGCTGGTCGCGCTCGAACTCCAGCCGGTCGATGCGGTGCTTCACGACGTCACCGATGCTGATGATCCCGACGAGCCGCCCGTCGTGGACGACCGGGACGTGCCGGATCCGGCGGTCGGTCATGATCTTCATCAGGTCGTCGACCACGGTGTCCTCGTCGCAGGTCTCGACCACCTCGGTCATGATCGCGCGGACGATGTTGTTGACGACGGTGCCGTCGGAGTGCAGGTGGCGTACGACGTCGCGCTCGCTGACGATGCCTTCGAGCGTCACCCCGTCGGTGCTGACGATCAGCGCACCGATGTTGTGGTCCGACAGCACGGCGAGCAGCTCTCGGACACCGGCGTCCGGACTGATCGTCATGACCTCGCGACTGGCCTTGGCCTGGAGCACGTCACTGATCCGCATCCCACGACGGTAGCCGTGACCGGGCTCGCACGCGAGGGATCAGTCCCGTCGGTGTGTCCGCAGCTCCGAGACGGACCCCGGTCCGGTCCGCAACGTGTCGGGGTCGTCGTCGTCCGGCAGCGTCCCGAGGAAGGACAGCGCCGCCTCGTGCAGGTGGCCGTTGGTGGCGAGCGCGTTGCCGCCGAACGGCCCGTCGGTGCCTTCCAGCGACGTGAACCGGCCGCCCGCCTCGCGCACGATGATGTCGAGCGCGGCCATGTCGTAGACCTCGAGCTCGGGCTCGGCCGCGATGTCGACGGCGCCCTCGGCGAGCAGCATGTAGGACCAGAAGTCGCCGTACGCACGGGTGCGCCAGCAGCGCCGCATCAGCGACAGGAAGTCGTCGAGCCGGTCGCGCTCGTCCCAGCCCGACAGCGACGCGTACGAGAGGGAGGCGTCCTCGAGGCGGCGTACGTCGGAGACCTGGCAGCGGGTGGCCTTGAGCAGCGACCGCCCGGTCCAGGCGCCGTTGCCCTTCGAGGCCCACCAGCGCCGCTGCAGCAACGGGGCGGACACCACGCCGAGCACCACCTCGTCGTCGACCACGAGCGAGATGAGCGTCGCCCAGACGGGGACGCCGCGCACGAAGTTCTTGGTGCCGTCGATCGGGTCGATGACCCAGCGCCGCTGGCTGTGGCCGCTCGAACCCTGCTCCTCGCCGGTGATCGCGTCGCGCGATCGGACCCGCGACAACGTACGCCGGATGCTCTCCTCGACCGCCTGGTCGGCGTCCGTGACGGGGGACAGGTCGGGCTTGCTCATCACGTGCAGGTCGAGCGCCTTGAACCTGCTCTCGCTGATCGAGTCGGCGTCGTCGGCGAGGACGTGCGCCAGGCGCAGGTCGTCGGTGTAGTCCGTGGGTTTCGTCGGCACGGCCTCACACTATTCTCATCAACGGCCTCTACCTTGCAGGCATGGAGATCAACGGGGTCCCGTTGCACCCGCTGGTGGTGCACGCAGCGGTCGTCTTCGGCCCGCTCGCCGCTGTCGCGGCCCTCGTCTACGTGTTCGTGCCCGCGTGGCGCGACCGGCTGCGGTGGCCGATGCTCGTGCTCGTCCTGGTCGCGAGTGCCGCGATCTGGGTCGCCTTCCTCACGGGTGTGAACTTCCGCGACAGCAAGGCGTTCTACACCCAGGGCGAGCTGGGCAAGAAGGTCGAGAAGCACGCGGACCTCGCCGAGAAGCTGCGGTTGATGACCTCCGGCTTCGCGATGGTCGCGATCCTGGCGGCCTGGCTCCACAACCGCACCGGCATCGTCCGAGTGGTGCTGAGCGTTCTGCTCGCGCTCGCGGCGTTCGGCACGATCGTCCTGGTCGTCCTCACCGGCGACGCCGGCGCGCAGGCGGTCTGGGGCTCCTAGTAGAGCGGCTCGCTGCGGGCCGCCAGCAGCCGGCGGAACGACTCGACCCGCACCGGGTCGGCCTGGCCGTTGGCGACCGCCTCGTCGAGCCCGCACTCGGGCTCGTCGGTGCCGTGGGTGCAGCCGCGTGGGCATTCCTCGGTCATCTCGTCGAGGTCGGGGAAGGCCTCGATCAGCCGCTCCGGCTGGACGTGCGCGAGCCCGAAGGACCGGATGCCGGGGGTGTCCACGATCCAACCGCCCCGGCCGTCAAGAGGGGGGAGCGCCAGCATGTACGCCGACGTCGACGTGTGTCGTCCGCGGCCGGTGACCGCGTTGACGATGCCGACGTCGCGGTGGGCGGTAGGCACCAGCGCGTTGACCAACGTCGACTTCCCGACTCCGCTCGAGCCGAGCATCACGCTGGTCTTGTCGTCGAGCCGCTCGCGCAGCGCCGACAGGTCGCCGCCGCGCTGGGTCACCACCCACGGCACGCCCAGCGACCGGTAGGTCACCAGCAGCGTCTCCGGGTCGGCGAGGTCGGCCTTGGTGAGGCACAGGAGCGGCTGCATGCCCGCGTCGTACGCCGCGACCAGGGCGCGGTCGATCAGCCGCGGTTGCGGCTCGGGGTCGGCCAGGGCGGTGACGACGACGAGCTGCTCGGCGTTCGACACGATGACCCGCTCGACGGGGTCGTCGTCGTCCGCCGTACGCCGCAACGTGGTGAGCCGCTCACGCACCTCGACGATCCGGGACAGGGAGCCGTCGTCGCCCGAGGTGTCGCCGACCACGCGCACCCGGTCGCCGACCACGACTCCCTTGCGGCCCAGCGGCCGGGCCTTCATCGCCATCACCTTGTGACCGTCGACCAGCAGCGTGTAGCGGCCGCGGTCCACGGTGACGACGACGCCGTCGACCGCGTCGTCGTAGGTGGGGCGTTCCTTGGTGCGGGGGCGCGTACGCCGACGGGGACGGTCGTAGTGCTCGATGTCCTGGTCGGAGTAGCGGCCGGTCATGGGGTGATGAGACCTGACCAGAAGCCCGCGAAGTCGGGGAAGGTCTTGCTGGTGGTCTCGACGTTCTCCACCAGGACGCCGTCGACAGCGGCCGCGAGGATCACGCCGGCGTGCGCCATCCGGTGGTCGGCGTAGGTGTGGAAGACCCCGCCGTGCAGCGGCGCGGGCCGGAAGCTGAGGCCGTCGGGGTGCTCGGTGACGTCGGCGCCGAGGGCGCCGAGCTCGGTGGCGAGCGCGGCCAGCCGGTCGGTCTCGTGACCGCGGATGTGGGCGATGCCGCGCAGGTGGGACGGACCGTCGGCGAGCGCGCAGAGCGCGGCGATCGCGGGCGTCAGCTCGCCGACCTCGTGGAGGTCTGCGTCGATCCCGAGCAGCGTCCCGCTGCCGGTCACCCGCAGGCCGTCGTCGCCGAGCTCGACCTCGCAGCCCATCGTCGTGAGGATCTGGCGCAGCGAGTCACCCGGCTGCGTCGTCGAGCGTGGCCAGTCGCGGACCGTGACGGTGCCGCCGGAGACGGCCGCCAGGGCGAGGAACGGCGCAGCGTTGGAGAGGTCGGGCTCGATCAACCGATCGATCGGCTTGATCGGCCCCGGGCGCGACGGCCCAGCGGTTCGCGTCGCCCCGATGACGGATCGTCGACCTCGATGCCCTGCTCGCGCAGCATGGCGACGGTCATGTCGATGTGGGGGAGCGACGGCACCGGCTTGCCGTCGTGACGTACGTCGACCCCGTCGTCGTAGCGCGCACCGGCGAGCAGCAGAGCGGAGATGAACTGGGAGGACGCCGACGCGTCCACGACGACCGTCCCACCGGGGACCGCGCCCGCGCCACGGATCGCGAACGGCAGGGCGTCGCCGTCGACCCCGACGCCCAGCACGCGCAGGGCACCGAGGATCTCGCCGATCGGCCGCTTGCGCATGTGCGGGTCGCCGTCGAAGGACACGGTGCCGGTCGACAGCCCGGCGATCGGCGGCACGAACCGCATCACGGTGCCGGCCAGGCCGCAGTCGACGGCGGCGTCGCCGTCGAAGGCGCCGGGGGTCACGGTCCAGTCGTCACCGGAGGTGTCGACCGTCGAGCCGAGCGAGGTCAGGGCTGCCGCCATCAGCGAGGTGTCGCGGGAGCGGAGCGCACGCCGTACGACGGACGGGCCGTCGGCGATCGCCGCCAGCACCAGCGCGCGGTTGGTCAGCGACTTGCTGCCGGGCAGCGAGACGACGGCGTCGACGGGGTGGGCGGCACGGGGTGCCGGCCAGGGGTCTGCCCGAGTGTCGAGGAGAGTGTCGCTCACGCCTCGAACCCTATCGGCGTCAGCCGATGCGGGCGCGGGCCAGTCTCGCCTCGCGGCGGGCGTCGTGTGCGAGTCGCTTCGCCTCGCGGCGGGCGTCGCGGACTCCGTGGCGGGCGCGCCAGGCCACGCCCGGCTTCCCGTCGGTGTCACCGGCGGCGATGATCAGCCCGCCGAGGACGGACACGTTCTTGAAGAAGTGCAGGCGCTGCTGGGCGCGCTGGGTCGTGTCCTCGTGCTCCCAGAACCGGTGGCCGGCCGCGGTCGTCGGGATCAGCGACGCGGTGAGCACGGCAGCCGAGAGTCGAGGTGCCTTGCCGGTGGCAAGACCGACGGCGGCGGCGATCTGGACGCCGGCATTGATCCGGACCAGGGTCGCGGGGTCCTCGGGCAGGGGGATGCCGGCCTTCTTCGCGGCGGGCACCAGCTTGTCGGTGATCGGCTCGGCCTTGGTCGCGGGCAGGTCCGGGTTCTTGAGGGCCTGGACGGCGCCGACCAGGAAGATCGAGGCGAGCATCGGGCGGGCGATCAGTCTGCTGACGGTCATGCACTCTTCTTACCCGGACTTGCGTCAGGACAAGCCTGCTCGCTCAGGGTCCAGTCAGGGAGCACCGGGGAACGGGATCGTCACCGAGACGGTCGGGAGCGGCTGCCCGGCGATGCCGAGGTCGACCCCGACACCGACTCCGTGCGGGTCGGCGGCGATGGTCGCGCCGACGTGGACCAGCGGTGACTCGTCCGGCGTGGACGGCGAGTCGGACGTGCCCTGGGTCGGCTTGTCCGTCGGACCGGAGGCCGGGCCGCTCGTGGGATCCGTGGTGGTCGGGTCTCGGTCGGCGGGGTGGTCGGCGGGGTGGTCGGCGGGGTGGTGGGCGGGGTGGTGGGCGTGGCGCTCGTCGGGACGGTCGGCGGCGGCGTGAACGCGGTGTCGACGGCCTCGCGTGAAGACGCCTGCCGGTCCGACGTACGACGTGACGGGGTCGGCTCCTGGCCGGCAGACGGTCTGCTGCTCGCGACGGGCGTGTCCCGGGCGTCGGGCACGGGCGGGTCGCCGTGGTGGAGGGTGAGCACCAGCCCCGCGACGACCGCAGAGGCTGCCGCGCCCGCGACGGCGGCGGTCGGGCCGTGCGTGACGACGAGGTCGCGGGCCCGTCCGAGGAGCACCAGGACACCGCCGGTCGCGGTGGCCGCGCCTCCGGCCGAGGTGGCGAGGTAGGCCGTGGCGACGGCACCGAGAAGCAGCGGAGCGAGCAGGGCTCGGAGGTCGGAGTTGACCTCGGCGAGCTCGAGGTAGATGGCCGCACACGCGCGGCACTCCTCGAGGTGCTGCTCGACCCGGGCGGCCTCACGACGCGAGAGGCCCCCGCGGACGTAGCCGCCGAGCTGGGCGCGGGTGCGCTCGCAGGCGTCGTCGTCGGCGGCGCCGGCGTGCATGGAGAGGTAGGCCTGGCGCAGTCCCTCGCGGGCCCGGTAGGCGAGCGCAGAGACGGCGTTGGGGGTCATCCCGAGCAGCACGGCGACCTCGGCCGGCTTCTGCTCCTCGACCTCGGTGTGCCACAGCACCAGCTGCCAGCGCTCGGGCAGGGAGGCGAAGGCGCGGGCGGCGGCGGTGCTCTCGAAGCCCTCGACGGCGGTGTCGCGGAAGGGCACGCCCGGGTCGAACGGCGTGAGGTCGTCGGTCGTGTGCAGGCGCGACGTGGCCCGGATCCGGTCGACGTGGAGGCGGCGTACGGCGGTCAGGAGGTAGGCGCGAAAGGCCAGGTCAGGGCCGCCCCCACGCTGCAGGACGACCAGTACCTTGGCGAAGGCCTCGGAGACCAGGTCGTCGACGTCGGGGCCGGGCACCAGCTGTCGTCCGAGGCGTCGTGCGGCCTCGACGTGACGCGCGAACAGCTCGCCGTAGGCGTCGACGTCGCCGCCCCGAACGGCAGAGATGAGCTCGGCGTCGCTGGGGCCGTCGATCGTCGAGACGGGGGCGGCCACGCAGGCTCAACGAACGAGGTGCCAAAAGATCACGCAGAACTTCCTGCGAGTTCCACGTCATGGGTTCCAGCGTCCGCCGTCTCATCCCCGGCAGATCAAACAGAGGGGGAGCCACCGTGGGACGGATCTCGACGCGAAAGCGCCGGACGACCACGGGCGATCCCGAAGCAGGGCGGGAACTGTCCTCGGAGCTGCAGGCGGCGTTGCCGCCTCGCTTCGAGGCAGTGGGGGACGCCCTTGCTTCGGGATCGGGCACGGTGGTCGCCTGCGAAGTCGCAGGCGCCACCCTCGCCCGGGACGGTCTGTCCCTGGCCGAGGTGATCGACAGCCTCGCTGCCACCTCGAGGCTGGTCCGCGGGACCGAGCCGCTGCACGAGGAGACCCGCGCGCTGGCCGTGGCCTGGAGCGACACGGCGCTCGGCTACCTGCACGGGCTCTCGTGCGAGGACCCGCTCAGCGGGCTCGCCAGCCTCGCGCACCTGCGCAGCCGGCTCGCCGATCACTACCGCGCCGACGAGGGCCGTCACTCCCACGCACTGGTCGTGGTGGCTGCGCCGGCTCCGACCGGCGACTCGCTGACCCGTTCGATGCGGGTCGCGCAGCTCGGCGCGACCGTGCGCACCGTCTTCACCGGCGCCGAGACCATCAGTCACATCGCCCCCGGGCGTCTGGTGGTCCTCGCCCCCCGCGACGAGCGGATCGCGCGCCGGGTCAGCCTGCTCCGCAAGATGCTCGACGGGACCGCCGACCCGCATGCCCGGATCTGGATCGAGGGCCTGCCCGACACCGACGAGGCGGCCGCCGCGCTGCTCGACGAGCTCGCTCGCGTCTGATCCCTCCTCCGAGTCCCACTAGAGTTGCCGCATGTGCGGCCGCTACGCGTCCAGCAGGCGCCCCGAGGACCTCGCCGAGGAGTTCGACATCCTCGACATCCGCGTGCCCGCACCGCTGGAGCCCGACTACAACGTCGCGCCCACCAAAGAGGTGTACGCCGTGGTCGAGCGACCGCCCTCGAAGGAGAGCGAGGAGCCACCGCGGCGTCAGCTCCGGGCGCTGACCTGGGGGCTGGTGCCCTCCTGGGCGAAGGACCCCTCGATCGGCAACCGGATGATCAACGCGCGGATGGAGACGGTCGCCGAGAAGCCGGCGTACAAGCGGGCCTTCGCGAAGCGCCGCTGCCTTCTTCCGGCCGACGGCTACTTCGAGTGGTACCCCACCGAGCAGAAGACCAAGGCCGGCAAGCCGCTCAAGCAGCCGTTCTTCATCCGGCCGCGTGACCAGGGCGTGCTGGCGATGGCCGGGTTGTACGAGATCTGGCGCGACCCGACCAGGTCCGAGGACGACCCCGACCGGTTCCGCTGGACCTGCACGGTGATCACCACCGATGCCGAGGACGACCTCGGCCACATCCACGACCGCGCGCCGCTGATGGTCGAGCGCGGAGCGCTGGTCGGCGTGGCTCGACACCTCCGCCGAGGGTCCCGACCTGCTCGACCTCCTGGTGCCGGCCGCGCCGGGCCGGCTCGAGGCCTACCCGGTCTCGACGCTGGTGAGCAACGTGCGCAACAACGGGCCCCAGCTCCTCGAGCCCCTGCCCCTCGAAGAGGTGTCGTCGTGACCAGCCAGGAACGCCGGATCGACACTCCTCAGGGCGAGGCCCGGCTCGTGACCGACCGCGCGCGCTCGCCGGTCGCCACGTTGCTGCTCAGCCACGGTGCCGGCAACGGCATCGACACCCGCGACCTCGAGGCGCTCGCGCGGCACCTGCCCCGCAACGGCATCACCGTGGTCCGGCTCGAGCAGCCGTGGAAGGTCGCCGGGCGCAAGGTCGCGACGCCGCCTGCGACCCTCGACCAGGGCCTGATCGCGGCCGCGAACGTGCTCCGCACCCGAACGCCCCTGGTCGTCGGCGGCCGCTCGGCCGGTGCCCGGTCGGCCGCTCGCTGCGCCCACCAGCTCGGCGCGAGCGGGTGCCTGGCGCTCGCCTTCCCGCTCCACCCGCCGGGCAAGCCCGAGAAGTCGCGGTTGCACGAGCTGCGCGGTGCGCGGGTCCCGACGCTGGTCGTCCAGGGCGAGCGCGACACCATGGGGCGGCCGGAGTCGTTCCCCGCGGACCTCGACCTGGCCGTCGTACCCGAGGCCGACCACGGCTTCAAGATCCCCGCCCGTGCAGGCATCACCGAGGCCGACGCGATGGAGATCATCGTCGAGGCCGTGCTGGAGTGGATCGTGCGCGAGGTCACCGGTGGCGGCCGGCCGCGTGAATGAGGTGGGGGAATGACCTGTGGGTCCGGTGTGTTCTTCTCACATGCTGGCAGTGCTCGAACCCCCCACCACGGGGCTACTCTGGGATGCAATGACTGAACCCATCGAGACGCCCCCTGTGGACGTCGACACCGAGACCGAGGCCGAGCGCTCGGCCCGCTTCGAGCGGGACGCGCTGCCGTTCCTCGACCAGCTCTATTCCGCGGCGATGCGGATGACCCGCAACCCGGCGGATGCCGAGGACCTCGTGCAGGAGACGTTCGCGAAGGCGTACTCCTCCTTCCACCAGTTCCGGCCGGGCACGAACCTGAAGGCCTGGCTCTACCGCATCCTCACCAACACCTTCATCAACAACTACCGCAAGAAGCAGCGGCAGCCGCAGCAGTCGATGTCCGAGGACGTCGAGGACTGGCAGCTGCACCGCGCCGAGTCGCACACATCGAGCGGGCTGCGCTCTGCTGAGATGGACGCTCTCGAGCACCTGCCCGACTCCCAGGTGAAGGACGCGCTGCAGCGTCTGCCCGAGGAGTTCCGGTTGGCGGTCTACCTCGCCGACGTCGAGGGCTTCGCCTACAAGGAGATCGCCGAGATCATGGAAACCCCCATCGGCACCGTGATGTCGCGGTTGCACCGTGGACGTCGCCAGCTGCGTGACCTGCTCTCGGACTACGTACGCGACAACGACCTCCTGACCGTCGGTCGCGACGGGAGCGGGTCATGAGCCACCAGCACCCCGGCGAGCCCACGGCCGGCGACTGCGCCGACTTCTTCGAGCGGATCGTCTACTTCATCGACAACGAGCTCGACGAGGCCGACTGCTCCGAGGTACGCGTGCACCTCGACAGCTGCAACCCCTGCCTGGAGAAGTACGACCTCCAGCGGACGGTGAAGTCCGTGGTCGCGCGTTCGTGCTCCGAGGCCGCTCCCGACGAGCTCCGCCAGCGGGTCCTGCTGCGGATCCGCGAGGTCCAGGTCCAGATCCAGGTCACCGAGAGCTGATCCTCAGATCCGTGCTCGGTCCTCCTCGGAGAGCCAGAGCTCGGCGAGCGGCTGGCCCCCGGCCGCGCTGATAGCGCCGACCAAGGGCTCGGCCCAGAGGTGCTCCAGGAGCGCCACGGCGGCCAGGCCGCCGGGTGGTACGGCGTCCGCCAGCGACCACGAGCCGTCGGCGCCTGTATCGCCCTCGTCGGCGCCGAGCACTCGTGCGGCGATCTCGCCGAGCCCCGGCTCGGCGCCCTCCGGAGGCGGCAGCGTGTCGAAGGAACCGTCCTCGTCGCGGCGCACCAGGAGCACGTCGACGAGCCGGACGACGCCGGCCTCACGGAGCCGCGTGAGCTCGGCGAGCACCTCGCCCGAGAACGACGGTTCGTCGAACCCGACGACGAGCATCTGCACGGGCGCGGTCACGGTGCGACCCGGCTGCTGAGCTCGTCGTGCTCCGCCTGCGAGATGGTGCCTGACTCGAGCAGGGCGTCCAGCGCAGCCAGTGCCGCGGCCGGGTCGCGGCTGGGCGTGGCCGGGGCGGGCGGTGGAGGCGGCGGAGGTGCGGCCGCTGCCGGCCGCGGATGCGAGGCGGCGTACGCCTGCGCCGGTGACATCCGGCCGCCGTAGTAGGGGACGTTGCCGGTCATGCCGGTCATCTGGAGCTGTCGGGGAACGAGGACCACCATGGCGCCAGGATGACGCGGTGCCCGGGAACGAAAGAACCCCCGAACCGGGTGGTTCGGGGGTTCTGAGTTCTGCGCTCAGGCGTTGGGGCGCTTGCCGTGGTTCGCGCCCTTCTTCTTGCGAGCGCGGCGCTTGCGGCCGGTCTTGCCCATGGTGTTCCTCCTGATCGGGACGTGGTTGGCCCGAGGGCCAACAGTCAGTCTCTCAAAGTACGGGGCTCAGGCGAAATCCGGCTCAGAAACTTCTCGGCGTCGACCACCACGCGGGTGATCTCGCCGGTGCCGATCACCTTGCCGCCGACGTTGCGGGCGCCGACGGTGAAGCGGTGCAGCCGCCCGTCGACGTACGACGCGGACGCGGTGACCTCCACGTCCTGGCCGACGGCGCTGGCCGCGACGTGCTCGAGCTCGATCCGGGTGCCGACGCTGGTCGAGCCCGCCGGCAGGGTCGGGTCGATCGCGGCGCAGGTGGCGGCCTCGCACCAGGCCAGCAGCCGGGGCGTGCCGAGCACCGGCAGGCTCCCGGAGCCCACGGCGGCTGCGGTGTCCGACTCGGTGACGGTGAAGGTGAGCGTGGCCTCCATCAGAGCTCCATCCGGAAGGCGATCAGGTGGACACCGTGCACCGGTGACCAGTCCCGCTCGGGGAGGCGGGCGAAGCCGACACGCTCGTAGACCCGGTGGGCGGCCCGCATCTCGCGAAGGCTCGACATCACGATCGCGTCGGCGCCGAGCTCCCGGAAGCGGTCGAGGACCAGCGTGCTCAGCGCCTCGCCGACCCCCTGCCGGCGGGCCGCGGGTGAGACAGCAAGCATCCGGAACTCACCCTCGCCGGGCTGTCCGATCTCGCGCCAGGCCGACCCTTCGGGCGTCAGCGTCACCGTGCCGACGATCGCCCCGTCCTGCTCGGCGACCCACAGCTCCGCCTCCCGATCTCGACGGGCGGCATCACGCAGGTGGTCGAGGTAGGGGTCCTCCGGGCCGAGAGTGAACTCCTCGTACGCCGCGACGGTCACGTCGCCGACAGCAGCCAGGTCCTCGGGCCTGGCGCGGCGGACGAGGACGTCAGACACCGAAGCTGCTCCGCGGGTAGACGGCCTCGACGTCGGTGATGACGTTGACCAGGTAGGGGACGTTGGCGGCAAAGGCGCGGTCCAGGGCCGCCCCGATCTGGCGCGGGTCGGTCACGGTCTCGCCGGCGCCGCCGAGGGCCTGCACCACCAGGTCGTACGGCGTGTGCGGCGCGAGGTCCGCGATCACGTCGTAGCCGTAGAGCATCTGCATCGGGCCCTTCTCCAGCCCCCACGCGGAGTTGTTGCCCATCACCATCACGACCGGGAGGTTGTGGCGGACGAGGGTGTCGACGTCCATCAGCGAGAAGCCGGCTGCGCCGTCGCCGAGCAGCAGCACCACCTGCGACGACGGGCGGGCCAGCCTGGCCGCGATCGCGGCGCCGAGTCCGGCGCCGAGGCAGCCGTAGGGGCCGGGGTCGAGCCAGCCGCCGGGTCGCTTGGGCTCGACGTACTTGCCGGCAAAGCTCACGAAGTCACCACCGTCGCCGATGACGACGGCGTCGTCGGCCAGCCGGGGGAGCAGCTCGCCGTAGATGCGGGCCGGGTGGATCGGGTCGGCCTCGGCGCCGAGCAGGGCGGCGTCGCGCTCGGTCGCCGCCGCGACGGCGGCCCGCAGGTCGCCGACCCAGGAGGACCAGTCCGGGCGGGTGGCCGAGCCCTCGAGCGCGGCCTGGAGCCCGTCGAGGACCGACGACAGGTCACCGCTGACCGAGGCGGCGAGGGTCGCGTGGCCGGAGATCTGGCCGGGGGAGTCGGCGACGTGGACGACCTGGGCCTCGCCGAACACGCCGTACCCGAGCCGGAAGTCGAGCGGCGTCCCGACCACGACCACGAGATCGGCGCCCTGGAACGCGGGACCGCGCGCCTTGGTGACCAGCAGGGGGTGGCCCCCGGGGATGATCCCGCGGCCCATGCCGTTGGTGATCGTGGGGATCCCGACAGCCTCGACGAAGCGGAGCGCGGTCTCCTCGGCGTGGTCGGCCCACACGTCGGTCCCGAGGATCAGCACCGGGCGCGTCGCCGCAGCGAGCAGCCCGGCGATCTTCGCGATCGCGTCGGGGTCCGGCTCGGCGCCCCGCGGAGCGGTGACGGTCGGGAGAGGTCCCGAGGCGGAGTTGAAGAGCTCGTCCATCGGGACGTCGATGAAGACCGGTCCTCGGTGGGAGGAGGCGGCCGTGACGAAGGCTTCGTGGACGCCGTCGATGACGTCGCCGGCGGTCGGGATGGTGCGGGCGAGCTTGGAGACCGGCGCGAAGATCGGCGGCTGGTCGAGCTCCTGGAGGGCGCCGGTGCCCCAGCGACCTTGCGGCGCGCGGCCGCCGAGCAGGACCATCGGCGAGCCGGCGAACTGCGCCTGGGCGACTGCGCTCACACCGTTGGTGACGCCCGGCCCGGCCGTGAGCACCGCGAGCCCGGGCACGCGGGTGAGCTTGCCGGTCGCCTCGGCCGCGAAGGCGGCGGTCTGCTCGTGGCGTACGTCGAGCAGCCGGACCGGCTCGTCGGCCTTGACCGCTCCGTCGTACAACGGGAAGACGTGGGCGCCCGACAGGGTGAAGAGGGTGTCGACGCCATGGGCCTGGGCGACCGCGATGGCGAGCTCTCCGGCGTGCCCGGTCAGATCTGACATGGGTGTCAGGCTACTCACCCGTCGTGGTGAGGAACCCGTGGTTCGTCGTCTTGAGCGCATCGACGACCACGAGCAGCAGGTCGGACCGGACCTGGGGTGGCCGGGCGCCCAACGAGAGCTGGAGGTAGAGCGCGCGGAGGAAGGCCTCGGCGTTGCCGCCGACCAGGTAGGGGTCACGGTCGTCGTACGACAACCGGGTCGCGGCGGCCGCTGCGATCCGGGCGATCCAGGGCTCGAGCACCTGGAGCGGCACGACGTTGCGTCGCAGCACCGCCATCGTCGAGAACGCGAGCCGGTCGGGCTCACCACTGCTGAAGAGCGTGTCGACCGGGAGGAGCAGCCGGTCGGCGATCACGTCGAGAAGGACGGTGAGCTCGGGGGTCGCCAGGTGCGGCGAGCGGGCCAGGATCGTGAGGGTGTCGGCGCCATGGGAAACGGCGTGCGCCCAGCCCTTGCCGCGGACGAAGCCGCGCAGGTCGCGCTCGCGCAGCAGCCAGGTCGTGAGCCGGTCGCCCCACTCGAGGATCTTGCCGCCCGGCAGCAGCGGCCGGGCGTTGTCGCGGCTGATGCACTCGCCGAGCACGAGTGCGGAGAAGCTGCGTCGGAAGACCGTGTCGGTGTCCCTCTCACCGATGCCGACGAGGAGCCCGGTGGCCATGCCGTCGCCGAGCCCGGCCAGGAGGTCGTCGTAGACCCCACGGTCGATCCAGGTGGTCAGGGCGGGGTACGCCGTACCGTCGCGCAGGGCCGGGTCCGGGTCGCCGAGCATCCGGGTCAGCTCCGCCGTCAGGTCGTCCAGAGGCCGATCCGTCGGGACGGCCAGCCCTTCGGCGTGGACGTCTTGCCAGTAGGACCCGGACATGACGGCCATCCTGCCAAAGGCCGGGCAGACATCGGTCGGCGGGACCCAGCGTCCTACCCTTGCCAGCGTGCCGTCCCTGAGCGACCTCGTGCGCAGCCACACCGACCTCGACACCGAGGACGTGGCGTGGCTGCAGCTGCTCCAGGCGGACTGGCAGATCATCGCGGACCTGTCCTTCGCCGACCTGGTCCTGTGGCTGCCCGACAGCGAGGGCAAGGGGTTCTGGGCGGCCGGGCAGATGCGGCCGACGACCGGCCCGACGGCGTACGTCGACGACGTGATCGGCACCTTCGTGCCGACCGGTCGGCGCCCCATGATCGACGCGGCGTACGCCGAGGGCCGCCTGGTCCGTGAGGGCGATCCGGAGTGGCGCGACGACGTGCCCGTCCGGGTCGAGACGATCCCGGTGCGGCGGGCCGGTCGGGTGATCGCGGTCGTCGCGCGCAACACCAACCTGCTCGGCGTACGCACCCCGAGCCGGCTCGAGCTGTCCTACCTGCAGACCGCGGCCGACCTGACCCAGATGATCGCGCACGGCTACTTCCCGGCGACCGGCGATCGCAGTGACCACGCGGACACGCCGCGGGTCGGGGACGGCTTCCTGCGCGTCGACGCGGCAGGTCGGGTCGTCTACGCGAGCCCGAACGCGCTGTCGGTCTACCGCCGCCTCGGGCTCTCCGGCGACCTCGCCGGCCTGTCGCTCGCCGACCTGACCCGCGAGCTCGTGCCGCCGCGCCGGCGCCCCGACGAGGAGACGTTGAGCGCGGTGCTCGGCGGTCGCGCACACCGCGACACGGAGATCGGCACCGACGGGGTCTCCCTGATCGTCCGATCCATCCCGCTGCGCCCTCAGGGCGACCACATCGGCGCACTGGTCCTGGTCCGCGACGTCACCGACCTGCGGCGGCGCGACCGGGAGCTGGTCACCAAGGACGCGACCATCCGCGAGATCCACCACCGGGTGAAGAACAACCTGCAGACGGTCGCCGCGCTGCTGCGGCTCCAGGCGCGCCGGATGGACTCCGAGCCGGCGCGGCTCGCGCTCGAGGAGGCGGTACGCCGGGTCGGGTCGATCGCCATCGTCCACGAGATGCTCAGTCAGGCGGTCGAGGAGCGGGTCCCGTTCGACGACATCATCGACCCGCTGAGCCGGATGGTCACCGAGGTGAGCGCGGTCGGCAACCGGGTGCGGGTGCACCGTGAGGGCACCTTCGGCGTCCTCCCGTCGGAGACGGCGACCGGCCTGGCGATGGTGCTGACCGAGCTGCTCCAGAACGCCGTCGAGCACGGCTACGACCCCGACGCCGAGGACGTGACCGGTCAGATCGTGCTGACCGCGCGCCGACTCGTCGGGCGCCTGCACGTCACCGTCGACGATGACGGGGCCGGGCTTGCCGGACGGGTTCGACCTGGACGGCTCGACCAGCCTGGGGCTGTCGATCGTGCGCACGCTCGTGGAGTCCGAGCTGGGCGGCCAGCTCGAGCTGGGACCGAGGCCCTCGGGTCCGGGGACCCGGGCCGCGCTCGACCTACCGCTGGAGTAGGCCGCTGGGGCAGGTCAAGCGGTGCGCACCCGGCCGCGAGCGTTGCGACGCTTGAGAGCGCGGCGCTCGTCCTCGCTCAGTCCGCCCCACACTCCGTGGTCCTGACCAGCCTCGAGCGCCCACGCGAGGCACTGCTCGCGCACCTCGCAGCGTCGGCACACCTGCTTGGCCTCCTCGATCTGGAGGATGGCCGGGCCGGTGTTACCGATAGGGAAGAACAGTTCCGGGTCCTCGTCGAGGCACGCAGAACGGTGGCGCCAATCCATGGCTGGGGGAACCCTCTTTCGTCAAAAGCTGGGCAGGTCGGGGCCGAGGCGAGGACCTGCTGGTGCCGACGGGCACGTGAAAACAAACGCGCAAACAAGCGCTCTGCCAAGACTGGCAACCTTTTGACCGTTAAACAACCCCTCCGCATGGTTCGCTCCGTCACAGCAGTCACGCGCGTGTTGTCGACCCGTGCCCTCCATCTAGGCTCCCACCCGTGACAGACGGCAACCCTCAGGACCGGATCCGCACCCCAGCGCCGCTGCTCGTCGCCGCCTCGCTGGTAGCCGTCGAGGGCGGTCTGCTGCTGGTCTTCGCGGTGCTCGAGATCTTCAGCGTGGGCTCCGGCCGCCTGACGATGGGGGTCACCACCGCGCTGTTCTTCGCGCTGTACGGCGCGGGCCTGCTCGCCTGCGCCTGGGCGCTCTCGCGCCGCGGCTCGTGGGCACGGAGCCCGGTCGTCCTCGCCCAGCTGATCCAGCTCGGCCTCGCCTGGAACTTCCGCGGCGGCGACACGACCCTGGCGGCCGTCGCGATCGCGGTGGTCGCCGCCATCGTCTTGGCTGGTGCCTTCCACCCGGCGAGCCTCGAGGCACTCGCGGACCGACCCGACGAGCGTTAGCTCTGCTCCTCGAGCGACGTGCGGAGCTGTTCGAGGGTGCGGTTGAGCAGCCGCGAGACGTGCATCTGGGAGACGCCGATCTCCTCGGCGATCTGCGACTGCGTCATGTTCTTGAAGAACCGCAGCAGCAGGATCCGCTTCTCCCGCGGCTGCAGGCGGTCGAGCAGCGGCTTGATCGACTCGCGGATCTCGACGTGCTCGAGGCCGGCGTCGTCCACGCCGAGCGCATCGAGCATCGTGGCCGCGCCGCCGTCGTCGCCGTTGTCGCTGGCGTCGAGGGAGAGCGTGGAGTAGGCGTTGCTGGACTCGATGCCCTCGACGATCTCCTCGACCGTGCAGCCGATCGCCTCTGCGAGCTCACGCGGCGTGGGGGAGCGGCCCAGCGACTGGGTGAGCTCGGCGGTCGCCGTACCGATCTGCATGCGCAGCTCTTGGAGCCGCCGCGGCACCCGGATCGCCCAGCCCTTGTCGCGGAAGTAGCGCTTGATCTCGCCGATGATCGTCGGCGTCGCGTACGTCGAGAACTCGACGCCCCGGTCGGTGTCGAAGCGGTCGATCGACTTGATCAGCCCGATCGTCCCGACCTGGACGAGGTCCTCGAGCGGCTCGCCGCGGTTGCGGAAGCGACGGGCGCAGTGCTCGACCAGGGCGAGGTGGAGATGCACCAGCGACTCCCGCGCCGCCTCGCGGCTGGCGGGAGATGCGTCCTCGTCTCGGAGGACGACGAAGAACTCGGCGCTGCGGTGCCGAGTCAGCTCGACGCCGGTGAGCCCGGAGGACTCGTCGTCGTCACGTGCCGATATCGCCATGTCAGAGACCGGCCCCCGGAAGAGTTGACTCCATGGTGAGGGTGATCGTGAACGTGCTCGTCGACAGACTCGGCCGTCGCGCTCGTGGCCAGGGTCGTCAGCACCTGCCAGGCGAAGCTGTCGTAGTCGGGCGCGATGTCGTGGTCGACGGTGACGCCGACGCGGATCGTCATCTCGCCGGGCGCGAGGAAGAACTCGCAGTGCAGGTCGGTGCCCGGCACCGACTCCGGGAGCACCATCGCGCTGGCCTCGCCGACGGCGATCCGCAGGTCCTCGATGTCGTCGATCGGGAAGTCCAGGCGGGCCGCCAGGCCGGCGGTCGTCGTGCGGAGCACGGAGGCGTAGGCGTTGTCCGCAGGGACACGCAGCTCCACGTCGGCTCGGCGTACCTCGTCTCCGACGATGGCTCCGGTTGCTGACCTCGTAGACATGCGCGCCGTCCTTGGGCTGGTCGGTGGGGGGTGCTGCCGCGCCCCGAACAGTAGTGGGACCGGCCTCCGGGTGTGGTACCCGGGGGCCGGTCCCGCAAACTGTCTAGAACGTCGCCGAGAAGGACTGAGCGAACCTCAGATCCTCGGTCACGCAAGCTTCGGGCTCGCCGTGGTTACGGAGAACGGTCACGCCTTCGCGCGCTCAGGCGTGCTTGAGACGGCGAAGCCCTTCGCTGCGCTCAGGCCTTCTTGGTCTCCCAGAAGATCTCGGCGATCTCGTCGATCTTGGCGAGCAGCTCGTCGGCCTTGCGCGGCGTCGAGCTCACCCTTGGTGCCGGAGGCGCCGGCCAGCTTGGTGGCCTCGTTGACCAGGGTGTGGAGCTGGGGGTACTTCTCGAAGTGCGGGGGCTTGAAGTAGTCGGTCCACAGCACCCACAGGTGGTGCTTGACCAGCTCGGAGCGCTGCTCCTTGATCAGGATGGCGCGGGTGCGGAAGTCGGCGTCGTCGTTGTCCGCGACCTTCGCGATGATGGCCTTGATCGACTCGGCCTCGATGCGTGCCTGCGCGGGGTCGTAGACACCGCAGGGAAGGTCGCAGTGGGCAGAGACCTCGAGGGTGGGGGCGAACATGCGATTCCTCTCGTCTTCGGTTGTCGTGGTGCTCTGTTGGGACACTACTCGGGTGCCGCATCGCAGACGAGGTACCCGTTCCACCCTGGGAGACACCTCCCGTTGGGGCTTCGCCGTGGTGCGTGGACGCTCCATGGAACCCACGCCTCGGAGCGGGTGACCGGTTGCTCATCTCCTACCGCCGGACGGCGCGGCCGGGCGACGTCGTCGTCGCGCGCCTGGCCGACGGCACGGTCGCGGTGAAGCGCGCGGCCGAGCGTCGTACGGCGCGCGACGGCTCGCCCGCGTGGTGGCTGCTGAGCGACAACCCGGACGAGGGCGTCGACTCACGACACCGCGGAGCCGTGCGTGAGAGCGACGTGATCGCGGTCACCGTGGCGAGAGTCTGGCCGCGTCCCCGTCGCCTCTGACGGCCTGTGCCAGACTGACGATGAGGGAGACCCCCTGCGGTCCGTCGATCATCTCCGTGCACCACCCCGCGCTTCGATCCGGCCCCCCGTTCTAGCTGTCTCGCCTGCACGTCTCGATGGAAAGCCTCCTCATGTCTGCTTCACACCCCTTCTCCGGCGACCCGGTCTTCGACCTGCACGTCGGCGGCAAGATGGAGATCCGCTCGACGGTCGCCCTCGACGGCCGCGACGAGCTGTCCCTGGCCTACACCCCGGGCGTAGCCCGCGTGTGCGAGGCGATCGCCGCCGACCCGTCGATGACGCAGCACTACACCTGGGTGCCGAACACGGTCGCGGTCGTCTCCGACGGCACCGCCGTCCTCGGCCTCGGCGACATCGGCCCGGCCGCGGCGATGCCGGTGATGGAGGGCAAGGCCGTGCTGTTCAAGCAGTTCGGCGGCGTCGACGCCATCCCGATCTGCCTGGACACCACCGACGTCGAGGAGATCATCGAGACCGTCGCCCGGCTCGCGCCGAGCTTCGGCGGCATCAACCTCGAGGACATCTCCGCACCGCGCTGCTTCGAGATCGAGGACCGGCTCAAGGAGCTCCTCGACATCCCGGTCTTCCACGACGACCAGCACGGCACCGCGGTCGTCGCGCTCGCCGCGCTCTGGAACGCGCTCAAGCTCACCGGCCGCAACCCCGAGTCGACCCGCGTGGTCATCTCGGGCGCGGGCGCTGCCGGTGTCGCCATCGCCAAGATCCTGCTCGAGGCCGGCATCAAGGACCTCGCGGTCACCGACCGCAAGGGCGTCGTGCACTCCGGCCGCAGCGACCTGACCCCGGTGAAGCGCGAGCTCGCCGAGATGACGGCCGACAAGACCGGTCGCTCCGGGACCCTCGCCGAGGCGCTCGACGGCGCCGACGTCTACCTCGGTGTCTCCGGTGGCACGGTGCCCGAGGAGGACGTGGCGCGGATGGCTCCCGACGCGATCATCTTCGCGATGGCCAACCCCCACCCCGAGGTGCACCCGGACGTCGCCCACCGGCACGCCCGCGTGGTCGCGACCGGTCGCTCGGACTTCCCCAACCAGATCAACAACGTGCTGGCCTTCCCGGGCATCTTCCGCGGCGCCTTCGACGTGCACGCGACCGCGATCACCGAGGGCATGAAGCTCGCGGCCGCCCAGGCGCTGGCCGACCTGGTCGGCGACGAGCTGACCGAGGAGTACGTCATCCCGTCGCCGTTCGACCCGCGGGTCGGGCCGGCGGTGTCGTCCGCGGTGGCCGAGGCCGCACGACGAGATGGTGTCGCCCGCCGGTAGGCAGTAGTCGATAGGTTCGACGCATGTTCGCCGTCTACGCCGACAGCTTCTCGAAGACCGACCCGCTCTCCGCGCTGCAGCTGGGGGAGCGGCCCGACCCCGACGTGCCGGACGGGTGGACGACCGTCACCGTCAAGGCCGCGTCGCTCAACCACCACGACCTCTTCTCCCTGCGCGGCGTCGGTCTGCGCGAGGAGGCGCTGCCGATGATCCTCGGCTGCGACGCCGCGGGTCTCGACGAGGACGGCAACGAGGTCGTCGTCCACGCCGTGATCAGCGACCCGTCGTGGACCGGCGACGAGACCTTCGACCCGAAGCGGTCGCTGCTCTCCGAGCGCTACCAGGGCGCGATGGCCGCCAAGGTCGCCGTCCCGCGCCGCAACGTGGTGCCGAAGCCCGCGTCGCTGTCCTTCGAGGAGGCCGCCTGCCTGCCGACGGCCTGGCTCACGGCGTACCGGATGCTCTTCACCCGCGGCCAGCTCAAGGCCGGCGAGACGGTGCTCGTGCAGGGCGCCGGCGGTGGCGTCGCCACCGCGGTGATCACCCTGGCGCGAGCCGCCGGCCTGCGGGTGCTGGCGACGAGCCGCGACGAGGCCAAGCGCGCCCGTGCTCTCGAGCTCGGCGCGCACGAGGTGTTCGAGTCCGGCGCCCGACTGCCCGTCAAGGTCGACGCGGTCATGGAGACCGTCGGCAAGGCGACCTGGTCGCACTCGATCCGCGCACTGCGACCCGGTGGCCGCATCGTCACGTCCGGTACGACGTCGGGCCCGGACCTCGACGACGCCGAGCTGACCCGGATCTTCTTCCTCCAGCTGAGCGTGATCGGCTCGACGATGGGCACCCGCGACGAGCTGGCCTCGCTGGTGACGATGCTCGACGCGACCGGCGCCCGCCCGCTGATCGACCGGACCTGCCGATGACCGAGGCGCGCGACGGCTTCGCGGCGATGCTCGAGGGCGAGCAGTTCGGCAAGATCGTGTTCACGCTGTGACGCACCTGATCACCGGTGCCGGCTCGGGCATCGGCGCGCTGCTCGCGCGACGGCTGCTCGACCGCGGCGACGACGTCCTGGTGATCGCCCGCTCGGACGAGCGCGCGGAGGAGATGCGGGCCGACCTGCCCGGCGCGAGCGTCGTCGTCGCCGACCTCGCGTGGCCCGAGTCCGTCGAGTCGCTGTCGCTGCCGGACTCGCTCGACTCCGTGGTGCACGCCGCCGGCATCGTCGAGCTCGGTGCTGTCTCCGACCTGTCGATCGACGACTGGGCGACGCAGCTGCGCGTCAACCTGGTCGCACCCGCGGCCCTGACCCGGGTCGCGCTCCCGGCGCTGCGGGCTGCTCGTGGCACGGTCGTCTTCGTCAACTCCGGCGCCGGCCTGGCCGCCCACCCCGGGTGGTCGGCGTACGCCGCCTCGAAGCACGGGCTGCGCGCGCTGGCCGACTCGCTGCGCGGCGAGGAGGTCGATGCCGGCGTCCGCGTCACCACGGTCTATCCCGGTCGCACCGCCACGCCGATGCAGGAGAAGGTGCACCGCCAGGAGGGCAAGGAGTACGACGCGTCCGCGTGGATCCGCCCCGAGACCGTCGCCGACGCGATCCTGCACGTCCTCGACCTGCCCCGCGACGCGACCATCCCCGACGTCACGGTCCGTCCGGCGGGTAGCTACAGGGTCGGGATCAGCCCACCGTCGATCGTGAAGTCGCTGCCGGTGATGTTGCCGGCCCGGTCGCTGGCGAGGAAGAGCACCAGGTCGGCGATCTCGCCGGGGTAGGTGAACCGGCCGGTGGCGGCCGCCGCGGCCTGCTGGCGGACCACGTCGTCCGGGTCGGTCCCGCTCGCGCCGCCGACGGTCGCGGCCACGCCACCCTTGCCGAGCCACAGGTCGGTCTGCACCGGTCCGGGACTGATCGTGTTGACCCGGATGTCCGGCCCCAGCTCCTTCGAGAGCGACTTGCAGAGGTTGGTGAGCGCCCCTTTCGCCGCGCTGTAGTCGATGACGCCGGGGTCGGGCAGGAAGGCGTTGACCGAGCTGATCGTCACGATGGCGGCTCCCGGCCGCCCGGTCATCTCCGGGATCGCCGCCCGCATCGTGCGGACCGCCGCCAGGAAGTTGATCGTCAGCGCCCACTCCCAGTCGGCGTCCGTCAGCGCGACGAACCCCTCCAGCCGTGGGCGTACGGCGCCGACGTTGTTGACCAGGATGTCGATGCCGCCGAGTGCCGCGGTCGCCTCGGCGATGAGCTCGCCGGGACCCTCGGGCGTGGTGAGGTCGACCGAGACCGGGCGTACGTCGGCGCTCGCGCCGAGCTCGTCGAGCTCGGCGCTGCCCCGCAGGGCGCCGGCCACGACCGACACTCCCTCGCCGGCCAGCGCGCGGGTGATCGCGAGGCCGATGCCCTTGCTGGCCCCGGTGACGACGGCGGTCCGTCCCGTCAGACCCGAGGTCCATGTCAGAGACCCTGGGCCTTCAGCCAGGACAGGGACTTGTCGGCGACGTCGCGCCAGCCGTGGTCGATGGTGAGCGAGTGCGCGCGGTCCTCGAACTCGAAGATCTCGGTGACCGCCTCGCTGTGGCGGTACTGCTTGAGCGTCGACTTGGTGACCGCCTCCGGCACGGTGTTGTCCTTGCCGCCCATGATCAGCAGCAGCGGGCCGCGGCCCGAGTTGTCGGTGGCGACCTTGGCCGGCGAGTGCGGGTTGAAGTTCGCGGCGGCCGCCTCGAAGAGCGGCTTGCCCGGCGCCGGGATGGCCCACTGCTCGAAGAGGCTGTCGGACTCCTCGGGCGGGATCGCGTTGCCGAAGGCGAAGCGGAACTGCTCGGCGGTCAGCGAGACCGCGCGGTGCTTGTTGGCGGGGTTCTTGAACACCGGCAGCGTCGCCTTGAGAGCCGACAGCGGCAGCGGCAGCACGCCCTTGATCTGCGCCGCGTCGATGGCGACGGCGGCGGCCGCGAGGTCCTCGCCGAGCAGCCGCTGGGCGATCATGCCGCCGAACGAGTGGCCGATCAGGATCGGCTTCTCCGGGCAGCCCGGCGATGACCTCGGCGAAGTGGGCGACCACGTCGTCGATGCCGTGGTCGGCGATCGCGTCCGGGTTGGCGCGGGCGGCCTCGACCGTGTCCGGGTCGCCGGGCCAGCCGGGGGCGGAGGCGGCGTACCCCGCGCTCGTGAAGAACTCGATCCACGGGTCCCAGGACCGGGCGTGCAGCCAGAGGCCGTGGATGAACAGGACGGGGGCGTTCTCGGTCATGGGGGTCTCCTCCGGTCGGCCGCTGGGTATACCGATCGGTCTACCCACCTGGGGTTTACGGTAGAGCCACGGCGAGCCACTGGCAATGGCTCGACCGTGTCATGTCGAGGAGCAAGACACGATGACCGAGACCACGACCGAACGCGCCTCCGAGGCGCGAGAGCGGATCCTGCAGACGGCTGACCGCTTGTTCTACAACGAGGGCATCCACGCGGTCGGGATCCAGCGGATCATCGCGGAGGCATCGGTCACGCGGGTCACGCTCTACCGGCACTTCTCGTCGAAGGACGACCTCATCGCGGCGTACCTCGACCGGCAGCTCCGCCTACGACCACGACGCAGGTCGACGGCGTCATCGACGCGCACCCTGACGACCCGCGCGCGGCGCTCGCCGAGATCGCCGTCGCCCTGACCCGCGACGACTTCGGCGCCGTACGGCGTGGCTGCCCGTTCATCAACGCCTCGGCCGAGTTCACCGGGTCCCACCCCGCCCGTGTCAAAGCTCGGGAGATCCGGCAATGGGTCACCGGCCGGATCGAGGAGCTGTTGCAGCGGCTCGACCACCGCGACCCGCGCGGGACGGCGGAGCAGCTGATGATGGTGCGCACCGGCGCCGTCGTGTCGGGCGCGCTGGATGCCAACGAGCACCTCACCGAGGACTACCTGCGCTGCTGGGCCAAGCTGATCGACGACGGGCTGCCGCAGAGCGGCGAGTGAACTAGGGCTTCGACTGCCAGTTCAGCGCGCCGACCAGCACCATCCGCAGCTGGGTGCGGGCGTGCTCGACGATCTCCTTCTCGGCGTCGGGCCGGCCGGCCGAGCCGAGGATCGCCTCGGCGGTGGCCACCATCGCGGTCACGATCAGGTTGGAGAGGACCCGCAGGTCCTCGCCGACCAGCTGTCGGTGCCGGGCAGCCGGGCCAGGTCGGTGGCGAGCTCGCGCTCGAAGAGCTCGATCTGGTGGCGGATCGCCTCGCGCACGCCGGGCGGGCCGGCGGCGCGCTCGCGCGCGATGAAGAGGAAGTGCGCGCGCTGCTGGTGCACGTGGTCGACGCAGCATCGTCGATCGAGCGGTCGACGATGTCGGCGAACGCCGGGTCGCCGCGCCGGATGTCGCGCATCATCGTCGCGCAGCGACACGAACGACTCGTCGACCAGGGCCAGGCCGAGCGCCTCGATCGAGTCGAAGTGCCGGTAGAACGCGGTCGGCACGATGCCGACCTCCTTGGCGACCTGGCGCAGCGAGAGCGCCGCGAGGCGTGCTCTCGTCGGAGAGCTCGAGCGCGGCGTCGAGGATCGCGCGGCGGGTGCGCTCCTTGCGCTCCACCCGGGAGATCGGCGCCTCGGCACGCTGCTCGGCCATGCGCTCAGGCTAGTCGTGAGCACGGCTGTGTCCACGCTCACGGCCGGAGTCCTTGACCGTGACTGGCGGTATGCGCGCATGCGTTTCAGTGTACGAACGTTCACTGAACTGAGCGGACATGGAGGCATCCGATGGGTCTCGGCCACCAGCATCCTCCGGTCCCGAGGCGGTCGCCGCGCTCGCCTCGCCGCACGGCGTCGACCGCTACCTCGAGCAGGTCAACCCGATGTGGGCCGCCCACGAGGTCCGCGCCCGCATCGTCGACGTCCACCGCGAGGTCGACGTCCCCGGCCACCCGCCGGTCGCCACGATCACCCTCCAGCCCACCTCGACCTGGCGCGGCCACCGCGCCGGCCAGCACGTCCAGCTCGGCGTCGAGGTCGACGGCGCCCGTCGTACGACGCGGGTCTTCACGATCTCCAGCCCCGACTCGCGGCCCGGCGACCGGTTCACGATCACCCTGCGCGCCAACCCCGACGGCGTCGTCAGCAGCTACCTCGTCGAGCGCGCCGACGCCCGGCACGATGGTCCACCTGTCGCCAGGCCGAGGGCGAGTTCGTGCTGCCCGACCACGTGCCCGAGCACGTCGCTGATCATCTCGCGGCGGCTCCGGCATCACCCCGGTGATGTCGATGCTGCGCTCGCTGCAGCGCCGCACCCACCGCGGCCGGGTCACCTTCCTGCACTACGCGCAGAGCCCCGAGCACCAGATCTTCGCCGCCGAGCTCGACGAGATCCGCCGCTCCGGCCACGGCATCGACGTGCACCTGCTGCACCCCGAGCTCGGCGACCCCAACCTGTCGCCGGCCTACCTCGAGCGGCTGGTGCCCGGCTACCGCGACGTGCCCACCTGGGCCTGCGGCCCGGCGCCGCTGATCGAGGCGCGTGCGGGCGGCGTACGACGGCTCCGACGCGCTGCGCGTCGAGTACTTCAAGCCGCCGCGCACCTCGGGCACGGCGCCGCCGAGGGCGACGTCGCCTTCGCGCGCTCCGGCGCAGGAGCGCGCGCCAACACCGGCGCGACCCTGCTCGAGCAGGCCGAGGCGCTCGGGCTGAAGCCCGAGTTCGGCTGCCGGATGGGCATCTGCTTCTCCTGCACCTCCCGCAAGACCGACGGCACCGTGCGCAACGTCCTGACCGGCGAGGAGTCCTCGCTGCCCGACGAGGACATCCAGATCTGCGTCAACGCCCCCGTCGGCGACTGCGCCGTCGACCTCTGAGGAGGGAGCACCACCATGAAGACCAACAGACCACCCTGACCGCCGAGCAGCTCGAGCAGTTCGGCGAGGAGCTGGACGCCATCCGCCAGCGCGTCATCGCCGACCTCGGCGAGGAGGACGCGGCGTACATCCGCAACGTCGTGAAGCGCCAGCGAACCAGTTCGAGGTCGCCGGCCGCGCGCTGTTCTACCTGCCGCCGGCCTGGCCGCTCGCGGTCGCCGCGCTGTCGGTCTCCAAGATCCTCGACAACATGGAGATCGGCCACAACGTCATGCACGGCCAGTACGACTGGATGGGCGACCCCGGCCTCAACTCGCGGATGTACGAGTGGGACAACGTCTGCCCGAGCGAGCAGTGGAAGTACAGCCACAACTACATCCACCACACCTACACCAACATCCTCGGCAAGGACCGCGACATCGGCTACGGCATCCTCCGGATGGACGAGGACCAGACGTGGCACCCCTACTACCTCGGCAACCCGGTCTACGCGTTGCTGCTGATGGTCTTCTTCGAGTGGGGCGTCGCGCTGCACGACCTCGAGGTCGAGAACATCGTCGCCGGGCAGCCGCAAGCTCGTCGGACAACAAGGCCGCTGCTACGCCGGGACTGCATGCGCAAGATCAAGCAACCAGGCGCTCAAGGACTACGTGCTCTTCCCGGCGCTCACCGGCCCGCTGTTCCCGCTGACCCTCGCGGGCAACGCGACCGCCAACCTGGTCCGCAACATCTGGGCGTTCAACATCATCTTCTGCGGCCACTTCCCGGCCGGCGTCGCGACGTTCACCCAGGAGGAGTGCGAGGACGAGACCCGCGGCCACTGGTACTACCGCCAGCTGCTCGGCTCGGCCAACATCACCGGCGGCAAGCTCTTCCACCTGATGACCGGCAACCTGTCGCACCAGATCGAGCACCACCTCTTCCCGGACCTGCCGGCGCGCCGCTACCCGCGAGATCGCCGTCGAGGTCCGCGAGATCTGCGAGCGCTACGGCCTGCGACTACAACACCGGCCCGCTCGGCAAGCAGCTGTGCAGCGTGGCGAAGAAGATCTGCCGGATGGCGCTGCCCGACCCGGCGGAAGTCTCGCACGACGGGACCCGTTGTGGCCGAGCCGGTCGCCGCATGACACTGGTGCCATGAGCGACCACCTGAGCAAGTCGGAGATCCGCAAGGACGCCGTCCAGGGGACGGTCGAGGCGGCCGCGTCCACGGTCGGCCAGGTCGCGACGATCCTCACCGGCGCCGTGCGCGACGTCGCGTCGCGCGATCGGCGGCTTCGCGACCGAGGTCTTCGAGATCCGCGACTCCGCCCGGAAGGCGTCCGAGGAGCACGGCCTCGTCGAACCCGGGGTCGAGGACGACTAGGCGTCTCGTCACCCGGTCGCGCCGACGAGCGACTCGTCGCGTCGAGCAGGCGCACGGGCGAGCTTCTGCGGTGCGCAGGCGCGGTAGCTCTCGGTGACGAGCTCGGCGACCTCGGTCCAGTCGGTGTCGACATCGAGCACCATCCCGACGATGGTCGGCGACCACGGCGGCTTGTAGAACGGCGGCCCGGCGTGGGTCAGCGCGAGCAGCTCGTCGCCGGTCGCTCGGAAGGTGAGCACGGTGCGTGGGCTCGCGCACCCCGGTGATGTCGAAGTACGCCGACTCGTAGCCCTCCTGGGCGACCATCACGTGCGCGAAGGTCTTGGCCCGGATCCGCCAGCGGACGCCGGTCCAGGCTCTTCCTGGCGGTGCTTCGGGCAGCGGCCCGGCGAGCTCACCCAGGCGTCGTACGACGTCCTCGGTGGGTTCGATCCGGCGCGGCACCGGCATCAGCCGAAGGACATCCGGAAGTCGGCCTGCCGGAACGACGCGAGCTGACGCGCGCCGCGCATCCAGCCGAGCGGGCCGTCGGCGGCGAAGTCCCAGCGTCCCCGGCAGGGCAGTGCCTTCGAGGAGCCCTGCAGCACGGCGGTCCGCTCCTCGCCGTCGGTGTCGTCGATGCCGGGCTGCCAGGTCGTGCCCTTGAACGGGATCCGGACCATCGCCTTCGAGACATCGGTGAAGGACGCGCTCGCGATCGGGCGCCGCTCGAGCGAGGTCGACCAGCTGGTGGACGACAGCGGCCCGCGGTGGCTGGTCTCGAGGTCGAAGTCGCACAGGCCCTTGGGGATCGCCCACAGCTCACGACCGCCGGCGACGGAGGCGGGGGAGTCGACCCAGATGTCGGTGATCGACACGCACTTGCCGTAGGTGCCCGCGTCGACCAGGCGGGCGACCAGCAGCTCGGAGTAGGTCAGCGGGCTGCCGACCTCGTAGGAGACGAACGCCGCGCCGTACACGCCGGCCGGCCGGACGCCGCTGGCCCCGTTGGTCTCGTCGGCACCGTCGACCTGGTCGCGCAGCTTGAAGATCGACAGCCACAGCTGACCGACCATGTCCCAGGGTGCGGCGGGATAGGTCACGTCGGCGTCTCGGGACGCCACCCACTCGATCGTCATGCCCGCATCCTGCCGTACGACGCCCCATGTCGAAAGTGTCAGTCGAGTGACAGTATTCACGACATGCAGACCCAGCCCGTCACCACGCGCGTGACGACCTCTGAGCCCCGCTTCGTCGAGTACCCCCGCGCCGAGGCCGGTGCGCCGAACGTCGTGATGGTCGTGCTCGACGACGTCGGCTTCGCGCAGCTCGGCTGCTTCGGCGCCGGGATCGACACCCCGAACATCGACCGGGTCGCCGCGGGTGGACTGCGCTACAACCGCTTCCACGTCACGTCGGTCTGCTCGGCGACGCGTGCCGCGCTGCTGACCGGCCGCAACCACCACGCCGTCGGGATGGGCGTCACGCAGGAGGCGGCGCTCGGCTTCCCCGGCTACACGGGCCGGATCCCGTCCTCGGCGGCGACGCTCGCCCGGGTGCTGCGCGACCACGGCTACAACACGATGGCCGTCGGCAAGTGGCACCTCACGCCGAAGGGCGACTACTCCGCCGCCGGGCCGTTCGACCGATGGCCGCTCGGGATGGGCTTCGAGCGCTACTACGGCTTCCTCGGCGCAGAGACCAGCCAGTGGGCGCCCGAGCTGGTCCGCGACAACACCCACATCGACCCGCCGCGGACTCCCGAGGAGGGCTACCACCTCACCGAGGACCTGGTCGACCAGGCGATCCGGATGATCCAGGACCAGCAGCAGGCCGCGTCGCGCAAGCCGTTCTTCTGCTACTTCGCGCCGGGAGCCGCGCACGCGCCGCACCAGGTCCCGCCGGAGTGGATCGAGCCGTACGTCGGCCAGTTCGACGACGGCTGGGAGGCCTGGCGGCAGCGGGCCTTCGACCGGCAGGTCGCCGAGGGGATCGTCCCGCCGGACACGGTGCTGCACCGAGCGGCCGACGTGGGTGCCCGAGTGGGAGACGCTCTCGGCCGACGAGCGACGACTCTTCGCCCGCTACATGGAGGTCTTCGCGGGCTTCGTCACCCACACCGACCACCACCTCGGCCGGCTCTTCGACCACCTGGACGAGATCGGCATCGCCGACGACACCCTCGTGATGATCCTGTCCGACAACGGCGCCAGCGCCGAGGGTGGACCGACCGGCACGCTCAACGAGGCCGCCGGCTGGCTGGGCTTCAACGAGACCGTCGAGGACGCGCTCGAGCACATCGACGAGATCGGCGGCCACGACGCCAACAACCACTACCCCTACGGCTGGGCCTGGGCCGGCAACGCCCCGCTCCGGCTGTGGAAGCGCTACGCCTGGCTCGGCGGCGTCCGCACCCCGCTCGTCGTCCGCTGGGGCGACCGGCTGGTCGATCCCGGCGGACGTGCGGCCGCAGTTCTGCCACGCGATCGACCTCTACACGACGGTCCTCGACGCGGCCGGGATCTCAGCTCGCCGGACTCGGTCGACGGCGTCACCGCAGCAGCCGGTCGACGGAGCCTCGATGCTGCCGCAGCTTCGCCGACCCGGCCGCCGAGGAGCACCGCGGCGTGCAGTACTTCGAGATGATGGGCTCGCGGGCGATCTACCACGACGGGTGGAAGGCCGTGACCGACTTCGTCGCCAACCAGTTCGACGAGCGGGCCAACCTGGTCGGCAGCTTCGACTTCGACACCGACCGGTGGTCGCTCTTCCGGCTCGACGGACGACTTCTCGGAGTCGACCGACGTCGCGGACGAGCACCCGGACGTCGTACGACGTCTCGAGGAGCTGTGGTGGGCCGAGGCCGGGCGCAACCAGGTGCTGCCGCTCTTCGAGTTCCCGGCGTCGATGGCGCACATGCACCCCGGTGAGTTCCCGCCGCCGACCGAGGCGACCTACCGCCCCGGCGGCGGCCCGATCCAGGAGAGCCAGCTGCCGGCCGCGATGGGCGGCTTCGCGCTGACGGCGCACGTCGTCGTACCGGACGGCGGCGCCGAGGGGATCGTCACCGCGCTCGGCGACCGGCACGGCGGGTGGGCGTTCTACCTGCTCGACGGCCGGCCGATCGCGACCTTCGCGCTGCTCGACGCGACCGGTCCGGGTGGCCGCGCCGACCCGGTCCGGCCGGGCGAGCACCTGCTCGAGCTGCGCTACGAGCCCGGCCGGAGCCGCGCCGGGTGGTGCTCGCCGTCGACGGGTGGACGTCGCGGAGGCGCCGCTGCCCGGGCTGATGTTCTTCCCGAACCTCTCCACCGCCGGGGCCGGCATGCTCGTCGGCCGCGACCGGGGACTGCCGGTCAGCCACGACTACCGGCCGCCGTTCACCTTCACCGGCACGCTCGACCGGGTGGAGCTGCGCAGCGGCCGTCCGAGCGCGCGGCCCGAGCGCGACACGGAGCTGCGGGCGGCGGTTGCCGGTGACTGAGCGGGTGGAGGAGCCGGGCCGTCGCGAGCAGCACAAGCTCTCCACCCGACGCGCCCTCGAGGACGCCGCGCTGCGCCGCTTCGCGACCGACGGGTACGACCAGACCTCGGTCGAGTCGATCGCCGCCGACGCGGGCGTCGCCGCGCGGACGTTCTTCCGCTACTTCGCGACCAAGGACGAGGTGCTCGACATGGGCCGCGTCGAGCGGCAGACCGAGCTGCGGGAGGTCGTCGCGTCGGCACCGGGCGCCGGGCTGGCGGTCGTGGAGGCGGCGATCGGCGTCCTCGCGCCGCGGCTTCGTCGACGACCGGGAGCGGGTGGCGCTGCGGCAGCGCGCCGCCGCGTCGTCCCCGGTGCTGCGCGGCCGGCTCTTCGACACGTTCGCCTCCTGGGAGCATGCGCTCGCCCGCGCGCTCGCGGAGCGCGGAGAGCCGGACGCGGACACGCTGGCGGCGGTCGGGGTCGCGATCTTCAGCTCCGCCGTCACGGCATGGGTGCGATCGGGTGGGTCGTTGACCGAGCGGGTGGCGGCGGGGTTCCGTGCGGTGCGGTGACGGGTCGGACCATCGCGCACGTCGTCAGCGGCGTACCGCGCTGGTGACCTTCTTCAGGGCGCCCTTGCCAGCCTCGACACCACGGGGGACCAGACGCTGCGGCTTGCGGTTCGCCAGGTCGATGACGGAGTCGGCGATCCCCCAGGTGAGCTTCCCCTCGGAGAGCTCGACCAAGGTCTCCAGCGGAAGACCGACGGTGAGGTCCTCCAGTCCCTGACGCTCCTCCGCGGAGGCGGTCGGCGGGAGCTGGCGCACGATGAGCCACTTGAACGCGCGCCCGGGCAGCGTCGTAGCCAGGTCGAGCACGGTGGACTGGCGGGTGAAGGGCCGGACGGGCTGTCGGTTGGCTGCGGGTCGTGGGCCATGAGGTCGCCTATCGGGGCGGCGGAACCGCAGAGCGGCACGGCGCAACCGTACCGCGGGTCCTGCTCGGCGATCCGCTGCATCGGGCAGCTCGGTCTCGGCGCCGCGCCGCGCGAGCGGCCTACCCTGGTGGCCGTGACCCCGGACGAGGTGGGCGAGTACGCCGAGTCGCTGCCGGCGGTGAAGCGCAAGGGCACGCGAGGCACGGCCTCGCGTGGTACGTCCACGACCGTCTGGTGGTGCGGCTGGACGACCCGAACACGGTGGTCATCCGCGTCCCGCTCAGCAAGCGGGAGTCGCTGCTCGACTCCTCCCCGGACACGTTCGGCGTGCCGCCCCGGATGGAGTCGCACCACAAGGTCGAGGCCTACCTCGACCGGGCCGACCCGACGGCGGTGCGCAGCGCCATCGACCTCGCCTGGGAGATGCAGCGGCGCTGACCGGCGCGCTGGCCTAGCGGAAGCGGTACGTTGACGGCTCAGTCGTCAGACGATGAGGTGCCCGATGTTCGGACAGGACTGGGACAAGGCGGAGGCGACCATCGTCGCCCGCGATGCAAAGTTCAGCGGCAGCGGGGCGACGGCGACCCACACCTTCGTCGCCGACGTACGCCTGTCGAGCGGGGAGACGTTCCGCGCCACCGTGCACGAGCCGAGCATCGCCACCGATTTCTGGCCGCCGGACATCGGCGACGTGGTCTCGGTGCTGGTCAAGGCCAAGGACCGCAAGGTCAAGTTCGACAAGGACGACGACCGGCTCAGCGTGAAGGCCTTCCACGCTGCCAAGAAGAAGGCCTTCGAGGACGCCCAGCAGCAGCCCGCCGGCGCGATGCCGGCGACGCCCGCCGGGGCTTCGACCGAGCTCCCGCCGGAGGTCGCGGCCAAGCTGGCTCAGCTCGGGATCACCGGCGGTGCACCCATGCAGGTCGTCACCGGCGACTCGGCGCAGGGTCAGGCGATCCTCGCGGCCATGGGTCAGGCGGGCGCTGCGACGGCGGCGGCCGCGCAGACACCCGAGTCCCGGCTCGCGAAGCTCCAGACCATGCTCGACCAGGGCCTGCTGAGCGACGACGAGTACGCCGCCCAGCGGCGACGGATCCTCGACGAGATCTAGTCCTCGGGGTCGTCGAGCCGGGCCAGCCAGGTCGCGAACCGCTCGACGGCGGTCTCGAACTCCGGGTGCGAGTCGATGAAGCCCTGGAGCTGCTCGGCGAGCCAGGCCAGGGTGACCTCCTCGTCGCCCCGGCGCTTCTCGAGCTCCTCGATGCCTCGGTCGGTGAAGTACATGGCTCAGGCGAACGCCCGCGCGATCAGGTCCTTCTGCTCCTCGGTGTGCCGCTTGACGGTGCCGACCGACGGGGAGGACGACTCCTCGCGGGTGATCGGCTCGACCGTGGCGTCGACGTCGGGCCACACGTTGAGCTGGTAGTGCGGCCACGGGCCCATGTTGTCGGGCTCGTCCTGCACCCAGCGCACGGCCTTGAGCTTCGGGAAGCGGGCGATCTCGTCGTTGATGTCGGCCTCGGGGCGCGGGTAGAGCTGCTCGACCCGGGCGATCGCGAACCGGCCGGCGTCCTCGCGCTTGGCCCGCTCGACCATCAGGTCCCAGGTCACCCGGCCCGAGCAGAGCAGCAGCGTGTCGACCTGCTCCGGGTCGGCCGTCGTCGTCGCCGATGAACGGGCGGAAGGTGCCGGAGGTGAAGTCGTCGGGCAGCGACGCGGCCTCCTTGCGCTTGAGCATCGACTTCGGCGTGAAGACGATCAGCGGCCGGTGCTCCTCGCCGAGCGAGTGCTGGCGCAGCAGGTGGAAGTACGACGCCGGCGTCGACGGCTGCGCGACGACGAACGCCTCGTCGGCGGCCATCGTCATGAACCGCTCGATCCGGGCCGACGAGTGGTCGGGTCCCTGGCCCTCGTAGCCGTGGGGCAGCAGCAGCACGACGCCGGACTGCTGGCGCCACTTGGTCTCGCCGGAGGTGATGAACTCGTCGATGACGGTCTGGGCGCCGTTGACGAAGTCGCCGAACTGCGCCTCCCAGAGCACCAGCGCCTCGGGACGGGCCACGGAGTAGCCGTACTCGAAGCCGAGGGCGGCGTACTCCGAGAGCAGCGAGTCGTAGACGTAGAACTTCGCCTGGTCCTCGGTGAGGTTGGCCAGCGGGGTCCACTCGTCGGCGTTGACGCGGTCGATGATCGTGGCGAAGCGGGACACGAACGTGCCGCGGCGCGAGTCCTGGCCGGCCAGGCGGACCGGGCGGCCCTCCATGAGCAGCGAGCCGAAGGCGAGGATCTCGCCGGTGCCCCAGTCGATCGGGCCGTCGGCGATCGCGGCGGCGCGGCGCTGCAGCTGCGGCATCACCTTCGGGTGGACGGTGAAGCCGTCGGGCGGGGTGACGTAGGCGTCGGCGATCCGCTTCAGGACCTCGACCGGAGACGGCGGTCGTGGTCTCGCCCGCCGGCTTGTCCGGGTAGTCCGGGACGGTGGTCCACTCCGAGGGCTGGCTGCTCGCCTCGCGCACCTCGGTGAAGACCCGCTCCAGCTGCTGCTGGTAGTCGCGCAGGACCTGCTCGGCCTCCTCGATCGTGATGTCGCCACGACCGATGAGGGACTCGGTGTAGAGCTTGCGGACCGAGCGCTTCTGCTCGATCAGGTCGTACATCAGCGGCTGGGTGTACGACGGGTCGTCGCCCTCGTTGTGACCGCGGCGGCGGTAGCAGACCAGGTCGATGACGACGTCCTTGTTGAACGCCTGGCGGTACTCGAAGGCCAGCCGCGCCACGCGGATGCACGCCTCGGGGTCGTCGCCGTTGACGTGGAAGATCGGCGCCTGGACCATCCGGGCGACGTCGGTGCAGTAGAGCGAGGAGCGCGACGAGCCCGGGGAGGTGGTGAAGCCGACCTGGTTGTTGACGACCAGGTGGATGGTGCCGCCGGTGCGGTAGCCGCGCAGCTGCGAGAGGTTGAGCGTCTCGGCGACCACGCCCTGGCCGGCGAACGCCGCGTCGCCGTGGACGAGCAGCGGCAGCACGGGGTAGTCCGTGCCGCGGTCGAGCACGTCCTGCTTGGCGCGGGCGATGCCCTCGAGGACCGGGTCGACGGCCTCGAGGTGCGACGGGTTCGCCGCGACCGAGACCTTGATCTCGTCGCCGGAGCCGGCGACGAACTCGCCCTCGGCGCCGAGGTGGTACTTCACGTCGCCGGAGCCCTGGACGGTGCGCGGGTCGATGTTGCCCTCGAACTCGCGGAAGATCTGGCTGTACTTCTTGCCGACGATGTTGGCGAGCACGTTGAGGCGGCCGCGGTGGGCCATGCCGATCGCGACCTCGTCGAGCCCGGCGTCGGCCGCGGCCTCGCAGATCTCGTCGAGGACCGGGACCGTGGTCTCGCCGCCCTCGAGGGAGAAGCGCTTCTGGCCGACGAACTTGGTCTGCAGGAAGGTCTCGAACGCCTCGGCCTGGTTGAGCTTCAGCAGGATCCGCAGCTGCTCCTCGCGGGGCGGCTTGGTGTGCGGCTGCTCGACGCGCTCCTGGATCCAGCGGCGCTGCTCGGGATCCATGATGTGCATGTACTCGATGCCGGTGGTGCGGCAGTAGGAGTCGCGCAGGATCTTGAGGATGTCGCGCAGCTTCATGAAGCGGCGACCCTCGCCACCGAACGAGCCGGTCGCGAACTCGCGGTCGAGGTCCCACAGGGTCAGCCCGTGCGACTCGACCTCGAGGTCGGGGTGGCTGCGCTGGCGGTACTCGAGCGGGTCGGTGTCGGCCATCATGTGGCCGCGCACGCGGTAGGCGTGGATCAGCTCGAGGATGCGGGCCTGCTTCGAGATCTCGTCGTCGTGGGACGTGGAGATGTCGGCGTTCCAGCGGATCGGCTGGTAGGGGATCCGCAGCGAGCGGAAGATCTCGTCGTAGAAGTCGTCCTGGCCGAGCAGCAGCTGGTGGACCCGCTTGAGGAACTCACCGGACTGCGCGCCCTGGATGACGCGGTGGTCGTAGGTCGAGGTCAGGGTCATGACCTTGCTGATGCCGTTGCGGGAGATCGCCTCGGCGGAGGCGCCCTGCCACTCGGCGGGGTACTCCATCGCGCCGACGCCGATGATCGCGCCCTGGCCGGCCATCAGCCGCGGGACCGAGTGGCTGGTGCCGATGCCGCCGGGGTTGGTCAGCGAGATCGACGTGCCCTTGAAGTCGTCGACGGTCAGCTTGTTGTCGCGCGCCTTGCGGACGATGTCCTCGTACGCCGTCCAGAAGGCCGCGAAGTCCATCGACTCGGCGGCCTTGATGCTCGGGACGAGGAGGGTGCGCGAGCCGTCGGCCTTGGGCACGTCGATCGCGAGGCCGAGGTTGATGTGGGCCGGCGTGATCAGGTTGGGCTTGCCGTCGACGGTCTCGAAGCCGACGTTCATCTCCGGCATCGAGCGCAGCGCCTTGATCAGCGCGTAGCCGATCAGGTGCGTGAAGGAGACCTTGCCGCCGCGCGCACGGGCGAGGTGGCTGTTGATGACGATCCGGTTGTCCCACAGCAGCTTGACCGGCACGTCGCGGACCGACGTCGCGGTCGGGACGGTCAGCGACACGTCCATGTTCTGGCGCGGTCCGGGCAGGCGCGCCGCGGAGCACGGTGTAGGTCGGCTCGTCGCTTGGCCGGGGAGGGCGCGGCGGGACGCTTCTCCTTCGGGACCGGGTTGGAGGTGCCCTTGGCCGGCTCGGCGGCCTTCGTCTCGGGGCGCGGCTTCGCGACCGGCGCGGGCGTCGGCGTCGGGTCGACGTGGGCGGCCGGGGCGGCCTTCGCGGCGGGGGCGGCGGCCGGAGCCGGCTTCGCCGCGGTCGACGCGCCGTTGGTGGCCCCGTTGGTGGCACCGTCGCGGGGCGCCGTTGCCGTTCGTCTGGAAGTACTTCACCCAGGTGGCATCGACGCTGCCGGGGTCCCGTTGGTACTGGTCGTACATCTCTTCGACGAGCCACTCGTTCGCACCGAAATCGGCACTGGGGAGCTCGGACTGATGACCTGGGGACTGCGGCACGGCTTGATTCGCCTCTTCCGGGTACGTGCACGGGAGTTGTTCAGTCGTCAAGGCTAGACCCCCGCACCAGCAAATGCAGACTGCCATGGCCCCTTTTCGGCGTGGTGTGCCGCGTGCCACAGCTACGTCACGGACACTGCTCTCTGATCGGCATCGGGACCAGGGAGTTGCAGAGCATGAGCAGTCGACCTCGACGTACGGCGCGCGCGGTTGCGGGGGTGGTTCTGCTGGCCTCGGCCGCCGCTGCCTGCAGTGGCAGCGACGTGACCTCGGACTCCGGTCCGGACGACCCCGCCGGCAGCAGCGTGACCGAGACCCCGGTGGTGACCGACGTCGCTTTCGGCAAGATCACCGGCGCCCTCCCGGGCAAGGCCAAGGACGAGCTCTCGGACCAGATCCAGGAGGTCGTCGACGGCTGGTTCGACGCGGCGTACCTCGGCGACGGTGCAAGCGACGGCGACGACGCGTGGCCGGGCTTCACCCCAGGCGCAGCCGCTGACGCCCGCGCCGACGGCGACCTGATGAGCAACCGGGGGCTCACGCCCGGCACCGAGGTCGAGGCCAAGAAGCGCGCGGTCAAGATCGACGTCCTGGCGGTGAAGAAGCAGCCCCGTCGGGGTCACCGCCCACGTGACGCTCAAGTTCTCGACCTCCGGCCAGGACGACCGAGGTGGTCCGGATCGGCGGGCGCCTCTACCTGACGCCCGGCAAGGACGGCTGGCAGGTCTTCGGCTACGACGTGACGAAGGCGGCGGTCTGATGAGAGCGCTCTCCCCGCACGCTCCGGCTCGCGACCATCGGCATCGTGCTGGCGATCGCGGCCCTCGTCGTACCCAACTCCGCGGTCAACAGCACCGAGGCCGCCCTGGTCAAGGTCGACACCGCCGACGGCGTCGACCTGACGCCCGATGTCGTCTGGATCCTCGCCGTCGGCTCGGACGCGCGCCCCGGTGAGGACATGACGCACACCCGCGGCGACGCGCTGCAGCTGATCGGCATGAACACCAAGACCGGCGCGGCCGCCGCGATCGGTGTCCCGCGCGACTCGTGGGTCTCGATCCCGGGCTACGGCTACAACAAGATCAACGCCTCGCTCTACTACGGCGGGCCGAAGCTGCTCGGGCAGACGGTCGGCAACCTGGTCGGCATCCAGCCCGACTACGTGTTCGTCACCCGCTTCAAGTTCTTCCAGGCGCTGATCACCGACATCGGCGGCATCGACGTGCAGAACCCGATCGCCTTCGACGACACCTACCTCAAGCCGGAGGGCTTCGCGAAGGGCAAGCTCCACCTGGGTGGCTACGACGCGATGGCCTTCTCCCGGATCCGTCACAACCTGCTCCGCGGCGACTTCGACCGCTCGGCCAACCAGCAGCGCGTGCTGCGCGGCATCCAGGCCAAGGTCCGCGCCAAGGCGCCGGTGCCCGGCTTCATCGAGAAGGGCGTCGTCTCGGTGATGCAGCACCTCTACACCGACCTGCCGCCGACCGAGCTGTTCCGCCTCGCCCAGGCGATGGCGCACGTCGTACCGTCCAAGATCACCAGCTGCGTGGTCCAGGGCGGCATCGGCGACATCGGCGGTGCCAGCGTGGTCCTGCCCTACACCGACCAGGCGCGCCGCCTGGGCGACGAGGCCCGCCAGGACGCGACGCTCGAGAGCTGCTAGACCAACCGCGCGCCAACGGGTGGAGGTGCACGATCGAGAGTGACCCCTGTCACACACTCGATCTTGGGAGGACCCATGCACACACGCGGCGCCGTCATCAAGGAAGCCCCCGGCACCTACGAGGTGGTCGACCTCGAGGTCGAGGACCCGAGACAGGGCGAGATCCAGGTCGAGATGGTGGCGTCCGGGCTCTGCCACTCCGACGACCACATCGCCACCGGTGACATCCCCGTCGGCATGTACCCCTTCTGCGGCGGCCACGAGGGCGCGGGCGTGGTGAGCGCGGTCGGACCGCACACGCCGGGCTGGAAGGAGGGGGACCACGTCGTCTTCTCGTTCCTTCCGTCCTGCGGTCAGTGCACCTGGTGCTCGCGCGGGATGCAGAACCTCTGCGACCTCGGCGCCACGCTGCTCATGGGCTCCCGCTGGGACGACCCGACCAGCTTCCGCCTCTCCTACGAGGGCCAGCCGGTCGGCCAGATGTGCGGCATCTCGACGTTCGCCCAGGTCACGACCGTCGCGGTCGACTCTGCGGTGAAGGTGCACGACGACATCCCGCTCGACAAGGCATGCCTGGTCGGCTGCGGTGTCGGCACGGGCTGGGGATCGGCCGTGAACTCCGCCGAGGTCGCCCCGGGCGACACCGTCATCGTGATGGGCGTCGGCGGCATCGGCATCAACGCCGTCCAGGGTGCAGCCCACGCCGGCGCGTCCCTCGTCATCGCGGTCGACCCGATCGAGCTCAAGCGCACCAAGGCCCTCGAGTTCGGAGCGACCCACGCCTTCGCGACGATGGAGGAGGCGACCGAGCTCGCCCAGTCCGTCACCAACGGCCAGGGCGCAGACTCCGCGATCGTCACGGTCGGCGTCATCACCGGCGACCACCTCGGCCAGGCGATGGCCTCCATCCGCAAGGCCGGCACCGTCGTCGTCACCGGCCTCGGCGACGTACAGGCCGTCGGCGCGCCGATCTCGCTCGCCGACATCACCCTCTTCCAGAAGCGGATCCAGGGCTCGCTCTTCGGCGCCTCCAACCCGAAGACCGACATCCCGAAGCTGCTGCGGCTCTACCAGGAAGGCAACCTCAAGCTCGACGAGCTGGTCACCCGCACCTACAAGCTCGACGAGATCGCCCACGGCTACGAGGACATGCACGCCGGCCGCAACCTGCGCGGGCGTGGTCGTCTACTGACGGCTCCGGACCGGAACGTGAAGAAAGGGTGCCCCCGGCAGGATTCGAACCTGCGGCACCCGGTACCGGAAACCGGTGCTCTATCCCCTGAGCTACGGAGGCATGGCCGGTTCGACGTACGCCGTCGCACTGGCCGAGCGTCACCCTACAGTCCGACTCGCCCGGCCGGGAAACCGGCACGGCGGCGTCCACGACCGATATCGATGCGGGGGCCGGAGCGCCGCGCCGATACCCTGGGACGGTGACTCCCGAGCAGCTCTCCACCACGATCGTCGACGTCCTGACGACCCTGTCCGACGAGGGTGCGATCACCCTGCCGGACGGCGTCCCCACGACTGTGACGGTGGAGCGACCCCGCTCGAAGGAGCACGGCGACTACGCCACCAACGTGGCGCTCCAGCTGGCCAAGAAGGCCGGGATGAACCCGCGCGCGTTCGCCGAGCTCGTGCAGGCCGGCCTGCAGCAGGTCGACGGCATCGCCGCGGTCGACCTGGCCGGGCCCGGCTTCCTCAACATCACCGTCGCGGCGGCTGCCCAGGGCGTCGTCGCGCAGCAGATCGTCGACCGCCGGTGCGGCGTACGGCGGCAGCGACGCGTTCGCCGGCGAGAAGATCAACCTCGAGTTCGTCTCGGCCAACCCGACCGGCCCGATCCACATCGGCGGCGTCCGCTGGGCCGCGGTCGGCGACGCGCTCGGCCGGATCTTCACGGCCACCGGCGCGGCCGTCACCCGGGAGTACTACTTCAACGACCACGGCGCCCAGATCGACCGGTTCAGCCGGTCGCTGCTGGCCAGCGCCAAGGGCGAGCCGGCCCCCGAGGACGGCTACGGCGGGGAGTACATCCACGAGATCGCCGCCGCGGTCGTCGCCAAGGCGCCGCAGGTCAAGGACCTCTCCGACGACGAGGCGCAGGAGGTCTTCCGCGCCGAGGGCGTCGAGATGATGTTCGAGGAGATCAAGAAGAGCCTGCACGACTTCGGGGTCGACTTCGACGTCTACTTCCACGAGAACAACCTGCACAAGAGCGGTGCCGTCGACCGGGCCATCGCCCGGCTGACCGAGATGGGCAACACCTACGAGCAGGACGGCGCCCTGTGGCTGCGCACCGAGCAGTTCGGTGACGACAAGGACCGGGTGATCATCAAGTCCGACGGCGAGGGTGCCTACATCTCCGGCGACCTCGCCTACTACCTCGACAAGCGCGAGCGCGGCTTCGACCGCTGCCTGATCATGCTCGGCGCCGACCACCACGGCTACGTCGGCCGGATGAACGCGATGTGCGCCGCCTTCGGCGACGTGCCCGGCAAGAACCTCGAGATCATGATCGGCCAGATGGTCAACCTGCTCCGCGACGGCCAGCCGCTGCGGATGTCCAAGCGGGCCGGCACGGTCGTCACGATCGACGACCTCGTCGAGGCGATCGGCGTCGACGCTGCGCGCTACGCGCTGACGCGCTACAGCTCCGACTCCAACATCGACATCGACCTGGACCTGTGGGCGAGCCAGTCCAACGACAACCCGGTCTACTACGTGCAGTACGGCCACGCGCGCAGCTGCCGGATGATGGCCAACGCGGCCGATCTCGGCATGTCGCTGCCCGATGACTTCGACCCCTCGCTGCTCTCGCACGAGAAGGAGGGCGAGCTGCTCCGGGCGCTCGCCGAGTTCCCGCGGGTGGTCGCCAGCGCCGCCGAGCTGCGCGAGCCGCACCGGGTGGCGCGCTACCTCGAGGACACGACCGCGGTCTTCAACCGCTGGTACGACACCCGCGAGTGCCGGATGCTCCCGCAGGGCGACGAGCCGGTCGCGCCGATCAACGAGGCGCGCCTGGTCCTGGTCGCCGCCGCCCGCACCGTCTTCGCCAACGGCCTCGGCCTTCTCGGCGTCTCCGCCCCGGAGCAGATGTGATGCCACGAAGCCGGCTGGGCGCACGCGCCCGGCGCCCTCCGCGGGCCGGCCTGGCTGCAGCCGCCCGCCGACCCCAACGACCTGGTCCAGCACCTGTGGTCCTCGACGGCCCACAAGGTCGACGGTGAGCTCCACGTCGGCGGGCTCTCGATGCCCGACCTGGTCGCCGACGTCAACACCCCGGCGTACGTCCTCGACGAGGCCGACTTCCGGATGCGTGCGCGGGCGTTCCGCGAGGCGTTCTCGGCGTACGACGTCTTCTACGCCGGCAAGGCGTTCCTCTGCATCGACGGTCGCGCGCTGGGTCGCCGACGAGGGTCTCTGCCTCGACGTCTGCTCCAACAGCGAGCTGACCGTCGCGCTGCGCGCGGGCTTCGAGCCCGCCCGGATCGGCTACCACGGCAACAACAAGACGACGACCGAGCTGCGCCGCGCGATCGCGGAGGGCGTCGGCCGGATCGTGGTCGACTCCTTCGACGAGCTCGACCGGCTCGAGACCATCACCAGCGAGCCGGGCATGCGCGCCCGGGTGATGATCCGCGTGACCGCGGGCGTCGAGGCCCACACGCACGAATACATCGCGACCGCCCACGAGGACCAGAAGTTCGGCTTCTCGATCACCTCCGGCGACGCCTTCGAGGCCGTACGCCGGGCCGAGGCCGCCCCGGGCATCGAGCTGGTCGGGCTGCACTCCCACATCGGCAGCCAGATCTTCGACTCCTCCGGGTTCGAGGTCGCCGCGCGGCGGGTGCTCGCTCTCCAGGCCCGCGTCTCCAGCGAGCTCGGCGTCACGCTGCCCGAGATGGACCTCGGCGGCGGCTTCGGCATCGCCTACACGACCCAGGACGACCCGGCCGACCCGGCGCAGCTCGCGACCGAGATGACCAAGATCGTCGAGCACGAGTGCCGCGCGCTCGGCATCCCCGAGCCGAAGCTCTCGATCGAGCCCGGTCGCGCGATCGTCGGCCCCGCGATGTGCACCGTCTACACCGTCGGCACCGTCAAGCCGGTCCAGCTCGACGGCGGCGCCGTGCGCACCTACGTGAGCGTCGACGGCGGGATGAGCGACAACATCCGCACGGCGCTCTACGACGCCGACTACTCCTGCACGATCGCCTCGCGCGCGTCCGACGCGGTGCCGGTGCTGGCCCGGGTGGTCGGCAAGCACTGCGAGGCCGGCGACATCGTGGTCAAGGACGAGTTCCTGCCCGGCGACATCCGGCCCGGCGACCTGGTGGCGGTGCCCGGGACCGGCGCCTACTGCCGGTCGATGGCCTCCAACTACAACCACGCGCTGCGGCCCCCGGTGGTCGCGGTGAAGGATGGGGTCGCGCGCGTCGTCGTACGCCGCGAGACTGAGGACGACCTGTTGGCGACGGACATGGGTGATGTCATGTGAATGGAGAGCGACAAGGCGTCTCTCAAGGTGGCGGTGCTGGGCTGCGGCTCGGTCGGGTCCCAGGTGGTGCGGCTGCTCGGTGAGCAGGCCGGCGACCTCGCGGCCCGGGTCGGTGCGCCGGTCGAGCTCGTCGGCGTCGCCGTACGCCGCCTCGACGCGCCGCGCGACATCGACGTGCCCGACGGACTCCTGACGACCGACGCGATGGGTCTGGTGACCCGCGACGACGTCGACCTGGTCGTCGAGGTGATCGGCGGCATCGAGCCGGCGCGCTCGCTGATCCTCGCCGCGCTCGAGAGCGGCGCCTCGGTCGTCACCGCCAACAAGGCGCTGCTCGCCGAGGACGGTCCGACCCTCTTCGAGGCCGCCGAGAAGGCCGGTCGCGACCTCTACTACGAGGCCGCCGTCGCCGGCGCCATCCCGATCCTGCGCCCGCTGCGCGAGTCGCTCGCCGGCGACAAGGTGACCCGGGTGCTCGGCATCGTCAACGGCACCACCAACTTCATCCTCGACAAGATGGACAGCTCCGGCGCCGGCTTCGCCGAGGCGCTGGAGGAGGCCCAGGAGCTCGGCTACGCCGAGGCCGACCCGACCGCCGACGTCGAGGGCTTCGACGCCGCCGCCAAGGCCGCGATCCTCGCCTCGCTCGCCTTCCACTCCCGGGTGACCGCCGCCGACGTCTACCGCGAGGGCATCACCGAGGTCACCGCCGCCGACGTGCAGTCCGCGGTGGAGATGAACAGCGTCGTCAAGCTGCTCGCCATCTGCGAGCTCAGAGCTGGATCTGGGGGAGACGACGCGGTCGCCGTCCGGGTCCACCCGGCGATGATCCCCAGGTCCCACCCGCTCGCGTCGGTGCGCGAGGCCTACAACGCGGTCTTCGTCGAGTCCGAGGCCGCCGGCCAGCTGATGTTCTACGGTCCCGGCGCCGGCGGCGCGCCCACCGCGTCCGCGGTCCTCGGCGACCTGGTCACGGTGGCCCGCAACCGGCTGGCCGGCACCCGCGGCGCCGGTGAGTCGGCGTACGCCGACCGGGCCGTCCTCCCGATGGGGGAGACGATCACCCGCTACCACGTCGCGATCGACGTCGACGACCGCGCAGGGGTGCTCGCCGCGGTGGCGACCGCGTTCGCCGAGCACGGCGTCTCGATCCAGACGGTCCGCCAGGAGGGACGCGACGCCGACGCCCAGCTCGTCGTCGTCTCCCACGAGGCGACCGACGCCCAGCTGTCCGCCACGGTCGAGCACCTGCGCGGCATGGACATCGTCCGCGAGGTCACCTCGGTGATGCGTGTTGAAGGAGCTTCCGAATGACTGCGCCCATGACTGGCCGTACCCACCAGTGGCGAGGCGTGATCGAGGAGTACCGCGACCTGCTCGCGATCCCCGAGGGCACCGCCGCCGTCACCCTCCGCGAGGGTGGCACGCCGCTGGTCTTCTCCGAGTGGCTCTCCGGGCTCACCGGCGCCGAGGTCTGGCTCAAGGTCGAGGGCGACAACCCGACCGGCTCCTTCAAGGACCGCGGCATGACCGCTGCGATCTCGGTCGCCAAGCACGACGGTGCCGAGGCGGTCGTCTGCGCCTCCACCGGCAACACGTCCGCCTCGATGGCGGCGTACGCCGCGAAGGCCGGCCTCAAGCCGCTCGTGCTCGTCCCCGAGGGCAAGATCGCCGCCGGCAAGATGGCCCAGGCGATCCTGCACGGCGCCCAGGTGATCATGGTCCGCGGCAACTTCGACGACTGCCTCGGCCTGGCCAAGGGCCTCGCGTGGAACTACCCCGTCGCGCTGGTCAACTCGGTCAACCCGGTCCGCCTCGAGGGCCAGAAGACCGCCGCCTTCGAGATCGTCGACTTCCTCGGCGACGCCCCCGACTACCACCTGCTGCCGGTCGGCAACGCCGGCAACATCTCGGCGTACTGGCTCGGCTACACGCAGTACGCCGACCTCGGCGTCGCCACCAAGCGTCCGGTGATGCGCGGCTTCCAGGCCGAGGGCGCCGCGCCGCTGGTGACCGGTGAGCCGTTCCCCGACCCGGAGACCCGCGCCACCGCGATCCGGATCGGCAACCCCGCGTCGTGGAAGCTCGCCGAGGCCGCGCGCAACGAGTCCGAGGGTCGCTTCGCGTCGGTCACCGACGAGCAGATCCTGGCCGCCCAGCGCGAGCTCGCCTCGCGCGACGGCGTCTTCGTCGAGCCGGCCTCCGCGGCCGGCATCGCCGGGCTGCTCCAGGAGCTCGCCGCGGGGGAGTCCTACCGGGGCAGCACCGTCGCGATCACCGTGACCGGCCACGGCCTCAAGGACACCGTCACCGCGCTCGAGGGCTTCACCGAGACCGGCGGGACCATCGTCGACACGGTGGTCGACGCCGACGTCGCGGCTGCCGCCGCGGCCGCCGGACTCGCCTGAGATCCGCGTGCCGACCTTCGTCGACGGCCCGGTCCGGGTCTCCGTCCCTGCAACCTCGGCCAACCTCGGCCCGGGCTTCGACTCGCTCGGGCTCGCGCTGTCGATGCGCGACGAGCTCGAGGCCGAGGTGCTGCCCGCCGGGCTGGAGGTCGAGGTCATCGGCTCGGGTGCCGGCGGCGTCCCGCTCGACGAGTCCCACCTGGTGGTCCGCGCGATGCGCACCGCCTTCGAGGCGATGGGCGCCCAGCCGCCGGGCCTGCGGCTGTCCTGCACCAACGTCATCCCGCACGCCCGCGGTCTCGGCTCGTCGTCGGCGGCGATCGTCGCCGGCGTCGTGCTCGCCCGCGCACTGGTCGCCGGCGGGACGCTGCTGCTCGACGACGACGCGGTCTTCCGGCTCGCCGCCCGGCTCGAGGGCCACCCCGACAACGTCGCGCCCGCGTTCTACGGCGGCTTCACGATCTCCGGCCACGACGACGAGTTCTACTCGGTCGGGTCCGCCGTCGACCCGCGGATCGAGGTCGTCGTGTTCGTGCCGCCGACCCCGGTCTCGACCGAGGTCGCCCGCGGCCTGCTGCCCCCCGACGTACCCCACGCCGACGCGGCCGCGGACGCCGGGCGTACGGCGCTGCTCGTGGCCGCGCTCGCCGGCCAGCCCGAGCAGCTGCTGCCGGGCGACGCGCGACTACCTGCACCAGGACTACCGCCGCCCCGCGATGCCCGACTCGCTGGCGCTGGTCGACCGGCTGCGGGCCGACGGTGTGCCCGCGCTGGTGTCCGGCGCCGGTCCGACCGTGCTCGCGTTCACCGACGCGTCGGGGGTGACCGAGCTGCTCGCCCGCTGCCCCGAGGGCTGGGCCGGCCACCACCTCGTCGTCGACCGCGACGGCGCCCGGATCAGCTGACGGTCCCAGAGCGTGCCGGATGCGACCCGGCGCGAGCCGGGTGTATCTTGGCCCCGCGCCCGAGTTCTCGGAGCGACCTCTTCCACATCCAGTGCGACATCGCTGTCGCGCACCCGTGGCTGCCATCTGACCGCAGCTCGGAGGACGCGGAACAGTGACCAGACGCCCGCCGGCCGTGGTCGGACCGGGCACTGATACGTGGGAAGGACCTCACGTGACGGACACCATCGAATCCACCACCGATGCCCCCTCGGGCAAGAAGCGCGGTGGCGGGCTCAACACCATGCTGCTCGCCGACCTCAAGTCGATGGCCGGCGGCATGGGCATCCCGGGCGCCGGCTCCATGAAGAAGGCGCAGCTGGTCGAGGCCATCAAGGCCCACCAGAGTGGCGGCGGCCCGAAGCGCGAGCGCGAGGAGAACCGCGCTCCCCAGCAGGACCAGCCGAAGCAGGAGCGCGAGCCGAAGCAGGACCAGCCGAAGCAGGAGCGCGAGCCGAAGCAGGACCAGCCGAAGCAGGAGCGCGAGCCGAAGCAGGACCAGCCGAAGCAGGAGCGCGAGCCGAAGCAGGACCGCGAGCCCAAGCAGAACCGCGAGCCCAAGCAGGACCGGGACCAGGGCCAGGGCGGTCAGCAGAACCGCCAGAACCGCGACCAGCAGGGCGGCCAGGGCCGCAACCAGCCTCAGCAGGACCAGGCCGCGCAACCAGGACCAGGCCAGCGCAACCAGGACCAGGCCCGCAACCAGGACCAGGCCCGCAACCAGGACCAGGCCCGCAACCAGGACCAGGCCCGCAACCAGGACCAGGCCCGCAACCAGAACCCGCAGGGCCAGGACCAGGGCGACGGCGAGGGCGAGGGCAGCCGCCGCAACCGGCGTCGCCGCGGCCGCGACCGCGATCGCACCCCCGGTGCCACGGGCGTCGGCGGTGGCGGTGGTGGCCAGCGCAACGAGCCGGACACCACGATCCTCGAGGACGACGTCCTGGTGCCGGCCGCCGGCATCCTCGACGTGCTCGACAACTACGCGTTCGTGCGGACCAGCGGCTACCTGCCCGGCACCGACGACGTCTACGTGTCGCTCTCCATGGTCCGCAAGTACGGCCTGCGCCGCGGCGACGCGCTCGTCGGCCAGGTGCGCCAGCCCCGCGAGGGCGAGCGCAAGGAGAAGTTCAACCCGATGGTCCGGATCGACACCGTCAACGGCACCGACCCCGAGACCTCCAAGAACCGGGTCGAGTTCGCCAAGCTGACGCCGCTCTACCCCTCCGAGCGGCTGCGTCTCGAGACCACCCCCGACAACCTGATCGGCCGGGTCATCGACATCGCCTCGCCGATCGGCAAGGGCCAGCGCGGCCTGATCGTGTCCCCGGCGAAGGCCGGCAAGACGATGATCATGCAGTCGATCGCCAACTCGATCACGACCAACAACCCCGAGTGCCACCTGATGGTGGTGCTGGTCGACGAGCGCCCCGAGGAGGTCACCGACTTCGAGCGCTCGGTCAAGGGCGAGGTCATCTCCTCGACGTTCGACCGCCCGGCCAGCGACCACACGATGGTCGCCGAGCTCGCGATCGAGCGCGCCAAGCGCCTCGTCGAGCTCGGTCACGACGTGGTCGTGCTGCTCGACGGCATCACCCGCCTCGGCCGCGCCTACAACCTGGCCGCACCGGCCAGCGGCCGGATCCTCTCCGGCGGCGTCGACTCGGCCGCGCTCTACCCGCCCAAGAAGTTCTTCGGCGCCGCGCGCAACATCGAGAACGGCGGCTCGCTGACCATCCTCGCCACCGCCCTCATCGACAGCGGCTCGAAGATGGACGAGGTGATCTTCGAGGAGTTCAAGGGCACCGGCAACATGGAGATCCGGCTGCGCCGCGACTTCGCCGACAAGCGACTGTTCCCCGCGATCGACGCGGTCCAGTCCGGCACTCGCCGCGAGGAGCTCCTGATGAGCCAGGAGGAGCTGGCCATCATCTGGAAGCTGCGCAAGGTGCTCTCCAGCCTCGACGGCCAGCAGGCGCTCGAGCTGCTCCTGGAGCGGCTGAGGAAGTCTCAGACCAACATCGAGTTCCTGATGCAGGTGCAGAAGACGACCCCGACGCCCGGCAGTCGCGAGGACTGAGAGGGCTGAGCCTCGATCCACCGATCCCGCCTGGTGACGCTCGCGACGCCGGCTATCGATGGATCGAGGCCAGAGGCCGTCCGCGGCGCAGACCGCCTCATCTTCGCTCCACCGAGCCGGTGGTCGGGCTAGGCTGCGCACGCACCTGCCCGAAGGGAGGGGACCTGAGTGGCACGGATCCTGGTCGCGGACGACGACGTCGACATCCGCGAGCTCGTCGAGTTCAAGCTGTCCACGCTCGGACACGACGTCGTAGCGGTCGCCGATGGGGCCGCCGCCATCGAGGCCTGTCAGGCCGAGCGGCCGGACCTCGCAGTCCTCGACGTGATGATGCCCGGAGTCTCGGGCCTCGACGCGATCCGGGCGATCCGGGCGGATCCGGCACTGGCCGACCTGCCCGTCATCCTGCTCACCGCCCGGCCCAGGAGTCCGACGTCGAGACCGGCTTCGACTCCGGCGCCGACGACTACATCACCAAGCCGTTCAGCCCGCGTGAGCTCGCCTCGCGAGTCCAGGCGCTGCTCACCCGCTCCAGCTGAGTCACGGCATAGGTGAATCCCTGGACTCCGGGACTAGGCGGGAATGCCGCGGATTACCGCGGTGTTCTGACCCATGACACAATCGTGTGCTGACTCCGGTTCACGCCTCTCGCAGGGAGAGACGACCCGGCGGTCGATGAGAGGACACCATGAAGAAGGACATCCACCCGGAGTACGTCGACACCCAGGTGACCTGCACCTGCGGCGCGTCGTTCGTCACCCGTAGCACCGCGACCTCCGGCTCGATCCACGCCGACGTCTGCTCGCAGTGCCACCCGTTCTACACCGGCAAGCAGAAGATCCTCGACACCGGCGGCCGCGTCGCCCGCTTCGAGGCCCGCTACGCCAAGAAGGCCCCGGCCGAGAGCAAGTAGCTTCGATCGAGCGCCGGTCCCCGCCACGTGCGGGGGCCGGCGCTCGTCGTATGTCCGGGGAATCAGACCAGCGAGGGAGAGTCGCGATGTTCGAAGCAGTCGAGGGCATGCTCGGTGAGCACGCCAGCCTCGAGCAGCAGCTCGGCGCACCCGAGACGCACGCCGACCCCCGGCTCGCCAAGAAGCTCAACCAGCGGTACGCCGAGCTGAACCGGATCATCGGCGCCTGGCGCGACCTCAACGCGCTGGTCGAGGACATCGAGGCCGCACGCGAGCTCGCCGCCGAGGACCCGGCGTTCGCCGACGAGGTCGAGGCGCTCGAGGGCCGTCGCCACGGGGCGGAGGAGCAGCTGCGGCGGCTGCTGGTCCCGCGCGACGAGGCCGACGACAAGGACGTGATCCTCGAGGTGAAGTCCGGTGAGGGCGGCGAGGAGTCGGCGCTGTTCGCCGGTGACCTGCTCCGGATGTACACCCGCTACGCCGAGGCCCGCGGCTGGAAGGTCGAGATCATCGACGCCGCCGAGTCCGACCTCGGGGGCTACAAGTCGGTCACCGTGGCCGTGAAGGCCAAGGGCACGCCCGAGCCCGGCGAGGCGCCGTACGCCCAGCTCAAGTTCGAGGGCGGTGTCCACCGCGTGCAGCGGGTGCCGGTGACCGAGTCCCAGGGCCGCGTGCACACCAGCGCCGCCGGCGTCCTGGTCTTCCCGGAGGCCGAGCAGCTCGACGTGCAGATCGACGACAACGACCTGCGCATCGACGTCTACCGCAGCAGCGGTCCCGGCGGGCAGAGCGTCAACACCACCGACTCCGCGGTCCGGATCACCCACGTCCCGACCGGGATCGTCGCGAGCTGCCAGAACGAGAAGAGCCAGCTCCAGAACCGCGAGCAGGCGATGCGGATCCTGCGCGCCCGGATCCTCGCCGCCGCCCAGGAGAAGGCCGACGCCGAGGCCGGCGAGGCCCGCCGCAGCCAGGTGCGCACCGTGGACCGCTCCGAGCGGATCCGCACCTACAACTACCCGGAGAACCGGATCTCCGACCACCGCACCGGCTACAAGGCCTACAACCTCGACCAGGTGCTCGACGGCGACCTCCAGCCGGTGCTCGACTCCTGCATCGAGGCCGACCTGGCCACCCGGCTCGAGGCGCTCGAGCAGTGAGCCGTCGCGAGCTGCTGCGGTCGGCGGCCGAGCGGCTGCGGGAGGCCGGGGTCGCGAGCCCCGAGCACGACGCCGCCGAGCTGCTCGCCCACGTCCTCGGCACCACGCGCGGACAGCTCGCGCTCGTCGACGACGTCGCCACATCCGCCATCGAGCAGTACGACGCCCTGGTGACCCGCCGCGCGGCACGCGAGCCGCTCCAGCACCTCACCGGCACGGCGTGCTTCCGCCACGTCGAGCTCGCCGTCGGCCCGGGCGTCTTCGTGCCGCGGCCCGAGACCGAGCTGCTCGCCGGATGGGCGATCGAGACGGCCCCGCAGGACGGCGTCGTGGTCGACCTCTGCACCGGCTCGGGCGCGATCGCGAAGTCGCTCGCCGACGAGCGCCCCGACCTGGAGGTCCACGCCGTCGAGCTCGACGAGCCGGCGTACGCCTGGGCGGAGCGCAACCTGGTCGGCACCGGCGTCGACGTGCGCCAGGGCGACTTCGCGACGGCCTTCGACGACCTGCTCGGCAGCGTCGACGTGATCACCTGCAACCCGCCCTACATCCCGCTCGAGGCGTGGGAGTCGGTCGCTCCGGAGGCACGCGACCACGACCCCCACCTCGCGCTCTTCTCCGGCGACGACGGGCTGGACGCGATCCGGGTGCTCGAGCGCCGCGCCGCCGCTGCTGCTGCGGCCCGGGGGAGTGCTCGGCTTCGAGCACGCCGACGTCCAGGGTGAGTCCGCTCCCGCCGTGCTGACCGCGACCGGACGCTGGACCGACGTACGCGACCACGTCGACCTGGCGGGCCGAGCACGCTTCACGACCGCCCGACTGGCACGATGACCTCGTGATCGAGCGCTATCCCACCGGCACCGACGAGGAACGCGAGTCCGCGATCGAGGCGGCCACCCTCGCGGTCCAGCAGGGCGAGCTGGTCGTGATCCCGACCGACACGGTCTACGGCATCGGCGCCGACGCCTTCGACGCCGAGGCCGTCGCGCGCGCTGCTGGCCGCCAAGGGCCGCGGCCGGGAGATGCCGCCGCCGGTGCTGATCGGCGCCGCCACGACGCTCGACGCCCTCGCGGTCCGGGTCCCGGGCTACGCCCGCGCGCTGGTCGAGGAGTTCTGGCCCGGCGCGCTCACCCTCGTGTGCCACCAGCAGAGCTCGCTCCAGTGGGACCTCGGCGACACCCGCGGCACCGTCGCCGTCCGGATGCCCGACCACGACATCGCCCGCGCGATCCTCGAGCGCACCGGCCCGCTCGCGGTCAGCTCGGCCAACATGACCGGGATGCCGGCCGCGACCGACGCCGACCAGGCGGCGGAGATGCTCGGCGAGGACGTCGCGGCCTTCGTCGACGCGGGGGAGTCGCCGGGCGGCGAGGCCTCGACGATCGTCGACTGCACCGGCGACCAGGGCCGGGTGCTGCGGCGCGGCGCGCTCTCCCTCGAGCAGCTCAACGCCGTCCTCGAGCCGCTGGGCGCCACTCTCACGGACGAAGGCTGAGGAGTGAGGGAGTACCTCCTCGTCTTCCTCGTCGCCGCGGCGGCGACCTACCTGCTCACGGTCATCGCCCGCGAGATCGCGCTGCGCACCGGGGCGGTCGCCAGGGTCCGCGACCGCGACGTGCACGACGTGCCGATCCCCTACCTCGGCGGGCTGGCGATGCTCGGCGGCCTGGTGGCGGCGTACGTCGTGGCGCGCCAGCTGCCGTTCCTCTCGCAGAGCGGGCCGTTCGTCTTCCGCGACGCCGGGATCGTGCTGATCGCCGGGGCGCTGATCTGTGCGGTCGGGGTGCTCGACGACCTCTTCGAGCTCGACGCGCTCACCAAGCTCGGCGGGCAGGTGCTCGCGGCCGGCTTCCTGATCGCCTTCGGGATCCAGTACGTCTTCTTCCCGGGCAGCGACGGCACCCAGTTCTCCCTCCAGCCGGCCCAGGGCGCGCTGCTCACCGGGTTCATCGTGGTCGCGACCGTCAACGCCGTGAACTTCGTCGACGGCCTCGACGGGCTGGCCGCCGGCGTGGTCGGGATCGGCGCGCTCGCCTTCTTCGTCTTCTGCTACCAGCTCGCGAACATCAACCACGTCTCGCTCGCGACCACCGGCGCGCTGCTCAGCGCCTCGCTGGCGGGCGCCTGCGCCGGGTTCCTGCCGCACAACTTCCACCAGGCGCGGCTCTTCATGGGCGACAGCGGCTCGATGCTGATCGGGCTGGTGCTCTCGGCGAGCGCGGTGACGCTCACCGGCCAGTTCACGCCGGACCAGATCAGCGAGGGCGCCGCCGGCTCGCAGGCGAGCTTCCTGCCGACGCTGCTGCCGCTGCTGCTGCCGGTCTCGATCCTGATCGTCCCGATGCTCGACCTGGTCCTGGCCGTCGTACGCCGCACGCGGGCCGGCCGCTCGCCGTTCGCGCCGGACAAGCAGCACCTGCACCACCGGCTGCTCGAGATCGGCCACTCCCACCGCCGTGCGGTGCTGATCATGTGGCTCTGGGCGGCGCTGGTGGCCTTCGGGACGGTGCTGATCAGCCTCTACAGCGACGAGCCCTGGATGTGGGTCACCGTGGCGTCGATGGCGGCTCTGACGGTGGGCCTGACCTTCGTGCTGCCCAAGCTGCACCACCCCGCCCGCGACCCCGGTATCCCGGCCGTCGAGGACGCCTGAGAGACTGGTCCCACACGGACCTATCGGGCCGGTTTCGACCGTCCTGAGGGCTTGTGCTAGTTTTCACAAGCACCCGCCAGCACAGACGACCAGACGAGAACGGCCGCCGACGATGACGACCGCGACCACCCGGACCCCGGTGACAGCCCTCGGGACCGGTCTGTCTGGCTGTGGTAGTTTCGCGCAGTCGCCGGACACCACGTGTGTTCTCGTCCGTGGCTCTCGCTCCGGCGACATCACACCTGCCGATGACTGTGCGAGCGAATGGGACATGGGTGAATGGTCGATGAGCGTTCCGACGCAGGGGGGTCCGATGCCGGGCTCCGCGGGCGCGACCTCATCGGTCTCGGCGGCCTCCTCGCCGGCTGCGTCATCGTCGGCCTGGTCGTCGGTCTGCTCGTCGACAACGCGGCCGACTCGTCGCCGGTCGGCGTGCTGGTCGGGATCGCGCTCGGCATCCTCGCCGGCTGCGTCGGCTTCGTCGTCCAGGTCCGTGCTGCCCTCCAGGGGTGACCGGTGAGCGTGACGGAGATGAGCACCCCCATGACGGATGACGTCGTCCCCGCCGAAGGCCTCCCTCTGGCGCGTGGTCAAGGACCAGCGCAAGATCGAGATGGTCGCCCTCGGCCTGATGGTCGCGAGCTTCTGGATCATCGGCCAGCTGGGCGAGTGGCGCCTGGCGGCCTGCATCGCCGTCGGTGTCGGGTTCGGCCTCGTCAACCACCTGGCCACCGAGTACTGGCTGCTCAAGCTGATCTCCTCGGGCGCGCAGCCCACGCGCAACCAGATGATCGTGTCCACGATCGTCCGGCTGACCGTCCTCACGGTGGTCGCCGTCGGTGTCGCCGTGCTCTTCTGGCCCGACGGCATCGGGCTGCTGCTCGGCCTGGCCATCTTCCGGCTCATCGCTCTCGTGATGACCACGATCCCGCTGTTGAAGGAGCTGAAGAACCCATGACCGGCCTCTTGCCGATGGCTGACATCGAGATCGGCCACCACGTCACGCGCGAGTGGCACGGGATGACGTTCAACATCGACACGATCATCTCGACGCTCGTCGCCGGTGCGCTCGTGCTGCTCCTCGGCTTCTTCGCCGTGCGCTCGATGAGCAAGGACACCGACGACCACGTCCCGACCAAGCTGCAGCTCCTCTGGGAGACCGTCGTCGGCGAGGTCAACAAGCAGGTCGAGGACAACCTCGGCAAGGTGCACCCGTTCGTCGCGCCGCTGGCGATCTCGCTGTTCTTCTTCATCCTGTTCTGCAACTGGCTGGAGCTGCTGCCGACGGAGCTGATCATCAACGGCAACGAGGTGCACCTGCTGCCGGCGCCGACCGCGGACACGAACCTGACCTACGCGCTCGCCGCGGTGACGATGCTCAGCGTCTGGACCTACGGCATCCGCCAGAAGGGCTGGCGCGGCTACTTCAAGCACTTCGCCGAGCCGTTCCCGGTGCTGCTCCCGCTGAACATCCTCGAGGAGCTGATCAAGCCGATCACGCTCGCGCTGCGACTCTTCGGCAACATCTTCGCCGGCGGCATCATGCTCGCGCTGATCGGCCTGATCCCGGCGTACGCACTGTGGGCGCCGAACCTTCTGTGGAAGGCCTTCGACGGCATCATCGGCGTCATCCAGGCCTTCATCTTCGCGCTGCTGACCGTCCTCTACTTCGCGATGGCCGGAGCCGGCCACGAGGAGCACGAGACCTCCACGAGTACCTCGAGGACGAGAAGCACAAGAAGGCAGAGGACGAGGCCGCCCACGCGGCCGAGGCCACTACCCCCGCACCAGCGCACTGACCCACCCGGGTCGGGCGTGACCAGAGTTTAAGAAAGAGGCACCGGACCCCCGGTGCGTAACCAAGGAGAGACATGGCAACCGCAACTACAACTGCCGACGCCGTCAAGCTGGCCGGCGCCTTCGTCGGCGGTGGCATCGCCCTTGCTGGTGGCGCCATCGGTGCCGGTATCGGTGACGGCCTCGCGGGTTCGTCCTACATCGAGGGTGTGGCGCGCCAGCCCGAGGCCCAGGGTCGCCTGCAGACGATCTTCTTCCTGACGGTCGGCCTGGTCGAGGCGATGTTCTTCATCAACCTCGCCTTCATGGCGCTGTTCGTCTTCGTCCTCGGCGCGTGAGGTAGGGCTCTTCGCCCTCCCCACCCGTCAGAAGAAAAGGAACTAATCGATGGCAAGCCCTGCGGTCACCCCCATGGCGGACAACTTCCTCGTCCCGAACGCCACGTTCTTCGTCGAGCTCTTTGCCTTCTTGCTGCTGCTGTTCCTGCTGGGGAAGTTCATCATCCCGCCGATCAACCGCGCGATGACCGCCCGGCAGGACGCGATCCGCGCAGAGTTCGCGGAGCTCGACGAGGCCAAGTCCGAGGCCAGTGCGGCCGAGGAGGAGTTCAAGTCGCAGATCGCTGACGCTCGGCACGAGGCAGCGCGCATCCGTGAGGAGGCCCGCGAGCAGGGCGCCACGATCATCGCGGAGATGCGGGAGCAGGCCCAGGCCGAGGCAACCCGCATCGTCGAGCACGCTCACGTGCAGATCGAGGCGGACCGCAAGGCTGCGGCCGCGTCGCTGCGCAGCGAGGTCGGCACGCTCGCCACGACGCTGGCCGGTCGGATCGTCGGGGAGTCCCTCGACGACGAGGCCCGGCAGAGCCGCGTGGTCGACCGGTTCCTCACGGAACTGGAAGGCGCCAACTGATGGATCTGCGTGGAGCATCGGCAGACTCCTTGGCAGAGCTCACCGCCGAGCTGGAGGCGGCGCTGCGCGCCGGCTCCGACGCCGCGCGCGTGGCCGGCGACCTGTTCGAGGTCGCGACCATGCTGCGGACCGAGCCTTCGGTGCGCCGCTTCGCGACCGACGCCTCGCTGCCGGCCGACTACAAGCAGACCCTGGTCCGCCAGGTGCTCGAGGGCAAGGTCGACGAGACGTCGCTGACGCTGGTCGTCAACGGCGCCGGGCGTCGCTGGACCGGCACCCGCGACTTCGCCGACGCGCTCGAGCGGCTCAGCGAGATCGCGGTCGTCCGGTCCGTCGGTGACCAGCGCCGACGCGCTCGCCGACGAGATCTTCGCTCTCGGTCAGCTGGTGACGGCCAACCCCGACCTCCGCGACGCGCTGTCCAACCCGGGCCGCTCCGTCGAGGACAAGTCGGCGCTGCTCGACTCCCTGCTCGGCGGCAAGGTCCTGCCGGCGACGGTCACGCTCGCCAAGCAGGCCCTCGCGGGCACCTACCACACGATGACCGCGGCCCTGGAGAACTACCGCCAGGTCGCCGCTGCGGTGCACGGCGAGTCCGTCGCCACGGTGCACGTCGTACGCCCGCTGGGCGACGCCGAGCCGTGACCGGCTGGCCGCGGCGCTGAAGGCGCAGTACGGCCGTGAGATCCACCTGAACGAGGTCATCGACCCGAGCGTGATCGGCGGCATGCGCGTCGAGATCGGCGACGACGTGTTCGACGCCACCGTGTCGAGCCGCCTCGACGACGCCCGACGGAAGCTGGTCGGCTGACCTCGCGTCGCCGCCACCAGCCACAGACAACGCAGACTTCAGAAGAGACAAGAGAGTAGGGACGAAGATGACGGAGCTTTCGATCCGTCCGGAGGAGATCCGCGACGCACTGCAGAAGTACGTCGCGGACTACCAGCCGGAGGCGGCCGGCAAGGAAGAGGTCGGCACGGTCGCCCAGTGCGCCGACGGCATCGCCCGCGTCTCCGGCCTCCCCTCGGCCATGGCCAACGAGCTGCTCGAGTTCGAGGACGGCACCCTCGGCATCGCGCTGAACCTCGACACCCGCGAGATCGGTGTCGTCGTCCTCGGTGACTTCGACAAGATCGAGGAGGGCCAGACGGTCCGCCGTACCGGCGAGATCCTCTCGGTCCCCGTCGGCGACGCCTTCATGGGCCGGGTCATCGACCCGCTCGGCACCCCGATCGACGGTCTCGGCGACATCGAGTCCGAGGGCCGCCGCGCGCTCGAGCTCCAGGCGCCCGGCGTGATGCAGCGCCAGTCGGTGCACGAGCCGCTCGCGACCGGCATCAAGGCCATCGACTCGATGACCCCGATCGGCCGTGGCCAGCGTCAGCTGATCATCGGCGACCGCGCGACCGGCAAGACCACGATCGCGATCGACACGATCATCAACCAGAAGCAGAACTGGGAGTCGGGCGACCCGACCAAGCAGGTCCGCTGCATCTACGTCGCCATCGGCCAGAAGGGCTCGACCATCGCCTCCGTGCGTGGCGCCCTCGAGGAGGCCGGCGCGCTGGAGTACACGACGATCGTCGCCTCCCCGGCGTCCGACTCGGCCGGCTTCAAGTACCTCGCCCCCTACACCGGCTCGGCCATCGGCCAGCACTGGATGTACGCCGGCAAGCACGTCCTGATCGTGTTCGACGACCTGAGCAAGCAGGCCGAGGCCTACCGCGCCGTGTCGCTGCTGCTGCGCCGCCCGCCGGGCCGCGAGGCCTACCCGGGTGACGTCTTCTACCTGCACAGCCGGCTGCTCGAGCGCTGCGCGAAGCTGTCGAAGGAGCTGGGCTCCGGCTCGATGACCGGCCTGCCGATCATCGAGACCAAGGCCAACGACGTGTCGGCGTTCATCCCGACCAACGTCATCTCGATCACCGACGGCCAGATCTTCCTGCAGTCCGACCTGTTCGCCTCCAACCAGCGTCCCGCGATCGACGTCGGCATCTCGGTGTCGCGCGTCGGCGGTGCGGCGATGACCAAGGCGATGAAGGCCGTCACCGGCTCGCTCAAGGTCGACCTGGCGCAGTTCCGCGCGATGGAGGCGTTCGCGATGTTCGCGTCCGACCTCGACGCGGCGTCTCGCCAGCAGCTCGACCGCGGTCAGCGCCTGATGGCGCTGCTGCGCCAGCCGGCGTACTCGCCGTACCCGCTCGAGGAGATGACGGTCTCGCTGTGGATCGGCACCACCGGTCGCCTCGACAAGGTCCCGGCCGAGGACGTGCTGCGCTTCGAGCGTGAGTTCCTCGACTACCTGCGCCGCTCGCACGACGGCATCCTCTCCGCCATCCGGGAGACCCAGAAGTTCGAGGACGACACCGCGTCGTCCCTCGAGGGTGCCTACGACTCCTTCCTCGACCAGTTCGAGACCGCCGACGGCGCCTCGATCAAGGTCGGCCACGAGCCGAAGGCCGCGGCGCTGGAGGACGAGGACGTCGAGCAGGAGCAGATCGTCAAGCAGAAGCGGGGCTGACCCATGGCTCTATCGGTGCGCGAGTACCGGGCGCGGATCAAGTCGACGGAGTCGATGAAGAAGATCACCCGCGCCATGGAGCTCATCGCCGCGTCCCGGATCATCAAGGCGCAGCAGCGGGCCCAGTCGGCCGCGCCGTACGCCCGTGAGCTGACGCGTGCGGTGTCCGCGGTCGCGACGTACTCCAACGTCGACCACCCGCTGACCCGGGAGCCCGAGGAGTCCAAGCGGGCTGCCGTGCTCATCGTGACCAGCGACCGCGGTCTTGCCGGCGCCTACTCCTCGAGCGTGCTCAAGGAGGCGGAGCGGCTCGCTGAGAAGCTCCGTGGCGAGGGCAAGGAGATCGACACCTACATCGCCGGACGCAAGGGCGAGGCCTACTACAAGTTCCGTGGTCGGCCCGTGATGAGGACCTGGACGGGGTTCTCCGACCAGCCTTCCTACGAAGCAGCGCACGAGATCGGCCGGACCCTGATCGACGCGTTCCTCGCCGAGGACGGCGAGGCCGGCGCCGTCGACGAGGTCCACGTGGTCTTCACGCGGTTCAAGTCGATGCTCGTCCAGGAGCCGACCGACGTGCGGCTGCTGCCGCTCGAGGTCGTCGAAGGCGAGGAGAAGCCGGACCGTGCCGAGGTGCTGCCGCTCTACGAGTTCGAGCCGTCGCCCGAGGCGGTCCTCGACGGGCTGCTCCCGCAGTACGTCCAGAGCCGGATCTTCTTCGCGCTGCTGCAGGCTGCTGCCTCCGAGCTCGCTGCCCGTCAGAAGGCGATGAAGTCGGCCACGGACAACGCGGACGAGCTCATCAAGAAGTACACACGGATCGCCAACCAGGCCCGCCAGGCCGGTATTACCCAGGAAATCAGCGAGATCGTCGGTGGCGTCAACGCGCTGGCCGACGCCAACGCCGGGAATGAGTGAGAAGACATGACTGCCACTGTTGAAGAGACCACGGAGACCGGCGCGGCTGGCGTCGGCCGGATCGCGCGCGTCATCGGCCCGGTCGTCGACATCGAGTTCCCCGTGGACTCGATGCCCGAGATGTACAACAAGCTCGAGACCACCGCTGGAGCTGGGCGGCGAGACGAAGACGCTCTCGCTCGAGGTCGCCCAGCACATCGGCGACGGCATGGTCCGCGCGATCTCGCTCCAGCCGACCGACGGCCTCGTCCGCGGCGCGCAGGTGCGAGACACCGGCGGCCCGATCACCGTCCCCGTCGGCAACGACACCCTCGGCAAGGTGTTCAACACCTTGGGCGAGTGCCTCAACCTCGAGGAGGGCCAGAGCCTCGAGCAACACCGAGCGCTGGGGCATCCACCGCAAGGCGCCGGCGTTCGACCAGCTCGAGTCCAAGACCCAGATGTTCGAGACCGGCATCAAGGTCATCGACCTGCTCGCGCCGTACGTCCAGGGCGGCAAGATCGGCCTGTTCGGTGGTGCCGGTGTCGGCAAGACCGTGCTGATCCAGGAGATGATCGCCCGCGTGGCGCGCGACCACGGTGGTGTGTCGGTGTTCGCCGGAGTCGGCGAGCGCACCCGTGAGGGCAACGACCTGATCGTCGAGATGGAGGAGGCCGGCGTCATCGGCCAGACCGCCCTCGTCTTCGGTCAGATGGACGAGCCGCCGGGCACCCGCCTGCGGGTCGCGCTGTCCGCGCTGACGATGGCGGAGTACTTCCGCGACGTGCAGAACCAGGACGTGCTGCTCTTCATCGACAACATCTTCCGGTTCACGCAGGCCGGTTCCGAGGTCTCCACGCTGCTCGGCCGGATGCCGTCCGCCGTGGGCTACCAGCCCAACCTCGCCGACGAGATGGGCACGCTCCAGGAGCGGATCACCTCGACGCGTGGTCACTCGATCACCTCGCTGCAGGCGATCTACGTGCCGGCCGACGACTACACCGACCCGGCTCCGGCCGCGACGTTCGCGCACCTCGACGCGACCACCGAGCTGTCCCGCGACATCGCGTCGCAGGGCATCTACCCGGCCGTCGACCCGCTGACCTCGACGTCGCGGATCCTGGACGCCCAGTACATCGGGCAGGCTCACTACGACTGCGCGATCCGCGTCAAGCAGATCCTGCAGCGCAACAAGGAGCTCCAGGACATCATCGCGATCCTCGGTGTCGACGAGCTCTCCGAAGAGGACCGGATCATCGTGTCCCGGGCGCGCCGGATCCAGCGGTTCCTGTCGCAGAACACCTACGTCGCCAAGCAGTTCACCGGCCTCGAGGGCTCGACGGTGCCGATCGGCGAGACCATCGAGGCGTTCAACAAGATCGCGGACGGCGACTACGACCACGTTGCCGAGCAGGCCTTCTTCATGTGCGGCGGTCTGGACGACGTCGAGAAGAAGTGGGCCGAGATCCAGAAGAGCCTCTGATGGCTGACGACCAGCTGCAGGTCGAGCTCGTCGCGGCCGACCGGACCGTGTGGTCCGGTCAGGCCACCATGGTGATCGCGAAGACCGCCGAGGGTGACCTCGGCGTGCTGCGCGACCACATGCCGGTCCTGTCGCTCCTCGTCGACGGGGTCGTGTCGATCGACCCGGTCGGCGGCGAGCGGATGTACGCCGCGGTCGACGGCGGGTTCCTGTCGGTCGCCAACAACCGGGTGTCGATCCTGTCGCAGCACGCCGTCCTGTCCGACGAGATCGACGTCGAGGCCGAGCGGTCCGAGCTCGAGTCGGCGCAGAGCGAGCGACGCCGACGACGCCGACGTACGCGCCAAGCGTGCCGAGGCTCGGATCCGGGCGGTCGAGAAGGCTTCCTGACCCCCATCACTTCCGTTGCGGGGGTGCCGCTAGGGTGGCACCCACCGCGCGGGTGATGGAGGTTGTGGATGCCGGTATGGCAGTGGCTGCTCGACGCCGCTGGCGTGCTGCTCGCCCTCGTGCTGCTCTACGGCCTCGGTCTGATCGTCCGCCGTCGCCTGCTCTCCCGCCACGGCGGGACCTTCGAGCTCAGCTACCGCGTCCGGTCCTCACGGGCCGGGCGCGGTTGGCTTCTCGGGCTCGGACGCTACTCCGGTGAGTCGCTGGAGTGGTTCCGCTACTTCTCGCTGTGGCCGCGCCCCAAGCGCTCGCTGCTCCGCTCCCGGCTGACCTTCTCCGGTCGCCGCGAGCCCGAGGGCGCCGAGCAGATGTCGCTCTACCCCGACCACGTGGTCATCGCGTGCACCACCCCCGACGGCGACGTCGAGCTCGCCATGTCGCCCGCCTCGCTGATGGGCTTCCAGTCCTGGCTCGAGGCCGGCCCGCCCGGCACCGACTGGAACCGCAGATAGCCGAGTCGGCGCTGTTTCACCCACGTGCAGGGTGAACAGCGCCGACTCGGGTGAACTGGCGCCGACTCGGCTCTTCTCAGGCGGTGGGCTGGCCGTCCTCGAAGAGCCGCGGGACCGGGTGGTTGGCCGCGAAGACGCCGTGCGGGTCGATCGCGCTGCGGATGCCGGTCAGCTGCGTCCAGACGTCCGCGCCGTACGCCGAGCGGGCGTCGACCGGGTTCTCGGCGAAGTTGAGGTACTGACGACCGTTCGCGAACGGCGACAGGGCCTCGGTGAGACGGACGGCGTCGGTGTGCCTGGGCACCCATCTCGGGAGTGATCGCCATGCCGCCGGCGAACGAGAGGAACTGCGCCGTCGAGCCGGGACAGCGACACCGCCGCCCTCGTGCGGACGACCCAGCGCGCCGCCGAGCTGGCGCAGCTCGGCCACCAGCAGCGACGAGGTCGCGTCCGGGCCGGCCTCGGCCAGGAACGCGTCGACCGCGGCGTCGGGGAACGAGCCGAGCATCGCGCTGTCGGAGGCGAACGGCGCACCGCCCTCGGGGTCCATGTGCAGCCGCACCAGCGACTTGGCCGGGACCCGGCCGAAGGTGTCCATCTCCGGCTTGAGCGCGCGCAGACCGGCGAGCAGCTCGGCGCCGCGCTCGTCGGAGCCGAGGACCGCGCCGTCGATGATGACGAGCTGACGGCCGCGGAGGAACGGCGGGCAGCTCCGGCAGCGGAGGCAGCCGCATCGCGCGGAACGAGGTGGTGATCTCGTCCGGGGCGGTCGGCGCCCAGGCGGCCCACTCGCGCAGCACCGGCTCGACGTCCGCGAGGTCCCACAGCAGGATGCCGGCGTACGCCGTCTCGATGTCGTACATCTTGAACTCCAGCGCCGTGACGACGCCGAAGTTGCCGCCGCCACCGCGGACCGCCCAGAACAGCTCGGCGTTCGTGTTCGCGTCGGCGCGGACCAGGGTGCCGTCGGCGACGACGAGCTCGACCGCGGTGAGGCTGTTGGCGGCCAGGCCGAGCTTGCGGGCGTACCAGCCGATGCCGCCGCCGAGGCTGTAGCCGGCGATGCCGACGTCGGGGGAGGAGCCGTGCAGGACGGCCTTGCCGTGGGCGGCCGCCGCGTCGACGGCCGGCTCCCAGATGGCGCCGCCCTCGACCCGGACGATGCCGCGGGTCGGGTCGGCGATCGCCGTACCCATCTCGGAGATGCGGACGACGACGACGTCGTCGAGGCCCTGGGCCGCGAGCGGACCGGCGTTGTGGCCGGTGCTCTGCGGGGCGACCCGGAGGCCGGCCTCGGCCGCGAGCGCGGACGACGGTGGCGACCTCGGCGGCGGACCGCGGGAGGGCGACCGCGGCCGGGCGCTGGTCGACGGCGACGTTCCACGGCACCCGGGCGGCGTCGTAGCCGGGCTCGCCGGGCAGGTGGACCCGGCCGCCGAGGAGGCCGCGCAGGGCGTGGGCGGCGGGCACGGAGGCGGAGGTGGAGCGGGTGGGCTCGGCGTTGAGCTCGATGGTCATGGTGGTGACTCCTGGTGAGGTGTGATCGGTGGGATGACCATGCCGCCCACGACTTGGAGTCGACTTTGAGCTGACTTGGAGCGCGTACGCCGCCCGCTCCCTAGGCTGTCCGCGTGCAGGTCTCCGTCCTCGGTCCGGTCGAGGTCACCCTGGCCGGTGCGCCGGTCGATCTCGGGACCCCGAAGCAGCGCGCGCTGGTCGCGGCCCTGGCCCTCTCGCGCGGCTGGCCGGTCTCGGTCGACGCGATCGTCGACCTGCTCTGGGAGGACGCCGCGCCTCCGGGCGTGACCGCGACCCTGCAGGCCTACGTGTCGCAGCTGCGCCGGGTGCATGGAGCCCGAGCGGCAGCGCCGGGCACCGGCGACCGTGCTGGTCACGGTGGCGCCCGGCTACGCCCTCCGGGTGCCGGACGAGAACGTCGACGTGCACCGCTTCGAGCAGACGGTCGCCTCCGCCCACCGGCGCCTCCAGGGCGCCCTGGACGCGGACGAGCTGGCCGCGTGCGCCGCCGATCTCGACCAGGCGCTCGGCGCTCTGGCGCGGGACGCCGTACGCCGAGCTCGGGGACGCCGCCGCCGCGGTGGCCGAGCGGGCCCGGCTCGACGAGCTGCGGCTGGTGGCGCTCGAGGACCGGGCCGTCGCCGGCCTCGCGCTCGGGCAGCACGCGAGCGCGGCCGCCGAGCTGGAGGCGCTGACCTCCGCACACCCGCTGCGCGAGCGGCTCTGGGCGCTGCGCGCCCTGGCGCTGACCCGCTCGGGTCGACAGGCCGACGCGCTCGACGTGCTCCGGCAGGTGCGCGAGGTGCTCGACGAGGAGCTCGGCCTCGAGCCGTCGGCGGAGCTGCGGGACCTGCAGACCGCGGTGCTGCGCCAGGACCCCGACCTCGACTGGACCCCGCCCGCGGCCGGGAAGACGGCCCCACCCGCGCCGGCGCCGGCCCCGGAGCCGCAGCCGCATCCGCACCCCGCCACGGAGCAGGTCGCGCCCTGGCCGATGGTCGGCCGCGACGCCGAGCTCGCCCTGCTGATGGGTGCCGTGTCGCGCGCCGACGCCGGCGTCCCGACGTACGCCGTCCTCACCGGTGAGCCGGGCATCGGCAAGTCCCGGCTCGCGTCCGAGCTCATCCTGCAGGCCCGGCGCCGCGGCGCCCAGGTGCTGATCGGCCGCTGCTCCGAGGACGACGGTGCGCCGCCGCTGTGGCCGTGGAAGACGGTGCTCGACGGCATCGGGGTGAGCCTGCTGGACGAGGCCGAGTCGGTCAGCGACGACGGCGGCCAGTTCCGCGCGTGGGAGCGGATCGTCGCGCGCCCTGCGGGCCGCGGCCAGGGAGCGGCCGATCGTGGTCGTGCTCGACGACCTGCACTGGGCGGACACCGCGACCCTGCGGGTGCTGCGGCTGCTGGTCGAGTCGCTGGACGCTGGCCGGCTGCTGGTCCTCGCCACCTGGCGGATCCACCCCGAGCCGACCGGCGCGCTCGCGGAGGTCGCCGAGGCGCTGGCGCGGATGCACGCCCTCCGGGTCGAGCTGACGGGTCTCCCGGAGGACGAGGTCGCCGCGGTCTTCGAGAGCGTGGCCAACCGCGCGCTGTCGGGCGCCGCAGGCTGCCGAGCTGCGGCAGCGCACCGACGGCAACCCCTTCTTCCTGGTCGAGTTCGCCCGGCTGTCGGGGGAGCGGGCCGGCCGCTCCGAGCCGGCTCGCGAGGAGCTCCCGACCGCGGTCTCCGACGTCCTCAACCGGCGCCTGCAGCGGCTGTCCGACCCCACCGTCGCCGCGCTGCGCACCGCGGCCGTGCTCGGCCGCGAGTTCGACACCCCGACCCTGGCCAAGGTCACCGGCATCGACGAGGACGACCTGCTCGACGTGGTCGAGCCGGCCCAGGCCGCCGGGCTGGTGCGGGAGGACGGCGTCGACCAGTTCTTCTTCGCCCACGCCCTGGTCCGCGACACCCTCCTGGCCGGCATGAGCGTCAGCCGCCGCGCCCGCGCCCACGCCCGGGCCGCGGAGGCGCTCGACGGCGCTGGCCGGCCGTGAGATCGAGGTCGCGCGACACTGGCGCGAGGCCGGTCCGTCGTACGCCGACCGCGCCTGGCGTGCCGCGGTCGACGCCGCGACGCCTGGCCCGCCGCTACTACGCCTACGACCAGGCCGCCGAGCTGCTGCGCTCCGCGCTGGTCTCGCTCGACAGCGACACGACCGCCGGTCACGCCGAGAGGTACGACGTGCTGATGGCGCTCATCGAGGAGTACCGCTGGGCCGCCCGGCTGCCCGAGCTGGTCGGCGCCGTCGAGGAGGCGATCTCGGTCGGCAAGCTGATGCGCGACCCCGAGGCCGTCGCCCGCGCGGCGATCTCGACGACCACGGGCGTGCTCTGGCGCTCGGCGCCGGCCGGCGAGGTCAACGAGACCGTGGTCGGAGCCCTGCGCGGCAGCCTGGACCGGCTGCCCGCGACCGACAGCGAGCTGCGCTGCCGGTCGCTGCTCGTGCTCGCCCACGAGCTCTTCGACGAGGCGTCGTACGACGAGCGCCGGGCGCTGTGCGACGAGGGCCTGGCGATGGCCCGGCGGCTCGACGACCCGCGGCTGCTGCTCGACGCCTGCCAGATCGTCTTCGTCGCGCTGTGGCTGCCGCAGTCCGCGCCGGAGCGGCTCGAGCTGGTCACCGAGTCGCTGGAGCTGGCGCGGTCGACCGGCAGCCGAGCGCGCCTTCGTGGTCTCCGCCTGCCTGCGGGCGGCGGTCCTGAGCGAGCTCGGGCGCCCCGCCGAGATGTTCGCCGCCGTGGACGTCGCGCGGGCCGAGGTCGAGCGGCTGCGCATCGCCTTCGGTGAGACCGTGCTCGACGGCATCATCGGTCCGTGGCACGCGATGGCCGGTCGCTTCGACGAGTGCGAGCGCCTGGTCGACCACATCCGCACGGTCGCCGGCCGGATCTCCCACAACACCGCCGACGAGTCGGTGCTCAGCTCGATGCTGGCGCTGCGCCTGTGGCAGGGCCGGTCGATCGAGATGGTCCCGGTCCTGGAGCAGTTCGAGTCCTCGCCGTACCCCTTCGAGGCGAGCCTGGCCGTCTACCTCTGGCGCGCCGGTGAGCAGGACAAGGCCCGCGCCTACTACGCCGGGCACGGGGCCTCGCTCGAGGAGTCGAGCGACCTCTCGCTGCTGGCGTGGAGCCATGCCGCCGAGCTCGCCCTCTACCTCGGCGAGCGGGACCTGGCCGCGGGTGCCTACGAGCTCCTGGCGCCGTACGCCGGACGCTCCTGCTGCGCCGGCTCCGACCTCGCCCTCGGGCCGATCGACGCCTACCTGGCGTTCGCTGCGGCCGCGGTCGGGGAGTCCCAGCTGGCCGGGACCCATGCCGACGCGGCCCTGGCGCTGGCCGACGAGTGGGGGATTCCCGTCTTCGCCGACTGGCTGCGCGACCTGCGCCGTTCCCATGCGTTCTGAGGTCGTACCCGTCCAGGTTCTGGACCGGTCAAGTAACCCATTTGGAGCCGACCGTCCCGATCGGCGAGGCTGAGCCGGTGCCGTCCCTCATCCGCACTCGCAACTCGCTCGCGCTCAGCTTCGCGCTGAACGGGTTCTGCTTCGCCACGATGGTCTCGCGACTGCCCGACATCCGCAGCGGGCTGGAGCTCGACAACGGCTCGCTGGGCCTGCTGCTGCTCGCGATCTCGATCGGCTCGGTCATCGCGCTGCCGCTGAGCGGGCGGCTGATCGACCGGATCGGCGCGACCGCCGTCACCCGTCTCGGCGCCGTGCTCGTGGCGTCCGGCCTGCTGGTCGCGATGACCGGGGTGGCGACCGACCTGGTCGCGCTGACCGTCGTGGGCTTCTTCTTCGACGGCATCGGCATCGCCGTGTGGGACGTGTCGATGAACGTCGAGGCCGCCGAGGTCGAGCGCCGCTTCGGCCGCACGATGATGCCGCGCTTCCACGCCGGTTGGAGCATCGGCACCTTCACCGGCGCGGCGATCGGGATCCCGATGGCCGCCCTGCACGTGCCGCTCCTGCTGCACGTCCCGGTGTTCGCCGCGGCCGGCGCCTGCGTCGCCTGGTGGGCGGCCGGCGCCTACCTGCCCTCCGTCGTCACGCACGAGGACCGACAGGCCGTCGAGTGCTCGCCCTGGCGCGAGCCGCGGACCCTCGCGATCGGCGTCATGGTGCTCGCGTTCGCCCTGTCCGAGGGCGCCGCCAACGACTGGCTCTCGCTGGCGCTCATCGACGGGTACGACGTCCGGCACTGGGTCGGCGTCGCGGGCTTCACGCTCTTCGTCTCGTCGATGTTCGTCGGGCGCCTGGTCGGTCCGGTCTTCCTCGACCGCTACGGCCGCGCCCCGGTGCTGTGGACCTCGGCGGCCGCGGCCTTCGTCGGCATCGTCATGGTCGTCTTCGGTGGCAGCGTGCTCCTGGTCGGCCTCGGGATCGTCGTCTGGGGTCTCGGTGCCTCCCTCGGCTTCCCGGTCGGCATGAGCGCGGCGGCCGACGACCCGCTCCGCGCCGCCCGCCGGGTCAGCGTGGTCTCGACGATCGGCTACACGGCGTTCCTGGCCGGACCTCCGCTGCTCGGGCTGCTCGCCGACCACATCGGCACGCTCGAGACCCTCCTGGTGATCGCCGGGCTGATGATCCCGGCCGCCCTCACCGTCTTCGCCGCTCGGCCGCCGAAGCCCGCGGTCGAACCGGCGGTCGCCGCGGCGGAGTAGCCACGCGGGTGACGGGGGTGGTCAGACGGTGACGACCTGGCAACGCGACACCCCGACGATGCGACGCTGGAGCCGGTGATCGGCCGTGAGCAGGGTCGCGCCGAGGGCCTCGGCCAGGGCGACGTAGACGGCGTCGTACGCCGTGACGTTGTCGCGCAGCTCCCAGACACGCTCGACGAACGGCTCGGTCGGCCAGCGTGTAGCCGGATAGTCCTGGAGATCGAGCACGGCGCTACGCCCGGCCTCCGCTGACAGATGGGAGCCGTGCACCCATCCGCGGAGGACGGACACCACCTCCACTGTCGCCAGGTGAGGGAAGTGGAGCCGATCGACGGCCATCTCAGCCAGGACCGCGCTCACGGTCCGGCCGCGTCGCGAACCGATGAGCTGCTCGGCCAGCGCCGAGGCATCCACCACGACTCCGGTCATCGACTGCGTTCGGCGCTCAGGATCTCTGCCGCGGACACGCCGGGCTCGAAGGTGCCTCGGCGCTGGATGCGACCCTCGATCTCGGCCAGCGTCGGAGTGCGCGCAAGGCGGGTCAGCTCATGGAGGACGTACTCGGACAGGCTCATTCCGGCCGTTGCTGCGCGCTCCTTCAACACGCGGCTCAGCTCCTCGGGAACTCCACGCACCTGCAACGTCGTCATGTGGTCGATGCTAGATACATGCATAGTGCATGGCAACGCAGTCACTCCTCGAAGAGTGCCCGGATGTCCTCTGCGGTGATGCCGCTGCCCGACGCACCCTCGCCGTCGACGACCTGAGCGAACAGCTCGGCCTTGCGCTCCTTGAGCTCCATGACCTTCTCCTCGATCGTCTCCTCGGAGATCAGTCGGTAGACGTGTACGGGCCGCGTCTGTCCGATCCGGTGGGCTCGGTCGACGGCCTGCGCCTCGGTCGCTGGGTTCCACCACGGGTCGAGGACGAACACGTAGTCGGCCTCGGTGAGTGTCAACCCGACCCCGCCGGCCTTGAGCGAGATCAGGAACACCGGGGTCGAGCCGGAGCGGAACCGAGCGATCACGGCGCCGCGGTCGCGGGTGGCGCCGTCGAGGTACGTCGTGGCGATCCCCTCCTGGTCGAGCCGTGCTTCGACCCGGGTCAGGAACGAGGTGAACTGGCTGAAGACCAGCGCCTGGTGGCCCTCGGCGGTGACCTCGAGGAGGTGCTCGACCAACATGTCGATCTTCGCCGAACCAACGGCGTCGTGATCGGGATCGACCAGTGCGGGGTCGAGGGCGAGCTGACGCAGCTTGGTCAGGGCCGCGAAGATCGCGATCCGGTTCTGCTCGAAGTCCGCAACCAGGCCGAGGATCCGTTGGCGCTCCTTCGCGAGGTGGGCATCGTAGATCTTGCGGTGGCGCGGAGACAGGGCGACGGGGAGGACCTGCTCCTGCTTGGCCGGCAGGTCGCGGGCCACCAGCTCCTTGGTCCGGCGCAGCATGAAGGGCCGGATCCGCTGCCGGAAGCGTCGCAAGGCTGCCTCGTCGCCTGCCTTCTCGACCGGACGGGCGACGTGCTGGCTGAACTCCCGCGGCCAGGGGTAGATGCCAGGCGTCACGATCGACAGCAACGACCAGAGCTCCATCAATCGGTTCTCGAACGGCGTGCCGGTCACCGCTAGCCGGAACGGCGCCTCGATTCGCCGCACCGCACCGTAGGTCTTGCTGCGATGGTTCTTCACCTGTTGCGCCTCGTCGAGGACCAGTCCCGCCCAGTCGACGGCCGCACAGCCCTCCTCCGCGAGGCGGAGGAGGGCGTAGGTCGTCACGACGACATCTGCGTCGGCCGCGAGCGCGGTCAGGTCGTCGGCCTGCCGAGCGACGGTGCGGACACGCAGGTGGGGAACGTGCTGGGCGGCTTCGGTCTGCCAGGCGGTGACGACGCTGGTCGGGGCCACGACGAGGAACGGGCGCTGCTCGCCGGCGGCGACCGCATGCGACACCAGGGCGAGCACCTGCAGCGTCTTGCCGAGCCCCATGTCGTCGGCGAGGATCCCGCCGAGCTGGTGCTGCCACAGGAACGTCAGCCAGCGGAAGCCGTCGAGCTGGTACGGGCGCAGCTCGGTCGCCAGACCAGTCGGCTCCGGTCGCGGCAGATCGACCAGGTCGCGCAGCGCCTGTGCCCGGCGTACCCACTCGGCCGCCTGGGCGTCGACGACACCGAGGTCGGCGAGCTGTGCCCAGATGCCGAGGTCGTGATGGCCGACGCTGAGCGTGTTGCCGTCGGCCTCCCGGAGCTCGCCGGCGGCCCGGACCGCGTCCCGCAGCCGCTCGAGCTCGGGGCGGTCCGTGCTCAGGTAGAGGCCGCTCGGCAGCACCAAGAAGTCCGCACCGGTCGTCAACGCCGCCAGGACATCGGGCAGGGGCACGCGCTCACCCTCGACGGAGACGGTCACCGACAGGTCGAGCCAGTCGGTGGACGTGTCCTGGGACGACTCGTCCGCGACCAGGTCGAAGCTGATCTCCGGGACGGCATCGCTCTCCCGGAAGTCGGGCCGTTGCACCTCGACCACCTCGATGCCGTCGAGCTCGCGCAGGGTGGGCAGGTCGTGGATCGCCAAGGTCAGCGCATCGCCACCGCGAGCGCGGGTCATCGCGAGCAGTTCGGCGGAGACCAGGTCGAGGATCGCTCGCTCCGCCGTACGGTCGCGGAGACCGGCGAGACCGTCGGCGGAAGTGAGGGGGCAGGACCGGTCGGCGTAGTGCCACGACCACTCGGTGCCGGCCTCGGTCGACGAGAGCCAGGTGACCGTGAGTCGCAGGACCGGGGGTACCGGTGTGGGGAGCGGGACCGACGCATCGCTCGAGCCGAGGTCGACCACACGGGCGAGCAGCCGGAGGTAGTCGGCGAGCTCCTCGGCGTCCTCCGGCGGGACGGTGATCTCGTCCGCCGCGGTGAGCAGCTGCTGCACGGCTTGGGGCATCGGGCGGTCGAGTGGGGCGAGCTGCAGTGCATCGTCGGTCAACAGCCCGACTGCGTGAGCCGGTGACCCGATCGGTACGACGGCAGTGACCGTGCTCGCGGCCGAGACCCCGAGCCGAAGCGTGATTCGGCCTTCTTCGGCGCGTGTCAGATCGCCGGTCGCGGACACGCTGTCCTCGACGAGCTCGACCATCCGAAGGCCGGGGCCGGCGAGCAGCGGCAACCCGGTGCTCGCCGCCCGCCTCAGGAGGGGCACCAGTCGAGCGCCGAAGGAGGACAGGCGCGGGGAGCCGATTGCCTGCCGCCAGTAGGAGTTCTCCATCTGGAGTGCAGCCAGGAGGTCGAGCAGCGGGTCGAGCTCCGAGGTGCGGAAGTCGGTCCTGGCTGTCGGCTGCGCCAACGAGGCCCAGTCGGCACCGGTCTTGACCCAGCGCTGCCGTCGTCCGAGCCGCATCGGTCGCATCACCAGGACCGGGCCCGGCTCGCGGCGGTAGGCGAACCGGGAATCCTCGATCCCGATCTCCAGTGCGAGCGGTACGGGCTCCTTGTTCTCCTGCCGGTCACGGGTCGAGACCTCGCGGACGACCTCGTCGAGCTGCCGGCGCCAGGGCTCAGGAGGTGGATCGAGACTTTGCTCGTGTCGCACCAGGGCCGCCGCGAGCGCCACTCCGTGCTTGCAGTCGATGTGTACCGGGCACGAGCACGTCGTCGTCATCCAGAACCCGTGGGGCACGTACTCCGCGTAGAGGTGCACGACGTACGGCGTGCGGGCGGTGCCCTGGACCGTCGCGCTGGCGATGACGGTGTCGTGGGTCAGCTTCGACAGTTCCGGCTCGCCGACCCGGCCGGCACGGGCGTACTCGAAGCCTGCTCCGAGGGTGCGGGCGTCGAAGAACTCGGCGAGGGTGCCGAAGGTCAAGGCGTCGAGGATGCTCATCGTGGTGCCATCGTGGCAGGGGACGCCGACGGCCTGCGCCGGTCATCCACAGGGGTCAGCCGCGTTCGCCGCCCGGCACCCAGAGCACGTCGCCCTGCTCGCGGTTGGCGTGGCGGGCCAGGATGAAGAGCAGGTCCGAGAGCCGGTTGAGATAGGTGATCGCGAGGGCGTTCATGCTCTCGCCGTGGACCTCGTACGCCGCCCACGCGGAGCGCTCGGCCCGCCGCACCACCGTGCGCGCGACGTGCAGCAGCGCCGCTCCGGCCGTGCCGCCGTTGAGGATGAACGACCGCAGCGCCGGCAGCGACTCGTTGTAGTGGTCGCACCACGCCTCGAGGCGGTCGACGTAGTCCTGCTCGATCCGCAGCGGCGGGAACTCCGGCTCGGCGACGACCGGGGTGCAGAAGTCTGCGCCCACGTCGAAGAGGTCGTTCTGCACGTGGGTCAGGACGGCGACGACGTCCTCGTCGAGCTCGCCCTGGACCAGGGCCAGACCCAGGTGGGCGTTGGCCTCGTCGACGTCGGCGTACGCCTGGAGGCGCGGGTCGGTCTTGGTCGTGACGCTCATGTCGCCGAGCCGGGTCTCCCCGGCGTCGCCGGTGCGGGTGTAGATCCGGGTCAGGTTCACCATGGGTCCGAGCGTAGCGACGTACTGTCGGGACGCATGCGACGTCTCGGCTGGCCCCTCCTGCTCGCAGCCCCGGCGTTCGCGCTCGCGGTGGCCGGTCTCTTCCACCCCCACCACCTCACCTACGACACCTCGCAGCGGTGGTTCGTGCTGCACCTGCCGGGGTTGCTGGTCTTCCCGCTCGTCGGCGTCGCGCTGGCGACGCTCGTCCGGCTCCGGACCGATCCGCTCGCCTGGGCGATCCGGCTGACGGCGTACGTCTACGCGACCTTCTACACCGCGCTCGACGTGATCAGCGGCGTCGCGGCCGGCTACGTCACCCACCACCTGGGACCGGACGTGCCGCGTCCCGAGGCGGTCAGTCTGCTCTTCCGGATCGGCACGCCGCTGGGCGAGATCGGCTCGTGGGCGCTGATCGCCTGCTGTGTGCTGATCACCGCCGACGGCGTACGCCGGCACGGACTGCCGGGTGCGATCGGGGTCCTGCTGATCGTCGGTGCATGGTTCGTGCACACCGACCACATCTTCTCCCCGAAGGGCGTCCTCGGCATGGCGCTGATCGGCCTGGGTGCCGCCGCAGTAGCTCAACTGGACGCGACACGGCCGAAAAGTTCGGGAGGAGAGGCAACCTCTCGGGCCTTGAGGACGTCATAGTGAGTGACAGGCCACGACAGGTGGAGCGGCCCGGGGGTTTTCGGGAATCCCCGGAGGACGGGGCAGAGCCATGGAGATCATCACCGACGGTCCGACTGTGGTCCTCAGCGGCGACTTCGACGTGCGCAGCACGCGCGAGGTCCGTGACGCGATCTACGACCAGCTCGAGGGCTACGACCACGACGTGGTCGTCGACCTCACCGACGTGACCACCATCGACCTCACCGCGCTGCGCGTGCTCGCAGTCGCGACCCGGCGCGCCAGCCACGCCGGTCACCACCTGACGCTGCGCGGCTGCGGGCCCTCCGTACGCCGGATGCTGCACCTCTCCCACCTGATCCGGGTCCTCGAGGTCGAGCGGGTCAGCGTCTCCGCCTGACCCAGCGGCATGTCGGATAAGCCACACGGGCAGGCGGTTACTTCTCGGTAGCCATCGTCCTACCCTCGGTCCCATGAGCGAGAAGGCAGCGAGCCACGCCAAGGACCGGCCATGGTTGATGCGCACGTACTCCGGGCACTCGACCGCCGCGGCGTCCAACGAGCTGTACCGGACGAACCTCGCGAAGGGCCAGACCGGTCTCTCGGTCGCCTTCGACCTGCCGACCCAGACCGGCTACGACCCCGACTCGCCGCTCGCGCGCGGCGAGGTCGGCAAGGTCGGCGTACCCGTGCCGCACCTGGGTGAGATGCGGCGCCTCTTCGAGGACATCCCGCTCACCGAGATGAACACCTCGATGACGATCAACGCCGTCGCGATGTGGATGCTCGCGATGTACCAGGTGGTCGCCGAGGAGCAGAACCCCGACTCGTCGCCCGAGGAGGTCGCCGCCCAGCTGGCCGGCACCACCCAGAACGACATCATCAAGGAGTACCTCTCCCGCGGGACCTACGCGTTCCCGCCCGAGGCCTCGATGCGACTGATCGCCGACGTCATCTCCTACACGGTCCACCAGATCCCGAAGTGGAACCCGATCAACATCTGCAGCTACCACCTGCAGGAGGCCGGCGCGACGCCGACGCAGGAGCTCGCCTTCGCGCTGAGCACCGCGATCGCCGTGCTCGACCAGGTGCGCGACTCCGGCCAGGTCTCCGAGGACGACTTCGAGAAGGTCGTCGGCCGGATCTCCTTCTTCGTCAACGCCGGCGTCCGCTTCATCGAGGAGACCTGCAAGATGCGGGCCTTCGGCCGGCTCTGGGACGAGATCACCCAGGAGCGGTACGGCGTCCAGGACCCGAAGATGCGCCGGTTCCGCTACGGCGTGCAGGTCAACTCGCTCGGCCTCACCGAGGCGCAGCCCGAGAACAACGTCCAGCGGATCGTGCTCGAGATGCTCGGCGTGACGCTCTCCAAGGACGCCCGCGCCCGCGCCGTCCAGCTGCCGGCGTGGAACGAGGCGCTCGGCCTGCCCCGGCCGTGGGACCAGCAGTGGTCGCTGCGGCTGCAGCAGGTGCTCGCCTTCGAGTCCGACCTGCTGGAGTACGACGACATCTTCGAGGGCTCGCACGTCATCGAGGCGAAGGTCGCCGAGCTGGTCGAGGGCGCGAAGGCCGAGATCGACCGGGTCCAGGCGATGGGCGGCGCGATCGCCGCCGTCGAGTACATGAAGTCCGAGCTGGTCTCCTCGCACGCCGCCCGTCGGGCGCGGATCGAGTCGGGCGAGGAGGTCATCGTCGGGGTCAACAAGTACGAGACGACCGAGCCCTCGCCGCTGACCGCCGACCTCGACGGCGCGATCATGGCCGCCGACCCGGAGGCCGAGAAGACCGCGCTGGCCAGCGTCGAGCAGTGGAAGGCGCAGCGCGACGAGACCGAGGTCGCCGAGGCGCTCGCGGCACTCGCCGCCGCCGCGAAGACCGACACCAACCTGATGGCACCGACCCTGGCCGCGGCCCGTGCGGGTGCGACCACGGGGGAGTGGGCGGCGACCCTGCGCGAGGTGTTCGGCGAGTACCGCGGGCCGACCGGTGTCACCGGCGCCGTCGTCGCAGAAGCCGGCGCCGAGCTGGCCGCCGTACGCGAGCGGGTGAAGGCCACCGGTGAGGAGCTGGGCGGCCGGCTGCGGCTGCTGGTCGGCAAGCCCGGTCTCGACGGGCACTCGAACGGCGCCGAGCAGGTCGCCGTACGCGCCCGGGACGCCGGCTTCGAGGTCATCTACCAGGGCATCCGGCTGACCCCCGAGCAGATCGTCGCCGCGGCGGTCGCCGAGGACGTGCACTGCATCGGCCTCTCGATCCTCTCCGGGTCGCACATGGAGCTGGTGCCCGACGTGCTCGACGGGCTGCGCGAGGCGGGTCTGGCCGACGTCCCGGTCATCGTCGGCGGGATCATCCCCGACTCCGACGGCCGCAAGCTGCGCGAGCTCGGCGTCGCCGCCGTCTACACGCCGAAGGACTACGGGCTCACCGAGATCATGGGCGGCATCGTCGACGTGATCCGCGCCGCGAACGACCTCGACTGACATGAGCTCGCTCCAGTGCGCGGCACGGATCCTGGTCGCCCGTCATGGCGAGGCCGAGTACGAGACCGAGCTGTGTAGCGACGACGGCGGCAGCCTGACGGCACTCGGTCGGCAGCAGGCACGCGAGCTCGCGGACCTGCTGTCGGGCGAGCGGATCGCCCGGGTCTGGACGAGCTCACTCTCCCGTGCCGTGCAGACGGCCGAGATCGTCGCGGCCTCGCTCGGCGTCGACGTCGTGGTCCGCGAGGGTCTGCGGGAGTACGGCGTCGGCTCGCTGGCCGGCACCACCAAGGGCGAGCAGGACTACTTCGCCGGGATCTTCCGGCAGTGGGCCGAGGGCGACGACACGACTCGGATCGACGGTGGCGAGCGGATCTCCGACTTCGTGGCCCGGGTCGGGGGCGTCCTGGACGAGGTCGCCGACAGCCACCCGGGCGAGACCACGCTGGTCGTCAGCCACGGCGGCGCGATCCTGGCGACGCTCCCGCAGCTGGTCGGGCTCCCGCGCACCCACGGCCTCGGCGTCGCGCTGCGCCAACTGCGCCACGGTCGAGCTCGAGAAGGACGCGGACGGCTGGCGGCTCTCCTAGCTGCGACGGCATCGGCCGACGGCCTGGTCGCCACTAGACTCGCGGCGAGGCGACTCTCGGCGCCCGGAGCGGAGTCGGCCGTGCGGGCGCAGGATGACATCGACCTGGGGGAGAGTGTCGGCGCGAGTCGGCGTCGCCGTCCACCGGATCTTCGACGAGGCCGACGAGGCCCGGCTGCTGATGAGCGTCGATCGCGGCATCGTGCTGGTCAACCAGGCGTGCGAGCGGATGTTCGGCTACTCCCGTGACCAGCTGATCGGGCAGCGCGCCCGGATGCTGACCCCGGATCGGCTGTTCGAGGACTACGACCAGGTCTACGTCCGGCTGGCGACCGACGAGGGCAGAGGCGGGTTCAACGTCAACCTGTGGGCGGTGCGCGTCGGGCGGTGACGAGTTCCCGGTCCGCGTCAGCTGCCGCGTGCTGCGGGACCTCGACCACCCCGCCGCTGCTCTCGCTGGTGATCATCGATCGGTCGCGTCGCGACGACGACGCAGACCCGCTGCGGAGCTACATCGACACCGTCTACAGCGGCAACGTGATCGCCGACGGGACCGGCCGGATCGTCATGGTCAACAGCCGGTGCCAAGAGATGTTCGGCTACTCGGAGGCCGAGCTGGTAGGGCGGCCGGTCGAGATGCTGGTGCCGCCCGCGAAGCGCGATCTGCACGTGTCCCTCAGGTCTCAGTTCACCGGGCATGCGCAGCGCGCACGTGATGGGCCAGGGCAACCGCGTCGTCGCCCTGCGCAAGGACGGTTCGTCCTTCCCGGTGCACGTGGAGCTGTCCACGATCGGCAACGACGACGAGACGCTGGTCTCGGCCTCGGTGCGCGACATGAGCGCGGTCGAGGACCTGCGGTCCGAGTCGGACCGGCTCAAGGAGCAGTTCCTGGCGACCGTCTCCCACGAGCTGCGCACACCCCTGACCTCGATCCTCGGCAGCGCGGAGCTGCTCGCCGAGGAGGTCGAGGCGATCGAGGACCCCGACCTCAGGAGTCGGCTGTCGCGCTTCACCGCGATGATCTCGCGCGGCGCCCGGCGCCAGCAGGCACTGGTCGAGGACCTGCTGGCACTGACGAGCATCGACGGGGGCGACGGCCTCGGCCATCAGTGTCTCGCCGACCTGGTGGTGGTCGTCGAGAACTCCGTGGACGAGCACCAGCCGGCGGCGGCGGCAGGCGGGGTCCGCCTCGTCGCCGACACGACCGCACTCCCGCTCCTGGTGGCGGCGAACGAGACCTGGCTGAGCCGCGGCTCTTGACTGCCTGATCGTCGAACGCCGTGAAGTTCACGCCCGCCGAGCGGCCTGGTCGAGGTGACGGTGGGCCAGGACGAGGGTGGGGCCTGGCTCGAGGTGAGCGACACCGGTCCGGGCATCGCGCCGGACGAGGTCGAGCGGATCTTCGGTCGGCTCTACCGCGGGCGGGCCGCGGTCGAGGCCGAGAAGCAGGGCGCGGGTCTCGGGCTCGCGATCGCGCGCTCGGTCGTCGAGGCCAGCGGCGGCACGCTCGTCGGTCGTAGCCGCAGGCTCAGCGGCGCGCGCTCGGATGGACGCTGCCCCTGGCTCGGATCGGTTCGCGATGAGGTAAGGCAGTCCTATCTCGATGTTACGGCTCACCTGCGTGGGGAAGTCGAAGAAGGGCAAGCTGCCCAAGACGAAGTGCTGCGTCTCCAAGTCGAAGTGCGGCCGGTGTCCACTGCGGATGCTGAAGGACGGCACCCTCCCCACCGGGTATACGGTCAAGAAGCGCGAGCTCGTTCGGGTCGACGGCAAGAAGGTCACCAAGAAGAAGCTCGCCAAGGCTGCCTGACGCCGCCTGGCTCGACCGACCTGACCGCCGACCCCGAGGAGCACCCCGTGGCCGCCCCCCGATTCACCGACCAGCTCAACGTCCAGATCGGGAACGAGCTGGCCGCGCACAACCAGTACCTCGCCTGCGCGATCCACTACGACGCGCTGACGATGCCGCAGATGGCGGCGTTCTTCTACGCGCAGGCGCTCGAGGAGCGCGCGCACGCGATGATGATGGTGCAGTACCTCCTCGACACCGACGCCGAGGTCGTGATCCCGGCCGTCGATGCGCCGATCAACGAGTTCGCCGACGTGGTCGCGCCGGTCGCGCTCGCGCTCGAGCAGGAGAAGCGGGTCACCGACCAGATCAACGGTCTGCTGCGGATCGCCCGCGAGGAGTTCGACTTCGCCTCCGAGCAGTTCATGCAGTGGTTCATCAAGGAGCAGGTCGAGGAGGTCGCCACGATGAGCGACCTGCTGGCCGTGGTGAAGCGCAACCTCGACGACGTCGAGGACATCGAGGAGTACGTCGCGCGCGAGCAGGGCGGCGAGGGTGACCGACCCGACGGCCCCGCGCCAGGCCGGCGCCTGACCCGTCAGCTCAACCAGCGCAGCACGGCCGACCGGACCGCCTTCGGCTTCTCGAGCGGCAGCGCGCTACCCGCGCCCGTGAACGTGCGGGTCGTGACCTTGGTCGGGTACGACGAGGCCTGGCTCGACCGCGCGTCGGGCGCTGGTCAGCGCGTCCTTGCCGCCGTACAGCAGCAGCACCGGTGCGTCGACCTGGCCGGCACCGAGATCGGTCGCCAGCAGCATCGACGCGGACGAGGTGACGTCGCCGCACGGGTCCTCGCGGCCGCAGCCGGGCCGCGGTCTGCTGGACGCTCTTCGGCGCGCTCGCGAAGAGCAGGGCGCGGTAGTCGGCGCCGCTGGTGGTCAGCGGGGCGTAGTCGCTGCCGAACCGCAGGCCGGGTCTGCGCGGCGGCCGTCCGGGTCGCCAGCGACGGTCGCGCCGCCGTCCGGCCCACGACATCAGCACCAGCCCGTCGACGTCGTCGAAGGTCGGACGCCTCCAGCTGGGCGATCTCGGCGCCGACGGCGTGGCCCTGGGTGACCACGTGCGCGGCCGCCGGGCGTGGTGCGCCGGCGGCCGTCGGAGGCGAAGTCGTAGCGGCCCGAGCGCAGGTGCTGGACGACCTGGTGGAGCATGTCGGCCTGGGCGCCGAGGCAGGTCGCGTCGCCGTCGGCGAGCTTGCTCGCGCCGTACCCGAGCCGGTCGAGCACCAGCGACGTCTCGCCGTGGTGGGCGAGACGGGTGGCGTAGTCGTAGGACGGCGTGGCCGGGGAGGTTCCAGAACCACGAGCCGGTGCCGAGGTCGTGCACGAGCACGTTGACCCGCAGCGCGTCGCCCTGCTCGTCGATGTCTCGCCGCGGACCGATCAGGTGGCCGCGGAGCTGGTAGGACTGGTTGTCGGGGGCGCAGAGGGCGCCGGTCGCGTTGGTGTTCTCGACGTCGAAGACGACGCGCCGCGACACCACGTCCGCTGATCGTGCGGATGGTCCGGCGGTAGGCGGGCGGAGAGGGCGCGACGAGCAGCGCGCCGAGCAGTGCGGTCAGGACTCCGAGAATGGTCAGCCTCACCTTGTTGAACCTACGTCAATAACGAGGGCGAGCGAAATGTGACCTTGCCCGCGCGGCGGTCGGCAAGACTGCACGCATGTCGAGGGTGATCGTGGTCGGGGCCGGTGTCGTCGGCCTGACCTGCGCCGTGCGGCTGCTCGAGGCCGGGCACCGCGTCGACGTGGTCGCCCGCGACCTGCCGCGCGAGACGACCTCCGCGGTGGCGGCCGGGCTCTGGTACCCCTACCGGGCGCTGCCCCAGGACCGCGTGACCGCGCTGGGCGCGGACGTCGTACGCCGTCTTCGACGCGCTCGCGGACACGGATCCCGAGTCGGGGGTGCGGATGCTGCCGGGGACCGAGGTCCTCAGCGGCACACGACCCGACCCCTGGTGGCAGGCGGCGGTGCCGTCCCTCGAGCACACCGGTGACGTACCGGCCGGCTGGAGCAGCGGGTGGTCCTTCACGACACCGGTCACCGACATGACCGTCTACCTCGGCTGGCTCGCCGGGCGGGTCTCGGACCTCGGCGGCACCATCACCCGGATCAACCTGTCGGCACTGCCGTGCGGCGCGGACCTCGTCGTCAACTGCTCCGGGTCTCGGCGCCCGGCTGCTCGGCGCCGACCGGACCGTCGTCCCGGTGCGCGGGCAGGTCGTGGTCGTCGAGCAGGTCGGCCTGGACCGCTGGTGGCTCGACTCCGCCGGACCGACGTACGTCGTGCCGCGGGCGCACGACATCGTGGTCGGTGGGACCGACGTCGAGGGGGAGTGGAGCCGGACCCCGTCACCGGAGACCGCGGCCGAGATCCTCGCGCGGGCGACCCGGTTGGTGCCCGAGCTGAGATCGGCGCGGGTGCTGCGCCACCAGGTCGGGCTCCGGCCGGTCCGCCCGGCGGTGCGGCTCGAGCGGGTCGGTGACGTCGTGCACTGCTACGGCCATGGCGGTGCGGGCGTGACGCTGAGCTGGGGCGTCGCCGACGACGTGGTCGCGCTCGCAGAGCGCTAGTCCGTACGCCAGCTAGAGAACGACGACGCCGACCACGGCGGCGGGCGCGATCGCGCCGTACACGTGGGGGAAGGTCTCGGTCATGCCCGGAGCCGGGATCTCCTCGACGACGGGTACGTCGAGGAGGTCGGTGTCGATCTCCAGCAGCACCAACGGCTCGTCGACGTCGGCGTAGTACGCCGCGCGCACGCCTTCCCACTGGTCGGCCCGGCTGGCGTGGATGTAGCCCTCCTGCTCGAGGGTCACCCCGCGGGTGGAGGTCGTGTAGGCGCCGGACTGCTGGGCGGCGGCCCAGTCGGCGGCGGTGGCGATGTGGAAGATCCGCATGGTCACACCTTCTCCCACACCGAGACGTGCTTGGTGCTCTCGCCGGTGAACGGCGACCTGTCCCAGTCGGCCCAGCGCGACTCGAGCCGCATCCCGGCGAGCCTCGCCATCAGGTCGAGCTCGGCCGGCCAGGCGTAGCGGAACGGGATCGTGCGGCGGTGGTAGTGCTCGCCGTCGTCGGAGGAGTAGTGGTGCGACCAGGTCTGCTGGGTCGCGACGTCGTACTCGTCGATCCCGACGTGGCTGTCGGTGTGGTTGAAGACCGCGAACCGCTCGCCCTGCGGGATCTTGCGCACGATCGGGACGTTGGTCTCGATCAGGAAGCGCCCGCCTGGCTCGAGGTGGGCTGCGGCGTTGGCGAAGACGGCGACCTGACCGTCCTGGGTCGTCACGTTGCCGATGGTGTTGAAGACCAGGTAGACGAGCCCGTAGCGGCCCTCGACGCGGGTCGAGGTCATGTCACCGATGGCCACGTCGATCCGCTCGCCGCCGGGCTTCGTCCGCAGCTGGTCGACCATCGCCTGGGACAGCTCGATGCCGTGGACGTGCACGCCGTTCTCGCTCAGCGGCAGCGCGACCCGTCCGGTGCCGATCGCCAGCTCGAGGGCGGCCTGCCCGTCGGCGAGCTCGGTCAGCAGGTCGACCGTCGGGCCGAGCACCTCGGGCGAGAACATCGCGTCGTCGGGGTCGTCGTACAGGGGCGCGACGTCGGCGTCGAAGTAGTTGGGGAGCATGCGGCCATCGTTGCCGGGGCGAGCGGGCGAGCGCGACCGATTTCCAGGAGGGTCCGCCATCAGAAGAGCCGGTGGCTCGGGTCGTCGAGGCCGCGCAGGGCGTCGTAGTCGACCAGGGCGCAGGCGATGCCGCGGTCGGTGGCGAGGACGCGCGCCTGGGGCTTGATCTCCTGGGCGGCGAAGATGCCGCGGCACCGCTCCCTTGCCCGTCAGCAGCGGGTCGCGGTTGAGCAGCTCGAGGTAGCGGGTCAGCTGCTCGACGCCGTCGATGTCGCCGCGTCGCTTGATCTCGACCGCGACGGAGGCGCCGGCCTCGTCGCGGCACATCAGGTCGACCGGGCCGATCGCGGTCGGGAACTCACGGCGTACGAGCGTCAGGCCGGGCGACAGGGTCGCCGGGTGGTCGGCGAGCAGCTCCTGGAGGTGCTTCTCGACGCCGTCCTTCTGCAGGCCGGGGTCGACGCCGAGGTCGTGGCTGGAGTCGCTGAAGATCTCGGTGAGCAGGATCCGCAGGGTGTCGTCGGTCTTCGGGTTGGTCACGGTCCACTCGACCTGACCGTCCTCGGTGGTGCCCTCGCGCAGCGTGCACGGCGGCGACATCCAGTTCAGCGGCTTGTAGGAGCCGCCGTCGGAGTGCACGAGCACCGACCCGTCGGCCTTGATCATCAGGACCCGGGTGGCCAGGGGGAGGTGGGCGGTCAGCCGCCCGGCGTAGTCGACCTGGCACTGGGCTACGACGAGTCTCACGGGCGACGAATCTACAGTGGGGCCAGGCGGCCGCCGGCAACGCCTACGGCCTCGAGGTGACGCCCGGGCGGACCTCGACCGAGCTCGTCTTCTGGTGCGACGACAGCGACGCGGCGTACGCCGAAGCGCTCGGCGCGGGCGGAGTCGAGGTCCAGGCGCCGGTCGACTCGCTCGACGGTCGGCTCCACTACGGGTGGCTACGCGACCCAGCGGGGCATCTCCTGAAGCTCGTGCAGAAACTGTGAACGTTCCAATCGCGCTAAGTTACTCGCGAGTGAACTAGGCCACTGCCACCGGCAGTTACATCGTGCAACCATGCCCGGCATGACGACCTCGGCAGCTGAGCCCCGGCCCTTCAAGACCATCGGCGTGATCGGCCTCGGCACCATGGGTGCCGGCATCGCGGAGGTGTTCGCCCGCAACGGCTACGCCGTGGTCGGCGTCGAGCAGAACGACGAGGCCCTGGCCCGCGGACGGCAGTACCTCGAGCACTCGACGGCCCGCGCGGTGAAGCGCGAGAAGATGACCGAGGCCGAGCAGGCCGAGCTCCTGGGCCGGATCACCTTCACCACCGCGCTCAAGGACCTGACCGACGCGGACGTGGTCGTCGAGGCCGTCGTGGAGTCGCTCGAGCTCAAGAAGCAGATCTTCCGCGAGCTCGACGAGATCGTCTCGCCGGACGCGATCCTCGCGACCAACACCTCGTCGCTGTCGGTCACCGAGATCTCCACCGCCAACGGCCGACCGGGCCGCGTCATCGGCGTGCACTTCTTCAACCCGGCCCCGGTCCAGGACCTGGTCGAGATCATCCGGACCGTCGTCACCGAGGAGCAGGTGCTCGCCGACGTGAAGACCCTGGTCGAGGCGGTCGGCAAGAACCCGGTGATCTGCGGCGACAAGGCCGGGTTCATCGCCAACACGCTGCTGTTCGGCTACCTCAACCACGCGGTCTCGATGTACGAGGGCCGCTACGCCACCCGCGAGGACATCGACGCCGCGATGCGCTACGGCTGCGGCTACCCGATGGGTCCGCTGGCCCTGCTCGACCTGATCGGCCTCGACACGGCGTACGAGATCCTCGAGACGATGTACCGCCAGGGCCGCGACCGGCTGCACGCGCCGTCGCCGATCCTCAAGCAGATGGTCACCGCCGGCATGCTCGGTCGCAAGACCGGCCGCGGCTTCTACACCTACGAGGCCCCCGACAGCCCCGTCGTCGTCGCCGACGACCGCACCCCGTCGGCCGACGCGAAGCCCCAGCTGCGCCACGACATCAAGCAGGTCGGCGTCGTCGGCACCGGCACCATGGCCAGCGGCATCGTCGAGGTCTTCGCCAAGAGCGGGTACGACGTCCTGGTGATCGGCCGCGGCCAGGAGAAGGTCGACGGCGTGCGTCGCCGCGGTCACCAAGAACTTCGACAAGCAGATCCAGCGCGGCCGGGCCACCGAGGAGGCCAAGGCCGAGGTGCTGGCCCGGATCACCGGCTCCACCTCGCTGGACGACCTCGCGGGCGTCGACCTCGTGGTCGAGGCGATCGCCGAGGACCTCGCCATCAAGACCACGCTCTTCGAGAACCTCGACGAGATCTGTCGGGGTGGAAATGGGGGGCGCGGCGCGATCCTCGCGACCACGACGTCCAGCCTGCCGATCATCGCCTGCGCCCAGGCGACGTCGCGACCGCAGGACGTCATCGGCATGCACTTCTTCAACCCGGCGCCGATCATGAAGCTGGTCGAGGTCGTCTCGACCGTCTCCACCGACGACGCCGTCACCGAGACGACCCAGGCGCTGGTCGCGAAGATCGGCAAGGTCGGCGGTCTCGTGCGCCGACCGGGCCGGCTTCATCGTCAACGCGCTGCTCTTCCCCTACCTCAACGACGCCGTGAAGATGCTCGAGGCGCACTACGCGACCGCGGACGACATCGACACCGCGATGAAGCAGGGCTGTGCGCTGCCGATGGGCCCGTTCGAGCTGCTCGACGTGGTCGGCAACGACGTGTCGCTGGCGATCCAGCGCGAGCTCTACCTGGAGTTCCGGGAGCCCGGCTTCGCGCCGGCGCCGCTGCTGGAGCACCTGGTCACCGCGGGCTACCTGGGCCGCAAGACCAAGCGCGGGTTCCGGGACTACTCGGCGCGCTGACGCTCGAGGCGGCTCGCGAGGATCGGGACGACGATCGCCGCGGCCACGGTGTGCAGCGTGATCAGGGTCGCCGCGGAGGCGGCGTCGAAGCCGAACGTCAGGTCGGGCAGGTAGGACAGCAAGGTCAGCGCGACGGCCGTGCGCACGAAGGTCCGACGCGGATGGCGGGCGCGGCGGGCCATGACCGCCGCCATGGCGACGCCGACGAGGGAGAAGACCAGCGTCAACTGGGTGAACCCGGCGATCGGGATGCCCGCCCCGGAGCCGTCGGAAAAGGAGACGCCGGCGGCCGAGGCGGTCGCCGCCAGGGTGGTCGTGGCGACGGCGGCGGAGACGGTCGCGGCCAGCCCGTGCTTCCAGATCGTGGGCCGCTCGGCGGTGCGCTCGGCGGTGGTGGTGCCAATGGACTGGGTGATGGTGGACATGTCGATCTCCGTCTCTGTGACTGTCCTGCGGCGGGTCACCGGTTGCGACCTGCTCTCACCTCTTCCACGAACGGGAAGGTGCTAGGACGACAGCTTCCGACGACATTTCTCATCGCCGGCGTGACGCCGGTGATGATGTCGTGTCACCACAAGCAGGTGACACCAGGAGGAGAAGAGCGATGGCGCACTACCTGATGAGCGTGCACGGACCTGCCGAGCGCGGCGAGTTCGGCGACTACGGTTCCCAGGAGGAGATGGAGGAGGCGTTCGCTGCCACCGGCGCCTTCAACGAGCAGCTGAAGGCCGGCGGCTACTGGGTCTTCGCCGGTGGCCTGCAGCCGGCGACAGTCGCGACCGTCGTGGATGGTCGGGGTGACGCGCCGATCGTCACCGACGGCCCCTACCTGGAGACCAAGGAGCACATCGGCGGCTTCTGGGTGATCCAGGCGCCTGACCTCGACGTCGCCCTCCGCCTCGCTGCCGCGGGGTCCAAGGCGTGCCGGGGCACGGTGGAGGTCCGTCCCTTCGACGGGCTCGCCTGACCGAGCGCTGACGCAACCTGGTGACCTGAGTCGGCGTCCTACCGGATCAACAACGGCTTCTGGACCTTGCTCTACGGGAGCCAGCTGCCGTCACGGGTCCAGGAGATCGGCGACCACGGTCACGCCGTACGCACTCTCCAGCGCGCGCTGCGTGCTGCAGGCGCCGACCTCGTGGTCGACGGTGACTTCGGCCCGCAGACGCGCGACGTCGTACGCGCGATACCAGCGCCTGCAGGGCGACCGGCACCCGGACGGCCGCTGCGACCGGGAGGTGGTCTTCATGCTCGGCCAGGGCGGCGTCTTCGGGTCTCTCGACCGAGTGGTCCGTCAGGGGCGGGCGTAGCCGCGCCGCACGGTGCGGTCGAGGATGCCGAGCGTGCCGCGCAGCGCGTTCTCGGAGATGACGGGGAAGATCCCCATCGCCTTCCAGTCCTCGTGGATGTCGGACCAGTCGTAGAACGACGTGACGAGCGTGCCGTCGTCCACGGACTCCAGCCGGTAGCCGTAGACGTGCCCGATCTGCGGCCGGACCCGACCCAGGATCGTCCAGGAGATCAGCGCGTCCTGCTCGTACTCCCGGATCGTCACCGTCACGTCGTACTTGCCCATCTCGGGGTAGTCGTTGAGCGACTCCCGGTCCATCTTGATCGCGAAGCTGTCACCGACGGCGGTCACCGGCTCGCCCTCGGCGTCCTGGAGCATTCCCGAGGAGTCGATCGCGACGTGGCCGTGCGGGTCGCAGAGCAGCGCGAAGATGTCGGCGGCCGGTGCGGCGATGGTGCGGGAGGTCTCGATCCGGGTCTCGGTGCTGGTCTCGGGCATGTGTCGATCCTGACACGGGTACGGGCACGTCATGGGAGTGGAGACAGGACGCATCACAACCGACATCCCGGCCCGGCTCGACCGGTTGCCCTGGGCGCGCTGGCACTGGATGATCGTGATCGGCCTCGGCACCGTCTGGATCCTCGACGGTCTCGAGGTCACCATCGTCGGCTCGATGTCGGAGGCGCTGAAGCCGAGCGACACCGGGCTCGGCCTCAGCAGCTTCGACATCGGTCTCGCCGGCTCGATCTACGTCGCGGGCGCGTGTTTCGGCGCGCTGCTGTTCGGTCACCTGACCGACCGGTTCGGCCGCAAGAAGCTCTTCTTGATCACGCTCGGCGTCTACATCTGCGCGACCGTGCTGACGGCGTTCTCGATGATCGCCGTTGTGGTACTTCGCGCGCGCGGTTCCTGACCGGTGCGGCATCGGCGGCGAGTACGCCGCCATCAACTCCGCGATCGACGAGCTGATCCCCGCGAAGCATCGCGGCCGGGTCGACGTCGCGATCAACGGCTCGTTCTGGGTCGGCGCCGCGGCAGGCGCGCTGCTGACCATCCCGCTGCTCGACCCGACCGTCGATCGACCCCGCGTGGGGGTGGCGGCTCGCCTTCGGCCTCGGCGCGGTCCTGGCCGTCGGCGTCCTGATCGTCCGGCGGCACGTGCCCGAGAGCCCGCGCTGGCTCTTCATCCACGGCCGCGAGGACGAGGGCGAGCAGATCGTGCAGAGCATCGAGCACACCATCGAGGAGGAGACCGGCCAGACGCTCGACTCCGTCGACGAGACGATCACGATCCGGCAGCGCAAGGCCATCGGCATGGGCGAGATCGCGCGCACCGTCTTCACGCTCTACCCCAAGCGCACCCTGGTCTGCTTCTCGCTCTTCGTCGGTCAGGCGTTTCTCTACAACGCCTTCTTCTTCACGTACGGCGACACCCTCACGACGTTCCTCGGAGTGAAGCAGACCGGCTACTACATCGCCGTCTTCGCCGTGAGCAACTTCCTCGGCGCGCTGCTGCTGAGCCGGCTCTTCGACACGGTCGGCCGGGTCCGGATGATCGCCGGCACCTACATCATCTCGGGCGTGCTCCTCGCCGGCACCGGGCTCTTCCTCGGCAGCGTCACGGCGGTGACCCTCACGCTGATGGGCGCGATCATCTTCTTCTTCGCCTCGGCGGGCGCGAGCGCGGCGTACCTCACCGCCAGCGAGGTCTTCCCGATGGAGACGCGGGCGCTGTGCATCGCGTTCTTCTACGCGATCGGCACCGCGGTCGGCGGCATCACCGGACCGCTGTTCTTCGGCTGGCTGATCGACCGCGCGTCCGAGAGCGGCGACATCAGCAAGATCGCGATCGGCTACTTCGTCGGCGCGGCGCTGATGGTCGCCGGCGGAGTGATCCAGGCCTTCCTCGGGGTGAAGGCCGAGGGCAAGTCGCTCGAGAGCATCGCCCAGCCCCTCACGGCCGAGGAGGCGGAGCCGGTCGGCTCGTGAAGTGGACGCTCACCGGGTTGTCCGGTCCGGCCACCAGTGAGGGTGAGCAGCGGTTCCATCAACGTCGGTTGCAACTCGTTGTCACAACTTGTTGTCCGTCGTCGACCGATTGGTACGGCGTCGTACGCTGGAGCTGTGACGGGTGGCGGGCGATCCGCTGCCGCCCCGCCGCCCGCCGCGCGTGCCTCGTTCTTCGCGAGAAGGCGGGTGCGCGAGGATGGCGCTCGATGATCCGTTCTCGAAGTGCAGCGATGCCGAGTCGACGTCGTCGCGGGCGCGGGGGTGATGTCCTGCTGCTCGCCGTGCTCCTGGCCGTGACGGTCGGCTCTCGGCGGCGTACGCCGATCCGCTCCCGACCGGCACCGACTTCGACTACCAGCTCGGTGGCAACCGGGCGGTGCCCGAGCACGTCGGCATCGTCGCCCGCGACCGCAACGCCGAGCCGGCGGCCGGTCGCTACAACGTCTGCTACGTCAACGGCTTCCAGACCCAGGACGACGAGCGCGCCTTCTGGAAGAAAGCACTGGTCGCTGGTGCTCAAGCGGCACGGCAAGGCTGTCGAGGACTCGGCGTGGGGCGAGTGGCTGCTCGACCTGCGGACTCGCGCCAAGCGCGCCGATCTCGCCCGGATCGTCGGGGGCTGGACCGCGGGCTGTGCCGACGACGGGTTCGACGCCGTCGAGTACGACAACCTCGACTCCTTCACGCGCAGCCACGGCCTGATGGATCGCAGCGACGCGATCGCCTACGCCCGGCTGCTGGTGCGCAGCGCGCACGACGCCGGCCTGGCGGTCGGTCAGAAGAACCTCGCGAACTACGACGGGACGCAAGATCGGCTTCGACTTCGCGGTGGCCGAGGAGTGCGGGCGCTACCGCGAGTGCGCGCTCGTACGTCGACCACTACGGCGACCAGGTGCTCTCGATCGAGTACCGCACCCAGGACTTCCGCTGGACGTGCGAGCACTACGGCGACGAGCTCCCCGTCGTGCTGCGCGACCGCGACCTGAGCCCGACGGGAGTGCGGCGTTGGTGCTGAGCACGTCGCCCCTCCACACCCGGCTGCTGGGGGAGCAGGGACCGCTGGTCGCCTTCTGCCACGGGCTCTTCGGACAGGGCAAGAACTGGACCACGATCGCCAAGGAGCTCGCCGACGCGACCACCGGGTCCTCCTGGTCGACATGCCCAACCACGGCCGGTCGCCGTGGCGCGACCACTTCGACTACGTCGACGTCGCCGACCAGGTCGCCGAGCTGTTCAGCGCGGACGACCCGGTCGCGCTGGTCGGGCACTCGATGGGCGGCAAGGCGGCCATGGTGCTGGCGCTGCGGCACCCCGAGCTGGTCGAGCGGCTCTGCGTCGTCGACGTGTCACCGGTCGCCTACCAGAAGATGAGCGAGTTCTCCGGCTACATCGCAGGCGCTGCAGGGGATCGACCTCGGCCGCATCGAGCGGCGCAGCGACGCCGACGACGCCCTGGTCGACGCGGTGCCCAACCGCACCGTGCGCAGCTTCCTCCTGCAGAACCTCCACCAGGACGACGGGGCCTGGTCGTGGCGGCCCAACCTGGCTGTGCTCGGTCGCGACCTGGCGGTCCTCGGCGGCTGGCCCGACGACGCGCTGGCCGGCACCGCGCCGTACGACGGCAAGACGCTGTGGGTCAACGGCGCAGAACTCCGACTACGTGCGTCCGGAGTACGTCGCCGCCATGGACCGCTGGTTCCCGCACAACCGCCGGGTCACGATCAAGGACGCCGGCCACTGGGTCCACTCCGAGCAGCCGGAGGTCTTCACCGAGGTGCTGCGGCGGTTCCTCGCGCTCGTGATCGGCGTGAGGTCAGGGCTTCGCGGCCTGGCGGGCGCGGTAGGCCGCGACCGCGTTGCGGTTGCCGCAGGTGGTCGAGCAGAAGCGGCGCGAGCGGTTGCGCGAGAGGTCGAGGACGATCCCTCGCAGTGCTCGTCGGCGCAGATGCCGAGGCGCGACATCTCGTCGTCGCGGATCATGTCGATCATCGCCATCGCCGTGTCGACGACCACCCGGGTCGCCGGGGAGCGTCGCCGGCGACGCCGTGGAGGTGCCAGTCCCACTCGCCGTGGCGCACCAGCTGCGGCACGGCGCCGGACTCGGCCAGCATGGCGTTCACCAGCTCGGCTGCCCGTTTCGCTCGGCGCTTAGGAGGGTCGTAGAGCGGCTCGCGGATCGCGCGCATCGAGTCGAGCTCGTCGCTACCGTCGGCCCGGTGGTGGTGGACAGGTACTCGTCGTACCACTCGTCGAGCTCCTCGAGCGTGGTGAGGGTGTCTCGCCGACGACGGCGGTGTTCGCCAGCGACGACTGCTGCGTGCAGCGTCGATCGCGGTGTCATCCGTCAAGGGCATGTTGACATGTTACTCGGGGCTGGAACCGTGTACACAGTGCTCGAATAACCTGAGCATGTCAGATTGGCGCCGGAAGAACCGGCGGATGCCGGCACGCGGAAAATCGCGCGTCGCCGCCGGACTGGCGTTCGCGGTCGTCTCGGCGGTCACGTTCGGCCTCTCGGGACCGCTCGCCCGCCCGCTCCTCGACTCCGGCTGGAGTCCGGGTTCGATCGTCTTCGTGCGGGTCGGCCTGGCCGCGCTCGTCGTCGACGCCGCTCGGCCTGGTCGCGCTGCGCGGCCGGTGGGAGCTGCTTCGTCGCAACGCCAGCCTGATCGTCCTGTACGGCGTGCTCGCGGTCGCCGGCGCCCAGTTCTGCTACTTCTCCGCGGTCGCTCACATGCAGGTCGGTCCGGCGCTGCTGATCGAGTACACCGCGCCGGCCGCCGTCGTCTGCTGGCAGTGGCTGCGGCACGGCCAGCGTCCCGGCCCGCTCACCCTGGTCGGGCGCCGGGCGTGGCCTCGCTCGGGCTGGTGCTCGTCCTCGACCTGCTGTCCGGGGCCGATCTCGACCCGGTCGGCGTCCTGTGGGCGCTGGCGGCGATGGTCGGCGCGCGCGACGTACTTCGTCATCTCGGCCGACGAGGGCAACGGGATGCCGCCGATGGTGCTCGCCGCAGGTGGTCTCGTCGTCGGCACGCTCGCGCTCGGGCTGGTCGGGGTGATCGGCCTGATGCCGATCGACACCGCGACCGTCCACGTCACCTACGCCGAGCACCTCGGTCGCTGCCGTGGGTGCCGCTCGTGGTGCTCGGGATCGTGACCGCTGCCGTGCCCTACACGACCGGCATCGCCGCCGGCCGACGTCTGGGCTCCCGGCTCGCGTCCTTCGTGGCGCTGCTGGAGGTGGTCGCCGGCGTCGGTCTTCGCGTGGCTGCTGCTCGGCGAGCTGCCGCACGCCGTGCAGCTGGTCGGCGGTCTGCTGATCCTCGCCGGCGTCGTCGGGGTCAAGCTGGGGGAGCGGACCACGGCGGTCGAACCACTCGATCGAGCTTCGCTGGCCGTACTGGATCTGGCGCTCGTCGCGCTACGACCGGACATGCTTCGGTCATGCCCGAGGAACCAGTGCCAGCGTCCCGTCAGGGTGCTGAAGCTCAAGTGGGACCAGACCACCTCAGCAATGGATGTCGCTCGTCAGCTGTCCGTCCCCAGTCGACACCTCCAGGGCCTGAGTTCGTGCCTGCCGGGTCCGGAACCGCGAGGCGCCCGAGTCGGGGCGCGGTCGAGGTCGTCAGCCGGGACGAGCTGTGGGTCGCGGCTCTCGGCGAGTGGTGGAGTTCCTCTGCGGCTATCTTCGAGCGCAGACCGGTCGACCGAGCGGCTACAAGATCCGCACGCTTCGGCGCGCCTTCGAAACGCCGACCGTCGACGACGATCACCTGGGTCGACCTCGACCTGGACTTCGCGATCACCGGCGACCAGGCTGCGCTCAGCTGGACGAGGACGAGTTCGACGCGCACGCCGGGACGATGGCCTACCCCGATGATGTCGTGAGGGGAGCCTGGTTGGGCATCGCCACGATCGCGGCGCGCTACACCAACGGCGACTGGCCGTTCGACGGATCGATGCAGCGATGGGTGGATGACGCGCGGCCGTGACGCTTCGTCCGGTCAGGCGTCGTTCGAGGATGTCGAGCAGGCGCAGCATGCCGCTGGCCGCCGCGATCGCGCTGGTGACCAGGACGGTCGCGGTGCCGAGGACGAGCGCGAGCCGGACCTCGGTGTCAGACCAACCCGTCCCGTTCGCGATGAAGCGGGTCAGCTGCTTCTCGCTTCGTCGTACGTCCACCTGGACCATCACCACCTCTCCGACCCACAGCCTTCCCGGAGGGAGGCGTTCGGCATCACCCTCACCGGGTGAACGAGGACCGTCGCTAGCGCTGGTCCTGGCGCCTGACCCAGACCTCGCGGGTCAGCATCAGGATCGCGGCGGCGGTCGGGATCGCGAGCAGCGCGCCGACGACGCCGAGGAGCGCGGCGCCGATCAGGGCGGCGATCACGGTGACCGCGCCGGGCACGTCGACCGACTTCGACATCACGCGCGGGTAGATCACGTAGTTCTCGACCTGCTGGTAGATCACGTAGAAGATCGCGCAGGCGATGCCGATCTTGACGTCGGTGGCGAACGCGATCGCGGTCACGATCACGGCGCCGATGGTGGCGCCGATCATCGGGATCACGTCGAGCAGCGCGACCACGAAGGCCAGCGCGACGGCGTACTGGCCGAGGCCGACGACGAACAGGAAGATCAGCGACGAGATGCCGGCGCACATCGCGACGATGAAGGCGCCGGAGACGTAGCCGCCGACGCTGCGCATCATCCGGTCGCCCAGGCGCGCGACCCGGTCGCGGCGCGAGGCGGGGGCCAGCTGGTAGAGCGCGGACTTCGTGGTCTCGAGCGAGGCGAGGAAGTAGAGCGTCAGGACGATGACGATGAAGCCGTTGAAGAGCGCCCCGAGCACCGCGAGCCCGACGCCGAGCGCACCGCCGAAGAGGCCCCGAGCGAAGTCGCCGTCGGTGACGTAGTCCTGGATCTTCGTCGATGATGTCGTACTCGTCGTCGAGCCGCTGCACCTGCCGGTTGCGCTGGAGCTCGTCGAGCCAGTGCCGGGACGTTGTCGGTGAGCGCGCTGCGACCTGGTCGGTGATGACCGGGACGATCGCGACCACGAAGAGCGCCAGCGCGGCCAGCACGACCACGATGACGGTCAGCACGGCGTACGAGCGCGCAGGCCGCGCCGCTCGAGGAACCGCACCGCGGGGTCGAGGCCGGCGGCGAGGAAGAGCGAGACCACGATCAGCATCAGGATCGAGCCGATGGCGGCGATCTGCATCGCCAGCCAGAGCGACCAGCACCCCGAGGCCGCCGACGAACCCGACGTAGAACGGCGCGTGCCGGTCCAGGGGCGGCCCGGGCTCGCCGAGGTAGTCGTCGGTCGACCGGGATGCCCGGCCGGCGTCGTCCTCGGTCTCGGCCTCGGCCGCGGCTCGCTCGGGCTCTGCCGGGGTCTGGCGTCACTCGTCCTCGCCGAAGCCGGCGACCACGTCGCGCAGCGAGGCGAGCTGGGCGGTGATCGCGTCGCGGCGCTTGGCGAGCCGGTCGACCTCGGCGCGTGATCGCGGCCGAGCTCGCGCTCGGCCTCGGCCACTGCCGGTCGAGCTGATCGACTCGGCCTGCGTGCGGGCGGCGGCGACGATCTGCTCGGCCTCGCGCCGGGCCCGGGTGAGCAGCGCCTCGGCCTCGGCTGGCCTGGCTGGCGGTGCTCGTTGGCCTGGCTGGTCGCCTCGCGGGCGCGCTGCTCGGCGGCGTCGGCGCGCTGCTCGGCCTCCTCGACCAGGCGGCTGGTCTCGGCGATCGCGCTGGTGTGGTGGTCGGTCGCCTCGCGGGCCAGCCGCTCCTTCTCGACGGCGAGCGTGCGCCGGGCCTCCTGGACCTCGCGGTCGGCGGCGGCGCGCGCCTGCTCGACCTCGCGCTGGGCGCCGGTGCGCAGCTCGTTGGTCTCCTGCTCGGCGGCCAGCCGCAGCTGGTCGGCCTCGCGCTCGGCCGACGCGACGCAGGTCGGCGGCCTCGGCCTCGGCGCCGGGCGCGCTCCTGCTCGGCGTCGGCCGTCAGTCGGGCGCGGTTCTCGTCGAGCTCCTTGAGCTGGACCATCCGCATGTCCTCGGCCTCGCGGGAGGCGTCGGCGCGGATCGCCTCGGCGTCGCGCGCGGCCTGCTCGCGGATCTCGGCGGCGTCGCGCGGGCGGTCCCGCGGACCTCGTCGGCCTCCTCCTCGGCCAGGCGCAGCATCGCGCTCGCGCGGCCGCCGAGCCCGGCGTACGACGGGGTCTTGTGCTCGCTCAGGTCGGCTTGAGCGTCGCGACCTGCTCCTCGAGCTCGAGCGACGCGGCGCTCGGACTCGGTCGAGGCTGGCGCTCAGGCCGGCCTTCTCGCTGGTGAGCTGGCGGAGCCGCGCGTCGACGGCGGCGCTGTCGTAGCCGCGGCGCACCACCGGGAACGGCCGGCAGCGGTCGCGGCGGCGCGGTGCCGCTGCGGACGCGCGGCGGGAGCCGGCGGGACGACCGGCGCTGCTGCCTCGGGGGCACGGCGGGTGCCTGCTGGGTCCGTCGACCGGCTGCTGCACCGGCGCCGGCGCGGGCTTGCTCGGCCTGCTTGGGCGCCTGCGTCGGCGGGACCGCCGGCATCACCTGGGTCGCGTCGTCAGCCGCGGGCTGTCTCGTCCTCGTCCGGCTCGTTGTCGTCGAAGATGGACAGTCCCTGGTCGCTCATCGCGGTGCTTACCCTTCACTGGCGGGTTGCGTGCCGAGGGTGGCTGACCCAGTGCCTCCCGACCGGCGCCAGCGGTCCCAGCCCGGCACGAGCTGCGTCTCAGCGTGACCGGCGGCGGCCCGCGCGACCGCGGGCGGTCAGACGCCGCGGAAGCGGTTGATCGGCGTCGAGGTGCTGGGCGCGCAGCTCGTCGTCGCGGACGCCGAGGCCCTCCTCGGGGGCCAGGCAGAGCACGCCGACCTTGCCCTGGTGGGCGTTCTGGTGCACGTCGAGCGCGGCCTGGCCGACGTCGTCGAGGGCGTAGGTCCGCGACAGGGTCGGGTGGATCTTGCCCTTGGCGATGAGGCGGTTGGCCTCCCACGACTCGCGGTAGTTGGCGAAGTGCGAGGAGATGATCCGCTTGAGGTTCATCCACAGGTAGCGGTTGTCGTACTCGTGCATGTAGCCCGAGGTCGAGGCGCAGGTGGTGATCGTGCCGCCCTTGCGGGTCACGAAGACCGAGGCGCCGAAGGTCTCGCGGCCCGGGTGCTCGAAGACGATGTCGATGTCCTCGCCGCCGGTGAGCTCACGGATCTTGGCGCCGAAGCGCTTCCACTCCTGGGGGTCCTGGGTGTGCTCGTCCTTCCAGAACCGGTAGTCCTCCTCGGAGCGGTTGATGATCAGCTCGGCGCCCATCGAGCGGGCGATCGCGGCCTTCTCCTCGTTGGAGACCACGCAGACCGGGGTGGCGCCGCCGTTGAGGGCGTACTGCGTCGCGAAGCCGCCCAGGCCGCCGGAGGCGCCCCAGATCAGGACGTTGTCGCCCTGCTTCATGTCGCCGCCGTTCTTCGAGACCAGCTGGCGGTACGCCGTGCAGTTGACCAGGCCGGGGGAGGCGGCCTCCTCCCAGGTCAGGTGGGCGGGCTTGGGCATCAGCTGGTTGGACTTGACCAGCGCGATGTCGGCCAGGCCGCCGAAGTTGGTCTCGAAGCCCCAGATCCGCTGCTGCGGGTCGAGCATCGTGTCGTCGTGGCCGTCGGGGTCCTCGAGCTCCACCGACAGGCAGTGGGCGACGACCTCGGTGCCGGGCTTCCACTTGGTGCACGCCCGGACCGGTCTTGAGCACGACGCCGGCCAGGTCGGAGCCGACCACGTGGTAGGGCAGGTCGTGGCGCTTGGTCAGCGTCGGAGAGCCGGCCGTAGCGCTCGAGGAACCCGAAGGTCGAGACCGGCTCGAAGATCGAGGTCCAGCACGGTGTTGTAGTTGATCGCGGAGGCCATCACGGCGACGCAGCGCCTCGCCCGGGCCGAGCTCGGGCAGCGCCACGTCGTCGACGTGCAGCGACTTGCGCGGTCCTTGTCGCGGCCGCGATGCCCTCGAACATGTCGACCTCGTCCTTGTGGACGGTGGCGGCGGTGTAGTGGTCGGGGAGCTCGAGGGCGGCGAAGTCCTCGGAGGAGGTGTCGCCGGCCAGGATCGCGTCGAGGATGTGCTGCACGGAGTCTCCTGGGGTCGATGACGGGGAGGACAGGGGAGTGCGTGGAATCTACCGGCGGGTAGCGCTCCCTGGCACCCGCGTGTGACGAATCCGACGGGAGGGCACGTTCATCCCATGAAGCTCTCTAGGATCGCGGCCGGCGCCGGAGCGGCCCTGGCCGGCGTGGCCGCCCACGACCTCCTCCAGCGCGGGCACTCACTGCTCCGCGCGTTCCCGGTCCTCGGGCACGGGCGCTACCTCGTGGAGATGGTCGGGCCCGAGCTGCGGCAGTACGTCGTCGCCGGCAACGACGAGGAGCGGCCGTTCAGCCGCGACCAGCGGCGCTACATCTACGCCTCCTCCAAGGGCGTCGACAACTACTTCGGCTTCGGGTCCGACAACGACTTCGAGCACTCGCAGGACTACCCCGTCATCAAGCAGCGCACGTTCAGCGACGTCGTGCCCTCGAGCACGCAGGCCCACCACGGCAGCGACGCCTGGATCCCCGGCGCCAAGGTGCTGGGCGGTGCGCGCGGCCGCCGGCACGCCTTCCGCCCCGAGTCGGTCATCAACACCTCCGCGATGAGCTACGGCAGCCTGTCCGGGCCGGCGATCGAGGCGATCAACCGTGGTGCGGCCATGGGCGGCTTCTGGCAGAACACCGGCGAGGGCGGGCTGTCGCCGCACCACCGCCACGGCGGCGACCTGATGCTGCAGATCGGCACTGCCTACTTCGGCGTCCGCGACCAGGAGGGCCACTTCGTCCTTCACCGGCTGCTGGAGGTGGTCGAGTCCGCGCCCGTGCGGGCGATCGAGATCAAGCTCAGCCAGGGCGCCAAGCCCGGGCTCGGCGGGGTGCTGCCGGCGGCCAAGATCACCGCGGAGATCGCCGAGATCCGCAACGTCCCCCGCGACCGCGACTGCATCAGCCCCTCGCGCCACACCGCCTTCCACGACGTCGACTCGATGCTCGACTTCGTCGAGACCATCGCCGATGCCACCGGTCTGCCGGTCGGGATCAAGAGCGCGGTCGGTGACGAGACGTTCTGGGAGCAGCTCTCCGAGGCGATGGCCGACGGGCAGCGCGGCGTCGACTTCGTCACGATCGACGGGGGCGAGGGCGGCACGGGCGCGGCGCCGCTGGTCTACGCCGACCACGTCTCGCTGCCGTTCCAGGCGGCGTTCCCCCGCGCGTACTCCGCCTTCGCGCGGCGCGGCATCACCGACCGCGTCGTGTTCATCGGCTCCGGCAAGCTGGGGCTGCCCGAGAACGCCCTGATGGCGTTCGCGATGGGCGCCGACCTGGTCAACGTCGCCCGCGAGGCGATGCTCGCGGTCGGCTGCCTGCAGACGATGAAGTGCCACGAGGGCACCTGTCCGACCGGCGTCGCGACCCAGAACCCGTGGCTCACCCGGGCGCTGGTCCCCGAGGTCAAGGCCGAGCGGGTGGCGAGGTACGTCGGGGCGTTCCGCCGTGACCTGTCCAAGCTCGCCGAGTCGGTCGGTGTCGCGCACCCGTCCCTGGTCAGCACCGACGACGTCGAGCGCCTCGACGGCCGAGCGAGCGCACGCCCGCTGACCGAGATGCTCGGCTACCAGAAGGGCTGGGGCCAGCCGAGCCAGGCCGACATGGACGCGGTGACCGAGCTGATGAGGGGGCCGCGCCCGAGCGCGCCCCGGTGCCCGACCGCGGGGCCGGCTGGGCCGTGGACCGGTCGTGACCGTCCCGCCTCCCGCGGGGCCCGACGGGCCGGTGCACCTGAGCCCCTGGTCGGTGCTCCGCGGCACCGTCCACCTGCTCGTCACGCCCGACGCGGAGACCGGCAAGCAGACGCTGGTGTACGGCGCCGCCGACGACGGCGCGCCGATGGCCGTCGCCTACACCGACCCCGCGCTGGGGGCCGAGCGGGCGCGGAGCGAGCACCAGGAGCTGGTGGGTGCGGCGGGCTTCGAGGTCGTCGCGCTGCTCCCCGCCGGGTGCGGGCTGTGGATCGACCCCGGCACACCGGGGTGGACGACCCTGGTGCCCTCGACGGTCGAGGACCTGCGTCCCTACGCCGTCCCGGTGCCCGACTGCGTCCACCTGGTGTGGGAGGACTACCCGCCCGTGCCGGAGGCCGGCCCGCTGCGCACGGCGATGAAGGAGGTCGGCCGCACGACGCCGGTGATCGAGGCGATCTGGCTCCTCGGCATGCAGGTCGGCGACGCCGCCCGTGAGGGACTGGTGGTGGTCGGCACCCCCGACGTCGCGACCGCGATGCCCGTGGTCGCGGAGGCGGTGAGCCGCGTCCTGCCCGAGGTGGCCGACCGTGGTGCCGAGGTGCGCCTGGCTGCCTTCCCCTCGATGCCCGAGCGGGTGCAGCAGCTGCTGCTCGCCCGGCGGCCGGTCTTCACCCGCGTCGGCAACCCGGCCCCGACGACGCACGCCCGCAACACCGTGGACCACCTGCGCATGCTCGTCACCCTGGAGGAGGCGCGCGGCAACAGCGTCGTCAGCGGTGACGGCGCGCTCGTGGACGGGCGTCCCGCGGTCGTCATGAAGTACCCCATCGACGCCGACGCGGTCAGCCTCGAGATGACGATGCAGGAGGGCCACCGGCTGGTGGACCTCGGCGACCGCTGGGCGGTCGTGTGCGACCACGGCAGCCCGTCGGTCGTCGGCGGCACCGCCGAGCGCAGCCGCCTGGCCCAGCGCATGCAGCGCACCTGGTGGAAGCGGTGGAACAAGAAGCCGCGGGAGCCGATCCCGCTCTGAGGAGCCCGGGCTCGGTCAGTGGCCGCCGTCGGCTGCCGGCTCGACGAGGCTCGACCAGCACCCCGCCGGCGTCCTTGGGGTGCAGGAAGTTGACCCGGCTGTTCGAGGTGCCGCGCTTGGGGGCGTCGTACAGCGTGCGGACGCCGCGCTCGTTGAGGATCGCCGCGACCTGCTCGACGTCGGTGACGCGGTAGGCCAGCTGCTGCATGCCGGGGCCGTTGCGGTCCAGGAACTTCGCGATCGTGCTCCGCTCGTCGAGCGGCGCGAGCAGCTGGATGCACGAGCCGGAGTCGCCGACACCGACCATCGCCTCGCGGACGCCCTGCTCCTCGTTGGTCTCCTCGTGCAAGACCTTTCATGCCGTAGACGTCGCGGTAGAACGCCATCGCCTCGTCGAGGTCGGGCACGGCGACGCCCACGTGGTCGATCGCGGTGAACAGGTGCTCGGGGATGTCCAGCGGCGCAGTCATGGCGCCATCGTCGTACGCCGTGCGTCCGGGCGTCGAGGGTCGTGCGGCGACTGTGACCGGTTCCTCAGCGACGGGACGCGGGCGCCGGACCCCGACCCGTCGGTATCGTCGATGAGTCCGCCACGTTCCTCCAGGAGGCCCACATGTCCGGTTCCGTCATCGTCGCTGGGGCACGCACCCCGATCGGTCGTCTGCTGGGGGGCCTGAAGAGCAAGTCCGCCGCGGACCTCGGCGGCGTCGCGATCAAGGGCGCCCTGGAGAAGGCCGGCGTGTCCGGCGACCAGGTCGACTACGTGATCATGGGGCAGGTGATCCAGGCCGGCGCCGGCCAGAACCCCGCCCGCACCGCCGCCGTCGCCGCGGGCATCCCGATGAGCGTCCCCTCGATCACCATCAACAAGGTGTGCCTCTCGGGCGTCAACGCGATCGCGATGGCCGACCAGATGATCCGCGCGGGCGAGCACGACATCGTCGTCGCCGGCGGCATGGAGTCGATGACCAACGCCCCGCACCTGCTGCCCAAGTCGCGTGAGGGCTTCAAGTACGGCGACACCACGCTCGTCGACTCGATGGCCTACGACGCGCTCTACGACCAGACCACGTCGCAGGCGATGGGCCTCCTCACCGAGGAGTGCAACGCCGCGGCGCAGAAGCTGACCCGCGAGGAGCAGGACGAGTTCGCCGCGCAGTCGCACCAGAAGGCCGCGGTGGCGTGGAAGAACGGCGTCTTCGACGAGGAGGTCGTGCCGGTCGCGATCTCCGGACGCGGCGGCGACACCCAGGTGACCACCGACGAGGGCGTGCGTGGCGACACCACCGCCGAGTCGCTGGGCAAGCTGCGCCCGGCCTTCTCCAAGGAGGGCACGATCACCGCGGGCACGTCCTCGCAGATCTCCGACGGCGCCTGCGCGGTCGTGGTGATGAGCAAGGCCAAGGCCGAGGAGCTCGGTCTCACCTGGCTCGCCGAGATCGGCGCGCACGGCCAGGTCGCCGGGCCCGACTCGACCCTGCAGCTCCAGCCCGCCGTCGCGACCGCGAAGGCGTGCGAGAAGGAGGGCATCGCCCCGAGCGACCTCGACCTGGTCGAGTTCAACGAGGCCTTCGCCGCGGTCGGCATCGCCTCGGCCAAGGAGGCTCGGCATCGAGAACGCCAAGGTCAACGTCAACGGCGGCGCGATCGCGCTCGGCCACCCGGTCGGCATGTCCGGCGCCCGCATCGTGCTGCACCTCGCGCTGGAGCTGAAGCGCCGCGGCGGCGGCGTCGGCGCGGCCGCCCTGTGCGGCGGTGGCGGCGTCAGGGCGACGCCCTGATCGTGAAGGTGCCGTCGGCCTGAGCGTGGTCTCGACAGGCTCGACCGACGGAGGTCTCCTGAGCGCGCGCAAGCCCGTCGCCGTCCCCGAGCTGTCGAGCAGGCCCGCTCGGGGAGGGCCCGCGCGGTCGGGCGGCTGATCTCGCTGGTCGAGGACGGCTCGCCGCAGCTGCGCGAGGTGATGGCGTCAGTCTGCGCCCGTACGTCGGCGGGCGCGCACGTGGTCGGCGTCACCGGCGCCCCCGGCGTCGGCAAGTCCACCTCCACCAACGCGCTCGTCAGCGCCTGGCGGGAGCAGGGCAAGCGGGTCGGCCGTGCTCGCGGTCGACCCCTCGTCGCCGTACTCCGGCGGGGCGCTGCTGGGCGACCGCGTGCGGATGGGCGACCACGCCACCGACCCGGACGTCTACATCCGCTCGATGGCCTCGCGCGGCCACCTCGGCGGCCTCGCCTGGGCGGCCCCGCAGGCCGTGCGCGTGCTCGACGCGGCCGGCTTCGACGTCGTGCTCCTGGAGACCGTGGGCGTGGGCCAGAGCGAGGTCGAGGTCGCCGGCGCCGCGGACACCACCGTGGCTGCTCGCCCCCGGCATGGGCGACGGCATCCAGGCGGCCAAGGCCGGGATCCTCGAGGTCGGCGACGTCTACGTCGTCAACAAGGCCGACCGGCCCGAGGCCGCGACCGTGCGCCGCGACCTGCGCTCGATGCTCGGCCCTCGCGGAGCGCCGCGACGCCGACTGGCAGCCGCCGATCGTGCAGATGTCGGCGCAGCGGCGAGGGGGTCGAGGAGGTGGTCGCTGAAGATCCACGGCCGCCGCGCCTGCTGACGCTCAGCGGCGGAGCTCGCGCAAGCGAGGCGCCGTCGCGCTCGCGACGAGGTCGAGGCGCTCGCCGTGACGCGCTGCGCCGGCGGTGGGGGCGTCGTGCACGGCCGGTCCGAGCTGGACGACTGGCCGCGCGGGTGGTGGGCGGGAGCCGGACCCCTACGCCGCGGCCGACGCGCTGCTGGATCGACCGCGAGCATCGCTGCCGCGGGTCCGCTGGTCGACCCAGGCTCTGCGGGCTCAGCGACGTACATCCTCCAGCTACGGAGCGGCTGCTGGGTGAGCAAGTCCGGGGTGGGCCGTGGTACCCGGCCTCCCCATCTGCGGTCGGGCCGGACAACCATCGATGTGCGTCGTGCGATCCGGTCGACTGCACGCTGGACGTGTCGCCGGGCTACGCCGGGGAGCTGCAGCTCGAGCCGACCAGCGCACTTCGGCCGTCGATGCGCACCGGGAGCCTCGATGTCCCGGCATCCGCAGCAGCACGCACGTCTGCGCCGAGGTGGACGACATCGCACGCTGCCAGTGCTGTCGAAGCCGTAGGCCGACCCGCGTGCCGGTGCTCAGCGCGGCTCGTATCGAGGGCCTCGCTGAGATTGCAGTCCACCTACGTCGATCGTGTCGTCCACCGGAGCGCGGTACGTCGAGCGGCCCGCGATCGGCCCGCAGATGCAGGCCTTTCTACGATGGATCGTGATCAGGACCAGACGTGGACGGGTGTGCTGGTGACGGCGCCGGGTCGGGATCGCTCGGTGAGGCGACCGTCGTCGCTGCTGCTGCTCGCCCATCGCGAGCTCCACGCCGACCCGGTCCGCGGGCGGGCGGTGTCGTGCACGACACTCACCGTTCGATCTCACTTTCGTCGACGCCGTGTGGCGCTGGCGGACTGGGTCGGTCGCCGGCGCGGCTCGACGTCCTGGTCAACAACGCCGGCATCCACCTTGACCTGCGGTCGACGTGGTCCGAGCCGCAGCTGCGTCGACGGGCACGAGGTCCACTGGCGCACCAACTACCTCGGCACCGCCCAGCTGACCCGCCTGCTGCTCGGTGCGCTGCTCGCCGCCGGCGAGGCGCGGGTCGTCAACGTCGTCTCGAAGCTGCACGACCGCGGCCGCAACGAGTGCCTGTTCGGCCGGTCACGCCGTACGACTCCTGGGCGGCGTACGGGACCTCGAAGCTGGCGCTCGTGCACGAGGCGGCCGAGATCGAGCGGCGGTACGGCGACGCCGACGCTGCACGGCTACTCGCTGCACCCGGCTCGGTCTACACCCGGATCGCGGACCGCGGGCTCGGACGGCGCCGGTGCTCGCCCGCCTGCGCAGGCTCGCGGCACCGCTGGAGCGGCGGACGCTGGTCTCGCCCGAGGTCGGTGCCCGCACCACCGTCTTCTGCGCGACCTCGCCGAGGCGGTCCCGGCGGCTACCACCGGCGCGAGGCCGTCGGAGCCGTCCTCGAGCCCGACGCCGCGGCGCGGCCGTGCGGCGCGCCGCGCTGGGCGGCGCGGACTAGCCTCGCCACGTGACGCTGCCGTTCGACCCGATCGACGAGGCCGCTCGTCAGTGGGGACCGACTGGGCGGGCGTCCCGCGATGCACGCGGTCACCTCCCTGATGCGGGTCCAGCAGCTGGTGATCGGCCGGCTCGACGCGCTCCGCGAACACGGGCTGACCTTCGCCCGCTACGAGGCGCTGGTGCTGCTGGTGTTCTCCTCGCGCGGCTCGCTGCCGCTGGGCAAGATGGGCGAGCGGCTGCAGGTGCACCCGACCTCGGTCACCTCGATCGTGCGGCCGGCTCGAGTCCGCCGGTCTGGTCGCTACGCCGCGCGCACCCCGACGACGGCCCGATGGTGCTCGCGGAGATCACCGACCGCGTGGCGCGCCTGGTCGAGGTCGCGACCCGGGACCTGGTCGCGGCCGACTTCGCGTTGGGTCTCTCGCCGAGGCGGGCCTCGGCACGCTCTCGGAGCTGCTGCCCCGGTCCGCAAGGGCCGCCGGGGACTTCTAGGCCGGCGATTAGAGGCCGGATGGTCACCGCGGACGACGTACGCCGGGTCGGCCTCGCGCTGCCCCGGGCCTACGAGTTCTTCACCGGGGGCGCCAAGCTCAAGGTCCGCCAGATCGTCTACGTCGGGTTCTCGAGCGACGAGATCGAGATCGGCTTCGGCTATCCGAAGGACGCTCGCGACGGGTTGATCGAGTCGGACCCGGGACGTTTCTTCCTGCCGCCGGTGAGCGACCTGCGCTACTAGTGGGTGTGCGTGCACCTCGACCGGCTCGACGAGGTCGAGATGCGCGAGCTGGTCACCGATGCGTGGCGGATGTGCTCGCCGAAGATGGTCCACGACCTGCCCGAGATGGAGCCGCCGACGGCGGCGGCGTGGGACGCGATCGACGCGGGGGACTGGGACCAGGCGCGCGTGCTGCTGCATCCGCACGTGCACTTCGACGACGGCGAGCGCGGCTGAACGGCAGGGCGAAGGTGCTCGACGACCTGCGCGCGTCCCCGACGCCGAGGCCGCCGTCCCGGGTCGAGGTCCGCGACGATCAGGTGTACCGATGGGTCGGTCGCTGAACGCTCAGTGGCCGAGCACCGCCTGCTCGGCGTTGACGAGCCCGTAGCCGTCGACCGCGGTCCAGCCCTTGCCGAGGCGGTTGACGAGGTGTCCGTGGATGACCTTGCCGTCGGCACGGACGGCGGTGAACCTCAGCCCGCGGTGCAGCACCTTGCCGCTCGGGATGAGGGTCGCGCCGCCGAGCTCGTCGGCGCCGTTGTCGTCGCGCGGTCCGCGACCCGAGCCGGTCGCGGTCGATGCCGAACCGCGAGGGCCTGCCCGTGCGGAGGCCCTGCGAGAACTGAGATCCGTCAGGTTGCGGAACCGGCCGTGCAGCTGGTGCACCGTGCCGGCGAGGTGTGCCGACACCTGGCGGGCGTGCAGCCCACCGCGGGTCGAGCCGATCGTGAACGGGAAGCCGCCGTCCGCGTAGTTGCCGGGCTTGCCGACCGTGCGCCGCTCGTCGAACACGAGTCCGTGACGCCGAGGTCGGGCTGGCGGTCCTGCCCGTGGAAGGTGATCGAGACGCAGCGGCACGTGGCCCCGGTAGCTCACCCGGAAGAAGTTCGGAGTCGGCGAGGGAGCCCGGCGTAGTGTTGTACTCGTAGCTGCCCGCAGCCGGCCGCGCTCACCGTCAGACCGGCCTTCTTCCCGCCGGACCGGAACGGGTCGAGGTCGTGGGCGAACGTCGATGCCTGCATGCGCTCCTTGACCTGTGCCGGCGTCAGCGAACCCGGCCCACCGGCCTGCTCGAGCATCAGGGCAGCGATCGCCGCGGCGTGCGGTGCTGCGGCGCTGGTGCCGTAGAAGTTCGGGAAGGCGTCCGCGTCGTCGGAGGCGTCGCCCACGAAGAACGTCGTGTTGGTGCCGTCGGTCGAGGCCACGTCGGGCTTCTGACGGACCTGCGGCGCGGCGTACCTGTTGCCCGCGGAGTCGAAGTCGAACCGCATCCGACCGCCGGTCGAGGTGTACGACTCCGGCAGGAAGGACTTGAACGGGTCGTACGCCGCGACCGCGATCGCTCCCGCGGCGGCCGGGTGTCCGATGATCGCCAGCGTCGGTCGGGTCGAAGTGCTCCGCGACGGACCCGACCCCGTGGAGCGTGTAGCTGCATCTGGGTGACCGCGGTCGGGCCGGTGGTCCGGCGGGCGAGCACGAGCTGGAGCTTGGCGGACCCGCCGAAGCCGAGGAGCTCGTCCGGGTCGACCGGTCAGGGTGTTGTCGTCGCCGAGGGCGCCGAGGTAGTTGCCGCTCGGCGCTGAACCGCGAGCACGTTGAAGTCGGTCGTCACCCTGGACGGCGCCAGCACCGGGCGCACGTCGAGCGTGAAGTCGCCCGTGGCGCCGTGGAAGCCCGTGACACCGTGATCGTGTAGGTGCCCTCCTGGTCGAGCTCGGTGGCGAGCGTCTCCGGGGAGCTGATCGTGTCGACCGGGCCGACCTCGGTCCCGTCGGGCTTGACCAGGTCGAGGATCAGGTCGGTCGTGCCCGACGGGATGGCGTCCGTGGTGACCAGCACCTGCTTGCCGAGCTGGTCGGCGGTCGGAGTGAACGTGAACGACGGTGCCGGTGTCCACGTCCGTGATCTCGCCGGTGGTGTCGAGGTAGGGGTCGCCGAGCTCGGCACCGTCGAGGTCGAACGGGTCGTTCCACTGGAGGAGGAGACCCGTGCCTGCCGCGGGGTCCATGCGCGATGGTCTGCGCGATGTCGACGCCGGGGCCACCGTCCATGTCCTCGAGGCCACCGGCGTAGAGGTCGGGGTCGACGTGACTGAAGTCGAGGTGGGTGCCCTTGACCCCCTTGGCCTTCGAGATCAGGTGCACCGGTGCGGCCCAGGCCTGGTGGTCGCCCGCGTTGCCGGCCGCCGACAGGTAGACGACGCCGTCGGCGGTGACGTCGTTGACGGCGTCGCTGATCACGTTGTCGGAGAAGGGCGACTCGTCGCCGTAGCCGATGTCGTCGACGATCACGTCGGCCGCGCACGGTCCCGACGTGTCGGCGAGCGCGCGGACGTTGTTGGCGAAGCCGACCAGCCCGTCGGACGAGCTCGCGAAGCAGAGCTTCGCCTCGGGAGCGAGGTCGTGGACGATCTGCAGCATCCCGCGACCCTCGTCGGTGTCGTAGTCCGGGTCGCTGCCGTCCTCGATCACGACGACGGGCTGGGAGTTCTGCGGGTTGCCCACGCCGGGCAGGTCACCCGAGGCGACGTCGTCGGCAGCGTGGTCGGTGAGCGGGTTGCCGTCGCGGTCGTACGTCGCGGTGTCGTAGGAGTCCGACAGCACGCCGATCGTGATGCCCGCGCCGTTGATGCCCTTCGCCAGCAGCTTGTCGACGCGCTGGAAGGCGACGCCCTGCGACGTCACGTCGCCGGCGTAGGTGTGCGGGCGGACCACCTGCGCGATGGTGCCGGTGTCCGCGAGCCCGGCGAGGTCGGTGACCGCGGAGAGCGGGGTGTAGCCCTCGAGCGTGCCGAGGCCGCGGTCGGTCGCGGTGATGACGAGGCCGAGCGCGGTCGCCTGGCGCCGGAAGGCGACGCGGTCGACACCGGCGCGCGGCGTCAGGTCGACCATCACCCGGCCGGCGGAGTCGAAGATCGCGGTCGACGCCTGGTCGACGACGAGCCCGCTGCCGCCGATCTTGGCGCGGGCCCCGAGGGTGCCGCTCTGGGCGAGCAGACGGCCGAGGCCGTTGCCGAGCGAGGACCCGACGTACTTCTCGCTCGCCTCGACGCCGGAGAGCTGCCGCGGGGTGCGGTCGGCGCCGGTGGCAGGCGCGACCTGGGCGAGGCCGGCAACGGCGATCGCAGCGGTCGCTGCGGCGAGAATCTTGCGACGAGACATCGAACCTCCTGGGCGAGGGACGGTCGTTCCCGTCCGCTCCGACCCTATTCGGATCGGTCGTCTCACGAGGGCAGTGCCACGAACTTCTCGGGCACGACTGGGAGAAGATAGTTGGACGTCCTACTATCTTGGTATGACCGACTCCGCTCGCACCCGTTGGCAGGACCGCTACGAGAAGTCCCGCGTCCGCGCAGTCGACTTCACGACGCTCAGCGGGTCGCGGGTCGAGCCGGCGTACGGCACCGACGACTCCGAGTGGCCGGGGGAGTTCCCGTTCACCCGCGGGCTCTACCCGACCGGTTACCGCGGCCGGACCTGGACGATCCGGCAGTTCGCCGGCTTCGGCAACGCGCAGCAGACCAACGAGCGCTACCGGATGATCCTCGGGCGCGGTGGTGGCGGGCTCAGCGTGGCCTTCGACATGCCGACCCTGATGGGCCGTGACTCCGACGACCCGAAGGCGCTCGGCGAGGTCGGGCACTGCGGCGTCGCGATCGACTCGGCTGCCGACATGGAGATCCTCTTCGACGGCATCGACCTCGGCGACGTGACGACGTCGATGACGATCAGCGGCCCCGCCGTACCCATCTTCTGCATGATGATCGTCGCCGCCGAGCGCGCCGGCGTCGACACCGGCAAGCTCAACGGCACGCTGCAGACCGACATCTTCAAGGAGTACATCGCCCAGAAGGAGTGGCTCTTCACGCCCGAGCCGCACCTGCGTCTGATCGGCGACCTGATGGAGTACTGCGTCGAGAAGATCCCGGCGTACAAGCCGTTCTCGGTCTCGGGCTACCACATCCGCGAGGCCGGCTCGACCGCCGCGCAGGAGCTCGCCTTCACGCTCGCCGACGGGTTCGGCTACGTCGAGCTCGGGATCTCACGCGGCCTCGACGTCGACGAGTTCGCGCCTGGGCTGTCCTTCTTCTTCGACGCGCACGTCGACTTCTTCGAGGAGATCGCGAAGTTCCGCGCCGCCCGTCGGATCTGGGCGCGCTGGCTGCGCGACGTCTACGGCGCCAAGACCGAGAAGGCGCAGTGGCTGCGCTTCCACACCCAGACGGCCGGTGTCTCCCTGACCGCCCAGCAGCCCTACAACAACGTGGTCCGCACCGGCATCGAGGCCCTCTCGGCGGTGCTCGGCGGCACCAACTCGCTGCACACCAACGCCCTCGACGAGACACTTGCGCTGCCCAGCGAGCAGGCTGCCGAGATCGCGCTGCGCACCCAGCAGGTGATCATGGAGGAGACCGGCGTCGTCAACGTCGCGGACCCGCTCGGCGGTTCGTGGTACGTCGAGTCGCTGACCGACCAGATCGAGGCCGAGGCCATCGCGATCTTCGACAAGATCCTCGCGATGGGCGGCTCGACGCTGACCTCCGACCAGCCCGAGAAGATCGCCGAGGCGGTCGGTCGTGGCGAGTGGCTGGTCACCCGTGGCCTGCTGCGTGGCATCGAGGAGGGCTGGTTCATGTCCGAGATCGCCGAGGCGGCGTTCCAGTACCAGGTCTCGCTCGAGAAGGGTGAGAAGCGGATCGTGGGGGTCAACTGCCACGAAGAGTCCGTCACCCACGACCTCGAGATCCTCCGGGTGTCCCACGAGGTCGAGGTCGAGCAGGTCCGGGTGCTCTCCGGGCGCCGTCAGGCGCGCGACGACGCTGCCGTGTCGGCCGCGCTGACCCGCCTCGTCGAGGTCGCCCGCACCGACGGCAACATGATCGAGCCGATGCTCGACGCCTGCCGGGTCGAGGCGACCCTCGGTGAGATCTGCGACGCGCTGCGCGCGGAGTGGGGCGAGTACCGGGAGCCTGCGCGCTTCTGAGCACGTCCATGTCGGTATGAGCTGCCGGAGGGCGTGACGACGGTGCCGCTCGCGGTCGCCGGTGGATGGACGCCGTCGTGGGGAGAGGGCCCGTCCGTCGTACCGTCATGCCCTGACGGGACGTCTGGCCGGGCGGAGCTCGACCAAGTCTGGTGAGATGAGCGCGTGGACCTGCCTTCCGCCCTTGCCGGGCTGCCCGCCAACCCGCGGATCGTCGTGTCGGGCAACCACGCCACACCGTGGCACGCGCTGCAACTGGTCGACGCCGCGCTCGACGACTATCGGCTGTGGGTGCTCAACGGCCAGCCGGGGCTGCCCGACAGGGAAGGCGTCACCCTGGAGTCGTCGTTCGTCGGCCCGGGCCAGCGACGCAGCCCGAGGCTGAGCTACTTCCCGTCGCGTCTCTCGATGGTGCCGACGATGTTCGGCCGACAGCTGCCGCCCGACGCGGTCGTGCTGCACACCACCCGCCCGCGTGGCGGGAAGGTCTCGCTCGGGGTCGAGGTCAACGTGCTGCCGGCCGCCATCGAGGCCGCCAAGCGCCGCGGTGGTGTGGTGATCGCCCAGGTCAACGAGCAGATGCCGTGGACGTACGGCGACGCGGTGCTCGACCTCGAGCTGGTCGACGTACTCGTGGACGCGGACGGCCCGCTGCCGTCGGCACCGGTGTCGCTCATCGACGACGCGTCTGCGCGGATCGGTGAGCTCGCCGCCGAGCGGGTGGGCGACGGGTCGACGCTGCAGGCGGGCATCGGCGCCGTACCGGACGCGACCCTGACCGGTCTGCGTGACCGCTCGGGGATGCGGGTCTGGACCGAGATGTTCTCGGACAGCATCTTCGCGCTGGAGAAGGCCGGGGCACTCGACCGCAACGTGCCGATCACCGCGTCGTTCGTCTTCGGGTCGCCGGAGCTGCTGGAGTGGGTCGACGGCAACGAGCGGATCCAGATGGCGCGTACCGAGACGACCAACAGCCCTGCCCTGATCTCGCGCAACCCGGCGATGGTGAGCGTCAACACCGCCCTCCAGGTCGACCTCTTCGCCCAGGCGAACGCCTCGCGGATCAACGCCCGGATCCACTCCGGATTCGGCGGCCAGACCGACTTCATCGTCGGCGCCATGCATGCCACGGGCGGGCAGGCGTTCATCGCGCTGCGGTCCTGGCACCCGAAGGCGGACTGCTCGACGATCGTGCCGCTCGTCGACGAGCCGGTGACCTCCTTCCAGATGACCGCGGTGGTCACCGAGCAGGGCGTCGCCGAGATCGCCGGCCACGACCAGCGCGAGCAGGCACGCCAGCTGATCGACCAGGCCGCCCACCCCAGCATGCGCGAGGAGCTGCGCGAGGAGGCCGTCGCGCTGGGTCTGTTGTGAGGGGTCTCGTGTGACCTCCCTAGGATTGGGCCCATGACGCAGCAACCGTTCTCCCGTCCCGGCGCGATCGACCTGTCCGGTCTCACGCGCCCCGCGCCGACCCCGCCGCCCGCCGGTGGCGGCGCTGGCGGGGGCCAGTGGTGGGGCCGGTGGTGGGGCGCCCGGCGGGCTCGTCGTACGCACTGGAGGTGTCGGAGGAGAACTTCCAGGCGATCATCGAGTCGTCGATGACCGCGCCCGTGCTGCTCGTCTTCTACTCGCCGACGCGGATGCCCGAGAGCGTCGAGCTGGCCGACAGCATGCTCACGCTGTCCGGGGAGTTCGAGGGCAAGTTCCTCGCCGGCCTGGTCGACATCGACGCCGTGCCCGCGATCGCGCAGGCGATGCAGATCCCGTCGATCCCGCTCGTGGTCGCGGTCATCGACGGTCGACCGGCGCCCCTCTTCCAGGACGTGCTCCCGATCGACGAGCTGCGCACGGCGCTGACCCAGGTCACGCAGCAGCTCACCGTGCAGGGGATCACCGGCCGGCACCAGCCGCGGTCGAACCCCGTCGACGTGGACGGCGATGGCGAGCCCGACTACGACCCGCGCTACGCCGCTGCCCAGGACGCGCTCGGCGAGGGGGACATCGACCGAGCGGTGGAGGAGTACCAGAAGCTGGTGACCGCCAACCCGGCCGACGCCGAGGCCGCCGCCGGGCTGGCGATGGCGAAGCTGCTGCAGCGCACCCAGGGCGTCGACCTCAACCAGGCCCGGGCGGACGCCGCGGCCAACCGCGACGACGTCGCCGCACAGACGATGGTCGCCGACCTGGACATGCTCGGCGGCCACGTCGAGGACGCCTTCAGCCGGCTGATCGAGCTGGTCCGTCGTACGTCGGGCGACGAGCGCAACGCCGCCCGCGAGCACCTGATCGGCCTCTTCGGCGCGGTCGGCAACGACGACCCTCGGGTCCTCAAGGGCCGGCAGAACCTGGCTTCGGCTCTGTTTTGAGCTGCCGTTGTCGCCCGAGCGAAGCTCGGGCGACAACGAGCCTGCAGCCAGGTCGAGTAGCCGCGCGAGCGAGGAACGAGCTCGCGCCCGGCGTATCGAGACCAGGGGAGTCGAGCGGTCTCGATACGCTCGCTGGCGCTCGCTACTCGACCAACGACTTGAGGATCGCCTGCACGGCGGGGGAGTCCGCCATGCTGCGCCGGTGGACCGCGATCACGTCGCGGGTCGGCTCGGGGTCGTGGGCGGGTACGGCGACCAGCTCGTCGCCCAGCGGCTGACGGCCGAGCCGCGGCACCAGCGCGATGCCGAGGCCGGCGCGCACCAGCGCCAGGTGGGAGTCGAACTCCATCGAGGTGTGCGCGATCCGGGGCAGCCGCCCGGTCCCGGCGTACATCCTGGTCAGCCACTGGCGGCAGATGGTGCCCACGGGTGTCGCGATCCAGTCCTCGTCGACCAGGTCGCCGGGGCTGACCCGGTCGCGTGCCGCCAGCGGGTGGTCGGTCCGGACGATCACGTCGGCGACGTCGTGGGCGACCTGAGTCGCCGCGAGGTGGTCGGGGATCTCGATCGGCACGTCGCCCCAGCGGTGCACGACGCCGAGGTCGCTCTGGCCGGTGGCGACCAGGTCGATGGTGTCCCAGGGCTCGCGCTCGGTCAGCGTGAGGGTGAGATCGGGGTGGGCGTCGCGGAGGTCACGGACGACCGGTGCGATGAGTCCGCGCATCGCCGTCGAGAACGCGGTCAGCCGTAGATGGCCCGACACGGTGCCGGCGCGCTGGTGCAGGCCGGACTCGACCTCCTCCATGTCGGCGAGCAGCCGGGCGCCGGCGTCGACGAGCTGGCGGCCGTGGTCGGTGAGGATCACCCCGCGCCCGACCCGCTCGAGCAGCGGCACCCCGGTCTGCTTCTCGAGCCGCTTCACCTGCTGGGAGACGGCGCTGGGGGTGAAGCCGAGCGCGTCAGCGGCGGCCACGACCGAACCGTGGGTGGCGACCGCCTGGAGCGAGGTCAGCGCCGGAAGATCAATCATGAAGCGATGCTACCTGGATCTATGCACAATCATTCGCTGGTGCTGCACGATCGGATGGGGTTGGCTGGAGTCGTGAACCGACGCGACTCGCTCCTCGCCGCCCTGGTCGCGACGATCTGGGGATTCAACTTCGTGGTCATCGACTGGGGGATGGAAGGCATCCCGCCGCTCCTCTTCGTGGCGATCCGGTTCACCCTGGTGGTCTTCCCGGCGATCTTCTTCGTGCGCCGTCCCGACGCGCCGTGGCGGGTGGTCGCGGCGGTCGGGGTGTTCATGTCCCTGGGCCAGTTCGGCTTCCTCTACGTCTCGATGGACGCCGGCATGCCGCCCGGTCTGGCCGCCCTCGTGCTCCAGGCCCAGGTGATCTTCACGGTCCTGATCGCGGCCGGGGTGCTGCGCGAGATCCCGACGCTCGCCCAGGTGGCCGGCATCGTCATCGGGTCCGTCGGTCTCGCGGTGGTCGCCGTCGGTCGCGGTGGACACGTCACGTCCGCCGCCCTCGCGCTCTGCCTGCTCGGTGCCCTGTCGTGGGGGATCGGCAACGTCATCTCGCGTGCCTCGGGCATCCGCGGCGGGCTCTCGCTGACCGTCTGGTCCGCGGTCGTCGTACCGATCCCGCTGCTCGCGCTCTCCCTGCTGGTCGACGGACCGGCGGAGGTCGGCGACGCGCTGGCGTCGTTCTCCTGGCAGGCCGGCGTCTCGACGCTCTACACCGCCGGACTCGCGTCGCTGGTCGGGTACGGCGTCTTCAACACCCTGCTCGGCCGGAACCCGTCCTCGTCGGTCGTCCCATGGGTGCTGCTCGCCCCGGTCGTCGCGATGACGTCCGCCTGGCTGTTGCTCGACCAGCGTCCGAACGGCGCCGAGGTGCTCGGGGGGCTGCTGCTGATCCTCGGCGTGCTCGTGACGATGCGACCGACGCGGACCGCGACGGGCTCAGGGGGCCGGGGCGTAGAAGACCTGGTCGCTCCGGACGATCTCGCGACCCAGCGGTAGCAGCGAGATCGGCACCATCTTGAAGCTCGCGATCCCCAGCGGGATACCGATGATCGTGATGCACATGAGGACCCCCGCGATGACGTGGGCGATCGCCAGCCAGATCCCGGCGACGACCACCCAGATCACGTTGCCGATCGCCGACCCAGCACCCGCAGACTGCTTGCGCACCACCGTCCGGCCGAACGGCCACAACGCGTAGTTGGCCAACCGGAACGACGCGATCCCGAACGGGATCGTGATGATCAGGATGCAGCAGATGACACCGGCGATGGCGTAGCCGATCGCCATCCAGAAGCCGCAGAAGACCAGCCAGATGACGTTGAGGACCGCGTTCATTCCTCGAATCTAGCCGTCAGGCGGCTGGCCCCTGCGCGCGTACGTCGGCGACGGCGTTCATCGCGTCACGCAGCTCGACCAGCCAGTCGCCCTCGTGCTGCCCGACCAGACGCACGCACCACGCCAGCGCGTCCGAACGTGACCGGGCGACACCGGCATCGACCAGGGTGTCGAGCACCAGCCGCTGCGGCTGGCGCAGCCGGGTCATGACCGGCGCCGAGACGTGCGTCCAGAGCTCGCGACGGTCGCCGACCACCACGCCCCACGACACCTTCCGCTCGAACCGGTGCTGCGCCTCCTGGGCGATCTCCATCCGCTGCTCGCGGGTGTCCTCGCGAAACGCCGACGCGCGACCGGCCCGGGCCTCGGCCAGCGCCGCCTCGCTCGAGCCCTCGAGCTCGACATCGGCGATCGTCAGCACGACCGTGATCTCCTCGCGGTCCACCGTGACCTCGGCGGGGGCAACCTGCCACTCCGCCGGGAGCCGGCCGGCGAACCAGCCCGTCACGCGCTCCCTGTCTTCGTTTGTAATCATGTAATCATCGTGGCACGCACTGCCAAGAAACGCCGATCGGCCGACTCGGCTCTCAGTGACCGGACTCGGTGTACGCCGGGCGGCCGGTGCCGAGGTTGGCGAGGGCCGACTCGATCCGGCGGGCGGTGAAGTCGGCGCAGCGCTCACGGATCTCGTCGACGGTGCAGAACTCGGCCGAGCGGATCTCGCGGGCCTGCTTCACGATCGCGTCGGTGATCGAGGCGTCGTGCTCGCCGCCGTCGAAGACCAGGCAGAGCGCGTCGTCCCAGCCGCTCCACGCGGGCAGCCAGTCGGTGAGCACCAGCGACCCGACAGGGATGGTGAGGCCGAGCTCCTCCTCGACCTCGCGGCCGACGGCGAGCTGGGGTGACTCGCCGACCTCGACCACGCCACCGGGCAGGTCCCAGTCCTGCTTGTAGGTGAGCTGGCACAGCAGCACTCGGCCGTCGCGGTCGCGAAGCAGCATCTGGCTGATCGCGCGCTTGCGGGGCAGGAAGGAGTTGAGCAGGGCGCGGAAGCCCTCGGGCTCGTTGAGCGGCGCATCGGTCGCCAGCCGTGCGTAGACGACCCGGTCGACCGGGTCGCCGTCGACGGTCACGCCGCGCATCACGCCCTCACGCCGCAGGCCCGACCAGGTCGCGGCCCGCTGGGCGCCCTCGTCGTCCGGGTCGACGAGCGCCTCGACCCGGGCGTGGTCGAGGAGCGCGGCGACGACGCTGTGCCGGATCACGTCGATCGGCTCGTCCGGCGACCAGGTGATCCGGGCGATGCCCTCCGCGACGGTCGTCACGGAGGTCGTCAGATCGGTCACGGAGCCAGGGTAGTGGTCACTCTGTCGACATCAAGGACGGCGCCGGAACCAGGCCGTCGCGAGTGGCGGTACGACGATGGTGGCGTGGGCGGGCTGGCCCGACCACGGGCTCGTCGACAGCGGTGACCGAGCCGAAGTTGCCGACCCCCGACCCGGTGTAGGCCTCGGCGTCGGTGTTGAGGATCTCCTCCCACTCACCGGCCGACGGCAGACCCAGTCGGTAGTCGTCGTGGGGGACCGCCGCGAAGTTCGACACGCACACCAGGTCAGGGGTGTCGCCGGATCCGCGCCGGATGAAGGAGAAGACGTTGCGACCGGCGTCGTTGGCGTCGATCCACGCGAAGCCGTCGGGATCGTTGTCGCGCGACCAGGCGGCCGGCGTCTCGACGTACGCCGTGTTCAGGTCGCGGACCAGCATCGAGACGCCCCGGTGCTCGGGGTGGTCGAGCAGCCACCAGTCGAGCTCGCGCGACTCCGCCCACTCGGACTCCTGGCCGAGCTCGATGCCCATGAAGAGCAGCTGCTTGCCGGGGTGTGCCCACATGAAGGCCAGGTAGGCGCGCAGGTTGGCGAGCTGCTGCCACCGGTCGCCCGGCATCTTGCGCAGCAGGGAGCCCTTGCCGTGCACGACTTCGTCATGCGAGAGCGGCAGCACGAAGTTCTCGGAGTAGGCGTAGACGAGGGAGAACGTCATCTCGCCGTGGTGGTAGGCGCGGTGCACAGGGTCGTTGGCCATGTAGTCGAGCGAGTCGTGCATCCAGCCCATGTTCCACTTGAAGCCGAAGCCGAGCCCGTCGTTCGCGGTCGGCTTCGTGACGCCCGGCCAGGAGGTCGACTCCTCGGCGATCGTGGTGATGCCGGGGACCCGCTTGTACGCCGTCGCGTTCATCTCCTGCAGGAACTGCATCGCCTCGAGGTTCTCGTGACCACCGTGGATGTTGGGCGACCACTCGCCGTCCTCGCGGGCGTAGTCGAGGTAGAGCATCGACGCGACGCCGTCGACGCGCAGGCCGTCGGCGTGGAACTCCTGGAGCCAGTAGATCGCGTTGGCGTAGAGGAAGTTGCGGACCTCGCGGCGCCCGAAGTTGAAGATGTGGGAGCCCCACTCCTTGTGCCACCCACGCTGCGGGTTGGGGTCCTCGTAGAGCGGCGTCCCGTCGAAGCGGGCCAGGGCCCACTCGTCGGTCGCGAAGTGGCCGGGCACCCAGTCGAGGATCACGCCGACGCCGGCCTGGTGCAGCCGGTCGACGAGCAGCCGGAAGCCGTCGGGGTCGCCGAAGCGCGAGTCCGGCGCGAAGTACGACGTCACGTGGTAGCCCCACGAGCCGCCGAACGGGTGCTGCATGACCGGCATCAGCTCGACGTGGGTGAAGCCCAGGTCCGCGACGTACGCCGGCAGCTCGTCGGCGAGCTCCTCCCACGACCAGTAGCGCCCGTCGAGGTGCTTCTTCCACGAGCCGAGGTGCATCTCGTAGACGCTCATCGCCTCGTTGACCGGGTTGCGCTCGGCCCGCGCTGCGAGCCACGCGTCGTCGCCCCAGGCGTAGCTCGACTCGTAGACCTTGGAGGCCGTGTCGGCGGGCTTCTCGGCCCACGACGCCATCGGGTCGGCCTTCTCGCGCCACTCCCCGTCGGGACCGAGGATGACGTACTTGTACGCCGTGCCGCTGCCGACGCCCGGCACGAAGAGCTCCCACACCCCGGACGTGCCGAGCTGCCGCATCGGGTGCTCGCGACCGTCCCAGCTGTTGAAGTCCCCCTTGATCCGGATCGCGCGGGCGGACGGTGCCCAGACGGCGAACGCCGTGCCGGTGACCGACTCGAGGGCGCCGGGGTAGTGGTGCACGTGGGCGCCGAGCACCTCCCACAGCTGCTCGTGACGGCCCTCGTTGATCAGGTGGAGGTCGACCTCGCCGAGCGTCGGCAGGAAGCGGTAGGGGTCGTCGACGACGATCTCCTCGCCGCCGTAGGACACCGCGACCCGGTAGTCCGGAACGTCCGGGAGCGGTACGACGCCGACCCAGATGCCCTCGTGCTCGTGGGTCAGCGCGACCTCGCCGTCGGGCCACCGGACCACGACGCTGGCTGCCAGGGGCCTGAGCACGCGCACCGTCACCGCGCCCTCGTAGGGGTGGGGTCCGAGCACGCCGTGCGGCTGCCCGTGCTCGCCGTGCGCGATCTGGTGCAGCTCGGCGGTGTCGACGGGCAGAGGGGTGGACGTCTTCGCGGTGCTCATGCAGCTCCGATCCTGGCCACGGCGGCGAGCGGGATCGCCACCCACGCCGGGCGATTGCGGGTCTCGTACACGGTCTCGTAGACCGCCTTGTCGGCGACGTACGCGTCCAGGAGGACGCGCTGCTCGGGGGTCAGCTCGCCGCCGGCGTACGCGACCAGGAAGTGGTTGTGGTTGCGGTGTGCCCACTCCTCGGCCCGGTAGGCGCGCTGGGGGGCGCCCTCGGCGTCGTCCTCGGCGAAGGAGCGCTCGACGACGTGCGGCGCGTAGTCGAAGGAGCGCAGCATCCCGGCGACGTCGCGCCACGGGGAGTCGGCCAGCAGCCGTTCCGCGAGTGGCTTGGCAGGCTCGCCCTCGAAGTCGACGATCTTCCAACCCAGGCTGGTGCGCAGCGTCTGCCCCAGGTGGAGGTCGCCGTGGACCTGCTGGACGGCGAGACCGGGCAGCTGACGCACCCGCTCGTACGTCGCCCGCAGGGCGTCGGCGTGCGCCGCGAGCTCGGGCACCACCGCGACCGCCTCGTCGAGCCGAGTGGTCATCGCGTCTGCCAGCTCGGCGGTCGCTTCCGGTCCGCGCTGCTCCGTCGGGAAGTGCTCGGCCAGGACGGCGTGCACCTCGCGCAGCGCGTCGCCGAGCCGCGCGGCCTCGCCGGCGAAGTCGCCACCGGCCTCGAAGGCGTGCAGGTCGGCCTCGGCGAAGAGGTTGCGCGCGCTCGAGAGCGCGAGGTCCCAGCCGTCGCTGGCGGTGCGCAGGAACTGCTGGAGCATCGCCAGCTGGACGGTGGTCCCGGCATCGGGGGTGTCGTTCTTCTCCCAGTCGACCCAGTCGAGCCAGCCGTAGAGGGAGGCGATCTTGTCGGAGCCGGCGCGGGTCAGCACGTCGTGGACCCGGATGTCGGGGTTGACCCCCGGCGTGATCTTGCGGAAGACCTTCATCAGCGAGTCGTCGCCGAAGGCGACCGAGGAGTTGGACTGCTCGCCGGAGAAGAGCGTCGAGTGCGTGTCGAGGTCGAGCTCGTGGCCGGGCAGCCGGTGGAAGGCGAGTCCGCTCGGGAGGTCGGTCTGGTTGCCGCCGCTCTCGGCGCCGGCGCTGGCGAACGCCCGCAGCCACAGCGCCATCGCCTCGCGGTCGTGGAGCGCGTCGTAGGCGTGCACCCAGCCGTAGTCGGGCTCCTCCCACCAGCCGAGGAACGCGTGGTCGAGCCGGGTCTCGGGGTCGGTGTAGAAGACGAGCGGCACCTGGTAGGTCTCGGTGCCGCCCGGGGCGTCGCCGTAGGTGACGTCGACGAGCTGGATCACGACGCGGGGGCCGTCCTCGGCGGAGCCGGGGACCTCGCCGATCCGGCGTACGGCGGTCACCTCGAAGGGGCGCCCCTTGCCTGCGAACCAGCGAGTGCGTTCGAGATAGCGGACGTAGACATCGGGCTCGGTCGTGGTGCTCACAGCAACAGCCCCTCCTCGGTCTCCTCGGGGGCGGTCAGGCGGAACCAGTAGAAGCCGTAGCCGGCCAGCGTCAGCAGGTAGGGCAGCTCGCCGATCTCGGGGAACGGCACCCCGCCGAGCAGCTCCACGGGACGTCGCCCCTCGAAACGGCGCAGGTCGAGCTCGACCGGCTGCGGGAAGCGGGAGAGGTTGTTGACGCAGAGGATCAGGTCCTCGTTGCCGTCGGCGTCGACGTACTCCCGGACGTAGGAGAGCACCGTCGAGTTGGAGCCGCCGAGGTCGTGGAACTCGCCGAGCCCGAAGGCCGCGGTGGTTGCGGCGCACGTGGATCATCCGGCGGGTCCAGTGCAGCAGCGACGAGGAGTTCTCGAGCTGGGCCTCGACGTTGACGGACTGGTAGCCGAAGACCGGGTCCTGGATCACGGGACGGTCGAGCTTGCCGGGCGTCGCCGAGGAGAAGCCGGCGTTGCGGTCGGCGGTCCACTGCATGGGCGTGCGTACGCCGTCGCGGTCACCGAGCCAGATGTTGTCGCCCATGCCGATCTCGTCGCCGTAGTAGAGGACCGGCGATCCGGGCAGCGAGAGCAGCAGCGCGTTGAAGAGCTCGATCTGGTTGGTGTCGTTGTCGAGCAGGGGAGCGAGCCGCCGGCGGATGCCGATGTTGGCCTTCATGCGGGGGTCCTTGGCGTACTCGCCCCACATGTAGTCGCGGTCCTCGTCGGTGACCATCTCGAGCGTGAGCTCGTCGTGGTTGCGCAGGAAGATGCCCCACTGGCAGCTGTCGGGGATCGCCGGCGTCTGCTCGAGGATCTCCGAGATCGGGAAGCGCGACTCGCGGCGGACCGCCATGAAGATGCGCGGCATCACCGGGAAGTGGAAGGCCATGTGGCACTCGTCGCCGCCGACCGCCGGGTCGCCGAAGTAGTCGACGACGTCCTCGGGCCACTGGTTGGCCTCGCACAGGAGGACCCGGCCGGGGTACTCGTCGTCGACGATCTTGCGGACCCGCTTGAGCATCTCGTGGGTCTCGGGGAGGTTCTCGCCGTTGGTGCCGGGGCGCTCGTAGAGGTAGGGGACCGCGTCGAGCCGGAAGCCGTCCATGCCCATGTCGAGCCAGAAGCGGATCGCGTCGAGGATCGCCTCGTGGACGGCGGGGTTGTCGAAGTTGAGGTCCGGCTGGTGGGAGAAGAAGCGGTGCCAGAAGTACTGCTGGCGCACCGGGTCCCAGGTCCAGTTGGACGGCTCGGTGTCGACGAAGATGATCCGCGCCTCCTGGTAGAGGTCGTCGGAGTCGGACCACACGTAGAAGTCGCCGTAGGGCCCCTCCGGGTCGGACCGGGACTGCTGGAACCACTCGTGCTGGTCGCTGGTGTGGTTCATGACGAAGTCGATGATCACGCGGATGCCGCGCTTGTGGGCCTCGCCGAGGAAGAAGCGGAAGTCGTCGATCGTGCCGATCTCCGGATGGACCTCGGTGAAGTGCGCGACGTCGTAGCCGTCGTCGCGCAGCGGGCTCGGGAAGAACGGCGGGATCCAGAGACAGTCGACTCCCAGCCACTGCAAGTAGTCGAGCTTCTCGACCAGGCCGCGGAAGTCACCGGTGCCGTCGGCGTTGGAGTCCCGGAAGGCGCGGACGAGGACCTCGTAGAAGACGGCCGTCTTGAACCACTCGGGGGTGTTCTCGTTGACGACCTGGAGCTGGGTCGGGTCCTGGGTGGGTTCCTGGGTCACTCGCCGCTCCTCACGCTCAGGACATGGGCGGGCTCGTGGTGGGGGTCGAGGCGGACGTAGTTGTGCTCACTCCAGGTCCAGTCCTCGCCGGTGATCTCGTCGTGGACGACGAAGGAGGCGGGCAGGCCCGCGGCGGTGAGGTCGAGGTGGACCATCGTCTCGCGCGTGGAGTGCGGGTCGACGTTGACGACCACGATGACCGTGTCCGGCCCGGTGGCGTGTCTGGGCGGTCTTGGAGAAGACCAGCACGTTCTCGTCGTCGCTGTGGTGGATGGTCACGTTGCGCAGCCGCTGCAGGGCGGGGTGCTGACGCCGGATCTCGTTGAGACGGGTGAGGTACGGCGCGAGCGAGTGGCCCTCGCGGTCCGCTGCATCCCAGTCCCTGATGCGGATCTGGTACTTCTCCGAGTCGAGGTACTCCTCGCTGCCCGGTCGGACGGCGACGTGCTCGAACAGCTCGTAGCCGGCGTACACGCCCCAGCTGGGTGACCCGGTCGCCGCGATCGCGGCTCTGATCTTGAACGCCGCAGGCCCGCCGTACTGCAGATAGGCGTGGAGGATGTCGGGCGTGTTCACGAAGAAGTTCGGCCGCATCAGGTGGTCGGACTCCTGGGACAGCTCGAGGAGGTACTCCTCGATCTCCCACTTCGCGTTGCGCCACGTGAAGTACGTGTAGGACTGGTGGAAGCCGACCGCACCGAGCCCACGCATCATCGCCGGGCGGGTGAAGGCCTCGGCCAGGAAGAGCACGTCGGGGTCGGTCGCGCGCACCTCCTTGAGCAGCCACTCCCAGAAGGCGACCGGCTTGGTGTGAGGGTTGTCGACCCTGAAGATGCGCACGCCGTGCGACATCCAGAGCCGGACGATGCGCAGCACCTCCTGGCAGATGCCGCTCGGGTCGTTGTCGAAGTTGACCGGGTAGATGTCCTGGTACTTCTTCGGCGGGTTCTCGGCGTAGGCGATGGTGCCGTCGGCGCGGGTGGTGAACCACTGCGGGTTGGACGTCACCCACGGGTGGTCGGGCGCGGCCTGCAGCGCGAGATCGAGGGCGACCTCGAGACCCAGGCCCTGCGCCCGGGTGACGAATGCGTCGAAGTCGTCGAACGTGCCGAGATCCGGGTGGATCGCGTCGTGCCCGCCCAGCTTCGAGCCGATCGCCCACGGCGAGCCGGGGTCGTCCGGTCCCGGCGTCAGGGTGTTGTTGGGTCCCTTCCGGTTGACCTCGCCGATCGGGTGGATCGGGGGCAGGTAGATCACGTCGAAGCCCATCGCGGCGACCGCGTCGAGCCGCTTGGCGGCGGTCTTGAAGCTGCCGCTGGTGACCTTGCCGGTCTTCGGGTGCTTGGTCGCACCCTCGGAGCGCGGGAAGAACTCGTACCAGCTGCTGTAGAGCGCGCGTTCGCGATCGGCGTACGCCGGGTAGGGCCCCTCGACACTGAGCAGCTCACGGATCGGGTGGCTCTCGACGACCGCCACGAGTCGGGGGTCCTCCATGGCAGCGAGTCGCGCTGCCGTGGGGCGCAACTTGTCGGAAGCGGCCTCGATCGCGCCGTCGATGAGCTGTGCGGCGTCGGCCGATCCCGGGTCCTTCTTGTCCAGTGAGGCCAGCACCCGCTTGAGCAGCAGCGCGCCCTCGGTGAACATCAGCTCCACGTCGACGTCGGCGCGGATCTTGAGGGGACCGTCGTGGTACCAGGTGCCGAGCGGGCTCGACCAGGCCGCGATCTCGAAGGCCCACGCGCCAGGCAGGTCCGGTGTCACCCAGGCGGTGTAGAGATCGGGGATCTCGGCGTGCTTGGTCATCCGCAGGGGTGCCCGGCGACGGCCGTCGGGACCGGTGAGAACCACCTCCGCTCCGAGCTTGTCGTGGCCCTCGCGGAAGACGCTCGCCGTCACCGGAAAGGGCTCGCCGACAGTTGCCTTGGCGGGTTGCCGGCCGAGATCGACCAACGGGGTGACGTTCATGACGGGGATGCGTCCGACCATTGCTCCAACCTAGCGAGAGTGCGGGCACGTAGGACAAGTCAGCGACGCCGACGACTACGCCGTACCCGTGGATCCACGCCGGAAACCGTTGGTCGACCGTTCGTTGTGTGAACCTCCTCGCCCGGCTTGCGGCCATGGTCTTGGATCGTTCAAAGATCCGCGCTACCGTCCGTCTGTGCGTGCCATTCGTCGATTCACCGTCCGTCCCGTGCTTCCCGCTCCACTCGCCGCGCTGAGTGATCTCGCCGGCAACTTGCGCTGGTCGTGGCACCCCGAGACCCAGGACGTCTTCGAGGCCGTCGACGGACCGCTCTGGGAGTCGACCGGGCGCGACCCGGTCAAGCTGCTGGGCGCCGTCGGACGGGCCCGGCTCGAGGAGCTCGCGGGCGACCAGGCCTTCCTGGATCGCCTCGCGGCGGCCCGTGCCGACCTCGAGGCCTACCTGACCGGCGACCGGTGGTACCAGCGCCGGCTCGCGAGCGGCGACGCCGGCCCGACCGCGATCGGCTACTTCTCGCCGGAGTTCGGCATCGCGGCCGTGCTGCCGCAGTACTCCGGCGGCCTCGGCATCCTCGCGGGCGACCACCTCAAGGCGGCCAGCGACCTCGGCGTACCGATCGTCGGCGTCGGCCTCCTCTACAAGCACGGCTACTTCAAGCAGTCGCTGTCCCGCGAGGGCTGGCAGCAGGAGACCTACCCCGTCCTCGACCCCGACGGTCTCCCGATCTCGCTGCTGCGCGAGGAGAACGGTGAGCGCGCGACGATCACCATCGCGATGCCCGACGGCCCCGACCTGCTGGCCCGGATCTGGGTCGCCAGCGTCGGCCGGGTGCCGCTGCTGATGCTCGACACCGACGTCGAGGGCAATCCCGACATCTACCGCGACGTGACCGACCGCCTGTACGGCGGCAACAGCGAGCACCGGCTGCGCCAGGAGCTGCTCCTGGGCGTCGGCGGCGTGCGCGCGCTGCGCGTCTTCTCCCGGATCACCGGCCACGCTGCGCCCGAGGTCTTCCACACCAACGAGGGCCACGCCGGCTTCCTCGGCCTGGAGCGGATCCGCGAGCTGACCGTCGCCGAGGGCGGCCCCAGGCTCGACTTCGACACCGCGCTCGAGGTCGGCCGCGCGTCGACCGTCTTCACCACGCACACGCCGGTCCCGGCCGGCATCGACCGCTTCCCGCGGACCCTGGTCGAGCAGTACTTCAGCGAGGCCGGCGCGACCCCCGGCGTACCCATCGAGCGGATCCTGCCTCTCGGCAGCGAGGACTACGCCGGTGGCGACCCGTCGGTCTTCAACATGGCGGTGATGGGCTTCCGTCTCGCGCAGCGCGCCAACGGCGTCTCCCAGCTGCACGGCCACGTGAGCCGCGAGATGTTCAGCGGCCTGTGGCCCGCCTTCGACGAGGCCGAGGTCCCGATCGGCTCGATCACCAACGGTGTCCACGCCCCGACCTGGGTCGCGCGCGAGGTCATCGCCCTGGCCGCGCGCGAGGGCGCCGACCCCGACGGCGACGACACCGAGGCGTTCTGGGCCGCGGTCGACAAGATCCCGTCGGCCGACATCTGGTCGACCAAGCGCGCGCTGCGCGAGCGGCTGGTCGTCGACGCCCGCAAGCGGCTGGCCAAGTCCTGCGAGAAGCGGGGGATGGCCAAGGCCGAGCTCGGCTGGACCGAGACCGCGCTCGACCCCGACGTCCTCACCATCGGGTTCGCCCGCCGCGCCGCGTCGTACAAGCGACTGACGCTGATGCTGCGCGACCCCGAGCGGCTGAAGCGGCTGCTGCTCCACCCCGAGCGGCCGATCCAGCTGGTGATGGCAGGCAAGGCACACCCGGCCGACGACGGTGGCAAGAAGCTGATCCAGGCGATCGTGCAGCTGGCCGACGACCCGGAGCTGCGGCACCGGATCGCCTACCTGCCCAACTACGACATCGCGATGGCGCAGCCGCTCTACCCCGGCTGCGACGTCTGGCTCAACAACCCGCTGCGGCCCTACGAGGCGTGCGGCACCTCCGGCATGAAGGCCGCCCTGAACGGCGGGCTCAACCTGTCGATCCTCGATGGCTGGTGGGACGAGTGGTACGACGGCGAGAACGGCTGGGCGATCCCGTCCGCCGACGGCGTCGTCGATCCCGACCACCGTGACGACCTCGAGGCCACGGCGCTCTACGACCTGATCGAGAACGAGGTCGCACCGCGCTTCTACGACCTCGACGCCGAGGGCGTGCCGACCCGCTGGCTCGAGATGACCCGGCACACGCTCAAGTCGCTCGGCCCGAAGGTGCTCGCCACCCGGATGGTCAGCGACTACGTGCGCCAGCTCTACACGCCGGCCGCGACCACCGCGCGCGAGCTCAACTCCGACTACGCCGGGGCCGTCGAGCTCGCGGCCTGGAAGAAGAAGGTCCGGTCTGGCTGGCCTGGCGTCCGGGTCGAGCACGTCGAGAGCAGCGGCGTCAGCGACGCCCCCGAGGTCGGCGACTCGATGAGCGTGCGCGCCTTCGTGGCGCTCGGTGACCTGTCGCCCGCTGACGTCGAGGTGCAGCTGGTCCACGGCCGCAGCAACGGCGAGGACGAGCTGTTCGACACCACGGTCGAGCCGCTCCACGTCGCCGAGTCCTACGAGGCCGGGCGGCACCGCTTCGACGGCGAGCTGGTCCTCGACCAGTCCGGTGCCTTCGGCTACACCGTCCGCGTCATCCCGCGCAACGACCTGCTGGCCTCACCCGCCGAGCTCGGCATCGTCGCCCTGCCGTAGGGCCGATGTCCTCCCGACGCCGACCTGTGGTCGGTCCCCGGGCGGACAGCGGTGAGCAGGCAACCGTCTGGACTGGTGAGGACCCGCAAAATAGTTGCTCACTCACCGCCGGCCCGGCGGACGCCGGTCCCGGGCAAACGCTCAGACCTCGCGCAGGACGATGACCGTACGACGGCCGAGGGCGAGCCGGTCGCCGGCCTGGACGCGCGTGCCGACAGGCAGCCGGAAGTCGGTGGAGAGCACGACCTCACCGTTCTGCACCCAGTCGTTCTCGGGCAGCGTGATCGTGGCGGGCAGCCAGCCGGCGTTGAACCAGAGGATGAAGGACTTGTCGACCTGCTGCTCGCCGTGTCGGCCGGGTGCGCGCAGCGGGGCACCGGAGACGAACATGCCGATGGTGCGCAGGTCCGGGTCGTGCCAGTCGTCGGCCGTCATCTCGCGGCCCGACGGGTGCAGCCACGCGAGGTCCTTCGGACCGCCGCGGATGGTCGGTCGGCCCTCGAACCAGTGCCGCTGCCGCAGTGCGGGGTGCTGGCGTCGCAGCCGCAGCGCGGCCTTCGTGGTCTCGTAGACATCGAGCCAGGCGTCGTCGGGACTCCAGTCGACCCACGAGATCTCGTTGTCCTGGCAGTAGGCGTTGTTGTTGCCGCCCTGGGTGCGACCACGCTCGTCGCCGGCGGTGATCATCGGGACGCCGTTGGACAGGCACAGGGTGGCCATCATGTTGGCCACCTGGCGACGTCGTACGGCGACCAGTGAGTCATCGACGGTCTCGCCCTCGTGCCCGAGGTTCCACGACCGGTTGTTGTCGGTGCCGTCGCGGTTGTGCTCGCCGTTGGCCTCGTTGTGCTTGTGCTCGTAGGACACCAGGTCGCGCACGGTGAAGCCGTCGTGGGCGGTCACGAAGTTGATCGAGTTGTACGCCGACCTCCCGTCATCGGCGTAGAGGTCCGACGACCCGGCGAGCCGGGTGGCGACAGTGCTGTTGCCCGAGGAGTGGTTGCGCCAGAAGTCGCGGATCTCGTCGCGGTACTGGTCGTTCCACTCCACCCACGGCGGCGGCATCCTGCCGACGAGGTAGCCGTCCATCGAGGCGTCCCACGGCTCGGCGATCAGCTTCACGTGCCGCAGCACCGGGTCCTGGCCGATCGCGACGAGCAGCCGGCAGTTCATGTCGATGTCGTAGCCGGTGCGGGTCAGCGCCGACATCAGGTCGAAGCGGAAGCCGTCGACGTGCATCTCGGTCACCCAGTAGCGCAGCGAGTCGAGGATCATCCGGAGCGCCAGCGGGTCGTTGGAGTCGACGGTGTTGCCGCAGCCGGTGACGTCCCAGTAGGTGTCGTTGAAGACGCTGATCCCGGTGGCCGCGTCCGTCAACGGCTGCACCCGCTTGTAGAAGCCGCGGTCGTCGAGGCCGCGGAAGGAGATGGTCGGCCCGAGCGCCCCGCCCTCGGCGGTGTGGTTGTAGACCACGTCGAGGATGACCTCGATGCCGGCGGCGTGCAGGGCCTTGACCATCTGCTTGAACTCGGTCACCTGCTGACCGCGATCACCGGACGAGCTGTACGACGCGTCGGGGGAGAAGTAGCTGATCGTGTTGTAGCCCCAGTAGTTGACCAGTCCCCGCTCGAGCAGTGCCGGCTCCGAGAAGAACTGGTGGATCGGCAGCAGCTCGACGGCGGTGACCCCGAGGTCGCGGAGGTACTCGACGACCGCGGGGCTCCCGAGCCCGGCGTACGTCCCGCGCAGCTCCTCGGGCACCCGGTCGTGCAGCTTGGTGAAGCCCTTGACGTGCAGCTCGTAGATCACCGTGTCGCGCCAGCGGCGCCGCATCGGCACCTCGCCCTCCCAGTCGAAGGCCGGGTCGACCACGACGCTGCGTGCGTTGTACGGCGCGGAGTCCTGCTCGTCACGCAGCTGCCGGGTCACCCATCTGGTAGCCGAACATCGCCGGCTCGGGACGCATCGTGCCGGCCGTGGCCAGGGCGTAGGGGTCGAGCAGCAGCTTCTGGGAGTTGAAGCGGTAGCCCCGAGACGGCTCCCACGGTCCGTCGACGCGGTAGCCGTAACGAGTGCCGGGCGCGATGTCCGGCAGTGCCCCGTGCCAGATGCCGAGCGAGCGTTCGGTGAGCTGGTGGCGGGTCTCGACCTCGTCGTCGTCGAAGACGCAGACCCAGCACGCCGTGGCGTTCGGGGAGTAGACCGCGAAGTTCGTCGACTCGGGCGACCAGGTCGAGCCCAGGGGCCAGTTGCGCCCGGGCCAGACCTTGGCCTGCTGTCCGAGATGGGTCCAGATGCCAGGGCTCACGTGGGCATTCTCCCCGAGATGGCACCATGCCGAGGAAGAAGGGTCTCCAGACAGATCCGCGACAGAGAGGTGGCTCAGCAGCGATGGGTGAGTTCGTGAGGCTCGAGGTGGCCGACGGCGTCGGCACCATCCGGCTCGACCGGCCGAAGATGAACGCGCTGAACGTCCAGGTGCAGGAGGAGATCCGGGCTGCGGCCACGGAGGCCTCCGAGCGCGACGACGTCAAGGCCGTGATCGTGTACGGCGGGGAGCGGGTCTTCGCCGCCGGCGCGGACATCAAGGAGATGGCCGACATGTCCTACACCGACATGGTCAAGCGCTCCGGCCCGCTGCAGTCCGCCCTCGGTGCGGTCGCCCGCATCCCCAAGCCGGTCGTCGCCGCGATCACCGGCTACGCGCTCGGCGGCGGCTGCGAGCTCGCGCTCTGCGCCGACATCCGGATCGCCGCCGACAACGCGACCCTCGGCCAGCCCGAGATCCTGCTCGGCATCATCCCCGGCGCCGGCGGCACGCAGCGCCTGACCCGTCTCGTCGGACCGAGCAGGGCGAAGGACATCATCTTCACCGGCCGGTTCGTGAAGGCCGACGAGGCGCTCGCGATCGGGCTCGTCGACAAGGTGGTGCCGGCCGAGTCGGTCTACGACGAGGCGCTGGCCTGGGCGAAGCAGTTCTCCGGAGCCGCGTCGTACGCGATCCGGGCGGCGAAGGAGAGCATCGACCGCGGGAGCGAGGTCGACCTCGAGACCGGCCTGGAGATCGAGCGGCAACAGTTCGCAGCGCTCTTCGCCACTGAGGACCGGGTGATCGGGATGGAGTCCTTCGTGGCGAACGGTCCCGGGAGGGCGGAGTTTCGGGGACGCTGACGGGGCCGTTCGCGGGATCGACTTCTTGATAGATCGTATATTTTATTCTGAGAAATCGTATATTGTGATCCAGGGCACCTTAGGGTGCTGGCGACAGCCCGGAGCTGTTCTCGCGCCGATGGGGCCGGGGTGAAGACGTGGCCGCCATGGTGCGGCCCGGAGGGAGACACATGATTCACAAGTCGAGCACGCGTCGCCGGTGGGCGGCGCTGACCTCGGGTGCCGTGGTGACCGCAGGACTGGTCGTCGCACCGGCAGTCGCTGGTCTCAGCGCGGCAACGGCGGCGCCGGCGGCGTTGGCCTACACCTGTTCTGGATCTGCGGCCGGCCAGGACTTCTCGCTGCCCGCGACCGTGACCGTCGAGGTCACCACGCCCAATTCTGTCCCCCCCGGCGCAGACTTCTCGGCCGCCATCACCGCCAAGCTCGACATGGGCAGCGCGAACTTCGGTCCGGTGAGCTCCCTGACCGGGAAGACTGACTTCCCGGTCGCGCTCGGCGACAGGCTCGGCGACGTTCACCACGAAGTCGATCACCGCGCCGATGACCGCCCTCGTCTTCGCCGACTCCGGGTCGGTCCCGATGACGGCGCCCGCGGCTGTCGGCGACACTCCGATCACCCTGGGCACGATCGTCGGTCACCTCACGGCCGACCCCTACGGGATCGCGCTCCTGTCCACGTGCGTGCCCACTGCCGGCCAGGACCTGACCATCGGCCACGTCACGGTCTCGGAGGACGCTCCGCCGCCCCCGCCGGTCGACGTGAGCGACGTGCCGGTCACCGGCAAGGTCGCCATCGACGGCACGGCGAAGGTCGGCAAGAAGCTCACGGCCGTGCCCGGCAAGGCCGATGGCGCCAAGATCGGCTACCAGTGGCTCTCGAACGGCAAGAACGTCAAGAAGGCCACCGGCAAGTCGCTGAAGCTGGACAAGTCCCTCCAGGGCAAGAAGGTCTCCGTCAAGGTGACCTACACCGAGTCCGGCTACACGACGGTCGTCCAGACCTCGAAGGCCGTGAAGGTCAAGAAGTAGCACCGAGCAGCACCACGATCGGCCCCGGCGCTCGCGCGCCGGGGCCGTTCTGCATCCGCACGGACGGGTCAACCGTGTGCGAAGGTTTGCCCCCGACGGACCACCGGGCATGACACCGGCGTGAAGACAGGGGATTCCGACGTGACGGACGGTCGTACGACGAGGGGTGCGGCGTCGGTGCTGCGGGTCCGGCTGGCTCAGCTGGTGTGGCTGGCCGCGGTGGTCTGCGCCCTGTTCCTCGCGGGCGGTGCCCTGCTGATCGCCCTGGACGCCAACACCGGACAACGCGCTCGTGAAGTTCGTCCTCGACGTGGCCGATGCCGTCGACCTCGACGTCTTCTCCCGCGACAACGGGATCTTCACGTTCGACGGCAGTGACGCCGCGACCAAGAACGCGCTCATCAACTGGGGTCTCGCCGCAGTGGCCTACCTGGTGGTCGGCCGGATCCTGGAGCGGATCATCCGGCCCTGACCGTGACAGCGCCGCTGTGACAAACCCAACCCTGGACCGAGTTTCGGCCCGCCCTACGCGACGGTAGCCTCACGAGCACATCCCGACCGCATCAGGAGGGGCCGCTCCGGCCACACCACCATGAACATTGTCGTCTGTGTGAAGCATGTCCCCGACGCAACTGCCGACCGGCAGTTCGAGTCGGACAACACCGTTGACCGCGTCGGCGTCGACGGGCTCCTCTCGGAGCTCGACGAATACGCCGTCGAGCAGTCGCTGCAGATCAAGGAGAAGGCCGGTGACGACACGACCGTGACCGCGCTCTGCGTTGGCCCGGAGAAGGCGCTGGACGCCGTCCGCAAGGCTCTGCAGATGGGTGCCGACCAGGGCGTCCACGTCATCGACGACGCGATCGCAGGCTCGGACGCCGTCGCCACCTCGCTGGTGCTGGCCAAGGCCATCGAGAAGCTCGGTGCCGAGACCAAGGTCGATCTCGTGGTCGGCGGCCTGGCCTCGACCGACGCCAGCATGAGCGTCGTCCCGGCGATGCTCGCCGAGCGTCTCGGCCTGCCGCAGGTCACGCTGGCCTCGGTCGTCGAGTTCCAGGGCGACCAGGTCCGCATCAAGCGCGACGGCGACACGGCCACCGAGGTCATCGGCGGCACCATGCCACTGGTCCTGTCGGTCACCGACCAGTCGGGCGAGGCCCGCTACCCGTCGTTCAAGGGGATCATGGCGGCCAAGAAGAAGCCGCTCGAGACCTGGTCGCTGAGTGACATCGGCGTCGAGCCGGACCAGGTCGGCCTCGCGGCCGCCTGGACCGAGGTCGTGGACACCACGGCCCGCCCGCCGCGCACCGCCGGCGAGATCGTCAAGGACGAGGACGGGTCGGGTGCCAAGGCGCTGACCGAGTTCCTCGCCTCGAAGAAGTTCATCTGAGGAGCTGACCATGTCTGAAGTTCTGGTTGTCATCGACCACGTCGACGGCGCGGTCAAGAAGCCGACGTACGAGCTGCTCACCCTCGCCAAGCGTCTCGGTGAGCCGTCCGCGGTCTACATCGGCCCCGCCGAGAAGGCCGCCGAGGTCGCCGAGAAGGTCAAGGCGTACGGCGCCGAGAAGGTCTACACGATCGACGACGCTCCGCTGAAGGGCTACCTCGTCGCCCCCAAGGCCGAGGCGCTGCAGCAGCTCGCCGAGAAGGCGTCGCCCGCCGCGATCCTGATCCCGTCCTCCGCCGAGGGCAAGGAGATCGCCGGTCGTCTCGCGATCAAGCTCGAGTCGGGCCTGATCACCGACGCCGTCGACGTGCAGGAGGGCCCGGTCACCACGCAGAGCGTGTTCGCCGGCAACTTCACCGTCCAGGCCAAGGTCACCAAGGGCACCCCGATCATCACGGTCAAGCCCAACTCCGCCGCTCCCGAGGAGTCCGCGGGTGCCGGAGCCGTCGAGGAGTTCACCCCGACGATCTCCGACGGCGCGAAGACCGCCCAGATCGTGGCGTCGCAGCCGCGCAAGGCGACCGGTCGTCCGGAGCTCACCGAGGCCGCGATCGTGGTCTCCGGTGGCCGCGGCACCGGCGGCAACTTCGAGCCGATCGAGGCCCTCGCCGACGCCCTCGGCGCGGCCGTGGGCGCCTCGCGTGCCGCCGTCGATTCGGGCTGGATGCCGCACAGCTTCCAGGTCGGCCAGACCGGCAAGACGGTCTCGCCGCAGCTCTACGTCGCCAACGGCATCTCCGGTGCGATCCAGCACCGCGCCGGCATGCAGACCTCGAAGACCATCGTGGCCGTCAACAAGGACGAAGAGGCTCCGATGTTCGAGCTGGTCGACTTCGGTGTCGTGGGCGACCTCCACACGGTCCTGCCCGCCGCCACTGAGCAGATCATCGCCCGCAAGGGCTGAGCAGTTCTCCGCCGAGTCGGCGCAGTGTCACCCTGACACTGCGCCGACTCGACTCATTTCAGGAGTCAGTCACCTTCACCAGCAGCCAGTTGCGGTCATCGCCGCTCATCCGGGTCTGCTGCAGCGTGTAGGCGCCCTGCAGTCGGTCGCCGTGGAGCACCACCTTGAGGTGTCCGCCGGCCAGCGCGTCCGCGACCGACACCGGTTCACCGTCGCGCTCGGTCACGTTGTCGAAGGTCCCGGTATCCCAGATGACGACCGAGCCGCGGCCCTCGACGTCGTTCTCGTACGACGCGTGCGCGAGCTCGTGGTCGTCGACGCGGACCGCCAACCGCTTCTGCCGCGGGTCGGTGGACGGACCCTTGGGGACGGCCCACGACGCCAAGACCCCCTCGACCTCCAGGCGGAGGTCGAAGTGGATGTTGGTCGCGTGGTGGCGCTGGACGACGAAGACCGGCCCCGTCGGCTCTCGCGCCTCAGCCGGTTCCGCCGTACCCCTCCTCCTTGATGATCCCGACCTGCGGCACCGTCACGGTGCGGACACCGTGCGACCGGCCGAGGTGGATCTTGCGGAGCGCGACGTTGTTGTCGGTCGACTCCTCCACGAGGTGGTGCTCGGGGTTGGCGATGACGGCCAGGTAGTAGGTGCCGTTCGGCAGGTCACCGACCGGGATCGACTGGCCGGCGCGGTACTGCGTGTAGGTGTCGCCCCAGCCGGCCGCTAGCACCTCACGGATGCTCAGCGCGGAGTAGTCGCCGCACGAGGTCGCGAGGTCGGTGTTCTCGGGCTGCCACGCGGCCTCGGGGACGGTGAGGTCGACGGCGTCGGTGTTGGCGAGGCAGAACGCCTCCTTGTGGGAGACCGCGATCTGCTGCTGGTCCTTGTCGAGCAGCGTGTAGCGGGCGAAGTCCTCGAAGTGCCAGTGCTGGTGGGAGGGCTTGGGGTCCCAGTGCATGTGGCCGACGGGTTGGTAGCCGGTCTGGGTGCCGTCGGCGTCGAAGAAGTACTGGTAGGCGTCCATCTCGTCCTTGCCGGCGCGACGGAAGCCGTCGACGACCAGGGGGCTGGTGCCGGCGTTCCAGACGGTCGCGGAGAAGCGCAGCTGGGTGCCGTTCCTGCTCAGCGAGATGCCCCACGCGGGCAGCGAGCGGAGGTCGGGCTCGGGGCCGCCCTCGGGGGGCTCGACGTCGCCCGACGGCGGGGCGGAGACGGGTCGGGCGAGGCGATCGACAGGTCCCGGGACCGGCTTCGGGCCCTGGCCACCGCCGTCCTCGACGACCTGCTGGGTCACGGTGAGGACCGTGGACGTCGACGCCTCGTCGGGCGTGAGACCGAAGACCTTGGCGTACTTCGGGCTGATCGTCGCGACGACGTCGTACGTGCCGGCGTCGATCTTGAGCGCCTTGTTCTGGTCGAGCACCGGGCTGGCCCAGCCCTGCTGGATGCCCTGGACCGAGCCGAGGCTGAAGGCGTTGAACCAGCAGCCGTTCGGGTAGGGCGACGTCGCGGGTGCGTCGGGACGGACTCGCTGGGCGTAGCCGTTGAGGCAGGCCTTGCGGGTGAGGGCCATCGGGTCGCCGCCCTTGCGCGGCGTCACCGTGACGGTCATGAAGTCCGAGATGCCGGAGAAGTCCTTCATCGCGTTCACCGGGAGCGCCACGTCGCCGTCGGCGGAGCGCCAGGTGCTCTGGATGCCCTCGTCGTACGACGGACGGTGCGACCAGATCTCGAGCGGTCCGGTCTCGGCGACCATCCGGAGGCCGAAGTCGGTCCAGGTCTTGTGGCGGTACTCGTAGGACGTCACCTTCTTCGGCGCCCAGAGGGAGAACGGCGCTGCGTCGTCGGCAGCGAGGCGAGCCGGCTGGTCGGCGTGGGCCGAGACCTGCCCGGAGACCGCGGAGAGCGTCGGCACGGCCAGCGCTACGGCGGCCGCGAGGCCGAGGGCACGAGAGGTGGTGCGGAGCAACGGAGGTCCTTCCAACGGCAGCGAGCTGCGTGCGCTTGTTGAGCGTACGACGCCCCGGGGCTCGGTTTGGTTGCGTCGCAACTAGGCTCGCCGCATGGACACGCAGCAGGAGGTCGTCGCGGTCGCGGAGCGCGCCCGCGAGGCCAGTCACGGCCTGGCCCTGGCGACTCGCGCCCAGAAGGACCGGGCCCTCCAGGCGATGGCGGACTCCCTGCTCGAGCGCGAGGACGAGGTGCTCGCGGCCAACGCCGAGGACGTCGCCCGCGCCCAGTCCGGAGGCACACCTGCGAACATCGTCGACCGGCTGCGCCTCACCCCCGACCGGCTGGCCGCGATGGCCCAGGGTCTGCGAGACGTCGCCGGTCTGCCCGACCCGGTCGGCGAGGTCGTCCGCGGCAGCACGCTTGCCAACGGGCTCGAGCTGCGCCAGGTCCGGGTGCCCTTCGGCGTCGTCGGGATGATCTACGAGGCCCGACCCAACGTCACCGCGGACGCGGCCGGGATCTGCCTGAAGTCCGGCAACGCGGTGCTCCTGCGCGGCTCCTCCAGCGCCCGGTCGAGCAACGCCGCGATCGTCGGCGTGCTCCGCGACGCGGTCGCCTCCGCAGGCCTCGACGCCGATGTCATCCAGCTGGTCCCAGGAGACTCCCACGACAGCGTGAAGGCGCTGATGCGCGCCCGCGGCCACGTCGACGTGCTCATCCCGCGCGGGGGAGCGGGCCTGATCCAGTCGGTCGTCGAGGAGTCCACGGTCCCGGTCATCGAGACCGGCGTCGGCAACTGCCACGTCTACGTCGACGCGGCCGCCGACCTCGACAAGGCGCTGGCGATCGTCCTCAACTCGAAGACCCACCGCACCAGCGTCTGCAACGCTGCCGAGTCGTTGCTGGTGCACGCCGACGTCGCCGACGCGTTCCTGCCCCGGGTCGTCACCGCGCTGCAGGACGCCGGCGTCACGGTCCACGGAGACCCCGCGTTCGCGACGTACGACGGGGTGGTGGCCGCCGCGGACGAGGACTTCGCGCAGGAGTACCTCTCCCTCGACATCTCCGCGGCCGTCGTACCCGATCTCGCCGCGGCGATCACCCACATCCGGCGCTTCTCCAGCCAGCACACCGAGGCGATCGTGACCGAGGATCTCGCCGCCGCGCGTGCGTTCACGGCCGCGGTCGACTCCGCGGCCGTGCTCGTCAACGCCTCGACACGGTTCACCGACGGGGGCGAGTTCGGATTCGGCGCCGAGATCGGGATCAGCACCCAGAAGCTGCACGCCCGTGGCCCGATGGGCCTGCCCGAGATGACGTCGACGAAGTACGTCGTCACCGGTGACGGTCACGTGCGCTGACCGGGGTCGACCCCGGTAGGGTGTGGCCCATGCTGAACGCGTTCGTGACCGTGCTGCACACCGAGAACCCCAACGTGCCCAACCACTGGCTCGTCGGCGGTATCGCTCTCGGCATCCTGCTGGCGATGCTGCTCGCGCTGCTCGCCTTCGGCGCGGGACGCGAGCACAGCTGACCACCGAGCGCGTGCCGGGCGCCCGCCGGGTCGGTGTCATGGGCGGCACCTTCGACCCGATCCATCACGGCCACCTCGTGGCCGCGTCGGAGGTGCAGGCCTGGTTCGACCTCGACGAGGTCGTCTTCGTGCCGACCGGTGACCCCTGGCAGAAGTCCGACCGGGTGGTCTCCCCGGCCGAGGACCGCTACCTGATGACGGTCATCGCGACCGCCGCCAACCCGCGGTTCAACGTCTCCCGCGTCGACATCGACCGCCACGGGCCGACGTACACGATCGACACGCTGAGGGACCTCAAGGCACGGTTCCCCGACGCCGAGCTCTACTTCATCACCGGCATGGACGCGCTCGCCGACATCTTCACCTGGCGCGACGCGGAGGAGCTCTTCGCGCTCGCCCAGTTCGTCGGCTGCACCCGCCCCGGCTACACCATGGACGAGGCGACGATCGCCTCGATCCCCTCCGACCGTGTGACCATGGTCGAGATCCCCGCACTGGCGATCTCCTCCTCCGACTGCCGCGATCGCAAGCGACGCGGCGAGCCGGTCTGGTACCTCGTGCCCGATGGCGTCGTCCAGTACATCGCCAAGCACGACCTGTACTCCCAAGGACACCCCATGACCGCCACCGAACACGCCGTCGAGCTCGTGCAGGCCGCCGCCCGCGCCGCGTCCGACAAGCTCGCCTCCAACATCATCGCCTTCGACGTCAGCGAACAGCTCGCGATCAGCGACGCTTTCGTGCTCGCCTCGGCCTCCAACGACCGCCAGGTGAAGTCGATCGTCGACGAGATCGAGGACAAGCTGCGCGAGATCGGCGCCAAGCCGCTGCGCCGCGAGGGCGAGCGCGACGGGCGCTGGGTGCTCATCGACTACGGCGAGATCGTGGTGCACGTGCAGCACGAGGAGGAGCGGCAGTTCTACGCCCTCGAGCGGCTGTGGCGCGACTGCCCGGCGATCGAGCTGCCCGCCGACGTCGTCTCGCATGAGCGCTGAGTCTGTTCCGAGCAGGCGACTCCTTCTCCTCCGGCACGGCCAGACCGCCTGGAACAAGGCCGGTCGCGTGCAGGGCCAGCTCGACGCCGAGCTCGACGACACCGGTCGTCGTCAGGCCGCCGAGACGGCCCCGGTGATCGCGGCGATGGGCCCGGTCGCGCTGTGGTCCTCCGACAGCCTGCGCGCCCGCGACACCGCGGCGTACGTCGCGAAGGAGTGCGGTCTCGACCCGACGTACGACGCCCGCCTGCGTGAGTACTACCTCGCGGAGCGCCAGGGGCTGACCCACACGGAGTACGCCGAGCTCGCGCCAGACGAGTTCGCGGCCTTCCGCCGGGGCGACTTCGACGTCGTCCCGGGCGGCGAGAACGCCGCTGAGGTGTCCGTGCGGATGCGCGAGGCGCTGCTCGAGCTGCTGGGCTCGATCGGTCCCGGCGAGCTCGCCGTCGCGGTCTCCCACGGGGCGGCGATCCGCGACGCCGTACCTGTCCTGCTCGGCTGGCCCGTGACCGAGCGCGCTGTCCTCGCACGGGCTCGGCAACTGCGGCTGGGTCGAGCTCGACCAGGACGAGCCAGGCGCCCCGATGCGGATGCGCGCTTACAACCGGGTGGCCACCGCCTGACGGACCCCGATTTCGCTTCGGGCCGGACGGTTGGCTAGTATTCCGCGAGTTGTCACCCGCTCGTTCGGGGAAGCAATGGGGCTGTGGCGCAGCTGGTAGCGCACCTGCATGGCATGCAGGGGGTCAGGGGTTCGAGTCCCCTCAGCTCCACCCAACACAGAAGCCGCCTTCGGGCGGCTTTCTGCATTTCTGCGCCGGGCGCAGCTGGTAGCGGCTCTGTGGGACGGGCATGCAGGGGGTCAGGGGTTCGAGTCCCCTCAGCTCCACCCAACACAGAAGCCGCCTTCGGGCGGCTTTCTGCATTTCTGCGCCGGGGCGCAGCTGGTAGCGGCTCTGTGGGACGGGCATGCAGGGGGTCAGGGGTTCGAGTCCCCTCAGCTCCACCCAACACAGAAGCCGCCTTCGGGCGGCTTTCTGCATTTCTCCGTGTGGCGCAGCTGGTAGCGGCTCTGTGGGGACGGGCATGCAGGGGGTCAGGGGTTCGAGTCCCCTCAGCTCCACCCAACACAGAAGCCGCCTTCGGGCGGCTTTCTGCATTTTCCCGCGCCGGGCGCGGCTGGAAGCGGCTCCGCACAGCCTGCCTCGCTGGCAGATCGCTGGCGAGTGTGAAAAGCAGCCATGAGGTCCTTGGCCAGGGTGGTGGGTTCGCCTGTATTCGCCCGTTCGAGGCGTCGATACCGTTCCTGCATGGCATCGCTGGCGCCTTCGTCTCCCGCCGATCTCTCCGGTCGGCGGGCTCTGGTGACCGGAGCCGCTAGCGGGATCGGCCGGGCCTGCGCGATCCGTTTGGCCGCGGCGGGGGCGGATGTCCTGGCCATTGACGTCGATGCCGAGGTGGAGGCTGTCGCCGAGGAGGTCGGCGGCGTCGCCCGCGTGGTCGACCTGGCCGACGCTGCGTTCCTCGACGACCTGCCGACCGATCTCGACATCGTGGTCGACAACGCAGGATTTCAACTCGTGCGACCGCTCGAAGAGTTCCCGGCGGAACGGTTCGCCATGATCCTGCGGGTCATGCTGGAGGTTCCGTTCTGGCTGATCTCCCACGCCCTGCCGCACATGTACGAGGGGCATTGGGGTCGGATCGTCAACATCAGCTCGGTGCACGGCTTGGTCGCCTCGCCGCACAAGGCAGCCTACGTATCGGCCAAGCACGGACTACAAGGGTTGTCGAAGGTGGCGGCGCTCGAAGGGGCGGAGCATGGCGTCACCTCGAACTGCATCAACCCGGGCTTCGTCCGCACGCCGCTGGTGGAGAATCAGATCGCCGACCAGGCGCGCGTGCGCGGGATCACCGAGGACCAGGTGGTCCGAGACGTGCTGCTCGAGCGGGCCGCGATCAAGCGGCTGCTCGAGCCGGAGGAGGTCGCCGAGATGGCGGCGTACCTCTGCTCGCCGGCGGCAGCCGCCGTCACCGGCGCTTCGATGGTGATCGACGGTGGCTGGACTGCCCACTGAGCCGCGGGCCGGGGGGTTGACGCGACGGGCGACAATCGGCGGCATGTGGACCGACTACCTCGCCTTGCTGTCCCGGGACGCGGCTGCGGTGGAGTTCGAGGCGCCGGGACTGGCTGCCCGTGCCAACGGGGAGTCTGCCGAGGTGATCGACCAGCTTGAGGAGGGCAAGCGGCTCGCCCTCCAGGTCCGCGAGCGGTTGCTGACCCAGCGTCGCCGTGAGGACGAGCTGACCGCCCTCTACGAAACGGCGTACGACCTGGCTCGGCTCTCCGACCTGGACTCGGTTCTGGTGGCCATCGTGCACCGGGCTCGACAGTTGCTGCACACCGATGTCGCCTACCTCACGATGAATGACGTCCGGGCCGCCGACACCTATATGCGGGTGACTGACGGTTCCGTCTCGGCGCAGTTCCAGCAGGTCCGGCTCGCGATGGGTGAGGGTCTCGGCGGGCAGGTCGCGCAGAGTGCGATGCCCTACTGGACGGCCAGCTACTTCGAGGACGAGCGGTTCAAGCACACGCTCGCCATCGACAGCGCTGTTGCGGAAGAGGGTCTCGTCGCGATCCTCGGTGTTCCACTCCAGCGCGGCACCACCGTGATCGGCGTCCTGTACGCCGCCAACCGGAGTGAACGGCCGTTCTCCCGCTCCGAGGTCGCGCTGTTGAGCTCGCTGGCCGCCCATGCGGCCGCCGCCATCGACAAGGCGCGGCTGCTCGACGAGACCCGGGAGGCACTCGCCGAGCTTCGCGACGTGAACCTGCTGCTTCAGGACCGAAACCGGTCCGTGGAGCGGGCCTCGAGCGCGCACGACCGGATGGCTCAGGTGGTGCTACGCGGCGGTGGGGTCGAGGAGATTGCTGGGGCGTTGGTCGACGTTCTCGGCGGTGCTCTGCTCCTTCTCGACGAGGAGGGCCGGCAGTTGTGCTCGGTGGGGGAGAGGTCGACCCGCCGGACGAGGCGACACTCGAGCGAGCCGTGACCACGTCGCTCTCCAGCGGCCGCGCCGCCCGGTGCGGTGTCGACGGCAGATCATGGTTCGTCACCGCCGTCACGGTCGGCCGGCAACGATTCGCCGCTCTGATCCTCCAGCGCGAGGAGGAGTCGACGAGACGGACAACCGGATCCTGGAGCGCGCCGCCCTCGTCACGGCACTGCTGCTGCTGAGTCTGCGTTCCGGGATCGAGGCCGAGAATCGCGTCCGCGGTGAACTGGTGGACGATCTCCTCCGTGATCCCGGCCAGGACCCCGACGGGTTGCTGGACCGGGCCGCCGTCTCGGCACGGACCTGATGGAGCCTCACACGGTGTTCGTCGTGGAGCTCGATGGTGCCGACCGTGGCCGAGCCGCGAGCGCGGTCGACCACGTGGTCGCCCGCTCTGGCGGGCTCGCCGCCGCGTTCGAGGGCCAGCTGGTCCTGCTCCTTCCCGACACCGACAGCGATCCCGCGGCGACCGCGCGAGCCCTCGCCGACGAGCTCGGCCACAGCATCGGTCGCCCGGTGACGGTCGGCGGTGCGGGGCCGAGGTCGGGGGTCGGGCCGTTGAGCGATGCCCACGGGGGAGGCGGTCCGGTGCGTGTCGGCCCGCGCTCGCTCGGGCGCGGTGGGCAGGGCGCGTCGCTCGCCGAGCTCGGATTCGTCGGGCTGGTGCTGGGGGACCGCCCTGACATGGCGAGCTTCGTCGCCGGGTGCCTGGGGCCGTTGCTGGAGTACGACGATCGCCGCGGCACGGACCTGATCGAGACGCTGCAGGCCTACTTCGACGCCGGCGGCCATGCTGGCCGCACCAAGGACGTGCTGCACGTGCGACGAGCCACGGTCGCCGAGCGACTCCGACCGGATCGGGAAGCTGATCGGGACGGACTGGCAGGACTGGCGCGCCAGCTCGAGCTTCAGGCGGCGCTGCGGTTGTACCGGATCTCTGCACGCCCCCTGACAGGACGGTTGAATCCGTTCGACACGGGCTTGAGCCACACAATTTCAGGTTGGAGTGTGGCGGGGATCGACATGTCTAGTCGTGACCGGCGTCACTAGGGTCGGCCGGGTGACCTTGCCGTGCGATTCGTTTCCGCGAGCCATCGGCCGCCCGTGCCGTCTGCGGTCGGGTGGGGTGGTGGTCGCCGACCCGTCCCTGACCGGCGAGGTCCTCGAGCGGGAGATCGAGTGGGAGGCACGAGCATGAGCAACATCGAGCAGGACGACGCCGGCCGAGCTTCCGGCGGCAGCCCGCTCCTGGAGGTGCGCGACCTCGTGGTCACCTACGGCGGTGCGGTCCGGGCGCTGAGGGGCGTGAGCCTCTCGGTCCCTGAGGGCGCCGTCGTGGCGTTGCTCGGCAGCCACGGAGCGGGCAAGACGACCCTGCTGCGCACCCTGTCGAGCACCCTGAGCCTCCATCGGGGGCGGGTCGAGGGCGGTGAGGTCATCTTACCGCGGCAAGAGCCTCAAGGGTTTCGATCCGGCGCGCTGCGTCGCCAGCGGCCTGGTCCAGGTCCCGGAGGGCCGACGTATCTTCACCCGGCTCACCGTGGAGGAGAATCTCAAGGCCGGTGGTCTTGCGGTCCGAGGCCGCGACGAGCGATCGGGCGACTACGACCGCATCTACGAGATGTTCCCCGTTCTGGCCGAGCGGCGTTCCCAACGGGCCGGGCTGCTCTCGGGTGGCGAGCAGCAGATGCTTGCGATCGGACGTGGTCTGATGTCCAGACCTCAGCTGCTGCTGCTCGACGAGCCGTCGTTGGGACTCGCGCCGCGCATCATCGGCCAGATCGGCGAGGTGATCCGCGAGATCAACCAGCACGGAACCTCGGTTCTGCTCGTTGAGCAGAACGCGACGATGGCCCTCGGAGTCGCTGATGACGCCTTCGTGCTCGACGTCGGGAAGGTGGGTCGTTGTCAGGATCGGCCGCTGAGCTCTCGAAGTCCGACGCCGTGCAACGCCTCTACCTCGGTCACGGTGCCGACGAGTCGTCCGGACGGCTCGTGGCCACGCCGACCACCAAGAAGCTGACGAGGTGGTCGTCATGAGTGCGACGGCAGCAGTCGACCTGCGCGAGGACGTCGAGACCCTGACCGTCGAGAACGTCTCGGTCGCGTTCGGCGCGGTCAAGGCACTGTCCGAGGTGTCGTTCACGGTGCAGCCAGGCACCGTGCACGCGATCATCGGCCCGAATGGTGCCGGCAAGTCGACTCTGTTCAACGTGCTGTCCGGGGTCTACCGCGCCACGTCCGGCGAGGTACGTCTGGGCACGACGTTGCTCAACGGGCTGCGTCCGCACAAGATCGCTCGTCTCGGCGTCGCACGAGCCTTCCAGAACATCGCGCTGTCGAACACCCAGACGGTTGCCGAGAACCTGATGCTCGGGCGGCACGGACTGACCCATGCGGGGTTCCTCGCATCCGGGCTGCGGTTGCCGAAGGCGACTCGGGAGGGACGCCGGCACGGGGCTCGCGTCCGGGAGATCGCTGAGTTCCTCGAGCTCGGCGCGAAGCTCGACATCCCCGTCGGCGTCCTGTCTTACGGCGACCAGAAGCGAGTCGAGGTGGCCCGTGCGCTGTGTACCGAACCACGCCTCCTGCTCCTCGACGAACCGGTAGCCCGGCATGAACGCCGACGAGACCGAACGGATGGCGCGGGCGGTGCTCGAGATCCGCGATGGACTCGGCATCTCCGTCGTCCTGGTCGAGCACGACATGGGGATGGTGATGAGCATTGCCGATCGCGTCACGGTCCTCGACTTCGGACGCCGTATCGCGGACGGCACCCCCGAGGAGACACAGGCCGACCCAGACGTCATCCGCGCCTACCTCGGCGCCAAGGACGACGATCCCGCCGTTGCTGCGGAACAGGACCATCACGAGGAGAGCTCGCCATGACGCAATTCCTGTCTTTCTCTTGAACGGGCTGTCGCTCGGCGCGGTCTATGCGCTCATCGCGCTGGGCATCGTGATCATCTTCAAGGCGAGCGAAGTCACCAGTTTCATGCAGGGCTCGCTCATGCTCCTGGGTGCCTACCTGATGGGCCGCTTCCACGAGACCCTGGGCTTCTGGGGGAGCGGTGGCGGTCGGAGTCGCGGGGGCAGCGACCGCGGCGTTCCTGGTCGAACGCGTGCTCATCAACCGCCTGCGCGGCACGCCGGTCATCAGCCTCGCGATCCTGACGATCGGCGTCGATCTGATCATCGTCACCGACCTGACCCGGCGCATCGGCTCGAGATCCTCAACGTCGGCCACCCCTGGGGCGGCGACTCGATCTCGCTGGGGGGGTCGGCATCACCACGAACCGCGCTTCGCCATCGTGGCGGCGGCCCTGCTGATCTCGGCGTTCTTCGTCACCTTCAAGTACTCCAACTGGGGCATCTCCATGCGGGCCGCGGCTGAGGACGGCGAGGCGGCGGCCCTGATGGGCATCAGCCTGGGCCGCGTCTCGATGGTTGCCTGGGTGATGGCCGGGGTCCTGGCGGCGGTCGCTGGCCTCTTCGCGGTGGGCGCACCGACACCTGGCGTGACCCCGGCGGTGGCCACGGTCGCCCTGAGCGCCCTGCCGGCGGCCATCCTCGGGGGGTCGATCTCGACCGGTGGGGCCCTGGTCGGCGGGGTGTTGATCGGCGTTTCCGAGGCTATGGCCTCCGGCTACCAGGATCAGATCGCCTTCCTGGGACGGGGGTTCGGCGACGTGGTGCCGTATGTCGTCATGGTTGCCGTGCTCCTGGTCCGACCATCCGGACTCTTCGGAACTCGGGAGATGACTCGTGTCTGACACCACAACCATCGAGGAACGACCGGCCCGTGCCGAACGCCCGTCGAGCTCCATGCCACGGGCAGGTCGCCTGCTCCAGCTGGTCGCGGCGCTCGCCCTGCTCGTGGTGCTGCTCGCGCTGCCGCTGTATGTCGACGAGTTCTGGCTACGCACTGGCTTCGCCGTGTTCGGCGCGATCATCGGCGCGGTGGGGCTCAACCTGCTCGTCGGTACCACCGGCCAGCTCTCACTGGGTCATGCCTTCTTCCTGGCCGTCGGCGCGGTGACCTACACCTACGTCGCAGGCGACCCAGGCGGGACCGCCAACCTGATGGGCGGCTGGGGGCTGGCCGCCCCTGCTTGCCATGCTTCTGGGCGTGTCCGCCGCTGGTCTCGCCGGGTTGCTGTTCAGCCCGCTCGCCGCTCGGTTGCGCGGGATCTACCTCGGGATCGCCTCGCTCGGGCTCGTCTTCATCGGTGACCACGTGCTCAATACCTGGGGGTCGGTGACCGGTGGCTTCAACGGTCGTCCGGTCCCGTCCTTCTCGGTGCTCGGTTTCAGCTTCGAGGGCAACGACTCCCCGCCCCTCACCGTCCTCGGTGTGCCGTTCGCTCAGGCCGAACGGCTGTGGTACCTCGGCCTGGTGTTGTGCATCGCCGCCTGCTGGTTCGCAGCGAACCTGCTGCGTTCGCGGCCCGGACGCGCGCTCCAGACGCTGCGTGACAGTGAGGTGGCGGCCTCCGTGATG